>CAVPXN010000010.1:0-171872 GCA_963709745.1 uncultured delta proteobacterium
AAGGAAGACAGATTCAGTATGTTGAGCAACAGGGTTTCCGTCAGCTGGGTCTCGACGATGTTGCCACGCACACTGACTAGAGGCATATTGGGAAAAACTATCTCCCCTTCCTGCACTGAATAAAGGTCTGCCCGGTATTGGAAATCCTGCAGATAATGCAGGAAATCCTGGTTAAAATCAACTTTACGCAGGTATGCGATATCGTCTTCCGCAAAAGACATTCCTGCCAGGATCGGCAGCAGATCATGGAGGCCGGCAAACACTACATACGCACCGTTGAAGGGATTTTTTCTATAAAAGTAATAAAACGCAGCAGAATCATCCTTTCTACCGTCAAGAAAATACGCCTGTGCCATAGATAACTGATACATATCAGTATAGAGGCCTGCATGTTGGTTTAAGATGCTCATTGTTATTTCATCCAGGTGAAATTACCCTCTGGAGCTCAAGGTGCGGAGCTGAACGTGCCGAGTGTCCTGCGTGATTTTACTGGTTACAATCTAGCCATTATTTCCCGGTTTGCTTGAATTTCTTAGGCCGACACCAGAGGGCAGGGAGGTCACCCATGATTTGCAGGAAATAATCGCAGCAAGCCTGGGAACTCCCAATGAGCAAGCTAAAAAACAGATTTCTGTTCGAAGCAGTGCATCTCCTGATCAATGCTTATAGTTAGCAGACAAAGAGGGGAGGAATTACTATGCAAGCTGTTCTGGTAGAAAAAGAGTCCGGCCGTCTTGTTATCGGAGATTGGGAAGAACCTGGTGTCGGTGGCAATGATATTCTGATCAGAGGGGAGGCGACGGCGATAAACCGGGCCGACCTGCTGCAAAAGAGCGGCAAGTATCCGCCACCCCCGGGCGAATCAACGATACTAGGGTTGGAAATCGCCGGTGTCGTGGAGGCGGTCGGTTCCACAGTTACCCGGTGGCAGGTCGGCGACAGGGTTTGCGCCCTGCTGCCTGGCGGAGGTTACGCGGCAAAAGCGAGAGTGCCAAGCGGCCAGGTGATGGCCGTACCTCAAGGTCTTTCTTTCGAACAAGCGGCTGCTATCCCCGAAGTCTTTCTGACCCCTTGGTTCTTTGTTGGGATTTTCTCAGAGGAACGATCTATGCCGGAATCCAGAATGGCCCTCCCTTACCCATTTCCTGCAGGGTCTTTAGAAATTGCCCGGCATATTCGTCAATGCGATTGAGATAATCCGGGTCCCGTCGTTTGCGGAACAGAGGACCGCTGAAAGCCTCGGCATAGCCAATAACCGGAATGATTGATTCGGCAGAAACAGGGTCATATGAAAGCCAGTTCCTGACATGATCTTCCGACCGGAAGAGGTTCATGCGGCTTCAGGCCATTCCCCAAGGAGTTTCCCCACTTAAGGCCTTGGCAAGCGGGATATTGATGTGTCCGACGGTCGTCTCTGGAGTTACTTCGAGGATATCTTCATTGAGCATGCGTATCTGGATAGATTCTCCGCAATCCAGGCAGCGAGATTCAATCTGAACTTCTTTGTCAGGAACAAGCCAGCGCACGGCCAGCGCTTCCAGCCCTCATTGGCCGTACCATTTTTGTTCTCCCTCTATACTGATCAGATATTGTGTCGGTACATTGGAAAACGGTGCCCAGGATTGCACGTAATCTGTGTCCTTGACAAACCAGCAGGCCACAGAGGCTTTCGCCGCCTGGTGCTGCGCTTGACGCCCCTGTTCGGGCTGAACGCCTAGAACGGCAGCAAGTTCGGTGAAATGCGGCGCCCGTCCCGTCTTTATGAAATGCTCGATGACTGCGGTATAAGATTGTTGTACTAACTTGTCCTCACCCATAGCATGTCCTCCTTTTGGATTATTGAGAAGCAGCAGGGATGCCACCACCGGCACTGGCAACCCCTTATGTGTCTGTTTCAACGTCCTTATCTGGAGTGCATAACCCGCCGATGCAGTCAAGGTAGCTCCGGGCGGTAATTACTCAATCCTTGCTAACAATTAAGCATCATGGTGTTGACATGCAATGGCGACAAACCAGAGTTCCGGGAGGTTTCACATCCTTGGACCTGGACCGGGGATATATGCAGCACAGAAGGCTGGAGAAGCTGAAATATTCTTTGACTGCCATCTTGAATGCAAATAGTGGATGGGTGAGCGTTAAATTGAAAAAGCGGCATATTTCCTGCTTGTCAGTCCATAGTTCAATTATCTTCATGACCAGGAGCAAAAGAACCGTATGCCGACTGCACCGCACTATCTCCACAAACTTTGGATGAACCCGCGTATCTCCGGGAGTTTATACATTTTGTGCCCAGACTGGTTCCATACTTGCCTGCTGTTCTGCGCTTTGGCTTTTTTCCTCATGGGGATGGCGGGTTGCAGCCGGGAACAATCAGCGCCCAGCCCGGTGCTGCACTGGTATGTTTTTCAGGAACCTTCGGGGGCCTTCGCCGATGCGGCCCGCAACTGTTCCCAGACATCCGCTGGTCAATACACCATTGAGCTGATCCCGCTGCCGGCCGACGCTGATCAACAGCGGGAACAGCTGGTCAGGCGATTGGCCGCCCATGATGCAGATATCGATATCATAGGCATGGATATAATCTGGACCGCGGAATTCGCCACCGCCGGCTGGATTCAACCATGGCCGCGCGCTCTGGTGGATAGGGTGACAAGAGGAAGACTGGCCAGTACTGTGGCTGGTGCGACCTTTGCGGATCGACTCCAGGCCGTACCTTTTACCACCAACACTCAGCTGCTCTGGTACCGGACCGATCGAATCGAATCCCCACCCAGGACCTGGAATGAGTTGCTGCAGGTGGCCGAATCTCTTGGCGAGAAAGCTGCTATTCAGCTACAGGGGGAGAGATACGAAGGGCTGACGGTTTTTTTCAATTCTCTGCTGGCTTCGGCTGGAACCGCTATTCTCGATGGGGGGCACGTTGTCCTCGAAGCCGAGGCTACCCACGAGGTGCTGGCTTTGATGCATCGCCTGGCGAGATCGCCGGCAACTCCCAGCTCTCTGGATACCAATCGTGAAGACCAATGCCGCCTGGCTTTTGAGGCCGGAGATTCCAGTTTCATGGTTAACTACACCTACGTCTGGCCCAGTGCGAGAAAAAATGTACCGACCATCGCCGATAACATGGGCTGGGCCCGCTGGCCTGCCGTCTCCCGGGATCGGCCCAGCCGGGTGACCATCGGCGGCATCAATCTCGGTATTGGTGCATACAGCCGGTATCCGGACCTCGCCTTTGCTGCTGCCGCCTGTCTTGTCTCGGCCGACAACCAGCGTCTGGCGGCAAAAAAAGGGGGGCTCCCGCCAACCATTACCGCTCTTTACCAGGACGAACAGGTGCGCCGGGTTTTCCCCTTTGCCGATCTTCTTTTAGAAACCCTGCAAAGCGGAGTACAACGACCGCAGACACCACTCTACAATGATATCTCCCTTGCCATCAGCCATACCCTGCATCCGATGCGCGCTATCGACCCGGAAAAAGATGGTGTCCGGTTGCGCAGGACAATCGAAAGGGCTCTGCGATCGGAAGGATTGTTATGAAATCGACAGGTCTCAGCCGTCAGAAGCTCAGCTGGCTGCTCTGTGCGCCAGCATTGATTGCCATGATTGCCGTTACTGCCTATCCTGTCTGTTATGCCTTCTGGCTCAGTCTTTTTCGCTATGATCTCCGCTTTCCAAATAGCCGATCCTTTGTTGGTGCTGTTAATTACCTCTCGGTTCTCAGCTCGCCCATCTGGTGGGAGGCCTTATTCAATACCATCTTGATCACCATCTGTTCGGTAGGCATGGAGCTTGTGCTGGGAATGCTCCTGGCGCTTTTGATGCACCGGGTAATCATCGGCCGAAGACTGGTCCGGGCGGCTATTCTTGTTCCATATGGCATTATCACGGTGGTGGCGGCTTTAATCTGGAAATTCGCATTCCTGCCGACCACCGGATTTGTCAATAACCTGACGGGCCTTTCGTTTGCCTGGTTCAGTGAGCGATGGAGTGCCTATCTGGTAATCATTTTTACCGAAATCTGGAAAACCACGCCGTTCATGGCTTTGCTGCTGCTGGCAGGTCTTACTCTGGTGCCCGAGGATCTGTTGCGGGCAGCCCGGGTTGATGGGGCCTCGGCCTGGCAGCGCTTTACCCTCATAACACTGCCTATCATGCGACCGACCATAGGAGTGGCCTTATTGTTTCGCAGTCTCGATGCCTTTAGAATTTTTGATACGGTATTTGTCCAGACCAGAGGTGCCGTGCAGACCGAAACAGTGTCCATGGTCGGTTATCATGCCCTCATTTCCCGGCTCAACCTGGGCCTTGGTTCCGCGGTATCGATGCTGATATTCTTTTGCGTACTGCTGCTTGCCGCCCTGTATCTGCGCATATTCGGTATTGCCGGCACCCTTGCCGGCAGCGAGGAGGGGTCATGAGAGGTGCCGAACGGGTAATTGATTCTCTCTGCTGGGCTACCGGCAATATCCTGGCTCTCTTGTATGCCCTGACGCCGGTTGTCTGGATAATCTCTCTATCGCTGAAGGTTCCCGCCGATCTCAGCGACAACCGGTTCTGGCCGCAACACATAAGCTTTGCGAACTACCGGACGCTCATTACCGACGCCCAGTTCCCTGCCGCGCTTTGGAACTCACTTGGGATTGCGCTGCTGTCAACTCTTTTTGCCATTGTGATCGCCATGTTCGCCGCCTATGCTGTGGTCAGGCTCAAATTTTCCGGCAGCAGGATCTTTATGATATTTGCCCTGTCCATTGCCATGTTTCCGCCGGTTTCAATCGTTGGCCCTCTATTCAATACCTGGCGTTTTCTCGGTCTCTATGATACCTGGCCGGGCCTGATCATCCCCTATATTACCCTGACCCTTCCCCTGTCCATCTGGACGCTGGCCGCCTTCTTCCGTGAAATCCCCTGGGATCTGGACAAGGCCGCCCGCGTCGACGGCGCCACGCGCTTTCAGGCTTTCAGGCTGGTGCTGGTGCCGCTGGCCGCACCGGGGGTCTTCAGCGCGGCAATACTGGTGTTTATCTTTGCCTGGAACGATTTTCTGTTTGCCATTTCCCTTACCTCTACCAATCAGGCCAGGACCGTTCCGGCAGCCATTGCCTTTTTTACCGGCAGCTCCCAGTTTGAACAGCCCACTGGTTCCATCGCCGCAGCGGCTGTGGTTGTCACCATTCCGCTGATTCTTCTGGTGCTCATTTTTCAGCGTCGCATCATTGCCGGTTTGACGGCGGGGGCGGTGAAGGGATGAAAAGGGGAGGCGAATAATGGCAGAAATAGTACTGCGTGGGATAGGCAAACAATTTCCTGATGGTACGGAGGCGGTGAGAGATATCTCCCTCACCATAGCCAATGGGGAGTTTTTTATCCTGCTGGGTCCCTCCGGCTGCGGCAAATCGACTCTGCTCAATATGATAGTCGGTCTGGAGTCGGTCAGTACGGGTGAGGTGCGGATTGACGGTCGGCTGGTAAACGATCTTGATCCCCGGCAGAGGAACATGGCCATGGTTTTCCAGAGTTACGCCATTTATCCCCACCTGAGTGTACATCAGAACCTGGCGTTTCCCCTCAAACTGGCAAAGATGAACGAACAGGAAATCAAGCGCAGGGTGGCGCTCGCTGCAGAGGCGCTGGAGCTGGAAGCATTGCTGGACCGCATGCCACGCAGTCTTTCCGGCGGTCAGCGACAAAGAGTGGCCATGGGCAGGGCCATGGTTCGCGAACCGGATGTCTTTCTGCTGGACGAACCGCTATCCAATCTCGATGCCAAGTTGAGAAGCCAGATGCGCAACGAAATTGCCCAATTGCAGCAGAAACTGCATACCACCATGGTCTATGTCACCCATGATCAGACCGAGGCGATATCACTCGGCCATCGGCTGGCAGTGCTGCATAAGGGACAGTTGCAGCAGGTCGGTACTCCCCGTGAGCTATACAATGCACCAGCTAATCTCTTCGTCGCTGGATTCCTGGGCTCTCCGGCCATGAATTTTTTCCCCGGGCGTCTGAAGGAGGACAGACTCCATTTGCCGGGGATGCAGCAGGGATTGGAACTGCCTGCGATCAAGGATCGTCCGGCGGACGGCAGGGTAGTGGTCGGTTTGCGGCCCGAGCATCTGTTGCCGGCGGCAGGCGGCGGCGACGAACCACTGCTGCGTGGGTCGATCAATATGGTCGAATGGCTGGGTGCCGATGCCTATGTTCATATCCAGTTGAAGGAAGACAGCGACGATTACTTGTTCCCCCCTGCGCCGCAGATGAAGCAGCAGATCGGCCAGGGCGGCATTTTTAAGGGAGTGGCTCGATTTAATCCGGAGCAGCATCTGAATCAGGGGGAGGTGATCGCCCTCAAGCCCGATGCAGACCGGCTGCATATCTTCGATCGGCACAAAGGTATCCGTCTCAATGAAGATACTGAAGGTCGGTGATGGGGGAGGGCATAACACAGGAGGTCATAAGGAAACGTCGACTAATGAGGGTGAGAGATATCCAGGATTATGAGCTGGCGAGGATGGCGCTATTGGCAGATACAGTGATTTTCTTTTCAACGATCTCTTGGACTGGGGGAGAAAGGCGGTGGTGGTGAAGCTGTCCAGTGAACAGATAAAAGGCGGCCCTGAATATGATCAGTCGAGGCCGATAGATCGGGAATATGAGGAGGCCGTCCACCAATATTACAGCCTTCCCCATTACTGGAAATATGAGAGAAGCAGGGAGATTCAACCGTTTTCCCCCGCAAGGCATGCCGGTAGTCCGCTCCCTGAACATGGGTTTCAGCCAATGGGCGAGGCTGACCCGCTGCCAGGGGATGAGGTAGCTCCGCGTCGTTTTCGGGGGTTTCAGCTCATCTCATGGTTGCCAGGTCCCTCCAGCCTTGTTGAGTTCTTCCGTCAGCACCCCGTGAAAGAGATCCACTTTATAGTCGTTTTTACTCAGTGGCTGCGCATCTTCTATCGCCGCCCGCACTGACTTTTCGATTGTCGGCTCCGACAGGGTTGCGCCGGTCAGCAGCTGTTCGGTTTTGGTACAGCGCCAGGGCACGGGTGCCGCCCCGGAGAGCACAACCCCTGCCTTTGTTATCCTGGCCCCGTCTTTAACCAAGGCAAGAGCGACTCCAGCAAGGGCAAAATCCCAGGCCCGTCTCGCCCGGACCTTTCGGTAGGCGGTATACAGGCCTGGCGGCGGGGGAGGGATAGTGATATGAGTTATAATTTCCCCCGGTGTCAGGACGGTTTCCGCCTGGACGTTTTCGGCCGGTGGCATGTGCAGTTTTTCGACAGCAATACTTCTTTTGCCATTGGGACCGATGATATGGACAGTGGCGTCAAGGGCGACCAGCATCGGAGCCGTATCGGAAGGGTGGGTAATGGCGCAGATGAAATCATGCCCGAAAATAGCATGAAACTGATTCTCGCCGGCCATGGCGAAGCAGCGCTCGCCGCCTTTGCGAAGGCAGTGAAATTCGCCCCGATAGTACCAGCAGCGAGGTTTCTGGCAGAGGTTGCCGCCCACGGTGCCCTGGTTGCGCAGTTGTGGACTGGCGACCTCGCCGGCACTTTGGGCAAGGCCAGGGTATCTCTCTGCAATCAAGGGATTTTCGTTCAGCGTTGTGATGGTGGTTAAGGCGCCGATCATAACCCCGCCACCCTCGTTTTCCCTGATCACAGCCATGTCTTTCAGGGCGCTGATGCTGACGATTTTGCGGCTGCTGATGGTTCTGTCGCGAAGGCAGCTGAGCAGGTCGCTACCACCGGCATGTACTGCGCCATCTCCAGCCTTCAAATGGGCGACTGCCTGATCAATGGTCTCCGGACGGACATAGGAAAATTCAGGTAACATGGTTCACCCCTTTTTGGTTGCACGTAGTATATTGATGATTTCTCTTGGCTGGAGCGGCGCTCTGGTGAATCGAACCCCGGTTGCCATGCAAAGGGCGTTGGCAATCGCCGCGGCAGTCGGAATAGTCACCGGTTCGCCGAGGCCTTTGGCGCCGGTATTGTTGCTTTCCGGATCGTCGATTTCTATCGGCAGGCTAACCATTTCCAGAGGCACGTCGAGGGCTGTCGGCAGTTTGTAATCATGCAGGTTCTTGTTGCAGAGTTTGCCGGTCTGGTCCTCGTCAAGTTGGCGGAATTCGGTCACTCCGAAGCCTACGCCCATTACGATGCCGCCATAGACCTGATTGTCAAAGGTCATCCGGTTCATGACCCTGCCGCTGTCGTGGACTCCGAGAAAACGGAGGATGCGCAGTTCTCCGCTCAGGGTATCGATCTCAATTTCACAAAAGTGGGCGGCAAAGGGGTTGGTCACCTTGCCCTTGATATTGGGCCCGCGATACCCGATCCCGATGACTTCACCGCGTTTCTTCAGCGTGCTCACTTCGGTGATCTTCAACTTTTTGCCGGCATCTTTGGTGGAGATAATTTCATCGCCAACATAGCTCAGCTCGCTGAGGTCAACGCCAAGATCCTCAGCTGCCATGGAGAGTAGTTCCTGTTTGAGGGCAATGGCGGCGTTGCGTACCGTCGGCGCCTCGGTGGGGACGGTCTTGCTGCCCCCGCTGGGAGTGGCAAACTGGGTGGTGGCAGTGTCGGCATGTTCGATCTGAATGACGTCAAGGTTGACTCCCAGCTCTTCTGCCGCCACCTGGGCCATAACTGTCTTGGTGCCGGTGCCGATGTCGCTGGCTCCCATATTCAGGTTGACGGACCCGTCCCGATACAGCTTGAGGATGACGGTCGAAGGAGGACCGCCGTCGCCGACTATCCACAGGCAGGCCGCAACCCCGACCCCCCTTTTGAGATGGCTGTGCTGTTCGTTGAAGGTGCGGGCTTGGGCCAGTGATTCCTGCCAGGAAAAAGCCTTGGCTCCTTCCTCCAGACAGCGGCGAAGCCCGGTGCTGGTATAGGGAGGATTGCCTTCTCTGGCCTGGCTTTTGTCAGGGATGTTGTTCAGACGGAGCTGAATCGGGTCCATATCGATTGCCTGGGCCAGGGCATCGATCATCTGTTCCAGGGCCCAGGCCCCCTGGGGATGTCCCGGCGCCCGAAACGGCCGGGCCGGGCCGGCATTGATCAGCAGATCGGTGGCCTTGGTATCGACGTTGTCGCACAGGTACAGGTCGCGCACCAGCCAATCCACCAGCTGCGCTCCTCCGGCAGGATATGCGCCGCTCGGACCTCTGCAGTCAAACTGGAGGGCGGTGAGGGTGCCGTCTTTTTTTATCCCGGCCTTGAGGTGCATGGTGTTCGGCGGCCGGTTGCCCACGCAGAGCATGGTTTCTTCCCTGGTCAGCAGCAACTTGACCGGTCGCGCCGCTTTTCTGGCAAGCAGGGCGCAGATGACGGTATACTTGCCGGGCCAGAGCTTGGCGCCAAAGCCGCCTCCCACGTAATGCCCGACCGCTCGTACCTTTGACAGCGGCATTTTGAGTGAATCGGCTATTCGGGACTGGACTGCAAACACCCCCTGGCTCGATTCCCAGATGGTCAGCCGATCCCGGTCCCAATTGGCTACACAGCCATGGAGCTCAAGAGGAATCTGCAGCTGGCAGGCGCTGCGGTACGTTTCCTCCAGCACCACGTCGGCCGCGGAGAATCCCTTATCTATTTTACCGCGCTGATAGGTGTCTTCGCTTAAGATATTCCCCTCCGGCCGCAGCTCGGCTGATTGCGCCTCGGTCGCTTTCTCGTAATTCACCACAAAAGGCAAGACCTCATACTCAACTTCGATCGCCCTGATCGCATCCATGGCCTGATACCAGGAGTCCGCCACCGCGGCTGCCACCACCTCGCCTTCGAACAGGCAGTGCGGCGCAAAGAGAGCAACCTCCTCTTGCTGATACTTCCAGGTGACTCCCTGCACCTCTTTTGAATCGCCGCTGATCACTCCCTTGACGCCGGGCAATTGTTCCGCTGCCCGGCTGTCGATTTCTATTATCCGGGCATGAGGATGGGGACAGCGGAGGATTGCTGCGTAGAGCATATTGGGCAGATGAATATCTGATGAATAGATTGCTGAACCGCTCACCCTTTCATAGGCATCGATGCGCGGCAGGGGTTTTCCGACGATATCGGTCGTCGTCCAGACATGTGGAGAGCTGTTCGCAGGAGGAGTTTCCGGCACAGGCAGTCCCTCGGTGAAGTAGATTTCCTTATTCGTCGCCATGGGAGGTCTCCTCTAGCCTTTTTTCTGTTGTGCAGCCTGATCTGCCGCGGCAAAGATGTTGCGATATGCGCCGCAGCGGCAGATATTGCCGGAGCAGCCGCGCCTGATTTCATCAGCGGACGGATTTTCGATCTTGCGCAGAAGACCCTCAACGGCCATAACCTGTCCGGGGGTGCAGTAGCCGCATTGAAAGGCGTCATTGTCGACAAATGCCTGCTGGACGGCTCCGAGCTCTTCGCCGTGGAGTAAACCCTCGACGGTGGTAATGGACATATTTTCCGCTTCGACGGCGAGAGTCATACAGGAATAGCGGGGAGTACCTTCAATCAGGACAGTGCAGGCTCCACACTCCCCACGATCACAGCCGATCTTGGTGCCGGACAGGCCAATAACCTCGCGCAGCACATAGAGCAGGGACCAGCGAGGTTGGACCAGTACGGTATAATCGTTGTCGTTTATCTTCAGCTGCACCCGCGCCATAGCCGATGCAGGGATAAGCTTATTGCCGCTATTGGCCAGTACCGGACCGCTGGAAGGCGGCGAAAGTATGGACGCGCCAACCATGCCTGCGCCTATACCGATGAACTGGATGAATCCACGGCGGGAACAGTCCAGACTCACTGGCGACTTTTTGTGCGGGTTTTTCATGTCGTGCTCCTCCTTCCGGTACATTTAATATTCCGCGATTTCAGGCGGTATGGCTGGGGTAACGGCTCAATTAGTATGCAATGGCGATATGTCTCCTGGATGCTCGGATTGATAACACCCAGAAACTTGGGCTGGTAAGGATCATAACCTGATCCATAAGGCAGACAAAAAGAACACCAGCAAGTTATATGCCATCGATGGATCGGTCCCTTTAAGCACATTTCCCCGATCAGACCCGCAGACGAGTGCCGATGGAGCAATTCGTTTGTCCTGTTTGAATGGACAAATCCTGTTTCTGTGGACAGCTAACTGATGACACCACTATTGCCCCTGATGAGCCTGCCGTAGGCGTTCTCTTGACACGCTGCCCCGGAAATTGGCTGGTTGGCACGCTTTTTTCATGGATTACACCAGATACTCAGCTAAGTGAATTTCCGGGGAAAAGATTATTTTCCCGCTGGCCCGGCAACTGTCGCGATTTGCTATCAAGTCGGTGCAGCATGGTCGTAATTATTAAGTCAATGGGAAGATATCAATTTGAAATAATAAGAGAAACACGCAATAGATTCACGTTTACAAGGTCGAATGGCCTGCAGTATCGCTTTATATGCCTGTCCGTCAGATATCCGCCTTTAAAGCGTAACAGGGGAAAGAGAACTTGAACAGCCAGGGGAATGATCGTCAGGTCATGGGTGATTTTTTTTTCGCCATGTCTGCTGCGGAGGTATTGGCTCAGCTGGAAGTAGATCAACAAAAAGGTCTCACTGGGCAGCAAGTACGCAGAAGACGAGAGCAGTATGGTCGAAATGAACTGCAGGAGGAGACCAGACCGAATCCCTGGCTCATCATGTTCAATCAATTCAGGAGCATCGTTATTCTGATTCTGCTGGCGGCCGCCGCGTTTGCTCTGGCTACCGCCCGCTGGCCTGAAGGGCTGGCTTTGCTGGCGGTAACGATGGTTAACACCGCTATTGGTTTTTTTACCGAATATAAAGCGGCCCGGTCGATGCTGGCGTTGCGGCAACTCCGGGAGCAATGCACTTTGGTTCGTCGCCAGGGAAAAGAACAGAAAATAGCCATACGCGAAATCGTGCCGGGGGATATTGTCCTGCTCGCCACTGAGGATTTAGTCCCTGCCGATCTGCGCATGCTAAGTTCCTCGAACGTTCGGGTCAATGAAGCAGCCCTGACCGGTGAATCAATGCCGGTCGACAAGACCGCGGAGCCAGTGGCTGCCGAAGCGCCCTTGCACGCCCGATCGTGCATGTTTTATAAGGGAACGACTATAGAAGAAGGGAAGTTGGAAGGAGTCGTCACCGCTACAGGTCTGGCAACTGAGCTCGGCCGCATTGCACAACTGACTGCAGATGCCAAGAAGAAGGCTCCGCCGCTCCAGCAGAGGCTCGATACACTGGGTCGACGTCTGGCCTGGATTACCCTTGCAATTGCAGCTGTTGTCGGTGCGGCCGGACTGGCTGTTGGCCGGGAGGCAGTGGTGATGATCGAGACATCAATCGCGCTCGGAATTGCCGCTATTCCTGAAGGGCTACCCATAGTCGCCACTATCGCCCTGGCTCGCGGCATGTGGCTGATGGCTCATCACAATGCCTTGGTCAACCGGCTGACCGCGGTGGAGACCCTTGGCGCCACTTCGATAATATTTACCGACAAGACGGGAACGCTCACTGAAAACAAGATGGCGGTCAGAGAACTGGTTACTCCCCTGGCATCCTGCCGCCTGAACGGCAACCCGGATCAACCTTCCGAAAACTGCGGGGTGGAATCTTCTGTCGAGCGGTTGCTGAAGATTGGCATCCTTTGTTCCAATGCCGAACCCCAGGAGGAGGGAAAGGGGTATACCGGAGATCCTACCGAGGTTGCGCTTCTCGAAGCTGCCGCTGGAAGGGGCTTACGCCGTGACAAACTGCTGGAAAAAATGGTGGAGGAACGGGAAGAACCCTTTGATTCAAAGACAATGATGATGGCAACCTTTCATCGACCGGCGGCCAAGATGGCAGGTGGCGCAGAGTATTATGTTGCGGTTAAAGGCGCCCCCCAGCCGGTGCTGCAGGCATGCCGGTACATTTTAACCGATGCGGGTGCGGAGCTACTGTCTGACGCGCAACGAAAAGAATGGCATGAGAAAGCAAAGGGATTTGCTGCCCGTGGATTGCGGCTATTAATGTTTGCCGATAAAGAAGTCGACGATATACGCAGGGATCCGTATGAAAATTTATGTTTTATCGGGTTGATCGCCATGGAAGATCCTCCCCGCTCCGATGTTCGCCAGGCGATAGAACAATGCCAGTCAGCGGGAATCAGAGTGGTAATGGTTACCGGAGATCGTGCCGATACCGGCAGCGCCATTGGCGAGAGGGTTGGCCTCGACTCGGATCCGAAAACCATTCTCGGCGAAAACCTGAGCGAGCCGGATACGTTATCGGCACGGGAAAGAGAGCAAATGGAGGACATCAGTATTTTTGCCCGAGTAACTCCGGAACAAAAATTCAATCTGGTCGCCCTGGCGCAGGAAGACGGACAGATAGTCGCCATGACCGGGGATGGGGTCAACGATACGCCGGCATTAAAACAGGCAGATATCGGTATTGCCATGGGGCGTCGTGGGACAGACGCGGCAAAACAGGTGGCGGATATGGTGCTGCGGGACGATAATTTTTCCACTATAGTCGCCGCTGTCCGGGAAGGCCGGATAATTTTTGCCAATATCCGCAAATCGGTTATCTTCATGCTGTGCACCAATATCGCTGAGGTTCTGGCGGTAACGCTGGCCTCCGTAGCCGGCCTGCCGATCCCTTTGAACCCCATGCAGATCCTTTATCTGAATGTGCTGACCGATGTCTTTCCCGCCCTGGCGCTCGGGGTGGGTCGAGGATCTGCCGACGTGATGAAGCTACCGCCCCGCCGCGCTGAAGAATCGGTTCTCACCGGCCATCACTGGCTGGCGATTGGCGGCTGGAGTGTGATTATCGGTGCCAATGTCCTGGGCGCCTTGTTGATCGCTCTGTATTACCTGGACTTCACGGTGCAACGATCGGTAACCATTTCCTTTTTGTCCCTTGCGCTGGCCAAATTATGGTTTGTTGTCAATCTCCGGGACCGCAATATGACGATATTTTCCAATGATGTAATCGGCAACAGATGGATGTGGGGCGCCTGGGGATTGTGTTTGCTGCTGTTGCTTGGTGCCGTCTACTGGAGACCGCTGGCACATCTCCTGGATATAATTCCGCCTGGATATGCAGGGTGGGCAGTCATTGTCGTCTTAAGCATGATTCCCGCACTGCTGGGAATATTTTTGCCGGGAATTCGTTTCTATGCAGTCACCGAACAAAAACGATAGGGAAAACTGATACACGCAAAAGATCAAACTCCATCGGGCTGTGCACCCGCATCGCCCCAGGTGATGAGCTGGATGATGGCACTTATCTTGCAAGTTGTTAAGTAAAACATTCCTGTCCGAACAGGCATGTTTCTCTCTGCGACGAAAGAATTCGTTATGAATAAATCACCTTCATCCCAAGCCAATACAGATCGCTATGAACGTCTTCTGGAAACCGTATCAACAGATGATATCGTAGGTATTCCCATAGTTGCCGATCCGGATGCCATAGCCAGTGCAATGACTCTTAAGAGACTGCTGTGGAGAAAGGTGCAGGAGACCGTCATCTACCGCGTCAACGCCATCAGGCGTTCCGATAATCTTGCTATGCTCAGAGATTTGAAAATCACGGTTCCTTATATCAACCAGGTAGATACCAAAGATGTGACCAAATGGGCCCTCGTCGATGCCCAGCCTCATCACCATAAATCCTATGGTAATATTGAATTCACCATAATCATCGATCATCATCCGTTAAACCCTGAACTTACTGTTCCCTACATGGATATACGCGAAGAGTATGGAGCGGTTTCCTCTATCATGACGGAATATCTGCGGGAGGCAACCATTGAGCCGGCGAGACAATTGGCGACGGCGCTGTTTTACGGGATCAAGTCCGATACCAATAATTTCACCAGGAAATCAACGGTCGCCGATATTGAGGCTTTTCGATATCTCTATCCTTATGTCAATCTCAATATTATCAAAAGAATCCAGTCTTCAGAGATCAATAAGAAGAATCTCGAGGATTTTCGTGAAGCCTTCGCCAGGCTGCAATTTTTCGGCGATACCGCCTATATTCATATGGGTGTCGTCAATAATACCGATGCCTTGGTGATCCTTGCTGATTTCTTTTTAAAGATGGCGGAAGCCTTCTGGTGCATTGTTTCAGGGTTTTATGGCAAAAAATTGGTAATGATAATCCGCTATGCAGGTTTTCGCTGCGATGCAGGCAAGGTGGCCGGCCGCCTGTTCGGTAAGATGGGTTCTGCCGGTGGCCATAAAAGTGCGGCGAGGGTGGAAATACCCCTGGCGATTATTGAAAGTGAGGCAGGAGGTATGGAAAAAGTCAGTGATTTTTTAGTCGATATCATCAAAAACCGCTGATGGCTTCTGCCTCGCCGACAGCCGATTTGGCTTTGGCCAACTCCCCTTTACCCTGAATAAAATTGAAAACAGCCTTCATAGTGACGGACCTTTAAGACAACACCTGTGCTGCTCATTTATTCTCCTTCTGAGGGTTTATTTATGAGATTCATAAGCATTGACAGGGAATGAGGTCAATAATGGTCTTAACAGAGTTTGCCGATAGATACAATTCACTAGGCATCTGTGTCTGTCCTTGCCAGAAACTGGTATACAGCGGCAAAATCTTTCCGGCCAAGGCCTTGCTTTTCGGCAAGGCCATAGATCTCCTTAATCAAATTCAATGCGGGAAGGGCAATTCCGTTGCTGTAGGCGGCGTCGGCGGCGAGATGGAGGTCCTTGCGCATCCAACAGAGAGGGAAGTGTTCTGCAAAGTTGTTCTCGGCGATGAGCGGATGCTTCATTTTGACAAACGGAGCGGTCACCGGGGCATCGAGAAGCACCTTCCCAATATCTTCTTTGCTGAAACCAAACGCTTCACCCAGTATAAGCGTCTCGCTGTACGCCTCCATTGTAAAGCCCAGCATCAGATTGAAGAGCATTTTCATGGAAGATCCCATGCCGACTTCACCTAGATACACAGTTTTCTTGCCCATGCAGTCAAAATAGGACTGGCATCTATCAACGTTAGTGCTGCTCCCGCCCACCAGAAAGACAAGGTCGCCGCTTTCAGCCGGCCCCTTGGTACCGGCCACTGGAGCATCAAGGTAAGCAATGCTTTGTGCTTCCGCCAGATCGGCCATCCGTCGGGCGAAAGCCGGATCAACCGTCGAGCAGTTCACCCAGAGAGTGTCTTCCCTCATGGACTGAAGAAAGCCGTCTTGGCCGGTGGCCACTGCTTGGACAGCCTCGGGAGTGGAGAGCATGGTAAAAAGAACGTGCACGGAGGTTGCCAGCTCGGCTGGAGTATCGGCCCATTTGGCACCCTTGTGCAGCAGTGCCTGCGCCTTTTCCTGAGTACGGTTGTTGATGGTAAGATTATTTCCCGCAGTCAAAAGATTCATGGCCATACGGCTACCCATAATGCCCATACCAATAAAGCCGATGTTCATATTCCCTCCTTTTCTATCTCCAATTCACCGTCATAAATTAAGACTTCAGCAATCACCATATTCTCAAATAATCCACCAAATGCGGAATCGCGTTCGAGTTGATCCGGGTTTTCAATACCCAATCAGAAGTTATATTTTCGGAGACTTTGTTAGGCGATTGCCAAAGTTATAAAGCACAAAGTCATTAGAGAATAGTGGCAATTGGAAAATAATAAAGGAGGCTTCCAGAAGGCTGGGTCATTTTTTGCAAAAAAAAGAAAAATAAAAGGGGCACATCTTTGCTTGACTCATCTCAAGTGTAAAATGCTGAAAGTGGATTGTGCAAAAGTATCCACATTTCTTATAAGTGTTGACCTTTACGTGAAATTCATCAATGCCTGCGGATGGCATCGCGAATTTCTCCGTCCTGCAAAATCTGGCCGATAATATCACTTACCTGCTCACTGAGCATCTGTTCCAGATCGGCAACGGATGGCCGGGTTGCGGATCCACGATTCGCTTCGCGCTTATAGATCTTGGTAAGCGTGGTCCCCCGGTTGGTCACAATGATGGTGATATAACTTTTAGCAGTGGTGTCGTACAGTATTTTGGGGCGGCTGACATCGGCCAGCAGGTGTTCGAGATTGAGCTGGATATGGATTAGGGCGTTATTTTCAAATACCAGCCCCTGTTGTAAAAATCCCCGCGCCAGTTGACCGGTGATCAGGACATGTGGTTCGGTCTCGTTGGGTAGCAGGATCTCCGGCTGATGATAGGCGATGATCTCGCTGCCTTTACGTGCATCATGGCCGGTCAGCACGGCGGTTATGGTATGGTCATAGATTCTGCTCGGCTGGCTGTCACCGCGAAGGTGCAGGGTGGTGGTCAGCGGATAGTTGGCGCTGCATCCGGCAAAAAGCAAAAAACAGGCGAAAAGGGATAATTTTCTCATTGGTTCCTCCTTTTGAAAAATTCAATATGCCAAGATCCTCCCTGGGTCAGGTAGACGCCGCCGATGATAAGGACTCCGGCACAGAGCTGCAGGCCGTTGAAGGTATCGCCGAGGATCAGCCAGCCAAGCAGTACGGCAAAAATAGGAATTAAATTGACATAGGAAACGGCCTGATTGGCCGGAAGGTACTTCATCCCATAATTAAACAGACCGTACGCGCCAAGAGTGACAACTGCGCCAAGATAGACAATGGCCATGGCGGGCCCCTGATGGAGCTGGTCGGGGAGGACTGTGGTCGGAAGAAAAAGCAGCGGAAAATAAAATAAACAGCCAATAAACGCCTGCATGGCAGTGAGGAAAAAAGGAGAGTACCGTGCGATCAAGGATTTGGCGATGAGGGTATAGCCGGCAGCGCAGATCATGGCCAGAAATTCTAAAAAATTGCCGAGCAAAGGATCGGGAGCATCCTTGCTCGGGCTTCCGGCCAGAGAAAGCCAGCAGACGCCGATAATGGCAATAATTGAACCCAGCCATGATCCAGCCTTGATCTTCTCTTTTAAAAACAGGGCGGCACCGGCCATGACCAGGATTGGTCCGAGCGCGGTAATCATCCCCGCCTGGGACGCGGTGGTATTCTGTACCGCTTTTGCCTCAAAAATAAAATAGAGGCACGGTTCGCACACGGCCATGGCTATGATCAGTTTATAGTCACCCCGGCAGTAATGCAGTGATTGGGTAAGCCGGCGGCTGATGATCAGAAAACAGATGGTGGCAATCAGCATACGCCCAAAAATCACCACCATAGGATTGTAGGCGATGAAGGCGATTTTCAGGGCGATAAAAGAACTGGCCCAGAGGAAAACCGCGAGCAGCAGGGCAAGAGACGGAATACTGGTAATATTGCTGCTGGTTGATGACGGCATAATGGGCGGCAAATTTTTTCAGAGCCCATTTGGGAGTCTGAGATGACAGGAAAAAAGAAACCCGCGCTGGAGGAGAGTTGGGTTAGTTCTGCAATTCCCACTGACCGGCGCTGTTGCGGCAGGCGGTAGTATAGGTCCGCTCCGTTTTGCCGTTAATGACCGCCTGGATTTCCGCACGGCGGCAGGGCGTCTGCGGGCTTTGCGGCGGCGTGTAGGCCGGTTGCGGGATGACCTGGTAGCTGTTGTAGTTATCAGGGTTCTGCCAGGTGGTTGGCTGTCCGGACGGGCCATATTCATAAGCCTGGTTCAGCTGCTGCCGGTCATATTTGTCCATTTCATTGCCGACGATATAGCCAAGCACCGTACCGATTGCCGCGCCGATGAGCGTCGCTTCGGTATTGCGACCGATAGCCTGACCGATGAGAGCGCCACTGGCTCCGCCGATACCTGCCCCCCGCTGCCCCTTGGAAGGATTGGCACAGGAAGTTAGACCAAAAGCAGTTACCAGCAGTACAACCACCAGGAAATTTTTCATTTTCTCATTCTCCTTCATGCATATTGATCGGCTTGGCTGTGGGCCTGAATGATAGCAAAGTACTCATTTTGACGCCCCGATGCAATTTCAATTTGCGTAGTCGTCCGGAATCGTTCGGCTAAAATATCAGTTCCTGAAAATTTACAATCGATTGATAACGGGGAGAAAATCGCACCGGCAGCCGGGAGCTGGGTTTGGCGATATGGATCAGATGGTGAATACCGAAGGTGGACGCACTGTTCAATACCTTTTCGGTGTCGTCGGCAAAGAGCGTCCGCTTTTTATCATAGCCAAGCAGGCGCTGCAGCTTCGGCCAGAATTCCGGCTGTTCCTTGGCCGCGCCGATCTCCGTCGAGCAGATGACTCTTTCGAACCAGCCGTGCAGCTGCACCTGCTCCATCTTGACCTCCAGCGACTTCGGATGGGCATTGGTGATCAGGTAGAGGGTCTTGCCGATTTCCTGCATATAGGCAAAATATTCGGTGATATAGGGATGAGCGTCGATCAGGTGGCTGATCTCTCGTTTAAGTGCCACGATATCGAGTCCCAGGCGCTCCGACCAGTAATCGAGGTTGGTCCACTGCAGGGTGTTTTCGACACTTTTATAGGTGTTGTACAGCAGATCTTTGGCTGCGACAATGTCCAGTTGGTTTTTGCCGGCGTAGGCTAAGGGCACGTGTTCCCCCCAGAAATAATCGTCATAATATTTATCCAGGAGGGTGCCGTCCATATCGAGAAAGACTGTGTCGATGGATTCCCAGGAAAAATCAGGCAAAATCTGTGGTGCATTTTTAATTTTTTGCATGGATTAAAGCGCTCAGTTCGGTCAAGGTTGCGCTGAGCGTGGCAAAGAGATGCTCAGTCGATGACAGACGGCCGTTGAGGATTAATCGGCTGTCCGGCGTTAATTTTGCGCCAAATTCCTTTTTCTTGCCTTTTGGCGGGCTCAGAAAGCTGAGCAGCATTTCTGCGGTAAGGGGCGTATCGTCGGCGAAGGTGAATACCAGGCTGTCTCGGCCCTGTTCCAGTTTACTGATGCGTAAGTCCGCGAGGTCTTTTTTAAAGCTGATTATCTTTAGCAGGGTGCTGGTTTCAACCGGCAGCGGTCCATAACGATCGACCAGTTCATCTTCCAGGTCCAACTGCATGGAGGGCGGCGACACGGCCAGGGCGGCCATTCGGCGATAGGTAATATAGCGCTGGCTGATATCAGGAATATAACGTTCCGGGATATAGGCGGAAAGCTGCAGGTTTATTTCCGGATCAAAATCGTCGTTGCTCGTGCCCGGCTCGCCATTTGCCGCCTGGGCTTTCAGGTCGGCCACGGTCTTTTGCAATAGATCGAGGTAGAGGTCGTAGCCGATGGCGGTGATATTGCCGCTCTGCGAGACACCGAGGATATTGCCGCCGCCGCGAATCTGCAGATCACTCATCGCCAGTTTAAAGCCGCCGCCCAGCTCGTTGCAGTCCATCAGGGCGCGAAGCCTATCGCGGGAATCCTTGCTCAGGCTGTCCAGCGAGGGGACGAGCAGATAGGCAAAGGACTGGGTACTTGAGCGTCCGACTCGGCCTCGTAATTGATAAATTTCGGCCAAACCCAGCATATCGGCGCGGTTGATGATAATGGTATTGGCTGACGGGATGTCAAGACCTGATTCAATGATCGTGGTGCTGACCAGCACATTTATCTTCTTGGTGACAAAAGAGACCATGATCTCTTCCAGCTCTTTGCCGGCCATCTGGCCATGTGCCACGGCAATCTTCGCCTCGGGCACCAGTTTCTGGATAAGTGCGGCCATTTTATGAATGGACTGTACCCGGTTATGGACGAAAAAGACCTGCCCGCCGCGCCGCAGTTCCTTGGTGATTGCCTCTTTAATCACCAGATCGTCATAGCGGGCGACGAAGGTCTTGACCGGTTGCCGGTGTTCCGGTGGGGTGGAGATGACCGACAGATCGCGAATGGACAACAGTGACATCTGCAGAGTGCGTGGAATTGGTGTGGCGGTCAGGGTTAAAATGTCCACTTCGGCCCGCATTTTTTTCAATTTTTCCTTATGGGCAACTCCGAAACGATGCTCTTCGTCGATAACCAAAAGGCCCAGATTCTTGAAGACGACGTCTTTGGAGAGCAGTCGGTGGGTGCCGATGACGATATCCACACCGCCGTTTTTTAACTCCTTTATGATCGCCCGCTGTTGGGCCGGGGTGCGAAAACGGTTCAGGCAGGCGATCTGCACCGGAAAACCATGCAGACGCTCGGCGAAGGTCTTGGCATGTTGTTCGGCGAGGACGGTCGTCGGGACTAAAATCGCCACCTGGTAGCCGTCTTCAACCACCTTGAAGGCGGCCCGGACGGCAACTTCGGTCTTGCCGTAGCCGACATCGCCGCAGATCAGCCGGTCCATGGGGCGATCGCTGGTTAGATCGTCGATGACATCATTGATCGATTTTTCCTGGCCCGGCGTCTCGTCAAAGTCAAAGGATTCTTCCAGGTCATGGAAAAGTGCGCCGGGGGGAGAAAATTGCCGTCCTTCGCGGATCTCTCTTGTGGCATAGATATTCAGCAGCTCCTGGGCGACTTTCCATACCTCTTCCTTGACTTTGGCCTTGGTAGTCTTCCAGTTCTGGGTACCGAGCTTGTCTAATCTGGGGGCCTTGTCGGAGAGACCCTGGTATCTGGTAATCAGGTTCAGTCGGTCTACCGGCAGATAGAGCTTGTCGCCGTCGCGATACTCAATCAGCATGAAATCGTTAATAATCGCCTGCAGAGTGATGGTGCAGAGACCGCGATAGACGCCCAGCCCATGATCACGATGGACGATAATGTCGCCATCGTGCAGTTCGGTGAAAAGCAGCGGCTCCCCGGCCGCTTTTTTTTTGGTCTTTCCGCCGAGGCGCATCTCCCCGAACAGCTCACTCTCAGAGAGAATATGCAGCTTGTCTTCGGCCAGTGAAAAGCCCTGTGACAGGGGATGATCGCAGAGATACAGCACCTGGTCGGTGGATTTTTCATTAAACTTATCCAGCTCAAGAGGGGATGGCAATATTTCGATTTGATGGTGATGCCTGGTAAGAAGCTCCGAGAGGTTTCGGGTATGCCGGGAAGAGCGGCAGCAGATAATGACTTTGTCTCCTGTCTTCTGCCACTGATAAATCTGCTCGGACAAAGGGGCTAGAATTCCGGTCTTGGCGCGTTTCAGCGAGATATCTTGTTTTAAGAGCTGGTGGTTGGCTGAGGAAACCGTAAGGATTTTATCTGCCGGGGTCGGGAAATCGGTCAACCGTAATTGCGAAAAAGCCCCGAGTTGGTCAGTGATGTCTGTTTTGCCGAGAAACAGCATTTCCGGGGGTAAAGCAGGCGTTGCCTGATCGAGAGCCGCCTGGTAGTTGTGCATGATCCGCTCAAGGGAGAGATCCATGCTTTGACCGATGCTTTCCGGATCAATGAAGAGGACCACCGCGTCTTTGGGCAAAAAATCAAGCACTGTCGAGCTGGGTGGGGTATGGCCGGCAAAAAAAAGCGGCAGAAAAAATTCCATCCCGGCAAAGCGCCGCCCGCTGCCCACCTGCTCCATCAGGTTGGCCGTTTCCTCGCTGTTCCATGGCAATTTTTCGCCATATTCGTTAAAGAGCCCGGCCAGTTTCGCTCGGACCTCGGCTGCGCCGTGGTCAAAGAGCAGATCTGTTACCGGCAAGAGGGTCGCCTCGCTGATGTCGTCGGTTGAGCGCTGGGTGAAGGGATCGAAAGAACGCAGCGATTCGATGGTGTCGCCGAAAAAATCCAGCCGGATGGGGCCTTCATGCAGGGTATGTCGGTCTATGGCAAACGGCGGGGGATAGATATCGATAATGCCGCCCCGCACCGAAAAATCACCGACTGACTGGACGAGGGCGACTTTATCATACCCCATGTAGATGAGTTTTTGTAAGAGGTCGTCTTGATCGCAATCCTCACCGGCCATCAGGTATTCGGCGACACTGGTGAGCAGATCCACAGGCATGATGCGCCGTAGGAGTGCCTCGATGGACGTGACCATAACCGCGCCTTCGCTCTCTTTGAGGCGATAGAGGGTGGCAAGTCTTCTTGCCGTGGTCAACTGGTCGGGTGACAGAGGGGTGTAGGGAGGTATCTCATGGCCGGGATACAGGAGCACCTGTTTCTCGGTGAAAAGATGCAGGTCCTGCTCGAAAATCGACAGCAAATGCTCATCCGGGACTATACAGCAACAGGTATGGTGTCTGGCTACGGCCGCGGCAAGCCATGCCGGGCTCGCCCCACGCAGTCCCGACACGACAACGTTGCCGGCATCTGCCGCAAGGGCTTTAAGTGTATCGTTTATCATCAACAGAAGTGCCGGTTATGCAGGATATACCCGTATAACCGGCTGAAATAATAATTAGACCTCGTCAGTTTATCGGGCTTGGCAGGCGCAGATCAGAAGGCGCCGCCGACGCTGAAATCCCACACCGAGGTGTCTTCGTCAGGAGTGGGATCAAGGTTGTATCCCCAGACAACTTGGAGTGGGCCCATTGGAGAGAGCCATCGTATGCCAAGGCCAACGGATGTTTTGATATTTTCATTCGTATCGCCCCAATTATCGACATCAGTAAGCACCTGACCGGCATCAAAGAACACAACACCACGGAGCCCTTGGGTTTCCAAAAGTGGAAAGATAAACTCTGTATTTGTGTACCACATTTTGTCACCGCCAATTTTATCACCCGTGAGCGGATCAACCGGACTGATGTCGGCGTACTTGAAGCCACGCACCGAGTTGAGTCCTCCAAGATAAAACCGCTCATAAACCGGGAGCTTGCCGGGCTCGTTCTCAAACACCTGGCCGGCTGCAAATTCTTGATGAAAGACGGTCTTAAAGGGTATGGGGAAATACCAGCCGGAGGACCCTTCAACTTTGGTAAACTGAGCATCTCCTCCCAGTGGTCCACCGGCATATTTGACACTGATCACATTCCTGGAACCCTCGGACGCACTGTAGAGATTGTTTCGGGTGTCCCGGACAAGAGACAACCTGACAGCACTGGTTATGTTGATGTCAATTGATTCTTTAATGATATACGAGGCATTCGGTGAAACGTCGGTAAGATTGGTATCGGTGTAGCTGTAGTTTCCGTACGCTTTCCATTTGCCAAAGATTGGATAACCAATACGAAGACCACCCCCCGTTGAATCTTTGGTATAGTCGTCATATTCACGATAGGTATTGAATGCATCAAAACCCCAGGAAAGAGCGGAGTCATTGAGATGGGGATTCGTGTAGGCCAGGTTATACCTGGAGCTTATGCCGCCGAGATTGGCACTGAACGACAGGGTATCACCCCGGCCGAGAAAGTTGTTCTCAGAGATCTGGCCCATAAGAATAAGGCCGTCCGCCGAACTGAAACCGGCACCAATACTGAAGTTGCCGGTACTCTTTTCCTTTACCTCGACGATGACATTCATCCGGTCGGGATCAAGCGACGGTTCGGGAATAATATTGACCTCTTCAAAGTAGGATAGTCGCTGCAGGGCCTGGGTCGATTCGCGAAGGGCTTTAGAGTCGAAGACTCCGCCCTCGGCAATGAGGAGCTCCCTGCGGATGACGTTATCCCTGGTTCGGGTATTGCCCCGAATGGTGATTCGTTCAATGTATACCAGGTTATTCTTTTTGATTTCGAAGGTGACGTCCATTCGATCGCCGCTTGCCGCTTTGGTGACCTCCGGCCGGATATTGGCAAAAGCGAACCCGGCTTCGGCATAATAATCGGTTAATTTGAGGATATCGTTGCGGATGGCCTGTTTACTGAGATATTCATCATTCTGGATAGTCAGCAGGGCGAACAGCGGTTCTTTGCCGTTCAGCAGGTCGCCGGTAAAGTCAATCTTACCCACTTTATAGCGCGTGCCTTCCTCGACAATGAACTTTACATAGAGCCATTCCTTGTCCTGGGTGATGACCGGATCGGCGATTTTCGCGTCAAGGAATCCATGGTCGTTATAGTAGGCGACAATCCTGCCGGCATCCTGCTGCACCTTGCTCATGTCGAGCAGGCCGCCTTCGGTCAGCCATGATAAAAACCATTTTTTCGAGGTTTCGATCTGACCGAGGAGTTCGTCATCATCAAAGGTTTTATTCCCCTCGATGCTGATATCCTTGATATACATTTTTACCCCTTCATCAATGACGAATTCAACGACTGCGCCCTGCTCGTCGGGGTAGGTAATTTTTACATTCACCTGGCTGTTGTAGAACCCTTTGGTCTTATACAGCTGACGGATAGCTTCTTCAGCAACGCTGATCTTGGCTGGATTGAGGATAAAATGTTCCTTGATGTTGGCGGCCGCCTTGACATCATCTTCTTTCAGTTCGTCAATTCCGCTGAACAGCACCGACTTGATCACCGGTTTTTCAATAATCCGGAAGACGACCTTTTTACCTTGCTCGGTGTCACTGACGTCGATCTGCACATCGTTGAAGTAGCCCATGGCATAGATCTCTTTCAGATCAGCGCGCAGAGCCGCCTGGTCGTAGGCATCCCCTGGTTTACTCTTGATCTTCCTGAGAATTGCCCCGGAGTCGATATTTTTGTTGCCTTCCGGGGCGATGGTGGCGATGCGGAAATCACGGTCTATATATCGCACTATCTCGTTGACAATTTTATCAAAAGCTTCTTTCAACTCATCGGGGGAAGCCGCTGTCTGATAAAAATAGTTTGGGCTGTTCGGAGCGAGAAGATCGAAGAGCTTGACGTCAATGCTGATCTGACTGCCGATCTGGGTCAGATTGCCGGTGGCCAGGTTTTCGGAGCCGGTTTTGGCGGCAATTTCCTGCAGGACTTTTACCGGCGGCGGCCAGCTTCCCTGGTAATCGGCCAGTTTTTGCGCCTCGCTGCGGCCAAGAAAATCGATACCGGACTGGCTGAGGGCTGCCTGAAGTTCGCTGTCTGTCTTTGCTGCAAGACTTTTCGTATCGCCCGGGCTATTGATCTTCAGTGGTAAAAAACTGGTTGTCGTCTCGCCTGCTATAGCGGGCAACGTGGCAAAGATGAGGAAAAATATTAAAGTGAGGCAAAAAACCGGCTTATTGCCTGCCGGATTCTGGAAGAAAATCTTCCTGGATGAAATCATAACAACCTTCCCGATAATAATGGTGGCTAAGGTACTCTTATCTAAATTGTCTGTTATGGAGAATCAAGGAGAGAGCCAAGAATTTATTCCTACCATGTCATAAAAAATACCGCGCAAAAAGCGAGGTCATTATGCCACGTTTCATCTAAATTGCAAAGGACGCAAACGAGTGAGACAGAAAAATATGAGATATATGCGGTAGAATGAGAAGATACCAACCGCAAAAAAGATGAATATTTTTCTTTTGCCATCCCCTCAATGATATGGATAACACCATGTGGCTAAGCCGGGCAGTAAAGAGTTGTATGGATATCATTCTGCCTCCCTGCTGTCCGGTTTGCGGGGTGAAGACAGGGGTCGGTAATAGCCTTTTCTGCCGCCGATGCCGTGCTGCGATACGCTACCTGCGGCCACCTTTTTGCCGCATTTGCGGCAGTGAGGCAACCGGTGCCGTTGGCATTGACCATCAGCCGCTCTGTGGACAGTGTCTGCATTGTTTGCCGCCGTATGCCATAGCCAGATCAGTGATACATTACGAAGCGGAAGTGAAGCAGCTGGTCCATAAACTGAAATATGGCGGCAGGCTGTCGATTGTTCCCGCCCTCAATGAATTGATCGGCACCTATACCATGACCGATTTTGCCGACATCGAGTGGGTCCTGGTGGTTCCTCTACATATTCGGCGCCTGCGTCACCGTGGTTTTAATCAGGCGGCCGTTCTCGCTCGTTTGTTTTTTGCCGATCGGCTGGAAATTATTCAGCCGCACTGGCTGCAGAGAACCAGAAATACCGTCCCGCAGACCGAGCTTGACGGCGTCGCCCGCCGGGCAAATCTGCACGGTGCCTTTCAACTCCTTGGCACAGCGGATGTGATCGGCAGACGCGTGTGCCTGGTTGACGATGTCTTTACCACCGGCACGACGGTAACGGAGTGTTGCCGGGAGATCCTGGCCGGCGGAGCTGCGGCGGTCTCGGTACTGACTCTGGCCCGGGTTGGCATGCCGCATCGCATGCGGGAGTTATAAAATATTTTAATTTTTATCCTAAAAAAGTTTTCCTGGCGGAAAGCCCCGATATACTTCGGTTGGCAGAGTGGAGTAATTAGAAAATTGAGTAATATTGATCAATACGTGTAAAATTTGAGAAATATCGAGTTAAAAAAAATTACTGCACTGTTGATAACTTTGTTGATAAAGGTCTAAGGGTGCTAGATGTCGCAGGAAAAATGCGATTAAATATAATGCCTGGAAATCCAGGCCTCGGAGCTCTTTTTTTGTAGATATCATAATAAAATTATATAGTTGTTTCTGCTGTTGAGAATTGATACCCGCCCTCTGAAAATATCTGAAAATCGTCTTTGACCAAAACATCGAATTGGAGTTTATTTCCTCACATACTTTCCACGGCGGGGTATTCATACCCGGTGATTTTGTTCTATTATTCGTCAAAGCTGCATATTTTGCATTTACGATGGTTAAGTAAAAAGCTTCATATTCGAGGCGTGTGATTTTCACTATCATTACGGCGTACTGGAGTACATCGTAATGATAATAAATTTGCGACAACGAAGAAGATGAAGAGTTTTTACCACACCAGCAATTACACGAGAGTGAAGGATACTTATATGGTCTGGGCGAAAATTAAAGAAAGTTTGCAGGAGAGTCTTGCTGATAATATTTTTCAACTCTGGATAGAACCACTGCAGTTTGAACAGTTACAGGGAGATCGACTCTACCTTTCAGGTCCGGATAGATATTTCAGTGCCTATGTCAAACAGAATTTTTCCGGGGTGATTGCCGACAAATTACAAGAAAATGGTCTGCATGCAACCCAGATAGTTTTTTGTGAAAAGAGTCGGGAGTCGCTTGCTGTCTCAGCCACCTCTAAATCCGCGCCGGCAAGCCAGATGCGCTTGCCGCATCTTCCCGAAAACAATTCCAAATTTCGCGCATTGCACCCCCGCTACACGTTTGATGAGTTTATGGTCGGGGAGTGTAATATCCTGGCTGAATCCGCCTGCCGATCGATGGTGGCGAGAGATGGACTGGTTGGACCCTGCCTCTATATCGACAGCGAAACCGGGCTCGGCAAGAGTCATTTAACCCATGCTGTAGCCCATCAGATCTTTGCCGAGTCGCCGATGACCCGGCTGCATTACCTGACTGCCAGACAGTTCGCTGCCGAGATGATCCGAGGCATCCAGACCAGGACCATGGATGAATTTAAACAAAAATATCAAGAGAATTGCGATATCCTGCTGGTTGAGGATATCCATTCGCTGACCGGAAAGAAAAAAACCCAGGAAGAGTTGAATGACATCCTCGATACCTTGATTAAATCGGGCAAGAGGGTGATTCTTACTTCTAAAAATACCCCGGACGAGCTGGTGGGGATCGACAGCGAGTTCCGCTCCAGAATGACTTCCGGACTGGTTACCACCATGAAGGCACCGGATGTGATGACTCGGTATAGAATTGTGGAAAAAAAAGCCCTGCAGCAGAATCTTTTTCTTGATGAGGAACTGGTCGGTTATCTGGCCAGTCATATCCGTGGCGATGTCCGCAAGATCGAATCGGCGCTCATCGCCGTTCGGGCCAAGGCCAGCCTGGCCGGCGGGCATGTTGACATGGACCTGGTCCGGGAGGTGGTCGCTTCGGTTGTCGGGGTGACTCGGGCGGCGACTGCGGCGATGATCTGTGATCTGGTGAGCGGCCAGTTTAATGTTTCCGTCAAGGAGCTTCAGTCTAAGTCGAGAAAGAAGATTATTACCACGCCGCGGCAGATTGCCATGTACCTCGCCCGAAAGCATACCGAAGAATCACTGGTGGATATCGGCAAGATCTTCAACCGTGACCATTCAACGGTGCTGCATGCCATAAAAGTGGTATCGACCAAGCTGGTCCGGGATACTTCAGTGAACGCCCAGCTGGAGATTCTCAGCAATAAGGTCAAACAGCTCTGATTGTGGTGGAGATCGCAGGGCGCAAAGGGGGCACCTTTGGAAGGTGCCCCTGCAAAGTAATTCTAAAAATCACCTCTTTAAAAGTACAGCCCTTTTACCTCCGGGCCCGCTTGACCGGCGGTTGATGATGCAAGCACTGTCTTGGCGGCGCGACTTGCGTGTTTCATCATATCATTAAGACCTATTCCGTCCCAGCCAAAACCGATGATCTGCAGCCCCGGATGGGCGGTAAGAAATTTTTCGCGCCAGGCGAGCAGTTGCGGATAGTTTCTTTCCAGCTGCGGGATGCCCCCTTGAGAGCGTAAAACAGTGGTATAAGCCGGATCTCTTTGAATATGCAGGATATGCCGCACATCATCCAGCGACTTGCTGGTGAGAGTTGCATCGTCGAGCACAAGCCTTTCCGGATGCCTTCTGCCGCCGACCAGAGTCTCAAAGACTATATGGCCCTTGGGGGCACGACCGGGAAACATATTCGAGGAAAAGAGCGAGCCCAGGGTAAAGCGCTGCTCCTGTTCCGGGGTGAGATACCCAAAGCCGGGAGGGAGGGCGACGCTGTCGCCAAAACCAAAGACCACCGTTGCTATCCAGGTCTCGGGGACCGACTTCTCGGGCAGATTGTTATCCAGGCCGTCGAGCAGTTTAAGAGCACTGTTGATCGGCAGGGCAAAAACAATGTTTTGGGCGTCAAACAACCCGTGGCTGGTATGGACCTGCCAGTGCGTCCCTTTTGCCTTGATGGCCTGAATCTCGGTGCCCAGCCGGAGGTTTTCGCCAGGGTGCAGCGGCTCTGCCAGTTTTTCCGGCAAGCGCTGCATGCCCGTTGGGAAACTGGTCATCGCCGGCATGGTAAAGGGGACCTTTTTATCTCCTCCCCCCTGGCGTTTTTTGTGGAGCATGGTGGTTATCAGCCCGCGGAGCACCGAACCATATTTTTTTTCCAGCGCCCGCACCCCCGGCATCACGCTGTCAATGGTCAGCCTGTTGCAGTCTCCGGCATAAGTCCCGGTATAAACGGCGTCGATAAAGGGCAGCAGGGCCGGGCCAAAGCGGTGGTTGATCCATTTGGCAACAGTCGGCTCCCCGGCAAGAGCCGGCTGCCACAATTCCGCCAGTACCCGCAGTTTCGCCGGCCATGGAATAAGCGGCGCCCGCAAGATTTTGCCGGGAGTCTGGGGAATGAGATTGAGTTTGCCGTGCAGATAGACATATCTGACAAAATCGATAAGCGGTGCTTTGACGCATTCCCGGTCAAGTCCGGTTTCCGCCAGGATCTGTCTGCTTTCCAGGCAGTTGTCTAAAAAACCATGGGGGCCGATCTCGCTGATATAGCCCTCATCCCTATGGGTGCGGATAACACCGCCGGTGCGCTCGGTCTTTTCGAGGATGCAAAAACTGTGACGGGGATCATGGCGCGAGATGGTATGGGCAACGCAGAGGCCGGAAAGACCGCCACCTAAAATCAGAGTCTGGTAATGATTATCCATAGGAGATGAGTACAGGTGTAATTTCACGAGGAAAGGGTAACGCGTAATTGCGATTGCCCCAGTTCAACACGCAGCCAGCCGCCCTGACGCAGCATGCCGTGATTATAAACCGGGGTTGTGCCGATCATGTCGCAGCCCTTTGCCTCGTGGATATGGCCGACGATGCACAGTTCCGGCTGGTAGTGTTCGATAATCGTCCGGATAGCCTTTGAACCGACATGTCTACCATTGTAGAGAGTATCCACTTTAGTCTGTGCCGGAGGCACATGGGAGAGCAGGATTATCGGGATTTTTCTTTGATGCAGGGGCTCAGCAAGAGCGATAAATTCCAGGCCCTGGCGAAAGGCCTTCTCGGCAAGGCGCAACAGCTCTTTTTCCGGCATTTCGGATGGGGTGTGAAACGGCGTAAAATTAGAGCCGCCGATGCCGATCAGACAAACCCTGCCCTGCATCAGCCGAGCCTGGCCGTGCAGGTTGATCGCCAGTTTTTCGAGATATTCATTGACCTCGCCTTTATCGAGATTGCCGTACTGGGCGAGCACCTTCGGGTTGACCCGCATAATATCGTCCAGGACTTTCTTAGCCTCGGCAGCCCCGCCGTAGTTGGTCAGATCCCCGTTTAATAGCACCAGGTCGGCCTCCTTGATGCCGGGAATTGCTGCTGCGGTGGCGGTAGCCATATGAATATCGCCAAAGGCTATAATCTGCATAGTCGCCTGCTGAGGGGCATGGCCCATGAGGTCGCCGTCCAGCTGTTGCCTTGCTCTTGACAGAGGAGGATCGATGCTTACCATTTTCGCCGACTTTTAAGAATGATGGCGACGTAAAAAAGACTTCATTTTTTTCTTTGCCACAAAATTTTTATTATTATTTTTGTACTTTAGTACGCCGAAATAATAAAAATTTTGCGCGCCTCGAATATGAAGCTTTTTACGTACCCATTGTGAATTCGGATTTTTACGAGTTTATCAAGAATGATGGCGTCGTAAATTATTTATACGCTACAGATGCATTATATTAAGTGAGGTAAAACATGACAGCTGAAAAAGCAACCTATGAATTCAAAGCGGAAACCCAGAAACTTCTCGATATAGTTATCAACTCCCTCTATACCGAACGCGACGTCTTTGTCCGGGAACTGATCTCCAATGCGGCCGATGCCCTGGAAAAATTTCGCCATGCGAGCATCACCGAAACGGAGGTTTTTGACGGCCACCTGCCCCTGGAAATTACCATTGATCTGGATGACAAAAAGAACATCCTGACCATTACCGACACCGGCATCGGCATGAGCATGGAGGAACTGGAGCATAATCTGGGCACCATTGCCCATTCCGGCTCCAATACCTATCTTGCCGAGCTCGTCGAGGCGGCCAAAAAAGATGTCAGTCTGATCGGTCAGTTCGGGGTGGGCTTCTACTCGGCATTTATGGCCGGCAAGACGGTCAGGGTGCAGACCAGATCCTGGGACAAGAGTCAGGGACACGAATGGACTTCCGACGGCACCGGTTCTTTCACTATCAGCGAAAAGGAAGGGCTGCACCGGGGCACCAAGGTCATTGTCGAATTAAAAGACGATGCCAAGGACTATGCCCAGAAATGGAAGATCGACTCGATCATCAAACAGTATTCGGCCTTTGTCTCTTTTCCGATAAAACTCGACGGTGAAACTGTCAATACCGTTCAGGCCCTGTGGACCAAGAATAAAAACGATGTCAAAGACGAAGAGTACAACGAATTTTATAAGTTTATCGGCAATGCGGCCACCGATCCGATGTATCGCCTGCATTTTTCAGCGGATGCACCCCTGGCGATCAATGCCCTGCTTTTCGTCCCCGCAGAAAATTTTGAGGTTTTCGGGTTTGGCAAGGTTGATCCGGGCGTCAATCTGTATTGCCAGCGTATTCTTATCGATCAACACTCAAAGAATATCCTGCCCGAGTGGCTGCGTTTTCTCAAAGGAGTAGTAGACAGCGAGGATCTGCCGCTGAATATCTCCCGGCAGGCGCTGCAGGACAATTCTCTGGTGGCTAAATTGCGCCGGGTGATTACCAAGCGCTTTCTTAAATACCTCGACGAGGAAGCGACACGAGAGCCGGAGAAGTATCTGAAGTTCTGGTCGACTTTCGGCATCTACCTGAAAGAAGGGGCGACCTCCGACTATGAATATCAGAAAGAGATCGGCAAGCTGCTGCGTTTTGAGAGCTCTAAATCCGCCGACGGCACCCCCGTTTCCCTGGCTGACTATGTTCTGCGGATGCATCCGGACCAGGAGGAAATCTACTATATCAACGGTCCAAACCGGGCGGCTATCGAGGCAGGTCCTTATGTCGAAATGTTTACCAAAAAAGATATCGAAATCGTCTATACCATGGAACCGATCGATGATTTCGTGCTCAGTCATCTGGGTGAATTTGAAGGTAAAAAACTGATTTCCGCCGACCGGGCCGACCTCTCTTTGAGTAAAGACGAAGAGCAGACGAGTCAAGAGAGCGGCAAGGACGAAGAGGAGCCGCTGAATAAAGACGCCCTGGCTGAATTGACCAAATGGATGCAGCAGGTTCTGGACAAGACGGTATCGGAAGTGGTGATTTCCAAGCGATTGGTCGATGCCCCGGCGATGATTGTCAATCCAGACGGCCATATGAGCGCCACGATGGAGCGTATTTTGTCGGCGAGCCGCAAAGATCACGGGATTCCCGGCATGGAAAGCAGTAAGAAGAAACTGGAGATTAATGCCAAGAATCCGCTTATTCAAAAGCTGGCGGCTCTCCATGGCAAGGATGCCGACTTTGCCGCAGAGATAGCCAGACAGATTCATGATAATGCCATGATTCAGGCAGGTCTTGTGGTCGATCCCTTGGAAATGGTCGAGAGAAACTATAAAATCCTCAGCCGTGTGGTAGAGAACTAACTTCGCCGTATTTAAGCTCCATCCCGGTTTGATACCGGCATGGAGCTTGCCGGCCGGAGCGGCTGGCCTCCCCCCCCCCCGCGACATAATCGTTGAAAAAGACAGTCTCACCGGCTATAAAGTTGTTGAAGATGCAACAACAACTTGTTTTTTGGAGAATTGTATGGTTCTGCGAATATTATATCGTCTGCTGCTCATTCTTGCTCTGGTGCCAATTATTGGTACAATTTCAGGCTGTTATAATACGCCGGTTCGGCATCTGGCCGCGGATGTGTCGCTGCTGAAGATAGGTGAGTCCACCGCCGAAGATGTCTTAATCTTTCTCGGTCCACCTGATGCACAGCAGGAACTGACAGACGGCGTGGAAGAATGGTCGTATAACGACGCAGAAATATCCCTTATCGAAAAGACTCCGATTATCGGTAAACATATTGGTTCGCCGACATATCGACGGGTCGTGGTGACGATTACCAACAACCTCGTTTCCGACGTTGTCTATTCGGCCACCGATGAGGATGATATGAACTGGGCCGACGACTATGGCTGGCAAGAGAAAAAAAAATGATGGACCAGTACGGCACCGGACGGGAGCGGATGGTTCAGGAACAGCTGAGAAACCGCGATATAATCGATGAACGGCTCCTGGCTGTCATGCTCGAAGTGCCGCGGCATTATTTCGTCGATGACGCCCTGCGTGGCCGGGCCTATGGCGATCATCCTCTGCCGATTGGTGCGGGGCAGACTATCTCGCAGCCCTATATAGTTGCCTATATGACCCAGGCTCTCCAGTTGACCGGAGTGGAAAAAGTTCTGGAAATCGGCACCGGCAGCGGCTATCAGGCGGCGATTCTGTCCCGCTTGTGTCATCAGGTCTTTACCGTAGAGCGGATCAATTCGCTCTTGGCCGGCGCGAGAAAAAACTTTGATCTGCTGCGCTATTATAATATTCGGGCAAAACTCGATGACGGCACTGTCGGCTGGCCGGAATACGGCCCTTACGATGCCATTATCGTCACCGCCGGCGGGCCTGCCATCCCCGAGCCATTAATTGACCAGCTGGCCGATCCGGGTCGATTAATTATTCCGGTCGGCAATCAGCATGTCCAGGATTTGCAGTTGCTCGAAAAAAAACAGGGGCAGGTGGCGGTGAGCAATCTTGCCAGTGTCCGTTTCGTCGATCTGGTGGGAGAGTATGGCTGGAGCAAGTGAGGTGATACGGCCTGGCGGCATCCTGCGCCGGCTCTACGATCGCTGCATGGTATGGATAAGCGGGCGGCACGGCGAGTGGGTATTGTTTCTCATCGCCTTTGTCGAATCTTCATTTTTCCCGATCCCCCCCGACGTCTTTCTCATCGCCATGTGTGTGGCAGTGCCGGCCAGATCTTTTCGCTATGCGGCGATATGCTCTATCGGCTCGGTTCTTGGGGGAGCCTTTGGCTATGGTCTTGGCTATTGGTTTATGGACGGCATCGGCATGTCCATTATTGACTGGTACGGCCTGAGTCATAGGTATGGTCAGGTGCAGGAGTATTTTCGGCAATATGATGTGTGGATTGTCGGCACGGCTGGCTTTACGCCTATTCCGTACAAGCTATTTACCATCACCGCCGGCTTCGTGCAGTCCAATTTCCTGAGCTTTATGCTGGTGTCGCTGCTCGCCCGTTCGGCTCGTTTTTTTCTGGTTGCCGGGCTTATCTTCAAATTCGGGCCGCAGATCAAAAATTTTATCAATCGTTATTTCAATATCCTGTCCATTGCTTTTGTGGTTCTTCTGGCCGGCGGTTTCCTGCTTATCAAGATATTTCTATAACCAAAACAAGGCATCCTCCCTCATGATGCCTTGTTTTGGACAAAAAACCATTCCTTTTCCGTCGATTCTTCATCATGGTAGCAATAGCCGTCGTCGGTAAATTCCTTGAGAGTCGCTATCGAGTCTATCTGCTCACTGATAGCGAAATGGAGCATCAGGCCCCGCGCTCTTTTAGCGTAAATAGGGATGGTTTTGCGTTGTCCGTTGTGCAGTTGCTGGAAATGTATTGTAACCATTTCGGCCTTCAGTTTTTTGGGGTCCACCACCGCAGAATATTCTTTTGAGGCCAGATTGACCACCACTCTTTCGCGCTTTTCGGCAAGGTCACGCTGCAGGATCTCAGTCACCTTCTCCCGCCAGAAAAGATACAGGTTGCTGGTTTCGCCTGCCGCCAAAGGACAGCTCATTTCCAGACGATATGGCTGCATAAGATCGAGCGGCCGGAGAATACCGTAGAGGCCGGAGAGGATAAAGAGATGGTTTTGGGCATAGAGGAGTTGCTCTATGGTATAATTTTGCGCATCGAGCATTTTGTAGGCGTCGCCCTGCATGGTAAATAAGGCCTGGGCGGAATTCTGCAACGACAATGGCTGGGACAGCCCTCTAATCATCTTCGCCGTGGATGCGGTCAGTTGCGCGCTGGTCTTCATCAGAGTAGAGATCTCTGGTTTGCTCAGCAACTTGAGCCGGCCCACAATCGTCTTGGTTTTGCCTGGCAAAAGCGGCAGAGTATAGGTGTCGCATGCTCGTCCATTGAATTTCTGGGTCTTGGAGGGGGACATGATGATGCGCATGATATTTCCTTGGCAAGGTGAGTCAAAGTTAGGGAAAAATGTTTGCTGGTGCTGTAAGTTATATTATTTAAATGGGAATTGGAAGCATGGTTTACTGTCAAAGAAAGGGAGGCACGTAATGATAAAGGAGACAACCGCGGCCCAGCGAATCGAAGCTTTTCTCACGAGCTGGCCGGGAGAAAATGAGCCAATGCGCGAGTGGTTTCGGCAGTTTTATCAGCAGTTAAGGGCGATGGAAGGGGTAAGCTTGTCGTTTGTTGCAAGACCCGGGGTCAGTTATTCGATGCGACCGGTGCATGTCAACCAGAGCGGCAGAGATATATTTGCCATAGTCGATGTCATCGATGATGATCCGAATGAGCGCTGGCTATCGGTGTGCTTTTACGAAGATATGATCACCGATCCCAATGGCCGGGGAGAGTTGATTCCGGGTGGTCTTTCCGGCAGTGATGGCTATTGTTTTAACATGTCTGACAACGATGATGAGCTTGGCCGTGACCTGCTGCTGCGCCTGCAGGAAGCTAAAGCATCCGCGGCGGCCGGTTGACAAAGTAATCCTGCGCTGATTGTTGGCAAGCAGGCATGAGGCAATCTATGGATAAAACGCCAATTTTGCTGGTTGATGATCAGAAGGATACGGCAACGAACCTTGAGTCATTACTCAATAACCCTGATTTGCTGATAGTTCGGGCTCAGTCCGGTGAGGAGGCGCTGAACAGGACCCATGAATATCCCTTTGCTGTTATCCTTATTGATGTGCAGATGCCAGAGGATGGGTATGAGATCGCTGAGTTGCTGCGCAGCATCGCACCGTTGAGAACAACTCCGCTGCTCTTTATCTCTGCCGCCCGGATGGACCGGGAGCATATGTTCAAGGGCTATGATCTGGGGGTGATCGATTATATTTTCAAGCCTGTCGAGCCGCAGATACTGACCAGAAAAGTGACCATGTTCCTGGAACTGCATCGGCAGCGCCGACAGCTAGGTGAAAAGACCCGGGAACTCGATGCCAAAATTCTTGAGCTGGAGGTATTGTATAAAGAACTCGAAGAAAGAAATGCCACGCTTGAGCGCCTCAGTTCTCTTGATGGTTTGACCGGGCTATTTAATCGCCGCTATTTTGACGACAACCTCATCAAGGAGTGGAAGCAGGCAACGCGTAATAACAGCCCGCTTTCCCTGCTCATTGTCGATATTGATTATTTCAAGAATTATAACGATTATTATGGCCACCTGGAAGGAGACGACTGTCTGCGCAAAGTCGCCCAGTCCCTTTATGATGCGCTTATGCGCCCGGCCGACATTATCGCCCGGTATGGGGGAGAAGAGTTTACGGCGATTTTACCCAATACCAACAGCGAGGGAGCAATGATGGTCGCCCGGCGAATGATGGCGCACGTGGCGCAGCTGGCGGTCGTGCATGAAGGCTCCTCGGTGGCGGATGCGGTCACCGTCAGTATCGGCGCGTCGTCTGGTTTTCCAAGCGACAAATTGCCCCCGACCTCGCTGCTGGATTGTGCCGATAAAGCACTCTATGAGGCCAAGAAGAGTGGTCGAAATAGTTTTCGGATGCGACTCGCGGATATATAAGCTCATCCGACTGGATGAGCTGCTCAGCTAAAAACCTGTGCTGCCATCAATTTTTAAAACTATGAATCGGTGCCGGCATCCGGCCGCCCCAGGCAACAAACCTGCTTGAGAGGCCGACGTTTCTGATCGGCATGATCGGGCTGGCACCGAAGAGCCCACCGAAGCTGACCGAGTCCCCCACTTCTTTGCCCGGCACAGGAATAAGTCGGGCGGCGGTGGTTTTGGCGTTGATTAAGCCAAGGGCCATTTCGTCGGCGATGATTGCCGAGATGGTGTCGGCATCGACTGAGCCGGGAATGGCGATCATATCGAGACCCACCGAGCAGACACAGGTCATTGCCTCGAGCTTTTCCAGGCAGAGCGACCCTTCGCCCACGGCCTGAGCCAGGAGGGCATCCTCCATGACCGGGATAAAGGCGCCGCTCAGTCCACCCACTGTTTTACTGGCAAAGATGCCGCCTTTTTTTACCGCATCGTTGAGCATGGCTAAAATGGCGGTGGTACCGGGGGCACCAATGGCATCGACGCCGAGGATCTTGAAGATTTCGCCGACACTGTCGCCGACCGTCGGGGTCGGGGCCAGGGAGAGATCGACAACACCGAATTCAATCCCCAGCGACTTGGAGACGGCGCGGCCGATAAGCTCGCCACAGCGGGTGACCCGGAAGGTGGTCTGCTTTATCTCCTCGGCCAGTTCATCGAAGTGCAGACTGCCTGGCTCGGGGTGTTTGTCGATAAGCCTCTCCAGGGCCCTGGCGATGACGCCCGGCCCGCTGACGCCGACATTGAGGACCGCGTCAGCTTCTTCCAGGCCGTGAATAGCCCCGGCCATGAACGGATTGTCCCCTGGCTGGTTGCAGAAAACCACGAACTTGGCAGCGGCAAATCCACCCCGATCGGCGGATCTTTCGGCCAGATCCTTGATGGTTCCGCCCATCATGGCCAGGGCGTCCATATTGATGCCTTTCTGGGTGGAGCCGATATTTATCGAGGAACAGACCCGTTCCGTCACGGCCAGAGCTTCCGGGATGGCCGCAATGAACTCCAGGTCGGTATTGGTCATCCCTTTTTCAACCTGGGCGGAAAAACCGCCGAGGATATCAACCCCGACCGCTTTTGCCGCCTGGTCCAGGGTCTTTGCGATCTGCACAAAATCCTCGCGAAAAAATCCGGCCCCGACAAAGGCGATGGGGGTTACCGCGATGCGCTTATTGACCACCGGAATACCGTACTTTCTACTTACCGCATCGCAGGTGGCGACGAAGTTGCCGGCATAGTCGAGTATTCGACTGTGTATTTTTCGGCATGTCTGCTCGACATCGCCGCCGCGGCAATCGAGCAGGCTGATGCCCATAGTCACCGTACGGACATCGAGATTTTCCTTTTGGATCATCTCGACCGTGGCCAGAATTTGATCGGAACGTAACATGATTGCAATTCTCCTGTTCCCAGCCAGAGAAGTGGCAGAGGACGAAAATAGTGATTTTTCAGTGCAGGGTAATTTCGTTGGTTACCTGAAAAATATCGTTATGCTGCATCATAATGGTCAGTTCGCTGTGCCGGGAATATTCTTCAAGCTCCTGCTGCAGAACACCAAGTGAGCAGGTGCAGTGTTTCAGATCCAGCTGCAGGGCCATGGTGTACTGGTTGTCGCGCAGGGTCGTGGCCAAATCGAAAATGTTGATATTATGGGCATAGCAAAAGGAGCTGATGCCGTGGACGATGCCGCTTTTATTGGGGCCCTGGACGGTCAGGATGTAGGTCTCCTCCGGTGGCCCCGGTTCTTCTTTTTGCTCGGCCGGACTCAGCTCTTTGATCGATACCTCAAATTTACAGCTGGTTTTAATATGAGAAATGGCGGCCAAAAGGTCTTCTTTAGTTACTTCCGGATCAAAAGACGCGCTGAGAATCATGGTTAAATAGCCGCAGAGGACGGTCTGGTTTAAGTCGGCGACATCCCCGCCAAGACGATAGATGGCCCCGGTAATATCGGCGATAATTCCCGGTCGGTCCTTGGACATTACCGAGATGATCATCTCTTTTGTCATGCTCATTACTCCTGCGGGTAAATTGTTTAAATTTTGGCTAAGGGGGCGGCAAAAAACACCTGGTACCCTGCCGACCGTATCACGAGCGAAATCTGCCATTATTGCATTGATTGATAAAATCGGCAAGTAGCAAAATGGCGATCTCATCCGGCTCAAGACTGTATTGCTGCTTTATGAGTGAATTTATGAGTGTTTTGGGGCTATTCCTTGTATACTTTGGCGCATTTTATGATTAAACGGTGCAACAGGGGAACTTTGGGGATTTCTGCCGAAGCGCTTATGTGCAGTTGTGGCTACTATCTGGAAAGAGATTATGGAGAAAAATATATTTGTCGATAAACTGAAAGAGGGCGACCGCTTTGCCGATCTCTTTCTTATAAAAAATGTCCGAGAGGGGGAGACCCGGGCGGGTAAACCCTATCTGGTGTTGACCGTCATGGATAAGAGCGGGGAAGTGTCCGGGCCGATCTGGGATAATGTCGCCGCTCTGCAGAAGATTTGCGTGGCTGGAGAAGTTGTCCGGCTCACCGGTACCGTCCAGTCCTACCGTGATTCTTTGCAGCTGCGTATTGATGAGATTACCCGGGTGCCGCAGCAGGAAATAGAGCTGGGGCATTTTTACCCTGTATCTCCGAGAAATATCGAACACATGGCCGACGAACTGCAGAGTCTGGTACAGAGCGTCGCCCATCCTTTCTTGAAAAAACTGCTCAACCATTTTTTCAAAAAGGGAGAAGGCTGGTTGCAATTTCAACAGGCACCGGCGGCAAAAGGAATTCATCACGCGTATATCGGCGGGTTGCTCGAGCATTCCCTGTCGGTGGCGAAGGTCGCCGATTTTCTCGCCCAGCACTATGCCGGTGTTGATCGATCCATGCTTTTGGCCGGAGCCCTGCTGCACGATATTGGCAAGCTGCAGGAGTTGCAGATGGACGGCGGGCTAGTTGATTATACCGTTCGGGGTCGGTTGAAAGGACACTTAGTTATCGGCAGCGAAATGGTCGCTCAGGCCGCCGGGAAAATCCGTGATTTTCCCGGCGAACTGCTGGAACAACTGCAGCATCTGATTCTCAGCCATCACGGCCGGCAGGAATTTGGTTCGCCCGCTGTACCGATGACGGTGGAAGCCTTTATCCTCAGCTTTCTCGATGATTTGGATGCCAAAATGAATATCACCGAGCAGCTGCGTCGTAAAATGGACAAAGCCGCAATGGGCTGGACTGATTATCAGCGCAGCCTGGAGCGATATCTGTACCTTGGCGGTTTCCCCGAAGATAATGCGATGACCAGCGAACCTGTGCCGCCGGTCGTCAACCGCCAGCCGACTCTCTTCTGATGACATTTCCAGATGATCAGCCTGGTGGATAATCCTTTTTTTTGTTTTACCCGGCTTTTGGGGCAGGATAAAGCCAAACGCTTGCTCCGCCGTTCCCTGGCGGCTGGGCGTATCCCCCATGCCTATCTCTTTAGAGGGCCTGAAGGGGTGGGCAAAAAGCTCTTTGCCCAGGGCGTGGCGGCGGCGGTGAATTGTCGCGATGCGAGTTTACCGGGAGCCTGTGGCGTATGTAGCTCGTGTAAAAAATTCCGCTCGATGAATCACCCGGATTTCCTGGTGGTCAAGCCCGATAAAGGGGGAATAAAAATTGATCAGATACGGCGGCTGGCAAGAGAACTCAGTTACCCTCCCTATGAATCGCCGATGCGGGTCGTGGTCATAGAGGATGTGCAGACCATGCGGCGGGAAGCCGCCAACAGCCTGTTGAAAACCCTGGAAGAACCGCCGGAGAATAATCTGTTGATCCTAACCGCCGAGGCCTCCCAGGAAATTCTGCCGACGCTCACTTCAAGGTGCCAGGTCATACCCTTTGGTCCCTTAAATATTGACGATACCGCGGCTATTCTCGCCTCCCATGGTATTGAGCGGGATAATGCAGTTCTTTTGGCCAGACTTGCCGAGGGTAGTCCAGGTCGGGCGCTGGTCTTTCACCAGACCGCCATGATTACTTTATGGCGTAAAATCATCGCCTTTTTGTCCGATCCGGCGGTGGATGCCGATCGTGATGTCGGCGTGCTGCTGCGCTATGCCGAAGAAATGGCTACCTTAAAAGAAGAGCTGCCGGCACTGCTTGGACTGCTCAAGATCTGGCTGAGAGATCTGCTTATGCAAGAGGGTGAATACAATCTCAAGGTGGCCTCGACGCCGCAATGGAGCGTACCGGGACTGCAGGCCAGGATGCAGGCTATCGATCGGGCCGGGCGTGAACTGGGCCGAAATTGCAATCGAAATCTCATCTGCGAGGTTCTTTTGTTCAAATTGCAGTGATTCCATGGCATAATGCAGGGATCGGCAGTGCAGAAGTGAGTAAAGGATAAAAATAGAAAGTTATGACAGAAAGTGACAACACACATTTGGCCTCGCAACCACCGCAGGACGGATTGGTTTACTATCGCCTGCAGTTTCGCGAAGGGGGACAGCAGTTTACCGGAGCCGGCCCGTTTCCCGGACTTGTTGTCGGCACGGTGGTCATGGTGCAGACGGATCACGGGCTGGAGCCCGCGCGCATTGCCGGCTATTCTGCGCTGTGCGGCTGCCCGGGACCGAAAAGCCAGGTTAGCTATCAGATTCACCGGCTTGCGCAGGGAGTTGAACTGGAAAAATTCGTTAACCTGGCGGAAAATGAACAGCTGGCATTTACCTCCTGTTCGGTGTTGATCGGCAAGCATAATCTGGATATGCATCTGGTGCGGGTGGAACGTTTTTTCAACGGCAGTAAAATGATTTTTTATTTTACCGCCGACAGTCGGGTTGATTTTCGGGCTCTCGTCAAAGACCTTGTTCAGGAGTTTCGAACCCGGGTCGAAATGCGTCAGGTCGGGGTCAGGCATGAAACCAAAATGCTTGGCGGTATTGGTACCTGCGGCCGTGAACTGTGCTGCTCCTCGTTTATTAAAAATTTTGATTCAGTCTCGATCAAGATGGCCAAGGAGCAGGATCTGCCCCTTAATCCGACCAAAATATCCGGTGTCTGCAATCGTCTGCTCTGCTGTCTGACATATGAATACGAGACTTACAGAAAACAGCGCAAGAATATGCCCAAGGCGGGAAAACGAATCAAGGTGAATGGCGACCAGTATCTGGTCAAGCGCCAGATACCGCTGCGGGATGCAATTGTTGCCGAAAACAGCAACGGGGAGGATGTCATCCTGGCCAAAGAACAGTGGCGACTGTCGCAGCCCCTGAAAAAAGACAATGGCGAGGAAAAAGACAAGAGAAGAAAGCGCGGCAAGTAACCCTGCCTCGCGCTGTTTTGAGAAATAATAAGGAAATAACCTGTTGCATAAAAATTAATCATTCACCGGAACCCAGTACAGGTAACCGCATAACCTGGATCTATAATTTAATGACTACCTATATTACTACGCCGATATACTATGTAAATGCCCAGCCCCATCTTGGCCATGCCTATACCACCATTGTTGCCGATACTTACAGCCGGTTCAAACGACTGTACGGTGAGAAGGTGCGGTTTCAAACCGGGACCGATGAACATGGCGATAAAATCGTCAAGGCTGCCCAGGAGCAGAACACCACGCCCAAAGAGTATGTCGATAAAATAAGTGCGCTGTTTCAAGACACCTGGCCATTGCTGCAGATTGAACCCGATCACTTTATCCGCACCACGGATAAGGAGCATGTGGCGGTGGTGCAGGATATTCTGCAGAAGGTCTATGCCGCCGGCGATATCTATTTTGACGAGTATACCGGTTTATACTGTCAAGGCTGTGAACGGTATCTCACCGAAAAAGAACTGGTCGACGGCAACTGTCCCGACCACCAGAAACCGCCCGAGCAGATTGCCGAACAGAACTACTTTTTTCGCATGTCGAATTATCAGCAGCAGCTTATCGATCATATCCGCAACAATCCTGATTTTATCAGCCCGGAAAGGTATCGCAATGAAGTCTTGTCGTTTCTCAGTGAGCCTCTGGAGGACCTTTGTATTTCAAGACCCAAGTCACGGCTTACCTGGGGCATCGAACTGCCCTTTGACGATGCCTTCGTCACCTATGTCTGGTTTGACGCCTTGATCAATTACCTGACCGGAATAGGATATCCGGCCGGCAACAGCTTTAACGAATACTGGTCGGTGGCTGAACATCTGATCGCCAAAGATATTTTGAAACCTCATGCTATCTACTGGCCGACCATGCTGCTGGCGATGGGCATGCCGTTATATAAAAAGCTGCATGTCCATGGATACTGGAATATCGACGACGCCAAGATGTCCAAGAGTATCGGCAATGTGGTTCGACCAAAGGAACTGGTCGATGTCTACGGGGTCGACAGCATACGCTATTTCACTCTGCGCGAGATGTCTTTTGGTCTCGATTCCTCCTTTAGCTCGGCCGCGATCATTGCCCGGTATAATGCTGATTTAGCCAATGATCTTGGTAACTTGTTTAGTCGGGTAACCGCCATGGTGCATAAATACCGGAAGGGCAAGGTGCCCCAACCGGTCGCCGGCAATGCTGCGGATAGCGAGCTGCAGACGGCGGCGCAGACAATGCTGCAGGAGTATCAACTGTTGATGGCCGATTTTCTTTTTCACCGCGCTCTGCAGGCAGTCTGGGATTTTGTCGGCGTGGCCAACCGATATATTGTCGGCAACGCCCCGTGGACCCTGGCCAAAGATCCGGCACAAGCGGGACGACTTGATACGGTTCTCTACAACAGTCTTGAATGCCTGCGTCTACTGATCTTGGTGTTGCAGCCGGTAATGCCGGGCGCGGCTCGGAAAATGGCCGCAGGCCTGGCATTGGCCCCAGATGATAAGCGGGTCTGCTTAGCTGCAGAGGGAGCAAAATGGCAGCTGCTCACGCCGGGCAGCCAGTTGCCGGTCATCGACAATCTGTTTCCCCGTCTTGAAGAAGATCACCAGGGGAAACAGGGGGGAAAGGCGGAAAGATCGGTTGTCGAAAATGAGGAGTCTGTCGCCGAGATCCCGGAAAATCCAGTCGAGCTGGCGGATTTCCAAAAACTTGATCTGCGGGTGGCGGAAATTATTGCTGCCGAACCGATTAAAAAATCCCAGAAATTATTAAAGTTGACCGTTAATGCACCAGACGGAAGGACAATAGTTGCCGGCATCGGCGACTTTTTTAATGCTGAGGAGTTGATTGGCCGACAAGTACTTATCGTCGCTAATCTTAAGCCGATCAAGATCATGGGCGTGGTTTCCCAGGGGATGGTGCTGGCGGCAAGATCAAAGAACGACGCAAAAGAGCGGTTGGTTCTTGCCACCGTGAGTGATATGATTTTGCCGGGCAGCAAAGTCGGCTGATACCAATTGAGCCTTGAGATAACGAGAAATAAGAGGAGAGACTTATGTTTGTGGTAAATAATTTCATGATGGCCATCGCCCAGCTCCTTGATTTTGTGCTGACCGCGTATATGTGGATCATCATCGGCAGAGCGGTCATTTCCTGGGTGAATGCCGATCCTTATAACCCGATAGTCAGATTTCTTTACGAGGCGACAGAGCCGGTACTGAGCCGGATTCGCCGGCTGCTGCCGATCAGTTTCGGGGGGATAGATTTTTCGCCGATGATCCTCATCATTGCCATAATGTTTCTGCAGAGTTTTGTGGTCCAGACACTTAAGCAGATGGCCATGGGTATGGGATGATCAGAGTTCCGCAACAGTATCTTGCGGTCATTACCGTTTATTTATGAGAAGGGAGCCGGAAATGTTAACACCGCAATCAATTAAAGATCAGGAATTTCAGACTAAATTCAGAGGGTATGAGCCGATCGAGGTGAAAGCATATCTCGAACTGCTCGCCGAAGATTTTTTTGAGTTGACCGAACAGAACCGTATCCAGGCAGAAGAAATTGAGTCTCTGCAGGCGGAAAAGGAAGCTTTGGAGGCGGGACGCGACGCACTGGCAGGCGAGCTCAGGATAGCGCAGGAAAGTGCCGAAGGAGCTCATGCAGAGATACAGGAAAGCTGCAAGCATAAAGACCAGGAGATAGCTGCTCTGAAGGTGCAGCTTGAGGAGATGAATAAGTCGGTTGCCGCCCTGGAAGAAGAAAATGCCTCATTTCTGGAAGAAGTCGCCACCCTTGAGGAAGCACTGACCAGCGGCGAGGGAACGAGTAAACAGGGTGAGGCGGAGCTTGCCAAACTTCGTGGCAAGATCGAATTGCTGGAGGAAAAAAACCAGGAGTTAAAACAGGAAGGCGTCGATTTTAAGACCACTATTCTTGCCGCGCAGAAATTTTCCGACAGTCTGCGCCAGAGCAGCCAGGAAGAAGCCCGGACAATTATCGATGATGCCCGTGTGGAAATTGAAAAATTTCGCAAGGACGCAGAAGCCGAACTGGCACGACTGCCAAAGGAAATAGAAGAATTGCAGCAGAGAAAGATGAAGGTTCGCAAGGATCTGGAAAAGACCCTGTATGGGTATCTTGAGGCTCTGGAAGAAAAGCCCAGAGAATCTGCTGCAAAAGCGGATGATTCCTCCGATCTTTTTCAGAGTATTCAGCTGCCGGACGAGAGCGAAATCGATCCGGGCAAAGGGTAAGGGCGAGAGGGCAGTGGGGCAGCGCTGAAGATGGCCTATCTCACTTTCTTGCCGGGCGGAAAAATTTTGCTGCGCCTGCATGTGCAACCGAAGGCGTCAAAGACCAGAATCGTCGGCTTGCATGACGGTTGCCTGAAAATCGCCGTAACCGCTCCCCCCATCGACGGCAAAGCCAATAAAGCCGTCATTGGATTTCTCGCCGATATTTTAGGTCTTGCCGCCCGCGATGTGCTGGTGACATCAGGAGCCCAGTCGAGGAAAAAGCAGGTGGTGGTGCACGGCAAAGATGGGGCTGCCATTCGCCGGATAATTGACGAGAGAATCAAGCAATCCTGATCACTTTATTTTCTTTGTTTCTTGGGCAAAAGATAAGAAATGATGAAGCCGGTGGTATTGATCCCGGCCAATATCAGACCGATTATGCCGAGAGTACCGATATAGCCTGGTTCTCGGCCCATGCGGTCAGCCAGAATCAGAATGGAGGAGCCGACGATAAGGGCGGCGATGATCATGGCGATGCCCATGATCCGGCTTGAGGTGTCGATGCGCTCCGACAGATGCTCAATGCGCTTTAATTCCAGATTGAGGGTGAAACGGCTGTGTCTGGCATGATCGAGAAAACGCTGCAGGTCACCCGGCAAAACCTCAAGCAGCGAAAGCGAGCTGATCATGGTTTTATAAATCCGATCTTTTATGGCCCCCATGCTGTGCCGGTTCTGGACGATTTCCTGGATCTGCGGTTCGACGTGGGAGAGGACGTCAAAACTCGGATCAAAATATTCGGCGACGCCTTCAATCGTCGTTAATGCCTTGGTCAGCAGCATCAGATCTTCCGGGCACTGGATATGGTAGCGTTGCAGCATGCCAAAGAAGTCGCGGAGCAGACCGGTAATGTTCAAGTGCTGGAGATCGCTGTTTTGAAAGTGACTGGTGAGATGCTGCAGTTCCAGACGGAAATCTCGATTTTCGATGACTGCGGGATTGACGTCGGTCAGTTCGATGACCACCCGGCAGAGGCGGTCGATATCCCCTTTGACTATCCCGGCAACCAGATTTATGAGCTGATCGGTGGTTTTTCTATCCAGTTGCCCGGTCATGCCGCAATCGATAAAACAGATTTTGCCGCCGGGCAGAATGAAGATATTCCCGGGATGCGGGTCGGCGTGGAAAAAACCAAAGCGCAGACATTGTTTGAATACTGCATCGGTGCCATTAGCGACGATGGTTCTTCTTTCACTTTTGCTTAAATCTTCCGGATTGAGTGTTGCCAGCAGTCTGCCTTTAATCTCCTGCATGGTGAGGACATTTCGGGTAGTTGCCGACCAGTACACCTTTGGAAAGCTGATATTGGCATCGTCCTCAAAATAGCGGCGCAGTCGCTCGGTCGATTGTCCTTCGACCACCAGATTGATTTCTTTCAAGATTTCTCTCGCGAATTCTTTGGCGACCGCAGTCGGACTGTAGCCAAGATCGGAGAAATATTGTTCCAGCAATTGCGCCAGGCTTTCCACCAGAGCCATGTCTTCTTCAATTACCTGCCTGGCGCCGGGACGCAGCACCTTGATGACCACCGGAGTGCCATCTTTGAGGCTTGCCCGATGGACCTGGGCAAGAGACGCTGCCGCAAGCGGGGTTTCCTCGATTGCCGAAAAAAGCAGGTCCAGCCTACCCGGAAACTCCAGGATAAGTACCTGGTAGATATCGGCAAACGGAACGTGCCGGCATCTGTCTTGTAATTTCTTGAACTCACTGGCCCATTCAAGGGGAATCAGGTCCGGGCGGGTGGACAGGATCTGGCCGAGTTTTATAAAGGTCGGCCCAAGTTCTTCAAGTACCATGCGCACCCGGACCGGTAGCGGCAGATTCTTTGACTGATCGCCCACCGGGATGTCGATTGCTTCTTTGGCGGTGCCGAGAAGCCGTTGCAAGCCGGTATCCAGGATCAGCTGACGGAAGCCGAACGCTGACAGGACCTTGATAATCTCGGCAAATCTTCGGGTGTTTCTGATGGTTTTTTTAATCGAAGTGATCTTCATCAGGCAGAGAACGCACCGAGTATCTCCTGGTCATTTTCGCGTTGCTGCTGGAGTATTTCATACCAGAGGCCAAAGTTTTCTGTCTTCCAGGGCAGGGAGTTTGCGGTCCATAACATGGACGCATCGGGCAGGAAATCGACAAAAATTTTCTCCACATCCTCTCGTTCCATGCCATCCGAGTGACAGTACATGAGCGAAAGGATATCGGCCATCTGCACGATAAGAGGATATTGTTTATGACTGGGGGCATCCTGGGGAGAATGGTGAAAACCGATAGCCATGACCAGCTGTTCCGGGAGCAGCCATCTTCTGGCGAGCTGCAGACCGACCCGGTCATGACTGATGGCAAATTGGGTCTGTTCTTCCGAGGAGTCGTGAGTATTGCAGGGGTTGGAAATATCCCGCAGGATCGGGTATTCGCTGGGAAAGGCCATGAGCATGGCGAGCTTGCCGATATCGTGAATCAGTCCGGCGATAAACATCTCGCTGGCCGGCAGGCGGAGCTGTTCGCCGATAATCTTGGCGGTGAGGCCACAGGTAAAAGCATGTTCCCAAAACAGACTGATGGTTTTTTGGTTCTCGCTGCTCAATTTGGGAAAGGCTGAAAATATCGCTTTGCCGATGACGATATTTTTGATTTCCTCGTACCCCAGCACGACCACTGCCCGTTCTATGGTGCTTACCCCCCGGGGAATGCCGAAGAAGGCGGAGTTGGCAACTTTGAGGATGGTGCTGCACATCGTCTGATCGGGCAGGATAACCTGCATCAGGTCTTTGGCGCTGGACTCCGGATCGGCGGTGACGGCTATAACCTGGGAGACAATTGCCGGCAGGGCCGGTAAGGAATTTATCTGATTGTCTATTGCAGCTAGGTAGGGATGCGTCATGATCTCAATTGGCGAATATGTTAAGGAAGTCGTACCGGTGACGCTCAACGGGAAAATTCAGCAGGGGTTGACCGTGTACCGGCTGTCTATCGGAATGTACCCTGATAACCGTGAGGTCGTGATAATGCCTGACCTGGCGTATTAAAGTATCCGACAGGGAACATATACCATTAGTATAGAAGACAAAGGTACTGAATTGCAACGCTTATGACAACATATTCATCGCGGCCGGGGCAATAAAAAGCTGCTTCGCTGCGGGTTTTTATCGCTTAAGATGGTGCAATAAAAAAAAATCCTGCTTAAAAGGGCAGTTTTCCGATGTGGGCAAAATCAAAGGCAGCGTAAGCCTGGGTGGCCAGTTCCTCAAGAGTTGGTCTTGCCGCCTCCAGCCGCGGCAGCTGCGGCAGATCAGGCAAGTGCGTCCCGACCGCGGGCGGTGGCTGGATGCGCAGTTCTTCCTCCAGTCTCTGACCGGCCAGGACTGGCCGATCGGAGTGCAGAAGGCCGGCATTCATAGAATCCGGGTTATCAATTTCGCGAAGAAAATTCAGAATGCCGGAGAGATCGTTCATGCGGTAAAAACGCTCTATTTCCTTGCGTATATCCTCATGTTCTTCTTCAAGTTCAAGATAAATTTTCCGGTAGGTCTCGACATCGGCAGCCAGTAGACGAAAGACCTGGTACAATAGATTTCTGAAGCGTCGTCGCCTGGTGAATCCTTTACCGCGCAGCCCATTGAACAGCCGCTGCCACTCAGCCGGGGAATTTTGATCGGTGGAGAGCTTGCCGATCGACTCCGGTATTTTGGTGAATTGCATAAAAGCTTCAAAGAGCTGCTCGTTTGGTATCAGACAACGCAGCCGCTGCATGTTACGGACAATGTCGGCGGTGTATTGCCCATCGACATTGTGCAGTTTGTTGAGGTACTGGCGGGACTCGGTCTCAATCTGTTTACGAAAGCCAAAATATCTATTGGCGAGATCTTGTTTTATCTCATAGACCAGGGCTTTGCTGATATCTTCCATGCGGGTTCAACCTGAGGCGATGAAAAAGTAATCCGGTGGCTTCTCGTTATAAAGGGAGTATAGTAGCAAAATTGATAAAAATCAGCTCTCTTTTGTTGATGGATTTTTTTAGACAGCCCATCCCGCAGGCTGAGATGATTTTTTGATGCGTCCATTGAAGCAAAAAATTGACAGCTCTACAGGCAGGGCAAGGAAGGCAGATGGCTTCTGGTGAGATTCGCGACGACATTACCGCGCGCATTAAAGAAGAGTCCGATATTGTCCAGGTCATCGGTGAATGTGTCGACTTGAAAAAGAGCGGCACGCGATATCTTGGGCTATGCCCTTTTCATGGCGAGAAAACCCCTTCTTTTTCCGTCCACAGCGGGCAGCAGTTCTTCCATTGCTTCGGCTGTGGGGAATCCGGTGATGTTTTTACCTTTGTCATGAAATATTACCATCTGGATTTCCCGGATGCTGTCAAAACCCTGGCCAATAAGTATCATATCGAATTACCCGAGCGTCGCCGCTCGCCCCAGGAGCAATTGCAGGAAAAAAGAAAAGCCGATCTCTTTGCGGTGAGTGAGCAGGCGGCAGTTCTCTACAGCCGTTATCTGTTGGAGGCAAAAGGTGCCGCTGCTGCTCGGGCTTATTTAACGAAACGGGGGGTAAACGAAGACATCCTGGCCAGGTTTCGCCTCGGCTATGCTCCGGCGGTCGAGATTGAAGGCTGGAATTTTCTCGGCAGTCGGCTTAAAGGCAAGACAACAAAAGCGGCGGTTGAGGCCGGGCTGCTGGTCGAGAAAGAAAAAGGCGGCACCTATGATCGGTTTCGCGATCGCATTGTCTTTCCCATTGCTGATATAAGTGGACGAATTTGTGGCTTTGGTGGACGGATTGTCGGAGAAGGTCAACCAAAATATCTCAATTCACCGGAAAGTCTTATCTTCAGCAAGAGTAATCTGCTGCTTGGCCTGTTTCAGCAAAAAGAACATATCCGGCGCCGCAATGACGCGGTTCTTGTCGAAGGCAATTTTGATCTTATTTCCCTGGTCGCTGCCGGCTGCACCAATGTCGTGGCACCGCTGGGCACCGCGTTAACCCGCGAGCAGTTGCGTCTGGTGAAACGGTTTGCCGAACGGATCACTCTGCTCTTTGACGGGGATACGGCAGGGGCGCAGGCTGCAGTCAGGGGGGTGCCGTTATTTCTTGCCGAGCAGATCGCCGGTCGCATCGCGATTTTGCCTAAAGGGCATGATCCGGATACCTTTATCCGACAAAAAGGGCTGGCCGCACTTATGCAGCTGCTCGAACAGGCGGAATCCCTGCCGGAGTTTGCCCTCAACCATTTCATCGCCGAACATGGTCTAACTCTTGACGGCAAAAGAAAAATTGTCGAAGGGCTGCAGCCACTGATCAAAGCGGCGGTTTCGCCATTGCAGCGTTCGGTCTTTGTCGCTCATTTTGCCGAAAAATTGGGCGTCGCCGCCGAGCAGCTTGCCGGGCACCTCGAATCTGCGGCCGGCAGTCAAGCTCCCGCAGCTGCTGCCGCGGGCAGAAAACGCCCCGGCGAACGGCTTGTGCCTTTATCGATTGCGCAGCGTCAGTTGGTTGATTTCATGATCCTGCAGCCCCGATTTTTTTCTCAGCTGGAGAGTGGCGGAATCCGCGAGTGTCTGACGGATGGGGTGGGAGAAATCCTCTTTTTGCAGCTGAAAGCCCTGCTCAGTAAAAAGGTTGATGCCGAACCGGAGGAGCTGTTGACCCTGCTGCCCGAAGGGGCTGAGCGTAGCCTGGTCGCCGATTTGCTGCAGAGGGCGCCCGTTCGGATAGCAGATAATTCGGAAGATGACTGTCGTGCGGAATTGGCTGAGCTGCTTGAGTATCTCCGTAAATACCGCTTGAGAAAAAGCTCCGAAGATTTAATGGCTCGCATGCAACAGGCGCAGCAGGATGGTGATGCGAGCTTACTGCAGGAGTTGATGGTGCAGAAAATGGATATTACCCGGAAGCTGCACGAATAATCGGCGCCTCGATAAGGTTTGAGGATTGCTTGAAATTCGTGTTTTTGTGCGCTGTTCGCTGAATTTACTTGACATTTTCACCAGTTTCGTTTGATTGGAGGGAGCGGTCTGGAATGTTAGTAATTGTAATGCAAGGTTAATTGGCATGCAGCAGTAATGAATGAAGCGGATTTAAATTTTTTTACAGTTAGCTACGGCAATATGGCTTGGGCTTGACGTCGGTGGGGAGTGATCGATAAATGGGCAGGGATAGTGATGATATAATGACGGACTATGATGATGAAAAAGACACATCGTTTTACGACCTGTCTGAGGATGCCGATGATGATATTGCCGCACCTGTAGATTTTTCCGATCTAAACTTTGATAGGCGGGCCGGGCGGCAGGAACGCCGCAACAGCCCCTTTGGCGACAGACGAAAAGAAGATAGGCGCAGGGCTTCCAGGCAGACTGCGGATTCGGGCGCATCTTCCAAGTCCCAGGCATTCGTCGATCCGATGAATATCTATCTCCGTGAGATGGGTACGCTCACTCTGCTCAGTCATGCAGAAGAATTGAAGCTGGCGAAGATGATGGAAGAAGGCAAGCGTCGGGTCCAAGATGTCGTTTTGCAGACGCCTCTGGCAATTCCCGCACTCCTCGAAGTGGTCAAAGGATTGGACACTAACAGCGAGAAAATTTGTCAAATTATTGGTGGTGTGGCTGAAGAGGATACTAAAAAAGAAAGTCGGGATTTTCTGCGTCGCCTCGATAAAGCGATTGAACTGAGCGATGCACGGGAAGTCCTTTTGGCTGGTTATCTGCAATTAAATGCCAAAACCCCCGAAGCCGAGGACCACCTGGCTCAGTTTGTAAAAAAAGGACAGGCTATTGCCCAACTTTTCAGCGACAAGGATATATGCACGGAGTGTATCAAGGCTATAGCTACAGGTCTTGAGGAACTGTCCAAACGGTTCCGTAAGATTTTTGTCGAGGTGATGGGGGAACATGTTGCGCAGGCCGCCGGGTCTGCCACTGAGGTGGTTCCGGAGCTGATTGAACTGCAGGTCAATCGACAGATGCTCGAGGAATCGGGCATCGATGAGAGGCAGCTGCGGCATATTCTGCAGGAGGTCGACACCGGCTGGGAGCAATATAAACTTGGCAAAGAAGGCCTGGTACGGGCGAATCTTCGCCTGGTTATCTCGGTATCCAAAAAATTCGTCAATCGGGGCTTACAGTTTTCCGACCTCATCCAGGAAGGAAATATCGGCCTGATGAAGGCGGTCGAGAAATTCGACTACCATCGTGGCTACAAGTTCAGCACCTATGCTACCTGGTGGATCAGGCAGGCTATCACTCGGGGCATTGCCGACCAGGGACGGACCATTCGTCTGCCGGTGCATATGATTGAAACGATTAATCGGCTGCTCCGGGTCTCAAAAGATTTCATGCTGGAGGAACATCGTGAGCCGACTCCCGAGGAGATGGCTGAGCAGTTGGGAACCGATGTCGCCAAGGTTAAATCGGCACTTAAAATTGCCAAGGATGCCATTTCGCTGGATACCCCGGTCGGCGATGACGGTGAGACCTTTTTAGGAGATTTTATCGAAGATCAGGAGAAACTCGGTCCGGATCAGATTTCCATGGTGGCAAGCCTGCGGGATTGTCTCAACCAGGTCATGGCATCGCTTTCTCCTCGTGAAGCCAAGGTGTTGAAGATGCGCTATGGTATCGACGTGGGCTGCGATCATACCCTGGAAGAAGTGGGACAGTGTTTTGCGGTTACTCGTGAGCGGATCAGGCAGATCGAAGCCCAAGCCATCATGAAACTGAAACATCCTTCACGTATCGAGGAGTTGCGCATATTCATGACCGACTGATGATGCCTCGCAGTCCGGCAGGGGAAGGACTGCCTGCCGATTCCGCTGTCGTGTAACCAATGCTTGCCGCCGTCTGATGACCTGCAGGAGAATTTTTCCCATTTTGGAAATGAGCAAGAGTAGATGAGTCCCACCCTTGACTGGATAGCCTTAAGTCTTGTCCCCGGCCTTGGCCTTGGCGGATTATGGCGCCTTATCAAATATTTTCATTCGCCAACAGCAGTATTGCAGGCAACGCACAAAGAGGTGCTGCGAGTTGAGGGGATCAAAGAGCGACAGATAGCCGGTCTATTTATCAAAGACGACTGCCGCAAGCGCGCTGAGCAGGAACTGACGCTCCTTATAGCCCTTGGCGGGCAGGCGGTTTGTTTTGATGATGAAGCGTATCCTCCCTTGCTGCAACAACTGGTTGATCCGCCGCCAGTCCTCTATATACTTGGGCGGAGTGAACTGTTAAACAGTCCCTGTGTGGCGATAGTTGGTTCCCGCACCGCCACCAGTTATGGACGAAGGACTGCTTTTAATCTGGGACGCAGCCTGGCGAACTTGTCGGTGACGATTGTTTCCGGCCTCGCGCTGGGGATCGATGCCCAATCTCATGCCGGGGCTCTGGCTGCAAACGGCAACACTGTTGCCGTTTTGGGTTGCGGCCTGGATGTGGTCTATCCGCAGCAGAATAAGGCGCTTTTTGCCCAGATTGCCGCATGTGGTGCCCTGATAACCGAATATCCTCTGGGTACGAGACCGGAGGGGTTCCGCTTTCCGGCCAGAAATCGGATTATCGCCGGTCTCAGCCGGGGAGTCATTGTTGTTGAGGCGGCAAAGAAATCGGGCTCGCTGATTACCGCTCAGATGGCACTTGACTGTGATCGTGAGGTCTTTGCCGTTCCCGGCCAGGTCGATTCCTGTAAGAGTGAAGGCGCCCACTGGTTGTTGCAGCAAGGGGCAAAACTGGTCCAGAGTGTTACGGACATCATGGATGAGCTGGATATATCGCACTCCAAAGACCAGGTACCGTTGCAGAGGCCGCAGCAGCAAGATACTGCCACTCTGGAACCTGACGCTTTAACCTTGCTGCAGTACATCGAACCGTATCCGCTTACCCGCGACGCCGTGCTGGAAAAATCCGGTTTTTCTCCGGCTCGGCTGAGTGAGCTTTTGCTGCTGCTCGAACTGGACGGCCTGATTGAGATGCTGGCCGGCGATCAACTGCGGAAAATTTCCGGTTGACCACTGCTGTCTAGGAGTATTAGATCCCCGATTCAGGGGCGAGGAGTAAAGGAGCATTATGAACCAGAAAATATACATAGCACCGTCAATTCTATCGTCTGATTTCAGTCGATTAGGTGAGGAGATAAGGGCTGTCGATGCAGCAGGATGCGATATTATTCATGTTGATGTGATGGATGGTCATTTTGTGCCCAATATTACCATCGGCCCCCTGGTGGTTAAAGCCGCCAGGGCGGTTACCCAAAAAAATCTCGATGTCCATTTGATGATTACCGATGCGGACAAGTATATCGAGGCGTTTGCTGCAGCCGGTGCCGACTGGATAACCGTCCATGTCGAAGCCTGCACGCATCTGCATCGCACGGTGTCGGCAATCAGGGAATTGGGCAAAAAAGCCGGAGTCGTGGTCAACCCGGCGACATCACTTGCCAGTCTTGATTATATCCTTGAGGAGGTAGATTTGGTGATGCTGATGTCGGTCAATCCAGGGTTTGGCGGTCAGTCGTTTATCCCCTCGACCCTGGGCAAGATACGACTGCTTCGGCAGCGGATTGATACCATGGGGCTCAAGGTGGCCATCGAGGTTGATGGCGGTATTAGTGAGAGCACTATCGCCGCTGTCGCTGGGGCCGGTGCCAATATCTTTGTCGCCGGCTCGGCAATTTACAAGAGCAATAATTATCAGCAGACCATCGCGACTCTGCGGCAACAAGCCGAGGCTGCCGCAGCACATTATCATTAGCGCGGAGTAAATACTCAACGCGTGTCATGCTTTGCCGTAAAGCAGGCGGAACCGATTTCGGCGCCGAAAACTGCCGTTATATAAGTACCGAATCAACGGCCATGCAGGCTAGCAGGGTGAGATTACGGGTGTGAATGGTGATTCAGTAGATAGCTCAATTCTATTTGATTTTTGTTGACAAAAGGGCGCGGCAAAGATATTCTCACACGCTGAATGAAAATTCAGAATCCCGTTGCCTTGTTCTGTCCCACGTATTGATATGCTGAAGAAGTCGTTGGATCGATATGTTGAAAATAATAAACGGCAGAGTTTTCCGGCTCTGCCGTTTAGAGTATGAGTTTGAAGCAAAGAGTTTGGTTAAGGTTGCAGTATAAACAGTAATTCAAAGGAGGAAATCATGGCAAAGCATGAGACGCCCTTGTTGGACCAATTGGAGTCTGGCCCGTGGCCAAGCTTCGTGTCCGACCTTAAGCGCCAGGCCGAAAAAAAGCCTGAGTGTTGGGATATTCTTGGCATCCTGGAGTTATCGTATAAAGACAGGATCACCCACTGGAAGCACGGCGGTATCGTCGGTGTTTTTGGTTATGGTGGTGGTATCGTCGGCCGGTATGCAGACGTACCGAAGCAGTTCCCCGGTGTTGAGCACTTTCACACCATTCGTGTCGCTCAGCCGTCATCCAAATACTATTCTACGGAAAATCTTCGTCAGTTGATGGCTCTGTGGGAAAAACACGGCTCCGGTATGACCAACTTCCACGGTTCGACTGGTGATATTATTCTTCTTGGTACCCGCACTGAAAATCTTGAACCGTTTTTCTGGGATCTGACCCACGATCTGGGCCAGGATCTTGGTGGTTCCGGTTCCAACTTGAGGACTCCTGCCAACTGCCTTGGTCAGTCCCGCTGTGAGTGGTCCTGTTACGATACGGAAGAAGTCTGCTATCACCTGACCATGCATTATCAGGACGAGATTCATCGTCCGGCCTTCCCGTATAAATTCAAGTTCAAGTTCTCCGGTTGTCCCAACGACTGCGTTGCTGCTATTGCCCGTTCCGATGTCAGCGTTATCGGCACCTGGAGAGATGAAATACGCATCGACCAGGCTGCCGTCAAAGAGTATATTGCCGGTAACTATCCAGCTAACGGCGGCGCACATGCCGGTCGCGACTGGGGTAAATTTGATCTTCAGAAAGAAGTGATCGATCTCTGTCCTACCGAGTGCATGTGGATGGAAGGTGAGGAACTGAAAATTGACGATAAGGAATGTACCCGCTGCATGCATTGCATCAATGTTATGCCGCGCGCGCTGCGTCCTGGAGCTGATCAGGGTGCCACCATATGTGTAGGTGCCAAAGCGCCGATCCTTGATGGCGCTCAATTCTCTACTCTTATCGTCCCCTTCATGAAAATTTCCAAAGATAATGAATTCGAAGAACTTATTGAGTTCATTGAAACTATTTGGGACTGGTGGATGGAAGTGGGCAAGAACCGTGAGCGTGTTGGTGAAACCATGCAGCGTGTAGGTCTTCCGACCTTCCTGCAGGTCATGGGTGTTGACCCAATTCCACAGCATGTCAAAGAGCCTCGGTCTAATCCTTACGTATTCTGGCAAGAAGAAGAGGTTGAGGGCGGTTTTGAGCGTGATATTGATGAGTTTCGCGCCAAGCACGCTGCCTAATTAATGCTGTTTTAATTTGAGCTAACAATTCATATTAAATATAAGGAGATTTACACCATGGGTTATGATCCGACAAAACCAATGGAAGGCCGTATTTCAGATCTTGGTCCACCAAATTACGAACAATTTTTCCCGCCGGTCATCAAGGCTAACAAAGGGAAATGGCTGTGGCATGAAATTCTTCAGCCCGGCGTTCTGATGCATAAATCCGAGACTGGTGATGAGGTGTATACTGTACGTTGCGGTACCTGTCGTCTCGTCTCCGTTGAGTATATTCGTGAAGTTTGCGATATCGCCGATAAGCATTGTGACGGTTTCCTGCGTTTTACCACCCGTAACAACGTCGAGTTTATGGTTGACTCCAAAGACAAAGTACAGCCTCTGCTCGATACCCTCGCCAGCATGGGGAATAGATATCCTGTCGGCGGCACCGGAGCTGGTCTGACCAATATCGTTCATACTCAGGGCTGGGTCCATTGTCATACCCCGGCAACTGATGCATCTGGTGTCGTCAAGGCGGTAATGGATGAGCTGTTCGACTACTTTACCTCCATGAAGCTGCCTGCTCAGGTACGTATTGCCCTGGCATGCTGTCTGAACATGTGTGGTGCGGTGCATGCATCGGATATCGCTATTCTTGGTATTCACCGTAAGCCACCGATGATCGACCATAAGCGGATCACCGGCGTATGCGAGTTGCCGCTGGCGATCGCTTCCTGTCCTCTTGGTGCGGTGAAGCCTGCCAAGGCCGAAGTAGACGGAAAAGAGATCAAGACGGTCAAGGTAAATGTGGAACGTTGTATGTTCTGCGGTAACTGCTACACCATGTGTCCGGCGATGCCGCTGGCCGATCCGGAAGGCGACGGTATTGCCATTCTGGTGGGTGGAAAGGTTTCCAACCGAATCAGCGCACCGAAATTTTCCAAGCTGGTCATTCCATTTCTACCGAATACCACGCCTCGCTGGCCGGAAACAGTTCAGGCCGTTAAGCAGATTCTTGAAGCGTATGCTGCCGACGCGAAGAAGTATGAGCGTGTTGGTGAGTGGGCGGAGAGAATTGGCTGGGAAAAATTCTTTGAAAAATGTGATATTCCATTTACTATAAAGAGCATCGACGACTATCGTCTTGCTTATGACACCTGGCGCACTACCACACAGTTCAAGTACACCAGCCATATCAAATAGTAAGGCAAGAGTGGTATTTAATGGTCAGGCGGCAATGAGCCGTCTGATCGTTGGATGCTTTCTTCCATAAAACTATATCGGGAGTAAAATTATGGCACTCAGTACCGAAGAGCTCAAGAAAGCAATCGAAGAGAAGGCTCTCAAGTCTCCTAAACCACAGCTCTATATCAAGGATTTTTATGCTTGTGATCCTGATTCCAAGCCGCGGGTTATCAAGAATGTTGCCAACGAAATGGTACGTGAAGGAAAATTGATGTTCTGGTCTTCCGGATCGACCACCATGTATGCTGTTCCTAGTCGTATCAAGAACGAAGAAGGAGCAGAAGGCATCAATTAACAGCACGATAATGTAGTTCATTTTTTAAAAGCATAAGGAATTCTCTTCTTTATGCTTTTTTTATTGGCTATGCATCCTATCTATTTCTTTAAGTCAACTCCGTCCACCAATATCCTCGCCAAGAAGTTGGCCGAAGACGGTGCCCCTCACAGCGCAGCAGTTATCGCCGCCGATCAGACAGCAGGACGTGGCCGACTCGGAAAGAACTGGCATTCCGCCGCAGGAAAAGGCCTCTATTGTTCGCTGATTGTCAGGCCGAAACTGACCATTGAGGATTATCCAAAAATCACCCTCGCGGCAGGGCTTGGCGTGGCCATAGCGATAGATCACTTGACCGGTGTCTTTTCCCAGTTGAAATGGCCGAATGATATTTTTATCAACGGCAAAAAATGCGGGGGTATATTAACCGAATCTTCGTCTCTGAACGAGCCGGCGGATGGGTGCTATGCAATCATTGGCATCGGCTTGAACCTCGATCTGGTTGCTGCGGATTTTCCGCTGGATATACGAGACAAGACAACGTCTCTTTTTATTGAGACAGGCAAAATGTACCAGGCAGAGCAAGTCTTTCCCCTAATTCGCGATGCGGTTCTGGGGCAGCTCGATATTTTTGTTGCTGCTGGATTCGCCCCCATTCTCAGATCCTGGAAGGAAAGAGATTTTCTTTTGGGAAAGGAGATGGAATGGGTCTCTTCCGAGAAAAAGCTCATAACCGGCGTTTCTTTAGGCCCCGATGCTGCGGGTCAATTGCACGTTAAAGCCCCGGATGGCAGGATTCACACGGTTCTGTCTGGGGATATCCGGCTGGTGGAGATAAAAAAAAGCCGGTAGAGCATTTCGCATCCACCGGCCTCGCAGTACAACAGTTGCTGTTATTCTCGGACAAACTGCTAGTAGCGATAATACTCCGGCTTATAGGGCCCGTTGACGGATACGCCGATATATTCGGCCTGCTCTTTGGTCAGTTCTGTCAGCTTGACACCTATCTTTTTTAAATGCAGCCGCGCGACCATTTCGTCGAGTGATTTTGGCAGGAAGTATACCTGCTTGTCATATTTTTCAGGATTTTGCCACAACTCGATCTGGGCCAGGACCTGATTGGTGAAGGAATTGCTCATGACAAAGCTCGGATGGCCGGTGGCGCAGCCAAGATTAACCAACCGCCCTTCGGCCAGGATGATGATTTTTTTGCCATCGGGAAAAATGACATGGTCGACCTGTGGTTTAATCGTGTCCCATTGCAGATTCCTGATACCGGCAATGTCGATTTCTGAATCAAAATGACCGATATTGCAGACAATAGCTTCATCCGGCATGAGCTCCATATGCTCACGTGTAATGACTTTCAGGTTACCGGTACAGGTAACAAAAATGTTGCCGATTGAGGACACGTCTTCCATGGTGACAACCCGATAGCCTTCCATGGCCGCCTGCAGAGCACAGATCGGGTCGATCTCGGTAACATGAACAATGGCGCCCATGCCTTTGAGCGCCTGAGCGCAGCCTTTACCGACATCGCCAAATCCGACCACCACTGCGTTTTTGCCGGCAATCATTACATCGGTTGCCCGCTTGATGCCGTCAATCAGGGATTCCCGGCAGCCATACAGGTTGTCAAACTTTGATTTGGTTACCGAGTCATTGACGTTGAAGGCCGGGCAGGCCAGGATGCCCGCTTTGGCCATCTCGCTCAGCCTGTGTACTCCGGTTGTCGTCTCTTCACTGATTCCACGAATACCCGCCAATTGCTCATGATATTTTTCATGGAGCACCAGCGTCAGATCTCCTCCGTCGTCGAGGACCATATTTGGATGCCAGTTATTCGGGCCGAAAATAGTCTGATCGATGCACCACCAAAAATCCTTTTCCGACTCACCCTTCCAGGCAAATGTCGGTATGCCTGCTGCCGCCATAGCCGCCGCCGCATGGTCCTGGGTGGAGAATATATTGCAGCTGGACCAGCGGACTTCAGCGCCAAGGGCCACAAGAGTTTCCATCAATACGGCGGTTTGGATGGTCATATGCAGACAACCACCGATCCGAGCACCTTTCAGGGGTGCTTTTCCCCGATATTCTTCCCGCAGAGCTATAAGACCGGGCATTTCGGTTTCGGCTATGGCGATCTCTTTTCGTCCCCATTCGGCAAGACTTATATCTGCAACTTTGTAATCATTAAATTGTTCGTTCATGTTTTTATTCCATGTTTAATTAAAGTTCAGTGTATATATACAAATGCTGCTGCCCATCTGGAACTAGCGCAGTCCGGCAGCATCGCGAAGGATTTCCGCCTTATCGGTTTTTTCCCAGGTGAAGTTGGCAAGTTCCCGACCAAAATGACCATAAGCGGCGGTTTGCAGATAAATGGGCCGTAACAAATCAAGTTGTTGGACAATGGCCTTTGGTCGGAGGTCAAAATGTTCACCAATAAGCTTTTTTATCCGGGCATCAGAGATTTTTCCGGTACCAAAGCTGTTCACATTAATCGATACCGGTTGCGAGATGCCGATGGCATAGGCGACCTGCACCTCAATCTCGGTGGCAATACCGGCAGCAACGAGGTTCTTGGCGACATAGCGGCCATAGTACGAGCTTGACCTGTCAACCTTGGAAGGATCTTTGCCGGAAAAAGCACCACCGCCATGCGATCCCTTGCCGCCATAGGTATCGACAATAATCTTCCGACCGGTAACCCCGCAGTCACCGACCGGCCCACCAATGACAAAACGACCAGTCGGGTTGATAAAAAATTTGGTATCGCCATCAATCATCTGCGCGGGAAGAACCGGCTTGATGATTTGTTCCATTACGCCTTCTTTTAAATCGTTGTAGCTGATCGAAGTATCATGCTGGGTGGAAAGAACAACTGCTTCGATTCTGGTCGGCTTATTATCGACATACTGAATTGTGACCTGACTTTTAGCATCGGGTCTAAGCCACGGAAGAATCCCGGATTTGCGGATTTGCGCCTGTTGCTTGGTAAGCAGATGCGCGTAATAAATAGGCATCGGCATCAGTACCTCGGTTTGATCACAGGCGTAGCCAAACATCAATCCTTGATCCCCGGCTCCCTGGTCGAGGTCAAGACCACTTCCTTCATTGACTCCCTGGGCAATATCTGGCGATTGTTTGTCTATTGAGGTGAGAACGGCACAGGATTGCCAATCAAAACCCATTTCCGAAGAATTATAGCCTATGTCCTTGATAGTCTGACGGACGACTTCCGGCATATCTACCCAGGCGGTGGTGGTTATTTCTCCGGCAATTACAGCCATGCCGGTAGTCACCAGGGTTTCACAGGCAACTCGGGCATGAGGATCCTGCTCGAGAATAGAATCAAGAATGGCATCTGAGATTTGATCGGCCACCTTATCCGGGTGTCCTTCTGATACTGACTCAGAGGTAAAGAGATATTCTGACATGGTATGCTCCACTGATATTGACAATAATTACTACAAAAAAAATAATTCCGAAAAAAGAATCAATTTACACTGAATTAGCATAAATTGCGGTAAAAAGATGGCGGGTAGCAAAGAATTTAACACATCGCTAATTTTTCCCGGCATATGCACGAGAAAACTCGGTTACAGATACCATATAGGTTTACCTATTGCCTTCCTGAAAACTATTACATTACTGCGTTATCACGCAGGTAGCGGATGGTTGTTGCCTGGGCGATAAATAATGATTACGTTGGGGCGTCGGGCAAGGAGGTTGGTTGTCGAGTCGTTTTAATAAACAGATAAATAGCATTTTTTACCAAGGGGAATAGCAACGGATGTCCATCGAAGCAGCAAAAGAAGTTTTGCGAATTGAAGAACAGGGGCTGGCGGCGGTGCGGGATCGTATCGGTGAAGAATTCGTCCGGGCGGTGGAGGTTATTATGTCGTCCACCGGCCGTTTAGTGATAACCGGGATCGGTAAATCCGGTATTGTCGGGCAGAAGATATCGGCCACCCTCAACAGCACCGGAACACCGTCTTTTTTTCTCCATCCGGTTGAGGCAATGCATGGCGATCTCGGGATGGTCATGCGCGGCGACGTCATCCTGGCTATTTCCTATTCCGGAGAGACTGCTGAACTCAATAGTCTGCTGGTCAGCTTGAAAGAAAGAGGCAATAAAATTATCGCGATGACCGGGGACAGGACTTCGTCCTTGGCAGCCGCTGCCGATATTGTGCTGGATATAAGGGTTCCGAAAGAAGCCTGTCCCTTAGGCCTGGCGCCAACAGCCAGCACTACGGCAACCCTGGCCATGGGGGACGCCCTTTCGGTTGTTTTACTAAACCGAAAAAAATTTCAGGTTGCCGATTTTAGGCTCAATCATCCCGGCGGCAGCCTCGGGCAGCGATTAAAGGTTAAAGTAACCGAGGTCATGCTTGCCGGTGAGAATATCCCGAAAGTATCGCCGGCGGATTCCGCCGCAGATGCAATTCGGGTTCTCAATGAAAAAAATAACGGGGCAGTCCTGGTTATCTCTCAGGACAACGAAGTTGCCGGCATTATCACCGATGGTGATGTTCGCCGGGCGGTTGTCAATCTGCAGGGGTTTGTTTCGCTGACTGCAGCTCAGTTGATGACCGGCAAGCCAATTTGTATCGATGGCGATCAACTTGCAGCCGATGCGCTGAGCATCATGCAGAAATACGAGATTACCGCCTTGCCGATTGTGGATCGGGGTAATAAACTTGTTGGCTTACTGCACCTGCACAATCTCCTGGGCAAGGGCGAGTTCCGCTTTCTGGTGTAAAGGACGATGGGCAATACAGGTCATTTTTCCGAATAAAAGCTCCACTCGCCGGTTTTTTTATCGTAGCTGTAAAACATCACCATATTCAGTGGACGTCCTCCGTCGTTTTCTGTGCACTGCATTTTAAAAATGAGTTTACCCGTGGTTTCTTTGGTGAAGTTGATTACCGGGTTGGACAGATTGTCAGCGGTGGCGGTTGGATAGTTGGCGATAAAGAGAACCTGATAATTTTCCAGCAGATATGCCTGCTTGCTCTGTAGGTATATCTTTCTGTCGAGCGCCTGCTGAGCTTTGCTGATTTCTATCGATGTGCGGCTGAATTCGTCTTCCGCCTTAAGGGGACTGCCGGCAATATTGGTGAGAATCTGCTGCTGGGTATTTCGGGCTTTGGTCAAAGCATTTTCTTTGAGCTGGGCCTGAACAAGCTGACGGTCGCGAATTATTTTTGCCTGCAGAATGATTCGATCAAGCTTGACAATGTTGGCGTTGGTGTCGGTTTCCTGGGGCATGCCTTTGTCACCGACCAATAAGTTTCTCGCGCTGCCATACGCATCGATTGCCTCATCCCAAGAGGCTGCGGCGAAAGATTTATTCCCCTTGTTTATGGCATTATAAAGTTCCGCCCTTTTGATGTTGTTTTTGATGGCATCAATTGACTCGGGTGGTAAGGCCGTTTTCCGACCGCTGGCCAGGGCCTGATTATAGGTCGCTATAGCGCTGAGCCAGTCTGTACCGGTAAAAGACAGATCCCCCTGTTCCTTGAGATTGGCAAATTGACTTTTTTGCAAGTCATTCTGGAGTTTGGCAGAATATTGTTCACGCTCTGATTCGGGAAGAAAAACCAATACCTTCTGGGCCTGCAGCAGTTTTTCAATGGCGTCTTCCCACTGTTTTTTGTCGATCGCGATCTGGGCTGGATCGTAAAACATTTTGAATTCGGCTATTTGCCGTTTACGGCGCATGTCGTGAATAACAGGCTGGTCCAGGTAAGCTTTTCCCTCAATCTGGGTAAGCAGCGCATCGTACTTCTCCATGGCTGGCTGCCATTGGCCGCTCGCGAAGAGGGTATCGGCTTCGGCGAGTTGCTGTTTGACCGACAGGAGTGTTTTGGTCTCGGCAATGGGGACGTATTTGCCATCAAGCAGTATATACCCGGCCAGTCCCTTGGTCAGCTTCTCAGAGTTCAGAACCTCGAGAATGAATTTTTCCAGTTGCCGGGCAAAGTCCTGGTGAATAAATTTTACCCTGCCAACTAATTGTAATGCCTTATCGCAGTTTTGTTTGGCTTTTTTGAACTGGTTGTTGGCCATGGCTGTTGAACACTGGGCGTATGCTGTTTCGGCGCTGCTCAGCCGGTCGGTAAAGGAATACCAGAGATACCCGCCGGCGCCTATGACGATAACCGTCAAACCAAGGAGAAGGTAGATCGGGAGACTGCTTTTTTTATGGTCTTTGGGTAAAAAAAGATCATGTGCTGTGGCGATATTGCCGTTTTTGCCCTGCTTGGCAGTTTTCGGCGGTCTCTGGGAGCTTTTTTGGGTTTTACTATTATCAGCGGTCTCTCTCTCTTCCAGTGACTCTTCTTGGGTAGTATCAAAATTCTTGCTTGGGCTGATATCGGCGAGCAGGGCAAGCGTTTGTTTGATTCGGCGGATATCGGCATCGATAGTTGGAAAATCGGCGACTGTGCAAGTAATCTGCTGGTATTTCTCGAGGGCAATCTGGGCATCACCCTTATTCTCAAACTTTTTGCCATCATGGTGCAGTTTCTCCGCCCTGCCTATCTCTTCCCGGGCCTTGTCGCACAAGCCAATCAACTGAGGAGACCGATTGGTGATAGTTTCGGCAGCCTGCAGCAGGGTATAAAATTTTTTCTCCCGCTCCAGCAGGTTGAAAGGCTGCAGGTCTATCTTCTCGGAAAAGTCGATCTCCGGAAAAGATGTATTAAGACTGATGTCCTCATCTTTTTCGTCTTCCAAGTCGAGAAAATTAAAGTCCGGGACCAAATCAGAATCATCGAGAGTATCGATTTCATGGCGCCTATTCTGGGCCGAGGGGGTCGAATCTCCACTCCTTCCCCATTTGATGTTGGCCAATGGAAACTTTCCGACATGATCGAGATACCACTCGGCTGCTTCTTCGTTGAAGGCATTGTTCGTCGAATAGATTTCGCCATTGATCATTTGCCCGATGTGGGTGATAAGATCAGGCAGAGATTGTTCCTGTTCCCAGAAATCGCCAAGACAGATAGCTGCGGGATCAAAATCGGGGTGGAAGATATCGCTTTTCGGCTTGCAACTTGGCGGAAAATGTGGAAAACCGAAGGGAATAGCCAGTTCCACCACATGGTCTATCGATTCGACGATTTTCCCTCCATCCGCCTTTGTCATGCCGGTGATGGTGTAGGTGATTTCGTAGTGATCCGGTGGCTGTCCTTTGGTCGGACGGAGGGAAATCACCGGATGAGAAGCGAAATGTTCTCTTAATTGACTCTGGATTTCATCTAACTGGCTGGGGGACGCAGACATGAATATTTATTGTAATAGTTATTAAATTGATTACCATTTTCTTGAGTATAGCAGCTTATTTACGCAATACCAAAAGAAACTTTGACAGGGGAGCGATTTGCATTCGCAAGAGGGTGCTTTTATATGAGAGCATGGAATTGGCAGGCGTTGTCTACAACACAAGTATAAATGAAAAATATTAGCGCGAATTTTACCATCGTTAAAGAAAAAAATTGCCCTTTATACAAAGTAGACGAAAGCTTGCAGCTTTCGGAGAAGACGCTCTCCTGCCCCAAGGGTAAAGAGATGTGTCTTATTCTCATCCGTGATCTGACGGAGCTGCTCTTTACGTTTTTGCAGGAGCAGCCTTTTGAGCCGGATCGCTATGTTGGAAAAGTCTACAATTGCAGCGGCTGCACCGGTTTGATAAAATTTTCTCTGGTTCAGGCCGGTGATCCGGCAGATTCGCCGGCTCGCCGTGGAGCTGCGGCCGGTGCCTTGCCCAGGGTGGAGGCATCACTTAAGAAAACCTACGGCAATATCGTTAATTGCCCTTTGCTGCAGGCTCTGCCCACCGACCAACTGGAGAGTCTGCTGGGCCTTTTTCAGGAGATAGTACTCAGCGACGGAGCCGTACTTATTCGTAAAGGGGAAAAGAATTATAATATTTACATCGTAGGCGAGGGTGAGCTTATTGTCGAGAGCGACGGGGTACACCTAGCCACCCTTGTGCCAGGAGAAATTTGCGGTGAAATGAGTTATCTCGGAGCGGATGTTGCGGTGTCGACGGTAAGAGCCAGGAGCAATGCCAAGGTGCTGGCTATTGCCGGCGATCTCTTTGGCGGTCTGCTCGGCAATAATGGCGAAGTTCAGGCATTTATGGCGCAATTACTGGCCACGAGGCTGCGCCGGACCAATGCCGCCCGGGCTCGTGATTTTGCATCGTGCATGAGTGGCAGGATTGCCGAGATCGTTCCCGCCGAGCTTTTTCAGATTTTTCATATGCACCAGAAAACCGGAGTGCTGTCGCTTGAGCTGCCGGATGGCCAGGCGAAAGTTTCTTTCCGCGAGGGGTGCATTATCAATGCCGAGTATGGTGAAAAGGCCAATGAAGAAGCGATTTTTAAAATTCTCGGGGAAAAAAGAGGCTTTTACCGCTTTACCACCGGCCTCAGCGCGAAAGAAATGAAGGCAGCGGAGATTGGGGACTTTATGATGCTGCTTATGGAGGGGGTAAAACGGGTGGATGAGGAGCAGGAGCGTTAAATGGTTTTGGTTTGAAAAAGCGGCAATTCAAGGATTTGCATAAAATTGTCGACATGGTGCGAGGCATTTAGCTGCGGATTTTTAAAGGCAATCAACGGCACGTCGCAGCTCCCGGCATGGGCTTCGTCGATGATGGAATCGCCGATAAAAACGGCATCTTCCGGGCTGCACTGATAAAACTCAAGGATTTCAAGAAGTCCGTCCGGTGCCGGTTTGGGGCGTTTCGCGGTGGCCGCAGTGACCACCTTGCCGAAATACCGATCGAGTTTATAGCTCTTGAGCAGCGGCAGCATGGTATCAGTACGATTGGTTGAAATCGCCAGATGGTATGCTTTGCTGGTAATCTTCAGAAAATCAATCAGGTCAACCTCAATCTCCATATAGCGCAGGAAGGGACCATAGGCACAGGACTGCCGGAAGGCATGCACCTGGTCAAGGGTCGGCTGGGCATAGTGTCGGAAAATATGGTGGACCGAGTCGGCGACACTGCTCATATGGGCATAATCCTCTTCATCGGCACTCATCGATGGGAGACCGAAGTGGCTGAGCAGGTGATTGTAATACATGCAATTGGCTTTTTTGGAGTTAAACATCACCCCGTCACAATCAAAGACTATTAATTTGAGCATAGTATCACAGACAGTAAGGCCTTTTAAAGAATGCCAAAGAGCTGTTGCTGCAGCCAGTCTACAGCAAACAACAACAACTTCTCATCATCGTCCTGCAGGACCTCTTTTTCCGCCGGATTACACGTAAGTGGAGCAAGGCGGCCATTGACCAGCATCGCTCGGAACGTATCAATATTATACAGACAGAGAATAAAAAGGTCGATCTGTTTTGCCGAGGGTATATATCCCCGGCGTATTGCCTCGTGCTGAAGAATCATCGCTACGGCGTCGTTGAAATGATTGTAGGTGGTAAGCTCCTGGTCGATGCTGTAATCTTGTGCATTTTGTTGCACTAATTCATTAAAGCCCTCACAGTGCCCTTCCTGCATAAGGACGAAATGTTCTTTCATTGTGCCATTGTCACCGCGCATCACCGCCCGGCCGAGGGGATAGGCGCGACAGGCCGAGGGGCGGTGAGCATAGACAGTGCAGCCCTCTTTGGCCACAAAGACGCAGCTGGCCCGTCCGTCATCGACCATCGTCAGATACAATCTGGGAAACGGTTCTCCCGCGTCTTGCTCGACAAGGATATAGTTTTCGAGCAGCTGCCCTGAGCTGAGTCCAGTGGCCTGTCGAAGCCGCAAGACATCATAGGGGGTCAGAGCCAGTTCAAGCATGCGGCAGCACTCGGTGAAACACTTGACGCTCGGGTGGCAGGAAAAAGTAAAGGACTCCGAAGGAGCAAGCCGGACCACATTTGGTGGAAGCATCGCGGATTGCATCATCTGCCGTTCTTCATCGTGTAGTTTGCTTAAACCGTCTTTTTTGGCCATAAAGTGAGAAGTGGACTGGCAATGAAAATTGAGGAATAGGTACCGACTATTATGCCGACAAAAAGAGCAAAGGCAAAGTCATGGATAACCGCGCCGCCGCCGAAAAAGAGTGCTACCAATACGATCACGGTGGTTCCCGAAGTGACGATGGTCCGGCTGAGGGTCTGGTTGATACTGTCGTTAATAACCCGGGACAGGGATCGGTCAGTCGATTTGCGCAGATTCTCTCTGATTCGGTCGAAGACAATAACCGAGTCATTCAGTGAATAACCAGCCAGGGTCAACAGGGCGGTAACCAGCAGAAGGGTGATTTCAATATCCATCAGCCAGCATATCCCCAGCACGACCATGACATCATGAAAGGTCGCTGCCGCGCCGGCCAGGCCAAAGCGAATGTCGAAACGGATGGCCAGGTAAATTATTACCCCTGCAAGTGAGATAAAGATGGCCTGGATGGCTTTGTTGCGCAGTACTGAGCTGACCGACGAACCGATCTCCGACTGGCTCTCCAGGTAGAAATGTTTGCCGGGTAATTCGCTTGCAAGGATGCTGCCGACAGTATCCCCGAGATTGGCCACTACCGCCGCCGATTTTTTTACCTTGATAATCAGCCGATGCTCATTTTCGACTTCCTGCAGGTTGATATCGTCCATCCCGTTCTTGCTGAAGGCACTGCGCACTTCTGCCATGGTGAAATCTTCCGTGGCTTTATACTGCAACAGGGAACCCCCGGAAAAATCGACGCCCATATTGGCATGACCTCGGGCGATCTGGATAAACGCGATAAAACCAATGACTACCATTACCGCGGAAATGGCGTAGGTGATGTTTTTGATTTTCAGGTAATCAAGCTTGGGTTTTTTAGCGATAAGCATGAAATTGAGCCGTTGCATAGGTCGCACGGCATTGATTGTGTCGAACATCAGCCGGGAATAAAATAAAGAGGCAAAGAGGTTGAAAATAATTCCTAAGGATAAGGTAACGGCAAAGCCTTTGATCGGTCCGGTCCCGAACATGAACAGGGCGACGGCGGTGATAAGCGTGGTTACCTGGCTGTCGACGATAGTGGAAAAGGCGTTGCTGTATCCCCCATCAATGCTCGATCTGACTGATTTTCCCAGGGCGTACTCTTCCCGCATCCTCTCAAAGATCAGGACATTGGCATCCACCGCCATGCCGATAGACAGAATAATACCGGCGATACCCGGCAGGGTCAGGGTGGCATTGAGAACTGCCAGGCCGGCGAATAGAAGGAGAATATTTAGAATCAGCGCACTGTTGGCAATTACTCCGGACAGCCGGTAATAGATGAGCATAAAGGCAACAACCATAATGGCGCCGAAAGCACCGGAGTTGATACCCTTGTTGATGGAATCCTGGCCAAGGGTAGAGCCGACGGTCATATTCTGGATTATATCCACTGGGGCAGGTAGGGCCCCAACCCGCAGAACAATGGCCAGATCGGCTGCTTCCTCATGGGTAAAGCTGCCGCTTATCTGGGCGGAGCCGCCAAGTATCCGTTCACGGATAACCGGAGCAGAGCGAACCACGCCATCGAGCACAATAGCCATCCGCCGGCCGACATTTTTTTCGGTAATATGGGCGAAGACCTTACCGCCCCGGCCGGTCAAATCGAGGCTGACGTAGGGTTCGTTAAAGTTGCCGCCGATTCTGACCTGAGCGTCTTTGATCATATCCCCGGTCATGAGGATCTTGTTCTCGAGCAACAGGGGAATCAGCCTTTCCTGTCGGGTCTGTTTATCGACTTCTTTCTCGAAGTATATCGAGGTGTTGTCTGGTAGTCTGCTTTGCAGGGCGCGGTTCAGTTTGCTCATGCTCTCGCCGTCCTGCCACTCCTTGGCGGCCTTGGCCTGAGCAATCAGTTCGCCCAGATTGACTCCTGCTGCATCAGCGACAATCTTAAACTCGAGCTGGGCGGTATCGCCTAGAAGCTTCAATGCCCGTTTCGGATCTCTGATGCCGGGAAGCTGGATAACTATTTCATCCTCGCCCTGTCTTATAATGACGGGCTCGGCCACTCCGAATTGATCTATCCGGTTGCGGAGTATTTCGAGCGACTGATCCACTGCATGGGTCTTGATATAGGCTATCTTTTCTTTCTTTAAGCTTAGAAAAATTCGGGGAAAACTTCCTTCTTTGGTTTCAATTTCGGCGTCGATATCGGGAAAATCTTCGCTGATCAGATTCTTCACTTTGTCGACTGCACCGGTATTGGGCAAAGTGAAGATAATCCTGCCCTCCGATGAAGATGGGCTTCTGACCGCACTGATGGACTGCTCGGCAAGAGTGTCTTTGAGATCATTGGCGGCCAGTTCCAGGGAGTTTTCTTCAGCCTTTGGCAGATTGACCTTTAAAATCAGATGCATACCCCCCTGCAGATCAAGGCCGAGCCGCAGACCTTCCGGGGCCATATAGGTTTTCCACCATTTCGGGGTATCCTTGTAAAAAGAAGGGACCACGGTCACAACGGCCAGGAGAATGACTGAAACCAGAAAGACGAGCTTTAATTTAAGTGCTGTATTCATGAATATCCTTGAATTATATGGGAGATGCGTGCCTATTCATGTAGGGTCGGAATTATTTGCCGAAATAAACTCGTCGATTATACCTCAATGCTTCAATCTTGCAAGGTTCACGGGTACTTTTTAGGAAAGAGATGATAGTTTGCATCGTTTCTGGTTAAAAACGACTTCCACCTGATACATTTTGAGCAATTGTTTTTTGGCTGCGTCTGCGTTAAGATCATTTTTTCGCCACTCATTTATAAGATTCATTAACAAAAGGGGACCCAGGTGTATACTCAGATCTATATTTTGCGATTTCCCAAGGAAACCAGCGATCAACCATTTATATACCGCCTGGTGAAAGAATATGACATAGAATTCAATATCCTTAAAGCTGACATCTTGTTGCAGCGGGAAGGGTTGATGATACTGGAACTCAAGGGCAGCAGTAAAACCAACGTCAAGGCGGGACTTGATTATCTCCGTCAGCTGGGGGTGAAAGTTGAGCGCATGGCGGCAAGAATTCGTCGGGATGAGGACAATTGTTTCCAGTGCGGTGCCTGCACCAGTGTCTGTTCTCCTGGTGCTCTTTTTATTCAGCGGCCGGAAATGGTCATTGTTTTTGATGCTGAGAAATGTACCGGATGCAGCCTGTGTGTACCGATTTGTCCGGTACGGGCGATGGAGGTGTCACTTGACGACGACTGGATTTTATCGGAAAAGTATATGGTATAATTCATCAATCAATAGTGGCTGGGATCTATAGTGCTATCTTCCTTATCACTACCACCCATCAAGCTCCAGCTGGGCAGGCTGAGTTTGGGAAACCAGGAGGCAAGGCGCGACCTGGGGGGATCCCCTGCTTCAATGCGAGCCAGAAGTGGTTTTGCTTTAGCGGCAATATCGCTCTCCGGATACATGACCAGTAAGTATTTCAACCGCACGATGGCCTGGTCATATTTTTCCGTGCGCACATAGTATTCGACCACAAAATACTCGTGATTTGCTAAAAACTCGGTGGCCGTTTTTATCCGGGCTTTCGCCTCATTGGTGTAGGGTGACTCTGGATAGGCTTTGATGAGCTGGTTGAACAATTCAATCGATTTGATTGCTCCGGCAGTATCCCGGTCAACCCGGTCAATCTCCTTATAGTTACACATTGCCTTCTGATACATCACATAGGGTATACTCTCGTTGGTCGGGTGGCGATTTTCAAACTCCTCATAGAGGAGCAAGGCTTCAACGTAACGTTCCAGGTAGTAACTGCAGTCAGCGGCTTTCAATTCGGCAAGAGTCGCTTCAGGACTGAAGGGAAAACGGTTAATAATATCGTTGAAAAATTCGATTGCAGTATAGTATTTACCGACATTGTAGTCGTCCATTCCCTGAGCGAGAAGATCTTTGGCCGGTAAATTAAGGTCACCTTCGACCACCTCATTGCCCTCTTCATCTATGGATGTAAAATTAAAAGTCTTTTTTAAATCAGCACAGCCGCTGAACAGAAAAAGCAACAATAGCGCTGTAATGAGTGACAGGAAATTGGCGAAGAGGGGACGTTTGGCTAGGATCATTATTGGTCTTAATGTTTGGATTTTTTCATGTTTTGTAAATATTTCTCAGCTGCAAGCACCGCCACGGCTCCTTCACCGGCAGCGTTGACAATCTGCCGCACATCCTTGCTGCAGATGTCGCCGGCAGCCATTACTCCGGGTATGACCGTCTGTGATTCCCGGTCGATGGGGATAAATCCCCATTTATCCCCATTCAATTGTTTCAGTGGGAGTCCAGCATTGTTGGGGGTGACGCCGATGAGGATAAAAACACCCTGGACGGCAAGAGTGGACGTCGCGCCGTCGTTGTTTACCAGATTCAGATATTCTACCTCTTTCTCTCCTTCTATGGACGCCACCGTGGTGTTCCAGATAAACTCGATTTTTTCATTGGCAAAGGCTATTTCCTGAATGATTTTCGTCGCGCGCAATTCTTCCCGCCGATGAATAACCGATACCTTACTAGCAAATTTGGTCAGATATTCAGCTTCCTGAATAGCCGTGTTGCCACCACCGATAACGGCCACATGCATGTTTCGATAGAAAGGCGCATCGCAGGTACCGCAATAGGAAACGCCCTTACCCCGCATCGCCATTTCGCCTGGTATGCCGAGGGTATTGGCACTTGCACCGTTACAAAGAATCAATGTATCGCAGGTTACGGTACTACCGTCCTCAAGGTGGAGAATCTTCTCTCTGCCATCGTTTGGATCAACCCTGGTTACGCTGCCCAGCTCGATATTCAAATCGAATCTTTTAGCGTGCTGGGTCATTTTTTCAACAAGATCAAACCCGGTGAGGCCTTCCGGAAAGCCAGGATAATTATCGACCCAGTCGGTGAGCAGGACTTGTCCTCCCGGTGCCCCTTTTTCGATGAGTACATGATCGAGTCGCGCTCGGGCCGCATAAAGCCCTGCCGACAGGCCGGCCGGCCCGCCGCCTAAGATGATCAGTTCGTAATGATCTTTCATTGTCTTTTCGATTCCATGAGAAGAAAAAGGCTGTCTTTTCTGGTAGATGGCAGTTTTTTACCAAAAAAGACAGCCGGAAAATCTGGTGTTACTTGGCTTTGTCGATCAGGGCGATAAGCTGGGTCTTGCCGACTGATCCGGTGATCTGGTCAACAACCTGACCGTCTTTAAACAGGATCAGGGTTGGGATAGCACGAATACCGAACTTGCCCGGCGTGGCTGGATTATCATCGACATTCATCTTGGCGATGGTGACCTTACCTTCATATTCAACTGCGAGATCCTCAATAACCGGCCCGATCGCTTTACAAGGGCCACACCAGGGGGCCCAGAAGTCAACCAGGGTGGGTTGTTCTGATTTGACCACCGCATCAAACCCCGCATCGGTCAGTTCCTGGACTTTATCACTTGCCATTATTTTCTCCTTTACTAATGAGATTAATTTTCCTCTGAGTGTGTAGATGAGAAGGATCTCTGAATATGGATCACCGCTAGCCCTACTTTACCTTTTGCTTCAATGGCTGACAAGCAGAAAAAGCTCCTGCCGGAGTGCCTCTATTGGAGCAAGAACGTCGGATTACATAAGAATTTTTACATTGCGCATCAATAATAAAAAATCAAGGGGCAGAAAATTGGCAGAAAAATATCCACCGTGCTATAGTGTGTTTCCATAAAATTCGAAGACATTGTTAAACCATAATAATACATAAATAGGATGTTCTCATGGGCTCTACAGCTTCGGCACAATTATTTGAACAGGCGAAAAAATATATTCCCGGCGGGGTGAACAGTCCGGTCAGGGCATGTCGCTCAGTGGGCTGCGATCCGGTGTTTATTACTCAAGCGGCGGGCGCGATGCTTACCGATGCCGATGGCAGGGAGTATATAGACTTTGTCTGTTCCTGGGGACCGATGATTGCCGGACACGCCCACCCTGACATTGTTGCGGCGGTACAAAATACCGCTGCTCTAGGCACCAGTTTTGGTGCGCCGACGCCGACGGAGATTGATCTCGCCCGCATGGTGGTCGAGGCTTTGCCCTCGGTTGAAAAAGTCCGCTTCGTCAATTCCGGCACCGAGGCGACGATGAGCGCGGTGCGGCTGGCAAGAGGGTATACCGGGAAAAAGATCGTTGTTAAGTTCGATGGCTGCTATCATGGCCATGCCGATTCCTTTCTGGTCAAAGCCGGTTCGGGCCTGATAACTCTGGGAATTCCGGGAAGCCCCGGCGTGCCTGAGGAAATTGTCCGAAATACTCTCTCCATCCCCTATAATGATAGAGAGATTCTCGAGCGGACCCTGCGCGATGAATCGCTGCAGATCGCCTGTGTCATTGTCGAGCCGGTTGCCGGCAACATGGGTTGTGTGCCGCCACAACCCGGTTTTCTGGCAAAACTGCGAGAACTCACCAGCGAGTTGGGCATTGTGTTGATTTTTGATGAGGTTATTACCGGCTTCAGGCTTGGTTATGGGGGGGCGCAGCAGTATTACAATATAATGCCCGATCTCACCTGCCTCGGCAAGATTATCGGCGGTGGCCTGCCGGTCGGCGCCTACGGCGGCAAGGCGGAGATTATGAACTGTGTCGCTCCGGATGGCCCGGTGTATCAGGCAGGAACGCTGTCGGGCAACCCCCTGGCCATGAGTGCCGGAATAGCCACGCTGAAGCTGTTGCAGCAACCTGGGTTCTACGAACAGCTTGAAGAAAAAGCAGCAGGCTATGCCGGCGAACTTGGCCGTATTGCCGATGCGGTGGGCGTTGCGGTGCAACTTAATCGGGTTGGCAGCATGATGACCGGTTTTTTTACCTCCAAGCCGGTTACTGACTTTACTTCAGCCATGCTGGCCGATGCCGGCAGATATGGACAACATTATCGACAGATGCTGGAGCAGGGAATATACCTTGCCCCCTCACAATTTGAAGTTGCCTTTATCTCCGCCGCCCAAAGCAAAAAAGACCTTGAAAAAACCTTAAAAATGACTGAATGGTCATTCAAAAAATTGCTCGAAAAATGAAAATTTATTGACTTTGACGAGGAGTCATGCTACCAAACTCCTTTAGATTGTAATGTAGGTTCCAGCGCAGAAAAAGTTGGTGAACAAGATGGGTGATGTTAAGAAGGAATTTGTTCAACTGCTGGCTAATTACGGGCATATTGGATTTACCTTTGTTGCTGCCATTGTCATCGGTATGGGTGGTGGCATTTATCTTGATCAGAAAGTTTTTGACGGACGCACGACTCCGTGGTTTACTTTTATCGGGCTCGCTCTTGGCATTGCCGCCGGTTACAAGTCCTTGTTCGAGGTACTGTGGCGGGACAAAAAGGCTGCCGAGAAAAAAAAGGCAGACTCTGATAAAGAGCACGAAGACCAGAGGCTGGAGTGACTGAGAGTGAGGCCGCCCTGCAGAAGATGCAGGTAATAAGCTGGATTGTGCTGGCTGTGATGGTTACTGCTGCAGCGATTTTCGTTTCCTGGTGGTTTGCCGTCTCTGTTCTGGCCGGGGGAGTTGTCTCGATAGTGAGCTTCTGGGTATCGAGTACGGATGTGCTGCGAATGATCGGCTTAATTGTTGCACGTTCGTCCCTGGAAGACCGAAAGACTCAGGCGCAGCAGGGGCAGAAAGGATACCTGCTGAAGTTCTGGATACGTATTGTACTCATAGGTATTGTCTTGCTTTTACTGATTAAAAGTAAAGTAGTCAATATCTTTGGTTTGATTTTAGGGTTGTCAACGGTAGTGGTGGCGATCACGTTCATCTCGTTGAATATGGCCAGGCACTATTTCTTCAGAGGGAGGAGGTAAGAGGAGTTATGGAACATCCGATACTATTTATTTCAATTATCCTTGAAAAACTGGGACTGCCTGTCCCGCACGGTCCGGTAGGGCATACGTTTCTGGAAAAGCTGTGCGAGCCGTATATGACTTATACCTGGCTGGTTATGGCATTTCTTTTTCTGGTTTCCCGACTGACCCTCGGTAATCTGGAAATGATTCCGGGCAAGGGACAGAACTTCTGGGAATTGGTAATCGGTGGGATGGATGACTTCTTTACTGATAACATGGGCCGGGACATGGCCGATAAATTCTTTCCGATGATTGCTACCTTTGCTCTCTATATTGCAGTAGCCAATCTCATCGGTCTGATCCCCGGATTTATGTCGCCGACCTCCAGCCTCAACACGACCCTGGCTCTGACCCTGATCGTCTGGTTCAGTCACCACCTTATCGGCTTTCGTGAGCATGGTCTCAGCTACTATAAACATTTCATGGGTCCGGTCTGGTGGCTGGTACCCCTGTTGCTGCCGATCGAGATTATCAGTAACCTGGCCCGACTGCTGTCTCTCTCCATCCGTCTTTTCGGTAATATTATGGCCAAAGAAACCCTGCTGGCGATTTTGTTTATGTTGGCTGGCGGTTTTTTTGCCCCCCTGCCGATTATGATCCTGGGTGTTCTGGTTTCCGTAGTCCAGGCGATGGTTTTTGTCCTGCTCACTGTGGTTTATTTCTCGCAGGCTCACGAGCATGCTCATTAGAGACTTAGAAATAATTTTCTTGTGTTTTTTACAAGAAAATTATTTCGTGAAGGAACTTACCCCGCAAATCTTTTGGGCGGGGTTGGCGGCATACAATGATACGCAAGGGAAAACTCTCCAAGGGAGAGCCCAAACAGCCAAATCATCAAAGCAGTAAAAAAATAAAGAAGAAGGCCAAACTACTAAACTTTTTAAGGAGAAAACGATGGAAGGAAATCTTCAATTAGCTCTGATCTGCGTAGGCGCTGCACTGTCAATCGGTCTTGCCGGACTGGGAGCAGGTATCGGTATTGGTTCTGTTGGTAACGGCGCATGCCAGGGTCTCGCCAGAAATCCTGAAGTACAGCCCAAGCTGATGGTTTTCATGATTCTCGGTATGGCACTTGCTGAGTCTGTTGCTATTTACGGACTGGTTATTTCCCTGATTCTTTTGTATGCCAACCCGCTGCTGGGATAAGACTACTTAAAGAATATAACGATCGTCTGATTGATCGTGGCAACGGGCTGCAGAGAATTCTGCAGCCCGTTTCTATTTTTGCTAATCCAATGCTAAAGTTTTCAGGAGCATCTCCGTGACAACCAATCCCAATGAGCATATGGTGATTCATCCCCGGAAAAATAAAAATGAGCTGTCCATTCCGGAAAACGGCCTCCTCCTGGTCAATCCGACGGAAGCATCGGAATGTCAGGGGAAGTTGCGACAAAATGGTGGGGAAGGCCGTTTTCTTTTTAACTCCGGGCTGGTTGTTGCCGGTGATTCGTCATTTTTTGTTGCCGGACCGGCTATCGGGGCGCCGATGGCGGTGCTAACCTTGGAAAAATTGATTGCCCTCGGGGCAAAGAGAGTTATTCTTTTCGGCTGGTGCGGGGCAATTTCAAAAGAGTTGCAGGTCGGTGACCTGGTTGTACCTAGTAAGGCTTCTGCCGGAGAAGGAACATCCGCCTATTATACTGGAGATATGAACTCAGTGTTGGCTCCTGACCCGAAATTCAGAAACCGGATTGTCAAGATCTTTGCCGATAACAACATGACCGTGCACCGCGACTGTGTTTGGTCAACGGATGCGTTGTATCGTGAAGACCGACGGGTGTTGCAGCAGCTGCACCGGGAAAAACAGGTGGGCGCGGTGGACATGGAATTTTCCGCGCTATGTGCCGTCGCTGCATTTCGTGCAATTGAGTTCGCCGCCGTCCTTACCGTGTCGGACGAACTGTGGGGCAGTTCCTGGCGACCTGGTTTTGGCAGACAGTTGTTTCTTGAAAAAAAGCAGGCTGCATTGGCCTTGCTGCTTGATCATCTTGAACGTTTTGGAGCTTTATAATGGGTTGTTTCCATCTCATCAGTCTGGGCTGTGCAAAAAATCTAGTTGATTCCGAGGTCATCCTTGGGTCCATGGCCGCCGGTGGCTGGCAACTGACCGATGACCCTGATCACGCCGAGGTGCTCATTCTGAATACCTGTGGCTTTATTCAGCCTGCGGTTGAAGAGGCTATCGCCGAAATTTTTGAGCTGGTCAGGCTGAAAGAGCAATCGCCTGGGAAGAAAATAGTTGTTGTCGGCTGTCTTGTTCAGCGTTACCAGGAGCAGCTGGCCGAGGACCTGCCTGAGATCGATCTTTTTGTCGGTACCGAAGGTGCAGCCGATATCGCCGGATATATAGATCAAATGATACAGGGCGGGGTGGCAAAGAGAGTTTTGCTGCCGAAGAGAACACTTATGACGAGTGACACGACCCGCATTGTCTCGACCCCTTCTTTTCGAGCCTGGCTCAAGATAACCGAAGGCTGCGACAATCGGTGTTCTTACTGCATGATTCCTTTAATCAGGGGCCCTCTGCGCAGCAGGACAATTGACGATCTTACCCGTGAAGCTGAGAAACTGCAGGATCATGGAGTACAGGAACTGACCCTGATTGCCCAGGACAGTACGGCCTACGGCAATGATCTCGGCCGCGATCAGAATATCGTCACATTGCTGCAGCGACTTCTGCAGCAGACAACCATTCCCTGGCTGCGTCTGTTGTATCTCTATCCTTCAGGGATAGGTGATGAACTTTTACAGCTGATGGCGGACAATGCGCGTATTGTTCCCTATCTGGACATGCCGCTGCAGCATGTCAGTGATGCGGTTCTCCAGTCGATGAACCGCCGTTATGGATCTGAGCAGATTTACGCCACAGTCAATAAAATACGCAAGGTGCTGCCGGATATTGCTCTTCGCACCACCTTTCTCGTTGGTTTTCCAGGGGAAACCGAAGGTGATTTTCTGGAGCTGGAGACGTTTTTGCTTAATGCTCGCATCGATCATGTCGGTATCTTCACTTATGCCAATGAAGAGGGCTGTCCCTCGGAGAATTTTGCCAATCAGCTTAGCGAAGACGTGAAACAGGAAAGACGGGAGCATCTTTTGCGGCGGCAGGCGGAATTATCTGCGAATATCCAGAAAAAATACCTGGGCCGCAGCGAACCGGTCCTGATTGAAGGGTTGAGCCGAGAAACGGACCTTCTGCTTGAGGGGCGCACCAGGTATCAGGCACCGGATGTGGATGGATGCGTCTATATAAACGATGGGGTCGCACGACCGGGGGATATCGTTCAGGTGCGAATTACTGAAACGCAGGTGTATGACCTGGTGGGGGAAATTATCGAAGAATAAGGCAGGCAAGCTACCTCCACCCTGTAGATTATAGCAGGGTGGAGCAGGAGTGGTTATACAGCCAATGGACAGGCCGGACTACTCACTCCCCGTAGCAACCTGGCCATGGGTTTGTCCTGAATTACATCTCGATCTTTATAATTTGAAGTCAGTTGCGATCAGGATGGCGACCGATCATTTGCCGCTATTTACTTTTTCGCGTAGTTCCTTGCCAACCTTAAAAAAGGGCAGCCTCTTCGGTTTCACCTGGATTTTTTTGCCGGTTTTGGGGTTCCTGCCTTCGTATGAATCATATGTTTTAATAACAAAGCTGCCAAAGCCTCGAATTTCGATACTTTCCCCTCGAGCAAGTGCCTCAGTCATCGTTTCGATAACGGTGTTGGTTATTGCAGCGGCTTCGCGATGCGGTACATTAATGTCCTGTGCCAACGCTTCGATGAGTTCTGATTTATTCATACATTGCTCCTGTTTCCGGAAATCGAATTAAGGCCCTTCATTGATCTGTATTAATATAACATTATTGATTAATAGCTGTGAAGATAATGTCTTTTGCCGGTAGCTGTAAAGTTAAAAAACAAATAAATCAAGATGTTATAAGCAAAAACAAGATGTTCTGATTCAGCTTCGACCAGCTAACTATTGAGATTTAATCAGCTATTTGGGGTTTTGTAAAGAAAATTCTATAAAAATATTTTATTTAATTCTGAAGGGTTAAGTTGTCTGTAGTCGCCGGGAGCAATCCGGCCCAGGATGAGTTTGCCATAGGCGGTTCGCTTAAGCTGAAGGACAGGGTTGCCGATGAAGGCAAACATTTTTTTTACCTGCCGTTTTCGTCCTTCATGAATGGTAATTTGCATGAGGCAGTGCGTACCGATTCTGGTTTTGACCCGGACTGTGGCCGGAGAAGTCATCTTGCCGTCCAGAAGGACGCCGCGTTCAAGCTGGGTGATTTTTTCCTTGTTCGGACACCCTCTTACGAGCGCCTCATAGGTTTTATTGGTTTCATGGCTGGGATGTTGAATCTTTTGCGCCAGTTGCCCATCATTGGTAAGAATCAAGGCACCTTCGGTATCCAGGTCCAGTCGGCCGACGGGAAAGAGCCTGACCTTGCTGGTTTTGATCAACGAAGTAACCGTTGGTCTTCCCTGCGGATCGGCAAGGGTGGTGATATATCCTTTTGGTTTATTGAGCAGGTAATAAACCAGTTGTTCTTTTAACTCAACCGGTTTGCCGTCAAGGGTTATATGATTTTCGCCGGGAATGACCCGAATGCCCATTTCTTTAACGATCCGGCCATCAATGGCAATTCGACCCCTACTGATATACTCTTCGGCTTTGCGTCTGGAAGCGACGCCGCATTGGGCGATATATTTTTGCAGGCGTATTGCAGAGCTCATAACTACTCAGCAGGAATTATTCTGCGATTCATGGTGATGATGCGTATCTCCCAGAAACAGGCGGTGGTATTCCTGCTCGCTGAGATGTTTGCGCATGAGATCCATGAAATGATCGACCAGGCCGATGATTTCATCACTGGACAGTCTGGCGGCAAATATTTTGCAGAATTCTTCCTGCCCGCCAAGTTGTAAGAAAGCGGCAAGTGAATCACGATCGAGATCTTCCGTCAGGCCAAAACATATTTTTGCTGGATCAGGCATACAATTATCAGGGAGATGTTTTCCAGTTGCACACGGGATCAGGATACAAATTGTCGTTATTCGGCAATGATCTTCCAGTGCAGGGAGCGGGTTCGTGGACCGTCATATTCGCAGAAATAGATCTTCTGCCAGGTACCGAGCAGCAGCCGACCGCCGGCAATGTGCAGGGTCAGGGAGCTGCCGGTGAGCAGGCTCATCAGATGCGCCGGCGAATTGCCCTCGGCATGGCGATAGGGCAGGTTGTCCGGCACAATATGCCGGAGCGCCATAATAATATCGCGACAGACATCAGGATCCGCCCCTTCATTGATAGTCAGACCGGCGGTAGTATGCGGATTGAAAAGATAGAGTATCCCTGCATCAGTCGCCTGGTTGCGGATAATTTTTTCAAGTTCGCCGGTGATACCAACCATCTCCATTTGCTCTGAGGTGCTGATTGAAAGGGTGCCTTCCGTCATATAATCACCTTGTTTAGAAACATTGCCGGCGTCGTAAATCACAGGTTTTTGCATAGTTGCTTTCAATGGCATCTTGTCTTATCGCGCCGGTTGAAAATATAGACTCTTTGCCTCGGTTGGTCAAGAGAGGGGTGCAGTGCCGGCGATGGAAGCAAGGCTCGTGGTCGTGAGCTTGACATCGGCCTTTTTGCGAATACTATAATAATCTGTAAACAAACTAACCGTATTGAAGAAATGCATAAGAGTGCAATAAGCCCAGAAAAAGAACTTGGTACAGCGGTGACAGACCGGAAACGGAAGATAAAAAACATTTGGATGCTCAGCAGGGAATACGGCAATCTTGCCGGCGCTGGTGGCGTTAAGGATGTCGCCTGTCAGTTGGCGGAAAGTCTTGCCCGCTGGTCCGGGCGATCGCTGCATGTGGTCGTTCCCTGTTATGGTTTCATAGACGCCCCCGCCTATGGGTTTGAGGTGTTGACCGACCCTTTATGCGAGGGAGGGCCGCTTCGTCTGCAGATTGCCATGCATGAGCCTGCCAGCTACGTCCAGGAAGAGGTGGGCTTTTATGTGCAGAAAATCAACAGGGTGCGGCTATATCTGGTCGATGCGGCGAGATTTCGCCAGAAATCAGCTGTCTATACCTATACCGAAGATGACGAAATCATGGTGTCCTGGCAAAAAAAATCAATGGGGCATTATGATTATTTTGCCATGAATCTGCTGCACCAGAAAGCGGCCTTGGCGCTCATGGTCTGTCTCGATGCGAAACCGGATATCATTCATTGTCACGACGGACATACCGCCGTGCTGCCTGGGCTTATTCGGGAAAATCCCGGGTATCGCAGTTATTTCAGGGCAACCGGCTGCCTGGTGACCATCCATAATGCCGGTTTCGGCTATCATCAGGAAGTGGCGGATATCCCGTATGCCTGTTCCATTACCGATTTGCCGAGTCAGATCATTGATGCCAATCTGCTGGATAAAAGTTTCGACCCTTTTCTGGTGGCCGGCGGTTATGCGTTGGTCAATACAGTGAGTGAAAATTACGCCAGGGAGCTGCAAGAGACTGTCAACGATCAACTGACCGGATGGCTGGGACATGAATTGAAAAGACGCCACATCACTCTGCACGGGGTGACCAATGGCATTGACCCGGCATCTTTTTCATCCGCCCTTATTGCCGGCGAGGAACCGGCGATGCTCTTTGATCCCGGCGATGCTCATGATACCCTCTCAGGTAAATTGCGCTGTAAAGCGGCTCTTCTCACAGAGATAGCCGACGGTGGTGTAATAGCGGAAGTACAACGTTTCGGGATTTTGCAGGACACCGAGGAGTATCCTCTATTTACTTTTATCGGCCGTCTCAGTGAACAAAAAGGTATTGATATCCTGCTTGAGGTGATGGCGGTTTTCCTGGAGAAAAATGATCGTTGCCAACTGCTCGTGCTCGGTAGCGGCAACAGCGGCTATGAATCGCAGTTGGTCGCGCTGACGGAAAATGTTCGGCTGCGCGGTAGAGTGTGCTTTCTGCAGGGATTCAGTCCGCATCTGGCCAATAAAATATTTGCTGCCGGCGATTTTTTTATTGTCCCGTCACGATACGAACCCTGTGGTCTGACCGATTTTATTGCCCAGCTCTTCGGTAATATTCCGATTGTTCATAAGGTAGGGGGGCTGGTGAAGGTACAGGATGGCATCACCGGTATCGGCTACTCTGGAGATGCACCGGGAGATTTGCTCCATGCACTGATGAGGGCTTTGGCCTTGTTTGCTGACTTGCCGGTCAAACGCACGATGCAGCTTAAGGCGGTAGAGGAGATCAGGCAGAGTTATACCTGGGCAAAAGTTATGCAGAAATATCTGGAGCTGTATCGTCAGGCGAAAAAGACTCAGCTCTGTCAGTAAAAAGGTGATTTTCAGAATTGTTTCGTAGGGGCACACCTGTGTGTGTGCCCTTCTGTAATTTATCGAAAAAATAGGCACTCACACAGGTGTGCCCATACGGTGGTTGTAATGAAGAGTTCTTGCGACACCATCAGAAGGAGACAGTTATGACGATAAAAATAGCTATTAACGGTTTTGGTCGGATTGGCAGAAATATGTTTCGGGCAATCGATAAGGATCCGGCTTTTTCGGACATTGAGGTTGTGGCCATTAATGATTTGACCGACAACGCCACCCTAGCTCATCTATTGAAATATGATTCGATTATCGGCATCTATCCGAAAGAGGTTACGGGCAATGAGCAGGGCATTATCGTCGATGGTCGGGAGATTGCCGTCTCCAGCCACCGGAACCCGGCTGATATTTCCTGGGGTGATCTGGGCGTTGAGTACGTTGCCGAGTGTACCGGAATTTTCCGCGATGCTGAATCCGCCCAAGGCCATCTGGACGGTGGAGCCGCCAAGGTAGTTATCTCCGCACCGGCCAAGGGCAATGTCAAAACTTTTGTCATGGGCGTCAACGAGGATGAATATGATCCGAGCATCCACCATGTGGTCTCCAATGCGTCGTGTACCACCAACTGTCTGGCCCCGTTTGCCAAGGTTATCCTCGATAAATTCGGCATAAAACGGGGGCTGATGACGACCATTCATGCCTACACCGGCGATCAGCGCCTGCTCGATTTTCCCCATTCCGATCCACGCCGGGCAAGGGCCGCCGCCCTGTCGATGATTCCCACCAAGACTGGAGCCGCCGCGGCGGTGTCGCTCGTCATCCCTGAGCTGAAAAATAAATTCGACGGGCTGGCTGTTCGGGTGCCGACACCTACTGTTTCACTGGTCGATGCGGTAATGGAAGTGGAAAGAGAAACTACCGTCGATGAAGTGAATCAGGCCCTTAAAGCGGCGACGAACAGATATCTTGGTTATACCGATCTGCCACTGGTCTCCATTGATTTTCAGGGAGATCCCCGTTCTTCAATAATAGATGCCCAATCCACCAAGGTGATCGGTACATCCGTGAAAGTAATGAGCTGGTACGATAACGAGTGGGGCTATTCTAACCGAATGCTTGATCTCATCCTGCATATGGAGGCCAACAAAGCAATCTGAGTGTCTTGAACGAATAAACATGGAGACAAAAGCGCCTTGGGGACTCACTTCAATGGCGCTTTTTTAGTGCTTGCCAATGGTGGATCCGATTCATTATAGTCAAATATCGATAGTGAGGTTAAAAGATACCTCAGTCTTCTGGATGGGCTCTGGTAAAAGATCGAAGAGATCGGACTTTTTGCGAGTTCATCAAGGGTAAAAAGCAGGATATGACACAATCAAAAAGCGATGCAACCATTGAATCCGATGCGCTGAAGGCGAATCTCCTGGAGACTGCCGGAGATGTCGAAATTGCCCCGGAACTTCTGGTATTGCTCGACGTCGTTAAACAGTATAAAGGATTGCATTCAACCCTGGAAAAACTGCTGTATGAAATCTGTCATCCTTTTCGCAATTGGCAGATCATCCTGCCGCAATTGCGCAGCTTCGCTTTAAAAAACATCAACCACTATAGAACCCATGACCAGGGGCCGGCTTCTTTTCGCCTCTTTGCCGCAATTTTTGTCGAAGCCCTGCAGGAAACGCAGCGGGATTCCACGCTTCTCTCCCAGGTTGTCGGGGCTCTGATGCTGTGGCTGGAAAAGCTGGTCGGCAATTTTACCAGCGCGGATCTCGATCGCTTTGAGATGGAATTAAATGTGGTCTTTGACGCCCTGGCAGCCCTTGATAAGACTGATCGGACGATCATGATGCATATCGTCCATGGGCAGCATCCCTTAAATAAAATCGCCGACAGGTTGCTGATCTTAACTGAGGAAAAGCAAGGCAATTTTGATTTTTTACCGCTGGCCCGACTGCTGCGCAATGTTTTACATCGCTGCTATGATTATTGGCTGCAGGAGGACGACCCCCTGAGCTGGTTTCTTGATCGTTGCTCCATTCCGGTTGCCGATTTTCACTCTTCTCAGTTATTTCAAGCAATTTCGCATGAGATAATGCGAGAACATCTGACAGTGCTGCAGACCCTTGATCTGCAGGATAATGATCGCTCCGCCCTGCAGGCGATGCTTGCGCTGCCCGATCATATTGATATTGTCAAATATTACCGGGATATGCCCAATAAACTGGTGGACGCGGAAGAAGTTTTCCGGAAGCTGGAGCAAAAAGGCAGACCTTTTATCCATTATTTCAACGAGAACCGCAAGCTGCTTTTTCTGTTCAAGATTATGGATACCAAGGGGCTTTATCTGATCCATGAGGAAACGCTCCGGGAAATTAACCGCAGTCTGGTCCAGTTGATCCGGGAACAGACATTTGAAGAGATAGAGGAATTTTTGCTGACCACCTTTAAACTTTTGAAGGCCAATGTCCGTAAATATCCGCATACCTCTCTACAGTGTATTCAGGTTCTTGGGGCCGAGGTCTTTGATCGTGGCAACAGCCGGATGGTGGAGGCGTTTTTATGGGGGGTGGTGCGCTTTGGGTTTCAGCATGCCAGTGTCGTCGGCGTCGACGAGAACTGGCAGCCCCTGACCAATCCGGCCCATCTGGCTAATATCCGGGTGTGGCTCTATCTGATCATGCGGGAACCAAAGTGGTGTTCAACGCTCTTTTCCGCCCTCATCATTAATCTGAAACTGTCCGGAACCTGCATCAAAGACACGGATCTCTTCCAGCGCGATATTACCCAGTTGCTTAATCATCCCATCGAGCCGATTTATAATCTGTGTAAGCAGTTTGCCAAACTGATGCCGGTGTTCTTTAATGAGATTGGTTCGGAAGGTGAGTTGCGCGATGTCTCGACCGAACTTGATGAAACTCATAAACGAAAAGACATTCTGATCCATTTTTTACGCAAACAGGGGCATGTGGAAAGCTCCAATCTCATTGTCGATTTTATCCAGGCCATCATCCTCTTCTGGAAAACTCGGGATAAGACCCTGCTGTTTCCCTATATCCCAGAGGAAGTGTATGTCCAGGTCAAGACCCACGGGGAATATATCGATGATCAGGTTATCCTCAGCAACCGACTCTGGATTGAGATGGCCTTGAGCCGGGTTGAGGACATCCTGCTGCAGGAAGACGAACAGATAACCGACTTTTTGGGTCGTCAGACCGATCTCCAGGCCCATGAGGTGCGCCGCTTTGAACTGCTGCTGCGCATGTATAATCTGCTTCATAAAAAGTATAATCTTGGTTTTATCCAGCTCCACTCGGAAATCACCAGGGCGGTCAATGACGGCTTTCCCGAAATGGACGGACTGCTTGCGGGTCTTGCTGATGCTGATACCGAGCATTGTCTCGATGCACTTCTTACCGCTTTAGAGGGCCTGCAGGAGATTATCCTGTCGGATCAGACATTTGCAGCACAGGAAGATATCTACTATAAGCGGCATATCGCCGTCGATATTCCGTCGGTGTACGGCCGATATAAAGAACGAAAGTTTGATGCACTCAGTCTCACCTTTCGGCTTGAGAATCTGGCCAATCTTTACCTGGAGAAGTTGCCGGAAACGGTCAATCTCTCCATTATTACCCAGGCCACCTTTTATAATATCGTCCGGTGTATCAAGCTCTTTTTGCGCGCCCTTGTTGTCGATGGTATTACTTCCCGCAAGCTTTTTACCTATCTTGCCCTGCTGGAGAATTCACTCAAGGTGCGGCGGTTTTCCTACACCCAGTATCTGGATATTTTTCGGGGGATGTCCGAGGGCGTCAAGGACATTATTTACGCTTTTTATACCAACATCCACCAGAATAACCTGTCGATCATTATTCCCCAGATCGGTCGGGAAAATATTCTTGAGAAGTATAGCAGCCTGTATGATGAGGCGGAGATCGGCACGACGGTCCAGCGATTGTCCGAGGTGTTCCTGCGGGAATTGATCTCTTCAACCTTTGGTCTGCAGCATCTGGATAATTTTATTCTGCGCATTCTCCAGACCCTCGAGAATCAGAAGGATATTCTTGACCAGGAAAAACTCGATCTGTTGATGACCTATAATCCGGAACGGGCTCTTTCATTGCTGCATAAACCGAATCCTTTTACCAATAATCTGATCCATCTCGGCAATAAAGGATTTAATCTGGCCACGCTGACCGAAGATGGCAAAAGGGTGCCGCCAGCCTTTGTTATCACTACCGAGATATTTCGCTGCCGGGAAATTGTCTTTGACTATGCCAAGACCCGGGAAGAGTTCATGCAGGGGGTGCGTCGGGCACTGACCGAAATCGAAAAGCTTACCGGCAGGACTTTTGGCTCCCCGGAGTCGCCCCTGCTGCTGTCGGTTCGCAGCGGCGGGGCTATATCCATGCCCGGGATGATGGCCACTGTCAGCAATGTCGGCTTAAATGAAGAACTGATTGCCGAGTTCATTGCCAATAACGGCAATGCCTATCTTGCCTGGGATAATTACCGGCGGTTTTTGCAGTCCTGGGCAATGATTTCCGGTATCGGCAGAGAAGAGTTTCAAATTCTTATGAACAATGCCAAGGCCAAGTATAATGTGAACCTTAAGCGGCATTTCTCACCGGCGCAGATGAAAGAGCTGGCCCTCTCCTATCAGCGTCTTATCAGGCAGCGGGGACACGGGATTCCTGATGATCCATGGCTGCAGCTGGTCAACGCCATCCAGCTGGTTCTCGACTCCTGGGAGACGCGCAAGGCCATTGAATATCGAAAAATTATGGATGTTTCCGATTCCTGGGGCACCGCCGTGATCGTTCAGGCCATGGTGTTCGGCAATAAAAGCGGCAACTCCGGAGCGGGGGTGGTATTTACCGCGCATCCTTATCGGAAGGTGCAGCGGGTGGCCCTGTGGGGCGATTACGCCTACGGCGATCAGGGCGAGGATATTGTCTCCGGGCTGGTATCCAGCTGCGCCGTTTCTGTGGAGCAGGCCGAACTTGACGGCCGAAAGGTCGATGAAACCATGGAAGTGCGCTTTCCGAAAATCTATAAAAAACTACTCGAGATCTCTCGGGAACTGGTTTATGAGAAACGGTGGAATCCGCAGGAAATCGAGTTTACCTTCGAAGGACCGGAGCCGGAGGAACTCTATATTCTGCAGACGAGAGACATGATCACCATCAAGAAAAAAGAGCACCTCAACGTGTTTGTCGAAAGTGATGTCCTGGCCAATGCCCATCTTGGCAAGGGCGTAGGGGTCTCGGGGTCGGCGCTTTCCGGCCGCGCGGTTTTTACCGAGGACAACATTCGCCTGCTGAGAAAAACTGATCCAGGCACTCCGCTCATTCTTATCCGGCAGGATACCGTTCCGGAAGATATAAAAGTCGTCAGTCAGTCTGATGGCCTGTTAACTTCAAGAGGCGGCCAGACTTCGCATGCCTCGGTGGTTGCCGTGCGGCTGGAGAAGACCTGTGTCGTTGGCTGCAGCAGTCTGAAAGTATATGAAACCGATCAGTATTGTGAGATAGCCGGCGTGCGGATTGGCTTTGGCGATCCGGTGTCAATTGATGGGAGAAATGGTCAGGTCCTAAATGGCATGCATGCAACAGTCGAGGAGTACCATATCCTGCCTATATAGAATGTACTGCGCAAAAGATTGAATAAGTGTACGAGAACGATCAAAAGAACAAAAGATACAACCAAACGGGGGGTAGTATGGCGGAAAAAAAATACAAGAAAGGGCCAAAATTGTTTTCTCTGGCCAGAAAACGGGCGCTAATACTTGGTATTCCACAGGAAAAAGGAATCAATCTGGCCGAGCTTATCGCCAGAATACAGCAAAAAGAAGGCAATCCCTGCTGCTTTCGTCGGCGAGAGAGTTGCTCGGAAATCGCATGTTGCTGGCAGGCATCGTGCGATGCGCGGATGGATATAAAATAGACGAGAGACACCGGTTTACCTACGGCTCACGGGCACCCCGAATTTTTTTAAAATAAACCCCAGAGGGCAGAATTTGGACAGTCCGAACTGAAAGAGATTGAGCCCGACAAAACCGGTAAAAAACAGCCAGTATTTACTGACAAAAAGTGGACTCGCCTCAACCCCTAATATGAGGCTGATAAGGATAAATAAACCGGCTAGAACATGTATCCAATCGGTAACGATCATTGTCATGGGTCCTGGGTTAGAAATTTGGGCAGAAAAGGGCGCGCATCGTCTGGATAAGCTCCAGGATACGTTTATCGGTAATTTTATTGAATATAAAATTAGCGTCCTTGCGGAAATCGATAATTCCTTGGCCGCGTAGGATATTCAAGTGTTGCGAAACATTGGCATTGGTCGTCTTGACCTGCTCTCTGAGCTCACCCACTGAAAGCTCCTTATCCTGGAGCAGACAGAGGATTTTCAGACGGATAGGATGGGACATCGATTTAAGCAACTTGGACATGGTTTCAATTTGTTCGTCTTGCATCGCATCTCTCTTTTTCAAAAGTAGGGCAACGGTTCATTATCAGCGAAAAGCCTGCAGAGCCTCGGGACTGTAAGGGTTTACCAGTGCCGGAGATGCGTGAATTGAGGCTTTTGCAGACCTTGGGAGCCTGTCTGATTATAGCAATTTTATCTCAGATCTGATGCTGCTGAATGGTTGCGAAGTATTTAATTTTTAAGTTAAATAGTTGTGCTGTCTTTGTAAAGATATTTTTCCATATGACCGCGTTATTTTTCTGCGCTGCAAGGATACACTTGAATCTCATAGGAGAATTGAGTTTATTGGACCAAGTCAATCTACGGATAGGTTATATTATAGAGGAGGAACAATGAAGAAAAAGCTCCTGGCTCCGGAAAATGTCTGTCTCCAGATCATCGATGTGCAGCAGAGCCTTATGGCCAAAATTGTCAATGCCGACGACGTCGCTGCCGTGATAGAATTCATGATTCTCAGCAGCAAGATTCTCAACATTCCGATTGTTGCCAACACCCAGTATAAGAAAGGACTGGGCCCCTATGTATCCGGTATCGATTCTCTTCTTGGTGAAGTTGAGCAGCTCGATAAGACCGAGTTTAACGCCCTGGCCAATACAGCTACTAAATCGCGGATTGATAATCTCCCCCGGGAAGTGGATACCATCGTTCTCACCGGCGTGGAAACCCATATTTGTGTTTATCAGACGGCTGTAGGTATTCTGGCCAGAGGTCTGAATGTCTGGGTGGTCTCAGATGCGGTATCCTCGAGAAATCCAGATGACCATCAGGCTGGACTTACCAGGCTGCAGGCAATGGGCGCCTCGATCGGATCATCGGAGATGCTGATTTATGAGCTGCTCGGCAAGGCGGGTAGTCCCGAGTTTAAAGCGATTTTGCCTCTTATTATTGCCCGGAATAAATAGCTGCGCCGGCACATTTTTCTACGTCGCCATCATGTTTAATTTAACGGATTTTGTAAAAAGTTATGAAAGGAAATGAGATTCGCAGTAGGTTTTTAAATTACTTTAAAGATCGCGGTCATACCATTGTCGACAGTTCTTCTTTGGTACCGAAAGACGATCCGACCCTGCTTTTTGTTAATGCGGGCATGGTTCAATTCAAAACTGTTTTTATGGGGGAAGAAAAAAGAGATTATATCCGGGCGGTTACCAGTCAACGCTGTGTGCGGGCGGGCGGCAAGCATAATGATCTGGAAAATGTCGGTTATACGGCCAGGCATCATACCTTTTTTGAAATGCTGGGCAATTTTTCTTTTGGCGACTATTTCAAAGAAGATGCAATTCGCTACGCCTGGGATTTTCTGACGGTTGAAATTGGCTTGAACCCCCAGGATCTCTGGGTTTCGATTTATGAGGATGATGACGAGGCGCAGGCGCTTTGGGAAAAAGTCGAGGATTTGCCCAAGGGGAGAATCCTCAGAATGGGCGAAAAGGATAATTTTTGGGCAATGGGCGATACCGGCCCCTGCGGACCATGTTCCGAGATTCATATCGATCAAGGGGCTGCGGCCGGCTGTGGTCGGCCGGAGTGCGCACTGGGCTGTGACTGCGACCGGTTTTTAGAGCTGTGGAATCTGGTTTTTATGCAGTTCAACCGTTCTACGGACGGCACCCTTACCCCTTTACCCAAACCGAGTATCGATACCGGCATGGGGCTCGAACGAGTGGCCGCCGTTCTGCAGGGAAAACTCAATAATTATGATTCGGATCTCTTTACCCCGATTATTGCCGGTCTGGAACAGCTTTCCGGAAAAACTTACCACGATAATCCCCAAGATGACACCGCCATGCGGGTCATCGCCGATCATGCCAGGGCGACCACTTTTCTGGTCGCCGACGGCGTATTGCCGGGTAATGAGGGACGCGGCTATGTCCTGCGGCGAATTATGCGGCGGGCAGTGCGTTATGGCAAATATCTTGGCCTGGAAAAAGCATTCATGGGACAGGTTACCAACGCGGTGGTAGCCGCAATGATTGGCGCGTATCCGCATCTGGCTGAGGCGAGCTCGCTGTTGACCAAGGTTGTCGATAATGAAGAAGAACGCTTCAGGGAAACCCTGGAGCATGGCCTCACCCTGCTCGATGAACAGATCGCCCGTCAGAGGACGGAAGAAAGACCGATTATTCCGGGGAGTTTTATCTTTAAATTATACGACACCTTCGGTTTTCCGTTTGACATAGTCAGAGACATCGCGCTGGAGAGAGGTCTTGGCTTTGATGAGGCAGGTTTTGTCAGCGAAATGGAAAAGCAGCGGCGGAAATCAAGAGATTCACGCAAAGATGAAGGGGTCAGGCTTCTTGGGGAAGGAGTAAAAAGCCTTGCCGCAGAGGGTAAAAAAACTAAGTTTGTCGGCTACCAGGAATCATCGGTACGCACCGATGTCGAGGCCTTGCTCGATATGACCGGTGTGCGGGTGGCACATCTGAAAACAGGTGAGAGTGGTCTGCTGTTTGTCCGCAAAACCCCTTTTTATGCGGAAGCGGGAGGACAGATCGGGGATTGTGGCGAAATAAGCTGGCCAGGGGGCACAGCTAAAGTGACGGGTACCTCGGTTGAAGGCGACAAAATCATCCTGCATAGAATCGACGTAGAGCAGGGAGAGCTCACGGTGGGGACCGAAGTCGTCCTGTTCGTTGCCGAGGACAGAAGGCGGGCGATTGCCGCTCATCATTCGGCAACACATCTTCTGCAGGCGGCGTTGCGAGAGGTCCTTGGTGATCATGTCAAACAGGCCGGTTCCTTGGTCGAGCCGGATCGGCTACGTTTTGACTTCACCCATTTTTCTCCCTTGTCCGTTACGGAAATCGAGGCGATCGAATATCTGATCAACCGGAAAATTCGCCTGAACTCGCCGGTAGCAACCGAGATTTTAACCAAAGAAGATGCCATACGAGGCGGTGCCACAGCTCTTTTTGGTGAAAAATACGAGGATCAGGTCCGGGTCGTGTCGATGGCTGATTTCAGTAAGGAATTATGTGGTGGCACCCATGTCGGCTCTACCGGAGAAATAGGAGTTTTCAAAATTCAGTCGGAAGGGGGCATCGCTTCCGGGGTCCGACGAATTGAGGCGCTGGCCGGAGTAGCGGCTTTTGCCGAGATGCAGGCTCTGGCAAGAAGAGAACGGGTGATGGGGAATTTACTTAATGCCGGCAGCGCTGAAGAAATTGTCGGCAAAGTTGAAAGCCTCATCAGGAACTTGAAAGCCACTGAAAAAAAGGTGGCGGATTTATCCCGGCAACTGGCCGGAGCGGATCTGGCCGCCGTGTTCGACAAGGCCGTAGAGATTGATGGCGTCAGGGTTATTGGTGCGGAAATTCCGCTTGACAGCCCGAAGACCTTGCGCGATGTGGGCGATAAGGTGCGCGAAAACCTGGGCTCGGGGGTTGCCGTTCTGGGCGGGGCCATAAATGGCAAAGCCGCACTTCTGGCTATTGTCAGCAGTGATCTCACCGACCGGATAAAAGCCGGTGAGCTGGTCAATGTAATAGCAAAAATTGTTGGCGGTAAAGGTGGTGGGCGTGCCGACATGGCTCAGGCCGGCGGACCGATGGTCGACAAGCTTAAGGAGGCGGTAAAATCCGTTCCCCAGGTAGTAAAGAATTTGCTCAGGTAAGAGTTCGTCAGCCAACATTTTAATGGGGACCCTGCCTTTCAACTTTACGGAGGAAGAAATATATAAATTAGTTGACAGCGCAGCATATTTACAGTAAGAATTTTTTGCTGTTAGTGAATGGTCGTTCATTTTATTTGTGGTAATTTAAGACCTTTAATTTCGCGAATAACCGTATTGCGGTCATCATTCATTGCCTCAATGAATGTTTATTTTTTTCGTTATCCTAGTTAAGCAGGAGCTACTGACATGATTACGACGGATATCACTTTGTTTATTCAGATTGTTAACATGATTGTACTCATGTTTCTCCTCAACGGCGTCCTTTATAAGCCTATTCGAAGGATTCTTAGGGAGAGATCTGGAAAACTCCAGGGCATGCATGAAGAGATCTCGAAGTTTGAGAAAAACGCCAAACTCCGGCAGGAAGAAGTTGATGCAAAGATGGCTCAGGCTTCCGGTAAGGCCAAAGCCGCTCTCGACTCCGCGCGGGCGGGAGCACAACTGGCCGGCGATGAAAAGCTGGCAGCGATTAAGGCTGAGGCTGAGGCGGTCAAAGATGAAAAATTGAACGAACTCAAAGCAGAGATTGGTGCTGCCAGAACCAGTTTGCAAGCCGAATTAAGCGGCTTTGCAACCGATATGGCCGGTAAAATTCTGGGGAGGAGTATCTAAAAATGAAGAAAGAGAAAAATATTGCAAGACTGATACCTCTGCTGGCATTGACTCTCTGGCTCGCCCTGAGCTGCGGAACGGTTTTTGCGAGTGAGAAGGCCGGGCATGTGCCCGCTGCCGATCAGGTGATGACAGCCGAAACGGTCGGTGTTGATACTGCCGTTCCTGCACATGGGGAAGCTGGAGGTCACGCCGCGCCAAATAGTTTGTCGGCTGCCAAGGTCAAAGATCTCGGCTGGCGGGTAGTCAACTTCATTGCCCTGATGATTATTCTGGTAAAATTTGGTGCCAAGCCGATTGGTGCCGGTCTTTCCGCCCGGCGCAAGCAAATCAAGGATGAGATTGAGACCCTTGAACAGAATCGAGCCACGGCAGAAAATTCCTACAATGAGTTCCAGGCGAAACTTGCGACGGTTGAGTCGGAAATAGATAAAGTGGTCGAACGGGCACTCGCGCAGGCGGAGATCGAAAAAGCCAAGATCCTGGAAAAAGCCGAGCAGGGAGCAGCTGATCTTATGCGTTCAGCTGAGATGGCTGTGCAAAATCAAGTTACTGAAGCACGCCGAACCCTGAAAAATGAGGTTGCCGACCAGGCCGCGATTCTGGCCGAAGAACTCATCGTGAAGAATCTCACTAAGGATGACCAGGTGAAGATCATTGAAACTTATTTAGATAAAGTGGGGGCCGTACAGTGAAACAGACTATCCTCGCAAAAAGATACGCCAAGGCAATATTCACCGTCGGTCAGGAGCAGAAAAAATACGAAGAATACGGCAAGGTTTTAAAAGGCCTGGCCGATCTGTATGCAAGCCACCCGGATGTCATAGACGCTCTGACCAATCCTCTCTACCCGATGGATGTCAAAGAAAATGTCATGAAAGGGATTGTCGGCTCCATGAAAGTCGATAAAATCATGGGCAACTTTCTCAATCTTTTAGTTCAGAAAAAACGGGCAGAAATATTGCCGGAAATAGCTGTAGCCTATCAGACCATGGTTGATGACGCCAAAAATATCAGTCATGGCAATGTTATTTCAGCAATTGAGCTGAACGGTGAGTTAAAAGATAAAGTGAAAAAAATTTTAGAAAAGTTAACAGGCAAGAAAGTTACACTCACAACCAGTGTCGATAAATCCATCATTGGCGGTATCATTGCTCAGGTTGGCGATCTGGTCTTGGACGGGAGTATCAAAACCCAGCTTGCAGGTTTAAAAGATTCCATTAAGGGGAGAGAATAGATGCAGATTAAAGCCGCAGAAATTAGTCAGATTATCAAAGATCAGATTGGGGCATATGAGACCAGCGTTGATCTGAATGAGACTGGTACCGTTATCTCCGTAGGTGACGGTATTGCCCGTGTTTATGGCGTGCAGAACTGTATGGCCATGGAGCTGTTGGAATTTCCTGGTGGAATCATGGGCCTTGCCCTGAACCTCGAAGCTGACAACGTTGGTTGTGCCGTACTTGGTAACGTTACAAACATTAAAGAAGGCGATATTGTCAAACGGACCGGCAAAATTGCTGAGGTTCCGGTAGGGCCAGCCATGGCCGGCCGGGTCGTCGACGGTATCGGTGCCCCCATTGATGGACTTGGACCGATTAATTCGGAATTTACCTCGAAAATTGAGGTTTTGGCACCTGGCGTTATCGCCAGGAAAGGTGTGCATGAGCCTTGCTATACCGGTTCCAAGGCGGTAGACGCTATGACTCCGGTTGGTAAAGGCCAGCGTGAGCTGATCATCGGCGATCGTCAGATCGGCAAGACCTCTTTGTGCGTGGATGCCATCATCGCTCAGAAGAATACTGATGTTCATTGTATCTATGTAGCTGTCGGGCAGAAAAAATCGACGGTTGCCCTGGTTGTTGAGGCTCTCAGAAAGCATGGCGCCATGGAGTACACCACGGTTGTTTCCGCCTGTGCTTCCGATCCTGCGCCGATGCAGTATATTGCCCCTTTTGCCGGTTGTTCGATGGGAGAATATTACCGGGACAACGGCATGCATGCCCTGATCATTTATGATGATCTCTCCAAGCAGGCGGTTGCTTATCGTGAACTCTCACTGCTGCTGCGCCGTCCACCGGGCCGCGAGGCATATCCTGGTGATATTTTCTTTAACCACTCTCGTCTTTTGGAGCGTTCATCCAAGGTAAACGACGAGCTGGGAGCCGGCTCTCTGACCGCCCTGCCGATCATCGAGACCCAGGCTGGTGACGTTTCCGCTTTTATTCCGACCAACGTCATCTCCATTACTGATGGTCAGGTGTATCTCGAGCCTAACTTGTTCTTCTCCGGTGTTCGTCCGGCCATCAACGTCGGCCTCTCCGTTTCCCGCGTCGGTGGTTCCGCCCAGGTAAAAGCGATGAAACAGGTCGCAGGCACCCTGCGGCTTGATCTCGCCCAGTATCGCGAGCTGGCTGCGTTTGCCGCTTTTGGATCCGATCTTGATGCCGGTACTCAGGCTAAATTGACTCGTGGCGAGAGGCTGGTTGAAATCCTCAAACAACCGCAATATCAGCCGCTGCCTATGGAAAAACAGGTGACCATTCTCTATTCCGGTTCCAACGGCTATCTCGATAAACTGCCTGTTGATACCCTGGCTGACTATGAGAGAGAGTTATATAACTATATTGAATCCAACGAGCCGAGCATATTCACCGATCTGGTTGCTGAAGAAAAATTCACTGACGCAATCAAGGAGAAATTAAATAAGGTTCTGACCAGCTTTGGTGAAACTTTCAAGGCGACAAAAGGACTTAACTAACCTGTGCAAAAGGTGGGTACTCTTGCAGTACCCACCTGCGGGGTTACGTTCCTTCACGAAATTTTTTCTCGCCGCAGGTGTGAGAAGGACATTTTAGAAGTCACTAATTTCATATAGGTCAAAATATGGCGACTCTCAAGGAAGTAAAAACCAAGATCTCGGGTGTTAAGAAAACTGCCCAGATCACCAAAGCCATGAACATGGTGGCCGCGGCAAAACTGCGCGGTGCCCAGGAAAAGATGGAGGATTTTCGACCGTATACCGCAAAATTCGTCGAAGCGATGTCCAATCTCTCCGGAGGTGCCAATACCAATGCCTTTCCGCTGATGGAAAATCGAACTGTCAATGCCGTGGAATTGGTGGTCGTTACCTCGGATCGCGGGCTGTGCGGCTCCTTCAATGCCAACATCATCAAGCTTGCTTTGCAGAAGATGGCAGAATATGAAGGGCAGGGCAAGACGGTGAGTTTTGTCTGTGTCGGCAAAAAAGGCTATCAGCTGTTACGAAAGACCGATAAGGTACGAAAAAAATATAATGAAACAATGGGTAATTTCCAGATGTTTCATGCCAGGGAAATTGCGACCGATCTGGCTGATAATTTTCTCAATGGGACTACTGATAAGGTCGAGATATTATTTGGTGAATTTCTATCGGTTGCCCGCCAGGTTCCAGCTGTCGCTCCATTTCTGCCGGTTCAACCGGTAGCTGCCGAAGAAGGTGCCGAGAAGAAAATTTCCGGTGACTATATCTACGAGCCCTCAAGCGAAGAAATTATGGATGTTCTACAGCCGCTTTACCTCAATGTGCAGATTTATCATGCCATGCTCGAGGTGGGTGCCGGCGAACATGCTGCCCGTATGACGGCGATGGATAATGCTACCAGTGCTTGTAAAGACATTGTCAGAAATTTGACTATTGTTTACAACAAGGCTCGACAGGCTGCGGTTACCAGTGAGCTTATGGATATCGTTGGCGGCGCAGAAGCCCTGAAATAATAATTTATCACATTGATAATCAACGACTTTAGAGGAGGGTTAGAGCCCAATGAGTGAGCAAAAAATAGGAAAAATTACCCAGGTCATTGGACCTGTAGTCGACGTGGAATTTGAGCCTGGAAAATTGCCTGCCATCATGAATGCCTGCTTTGTGACTAATCCCGGCATCAACGATGTAGAGGATAACCTGGTCATTGAAGTGGCCCAGCATCTCGGTGACAATGCTTGTCGCTGTATTGCTATGGATCAAACCGATGGTCTGGTACGGGGCATGCAGGTGAGAGATAGTGGCTTACCGATCACTATTCCGGTTGGGCCTGCTTCTCTTGGTCGGATCATGAATGTTGTCGGCAGGCCGGTTGATGGTTTGGGACCAATTACCTCTGATAAAATGCTGCCGATCCATCGTGAGGCTCCTGCCTTTACCGACTTGGACACCGAGGTGCGTGTCCTTGCAACCGGAATTAAGGTAATAGATCTGCTGGTACCTTTCCCACTCGGCGGCAAGATGGGGCTGTTCGGTGGTGCTGGTTGTGGTAAAACCGTTATTATGATGGAAATGGTTAATAACATCGCCATGCATCATGGTGGTATTTCCGTATTCTGCGGTGTTGGCGAGCGCACTCGTGAGGGCAACGATCTCTACCATGAGATGAAAGATTCCGGGGTTTTGCCTAAAGCGGCTCTCGTTTACGGTCAGATGACTGAACCTCCGGGTGCCCGTGCCCGTGTTGCTCTGACTGGTCTGACTGCAGCAGAGTATTTCCGTGATGAAGAGGGACAGGACGTATTGCTCTTTGTTGATAATATCTTCCGTTTTACCCAGGCTGGTTCCGAGGTGTCTGCGCTTCTTGGCCGTATTCCTTCAGCGGTTGGATATCAGCCTACGCTGGCGACAGATCTTGGTGCCCTGCAGGAACGTATTACTTCGACAAATAAAGGATCCATCACTGCGGTACAGTGTGTTTACGTACCGGCTGATGACTTGACCGATCCTGCCCCGGCAACCACCTTTGCCCATCTTGATGGAACCGTTGTTCTTTCGCGACAGATTTCCGAACTGGGTATTTATCCGGCCGTGGATCCACTTGACTCGACCTCCAGGATTCTTGATCCAAATGTTATCGGCGAGGAACATTACCAGGTAGCTCGTGGTGTTCAGGTTTCACTTCAGAAATACAAAGACCTTCAGGACATTATCGCGATCCTTGGAATGGACGAGCTCTCTGAGGAAGATCAGCAGCTTGTTTCCAGAGCCAGAAAAATCCAACGATACCTTTCCCAGCCATTTACCGTAGCAGAAGTGTTTACCGGTATGCCTGGAAAATTCGTCAAGGTGGCGGATACTGTTCAGGGTTTTAAGGAAATTCTCGAAGGAAAGCATGATGATCTCAACGAGAACTCTTTTTATATGGTTGGTTCGATAGATGAAGCCGTAGCTAAAGACGCCAAATCAAAAGAATAATAACTGGGGTTGGCAGCTTTTTTATACTACTTGTCAAGGATTATACGCCTCGTTGTATGCTCCTTGACAAGTGCAGGTACTTTAAGGAAATCAAATTTTCACAACAGAGTGGATGCTATTTCCAGAGTACAAATAATTTGCTCAAGAGGACTATCCGATGGGACAACAGATAAGACTTGAGGTCGTTACTCCGACCGGTGCGAAAATTAACGAAGATGTTGATATCGTTAATGCTCCCGGCCATGGCGGGGACTTCGGCGTACTTGCCAATCATGCGCCTTTTCTGTCGACAATCAAAATTGGTACTCTTACCTATGAGAACGGCAAAAAAAGAGAATCTCTCATGATCAGTGGGGGATTCTGCGAGGTCTCCAATAATAAGATCACCTTTCTCGTTGAGAGTGCCGAAGTCGGCAGCGAAATAGATGTCGAAAGGGCCATGCGCGCCAAAGAAAGGGCTGAGAAACGCCTTGCTCAGGCTGCTCAACAGACTGAGAATTTTAATCGTCGAAGAGCGGAAATTGCTCTGCAGCGTGCTCTTGCCCGTTTGAAGGTGGCAAAGCGTTAAAACGATTGCACGCGCCTCTTTCGTCCTAAAGGGCCTATCTCCTTAACAGGAAATAGGCCCTTTGGTGTTTCTGCACCTTAGTTTTTAAGCATCTCTTTCAATGCATAAAGCGTTTGCAATGCATCAAGAGGCGCACATTGATCAAGATTAAGGCTTTGTAAATAGTCTCTGATCGGGTCGGCTGGAGGCGCAAAAAGCGTCAGCTGATCGGGATGTTTTTTGACCTTGCTGGTTTTCCTCTGGATTGCCGGGGATTGCATGGTCCGGCCGAATTTACCATGTTCGATTTCCCGGAGGATCTCTCCTGCTCGCAGGACAACATTATCCGGAACCCCGGCCAGACCGGCTACCTGGATGCCGTAGCTCCTGCTCGTTCCCCCTTTGACCAGTTTATGGAGAAAAATGATATTGCTCTGCCATTCCCGTACGGCAATGGAATAGTTTTGTACCCGTTGATTGGTTTTGGCCAGCTCAGTCAGCTCATGATAATGGGTGGCAAAAAGCGTCTTTACCCCCTTGTTGTTTTTATTGACCAGATCTTCCGCTACTGCCCAGGCTATGGACAAACCATCGAAGGTCGAGGTACCTCGGCCGATTTCATCGAGAATGACCAAGCTTTTTGGCGTAGCGTTGTTGAGGATATTAGCGGTTTCACTCATTTCTACCATAAAAGTCGATTGACCGCGACGCAAGTCGTCCATAGCCCCGACCCTGGTAAATATACGATCAACAATGCCGATAGTCGCCTCCTGCGCTGGAACATAGCAGCCCATCTGAGCCATAAGGACAATAAGAGCGGTCTGGCGCAGAACGGTTGACTTGCCGGCCATGTTCGGGCCGGTGATAATCAGGACCTCATCGGCAGTCTGATCAAGATGGACATCGTTGGGGACAAACTTACCCGAAGGCAGGGTTCTTTCAATCACCGGATGCCTTCCCTCAACAATCCGGATCTCATCGCCGTCATGCATCTCCGGTCGACGATAGTTGTACTTATGCGCCATTTCACTATTGGCTGCGAGAAAATCTATCTGGGCGAGCAGCTGGGCGGTCTTCAACAGACGGCTGCTATTTTTCGCAAGTTGTGCGCGTAGATCCAGAAAAAGTTGATATTCCAGTTCGACCCGTCGGTCCTGGGCGCCGACAACCTTATTTTCAAAATCCTTGAGCTCGGGGGTGATGAATCGTTCCGCGTTGACCAGAGTCTGTTTTCTGATATAGGTTTCGGGCACCTTGTCGGCCTGGAGTTTACTCACCTCGATGAAGTAGCCGAAGACCTTATTGTAACCGATTTTCAGTTTGCCGATTCCTGTTGCCTGCCGCTCGCTGGCTTCGAGCTCAAGGATCATCTGCTTGCCGTCGCGTAGCAGACTGACCAGCTCGTCCAGTTCTTCATTGTAGCCACTTTTTATCAGATGACCTTCGCGCAGGGTAACCGGTACCTCCGGGTGCACTGCTTTGTCGAGCAAGGCATGGAGATCGACAAGCGTGTCGAACTCACCACGGATATCTATGAGTTTTCGCGTATTGCACTGTTCAAGCAGGGTGGCTACAGCCGGCAGGCAGGCGAAAGAATTTTTCATAGCCAGCATGTCTCTGCCGTTTCCCGACCCGAGGATCATCCGTCCATTCAGCCGTTCGAGGTCATATACCTGGCTGAGCAGGTCGCGCAATTGCTTACGAATCGAGCTGTTTTTAAAAAAGAAGGTGACGGCGTCGAGTCGATTGACTATGCGGTTCTTATCCTGCAACGGAAAAAGCAGGTTGTGTTTCAGCAGTCTGGCCCCCATCGGGGTACAGGTGTGATCGAGTACGGAGAGTAGAGAGCCTTGGCGTTGTCCACCGACGATAGTCTGGGTTAATTCAAGATTTCTTCTTGATGAATCATCGATATGCAGGATTTTATCGGTATCCAGAGGGGTCAATTTTTCTATATGATCGATCGCTGTTTTCTGTGTCTCTTGGATATATTCCAGTAAAACCCCTGCGGCAATAATCCCAGCGTTAAAACTGCCACAGCCAAAGCCGTCCAGAGTGACTACAGCAAAATGGTCGAGCAGCAGTTCTTCGGCGGCGGTAATATGGTACCGGCCACTGTCGCGTTCAGTGATGCAGATGGAGGGGATCAGGGTGTTTATCTGTTCCAGAAGGGGGGCTAGTAGATGCTGCTCTTTCGCAGCAATGAGCAGTTCAGAGGGCATGAGGCGGGTGAGCTGATCGGTAATGACCTCTCCGCTGTTGCTGTTATCGCTGTACTCCCCGACCAGAAATTCACCGGTGCTGACATCAAGAAAACTTGCCCCATAGAGTCTGCAACCGTTGCTTTCTTTTACTGTCAGGGAGCAGATGTAATTATTGCTTTTATCATCGAGCAGCAAATCATCGGTAATGACTCCAGGAGAAATTATCCGGACCACCTCCCTTTTGACTATGCCTTTGGCTTCGGCTGGATTTTCGGTTTGTTCGCAGATAGCCACTCGGCGACCAGCCTTAATAAGCTTGGCCAGATAGGTCTGCGCCGCGTGGTAGGGGATACCGCACATGGGAACCTGGACTGCATCGGTTTTCTTGTTTCTTGAGGTGAGGGTTATGCCGAGAATTTTGGCAGCGACGATGGCATCGTCAAAAAACATCTCATAAAAATCCCCCATCCGGTAAAAAAGAATGGTGTCTTCATGTTGCCCTTTGATTTCCAGGTACTGCTGCAGCATCGGCGTTGGTTGGCTTATTGTGGTCATGCGTGTTTTTTATAAAGGGCAAAAAAATTGGGTTAAAGCCTGGCGAAAACGGAGCGTCATTGTCACGCAGTATGAAAATAATTCAATTTATTGTGTATTGCTATGGCAAAAACCCTTTTTTAACAGTTGCGCAATAAACCAATAGACAGGTATAGTAACATGTTTGGGACATTGGAGAGATGTCGCCTGAGAGTTGTCTTTCAAGAAAAAATAAATATAGCTTTACATACAGAAACGTAGATATGGAGAAGTTTGATGCTCACGGCCTCTGATTTAAGAAAAGGTTTGAAAGTACAGATAGATGGTAATCCTTACATAGTGACTGATTTCGAGTTCTCTAAACCAGGGAAAGGGCAGGCACTGTATCGAACCAAAATGAGAAATATGATCTCCGGCAATCAGCTGGTCAAAACATATCGTTCGAATGATAAATTTGAAAAAGCCGAACTGGAAGAGCGAAAAATGCAGTTCCTGTACAGCCAGGGTGATGATTTCCATTTTATGGACACGGAAAATTTCGAGCAACTGTTGCTCACCAGAGAGCAGCTTGGCGACAACACCCATTTTCTGATCGACAATATGGAGTTGGATGTCGTATTTTTCGATAATCAACCGATCGATGTAACCCTGCCTATTTTTGTTAACCTGGCGGTAACCAAGGCCGACCCCTGGGCTAAAGGCGATACGTCGGGTAACGACACCAAACCAGTCACCGTGCAGACCGGTTATGAGTTGCAGGTACCTCCTTTTGTCGAAGAAGGTGATAAAATACAGATAGATACCAGAACCGGGGAATATGTTACCCGGGTAAAAGAGTAATTTCGGATGCTTGACCGAGAAGGGCTGCATATGCGTGCAGCCTTTTTTCGTTGCATCAGATCATTCTTTTACCACCATGGGTTTCTTGAAGTTGACACTCCACTTCGTCAACCGGTATATATTCCCGAGAGTAATATAATTCTCCTCGCCTCTGAGAAAGAATATCTGCAGAGCTCACCGGAACTCTGCATGAAAAGATTGCTGGCTGCCGGGCATGACAAGCTTTTTCAGATCTGCCCATGCTTTCGTAAAGAAGAGAAAGGTCGATTGCACCTGGAAGAATTTCAGATGCTTGAATGGTACCGCCTTGGTACTGATTATCACCAGCTTATGGGTGACTGCGAGAAATTATTACGATGTGTGCTGAAAAAGCTCGGGGAGTTCCGGGTATCGGCAGGCATGGAGGAAAAAACCTTTCTGGCCGGTGTCGATATCGACCGGGCATGGCAGCGGTTGACGGTGGCTGATGCATTTGCTGCCTTCAGTCCGATGCAGCCTGGACCGGCGCTGCAGGAAGGGAAATTTGACGAGCTGCTGGTTGAATATATTGAGCCATGCCTGGGTACGGTTTCACCGACTTTCCTGTATGATTATCCATCCGAGCTTGGCTCGCTGGCCAGAAAAAAGGCAGATAATCCTGCAGTTGTAGAACGATTTGAGTTATATATAAATGGGGTGGAGATTGCCAACGGCTTTTCTGAACTAACTGATGCAGCTGAGCAGCGGGCGCGATTTCAGGATGAGATTGATTTGCTGCAATCCGCGAGGGGAGGTAAGGTGTTTATGCCGGAGCGGTTTCTGGCGGAGCTTGATCAGCTGGATACTGCCGCCGGCATAGCGCTGGGGCTCGATCGACTGTTTATGCAGGTTATGAATTATCAAACAATCACCGAAGCGGTCACTTATTCACCCGACGATTTTTTATAGCGGTCACGGGAGCACGTCGCCAGCTTGCAAGGCCATGATGTTTAGAAAAAATTTGCTGTTTAGATCCCAATAATGATACATTAACTCAGGTTTAATTAAAAATTTAGCCCCATTCAGAGAACAACTCCTCATGGATATAAAACAACGTCAACTGGTAAATAAGTATCTCGATCTGTTTTTCCGACGAAAAATTTTTATCTTCGCGGTATTGCTTCTCAGTTTACCCATCGGCCTTGGGGTTTATCTGACCACTCCGAAAGAATACCAGTCCACCAGCCTTCTCAGTTATCAGCGACAGGGAATAAGTCCCAACAAGCTTTCGCCTGATCTGCAGGCGAAAATTCGTGATATCGTCAACACGCTTACTCAGATCGTAACCAGCAGAACCAATCTGGAAAAGATCATCAACGATTTGAATCTCTATCCTGAAGAGCGGAAAATATTGCCCATAGAGGATGTCATTGACATGTTCCGTGAAAAAATTGTGGTGATACCTTCCAGGCAGGGGGAAGTTTTTACCGTATCATATTCCGGCGGTGACGCTACTAAAGTTGTCAGAGCAACCAATGCTGTGGCCGCATTGTTTATCGAAGAAAATCTGAAATATCGTCAGGAAAAAGCAACGGACACGTCATCCTATACCAGTCAGGAATTGGAAACAGCAAAAAAAGTCATGGATGCGCAGGAAAATGCCATGCGTGACTATAAGTTGCAAAATTACAATGAAATGCCCGAACATCGGGAGGCGAATCTGTCCCGGCTCACTTCTCTTCAGGCGCAATACCAGCAGAAACAGGAAAGCATTCAGGATCTGGAAAAGACCTTGGTGCTGATTCAGGACCAGATGTACAATAGAAGAATGTTGCTCGAGCAATCCGCCGGCCCGGTAGGAGACGGCAATGACTTGGATAATTCGCAGAGTTTGGCAAGCTTACGTTCCACTCTGGACACTTTGTTGCTGAAGTATACGGACAAACATCCGGAAATCGTCAGGCTTCGTAAGCTTATTGAAAAACTGGAAAACGAGAAAGCCGGATCCGGCCCAAATTCTGGGGCAAGAAGGTCGCCTGCGGTCGCACAGGATGCAGTGTACGATAACATTCTTATGCAGCTGGAAGTGCAGCAAAAGGGTGTTCGGCTGAATATTGCCAATCTTGAAAATGAGAAAAACGAGCTGAAAAAAATAATCAGCCAATATGAACAGTGGGTAGCTGCTGCACCGATAAGAGAAGCGGAATGGTCGTCTCTTACCAGGGAGTATGGTCAGCTGAAAAAACATTATGACAATCTGGTCAGCCAGAATCTCCAAGCAGAATCAATGCTCAATCTCGAACAGCAACAAAAAGGGAGCCAATTCAAGATTGAAGATCCCGCCAGATATTCCGGAAAACCTATCAAGCCGGATTTCTTGAGAATCATGGCCATGAGTATTATGGCAGGGCTTGGCTTCGGAGTCCTTGCAACCCTGCTGATGGATTACTTTGACTCTTCTTTTCGCGACCCCGAGGTGCTCAAACCATCCCTTGGTGTGCCTCTCCTTATTACCATTCCATACATTGAAACGGTAGGTGAGCAGAAAAGAAATAGTATTCAGCGAATTTTTGTCGGTACCACGTTTTTATTGGCGGTGGGTCTTATTATCACTTTGTTTGCATTCGCCTGGACTCGAGGGCTTATCATTATCTGATCTCTATCTTACCGGTTTGTATGATTCAGGCAGGGTAGTGGTTATGTATTTTATTAAATTGGGATAATCAGAGAAAAATGGGAAAGACTTCAAAAGTGCTGAATAAATCTGGTTACAGTCTGGAGGTGCCGGTTCAGTCCGTTAATCCTGCAGTGACTGATAACAGGGCAAATATAGCCGCAGACAGCGCAAGCAACGCTCGAACGGAAACTGACGGCACCTTGGCTAAGCAGCCGGAATCGCCGCTGGCCAGGCAGGCTGCGCAAGCTCCCTCTTATCGATTGGATGAACGGTTGAGCAAGGTCACCAGTTTTTCTAATAAAGTTGCTGAATCTTTTCGGGTCTTGCGGTCAAAAATTTTACTTCCTCAGGATGGCAGGCCGGCACCCAAGACCATTATGGTCACGTCTGCGCTGCCCCGTGAAGGCAAAAGTTTTGTCTCGGCAAATCTTGGTATCGCTCTTGCGCAGGGGGTCGATCAGCATGCACTGCTGGTTGACTGCGATCTCCGCTCTCCCGGATTGGCCCAACTCTTTGGCATCCCGTCTGAGCGTGGCCTGTGTGATTTTCTGCAAGATAAAAGCGACCTCTCCTCCCTGTTACACAAAACTACCATGGATAAGTTGACGCTTCTCCCCAGTGGGGTGCCGCCATCTAATCCGGCTGATCTGCTTGGTTCGGAAAGGATGCTGAAACTTGTCAGTGAACTGGCTGCCCGTTATCCCGACCGCTATGTAATTTTCGATACTCCACCGCTGGAGATTGCCTCGGAGTCGAAGGTCCTGTCGCAGGCTGTTGACGGAGTTGTCTTAGTGGTCCGACAGGGAATCTCGAACAGACCCCTGATCGAAAAATTCATCTCTGATATCGGCAAAGATAAGATTATCGGGGTGATTTTTAATGGTCATAAGAGTAATTTTATTTCCACCAGACTGGTTGATAAAAGTCATTATTACTATGGCAACTACTATACGGACTCAGGCGAAAAAAGAAGGGTATCGACTGCTGCTTCTTTAACCAGTGCAGGTTCCTGAGCTTAAAAATTAGCATTGTTTTCGGTAAAAGGATATTCTCACCCGGGATGCATTGAGCGTCTACTTAGGCCGGACTATTTTTTGTTGCGTCGGTTTGGCTTGTGATGGGGAGTATTTCTGCGGATCAGAGTTTCTTCAATTATTTTTCGCTGCTGTTGCCTTTCTGATTGCTTCCGCGGTACGTTCAGCGGTGCTCTCGATCCCGGTTGTAATCCGGTGACATACATGGCCGTCGACAGGGTGCCCGGCGTCGGCGTAAAATCCTGAAATTTTCTTATTGTCAGGCCCAGCTTCTGCATATCTTTGGCCAGTTGTTCTGCCTGCCGTATGGTCGATCCCGGATGGGCGGTGATGATGTACGGCATAAATTCCGTTTCTTTTCCAATATCCCTGCCTATTTTCCGGCATGCGGCGATAAACTTCTGCAGCAGTGCGTGCGGTTCTTTGTGCATAAGGCAAAGCAATGCATCATCAGTGTGCTCCGGAGCGATTTTCAAGGATCCCGGGGTATGTTCCTGAAGTATCTTTTTCAGCAGTCGGGGGGTGCGAAGGAGTAGTTCCATCCGCAGACCGGAGGAGATGAACAGCTTCTTGATTCCGTCAATAGCACCAATTTCTTTAAGCAGATCAAGAAAGAGGTCTTCGTCTATTTTCAGGTTATGGCAGGGCTGCGGATAGAGGCAATCTCGTTTTTTACACGTTCCTATGGCACAGTGGGTGCCGTACAGATTCGCCGTCGGCCCTCCCAGATCACTGATGGTTCCGGTAAAATCGTCCATCTGGGCAATGCGTCGGCATTCCTCACTAATCGAAGCTTTGCTGCGGGAGATGACCGCGGGTCCCTGGTGCCGGGTGATCGCACAAAATGAGCAATTTCCGGAACAGCCGCGAACGATGGTCACTGAATCTTTGATCATCCGAAAGGCCGGAATCTGTTGCTTGGCCGGATGCGGCAGTCGGGTGTAGGGCAGGGCGTATAATGCATCAAGTTCAGCGGCTGACAGAGGTTTTGCCGCCGGGTGTTGCAGAACCCAGTGGGTTTGCTGGCGCTGGAGAATGATACGGGCCGATGCGGCACGGCTGTGTTTATCTATTTCGATCTCGGTGTCAAGAAAGAGTGCGGCTTTTTGCTGCATGTCCTCCCATGCAGGAAGGACAAGCACTTTTTGCGAGCTGATTATTTCCTGGGAATCCTTGAACGGAAGACCATGATCGGAAAAATATTCCTGCAGTTCCCTGTCGGTGAATCTCCGGCAGGTTCCGGGGATATCATTGAGAGGGTGATTCGCCGCACATCGAGCAGCAACTTCAACGATCGCTTTTTCGGCCATGCCATATACGAGCAGATCAGCCTTGGCGTCCGTGAGCAGAGATGAGCGGAGTTTATCCTGCTTAAAGTCATAGTGGATAAAACGCCGCAGTGACGCCTCAATACCACCAAGGACGATCGGAATATCCCGAAAAGCAGATCGAGCCAGGCTGGTATAGATTAGACTGGCGCGATCAGGTCGTCGTCGTTGAGTTTTTATCCGCTCCTTGCCCCGCCAGGGATTGCCGTCGGGAGAGTAGGCGTCGATATCACGGACTTTGCCGTTGCCGGTGTAATTGGCAACAATGGAATCAAGGTTTCCGGCAGTGATACCGCAAAAAAGCCTCGGGGTGGGATAGCTGGTAAAGTCTTTTGCTGAGTCGTATCGAGGTTGAGGCAGGATCGCTACCTGAAAACCATGACTTTCCAATAACCTGCCGATAAGGGCGACGCCAAAGGATGGGTGGTCGATGTAGGCATCGCCGGTCACCAGCAGAATGTCAATTCCGGACCATCCCCTCAGCCTGCACTCTTCCCAGGAGATCGGTAAAGGAACATTGCTGTTACCGGGTTTATCCATGAGAATCCTGTAGATATATTTCACATAAATCTGGCATTGATAAAAATATGCACCAAAATTGATGCCGCATAGCCGAGCGCAATGACTGGCGTCCATTTCAGATGGGCATTGAAGGTATAAACATTTCTGGCCGCACCCATAAGCGCGACTCCGGCGGCCGAGCCGATCGAGAGCAGACTGCCACCGACTCCGGCGGTCAGGGTAACCAGCAGCCATTGGCCATGGGACATCTCCGGCTGCATGGTAAGTACGGCATACATCACCGGGATATTATCGACGATGGCCGAGAGAATGCCGATAATAACATTGGCTGTGGTCGCGCCCAGACCTAGATAGAGAAACTTGGAAATGCCTGCCAGATAACCAAATTGGGAGAGACCACCAACGCACAGGATGACCCCGTAAAAGAACAGCAGCGTGTCCCACTCAGCTCTCGCTACTTTGCGGAAAAGATCGAAAGGATCGGGCTTCGAGCGATATGTTTGATGAGCCAGCGGATTGTCATCGATATCATAGTTTCGATGTTCCTTTTTCTTTAAATAATAAGAGAAAAAGCCAAGGTAGCCCAGACCAAGCATCATGCCGGCGGCCGGCGGAAGATGGAGAAAATTATGAAATGACACTGCAGTGATGATGGTGATCAAAAAGAGTGCCATAATCCTTCTGGCACCAATTTTCATGAGATAATGGTCTTTAGTCGGCTGCGGCGTTTTCCGGCTGATGGCAAAATTCATAAAAATGGCCGGAGTCAGCCAGTTGACCAGTGAAGGTATAAAAATATGGAAAAATTCATTGAACTGGACCACCCCTTTTTGCCAGACCATCAGGGTGGTGATATCGCCAAACGGCGAAAATGCTCCTCCGGCATTGGCGGCAATGACAATATTGATACAGGCGATCGCTACAAATTTTTTATCGCTGCCCCCGACGGCCATGGCGACAGCGCCCATAAGTAAGGCAGTAGTCAGGTTGTCAGCCACAGGTGAAATAATGAAAGCCAGAAAACCGGTAACCCAGAACACGGTCCGCAGGGAGAAGCCCCGGGTAACCAGCCAGGACCGTAATGCCTGAAATACATTTCGTTCATCCATGGCATTTATATAGGTCATGGCAACCAGCAAAAAGAGAAACAGTTCGGCATATTCGAGAAGATTATGCCGCAGAGCTATCTCCGCAGCATGATCGTCGCCCATCCGGCTGAAGGTGATGGCAACCAGAACCCAGATAATCCCGGCAGCGAGAAGCACCGGTTTAGATTTGCGCAGATGGAGCTGCTCCTCAAGAATCACCAGGGTATAAGCACCCACGAAAAGCAGAACTGAGAGGATACCGAATACCGAACCGGTCAATCCAGCAGTATCTATTGCCGTCCCCGCACTGCTGCTGGCCAGGGCGAGTGTGCCGGAAACAAGGGTGACACAACACAATAAGAGCGTTTTCTTCATTGGTGATTCCCTGATTGATATTGATAATGCCAAATTAGCTGTTTGCCGGAATATATTGGGTCAGAGGGCAATCATTACAACCGGTTACCGGGAGATCTGTGCCGGTATGGATCTGTTTGATAAGAGCAGCGACCGCTGCCTTACTGTCGGCATACATATGTTCCCTGCCGATTTCTTCGATCAAGCCGGTGCGTTCCATAACCTTGAGCACCTGTCCCTTGACGCCGCACATGGCAAAACCAAGTTTTGCACTGCGCACCCGTTTGCAAAGCATATCAAGAGCTTCTTCTCCGGATGCATCCATGTCGTTTATGCCGCGGGCATCGAGCAGGATATAGCGCAAATCGGGCTGCTCCGTTCTGAATTTGGCAACCTGTTCGTCAAGGTAGCTGGCGTTGGCAAAAAACAGTGCCCCGTCAAATCGTACAACGGAGATATGGCGACAGCCTTTCAGGCGATAGTGTTCAGCGCTCGTCAAGACGTTTTCTTCGTTCATTGACAACTGGGCGACGACCGGCCGCATCGATTTATACAGAAAAACTACCATGGACAGTGCCACACCAACCATGATGCCTTTGTCGAGATGGGGAGCAAAATAGAGGGTTACCATAAAACAAAAAATGGAAATCGCGCCATCGTACCATTGGGCTTTCCAGGAATGCATAAAACCTCTGACGTTAACCAGGCCGATAACTGCCATCATGATGACCGCAGCCAGTACAGCCTGGGGGAGATGGTACAGTAAGGGAGTAAAAAAGAGCAGGGTGATAACGACCATAATCGATGTCACCACGGATGAAATACCGGATACGGCGCCGGCCTGAAGGTTCACTGCAGAACGGGAAAAGGAACCGGAAACTGAGTAACTGGAACCAATCGAGCCGAGAATATTTGCCAGTCCCTGGCCGATAAGTTCTTGGTTGGGATCTAGTTTTTGACCGGTTTTTGCAGCCATCGCTTTGGCAATGGCAATGGCCTCCATAAAACCCAGCAGAGAGATAATAATAGCTGTAGGAAGAAGCTTAAAAAAAGACTTGCTGTTGAGCTCCGGGACGGTAAATTGAGGTAAGCCCTCGGGAATCTTGCCAACCACAGCACCCCCGCCCATCATCAAGAGCTCGGCCGGTTTGAGTGGAGAATTACCCACTTTCAAGCGCCAGGTATTTTCGTCTGTCTTTATCCCCTCTGGGATAGCGTTTTTTGGGTAAAAGGCTAAAGATTCATTTTCCTTAACCCCTTCAAACTTCATGGTCCGCAGTTCTGCCCGCGTTACTTGGATATGCTCTTTTAAATCGGCAATTTCAAGAGAAAGTAGCTCGGCCAGGCCTTGCAGTTGAATCAACTGCGCACTCTTACCATGTCCTTTGGGCAACTTTTTGAGCTCTTCATCTAGTTGTATACCCAAAGCTGCCCGGTCTTTACCCAGGCTTTCAAGTTGCTTGGCCGACTGGTTAAACGCAGTTATTTTTTCAGCAAGGACCGGAGAGTGGATTGCAGAGAGATCAACCTTGACATCCTTGTTATAGCCGGTGAAATACGAAACAAGGGTGGTGATGGTTACCGCAACGAGCACATTTGGGATGCGTGGATTGATTTTTTTCAGCACCACCATGATTATCACCGCACAGACTCCATACAGCAGGGTAGGCCAGTGAGTATAATCCATTGCTGCCTGAGCGACTCGGACCATCGTCTCGTAATGATGCCCCGCAGAATCGACGGAGACGCCAAAAAATTTGGAGAACTGGGACGAAGCGATAATAATGGCCGCGGCGTTGGTAAATCCGTTCACCACCGGATGGGAAAGAAAATTGACAACAAGTCCCAGTCTCAGGACCCCGAGAGAAAATTGGAAGATGCCTACCGTAAGGGCCAGGACGATTGAATAGGCAATGAATTGAGTAGATCCGGCAGTGGCTAGTGGTTCAAGCGATGCTGCGGACATAAGCGAGACCACGGCAACAGGACCGGTAGCCAGCTGACGACTCGAACCAAAAAGGGCCGCCACCATCGGTGGCAGAAAAGCGGCGTAGAGTCCGTAATATGCGGGTAATCCGGCAAGCTGGGCGTAGGCCATCGATTGAGGGATGAGGACGAGCGCCACCGTCAGGCCGGCAAGGAAGTCAATTTTGAACTTGCCGAGGTCATAATCTCTAAACCAGGCAAGAAAGGGGAAAATCTTCTCAATCATTGTGTGAGCTCCTTAAAAGAAATACCATATTCAAAAAGGGCAAAGCCCTTCAGCTTACAATAACCGGGGGGACAGTCCAGAACGATATTGCCTGTCTTTTTAGAACAGCTAATCAAAGCGCTCTTGCAGAGAAAGTCAAGAGAAATTGGGAAGAGTAAAGGGGGGATATGCACAAAACCAGCAGGAAATATAATTTTGCAGAAATTATGGTTAACAAACAAGTTTAGGTAAAAAGGTGGTTAGTCACCTGGGCTCCTGATGCGGAGCAGCCAGGTAATGAGACCAGCCCCGACCATCAGCCCGCTGAGCAACTGACCCATGGTCAGAAAGCCGAAGATATAACCCACCTGTTGATCCGGCTCTCGGAAATTTTCGACCGCGATCCTAAAGAGACCATAGCCTATAAGAAAGAGGGCGGTGATACTGCCGTGCGGCCAGAAGCGCCGGTGTTGCCATGGTTTTTTGTGTACCGTCCAGAGCATGGTGAAAAGAACGAGCCCCTCGAGAGCCGCCTCATAGAGTTGTGAGGGGTGGCGGGGCAAAGGACCACCACCGGGAAAGACCATAGCCCAGGGAAGATCGCTCACCCGTCCGTATAACTCGCCGTTGATAAAATTGCCGATCCGACCGAGACCAAGGCCAATCGGGAGGGTAGCGATATAGATATCGGCACTTTTCCAGAAATCAAGCTGGTATTTTCGGCAGAAAACCCAGCCGACGATTAGCAGAGTCAGGCAAGCGCCGTGAAAAGACATGCCGCCACTCCAGGTAGCGGGGATCTCGAGGGGATGTCTGAGATAGTAAGAGAAATTGTAGAAAAAAACATAGCCGAGCCTGCCGCCTAAGACTACCCCGAGAATCAGCACCAGGTTGAGGTTTTCAAAATGGACGGCAAGCCGGTCATATTTAAACTCGTTGATCTGTTGGCGCACCAGGAGATAACTTGCCATAAAACCAAGGACATACATAAGTCCGTACCAGCGTACATGCAGCGGCCCAAGGCTAAAGATTATAGGATCAATATTTGGAAAATGCACAGGGGTCATAGAAGTAAGGGGGGTGATCTCAGTGGGGTATTTTCTTTAAATGCACCTGCAGCACCGAGATGGCCGCTGGGGTGATCCCGGATATTCTCGACGCCTGGCCGAGAGAAAGAGGCTGAATTCTGGTCAGTTTTTCCACTACTTCGTTGGAGAGACCGGAGAGTGCTCGATAATCGACATCTTTGGGTAACAGAACCGATTCCATTTTTTTAAACCGGGCTACCTGTTCGTTCTGTCTGTCAATGTATCCTTTAAATTTCACCTGCAATTCTATTTCATCTTTTACCGCGCCGGCAATCAGCTCTTTGATCAGCTCTTGTTCCTCGTTTGTCAACGGCAGCGTCGCAAAAGAACCAATGGAGAGTTCGGGGCGACGCAACAGGTCGGCGAGGCTCGATTTCTGTTTCAGTTCACTGCTGTTTAATCCCGCCAGTGCCGCGTTGATAGCCGGACCTGGCTTAAGGGAAACCTTTTCCAGGGCGTTGATGCCATCGGCTATCATCTGCTCTTTAAGCAGGAACCGGTTATGAGCCTTTTCAGATACCAGCCCGAGTTGATGGCCTATCGCTGCCAGGCGGCTATCCGCGTTGTCTTCCCGGAGCAGCAGCCGGTATTCCGCTCTCGAGGTGAACAGCCGGTAAGGTTCCTTGGTGCCGCAGGTCACGAGATCGTCAATGAGCACCCCAATATATGCCTGGGATCGATCGAGAATCAACGGTTTTATGCCTCGAACAGAGTGGACCGCGTTGATGCCGGCAACAAGTCCCTGGGCGGCCGCTTCTTCGTACCCGGAGGTGCCGTTTATCTGCCCGGCAAAGAAAAGACCGCCTATTTGCCTGGTTTCCAGCGAGGGATGCAGCCCGAGTGGATCGATATAGTCGTATTCAATGGCATATCCGGGCCGGATGATCTCCGCATTCTCCAGTCCTTTGATGGAATTGATCATGGCCTTCTGGGTCGCCAGAGGCAAACTGGTCGGCACCCCGTTGGGGTATACTTCCCCCGTATCAAGTCCTTCCGGTTCGAGAAAGATCTGATGCCGGTCTTTTTCGGGAAAGCGCATTACCTTGTCTTCAATGGATGGGCAATACCGGGCTCCAACCCCTTTGATGACCCCGGCATACATCGGCGACTGACCAATGGAACCGCGAATTATCTCATGCGTCTTTTCGTTGGTATAGGTTATATAGCAGGGCAGCTGCGGCAGAGTATAGCCGCGATCCGTCTGGGCGGAGTAGGAAAAATGGGCGGCAGGATAATCGCTGTGCTGTATTTCCAGTTCTGCATAGTTGATGGTGTGCGAGGCAAGTCGCGGCACGGTGCCGGTTTTCATCCGGCCAACCGCAAAGCCATGCTCGGCAAACCAGGCAGCAAGGCTTTTTGATGGAGCGTCGCCGAGCCTGCCTGCCGGGAAATTTTTCATGCCGATATGAACCAGGCCGTTAAGGAAGGTTCCGGTAGCGACGACCACAGCTTTGGCAGGAATATGTTCGTCAAGAGATGTAATTATTCCGGTGATCCGATTGTGTTCTACCAGAAGTCCGGACACTACCGTCTGTTTGACACTCAGATTCGGCTGTGTTTCGACCATCGATTTCATGCGCAGCCGATAGAGCAGTCGGTCGGCCTGCGCCCTCGAAGAGCGGACGGCAGGGCCTTTGCTGGTATTGAGTCGGCGGAACTGGATGGAGGTCGCATCAATATTTCTGGCCATTTCGCCACCCAGGGCATCGATCTCCCGAACCAGATGTCCCTTGGCCAGGCCACCGATTGCCGGATTGCAGGACATCGCTCCAATGGTATCGGCATTAATGACCGTGAGCAGGGTTTTGCAGCCCATCCTGGCTGCAGCAAGCGCCGCCTCGCATCCGGCATGACCGGCCCCAATGACTGCTACATCGTATTGTTCAATCGTCATAGATTTTTCCGATTAATGGGACGCGCCAGCGGCAATATCACCAGGGATCAATTTACAAAAGGTTTGAATGAGCGAGAATAGCACAGCCGATGGGCTTTAGCAATATGGGCTGGTGCTTGGGAACAAAATAATTGACACAGGTTGCTAAATGTGGTTATTATTTTCGTTTTGCAATTTGTCTCTGAAACTAAAAATATTCCATGGTTTGACCATAGAATGTACCAATGAGGAAGTAAAGAATGAGCAAGCGTACCTTTCAGCCAAGCATCTTAAAACGTAAGCGGACCCATGGATTTCGTGAAAGAATGAGTACTAAGGCCGGTCGGGCGGTTATCCGATCTCGCCGAGCCAAAGGCCGCAAAAGGCTGTCGGCATAGCTTTGGCCGGGCACCGACTTTTGAAGAGCTCCCTGCTGCGTAAAACCTGGGAGTTTGACGAAGTTTACAGCAAGGGTAAACGTTTGCACGGGAAAGGTTACACCCTGGTCTGTCTTTCGAATTCGACCGGTGACAGCAGGTTGGGGATCAGTGTGCATCGGAAGATTCATGGGGCGGTGCAGAGAAACCGTCTCAAACGAATTATCCGGGAGTCGTTCCGGCTGGGAAGAAGCTATTATCCTGCAGGAGTCGATATCGTCTTTGCTGTACGTCCTGGTTTCTCCTGTGTCCATCCACGTGATATCTGGGCCACCCTGGCGCCCCTGACAGCAACTGCTGCCGGCAGTAGTAGTAATTGAGCGGCGGGTAAAGATGAAAATAAGTAACATTGCCAAGGCGTTCTCTATTGGATTGGTGAGAGGGTATAAATATCTTATCTCGCCGCTGTTGCCACCTTCTTGCCGCTTTATTCCTACTTGTTCAACCTATACCATCCAGGCAATCGAAAAATATGGAGTCGTCCGGGGTTCCCTGTTGGGGATGCGCCGGATTCTCCGGTGTCACCCATTTTCCCGAGGCGGATATGATCCGGTACGGTAAACAGCGCTTCCTCCGGTCTCACAAAAAATTACGGACAATCCATGGACACATATAGAGCTTTTTTAGCGATCATCATCTCCTTTGTTATTCTTTTAGGATATCAGTATTTTTTTGTCGGTTTCGATAAGCCGGCTCCCGTCAGTGAAACAACCGAGCAGCAGGCAGTTCAGCCTGGATCAGTTGAACCACCGAAGCAACCTGCTGCAGTTCCTGCCGTCCAGGCCCCCGCCGTCACGCCGCTTCCGGCCGTCACTTATGACCGGAAACCGAAAGATATCACTATTGATACCGACCTTTATACAGCGACTCTTTCAGAAGACGGCGGCACCATTACCAGCTTTGTCCTGAAAAAACAGCGGGAAACCAATGCCAAAGATTCCCCCGGGATGCAACTGGTCAAGACTAGCGCAACCGAGGGCTTTCCACTGCAGTTCGCCTGGGGCAGTGCGGTTGGGGCAAAGGTTCTCTATGACAGTTCCGTGCAACGGCTGGAATTGTCCAAGGATAAAACCAGGGCTGAATTGCGGATGACCGCAGATGCCGGCAATGGCCTCACGGTTGAACGGCTCTACACTTTTAATAACAGCAACTATCTGATAGATCTCTCCGTAACCGTCAAAAACAGCTCGGATACTATCCTCCAGGGAGTTCCGCAGCTTGGTCTGGTTAACAGTCATTTTGAAGGTGTGGTCAGTCCTTCTAACCGATTTCTGTTTGGTGGGCCGGCGGCTTTTATCAATGGCGGCTTGCAGGAGGTGAAGGCCAAAGATTTTGCCGATGGGCCGAAAACACTGCAGGGTACGATAGAATGGGCCGGCTATGAAGGGAATTATTTTCTCTGTGCTATTGTTCCCAAAGACGGGGGAGGAAATTCTTTTACCGTGCAGGGCGACGAGATGCTGACAACCGCGCAACTCTCAGGAACCCTTGAGACTCTGCAGCCTGGGACGGAAAAGAGCTACAACTATCACGTTTATTATGGTCCCAAAAAATTAACGATGTTGAAAAGCATTGGCTATAATTTGGATCGTTCCGTCAACTTCGGCTGGTTTGATGTTATCGCCAAACCGACTCTCTGGTTGCTGAACATGTTTTACTCTGTGGTGCATAATTATGGGGTTGCCATTATTCTGGTCACCGTGCTTTTCAAGGCAGTTTTTTGGCCGATTTCGCAAAAGGGTATGAAATCGATGAAAAACATGCAGAAATTGCAACCCAAAATGGCCAAAATTAAGGAAAAATATAAAAGCGATCCGACCAAGATGAACCAGGAGGTCATGAGCCTCTACAAGACCTACAAGGTCAATCCACTTGGCGGTTGCCTGCCGATGGTGCTGCAGATCCCCGTGTTTTTCGCACTGTATAAAGTGCTCCTGCAGAGTATAGAATTGCGCCATGCGCCGTTTATGTTGTGGATCACCGATCTGTCCGCACCTGATCGTTTATATCTCGGCTTTGATCTGCCCTATCTGGGTGGTTTGCCGGTATTAACCCTGCTTATGGGCGCGTCGATGTTTTTGCAGCAGAAGCTCTCGCCCAGTACCGCTGATCCGACGCAGGCCAAAATTATGATGTTTCTGCCGGTGGTCTTCACCTTTATGTTTCTCAATTTTGCATCCGGTCTGGTCTTGTACTGGTTTATCAATAACCTCCTTTCCATCCTCCAACAGGTGCTGATTAATCGAGACAGCAGAAAAACCGTCCCATCATCGACTGCTCCCTGATCAGGGTGGCCTGAGCTGGCATAAAGTCACTTGATGCACCGGATGTGGTGATTGAGATATATTTGAAGAAGGTAATTAAATGTCTTTAGAAAAAAAAGATTTTTACGGAAAAGAAGTTGCGCTGGCAATCAAAAATGCTTGCGATACGCTTGGAGTGACCCAGGAAAAACTCGACATTGAGGTTATTGAAACAGGAACAACAGGTATATTTGGTCTGATCCGGAAAAAAGCACATATCCGTGTGCTGGTAAAAACCGACACCGAGAATCATAACGCCGATGTCTTTGCCGTTGAGAATTTCCGTCCATTGGAATCGACAACAGAGAAGATCCAGGAGCCCGGACAAGCGTTGCCGGCAAAGCCTGAACAAAAGAAACCGGATACCGCCAGGCCTGCTCCCGACCGGGCGCCATCCTTAGTTGACGACGAAGATGAAGAAGATGTAAACGATTCCGATTCGGATCAGGAGAGCGTGGACGACGACGAGGAGCTGGGAGCAGAGAAAGATAACGACAGCGAAGTCAGTCCCGAGAGCCTGGAAACGGTTAGCGGCGAACTACTGCAACTCGTCGAATTGATGGGGTTTCCATCGACGGTTACTATCGAAACTGTCGGTCATTCGGTGGCATGCACCCTGCGCGGTGAATTTGAGGAAAATCTGATTGGAGTTGACGGCAAGGTGCTGGACAGTTTGCAGTATATCCTCCGTAAGATAATTAGCCGAAAAGTTCCTGAGCGCTTACGGATTTCCATCAATGTTGGCGAGTTTCGCGAAAAGAGGCTCGATGAATTAAAGGCCCGAGCCTTGGAACTGGCGGCGCAGGTGAAAGAAGACGGTAAGACGCAGGTGTTGCCGGCTCTCAATCCCTCCGAGCGTCGGGTAATCCATATGATTCTCCAGGAAGACAATGGCATCCGCAGCCGCTCCGTAGGTGATGGTCTGTTCAAGAAAATTCTTATCTATAAACCAGGAAAAGGCAATCGACCCACCGGCCGAAAACGTTCCCCGGCCAAAGGGCGACAAAATAAATCCGGAGCGAAAAAGGGCAACGATTCCTGATTGCAGTTGCCGACTTTCCTGTATGAGCACTCTCGGCCGACCTGAGACAATAGCCGCAGTTTCCACGCCGCCTGGCGCGGGAGGCATCGGTATCATCCGGATCAGCGGTGATCAAGCCCTGTCGCTGCTCCAGACTGTTTTCACGCCCAAGAACACCTCTTGCCGATTTCGCAGTCATCAATTCTATTATGGCCATATACGACAGCCCGGCGACGGGACAATTGTCGATGAAGTCCTCGCCGTTTATATGGCCGCACCGCACACCTATACTCGCGAGGATCTCGTCGAGATCCATTGTCATGGTAGTTTTCTAGTCCTGCAGAATGTCCTTGAGTTACTCCTGGCTGAAGGGGCGGTTCTTGCCGCACCCGGCGAATTTACTAAACGGGCGTTTCTCAATGGCCGAATCGATCTGACCCAGGCGGAAGCGGTAATCGATGTGCTGTCGGCAAAGACCAGAAAAGGGGTAGATCTTGCTCAAGAACAGCTCTCAGGTGCTTTATTTAAAAAAATCGATCCGATTCGGCAGAGTCTTGTCCGGATGCGCGCGGTCATCGAAGTCGCCATCGATTTTCCGGACGAAGATATAGAAATAATTGATCACAGTGGTCTGCTTGCCCGACTTGCCGAAGAGGTGACGCAACCACTGAAGACTCTTCTCAACAGCGCCGACCGGGGCAGGTTATACCGTGAGGGAATTTCTCTGGTCATCGCCGGTCTGCCCAATGTCGGCAAGTCCAGTTTGCTCAATACCATTTTGCAGGAAGAAAGGGCTTTAGTTACTGCTGTTCCGGGAACAACCCGGGATTCCATAGAAGAATTCGTCGATATTTATGGCATGCCGGTGCGGTTGATCGATACGGCGGGTATTCGTGATGATGCCGGGGAGGTGGAAGAACTTGGTATTCAGCGGGCCAGAGAGCTGATCAATAAGGCCGATATAATCCTTTTTATGATCGATGGTTCTCGTGAAGTGACTGACGGGGACCTCAAGCTCTACACCCAGGTACGGCATAAACCGGTCTTACCCGTGGTCAACAAAATCGATCTATGCAGTAACCGCGTTCCCAGTCTTGCTCCTTTTGACGATCTCGGTAAAATTGATAATGTGGTGAAAATTTCCGCCCGGGAACAGACCGGCATAGAACAGCTGAAACAGGCGATTTTTGCTATGGTCACCTCGGCGAATGATCAGTGGGAAGAGGGTGGGTGCGCACCGAATCTCCGCCATAAACAGGCTCTTACAGCTGCGGTAAAGGCTGCAGATCAGCTCAATTTATCTCTTGAGGCCGGGCTGACCAATGATCTTATTGCCGTCGATCTGCAGGAGTGTCTATCCTGTCTGGCGGAGATTGTCGGCGAAACCACTACGGAAGAAATACTCGATGTCATTTTCGCCCAGTTTTGCCTGGGCAAATAGCGATTCCCCCTTCTGTCCGCACTAGTTCACCGGAGCCATGCAGGTGGCAGTATACCCCCCCTCAGCCTTTTTTCCACTGCTGCAACAATATCTCAGCCTCGGCACGATTGCCGAATTCACTGGCCTTAGCCAGAGTTTTTTTGAGCAAGGCGATCGCCTCCTCTTTTTCCCCATTGCCATAAAGGGCCAGTGCTAGATGGTACTGAATGATAGGATCGTCCGGTTTTTTATCCAGAGCAAGTCTGAATTGGGTAATTGCCAGGGGATACGACTTGCGCTGGTAGTGCACCCAGCCGAGGGTGTCGGCAATATGCGGCTGATCAGGGTAGGCTTGTTTTGCCTGCATTGCCAGTCGAAGCGCTTCGCCCAGGTCTGATCCTTCCTGTGAAGCCAGGAGCCAGGCGAGGTTGTTGGCCGCCGCGGCGAGGTTTGGTTCAAGCGATAAAGCTTTGCTATACTGTTCTTTCGCCTCGGCTATTTTTCCCTGTGCCTCGTAGGCGGTTGCCAAGCCCATGATGCCGGCAATGGAATCAGGATTGGTCTTTAATAAATTTTCAAATTGTCCTATTGTTTCATCAATTTTTCCCTGGTAGCTTAACAGGCGGGCGGACAACACATAGCCCCTGGGGTTGCCGGGAGCAAGTTCCTCAACTTTTTTGTAGGCCTGCAGGGCTTCTTCGTACTGCTTATTACGCGTGTAGAGATCGGCAAGTAAAAGATAGTGGCCTGCTGTCTCGCTCTTATCGATCTGTGCTTTAACCGCATTGATCGCGGCGGGAATATCGTTGTTGACCGTGAGAGCGGTGAGATACGTGAGGGCTTCAGAGTTATCGGGAGCAAGCATCAGTAACTGGGCAAATGTTTCTATGGCTTTTGCCTTGTTTTTTTGGCCAAGGTAAGCAAGACCCAGAGCCCCCAGCATCTCCACATCGCCGGCCACCGCGTCTTGGTTTAATTTCTCAATAAATTCGATGGCTTTGCCGTAATCTTTACCCTGCACCAGGGCTTTGGTATAAATCTTTAATGCGGTGGAGTTGCGACTGTTGATACGCAGAGCAAACATCGCTTCTTCCTGCGCCCTGATGCTGTTCTGCCTAATCAGGTAGATTTGTGCGGCAAGGGCGTGGAAGCGATCACTGGAAGCGTCATTTTGCACTGCTTGTTCAATGGATTGCTGAGCCAGCTCCATCTGGCCGAGTTGCAGCTGGGTAAATGCCGCATAATAAAAAGGCTCGGCCCATTTGGGATAATCGTTCATAAGCGGCGAAATGACTTGCAGCGCCTCGGTATTTTTGCCATCCTTGATAAGAAAGCGGGCTTTGATTAGATTTGCGCCGCCGTTGTTCGGATTGGTCTGCAAAACATTGTCAATGATCGACTGAGCCTGGTCGAACTTCTGCAGGTCAAAACTCAAATCGGCCAGGGCCACCTGAAGTTTGTTATCCTCTGGCAAATCAGCGAGAGAGGATTTGAGTGCTTCTTCCGCTTTTTCTGCTTGCTGGTGTTTTTTATAAAAATCCACCAGCATAAGCCGCGAACTGGCTGATTGGGGCTCAAGTTTGACAATTGCCTGCAGTTCACTCTCGGCTTTAGCCAAATCCCCTTGTCGTTCATAATAATTCGCCAGCATTGTATGGAGCTGCGGGTTGTCAGGGAATTTGGGCATTATTGTATCAAGAAGCTTTTGCATCGCCTGGGTGTCATTTCTCTGCTGATAGAAAATCAACAAGGTGCGATAATTGGCAAAATTGTCCGGATCAAGATCAATGGCCTTCCGGAATAACTTTTCACCTTCGTCCCATCTGCTCTGGGCGAGGAGAATACGCCCTTTGGTGTTGTAATATTGCGCCTTGTCCGGAGCCTGAGCAAGGGCTTTATCGATGGCCGCTTCGGCCTTGTCCGGATTGCCTTCAGCCAACTCGAGATTGGCCAGAAGCGATAATCCGTCCACATAATCGGCATCGATCGCCAGGACTTGATTGATGAGTTTGCGGCTTTCCTCCTTTTTATTGGAAAGCAGGTAAAACTCGGCAACTTTGACACCTGCATCGAGATTTTCGGGGTCAAGAGAAACAGTTCTCTGCAGTTCGCCAAAAGCGGCCCTGGGGTTGCCCGCTTTCAGATACAACAATCCCAGTTGATATCGGGCGTCGGCATACTTGGCGTCCATCTGGACAGCGTTCTTCAACTCCAGAATCGCTGCTTTATCATCGTTGATTTTGATATACTCAAGAGCCCGCAAATAATGTTTTTGTTTTTTTTCTTCAGGCGTTGAACAGGATGATGCCGTGAACAGTAGAAAAAGACAAAAGAGTGCGATGATGACACGCTGAACAGTCATAAGGGATCCCACTATGAAAAAATTGACGAACAATTACAAGTAATTTGCCTAATGCAGATACTTTATATAAAAAAATTAATTTTTCCTATGTAAATATTGCATCGGGAGCCAAAATTCTTTTGGCAGAGGAAAAAGTACTGAGAGCGTATTCTGTTGAGTGACAAACAAGTGCAGATATGCTTAACTGTTATTCTGACAGGCTTTTTATAGTAATTATTACTTCAAAGTAAGGGGGAATCATGTCCAGATTAGGTATATTTTCAGTCTTTGCTGCAATCTTGATGCTCTGCAGCAATAGCGTTATGGCTGCCCAGTCATCCAAAGATGTTCCGGTAACCCAGGAATTAATGGATCAAGCTCGCCAGAAAGTGATGGCCCAGTCAACTCCAGCCGGCACCGATGATTATGTCATCGGGCCTGGGGATGTCCTCAGTGTCCAGGTGTATGGCGAAGGGGACATGTCGACGGTAGCCCCTGCCGTTGCCAGAGGAAGCGACTCCGGGGAATCTCTTCGCCGCGGGGTTGGTGGCGTCGTCGTGCGCATGGACGGAAAAATTTCTTTAAAACATGTCGGCGATGTTGATGCCGTGGGCTTTACTCTTGCCCAGCTGGCTGATTATCTCAAGATTATTTTTGCCACGGTTTATGACGATCCCGTGGTCACTGTAGTTCTTGGCCAGAGCAACAGTCAGCGTTATACCGTTATGGGCAAAGTCTTGAAGCCGGGTATATACTATCTTGATTATCCCATTAATCTCGTCCAGGTTGTCGCCCGTTGCGGCGGTTTTGATGAATGGGCCAAATCGACAATTACGGTCGTTAGGAATGACCCGAAAAACAAGCTCTTCGATGGTAATACCCTGCAATTTGACTACGATGATTTTCTGGAAGGCAAAAATCTGGAAAAAAATATTTCAATACAGGCCGACGATATAATCATCGTCCATTAAGCAGCCGGAGGTAAATTCAGTTATGACTGGTAGCATGAACCCCAAAGTTATTGCAGCAGCGGCGATCCTCGGCTTCATGGCGGTCCCTGGAACTTCGTTTTCACGTGTCAATAGTTTGATAGGTGGAATCGGTACATTTCTCGACTACTCCGATCGCACGTACGATTCCGAACGGGATGATTCCAACGATTATCGGAATATTGGCTTGCGGCCTATGATCAATTTCCAGAGTAAGAGCGAGAAGGATAGTTTTCAGTTGAGAGCTGCCCCAAGTATCAGATATGACCTGGACACTGAAGAAACCGACTGGGACAGCAACCTCACCGTTGCTGCAGATCGGTTTATCTATCAGTCGTGGCAGCTTACATTCTCAGATACCTTTCTTCGAACTGACTATTATGACGGGGATACCAATAGTGCCAGCCAGCCGGTAGATCCGTCGACGGTAATCCCGGGAGTCTCCGACCCCACCCTGTCAACTAATCTTAATAGAACGCGCTACTCGAGAAATACATTGAATGTTGCGTCAAATCATTTTTATCACCAGGACAGCTTGTTTCGCATGGGTTTTAATTATAATGCCTTGAGATACGATACTTCAGATATATACCGCTTTAATGATTATGACCGGTATGCATTTAATCTTCTGGACGAGCACCGTTTTAACCCCAGGTGGAAGAGTACGGTCGATCTTAACTATGTCATCGGTAATTATGAGGAATTACCGGATGTCACCCTTCAAAATGACTTGCCGGATATCGCCCTGCGAAATGGCAGATCGTCAAGAGATCTTAAAGAATATCGGATGCTTCTTTCCGTTGAAAATGATTCAATAACGCACAATCCTCTCTCGCTCAACTACTATTTTATTGATACAAATTATGACTCAAGTCTTCGAAATGACGTCTATATTAATCAGGTGCGCGCTACTTGGAGGCGGGATTTTTCGCCCCATTTGTACACGAAACTTGGTGTGGGGCCATCGTATGGTAAAGTTGAAGGGAGCGACGCAGACTGGGGTGGCAATGGTATTGCTGAGCTGAATTACCTGATGGAACACGGTTTTTTAAATTTTACGGTAGACAAGCGGTACGAGGTACAAAATTTTTCGGGAGATTATCAACGTGGGGCAGTAGATACCTGGGATTCCAGTTTTTCTGTTGGGTATCAATTGCTACAGGATCTGAGAGCGTCAGGAAGCCTTACATATATTTATCAGGATCATAAAAATCAGCTTAATGACGTGGTCGATGAACTTGCCAATCTTCCGGATTCGTATACTACAGATGAATATATAGCTGGTGTTGGCTTAGGGTATAATTTCTGGCAATTTTACACTGCGAGTATAGACTATACGTATATCAACCAGGATTCTGAACTTCCTGGCGACACTTATGATGACCATCGCATCGTTTTGACATTATCCTGGCAGAAAGAACTGTATCGGTGGTAAACGGCAAAATCTTCCGACCTGTGTAATTCTGTACCATAAGCGGGCGTGATCAAATCGGCAAATATGTGATTGGGAAAGTGAAAGTTGATAGAATCGACACCTCGGAAAGTAAAACAATTCTTCTCACTTTTGATGTGGAAGATTGGTTTCAAGTCGAGAATTTCAAGAAGTGCATACCTTATTCCACCTGGTCTTCGCGTGAGTTACGGGTCGAAAGAAATACCCGAGAGCTGTTAGAGCTTTTGTCTGATGCGCCGGCCAGGGTGAGCGCGACCTTTTTCATTCTCGGCTGGATTGCTGAGCGCTGCCCGGAACTGGTGCGGGAAATACACCAAAGGGGGCATGAAGTAGCGTCACATGGAGTAGACCACCATCTCTGTTACAGCCAGACTCCAGATGATCTGCGCCGGGACCTGATCAGAAGTAAGGAACTTCTCCAGGGAATAATCGGGGACGAAATATTCGGTTTTCGCGCGCCAAGTTTTTCTGTTTCAGATGAAATTGTAAATATTGTTCATGAAACGGGATACCTCTATGATTCAAGTTATAATTCCTATGAAGGCCATGGACGTTACGGTAAACTGAATCTACCGCACAGGGCTAAACGTGATCTCCCTTTCTACACCCTACGCCCGTCATTTTATGAACTACCGGTGAGTAATTTACGATTTGGCAACAAGGTTATCCCCTGGGGAGGGGGAGGGTATTTCAGGCTGCTGCCTGCATTTTTACACAGAGCCGGCGTCAGACATATCCTGCAACGGACTGGATGTTACGTTTTTTATATGCACCCGTGGGAAATAGATCCAGAGCAGCCACGGGTCCAGGAGGGAGATTTTTCTAGCCGTTGTCGCCATTATGTAAACCTGGCCACGGCCAAAAAGAAACTGGAAGTATTTATTGAGAAAAATGCCGGACATTCTTTTCTCAACTGTAAAGAATTCATCAGCCAAGAGATCTTATAAAATGCTTCCGAAAAGTGACGGCATTAACAGGCATCTGGATATAAAGGTTTCTCTCCTTATAGCACTGGGGCTTAGTTTTCTGTTGGTTTTCTTTCCGATATGGAAGGACCTGCTCCTGACGTGGTATAATTCGGATGATTATTCCCATGGTTTTTTCATTGTTCCTCTCGTGGTTTTCGCTCTCTGGCAGAAACGAGAGGATTTGTCACGATTGCCCGTGCAATCTTCCTCTCTAGGCTTTGCCTTGCTTGTTTTCTCTCTCGTCCTGTATATTTTGGCATTTTATGCAGAGATCAAGACTTTTGCTTCTCTGGCGATGATATTTTGTATAGTGGGTGCGGTATTTTTTTTGTTCGGCAGGGCAATATCTCGTGAAATAGCCTTTATCCTGTTTTTTTTATTTTTCATGATTCCTATCCCGGCGCAGATCTATTCTGCAATGACTATACCCCTACAACTCCTCGTTTCAAAGGTAAGCGTCTGGCTGGTTATGTTGTTTGGTCTGCCGGTGTTCAGAGAAGGAAACGTTATCCACCTCCCGGACCGTACTCTGGAGGTTGTCCAGGCGTGCAGCGGTTTACGGTCGCTCATGACCCTGATGACGTTAAGCCTGGTTATCTCCTATTTCACTTTACGCTCCAATAAGTTACGGCTGCTGCTGGTGATGTCCGGTCTTCCTGTGGCGATCGCCGTTAATATTTTCCGCGTATTAATTATGATTGTCGCTTTTTATTATTTTAAATTTGACTTAACCGAAGGGCAAGTCCACACGATCTTTGGAATAGTGGTCTTTACCCTTGCTATCGCCTTGCTGTTTATGATCAAAGGAGTACTGGCATTGTGGGATATCCCGGAAATAAAAAAATCCTAACTGTAGTTCTTCTCTTTTTGTTAACTTCCTTATTTGTTTATGGAAAACCTGAGCCGCAACGGTCAATAAAAAAGAGATCCCTGAATGATGCTCTGACTGAAATTGATGGTTGGAAGGCCGGCCCCAACGTCCCTTTTGACAAGGCGGTTTTGCTGACTCTTGATCTGGATGATTATGTGAACCGGGTATATATCAAAGGAGATAATTCGGTGTCGCTCTATATAGGTTATTATTTGTCATCGGGAAAAGTTGGTGCCGCCCATGACCCTCTGGTCTGTTTTCCCGGGCAGGGATGGGATGTCACCGGGCGAGACGGGGGAAAGATTACCATTGATGAAGGTTCGGACTTGACCGTCGACTATTCTCTTATGAATGTTAATAGAAGTCAGCAGGACAATCAGGTAATTCTGTATTGGTTTCAAGCGTATCAAGCCGCCAACGCGAATACCTTGCTGCAGAAGATAACGACGATGATGCAAAAGTTTACCGATGCACGAGAGGACAATGCTTTTGTGCGACTGACATGCGCGACTGTCGAGAGAACCGAAGCGGAGTGTCTTGCCACAATGCAGGATTTCACTAGAGCTTTTTATCCAGTTTTTCTCAATTATATCCGAGAATAAAAGTCTTGAAATACGTCTGCTCTTAGAGCCTGCTGGAAGTAATGAGCCTGGTTCCCATGCGTCGCATGGGAACCTTCTATGCACAAGGAGCAGAGAAAAACCATCAGTACCCGTAGGAAACAGGAAACAATATTGATGCAATGAATATGCTGGGATACAAAATATTTTTTATAGTCAGCCTGGCAATGATCTTGTATGTCTATGTCGGGTATCCTGCTTGTGCCTGGCTTGTGGCATACTTTATGCGAAAAAATATCGATAAAGCACCATATGAACCTACGGTAACGGTCATTATTGCTGCGTACAACGAAGAAGAGCATATAAGGCAGACAATTACCAATAAATTGCGCCTTGACTATCCGCAGGAAAAACTGGAGGTAATCGTTGTTTCTGATCAATCGACTGATAAAACTGATGAGATAATCCAAAGCTTTAAAGATGATAATGTCAAATATTATCGGCAAAAACCAAGGGCTGGAAAAACCTCGGCAATTAATATGGCCGTCTCGGTGGCGCGGGGTGAAATTTTAGTCTTTTCCGACGCGAATTCGATATATTCCCCGCAGGCCATGAAACATATTGTGGCCAACTTTCATGATCCCCAGGTGGGTTATGTCACGGGGAGAATGATGTATACCAACCCTGATGGCACTCCATGTGGTGATGGTTGTTCCGCCTATATGAAGTATGAGAATGTGTTAAGAAGCCTGGAGACGCAGATAGGTTCTGTTGTCGGTGTCGATGGCGGAATCGATGCGATGCGGAAAAACCTCTACAGCAAACTCAATCCTGACCAGTTGCCGGATTTCGTCCAGCCATTAAAAATTAATGAACAGGGCTATAGAGTGGTGTATGAACCGGCGGCAATTTTACAGGAGTCTTCTCTTGCGGCATCTAACGATGAGTATCGGATGCGGGTGCGGGTTTCTTTACGGGCTCTCTGGGCCTTAAATGATATGCGTGGACTCCTGTGGGGGAAGGCGGGTTTTTTATTTGCCTGGCAGCTCTGGTCACATAAGGTGCTGCGTTATTTGTGTTTTATCTGTTTTTTGATGGCATATTGGGCAAATATTGCCCTGGTTTCTCAATCCTTTTTCTTTCAAATATTTCTTATTGGACAAACAGCCTGTTATCTGGGTGCTTTCGTTTCATTTTTGTTGGAGAAGAAGAATTCTAAAATACGATTTTTATTCTTGTTGCATTATTTTGTGCTGTTGAATGTCGCTTCAGCGCATGCGTTCATTAAATTTATTTTAGGACAAAAACAAATAGTGTGGGTTCCCCGTAAAGGGTAATGAATGGTCGTGAAAGGATAAACAGGGAGGAGTAGGGTGAAGGTTGTCATTTTAGCCGGTGGTTATGGGACGCGAATAAGTGAGGAGAGTCAGGTAAGGCCAAAACCCCTGGTCGAAATCGGCGATATGCCAATTATATGGCATATTATGAAAATATACTCCTCTTATGGCTTAAATGATTTTATCGTTTGCTGTGGCTATAAAGGGTATATGATAAAGGAATATTTTTCTAATTATTACCTGCGCAAATCTAATGTTACTTTTGATTTAAAAAATAATCAGATGCACATGCATAATGGTAACGCAGAACCCTGGCAGGTAACTTTAGTAGACACCGGGCAGGATGTAATGACCGGAGGGCGATTAAAGCGCATTAAAGAATACCTTGGCGACGAGAGCTTTTGTCTGACTTACGGTGACGGGGTAAGTAATATCAATATCTCCGAGTTGATCGCGTTCCATAAAAAACAAAAAAATGTTCTGGCGACATTAACGGCGGTACAGCCTCCTGGTCGATTTCGGTGCCCTTGTTTTACATGAAAATCAAGATATTATTACCAATTTTCAGGAAAAAATAAGGGGCGACGGAGCGTGGGTCAATGGCGGCTTTTTTGTGCTGGAGCCGGAAGTACTTAGACTACATTGAGGGAGATGCAACAAGTTGGGAAAATGAGCCTTTCGCACAGCTTGCGCATGAACAAAAACTGGCGGCATTTCGTCATAGCGGGTTTCTGGCAACCGATGGATACTTTGCGGGACAAAATGTATCTGGAGAAACTCTGGGCATCAGAGAAAGCGCCCTGGAAAATATGGTAACGAGAGCTTCCTGCGTCACCGTACAGGCAGCAACGTGAATTATCGAGGGGAGACGCATGCAGACTTGTGACTTTCTGGTGGTAGGTGGTGGCATTATCGGTATCAATGTTGCCTGGCATCTCAAAAAAACGCATCCTTCTGCTCGCGTCATTCTTGTTGAAAAGGAGACGATGTATGCCGCGCACGCCAGTGGCAGGAACAGCGGCGTGCTGCATGCCGGGTTTTATTACACCGCTGACAGCATGAAGGCGCGCCTTACCCGCGTCGGCAACCACATGCTCACCGAGTATTGCGAGCGAAAAAAGCTGCCGATTCGCAAATGCGGAAAACTGGTGGTAGCTAAGGATGAGGCAGATTTGGTGCAGCTGGAGGAATTGGTTCGCCGGGCAAAGGCCAACCAGGTCCAATTTGAAGTCGTCTCGGCGGACGAGGCGAAAAAAATCGAGCCGCGGATGAAAACCTGCCAAAGGGCATTGTTTTCTCCCACCACCTCATCGGTTGATCCTGTACAAGTATGCCTGGCTATGCAGGAGGATGCTGGAAGGGATGGCGTCGAGTTCCGCAGAGGCGAGGCGTACCGCGGGGTTGCCGGACAAAAAATTACCACCAGTGCAGAGACGTACAGTGCCGGGTATGTGGTCAACTGCGCCGGACATTATGCCGACCAGGTAGCGCTCGATTTCGGTTTTTCCACAGAATACCGGATCTTGCCCTTTAAAGGCTTGTATCTCTACTCTGACGAGCCTGAAGGTGGTTTCCGTACCCATATTTATCCTGTGCCCGATCTGAGAAATCCTTTTCTGGGAGTCCACTTTACCATAACTGTGGATGGCCACACCAAGATAGGACCAACCGCCATTCCCGCATTCTGGCGCGAGCAGTATCAAGGGTTGGACCGTTTTAATGCAGCCGAGCTGGTCGACATCGTCTGGCGGGAGATTACTCTTTTTTTCACCGCAGGTTTTGACTTCCGGCGGCTTGCTCTCGAGGAGATGCAAAAATACTCCCGCAGACGCATGGTCCGGCTATCGCAATCGCTGGCAGAGAATGTGCGGCTGGAGGATTACCGAAGATGGGGCCGTCCTGGCATACGGGCACAGCTCTTGCATTTGCCAACCAGAAAATTGGAAATGGATTTTGTCATACAGGGGGATGGGAAATCATTGCATGTGCTCAACGCCGTTTCCCCCGGTTTTACCTGTTCAATCCCTTTTTCGCACTATGTAGTGGAGCGTATTGACCAATACCGGCGGTCCGTGTGACGCATTGCACGACAACTTCTATTTTTTGTAAGTAAAGGAGCTTTTCTATGAAGATATTGATTACCGGAAATATGGGGTATGTCGGCCCGAGCCTGATGCGCCGGCTGCGGAAATCCTATCCGGATGCCCATCTTGTCGGTCTCGACGCGGCATTTTTTGCGCATTGTCTCACCAACGCATTGGTGGTGCCGGAGTTTTGTCTCAACCAACAGATATTTATGGATCTACGCGACATCTCCCAGGAGCTTTTGGAAGGGTTTGATGCTGTGGTGAATCTGGCGGGCATCTCCAACGATATTATGGGAAAAATTGATGAAAGCCTGACGCAGGATATCAACTGCGATTCCGGTCTTCAATTAGCCCAGATGGCCAAAAAGGCAGGAGTCCGCTCCTTCGTTTTTGCTTCGAGCTGCAGCGTCTATGGCGCGGGCGGCGAAGGCGCCAAAAACGAACAAGCCGGCATCAATCCCCTCACCGCTTATGCCAAATCGAAGATAGCCACGGAGGAAGGCCTTTCTTCCCTGGCAGATGACCAATTCAAAGTAACCTGCCTGCGATTTGCCACCGCCTGCGGAATGAGCGATCGTCTTCGTCTTGACTTGGTGATCAATGATTTTGTCGCCTGCGCGTTGGCCTCGCGAAAAATTACCGTTCTCTCCGATGGTTCGCCCTGGCGGCCGCTCATTCACGTCCAAGACATGGCCCGTGCCATCGACTGGGCTATCTGGCGGGAAGTCTCTGCAGGTGGTCCGCTGGTGATCGTCAACACCGGCAGTGACGGCTGGAACTATCAGGTAAAGGATCTGGCTTATGCCGTGGCAAAAGAAATTCCCGGCACGGAAGTTGATATCAACGTAGCGGCGCCGCCGGACAAGCGCTCGTATCAGGTAGACTTCGCCTACTTTAGAAAACTTGCGCCCAACCATCAGCCTCAGGTCGATCTGAAGATGACCATTGAAGAACTGAAGGCCGGACTGGAAGAGATGCGTTTTTCCAACAGCGATTTCCGGGATTCCGATTTTATGCGTATCAAGGTTCTCTCCGGTCATCGCGATGCCGGACGGTTGACACAAAATCTTCGTTGGGTTGCGCTACAGAAATAAAGCGTTGACTGCAACGAGCAACATTCCACTCATCATGACCTGCGAGGCTATGATGAGTTTCCATTCGGTGCAAGGAAAATGAAATTTACTGAAACCAAATTGAAAGGGGCGTTTCTCATTGATTTTGAGAAGCGTGAGGATAACCGCGGGTTTTTCGCCCGATCGTTCTGCAAAAAAGAATTCTCCGAGCAGGGGCTGTCGACCGATCTTGTACAGGCCAACTGTTCCTACAATTATAAAAAGGGTACCCTGCGAGGCATGCACCGGCAAGTAGATCCTTATCAGGAAGTAAAGATTATCCGCTGCACACGCGGGGCCATCTGGGACTGTATCATTGACCTGCGCAAGGATTCTCCGACCTATAAAGAGTGGGTAGGTGTAGAGCTAACCCAGGACAATCATCGCACGCTGTATGTGCCGAAAGATTTTGGGCATGGCTATTTGACGCTGACCGATAATGCCGAGGTTACTTATCTTGTGACAGAGTATTATCAACCTGGTGCTGAATCCGGTTTACGGTGGAACGACAAGGCCTTCAACATTCAGTGGCCGCAGGAGATTGACCTGGAATTAATGACGGACAAAGACAGGAACTGGCCTGATTACCAATAACGGGGTGAGGAGAGGGGAAAATGATTCTGGTCGATACGGCTTTACAGAAACTGGAACGTGAAGGCAAGCCGATTCGCGTGGCGATGGTAGGAGCGGGATTCATGGGGCGTGGCGTTGCCCTGCAGATCATCCAGGCCTTTAAAAACGGCATGCGCCTGGTCGCCATAGCCAACCGCCATCTGGAAGGTGCAAGACGGGCGTACAACGAAGCCGGGATAGCTGATACGCATGAGGTCAAAACCGTCGGGGACCTGACCGATAATATCAACAGGGGCCGGTGCAGCGTCACCGAGGACGCTCTGCTGCTATGCCGTGCCGATGGCGTGGACGTGGTCTTTGAAGTCACCGGGTCGGTGGAGTTTGGTGCCATGGTGATGTTCGAGGCCATCCACAACCGGAAGCACGCAATCCAGATGAATGCGGAACTTGACGGCACTGTTGGGCCGATTCTCAAAACATATGCCGACAGGGCCGGGGTTGTCTACTCCTTCAGTGACGGTGATCAACCTGGCGTGCAGATGAATCTGTACCGTTTTGTCAAGGGTATCGGCGTGACTCCGGTACTGTGCGGCAACATCAAGGGCCTGCATGACCCCTATCGTAATCCGACGACCCAGGAAAGTTTTGCAAAAAAATGGGGTCAGAAGGCGCACATGGTGACATCATTTGCCGATGGCACAAAGATCTCTTTCGAACAGGCCATCGTCGCCAACGCGACCGGCATGCGTGTTGCGCAGAGGGGAATGCTCGGTCCGACCGTGCCGACTCCTGGCATGCCGCTGCAGGAAGGCATTGCCCTGTATCCCCCGGAGGCGTTGCAGTCACCCGGGATCGTCGATTATATTGTCGGGGCCGAACCGGGTCCTGGCGTCTATGTCATCGGCACGCACGATAACCCCCGGCAGCAGCACTACCTGAACCTATATAAACTGGGCGAGGGCCCATTTTATCTCTTTTATACGCCCTACCACCTGTGTCATCTCGAGGTGCCAAATTCCCTTGCCCGTGCGGCGATATTTCATGATCCCGTCCTGACGCCCCTCGGTGCGCCTCGTGTCGACGTTGTTGCGACAGCAAAGGTAGACCTCAAAGCCGGGCAGATCCTTGATGGGATGGGCTGGTACATGACCTACGGCCAGGCGGAAAATGCTGATGTAACCTGTCGCGACAGGCTGCTGCCCATGGGCCTGGCCGAGGGATGTGTATTGACCAGAGACGTCTGGAAGGACAGCGTGTTGACCTATGATGATGTACGCCTGCCGGAGGGAAGGTTCTGCGACCAGCTCAGGAATGAACAGAATGAACTCTTTTTTAACACTCCGGGAAACGGTGCAGGTTCACCTGTTGCTTCGTAGCCGGCGTGTCTGCTGTTTCTCTTCACAGAAGGATTGATGATCGATGTTTACTGATAATATAAAAGCAGGGGCCAAAATGGCAGGGGAAAATTCTGCGCCACCGCCGCGAGTGGCCCCTATATACAAACTGCAGCCGACCAAAGGCTGGGTACGATTAGATTTCAAGGAGATGTGGAGTTATCGTGAACTGCTCTATTTCCTTACTTGGAAAGAGGTGAAAGTCCGTTACCAGCAAACGATCATGGGCATTGCCTGGGCCATAATGCAACCGGCTTTCTCGATGATTGTTTTCACCATTTTTTTTGGTAAAATTGCTAAGATGCCTTCAGATGGCATTCCTTACCCGCTGTTCAGTTACACGGCACTGCTGCCCTGGACTTTTTTTACCAGCGGTGTGTCAAAATCAGCCAACAGCCTGGTCGGTGAGTCCCAGTTGTTAAAAAAAGTGTATCTTCCCCGTCTTTTTTTGCCGCTTTCGAAAAATATCAGCTGCCTCGTCGACTTTGCCATGGCTTTTCTGGTCATGATCGGATTGTTTTTTTATTACGATGTATCGCTGACGGCCAATCTTCTCTGGCTGCCGGTATTTATCGTTCTTGCTTTTTTTGCATCGTTTGGAGTCGGGTTGCTGCTCTCCGCGCTGAACGCGCAGTTTCGAGATGTCCGCTACATTATTCCTTTTCTCATCCAGATGTGGCTTTTCATTACCCCCGTCGTCTATCCTTCCAGTATGCTGCCGGCTAAATTCAAATTGGTTTATTCCTTGAATCCCATGGTCGGGGTGGTGGATGGTTTTCGCTGGGCCCTGCTCGGCGTTGGTCACAGTCCTGGCCTCACGGTGTTCACTTCATTTGTCGTAACCGCCATCATTTTTGTCATCGGCCTGTACTATTTCAATGTAATGGAAAAAACCTTTGCCGACGTGGTGTAACGGGGGATCATGGATAATTATGCAATCACTTTAGACCGGGTATCGAAAAAATATCAAATCGGTGCTAGCAGGGCCAATAAGGAGACTTTGAAGGAGAGTGTTTCCCGGATGGTCTTCTCGCCGCTGAAGAAAATGGGCGGGTTGCTGCGCGGCCAGGCTTCTGCCGCCAGTTCTCTGGACAAGGAGTTCTGGGCCTTGCGCGACATCACCTTGAATATAGGGGTTGGCGAGACGGTCGGTCTGGTCGGTTCCAATGGCGCAGGAAAAAGCACCCTGCTCAAGGTGCTCACCAGAATCACCCAACCGACCTCCGGTTATGGGGAGATACATGGCCGCACGGGGGCTCTGCTCGAGGTTGGTACAGGCTTTCATCCGGAACTCACCGGTCGGGACAATATCTATCTGAATGGTTCGATCCTGGGCATGTCACAGAGCATCATCAAATCCAAATTCGATGAAATTGTTGAATTTTCAGGAGTGGAGGCATTTTTAGACACCCCAGTCAAGCATTATTCCAGCGGTATGTATGTTCGTCTGGCCTTCGCCGTGGCCGCCAATCTGGACCCTGAAGTTTTACTCGTGGATGAGGTTCTGGCGGTGGGGGATGCCAGTTTTCAGAAAAGGTGCCTGTCGAAAATGAACAGCATCGGCGATGAAGGGCGTACCATTGTTTTTGTCTCGCACAACATGGGGGCTATAACCCGCCTGTGCAAGAGGGCCATCCTGCTGCGCGATGGTCAGGTCGTCGATGACGGCCCTTCCGCGGAGGTTGTCGCAAAATATATGACATCCGGAATTTCTCAGGTAGGCTGTCGGGAATGGCATAATGAGACGGAGAAGATCGGCAACGACATCGTGCAGTTGCTTGCTGTTCGGGTGATGGACAGCGAAGGGCGGATTATCGACACCACCGACATACGCAATCCCGTGGTTCTGGAGATGGAGTTCGAGGTGTTAAAGGATGGCTACATCTTCCTGCCGCACTTCCATCTCTTTAACGAATCCGGGATCAATATGATGACGATTGTCGATCTCGACAAAGAATGGCAGAAGAAAATACGGCCAAAGGGAATTTACCGTACTTCGGTAACTATTTATGGCAATATTTTTTCCGAATGCACGGTGTTCATTCATGCCAATATGCTCTCTCTCGACCCCATAATAACCCATTTCTCAGCTGCCGATGTGGTGGCCTTCCAGGTCTTTGATACCCTCGACGGGAATTCGGCCCGCGGTGCTTATGCCGGGCCCCTTAAGAGCATTGTCCGGCCAATTTTCACCTGGCAGACGGAGTACCGGCCCAGCCGCTGAGAGATGGCCTTTCCAGCGACCGGGAATAGACATAACAGGCAGAGTAGCGTATGGATATAACAATAGTTGTCCCTTGTTATAATGGTGCGGAAACACTTGGTGAGACACTTGCCGCCATCGCCAGTCAACAATGCAGTAAAGAATGGGAGGTTATCTTTTCAGACAACGGATCTACTGATGCCTCGCGGTCGATTGCGGAATCTTTTATCAATAGGATTCCATTGCTGCGTATTGTTGACTCGTCGGCTGAACGCGGGCAGCCTTTTGCCTTGAACAATGGCATTGAACAAGCCCTGGGGCGGGATATTATCCTCTGTGATGCAGATGACGTTCCGCTTGATGGCTGGCTGTCTGCAATGGCCGAGGCACTTGAAGAACACTCGATAGTAGCCTGCAGGACGGACACGGCCTCATTGAATCCGGAATGGACGAAAGCTGTGCGGGGGAATTTCCAGGGCGAGGGGCTGCAGAAGGTGGCTTATCCACCTTATATGGAACATGCCGGCGGAGGCACCATGGGATTCAAGAAAACGCTGCACCGGCAACTGGGCGGTTTCGATGCCGGATTTCCCTGTCTGCACGATACGGATTTCTGTTTTAAAGCGCAGATGGCCGGGCACAAGATTTATTTTGTTGAACAGGCGGTTATCAGTATTCGCTTCCGGCCGAGCAATACCAGCACCTATCGGCAGTCAAAGGTGTATGGGGAGTATAATATCCTGCTCTCTAAAAAATACCGTGCCTCCGGACAGCCTCCGACGCGCCGCTGGCGACGTTTTTACCACGAAATTAAAAAGCTGGTGCAGTATTACCGGCTTAAAGGAACAGACACCAAGAAGAATGCCCTTTTTTACACAAAACTCGGCTGGACCATGGGCCGCATGAAAGGTGTCTGCAAATATCGTTTTCCACCTTTCTGACCAGGGTCGGCATTTGTCTCATCTTCAGGTTTTACTTATAGCCCAACTCATTTAATATGCTTGAGAAATAGTTGTTCAGGTGGTCGATCGTCTGCGGTTCCAGTTTTCGTTTATGGTCCCCTGGAAAAACCTGACGCTTATGGCTGGTGGTTTTTTCCTTTTTGCTGCTCTTTGCCTGCATCGCTTCGTGCAGTAGTTTTTCCTTCAGGCTCGGGCTGATTTTCCACTGGCAATGTTCCAGCAGCCGGTTCAGCCAGGCAGGGAAGTCGGCGATCATGTCTTCATAGCGCAGAATCGTGACGCCAGGTCCGGTTTTTCTGAGATCAAGATATTGCTGCATCCTCCATCTGGTATCCTCGCTCATTTCGATAACATACTCGTCCACGGTCTGGCTCTGGACCCGTGCCCTGAACACCTCGAAGTCGCTTGCCTTGCTCTGCGAGGGCGGCATCTTGTGGCTGATTTTGTAGGAATAGTAGCCGGATACCAGGACGTCTCGCGGATCCCGCAGCATCACGACAGTACGGTATTTCTGAATGTCAGGTATTGCCTCGACCAGACCGCCGAAGACCGTGTAGAGAAATCCGTGCGGGCGAAATACGTGAAGATAAGGTTGCACCTCGGCGGCGGATAAGGTGAACAGATAGGGAAACTCATTAAACCATGCATAATCGCTCATGCGCACCGGCAGCAGGCCGTTCTCCTCTGCACAGCGCAGCATGACCCGTTTGGTGTATTGGGTGGCTACCTTGTTTACCGAAAAGTGTAAAACGCTCGGCTGCTCCGTGGTGTCGATCGGCCGGTTTTTCAGCAGAGCGCGCTCGACACCGAACTGACGGTTCGTCTGCCAGGAGCGGATCGCTGGTATTTTTTGCAACCTGCGACGAATGTACGCCGACAGGCGATGGGGGAATGATTCCAAATGTGCATCCTCCAGGCTATCAGGCCTGAGCAGAAATTGATGGCAGTCCGGGCCACGTTGCGTCCCTCGTAACCTGAAAAAATTAATTACTCCACCATAGCCTATTATGCAATATTTTTGCGCGGGGATAATTTCAGTCTGCCGGAAGAGTTCTCCGGAAAAACGGACAATAGTTGCCGTTGCCAAATGTGTTGGGCGATGAGTATTTCAAGAAGGGACAAAAAAAATGTCTTGTTCTGTGAACGAATATCTTTTTAAGAGGTTAAGCGAAGAAATTATCGGTCATGGCGGTTTATTTGCATGTGTTAAGACCGATTCCATGGCACATATCAAGAAATTGATTACTATTTCTATAAGTGCTGGAATCAACGGTTGGGTCAAATATAAACTATGTGAGCATTATGAAACGTATATATACATTCAGCTTGTTGATTGCAGTTGTCCTGTCAGCAAGCCTTGGTACCGCCTGGTCGACAAAAGCAGATGCCTCGGTCATTCCCCAGACAAACTGGAAATTACGCTACGTTGACAGCCAGGAGCTTATTGGGGAAAACGGTGCGGCGATCAACGCATTTGACGGCAACCCGGCAACCATCTGGCATACGGAGTGGAAGCTGAAAAAAGCGTCGCTCCCCCACCAGATCCAGATCGATCTCGGGGCGATCTACAATATCGACGGCTTTCGTTACCTGCCGCGCCAGGATGGCGGAGTGAACGGAACTATTGCACAATATTCGCTCTATGTCAGTGCCGATGGGATCAACTGGGGTACGCCGGTAAAGCAGGGTACTTTCGGCAGTGACCTCACCCAGAAGGAAGTTCTGTTTCCGGCAGTCTCCGGTCGCTTCGTGCGCCTGGTAGCCACCAGGGAAATAAACAGCAAAATATTCACCAGCGCAGCCGAGCTCAACCTTCTGGGCACCCTGGCCACCGCTCCTGCCAAAGATGCAGTTCCTCAATCCGGTATGAGCGTGCTGTATGTGGACAGCGAAGAACTGGTAGGTGAGGACGGCGCGGCAACCAATGCCTTCGACGGCAACCCTGCCACCATATGGCACACGGAGTGGAAGAATGCCATCGATCCGCTGCCGCACCAGCTCTACCTCGACCTGGGTTCGGCGTATGAGATCTCCGAGCTCGTCTACCTCCCGAGGCAGGTCGGGACAAATGGAACCATCACCAAGTGCGAAATATATGTCAGTCGCGATGGGATAGACTGGGGAAGTGCGGTAGCTGCGGTGACTCTGGCGGCGGACAGCACCGAGAAGCGCATCGCCTTGACTCCCAAAATAGGTCAGTTCATAGCGCTGGTGGTTCGCAAAACAATCAACAACAAACCATTTGCCTCAGCGGCGGAAATCAATGTCCGCGGCAGCTGTGATATCCCCTACATCAAAATTCTCCAGCCGGCGGATTATGCGCTGGCGCCGACCAGTGATCTACTCGTCACCCCGAGTGTCTGCATGAACCATATCCAGCGCACCGGCGGGGGCATAAAATATACGCTTGACGGTGGCCGGCAATATATCGCCCGGATAGCGCCGTATTCTATAATGTACAAGAATGTGCCACTGACCGAGCACACTGTCGAGGCAAAGGTTGTCGACATCAACGGTGTAGCGATATCCGGTCCCATGACCGCAGATCAGGTGACGCATGTCGGGGTAGGCGATTACTATGTTGCTATCGGTGACAGTATTACTGCCGGACTCTACGATAATATCTCGAGCGACGATGTTTCCTGGGATGGCCGTGATACCGGGGGAGGATACCCCCCGGTGCTGAACAATCTGCTGACCGCCTCAAAAGGCTATCCGCATACCGTGGTAATGGAAGGTTTTCCCGGCTACACCTCTGCCCAGGGGCTGGCCGAGCTGCCCTCGATACTGTCCCGCAACCCGGGCAGTGAATACTGCCTGCTGATGTTCGGGACCAACGATTCCGGCGGTCTGTTGCCGGTTACGCCGGCAAAATACAAGGACAACATGCAGCAGATGATAAATCTGATCAGATCATCCGGCAAACAGGCCTATCTGGCCAAGGTCCCGTATACTCTTAATGCAGGTCTCAACAGTGTTATTCGGAACTATAATGTGGTTATCGATCAATTGGTGATTGACAATAACATTCCGGTAATGCCTCCTGATTTTTATGGATATTTCGCAACCCATCAGAATGAATTTGGTGACAGCCTCCATCCCAATGGGCGCGGGTATCAGTCAATGGCCAACCTGTGGCATGCAGTTTTACCATAATAAAGGTGTAAGCAAATGAGGAAATGTATACGAGCGTTAGGGTTCACTTTGTTGTTGCTGATTGTCTCCCTGAACCAGTCTTCTGCCGACCAAAGTGTTATTGAGTCTACGGTGCAGCCTTTTTTGGCGGCACTGAAGGCTGGAGATATTCCGGCAATTACATCATATGTCAGCGGCAGCCTGTCGCAGAACATTGCTGATGCTTCCCGGCAAAATGAAGATTACGGGGCCTTTTTGCGGGAACGTTACGCCAACGCCACCTTTTCTCCTGCCATCATACAGCAGGAAGAGCAGAAGGCCGTTGTCAGTGTGAATGTCGATTTTGCCGGGGAAGGGGCAAGTGTTTTTGAATTGCTTCTCGAGAAGGAGAGTGCGGGGAGCTGGCGTATCATCGATCAATATAGCCCGTCGACAAAATTTTAAAAAAAGTATCAATAGTTATCGTTTCCCACAATTCCAAGTATTGTTATGAAAAATTTCTGCACGACCGGTTTATTCCTGCTCCTCGCCTTGTTACTTGTTGTCTCAGAACCTGTTCCCCGCTCTGCTTCAGCCGCGACTATCGACCAGACCAACTGGACGCTGCAGTATGTTGACAGCCAGGAGCTGGTCGGTGAAGATGGCGCGGCCACAAACGCGTTCGACGGAAATCCCTTAACGATCTGGCATAGCGAGTGGAAACTGAAGAAAGCACCGCTGCCGCATGAAATTCAGATAGATCTCGGCGACGTATACAGCATTTACGGTTTTCGCTACCTACCTCGCCAGGATGGCGGTATTAATGGCACGGTTGCCCAATACGCCTTCTATGTCAGTCTCGATGGAGTCAATTGGGGTACTCCGGTCAAGCAAGGTGCTTTTGCCAGCACTCTGGACGAAAAAGAGGCCCTCTTTACCGAATTGCCAGGTCGATACATTCGCTTTGTCGCCCTCAAGGAGATTAATAGCAAAGTGTTTACCAGCGTCGCTGAGCTCAACGTGCTCGGCGGTCTGTATGGCGGCAATCTGGCGCCGGAAGCAACAGTCGTTGCGCCTGCCGGAGATGTCACCGTGAATATGGGTGCCAGTGTTATTTTTACTGGCTCTGGTTTGGATTTTGACAATAATCTGCCGCTGCTTTATTCGTGGAATTTTGGTGATCCGACCATTGCCGATGCCTCCGTCAGAGATCCCGGTCCTGTCCAGTTCAACCACGTCGGCACATATACGGTCACCTTCACTGTTACCGATAGTCTCGGCCTGGCTGACCCCACTCCGGCAACCAGAAAAATAACCGTACTGGATGGAACAAGCACCTCCGTCATTCCTCAGACTTACTGGAAACTACACTACGTCGACAGTCAGGAACTGGTTGGTGAAAATGGCGCGGCGATCAATGCCTTCGATGGCGATCCTCTGACCATCTGGCATACCGAATGGAAATTGAGCCAGCCGCCGCTGCCGCACGAGATACAGATAGATCTGGGGAATGTATACCTGGTCCACGGCTTTCGCTACCTGCCCCGCCAGGACGGGGGAATCAATGGCACGATGACCCAGTATGCGCTGTATGCCAGTGTCGATGGAACGGAGTGGGGCACGCCGGTCGTGCAGGGAACCTTTGCAGGCGATCTGGTCGAAAAAGAGGCGCTTTTCACTGAGGTGGCTGCCAGATTTATCCGTCTGGTAGCCCTCAGAGAAATAAATGGTAAAGTTTTTACCAGTGTCGCTGAGATCAATCTCCTAGGCGAGCCGGCCGGGACCAACCTGCCGCCGGAGGGGACAATTACTGCCCCTGCCAGCAATGTTACCATCAATATGGGCGAGATGGTCAATTTCTCGGGAACCGGTTCTGATCAGGACAACACTCTGCCCCTGAGCTATTTGTGGCACTTTGGCGATCCGGGGCTGGCGGACAGCACCCTGCCCAGCCCGGGGCCTGTCCAGTTCAACAGCCCTGGTGTTTTTACCGTCACCTTGATTGTGACCGATGCACTCGGCCTCGCTGATGCTTCTCCTGCGACCATAACCGTAAAGGTGGAGAATACCTCGAATAACCTGCCACCGGATGGGCAGATTACCGCTCCTGCCGGCAGTGTCACCATCAACCGTGGCGAAAGTGTTGCCTTTACCGGCACCGGCACCGACCCGGAAAATTATTCTCTCAGTTATGCGTGGGATTTTGCCGATCCGGCAATCCCGGATATCAAGGAGAAGGACCCCGGGCCTGTTCAGTTCAATACAGCGGGGACGTATGTTGTTGTCTTCACGGTTACGGACGCCTCAGGTTTTTCGGATCCCACCCCTGCAGTCCGGTATATTACTGTGCTTGACGCTGCTGCAGACTCGGTAATTCCTCAATCTGGCTGGAGTCTGCTCTATGCCGACAGCCAGGAGGTTACCGCCGAGGATGGGGCTGCAACCAACGCTTTTGACGGGGATCCATTGACCATCTGGCATACCCGATATTATGGCAGCGCACCCTATCCGCCGCATGATCTCCGGATCAACCTTAGCGCCCAGTATGATATCAATGGTTTCCGCTACCTGCCGAGGCAGCAGGGGCTCATCAACGGCAGAATATTCCAGTATGAATTCTATGTCAGCCGTGACGGCAGCAATTGGGGCAGCCCTGTCGCCCAGGGGGCATTTGTCAACTCTCCGGAGGAAAAAGAAATACGTTTCCCGGTGGTCACCGGGAGGTATGTGCGACTGGTGGCGTTGCGTGAGGTGAATGACCGGCCTTTCACAACAGTCGCTGAACTCAATGTTCTCGGCGGTTTTTTTTCCGGGAACCATGCGCCGGAGAGTGCCATCACTCTACCGACTGCAAATGTGACGATCAGCCCTGGCGCAAGCGTCAATTTCTCTGGTTCCGGAAGTGACCCGGAAAATAACCAGCCGTTGACCTACCTCTGGAATTTTGGCGATCCGGCCATTCCCTCCGCCAGAGTCAAAGACCCGGGGCTGGTTCGCTTTAACACAGCAGGGACATACGTGGTGAGCTTCACCGCTGTGGATGCTCTTGGCAGGGCGGATGCAACGCCGGCAACATGCGTAGTCAATGTTGAAGCGAACAGCGCAGACAATCTGATTCCTCAAATCAACATGAGTCTGCACTATGTCGACAGTGAAGAGCTCGTCGCGGAGGATGGCAGGGCAACCAATGCTTTTGACGGCGACACGGCGACAATCTGGCATACGCAGTGGAAAGATGCGGCGCCGCCGCCGCCCCATGAAATCCAGATCAATCTGGGGTCGGCCTATGAGATGTACGAACTGGATTATCTGCCGAGACAGATAGGGCTGAATGGAACCATCACAAAGTATGAGATATATGTGAGCCCGGATGGCCTGGATTGGGGAGCGCCGGTGGCAACAGGTGCTCTGGCAGCCGACAACAGCCTAAAACGCATCGTCTTTGCTCCGAAACTCGGTCAGTTTATTGCTCTTGTGGCACTGAATTCGGTCAATAACAAACCCTGGACCAGTGCCGCCGAGATCAACGTCAAGGGCCGCTGTGAGACTCCTTATGTAAAAATTCTCCATCCAGCCGACTATACTCTATCCCCATCGACAGATCTGACCCTGGTGGTAAGCGTCTGTCTGAACGACAGTACTCACAGTGGCTGGGGCGTCAAGTTCACTCTCGACGGCGGTCGGACGTATATCTCCCGGGCCATGCCCTATTCGGTCGCATACCAGAATGTCGCCTTCACCGAGCATACGGTCGAGGCGGTAATTGTCGATAATAACGGAGCCGAAGTGACAGGCCCGCTGACCCGGGATCAGGTGATCCATGTAGGGGTCGGTGACTATTATGTTGCTCTCGGTGACAGTATTACCGCAGGAGCATTCGATGACCTGTTGTTTGACAATGTCTCCACCGATGGTCGGAACGTGGAGGGTGGTTTTACCCCGATCCTGAATAATCTGCTTACTGGCTCAAAAGGGTATCCACAGACGGTCGTGAGCGAAGGCATACCCGGCTTCACTTCCGCGGATGGGCTGGCCCGCCTGCCGGTTACCTTGTCGCATCATCCGGACAGCCGCAATTTTTTGATTATGTATGGAACCAATGATGCCGCCGGACTGCTCCCGGTTGCTCCGTCCACTTTCAAAGCCAACCTGCAGAAAATGATCGATATGATACAGGCGGCGGGAAAGAATGCCTATCTCGCCAAGGTACCTTATTCCCTGGATTTGGGCCGGAACAGCGTTATTCAGAGTTATAATGTGGTTATCGATCAACTCGTAACAGAGAACAGCATACCCGTCGTACCACCCGATTTTTATGGATATTTTGCAATGCACCAGAACGAATTCAGCGATTCCCTTCATCCAAATGGACGTGGCTACCAGTCAATGGCCAGTCTGTGGCACGCAGCACTCCCATGATATGGAGGATAAAATGAGCCGGTCCAGACTGACCATGATATGCTGTCTGCTGCTGTTCGCGATTGCACCCGTAACTGCCTGGTCATCGGCTACGGATGCGGTCTTTGCAATAACGGTGGAACCATTTCTGGCCGCCCTGCAACAAGGTGATATCGAGGGTGCCAGGCAATATACCGCTGGTGGTCTCTACCGGAACATTACCGAGGCAGCAGAGCAGAATGTCGATTATGGCGCCTTTCTTCGGCAGCGTTACGACGGGGCCACCTTTTCACCAATCGTGCTGGAGGCACAGGAGAACAACATGATCGTCGGCGTGGAGGTTGATTTTGCCGGAAAAGGCACCAGCGTTTTCGATCTGCTCATCGCAAGGGACAGTACAGGCAGCTGGCGCATAGTCGACCAGTATTCTCCCACGGATAAATAACAGCAAAGTAGTAAAACCTTTTTTCATCTCAGGAGGGACACGTATTTGTGCATCGACAGTATGTAGTTAGGTTTTGACCGGTTTGAGTTAACTAACTAAAACTTCTGCATCGAAACAGTTGTCACAAATTATATGATCAAACATAGCTTCCTGCTTTTTTCTGCAGTGGTAATCGGCCTGCTCACCTCTTTTCCCCCGCCGGTCTCAGCGGCCACTATTCCCCAGACAGACTGGCAATTAAAATATGCCGACAGCCAGGAACTTGTCGGGGAAAACGGGGTGGCGATCAACGCCTTTGACGGCGACCCGGCCACGATCTGGCATACAGAATGGAAGCTCCAGAAAACTCCTCTCCCCCACGAAATACAGATAGATCTTGGCGCCGTCTACAGCCTCGACGGCTTTCGCTATCTGCCCCGTCAGGACGGTGGCGTCAACGGCACGATCATTCAATACCAGTTCTATGTCAGTCTGGACGGAAACACCTGGGGGGTTCCGGTTAAAGCAGGTGCTCTGGCGAGTGATCTCAGTCAGAAAGAGGTTCTTTTCCCAACCGTTACCGGTCGATTCGTGCGCCTTGTGGCCCTCAAAGAGATAGCCAACAAGGAGTTTACCAGCATGGCGGAGTTGAATCTGCTCGGGACCCGATTCACCGGCAATCTCGCGCCGGAAAGTGTAATAAATACCCCCTCGGGCAATATTACCGTACGGGAGGGCGCAACTGTCAACTTTACCGGCACGGGATCTGATCCCGACCAGAACCTTCCCTTGAGCTACAGCTGGAATTTTGGCGATCCTGCAATTGCCAATGCTGCTGTGGAGGATCCCGGCCTGATCCAATTCAATACCGTCGGGACCTATACCGTTTTCTTTACGGTCACCGACGGGCTTGGTAAAACAGACCCCACGCCGGCAAGCCGGACGGTAACTGTGCTCAACAGTACGACTGCACCGCTTATACCGCAGGCAAATTGGCATCTGAAATATGTCGACAGCCAGGAAATCATCGGCGAAAACGGGGCCGCGATTAACGCTTTTGATGGCGACCCGGCAACGATCTGGCACACGGAATGGAAACTCCGACAGGTTCCTCTTCCCCACGAAATACAGATAGATCTTGGCGCCATCTACAATCTCGAAGGCTTTCGTTATCTGCCCCGTCAGGACGGTGGTATTAATGGAACCATTGTCCAATACCAATTCTATGTCAGCCTGGACGGAAGCAACTGGGGGGTTCCGGTAAAAGCGGGTGCTCTGGCAGGTGATCTGAGTCAGAAAGAGGTCCTTTTCCCGACACTTCCCGCTCGTTTTGTGCGCCTGGTGGCGCAGAAGGAGATTAACAGCAAGGTGTTTACCAGTATGGCTGAGTTGAGGCTGCTGGGGACAGAATTCACCGGCAATCTTGCGCCGGAAGGCACAATTGACAGCCCCACAGGCAATATCACCATAAGCGAGGGCGGCATCGTCGCCTTTGCCGGTACCGGTTCAGATCCCGATCAGAACCTTCCCCTAAGCTACAGATGGCATTTTGGCGATCCGGCAATTGCCGATGTCTTCGTTGAGGATCCCGGCCAGATCCAGTTCCATACCGTCGGGACCTATACCGTAACCCTGACAGTTACCGATGCACTTGGCAAAGTCGACCCCACACCGGCCAGTCGAACAATAACTGTCCAGGCTCCACAGGTGTTGACAATTCATCCGGACTGGTCGGCTGTCACTGCGGCACCTTTTAAAATTGCCGATCCGTCCAACATTCATAATCCCGTGTTGTCAGCCACCGATGTAACCGACGTGCCGGCAAGGTTCGTCGCGGACCCATTTTTGTTCCAGGAAAATGGGACGTTCTACCTGTTTTTTGAGGTACTGAATACCAAGAACAACCTGGGAGAGATTGGCGTAGCCAAAAGCAGCGATGCGATTACCTGGAAATATGACCGGATAGTTTTGAAGGAATCATTTCATCTTTCCTATCCTTATGTCTTTTCGGTCAACGGGAAACACTACATGATTCCGGAAACCAACGAGGCACTTGGCGTACGTCTCTATGAAGCCGCTAGTTTTCCCTATGACTGGAAACTTGTCAGCACTCTTGCCAGCGGGCGTCACTTTGTCGATCCATCGCTGGTGTATTACAACAATTACTGGTGGATGTTTGTCGGCGTTAATGGTGCAGATGACTGTTATCTGTATTATTCGAAGGATCTGCTGAGTGGGTGGACGGAACACCCGAAAAGTCCGATTGTCATAAACGATCCCGCTCATTCCAGACCGGGAGGCAGGGCTTTTGTCTATAATGGCAAGACAATCATTCGATCGGTCCAAAAAGCTGATGTATTTTATATACGACAGGTCCGGACCTACCAGGTTGATGAGTTGACAACAACCTCATTTGCCGAACATGAGGTCGCCGGAAGTCCAGTCGCCGGGCCGTCCGGGGCCGGATGGAATGCCGCCGGATCACATCAGTATGATCCTCTCTGGCTTGGTGACCATTGGATTGCCGCGATCGATGGGAGGTATGGTTCGTCCTTTGCAGATTATGCAATTGGCATCTATGCCACCGCGGACCCGGCAGCGCCCGACAGCACAATCAACCAGCCGGCCACAAATATGACTATAAATGTCGGTGGAACAATAAACTTTCAGGGCAGTGGAACAGATCCAAATAGCAAGATACCCCTGACGTACCTGTGGCAATTTGGCGATGGCTCCGAAGTGCCAGCCAGTTCTCTTAACAATCCCGGACCGATCCAATTCAACCGTGCAGGACAGTACAAGGTGACGTTCGCTGTTGCCAACAGTGCCGGACTGGTAGACAATTTTCCGGCAACCAGGGTGATAACAGTGCTGGCTGATCCGATCACCTCGGTGATTCCCCAAAAAGATTGGAAATTAAAATACGTCGATAGTCAGGAACTGGTCGCCGAGAATGGTGCGGCGATCAACGCTTTTGACGGCAATCCGCTTACCATCTGGCACACGCAGTGGAAACTCAGGCAGCCTCCGCTTCCCCACCAAATTCAGATAGATTTGGGCACTGTTTACAACCTGCGTGGCTTTCGTTACCTGCCGCGCCAGGATGGTGGCGTCAATGGGACAATCGCCCATTACGCTCTGTATGTCAGTCTTGATGGCGTCAACTGGGGAACACCGGTTGTTCAGGCGGACTTTGGCAGCGGACTTGGCCAGAAAGAAGTATTTTTCCCTACGGCCTCCAGTCGATATGTCCGCCTGGAAGCTATGGTCGAGATCAACGGGAAGGTTTTTACCAGTGCTGCTGAATTCAATTTTCTCGGTGAGCCGGAAGGTGGCACCCCTGTTCCGCAACCGGTAGCTGGCTTTGCTGCCGTCATTTCCAATTCCAGTCCCGTCGATACGCTGAGCCTTGCCGCAACCGGAACGGAATCAGCTGTCATTACCTCTATAACGGCAAATCCCGAGAACCCCATTGACCAGAGTTCCACCAGTCCTGCTGCGGCGAATGCCATGGAGAGTTGCGATTCTCCTTCGGCAACAATTATGCGTCCGGCGGACAATGCCCTGTCGTCCGCTTCTGATGTGATCATCATACCGGATGTCTGTTTGAACGGTGATCTGTACAGCGGCTGGGGATTGAAATACTTGCTCGATGGAGCTTTCCCCTATATTACCCGTACCGCACCATATTCAATTGTGTATAAAAATGTTGACAAGTCGGAACATACAGTTGAAATAGTAGTAGTCGACAGCAATGGCAACGAAATGTCAGGGACGACAACTCAGGATCAGGTTGCCCAATTTGGCGTCGGCGACTACTATGTCGCTCTCGGCGATAGTGTAACCACCGGGGCCTTCGATGATATATTGGCCGACAATGTCAGTCGGGATGGGCGTAATTCGGCGGCAGGATATACGCCGATTCTCAATAATCTGCTTACCGGCGATAAAGGGTATCCCCACACGGTCGCGATGGAAGGTGTTGCTGGAGATACCGCTGCCGATGGGCTGGCACGACTGCCGGAGATTCTGTCGCACCATCCGGAAAGCCAGTATTATCTGATACTGTACGGGACGAATGACGCTGCCGGGCTGCTGCCGACAGCTCCAGCAACTTTTAAGACTATCGTGCAGAAAATGATCTCTCAGCTTCAGGCAGCAGGCAAGAGAGCCTACCTCGCCAAGGTGCCATACTCTCTTGATGCAGGTCGGAACAGTATTATTCAGGACTACAATATGGTGATAGAACAACTGGTAGCAGAGAATGCTATTTCCGTAGTGCCGCCTGATTTTTATGGTTATTTCGCAACGCATCAGGATCAACTCAGTGATACTGTTCATCCTAATGGCCGTGGATATCAGGCAATGGCAGCACTGTGGCAAGCGGCAATGCACTCTCAATGACATCCACAGTCATCTACAACATACTGTTGCTGTTCGCTTTGATGTTCGATAAAACCTGGAAGCTGCCGGCTGACATTGATATTTCCACGCCGGATAAAGTTAATATCCCCCGAGAAATATCATATGTGCCATACGAGGGCACCCATGCCCTGGTGGCCAAAGATAACTGGACCTTGCAGTACGTCGACAGTGAGGAGGTGGTCAGGGAGGACGGGGCGGCAACAAATGCTTTTGACGGAGATCCGACAACTCATTGGCATACCCAGTACTACGGCAGTAAACCTTATCCACCGCATGACATCCAGATAAATCTGGGGGGCCTGTATGATCTGACCGGGTTCCGCTATCTGCCGCGCCAGAGTGGTGCCATCAACGGCAGGATATACCGTTATGAATTTTACGTAAGTCTTGACGGCAGGAACTGGGGCCGTCCGGTTGCCCAGGGTGCATTTGTCAATTCTCCTATAGAGAAAGAAATTATCTTTCCTGTTGCCACCGCAAAATATGTTCGTCTGGTCGCGCTGAGTGAAGTGAACGATCAGCCCTACACAACGGTCGCGGAACTCAGCGTGCTTGGTGGTTCCTTTTCGGGGAACTATTCTCCGGAGGCAGCAATTAATTCACCGGTCACCAATGTCACAATCAGTCCCGGCGGCAGGGTAAATTTCACAGGCACCGCCAGCGATCCGGACAATAATGCCCCCTTGTCCTATTACTGGGATTTCGGTGATCCGCTGATTCCTTCAGCTCGCGTGGAAGATCCAGGACCCGTTACTTTTACCAGAACAGGAACCTATGTTGTCACTTTTACCGTTGTCGATGCTCTTGGTCGAATAGATGGGACCGAGGCCAGCTGTGTGGTCAACGTTGAAACGGACAGCGCCGGAAATCTTGTACCCCAGGCCAATATGCACCTGCAGTATGTGGACAGCCAGGAGCTGTTTAATGAAGATGGTGCGGCAGTCAATGCTTTCGACGGCAATATATCGACTTTCTGGCATACGCAGTGGGAAAATGCAGTGCCGCCCCATGAGATCCAGATTAATCTTGGCTCTGCCTATTGGATTTACGAGTTGGATTATCTGCCCCGGCCGGATACTTTGCATGGTTACATTGCCGACTATGAAATCTATGTAAGCCGTGACGGGATCAATTGGGGCGCACCGGTAGGCACAGGAACATTTGCCGCCGACAGCACCGAGAAGCGAGTTGTCGTGACACCAAAACTTGGCCAGTTCATTGCCCTGGTGGCACTGAGATCGGTCGATAATCAGCCATGGACCAGTGCTGCGGAAATCAATGTCAAGGGTCGCTGCGACACCCCCTATGTAAAGATTCTCGAGCCGGGGAACTACGCGCTGGTGCCTTTTCCTGATGTAACTATCACGCCAAGTGTCTGCCTGAACGGTGAGATGGCCAGTGGCTGGGGGGTGAAATTTACTCTTGACGGAGCTCGTCCGTATATTTCCCGTTCCGCACCGTATTCGATAGTGTACAAAAATGTTGCCAAAACCGAGCATACGATCGATGCGGTCATTGTTGATGATAATGACAACGAAGTAATCGACCAGTCAACACTGGACCAGGTGGACCATGTTGGTGTCGGCGACTACTATGTCGCTCTTGGTGATAGTATCACTGTGGGTTTGTACGATGATATTTTAAGCGACAATATTTCCGAGGATGGAAGGAATATGGAAGGCGGTTATACGCCGATTCTGAGTAATTTGCTCACGGCGGCAAAAGGATATCCGCATTCGGTCGCAACGGAAGGCATCCCTGGTTTCACTTCTGCCGATGGATTGGCACGGCTGCCGGTTACCTTGTTGCGCCATCCGAACGGTCAATATTTTCTGGTGATGTATGGCACCAACGATGCTGCCGGACTGCTTCCTGTCGCGCCGGCCGTATTCAAGGCAAACCTCCAGAAAATGATTACGATGATACGAGGAGCAGGCAAACAGGTGTATCTCGCCAAGGTGCCATATTCCCTTGATACCGGTCGAAACAGCGTAATACAAAGTTATAATGTGGTTATCGATCAATTGGTCAGAGAGAACGGCATCGCCGTAGCGCCGCCCAATTTTTATGGATATTTTTCCACCCACCAGAATGAGTTCAGTGATGAGCTCCATCCAAATGGGCGGGGGTATCAGTCAATGGCCGGCTTGTGGCACGCCGCACTGCAATGATGCATCAATTTTTCTGTCCACTCCTGCAGTTGTCACCACGAAAACTCCGCAGCAGGCTGTAATTGTCGTTTGCGGTTCACTCCTTCTTTGTGAAAACAGATGGAAACACGTATTGCAAAGCGATGGCCGGCTTTTACAAAAAAATGGGTGCAGTTCTGGATGAACCGGTCGGGGCGGCATCCTATTGGTCGATTATCGATGCGCCTGGCAGCATTACCAGTTCCCAGGTACAAGGCACGATGCTACCTCGCTAAAAAAGGCCGGATGGGATATATTTCATCCTCCGCGGTGATTGAACATGCTGCCTTGCATCTGACGAGGGATGTCTATCTTGGCGACAGAGTTACCGTTTACCAGTCCTCGAGAGGAGGGGCCGTTACCCTGTATGAAGGCGTACATCTCTATAGTGACATCATTATCGAGACCGGTGAGGGGGGTGCGGTGACTATCGGTGAAGGAACGCATATCCAGCCCCGGTGCTCCATTTCGGCATACAAGGGCTCGGTCATAATCGGCAAAGGTGTCGAAATGGCCCCAAATTGTGCATTCTATCCCTACAATCATGCAATCGATCCGGGTGAGGCAATTCGCAAGCAACCTCTCGTCAGCAAAGGGGATATCATCATCGAGGACGATGTCTGGCTGGGGTTTGGCACAGTTGTTCTCCAGAACGTTCGACTTGGCCGGGGCTGTGTCATCGGTGCCGGTTCCATTGTCACCAGAAATATTCCTCCAGGCGCGGTTGCCGTGGGCAACCCGGCAAAGATTATTGGCCATCGGCAGGACCTTCATCCGCCAGGGAACGAAGAACAATGAAATCTGTCAAAGCCAAAAAATTAGTTGCCGTAGCCATTCCTCTGTCCAGCACACCTTCCATTACCGCGGCAGAACACATCTCGCTGCATCACCTGCTGCACCATCTTGGCGGGTATGATAGATATTTTATTGTCCCCGAGGAAACGGAATTTTCCCATCCCGCTGCGCAAAACAGATATTTCGCCCACCAGTATTTCGGCAGCGCTCAGGCACACAGCAAGCTGTTGCTGTCGGCTGACTTTTATAAAGTTTTCCTTGATTACGAATATATCCTGATATACCACCTGGACGCGCTGGTCTTCTCCGACCAGCTCACCGAGTGGTGTCTCAGGGGATATGACTATATCGCCCCGCCATGGGTAAAACATGACCAGACACCCTACGCCGGGATGCCGAAATTTGAGGGAAAGGTGGGCAACGGCGGCTTTTCGCTGAGGAAGGTGGAGAGTTTTATAAGGGTGATTAATTCCAATAAACGGTATCTTCATCCGGATGCCTTCTGGCGCGAATTTTCCAAAAATAAATCGACGTTTCAAAAAATCGTAAATCTGCCGAAAAAGTACCTGAGGTATCTCCCCTGGCGTAATAATGCCAGAAGGGAGATTGCCGAGAAAATTTCTATCGAGGACATGTTCTGGGCAAACAGGGGAGGGTATTATTACCCCGGGTTTACAGTTGCGCCGGTGGAAGTTGCACTGCAATTCGCCTTTGAGTGCGTGCCGCAGTATTGTTTTGAAATCAATGAACACCGCCTGCCGTTCGGCTGCCACGCCTGGGAAAAATATGACAGATCTTTCTGGGAACCATATCTGCTCCCGGATGCAATAGGTCAACAATGACAGATCTCATGCAGAACTATACCCTCAGTGTCATTACCCCGGTATACAACGGCGAAGCCCATATTGAAAATTGTCTGCAAACAGTTATAGAGCAGCATTGCAGCAGGGCAGAACATATTGTCATCGATGGGCATTCAGATGATTCGACCGTTAACATTGTAAAAAAATATGCTGCGGCGTACCCCCATATACGATGGGTCTCGGAGCCGGATAAAGGCCAGTCGGATGCCATGAACAAGGGTATTGCAATGGCCATGGGGGATATTCTGGCCATCTTGAATGTCGATGATTACTATGAGCCTGGAGTGTTAAACAGGGTTATCTCTCTGTTCACGGATTTACCTGCACCGGCCATGCTGGTGGGGAACTGCAACGTCTGGTGTGCCCAGGGAAAGCTGAAATATATCAACAAACCGGCAAAACTGGACATTACCGAGTTGTTGCTGGGCTGGAAAATTAATCAGCACCCGGTGAATCCATCGGCATATTTTTACCATAAGTCACTGCACGATATCGTCGGCCTGTATGATCCGCAGAACCATTATGCGATGGATCTCGATTTTCTGTTACTGGCGGCCGTTTCGGCAAAGACGCATTATGTTGATGAAATTTTTGGTAATTACCGATTATTGGATGGCACGAAGACCGTTCTGGACCAGCAAAGAGGGGAGGCACAGGCCCGTTCCAGGAAGATTCATCAAAAGCATTTTGATAAACTGAGATTTGGCCAGAAGGTGAAGGTCAATGCCATGAAGATCGCCTGGAAGGTGTCGGGGAAACTGGCGGAACTTGTCAACCGGCTGCGGCATAAATTAGGCATCAGACATGACGGCTCCACGTCCTGGTGAGGTGGCTAGATCTTATAGACACGATTGCTCATCAATGAAAAAAATACTGGTCATCAGTGCTTCATTCCCCCTGCCGGAAAAGAATGGCTCCCGGCAACGGACCATGCACTTTGTTCGCTATTTCAAACGATTTGCCGAAGTCGATCTGCTGTATGCCCAGAGCAATGAACCTGTAACCGCCGACAGTAGCCTGTTTCGTAAAGTCATCCATATCCCGCCTGGGCCGGGTATGGATGAGTTCCGGCGTAATGCATATTTTTTTCTGATGCGCCTGCCGTGGTGTATACTGGCGCACTATTCCGCTGATTTCAAAAAACGTCTCCTGGCCCTTCTCGCAGAAGAAAATTATGATTTGATTTTTGTCCGCTACAGTGTTTATGCCCAATACCTGCTGTTTTTGCCTCCAGCCATGCGAAGCAGAATCTGTCTGGACTTCGATGACGTGCTGTCCGGCTCAATGTATGAAAAAAATCATGCCGTCTCCACCCGTTATGCTTTCAAGAGGCGACTGGATTACCGGAACCTCAGGGCCTATGAAGCGAATTGCTGTGATCGGTTGGGAAGCGTGTTGTTCTGTTCCGATGGAGATTTAAACCTGGTGGACGGGCAGAGAAAAACCAACCGCTTTGTGGTGCCTAATGTCGTAATCGATCCTTTCTCTGACGCCATGCCCGAAGCGAAAGGGCCGGCCTCTCCGCACAGCCTGCTGTTTGTCGGCACCCTCAACTACCAGCCTAATTCAGAGGGTGTTGCATGGTTTATCAGGGAAATATTTCCTGCCCTCAGAGCGCAGTTTTCTGAGGCGTGCTTGACTATTGTGGGACGCAAACCGGGACAGCTGGTTGAGGAGATCGCCCGTCATGCGGACATTGTATTGCAAGCTGACGTGCCTGACGTCGTTCCGTATTACCAGCAGAGTTCCATCGTCATCGTTCCTCTTCTGCAGGGATCCGGAACCCGAATCAAAATCCTTGAGGCTGCCTTGCTCAACCGGCCGGTTATCGCCACGGCAAAAGGTGCCGAAGGCCTTGATTTTGCTGACGGCAAGGAGATTCTGCTCTTTCACGACGCTCCAGGTTTTATCGATCAGTATCGAAAACTGCAGGACCGTGATTTTTATCTGCAGCTGGTCAGGAGAGCGCGGACCAAAGTTGCGCAACGATATTCGGTGGATAATTTTAATGCAACCATGGATGACATACTCTTTCGAGATGTACATTAGCTGATTTCGCAGGAGCGAAAAATGTCTTTATCTGAAATACCGGCCGATTCATTCATCATGATTATCGGGGCTATGAAAAGTGGCACATCGTCTCTCTACAATTATATTGTCGGGCATCCGAATATCTGTCCGTGCGTCAAGAAGGAACCGGAATTTTTTTCATCAAATCAGGGCCACAAATACCGGGCGGTCGAAAAATATGAAGAGCTCTGGGACTACAATCCCCGGGAACACAGGTATGTCATCGAGGCTTCCACGGGATACACCAAATATCCGTCTGAGCCTAATGTTCCCGAAGCCATTCACAATTATGGTGTCTCTCCAAAAATTATCTACATCGTCAGGAATCCGTTCGAGCGCATTATTTCCCAGTACAGCCACCTGAAATACAGACATCACGCAGAAAACAGGCCTCTGTCCCTGCTCAGTGATGATATGATAGATGTTTCCAAGTACTACATGCAATTGTCCCGGTACATTCGATTTTTCCCACAAAAACAATTTTTGATTGTGGATTTTGATGATATCAAGAAAGACCCAAAAATTCTGTTGACCAATGTATTTGCTTTTTTAGATCTGGATGCAGTGGACTTTATCGATTCTATCGATTATCTCGTCCACAACAAGAGTTTTACCCGGTCGCGGTTTGATCTGCTGCTGCAGAAGAGGCCTTATCTCAAGAAAATTTACGCGCTCGTTCCGTCAGCAATCAAAAAGAGAGCAAAGGAAAAGTTTCAATCCTATTCCCTGCCTGAGAAACCAGTACGTTTCACTGAGGGGGAAAAAGAGATCGCTTTTGCAAAGTTGTCTGCCGATATGCGTATGTTTCAGGATACCTTTGGTTTCAATGTGGCAAAGTGGGGTTTTTAGCCTGTTTTGATGCCAGATGCACCTTATGAAAAATCTAGAACTGGAACCATGATGCAATCGGACACTGTTTCTGTTGTTATTCCTGTTTACAACAATACCCTCTACCTGATTGAGGCCATAGATTCGGTGCTCAAACAGTCGTATTCCGAATATGAAATTATCGTAATCGATGATGGATCAACAGTTGATATTAAAGGTGCGCTCAACAAATATTTAGCGGAGTTTCCAAATATTAGCTATTTCAGACAAGACAACCAGGGACCCGGGCCGGCAAGAAATATGGGCATCAGGCTGGCTGAAGGGAAATGGATTGCTTTCCTGGATGCTGACGACATCTGGTGTCCTACAAAACTTGAAAGGCAGGTTGAATATATAAAAAAACATCCGGACTCATTGGTGTCCGGCGGTATACAGGGCCTTAACTGCACGGAAGGCGAGCCTGCCTTAATGGATTGGGTGAGGATTTTTAAAAATTTTGCAACAAAGGCGGAAACTCTCACCTATTTTCTGGAAATCCCCTATACCAGCGCAACTTCGACTTTCATGGTGAGAAAAGATATTTTAATCGAAGAAGGAATGTTCGATGAGTCCTTCTTTACCGATGAAGATGAAGATCTCCTTCTTCGTCTGGTACGTAAATATCCTTTTTATTGTATTCAAGAAATCGTTCAGTTGAGAAGAAAGCATGGTAATAGCATGACGGCAACTTCTTTGGAACCTAGATTCATAAATAAATACAACGTACTGAAGAAGATATTGCAACTAGTCGATGATTCTGAAATTTGCAAAGACAAGAATGACATCTTAGGATATTGGACGGAACAGTTCGCCAGGCGTCACTTTTACTGGAAATCGTACGGTTATGCAGGTAAGTGGTTAGTGAAGGGCTTAATGTTGTATCCACGCTACTATAGCAGGCGGATGTTCATTAAAATGCAGAAGATCTTTGCCCAAACAGTTCCAGCGCCATGAAACTAGTCTATTTTTTAGGATATCCGCACCACTTCATCCATCATAAATTTTATTATTCACATTTGGGGGGGCATATCTGTGAGTCCTTTATCGAGTTACGCTCAGAAGTGTTCGATGAAGAAATTCTAGAATTGGACGGGAAAGATACTATCTGGTTTTTTAGTAACTGGTTCCCCTTCATTCATAAGCGCCTTGTCGGCAAACAGGTTTTTATTGAACACGGTTTAAGTTTTAAGCCCAGTCTGAACCCGGAGCGGGTCGATTGCCTGAACAGGTATTTCGATTTGATTTTTTCCTCCGGGGTGAGCCAGCGCAATCGAATGATTAAAGAGGGAGTACATCCCGCCAAGATACGGGAAATCGGTTACACCACCTTGTTCCAGATACCGCCCGCTGCAGTAATTCCCCATCAAATTCTTCTGTCGATAAGCCATTATGGTACCTGGAACGAATATGGCAATTTGCTGGAAATAATGAAGAGAATGCCTACCGAATTACATGCCTGTATCACCATGCACCCGTCCTTGCCGGATGATAAAAAAGCAGAATGCATGGCTATTATAAGTGAAAAAGACAATCTCAGCTATGTGGAGACGCAGGAAGACCTGCTCGCCGTCTCTGCCTCCAGCAGGTGCATAATCGGCAGTTCCAGTTCGGTGTGCACCCCTTTCTGGTATCTTGGTAAACCAGTTATCTTTATTCGTGGGCGGCAGACGCGCATTCCCTTTTATGGCTGGCAGAAAGTCCGCAACCAGATGGAAGACAGTCTGTTTAATGCAATTCTCTCCGAGAGCACAAAAATATCCAGTTGGCGACAATTTTCACCACAACTGATAGAAACCGCGAAGGTGGCTCCATCCAGAAAGCAAATATTTTATGAGTCGAATTGGGATAAAAACGCTACTATTGACAAAATTAAAACCGCTTTAAATGCAATCTCAAAATAATTTTTGCACTTTAAAGTTATAAAATTCACGGAGACACCAGTTAGAGGTAATCATTCTGAAAAAAATAAAGATACTCTATGTTATTGACAGTCTTGCCCGTGGCGGAACAGAATTGCAGCTGATCGGGCTGATTGACAGGCTGGATCGAAGCCGTTTTGATCCATACCTGTGCACGATACGTGATTTTGATGCAGCTTTGGTTCCGGCTGATTGTCCTCATTTCGCTTATGCTATTCCGCGTCTGATGAGTCTCAATGGATTCAGGGCTATTTGGCGGCTTTCTCGTTTCCTAAAAAACAAAGACTTCTCGGTTGTGCAGACATTTTTCCAGGATGCCACTGTAGTTGGCGGAGCGGCTGCCTGGCTTGCCGGGACGCCAAAGCGCCTGGCTTGCTTTCGTGATATGGGTTTTTGGCGGACGCGCAGTCAAACAATGCTGCTGCGCTTGATCTATTCGTTGATGACGGGTTTTCTTGCCAATGCGGTCTGCGTTCGAGATAATTTCGCTGAGCATGTCGGTTTAGAAAAGAATACAGTTCAAGTTGTCTACAATGGTATTGATCCAAGTCGACTTCCCTGGATTGAACACACTGGTCCGACCTTACATATTGGTATTGTAGGAAATCTGAATCGTCGCGTGAAGCGCACCGACCTGTTCCTTCGGGCTGCTGGCAAGGTGGGACGAAAACATCCGCAAGTTACCTGGCATGTGTTGGGGGATGGATGTTTTCGTGACGAATTTGAAGCCTTGGCCAAGGCAGAAGGCATTGGGGACCATACCATTTTTACAGGGAATATTGATCGGGTTACCGAATATCTGGCCACTTTGCAGGTGGGTGTATTGTGCTCCGATTCGGAGGGGTTCAGCAATGCTTTGCTGGAATATATGTTATGTGGCTGCGCCGCGGTAGCAACCCGAGTGGGCGGAAATACTGAAGCGATTGAGGATGGTGTGAGCGGGTTGCTGGTGCCGCCGGACAACGTCGAAGCCTTGGCCGATGCCCTGTTGAAACTGGTCGAAGATGTTTCTTTACGACAAAAATTGGCGATGACTGCTCGGTCAGTTGCTTCCTGTTTTAACTGGGAACGATGCGTCCAGGCTCATGAGTCTATCTATGAAGGAAAATATTTGGTGAAAGGATATCAGTTGAATGAGGATAATACTGCAAAAGAGGGTCTTGCATGATTGGAAATTTTCTCAGGCGAAAAGTCTTTGAGCCACTCTATTGTCGAAAAAACAAGAGCCCTAAAATCGCATATCTGCAGGAATTGGAAAAAACGCAGTATTTATCTTTGTCGCAATTACAGGATATCCAGTGGCAACGATTGCAAAAGCTTTACGCTTTTCTATGGGAGAAAAATCCATTTTATCGGGCTCGTATGCAGGAAAATGGCTTGAATTCTAAATCATTGACCAAACCGGCTGATATCGTAAATATTCCTATTCTGACCAAAGCAGAGATTCGCGAAAACTGTGATTCAATGATTTCTGAAGGATATGAAAAAAAATCTCTCCTACATTTTAAAACGGGAGGTTCTACCGGCAAAGCCCTGGATATCTATCTTACCGAAGAGTGCAGTGGACTTCGAAATGCTTATACCTGTCGTGCTGATAGATGGACAGGCTGGAAGCCAGGTGAACCTATTGGAGCTGTATGGGGGAATCCCAAATTACCGATAACAATTAAAGCAAAAGTTCTTGATAGATTACTTCAGCCATATATTTATCTGGATACCATGTCTGTCTCGTCTGCTGCAGTACTTGAATTTGCCCATAAATGGGAGAAGGTAAAGCCGACCTTGCTATTTGGCCATGCTCATTCTCTTTTCATTCTGGCTAAGTTTGTCCAGGAATTAGGCTGTACCCAGATTAAACCATCCGGGATTTTATCCACCTCAATGATGCTGTTGCCCCATGAAAGACAATTGATCGAGCAAGTATTTGCCTGCAAAGTAACCGACCGCTATGGCTGTGAAGAAGTGAGTTTGATTGGCAGTGAATGCGAAAGACATAGTGGCCTGCATATGAACATCGAGCATTTGATAATAGAATTCATAAAAGATGATGGAACAACGGCAAAAGTCGGTGAAATGGGGAATATCGTTGTTACTGATTTGATAAATTTCGCCATGCCATTTGTTCGCTATAAAGTAGAAGATGTTGGTACCCCGATGAATACAAAGTGCACCTGCGGTCGTGGTTTGCCTTTAATGGGAAGTATAACTGGTAGAATTGCTGACTTTCTTCTAAATAAAAATGGCCAAAAAGTAGCTGGGATTTCTCTCATTGAGAATACGCTGACTAAAATGGACGGCATCGATCAAATGCAGATTATTCAGGATTCTATTGACAATATGATAGTAAATATTGTGCCGGGGAGGAAATATAGCCAAGATGTTCAGCTAAATTTGGTGCAATATTTTGAAAAAGTATTCCCGGGCACGGTGGTTATTGTGAAGGAGGTAAAGCAGATTTTACCGGAACCTTCCGGTAAATATAGATTCTCAATCTGCCGAATCACCGATGTCAATTGAAATGAAACCTCCAGTAAGTATCGTTGTAACTTGCTACAATTATGGTCAATTTGTCGCGAAGTGTCTATCTTCCATTCAGAAGCAAACTTATACCAATTTTGAGGTTATTGTTGTCGATGACGGTTCGACAGATAATTCGATTGAAAAGATTCAGCCTTTTCTGGAAGATAACCGGTTTCATTGCATCACACAGGTTAATGGGGGACAGGCAAATGCCAAAAATAGAGGTATTAAAGAGGCATCTGCCGAGTTTATCGCTTTTTTGGATGCTGATGATATTTGGGCACCTGAGAAGCTTAGTGTACAAATGCAATTATTTACACATCCGGAAGTGGGTGTGGTCTTCAGTCGTGCCGTCCATATAGATACTCGGGGAAACACCTTAGCCGAGACATGCTTGGGAAAATATCTGCAGCCGCGTCGCGGAGTGGTAACTGATTATTTATTTTATGATAACTTTGTTCCTTTTTCCTCTGTAATAGTGAAAAAAGTTTGTTTTACAGATTTTGGTCTGTTTGATGAATCGCTAGCCATGGGAATTGACTGGGATCGCTGGCTCCGCATTTCCACTAAATATCTATTTGATTATACGGACGAAAATTTCCCTTCTCTACCGGGTTGGGCATAGTGGGCAGATGTCAAAGAATCGCTGAAGAGAATTCACTGTGCAGACCGAATCATTAAAAAATTTACTAATGATTTTCCCGATGCTGTATCAGATGATATTATCAAGGATGCAAGCTACTATTCGTATTGTTTGCGTGCTAATGTTTTAAGACAATATGGAATTAAATATGCTCTTCAATATTATTGGCAGGCTATATCATTGTTTCCTTTTAGAGAAAAAGCATATATCCGTTTGATTAAAACATCTGTAAAGGCCTTGTTAGGTCATTGAAATGAGGTTATCGGTATTTGATGCGAATCCTGCATATAATAGATAGTGCCGGTTTGTATGGCGCTGAAATGATGCTCTTGAATCTGGTCGAAGAGCAGATCAAGCAGGGTCTGAAACCGGTAATTGCAAGTATTGGTGATATGAAGTCAGAGGAAAAGCCTCTGGAATTTGAGGCAGGCAAACGAGGCTTTTCTATTAGAACCTTTCGGATGAGGGCCGGTCCAAATTTTAGCGGAGCAAAAGAAATTCTCAAATTCGCTAAATCGATAGATTGTGATTTGCTCCATTCCCATGGTTTCAAAGGAAATATTCTTTTTGGCTATATCCCCAAAAAATCCCGGTGCCTTCCTTTAATAACTACTCTCCATGGATGGACATCAGCGGGAAGGCCTTTTTCTCGTATGCACTTGTACGAATTGCTGGATTCGTGGACACTGCCCCGACTGGACGCGGTTGTTTTGGTAAATGAGGGAATGTTAAGCCACCCCCGATTGGCAGGTAGAGATAACGTAAGATACCATATAGTCAATAATGGCATTAGTCTCAACGCGCCTGAGTCCTTTCCATGTGGCGATCTTCAGCTAAACTGCACTACTAATTTAAATATTATTGCTGTAGGCCGACTTTCGCCCGAGAAAGGTTTTGAAGTGCTTATTAAAGCTATCGCCCGCGTCCTTGATAATGGTCTTGACATTTCGCTCGTTCTTTTTGGAGAAGGAAGACAGCGACAGAACCTCGAAAATCTTGTTCGCCATCTCGGTCTGCAAGAAAGAGTGAGTATGCCTGGATTTATGAGTAATGTCGCCGCGGCTTTTTCTTGTTTCGATCTCCTTGTAGTGCCATCCTTCACTGAGGGGTTGCCAATCACCATACTTGAAGCAATGAGGGGAAAATTAGCCGATAATTGCCTCGAAGGTTGGTGGAATACCCATGGTGTTGAAAAATGATACAAGTGCAATTCTTATAGAAGCAGGCAACGATAAAGCATTGGCTGAAGCAATTTGTCAAGTCGCCCACTCACCAGTTCAGGCGAGAGCAGCTTGCAAATGAGGCATATTTTAATTTTAAAGAGCGATATAGTTCTGAAAAAATGGCCTCGGCGTATCGGCAGATATACAATGACATATTGGCTGGTCCGCATTAAGATCAGTGAAATATACGAGTGACCACCCGTTTAAACCTGCTTTACATCTGTGGGATTTTGGCGGGTTTTGAGAGATTTCTTTTAAAATAGAAGGCCTTTTGGCTTGACAATTACACTTTCCTAACACTATGCAATCTATTGGATTTTCTTTTTATTTAATATTCGTGGTGAGCTGGTTTACACACCTTGCCAGTCGTGTCCCCGCATTAGGCGCTATACGTTTCGATTTTCTCCTTGTGATATTCTTATTGATCCTTGCGGTAATGCCGTCAGTCGAGGAAAAAGAAGAGGAAAAGACAGATGTTGACAAATTTTTAAAAATATTAATTGTATTTTCTGTAGTTACGATACCCTTTGTGGAATGGCCAGGAAGCGTGTTGCGGTTTGGATTGGTACAATTCGTCAAGGCATTAGTCTTTTATTTCTTCACGATAAAGTTTGTTAACAGCACAAAAAAATTAAAAATATTCATAGCTGTACTACTTGGCTGCCAAACTTTTAGGGTTCTCGAACCGTTATATCTGCATGTTACTGCTGGTTACTGGGGTTCTGGTGCCTCCATGGCAAACTGGGAGTATATGAACAGGTTGTCAGGTGCTCCGCATGATATAGTTAATCCAAATGGTTTGGCTTTTATTATAGTCAGTGTTTTGCCATTTATTTATTATTATGCCAGGCTAAATAGCAAGATATTTTTTCTTGCGCTGTGCCTCATTCCTGCGATGATATGGACGCTCATATTGACCGGATCACGCAGTGGATTTGTCGCCCTCGTTGCCGTTGTCGGACTTATTGTTTATAAGTCCAAGTATAAAATGGCGATGGCGATTGCTCTCGTTCTTTGTGTATTCATAGGGTTTCCATTTCTCTCTGCGAACACGAAAGATCGATATTTATCAATTGTCAGCAGTGATACAAAAAATGCCGGAACAAGTGAAGGTAGAATAGAAGGGGTAAAGAACAGCTTTAAGGTTGCTTTTCGTAATCCTTTAGTTGGTCATGGCCTAGGGACATCCAAGGAGGCGAGTTGGAACTATGGCCAGTCTAAACATTTAGCACATAATCTCTATGCCGAAGTTGCGCAGGAATTGGGATTTGTCGGCTTGTTTATATTCCTTTTATATATACTAGCTATTTATAGAGAAATCAGAAATGCTGAAATCCGGTGGCTACCAGAGGAGGGTGAAGAGGTAGGTTTTATTCAGACATCCTTTTACGCACTCTGGGTCTTCTTCTTTATGAATTTGGTATTTAGCTTGGCTAGTTATGGCTTATCAAGTTACGAATGGTATTTAATGCCTGCTTTAATTGTTGTTTTAACAAAATTTAGCAAACGAGGTGATGACTTAATGGAAAACGAAATAAATGGAAAACTCACATAAAATTCATGTATTAGTTGTTGCACAACACCCTATCGGAGGTATACGCACCTTCTTTCGATATGTGTATAGCCAGTTTAGTGCGCAAAACTATAAATTTTCTTTTTTACTGCCGCAAACATCTGAATTAGATACTCTTCAAGGAGAATTTAAAAGATATTGATTGCAATTTTGTAGTATTGAGGAAGCGGTTCAAACTTCTTGTCATTTGCTGTAGCTGTTTTGAGAATTTGAAAACACAAAGCATTGACATAGTGCACTCCCATGGTTTTACCTCTATGGTTTATTCTGCCCTTCCTGCATATTTATACAGAAAACCTCATCTCTTTACCTCACATGATGTATTTACTGATAAACAATTCCATGGAGTTAAAGGGATTTATAAAAAAATTATTTTAGGAATAAGTTTTCATTTAGTTGATACTATACATTCTGTTAGTTATGGTGCTCAGGATAAGTTACTTAAATACTTTCCGAATTTACACAAAAGACAATCAAAACTTGTCGTAATTTTAAATGGAATTGAAATTGATAGATTTTCTATTGATGAACAAGAAAATTGGTATACACATAATGATCTGGATGAACAAACCTTTTTAATAGGGTTTTTTGGGCGATTTATGACCCAAAAAGGCTTTAGGTACCTTATTGCTGCTATTGAAGAAATTCTTAACAATGAACATAATCATCGAAAACCAGTTGTACTTGCATTTGGCTGGGGAGGATTCATCCGAGAAGAACAGGCTGAGATTAAAAGTAGAGGATTGGAGAAACAACTTTCATTTTTTACCTTTCCAAAAAGATCCTGCACGTGCAATAAGAGGGTTAGATGTAGTCAGTTATGCCATCTTTATGGGAGGCCTGTCCTCTTTTGCCAATGGAGGTACTTGTGGCGGGGATTCCTGTTATCGGCACTGATTGTATCGGCATGCGAGAGGTTTTAGAAGATACCCCTGCCAGAGTAGTACCAAGTGCGGACAGTAGGGCATTGGCAGAAGCTATAATTGCTGAAATGCGGTCTTCCAGCAAGTCTAAATTTGTAGGAATATAGAAGCAAAGCAATTCAACGTTTTGATGTGATTCATCAAGTGGTCCAGTTGAAGTCATTGATTAATCAACTTGTTGCTAACGAAAAGATACTTGACTAAACCTTGAGGTGTGATTGGCATGTTGAGCATTTTCAATAGATATTTTGTCTATTACCCCGTAGTTTCCATAAAGTCCGCGTCATTTTTCAAGGCAAGAAGAGAACTCGAGGTTAGCCAAAACCTACCAATTGAAAAGTTCAATTTAAAAATTTTATTAACCTCCTTATTACAGCAAATAACAATGTTCGTTATTATTCTGAAAAACTAAAGCTATTGATCTTGCATCGATTTGCTCCCTGCAAGATATTACCAAGTTACCTACTCTCGATAAGGCACAACTGAAAGATCAGCACAAAAATTTGATTTCCAGTGAAAAATTCATCTTCCTAACCAAAAAAACTACTGGTGGTTCAACAGGCCAACCTCTAACTATATTAAAAAATCGAGCAGCTATGGGATATGAGCTAGCTGCTATTTGGCGTGGATATTCTTGGGCGGGGATTTCTATCGGTGATAAGCAAGCACGTTTTTGGGGGGTTCCAATGACCATAAAAGGAAGAACAGCTGCTGAATTAACTGATTTTATATGTAATCGCAAGAGGCTCTCAGCTTTTGCTTTTAATGACCAATCTCTTGCGCAGTATACTAAACAGCTAAATAGTTTTAAGCCAGATTTTTTCTATGGTTATGTTTCTATGCTTTGTGATTATGCAGACTATGTATTAGATAATAATATCAAGTTGCAATTTCGGCCAAAGGCAATTATTACAACATCCGAAGTGCTATACCCAGAACACAGAAAGAAGTTACATTAGCCTTTGGATGCGAACAGATTCGAAATGAATATGGTTGTGGTGAAGTCGGCTCTGTTGCTCATGAGTGTGAAAAAGGGCGAATGCATATATCCGCGGAAAACATGATAATCGAAATATTAGATGGAGATACTCCTTGCATGGCTGGAGAGGAAGGCGAAGTTGTAGTAACCGAATTACGTAATCTCGCTATGCCGTTAATCCGTTACAAATTAGGTGATTTTGCCCGATTGTCTAAAGAATCGTGTCCTTGCGGCAGAACATTGCCGGTATTAGAGAAAATAAAAGGAAGAGCTTACGATACAATAGTGTTTGCTGATGGTAGGAAATTTCATGGCGAATATTTTATGTATGTAATGGAAGGAGCTGAACGAGAAAATTTCGGGATAAGTAAATTTCAGATAGTACAAAAGAGTTTATCGGAAATTACAGTGAGGATCGTTCCAGGAGTTTTTTCCTGGAACGATCCTCACTATAATTTCAGATAGACTCTTTTGTATTATCTGAAACTTACCCCTTTATTTTCCGGAGATTTTCTCGTTGTTCAGCTCCCTCCATTATATACATAAAATATTCCCCAGTGAAATTTCATGCCATCGGCAAAAACTATGGTATCGTAAGCTCTCCCTTTTACTTTTCCTCTAATACCGGCAAGGTTCTGCCGCAAGGACACGATTCTTTTGACAATTGGGCAAAATCACCCAATCTGTAGCGAATTAAAGGCATAGCGAGATTCGTAATTCTGTTTACTACAACTTCTCCCTCCTCTCCAGCCATACAAGGAGTATTACCATCGACTATTTCGACTATCATGTTTTCTGCGGATATATGCATGCGCCCCTTTTCACACTCATGAGCAACAGAACCGACTTCGCCACATCCATATTCATTTCGAATCTGATCACATCCAAAGGCTTGATACAACTTCCTTCTATGCTCTGGGTACAGCACTTCCGATGTCGTAATAATCGCCTTCGGCATAAAGTGCAGACTTATGTTATTATTTAAAACATAGTCAGCATAATCGCATAGCATTGAAACATAACCATAGAAATAATCCGGTTTAAATCTGTTTAACTGTTTCGTATATTGCGCAAGAGACTGGTCATTAAAAGCAAAAGCTGAGAGCCTCTGGCGATTACATATAAAGTCCGTTAGTTCACCAGCTCTCCTGCCTCTAAGAGTCATTGGAACACCCCAAAATCGCGCTTGCTTATCACCGATTGAAACGCCTGCCCAGGAATATCCACGCCAGGTAGCAGCTAGCTCGTATCCCATTGCTGTGCGGTTTTTTAATATAGTTAGAGGCTGTCCTGTTGAACCACCTGTAGTTTTCTTAGTAAGAAAGACGAATCTTTCACTGGATATCAAATTTTTTTGCTGATCCTTCAATTGTGCTTTGTCGAGGGTAGGCAACTTGCTAATGTCTTGCAGTGAGCGAATAGATGTAAGTATCAATCGCTTTCAGTTTTTCAGAATAGTAATGAACATTATTCTTTGCTGTAATCAATAGCTTCTTTAAATTTTTAAAACGAAGCATTTTCAATTGGCAGGCTTTGGCTAACCTCAAGTTCTCTTGTAGCCTTGAAAAATGACGCGGACTTTATTGAGACTACAGGGTAATAGAGAAAATATTTATTGAGAGATCTCAACATGCCAATCACACCTCAAAGTTTAGTCAAATATTTTTTTCTTTAAAAACAAGTCGATTAATAATTTCCTGCAACTGCTCTACTTGATTAGTTACATCAAAACGCTGAATTGCTTTGTTTCTATATTCCTCAAATTTAACCTTGCTGGAAGACTGCATTTCTGCAATTATGGCTTCTGCCAACGCCCTGCTGTCAGCACTTGGCACTATCCTGGCGGGGGTGTCCTTTAAAACCTCCCGCATGCCAATACAATCAGTACCAATGATTGGAACCCCTGCAACAAGTACCTCCATCGGTAAAAGAGGACATGCCTCCCATAACGATGGCATAACTACCACATCGACTCCTCTTATTGCACGTGCAGGATCATTTTGGAATGGTAAGAAATGAAAATTTTTCTCCAATCTTCTTCTTTTTATCTCAGCCTGTTCTTCTCGGATGAATCCTCCCCAGCCGAATGCAAGAACAACTGGTTGTTGATGATCATTTTCATTTTTAAGAATTTCTTCAATAGCAGCTACAAGGTATTTAAAACCTTTTTGGGTCATAAATCGTCCAAAGAACCCTATTGTAAAGGTTTGCTCATCCAGATCGATCCGGGTTTGCCAATTTTCTTTTTCATCAATAAAAAACCTGTCATTTTCAATTCCGTTTAGTATTACGGTCATTTTTGATTTTCCATTCCTTATAATGCGGAAAATGTTGAAGCAAATGTATCTTGGGCTCCATAACTAACAGAATGTATAGTATCAACAAAATGAAAACCTATCCCCAGAATAATTCTTTTACAAAATCCTTTGACTCCTTGGAATTGTTTATCGGTGAATACGTCATGTGAAGTAAAGAGGTGCGGTTTTTTATAAAAAGAAGCAGGAAGAACAGAATAAACCATAGAGGTAAAACCATGTGAATGCACTATGTCAACGCTTTGGGTTTTTAGAATCCTCAAAACAGCCCCAGCGTATGGAAAGAAGCTTGAACCCTTCCTCAATACTACAAAATTGCAATCAATATCTTTTAAATTCTCCTTAAGAGTATCTAGTTCAGATGTTTGTGGCAGTAAAAAAGTGATTTTGCATTGGATAAAATTGGCTGTATACATAGCGGAAGAAAGTCCGTATTCCACCAATCGGATGGCGTGCAACAACTAATATATGAATTTTATGTGATTTTTCCATTTATACCATCGTCTAAAATGTCATCATCACGTTTCCTAAGTTTTACCAAAACTACTATTAGGGCAGGCATCAGGTACCACTCATAACTGGATAAACCATAACTGGCCAAGCTAAAGACCAAATTCATAAAAAAGAAGACCCAAAGTGCATAAAAGGATGTTTGGATGAAACCTACCTCTTCCCCCTCCTCCGGGTGCCACTGGATTTCTGCATTATTCATTTCTTTATAAATTGCCAGAATATATAGCAAAAAAATGGAGAGACCTATAAACCCTAATTCCTGTGCCACCTCGGCATAAAGATTGTGTGCCAGATGTCTTGAATGGCCATAGTTCCAACTTGCTTCCTGAGATGTTCCCAGTCCATGCCCAACCAATGGCTTACGAAAAGCAACCTTAAAGCTGTTCTTTACACCTTCTATCCTGCCTTCACTTGTAGCGGCATTTTTTGTGTCACTGCTGACAATTGATAAATATCGGTCTTTCGTATTCGCGGAGAGAAAAGGGAATCCTATAAAAATACAAAGAACGAGAGCAATCGTCATACCCATTTTATACTTTGTTTTATAGACGATAAGCCCGATCACGGCAACGAGGGCGACAAAGCCGCTCCGCGATCCTGTCAATATCAAAGCCCAAATCATGGCAGGAATGAGGAAAAGCGAAAGCAAAAGTATCTTTTTACTTAACTTGGAATAATAGTAAATGAATGGCAATACACTGACAATAATAAAGGCTAGACCATTTGGGTTGACAATATCATGTGGGGCACCGGACAACCGGTTCATAGATTCCCAGTTTGCCATGGAGGCGGCTGATCCCCAATATCCAGCGGTGACATGGAGATATAGGGGTTCAAGGATCCGGAAAATCTGGCAACCCAGGAATACCGCAATGAAAATTTTTAATTTTTTTTCGCTCCTGACAAATTTTATTGTGAAAAAATAAAAGACTAATCCTTTAATGAACTGTATCAACCCTACACGTAACACGCTACCCGGCCATTCACAAAAGGTATCGTAACTATAGAGAAAAATATTAGAATTTTAAGATATTTGTCAACATCTGTCTTTTCCTCTTCTATTTCCTCAGCCGATGGCATTATGACAAGAATAAATAAAATAATGACAAGGACAAAATCAAAGCGTATAGCACCTAATAGTGGGACAGCGAGTGGCAAGGTGAGTAAACCAACTCACCACGAATAATAAATAAAAAAAAAATCCTAAATTTGGCATAGAAGTACAAATGGTTGATTTTCATGCCAAAAGCTTTTGCCTTCCAAGTGAAAACCTGAAAAAGCCAGAAAGCCAATACTTTATAGTCGGGCATGGTGTTACAAGGGTGGTGCCTCCGTTTATGTGATGATCTTAAACTGAACCACCTAAGATGTCATTGTATATCTGCCTATACGCCGGGGGGATTTTTTCAGAACTATATCGCTCTTTAAAATTAAAATATGCCTCATTTGCAAGCCTGTCTCTCGCCGAACTGGTGAGTGGGCGACTTGAGCAAATTATTTCAGCCGATGCTTTATGGTTCCTGCTTCTATAAG
>CAVPXN010000011.1:0-160000 GCA_963709745.1 uncultured delta proteobacterium
TGATCAGGCGGTCCCACGGTAATAAAGCTAAGGCCTCGCGCATGCTGGGGATTAATCGTTCCACCCTCTATCGCAAAATGCAGCGTCTAGGAATTGCGGACGACAGTTCCAGCCTCTAAATATCTCAAAATTTACCGACACTCCAAAAGTGTCGCGATTGTGTTGCAAGAGACATAAATGCAACATTCAATCCCGCACTGCAACACAAATGCAACAGTTTTACATCCATGGTACACCTTCGCCGCCAACTCCCTACACAAGTTTTTGCAATATATGATTTGTTTTAAAATCAATACCTTAATTAACACGACTTCTTTCCGGCAACAGATTCTTATTCTGGCACACAATGTGCGTTATGAATTATGAATAAGGAGATCATCACAGCGAACATACCACTCTTCTCAGCAGGAGGAAAACATGAACAGAACAACTGCAATAATCAGAGAAAAAAGTGTTGCCCAAATTACCTCAGGCTCCAGCAATGATACATTGGCCGTTGGGATAATTGGAGTTGCTTCACTGCTTATCGGCTGTTGGGCGGTGGTCTGTCTGGTAGCAGGCACTGTTGCCAGTGGTGGATCAGGAGAGCTTGTGACAAATCTATTAAGCGCCATTAGCTGACAACTAGTATCCTACAATAGCCTGGAGCCCATAATGAAAAGCCTACTCTCTGCAGAAAAAACGATTAGCACAACCGATGAGAAGGTTGATGTTTCCAGTGAAGTTTCCAAGATCGGCGTTTATTCCATTGCCGTTGCCGCGAGTGTTATCGGCTGCTGGGCCGTTGTCTGCCTTATCGCCGGAATGGTCGACAGCGGTGGGCCAGTACAGCTTTTAAGCAATTTATTTACCGCCATTACCAGATAAATTACCAGCTAAGGTGCTTTCACCCAGCACATTTGCTCAATACTATAACTGAAGGTGTCTCATATGGAAGCAAAAGCAATTACCAAACAAAAAACAGCGTCTACTCCCACTGTCCATGAAATAGAACAGAAAAGCGATGAACTGCAAAAGGTCGGCATGATTATTACCGGCGCTCTTGCTGTAGCAATCGGAATATGGGGCGTAATCGTCCTCTCCAGTGCGGTAATTTCCACCGGTGGTCCCATCGCTCTGATAAAAAGTATGTTTGGTGCAATCACCGGTAGCATGTGATTTTTTGGTTTTTATAGAGTATTCTTGCAGCTCACGACAATTTACTGGTTGTCGTGAGCTTTTTTGCGTAGAACCGGCAAAAGCTGTGGATACTCTATAAACGACCCAAAATATTTACGCTTTTAGAAATATTAGATGGCAATTTTAGTTCGCAATCTCTTACTTTTTTTCCTTTTTACCATCCTGCTCGCCCTCAGCTATGGTATCTGGAATGTCGAACATAAATTGCGCACGGTGAACTATAGTGAATTTCGCTATTGCCTGGCCAATCACGATATCGCCCAGATAACCTTTATCGGCAACAAGGTAATCGTCCGGCATGTCGATGGCGACAGTTATGAAACCATCGTGCCGAATGCCGAAAAACTTATTACCGAGCTGCAGGATAAAAATATCCAGATTGTTTTTGAAAAAGACCGATCGGACCAGCTTGTTCAAGGTATCGCCCTTCTCTATATTATCCTCCTCGCCCTTACCGTCATTATTTCCTTAAGCAAAAAGAAAAAGAGCGAAGACGAGGTCCATAAATTTGCCTCCGATAAGCTTATCCTGCCGGATGGCGGGCATCGGACAGTTACCTTCAACGATGTCGCCGGACTGCCTGAGGCTTTGGAAGACCTCCAGGAAATAGTCAGTTTTCTCAAAAACCCGGATCAGTATAGCCAGATAGGCGCGGTCAGCCCCAAAGGAGTATTGCTGCAGGGTCCTCCGGGAACCGGCAAAACCCTGCTTGCCAGGGCAATAGCCGGAGAAGCACAGGTACCTTTTTACAGCTTCAGCGGCTCCGATTTTGTCGAGATGTTTGTCGGCGTCGGCGCCTCCAGGGTAAGAGATATATTTAAAGAAGCGAAAACCGAGGCGCCGTGCATTATTTTTATTGATGAAATAGATGCGGTCGGCGGCCGACGTTCCGCCGGGGATACAGCCAGCGGTACAGATGAACGGAGCCAGACCTTAAACGCCCTGCTTGTTGAAATGGATGGCTTCAGTACTTCCGACACCATCGTCGTCTTGGCCGCCACCAACAGGCCGGATATTCTCGATCCTGCTCTGCGGCGTCCCGGCAGGTTTGACCGACAGGTTAATATTCTCCCCCCGGATACCAAAGGCAGAAAAAAAATCCTCGAAGTGCATGGAGCCAGAGTCGCTCTTGCTCCGGACTTCGACATGGGTCGAATTGCCCGAATGGTCCCCGGCTTCACGGGTGCGGAACTCGCCAACCTGGTCAACGAAGCCGCCCTGATGGCGGCAAGAGACGGTAAAAAGGTGGTTGAATACGTCGATTTTGAGCATGCCCTGGATCGTATTCTCATGGGAGTTGAACGAAAAGGACTGATCATCTCGGAAGAGGACCGTATGTCCCTTGCCTATCATGAAGCCGGTCACGCCATTATTGCCAAACTGCTGCCGAATTCAGACCCAATCCATAAGATAACCATCATTCCACGCGGCCGTGCCCTTGGTCAGACCCAGCAGCTCTCGGTCAGTGACAGAAGCAGTTATTCCTACGACTATCTGCGCAGCAGAATCACCATTCTTATGGGCGGCAGGGCCGCGGAAGAGATCGCCTTTAAACAGCGCACCACCGGGGCCCAGGGAGATATAGTCCAGGCCACGGAATTGGCGACGAATATGATCTGTAAATGGGGAATGAGCGAAGTTGTCGGGCCGCAGGCCATGGTCCTCGATGACGGCGGTTTCCTCAACAGTGCGGCAAAACGGCTGGAGATGAGCGACAAAACCGCTCAGACCATCGACCAGGAAATTAACGATCTGCTGGAAACCTGCAGTGAAGACGCGGTCACCATTCTCAAAGAAAAATACTACCTCCTCAAACAGCTGGCGGCGATTCTGCTGGATGTCGAAACGCTGGACGAAGAAGATTTCGAGATCATCATGTCCTGTCATTTCACCGATAAAATTCAGGCGGGCATCAAGGAAACCCATCAATGTAAAAACTGCCCCGCCGCTGATACCTGCATCCATTCAAAGCGCAAAAAGGATTAAGTTGTGCAGTCTTTAAAAAAAATGGCTTATATGGCTTTTGCCGGGGTGATTATTCTGTTGGTTTTGGTTATAGTCCTTGGCATTCGTCAATATCAACTGACCGAAAGTTACAATGCCATCATCACCCAGAGCGAGGGAATGATCTTTCAGTTTGCAACCATCCGCGAACAGATAACCGCTGCTCTGATTGAAAAAGACTGGACCAAGATCGTCAGTGCCGCCGATCAGTTAAAAAACCTCAATTCCACCTTGGCAAGGCTGCAGGAGAACAGCCTGATCCCGGGAGAGTATCGACTTGACATGGCCAGACAGCTTGATCTTTCCGGTTTGGCTATAGCTTCCCGAGAAATTCCTTCGAGCAATGACAAGACGGCATACAGCCTGGATCTGCAGAATAAAATGCGCATGCTTGCTGAATACCTGATGCACCTTGACCGGATCATCGTCAGCCAGGCCCGGGCCAAGGTTTTGCAATTTCAGACCGTAATGATCGGTGCTCTGGGCGCGGTAATCTGTCTGTTGAGCTTTTCCTTGCTGTTTCTCTATAAAAGAACCATGGCGCCTCTTTTTCATATGGCTTCGCAGGCAGGCGATCCGGCAGTACTTACCCGCGGCTTCACCTGTTCCTCGGGTGCCTGCAGCGAAATTGCCGAGGTTATCGAAGCGGTCAATACCCTGTTGCCGACCGGGGAAAGAAATCAGCTGGCGGCAACCCATACCGAGCCGGCGAAAAACGAACGACTTGCAATTATAATTAATGAAAGCAATAACTTATCAAACGGCATAATCAATTACGCGCAATTATTGGCCGATTCCTATCGCGAGGTGGGAATAGGTGCTGAAGAAACAAAAATTCTGCAAAATATCATTGACGCTGCTGAACGTGTCGCACAACTTAATAAAAAAATATAGCGAGATCTGCCACATCCCTTACTGAATGTGGCAGATCTCCAAAAAGTTTGTCAGAAAACTACATATTGAAATCTTATTTTGATTAATTTCTACCGGAGCACAGCAATGACCCCCAGCCCCCTATTGAAAAGCTTCTTCATCCTTGCAGCATTTTTCCTGGTAACCGGCAGTGCGTCGGCCGACGAGAAATATGATCCCGACACCTATGGCCCGGAAGCACCCATTGTCTGGGAGAAGCCGGCAAGGGCTACTTTTGATCACAAGATACACACCATGGATGCCGGCCTTGAATGTTCCGACTGCCATGATGAGCTGTTTTCCATGGAATCCAAGGAAGAATCAAACCGGGAAACGTTCACCATGGCAGAAATGGCGGAAGGTAAATACTGCGGTGCGTGTCATAACGGCAGCGATGCCTTTGACTCTTCGACACAGTGCGGCTCCTGCCATTATGCGCCGACTGATAAAATCATCTTCACCCAGCCGGTAAAAGCCGTGGTCTTTGACCATTCGATCCACGTGAACAAGGCGAAGCTGACCTGTGAATCGTGCCATAAACAAGTCTTTTCCATGAAGCAAGGGGGGGTGGAAGCACAAAAACCATTCACTTCCGAGAATCGACAGGAAAAAAGGCAATACCTGGTGGAATTGCATAAAAAATATTGCGGTACATGCCATGACTCCTCGCAGGCCTTTGGTTATCTCACTCGCTGCACCGTCTGCCATATCGGCGTGAAAGGCCTGGAGAGAAAGGCTGGCGAAGTACCGGAGAAAGATGCGCATCAACACAAGAACTCCTGACAACCGGAAAACGCGGCCAAGCTTGTTCTCCTGCAGCGCAGGAACAGCAGCAGCTGTTGATAATATCATGCCATTAATACAATTTTAGAGAGGATAAAATGACCGGCAGAATTGTTAATATTTCTAAAAAATGGGGTTTTCATGGAGTCACTGCCCTGAAAGAAGCCAGCCCCCTGTACAAAATGACCATAGGCTTCTTTCTCGCGATGACCCTGACAGGGCTGGCTTTTGGCCTCCATGCATGGTTCGTGGGCTATGATCATGTCTATGGTGTCTACCGGCAGATCTCCTGGGGACTGCTCATCGCTGCCTATATCTTCTGTGTCGTAACCTCGACCGGCCTGTGTATCGTGTCCTCCGTCGGTCACGTCTTTGGTGGCGAGGCATTTATGCCAATAGCCAAACGGGCGGTCTTCATGTCCATCATTTTTATGTTTGGCGGCTTCTGCATCATCTTCTTTGATATTGAAAATCCGTTCCGGATGGCTATCTGGAATGTTATTTCCCCAAACCTCGTGTCCAATATGTGGTGGATGGGAACGCTTTATGGAGCCTACCTGGTTTTCATGATGATAGAATATTATTTTCTGCTGGAACAAAACCATACCCTGTCCCGGTTGATGGGGTTTTTTGGTCTGGTTGTCGGTGTTGCGGCGCACAGCAATCTTGGTGCCGTCTTTGGCATGCTCCACGGCCGCCCCTTCTGGTATGGGCCATACCTGCCCATTTATTTTATATTTTCTGCCGCCATGTCGGGAGGCTGCGCAATTCTGTTTTTTACCACCCTGGGCTGGAAAATTAATCCCGAAATCATGAATCAGCGTATGGAGCGAGCGGTTAAAGCGGTGACGCAGCTCACTATTTTTATGATAGCGGTGATCATATTTTTCACCATCTGGAAAATACTGACCGGCATGGTTTCGGAAGGCAAGCAGCTGGTCCTGATGTCCATGCTGACTGGCGATTATGCCGTCAATTTCTGGGTCTTTGAGGTTTTCCTGGGCATGGTGCTGCCCTTGTACCTGCTTATTCGCTCCCGCGGCAATAATTTCAACCTGATCATGTGGTCCACCGGTTTGATGATGATCGGCATCTTCTACATGCGGTATGATATTGTCATTCCAGGGCAGATCGAATCGGTCTACCATTCCCTCGGAGTTGTCGAAGCGGCCGATCTCCTCAACTATACGCCGACCCTGCATGAGATCATGGCCTCGCTGTTCGGCATCGGCTTTATCGCTGTCGCCTATCTCGCCGGCGAGAAGATGCTCAACGGCCATCAGCTGGAAAAACATGAGATAGTCCCAGAAGGTGGGTATATCTGCCCCGGTTGTGGTGCCATTCACTTTATGGAAGCCGGCGAAACTGAAGAAGACGCCATGAAACGGCACCATAGAATCTGGTAAGCAGCCACTGTCTTACTCGTGTCACATTGAACCAAAAGGTAAAAGGATAGATATCATGAAGTTTCCTAAAATAGACTTTGATAAACTTAAAAATGAAGGTACCGATTCCGTCACCGTCAAGGAAAGAAGAAAATTTCTCCAGCTTGGCCTTGCTGTAGCGGGAGTGTACGCCGGGGGCAAAATACTTTCACTCACTTCGGTTATCGGCACGGCACATGCTGCTGGTGGCGTCGATTCCATCGTCAAATACCCCTACAATCCGCATTACAGCATGGTCATTCGCCAGTCGCTCTGTATTGACTGCGAACTCTGTGTCTATGCCTGCGACACGACCAATAATGTGCCGGAGGACAACTACCGGACTCGGATACTCACCAAAAGATACACCGGCAAACTCGATAAGCAGGTGGAGTTTATCCCGGTCCTCTGCAATCAGTGCAACGATGCCCCATGTGTGCGCGCCTGCCCGACAATAGCGACGTATAAAGACCCGGTAACCGGCATCGTCCGCATGAACAGCAAGAAGTGCATCGGCTGCAAGACCTGCATGCTGGCCTGTCCTTACGATGCAAGATATTTCAACGTCGAAAGAAAAGCGGTAGATAAATGTGACTTCTGCTGGGAGACGAGATTATCCAAGGGTGAAAAAGAGACCGCCTGTTCCGCCGCCTGCCCGACAGGCACCAGGACATTTGGCAACCTGACCGACCCGGAAAATATCGTCTATAAACTGGTGCACCAACTTGAAGAACAAGTCTGGGTCATCCGTCCCGAGGATGACACCAAACCGAATATCTTCTATATGAAAGGCAACATGCGCTCGGTTGACAATATTCTCAACGAGCAAAAATTTAAATATTTCGATCCCAACAAAAGCTGATTACTCTATCGAACCCACGTCTTTGACTACACCTCTTCCTGCCGAGCAGGGGGAGGTGCCCCATAATAAACACTGCCCCCAGGACAGGTAAGTATGCGAGTTATTGTTCAATACACCTTTGCAGTTCTCGTCCTGACCTATTACGGCGGACAGGTCTGACCCTTTCTTGCAACGTTATCCCCCGGGAGATTGGGGATCATCATCTCACTTTCCTTTGCTGCCGTATTGTTGTTCAGGCCTGTACTGCAGCATCGATATATTCAACCGGCTCCGGAGACCATCCAAGCCCGGTGGATATTCATTCTCGAGATGTTACTCTGCCTGACAGCAGGACTTTTAGTAAATATACACAACTATCTAGTCTATCATATCCCTCTTCCCAACCTGGCCTCGGTACTTATCGGCTGCATTATCGCCGGTTTCTTTATCGGCCTCGATTCTTCTCTGGCCCAGGAACGAAAGGTCATTCTCGGAACAGGTGAAAAAGAGACTTTCGACCCACCCCAGCGTCTTTTCCCCATAACCCGTAAATTTACTCTCGTCGCCATAACCGCGTCTATTTTTGTCGCCCTCGTGCTCATCCTGGTCTTCACCAGAGATGTGGTCTGGCTGACCCAGACCGCGCAGGATGAAGACGCAATTCGGGCGGCCCAACTCTCGGTCACCTCCGAGATTTTTTTCATAATGGCCGTGCTTATGGTGGTGATCGTCAACCTTATCTTCTCCTATTCACGCAACCTGAGGCTTCTATTCAACAACGAAACAAGGGTGCTCGAGCAAGTCAGCCAGGGCAATCTGGCCATCAAGGTACCGGTTTCCACGCAAGATGAATTCGGCGTTATCGCCGGTCATACCAATCTTATGATCGATGGTCTGCGACACCGCTTTGACTTGGTCAACTCCCTCAAACTGGCGGAAGAAGTGCAGCAAAACCTCCTGCCCGTCGGCAGCCCGAGCCAGGAGAGCTTTGATATCAGCGGTATCTCTATCTACTGCGACGAGACAGGCGGCGATTACTATGACTATATTGTCCTGCCGGGGGAAAAAATCGGTGTCGTCATCGCCGATTCCTGCGGTCATGGGATCGGGGCCGCGATGCTCATGGTGTCGGTGCGGGCTTTTCTCACCTCGGCTGTTAAAAACTATCACAGTCCAGCCCAGATTCTTTTCGACATCAACCGATATATTACCCGGGACTGTGCCAAATCCGGCCGCTTCACCACCATGTTTTTTCTTGAGATCGACTCCGTGACTAAAAAGCTGCAGTGGGTCCGGGCCGGCCATGAACCGGCACTGATGTTCGAGGCACAGGCAAAAACTTTTACCCACCTGGACGGGCCAGGGCTGGTTCTCGGGGTGGACGACAATTATATCTTCAAGGATACGAAAGGCGCCGCCTGCCGGGAAGGCGATATTATTGTTATCGGTACTGACGGCATTAACGAGACCCGCAACAAAGATGGGAAAATTTTCGGCCAACAACAACTGCAAAAAATTATTAAGGAACATGCCGAGGATTCCGCCCAGGCGCTGCAGAAGGCCATCGTCAATGGAGTAATAGCCTTCAGAGGCACTATGCCCCAGGAAGATGATATCACCCTGGTAGTCATAAAAGTACACTGAAAGAACACATTCGTTTTCTTACGGAGAAACACAATGAAAATTATGATCTGCGGCAAAGGCGGGAGCGGCAAGAGCACCCTGACCGTCCTTCTCGCCAGGGCACTTACCAAAACCGGCAAAAAGGTGCTGGTGGTCGACGCTGATGAATCAAACCTCTGCCTGCACCGGCTTCTGGGCTTGTGCCAGCCGGCAATCATGATGGACGCCATGGGCGGGCGCAGCGGAACCCGGGAAAAACTTAAACAGGCGGCAGATGATCACCATGAAGACGAGTTCTTCAAGCAGGTCTTCACCTTCGACAATCTGCCGGCCGAATGTCTGGCCGAGGCGGACGGGATCAAGCTGCTGGTGGTCGGCAAAATCAAGCAATTCGGTGAGGGCTGTGCCTGCATGATCGGCGGCATCTCCAAGGCGGTGCTTTCCCGTCTGCGGGAGAAAAACAATGAGATCGTTCTTATCGACGCCGAGGCAGGATTGGAACACTTTGGCCGGCAGGTCGATAAGAGCTGCGACCTGGTGCTCTGCGTCGTCGATCCCAATTACGAGTCGATACAGATGGCCGGTCGCGCCCGGCAGATCGCCGAAGGCGCTGGGGTCCAGACCTATTTTATCCTCAATAAGATCGACGAATCGGTGCGCGGGATAATGACCGATGGTCTTGACAGCCGGCGGGTTATTGCCTTTATCCCAAAGGACAACGAGATTTTTCAGCAAAGTTTGCAAGGCAAAGCACTTACCGCCCCCATACCCCAGCTCGAAGCCGCCTGCACCTTCATCAATAACTACAGCAAACCGCTGTCACTGAATATGCAACTTTAACCACCAATCTTCGAGCTTGCATCCTTGGGGTGGATCTGCTATCTTGCGCGGCTGACTTTAACGGCGGTATCGGCTACCCGCCTTATCAAAACCGATTTCCCATGCATTGTTGGTTTTTTCTAAAAGCTAGCCTCTTTTTGTGTCGTCCAGTGACACACGTTCTTCTTTCCTGCCAGAAAGATGCATTTTGAGGCTTAGTTATGATTTCACTTTTCCCATATTTATCTACGCTTTCCAACGAAACTCTCTGGCTATTGCTGCTGCTGGCAAATTTTTCGGCAATTCTCTTTGCCTATCGGTTTTTCGGCAAACTGGGCCTGTATATCTGGATTCCCATCGCCACCATTCTGGCCAACATCCAGGTCCTGAAAATGGTTGATCTGCTGTCGATTGGAGTTACCCTCGGCAACATCACCTATGCCTCGTCTTTTCTGGTAACCGACATTTTATCGGAAAATTACGGTGAAAAATCGGCAAGAAAGGCAGTATTTATCGGATTTTTTTCTCTTGCGGCGACAGTGCTCATCATGCAGATCGCCCTGATGTTCAAACCCAATGAGTTTGATTTTATCCAGCAGAGCCTGAAAAATATTTTTGCGGTTCTGCCCCGGATCGCACTGGCGTCGCTGATCGCCTATGGTATTTCTCAGTTCCACGACATCTGGGCTTATGAGCTGTGGCGAAAGCTTTTTCCAGGGATTAACTTTCTGTGGCTGCGCAATAATGCCAGCACCATGATCAGTCAGTTGCTAGACTCAATTATCTTCACCTCGATTGCCTTCTGGGGCCTTCTGCCAAGAAGTGAGTTTATCCAGATTCTCGTCACCACCTATGTTCTCAAGCTTATCGTCGCCATAGTCGACACTCCATTTCTCTACGTGGCGCGGCTGATGTTTAATCACCGGATGATCAATGAGCATAACGACAATGACTGAATCCTTTGTCAGTGGGAATTGCTGCGAAAGGTTGCATCAAAAAATCGCTCACCAAGGACAAACCCAAAACCAACTACGCCAATGCCGGCAATAACCAGAAGATATTCTGCAACCGTGGGCATGTAGGATAGGTATTGGGCAACGCCGACATACTCATGCTCAATGGGCACGATTTGTCCGGATACCACCAAGTTAAACCGAGAGAAAAATTGCCCAACCAGAATCATCAGCGCAGCTGCCGACAGGATGCGCAGCGATTGCAGCCGACTGACAACTAAAAGCAGACCAGGCAGGATCAGGCCGATGCCGATCTCAAACACCCAGAAATTAACGGCCAGAGGTCCTCTGAGAAGGGAGTCTGCCGCCAGTCTCAATTCATCATTGCTGACCGAGGCATTGACAAATTTCCACACCGTCGCGAGGGTAACGAGAAAGGTCATGAGCACCATGATCTTTCCGGCGGTCTGCAGACCATGAAAGGTCCCCTGGTCCATCGGTCGTTTGTGCAGGAGATGACTGTAGTGGGTAAAAACAACTATGGCCGCGGCACCGGACAAGACAGCACAGGCGAGAAAGAATATCGGCAGCTGTGAGCCATACCAGAACGGTCTGGCCTGCAGCGAGGCAAAAACCGAGCCAAGATTGCTGTTGGCCAGAGCCTCGGTAATCGCCGCGAGGAAGCCGAGAAAGATGGCAGCCTTGTATCGCCTGGTAAGAATCAGCAGAAGTTCAAGAAACATGACCCCGACCGCCATGCCGTACAGGGTCCCCATCCACCAGATATTGGAAGTAACATTCGGGTAGAGAATCACCCCGAGCGGCATCCGCCAGGGATTCTCGATTTCCAGGCCGATAACCATGAACGCGCCCAGGAGAGAAATTATCGACAGCCACACCATCCGGTTGGCCAGGGGCGCCATCTGATTGCCGCCGAAGGCGTGACTGAAGGCGGCCAGAACACAGAGGCCCGTGGAAATTATCGCAAAATAGGCATAGACGCCAATAAGCATTCCCCAGGGCATCTCGCGGGTATTGGCAAAGGCATGGTGATGACCGATTATTTGCGCGTACACCGCCCCGGCAACCCCGATCAGGATCAAAAAAAGACTCAGCCACATCAATTTATCACCCGATGCCATAAATGAAGATGCCGGTATTGTGCTTGCACTTTTTGCTTTCATTACTCTTCTCCTTCAACGAAAAACGTCTTTCTCTGCAAATTTCCTCACACCTTACCGACTGCCGGAGTTCGCTCGCCTAATCAATGTGCTTTTTTAGTCGTTGCAGCATCGCCCAGCAAACGGTTATAGCCTCGAACACCGATATGACAAGCCGTACAGCGGGTATTGGAAGCAAAGGCGGTCGTGCCATCATGACAGGCACCACAATACCCACCGTCGTACAGCGTTGCCATGGTGAAATCTTCATTCTCCTGCGCTGCCCCTACCTCCATCTGAAACAGGTCATCATGACAGGAATCGCATTCAAGACCACCCTGCATCGTATGCACTTTATGGTCAAAAATAACTGATTTTACTGGCTTTACCCACACAACAGGCTCTTTAGGGCCATAGGTGTCTTCATCATAGTCCTCTGCCACCGCCTTGTTATCAGCTAAGAGCAGGGCACCGGAAAGTAAAACCACGCCCAAAACGACAAGTACAAGTAGTTTATTCATCTTATTCTCCTCCAGCACGTCCTCGCTTCTCTTGTCTCTAAGACATTAGAGACAGAGGACTGTCCGGCTCAGGAATTTATATAAAAAACATTCGGGACGGCTCCCGTTTCCGGACGAAGTACCCAAACCATGGTATCCGCTGCATGCACCAGCTTAAAAACCCTACTTTCCCGATCGGCTAAATCACCGAAAACCCGAACATCGGCCGGGCATGCCTCAACACAGGCGGGATTTTTCTCTCCCTTGGACAACCTCGACTGCAGACAGAAATCGCACTTATCTACTGCCCTCGTCTCTTCCTTGAAATATCGAGCATTATATGGACAGGCAGCCATGCAGGTTTTGCAGCCGATACAACGACTCGGCTCCATGACGACAATGCCGGTTTTTTCATCCTTCCAGGTGGCCGTTGTCGGGCATACCCGTACACAGGGCGGGCGATTGCAATGATTGCAGAGCACCGGCACAAAAATGGTCTCGAATGTATCTTCGCCAAGTGAACGCCGCTTTTCCAGGATAGTCGTCCTGAAGCCATACGACGGTACATGGTTGGTTTTGACACACGCCTCTTTGCACCGTTCACAATCGATGCACAGTTGCTCGCGCAGCACCATGCTGTAGTGTGGACTGTATGGATACTTGCCGATCTCGGGAACGACCCCTGCTGCCTGGACATTTTTAATCGAAGTCAGTGATAAGATGCTTCCGCCAAGATACATGCCGGTAACAGCCAGACCAATCTGCAAAAACCTTCGCCGTTCAGCCGAAGGAAGGGTACTGAGATCGTCACTTTCCATCTGCTCTAAATCATCAATTTTCATAACTGGAACCTCTCAATTTTCAGCCAACCTCAACTATCTTCATGCAGCCAGGTCATTTTTTATTGGCAAGTGTTCATCAACGGCGACTCGCGTTGATCATAAAACGCAATAAGTAATGGAATAAACCGCAGCAAAACACAACAAAAAAAGCTCCTCCTGACAAATAGAAACCTTACAAAAAATCCTCAATGTGCCACAAGTACTACATATGTCTATTTTTCACATATGCTTATAAGTATTTCGTTTTATTCTTTATCACAAAAAAGAACCAGATGCAATTTATTGCGATTTATTCCTCTGGATAAATATTGACCCTTTTCAGGAGAGATTTTACGACGCCATCACTCTTTGCTGGACAAGAAATGGGTATGACTTACAATTTGTATATTGTTTGATCGTCACTCTCCGGCAGTGCAGCCACAAAGGAAAATGAATGAAGAAGGATAAGGCAGCTTCCTCTATCACCGAAAGACCCCTCTTCTACTGGGTATTTAAAGACAATCTTAAACGGCAGATCATCCTGCTGATTATCATTATTGTGGTGGTCTTCGCCCGGGTTGTTCCGCTGGAAATGCAGAAAAGAATAATCAACGATTCCATAGCATTGCAGAATGTTAAAGGCCTCTTTCTGTACTGCGCCATCTATATTGTCGCGATTACTCTGGCAAGTGCCTTGAAACTCGCCATTAATTACCTTCAGGCGGTAATAGGCGAAAAAGCTATAACCACCATGCGTAAAGAGCTGTATCAGCATATTCTCACCCTGCCGCTCGGTTTCTTTCGGACCACGCAACCGGGGATGGTTGTCGCATCGCTGATGAATGAACTCAGCACCGCCGGCACCTTTGCCGGAATGGCCTTTGCCGTGCCGGTCACCAACATTCTGACCCTGTTCGCTTTTGCCGGGTATCTGTTCTGGCTGAACCCTAAATTGGCCGGTGCCATCCTGCTGATCTATCCGGTGGTTGTTTTGGTCCTTCCCTTTCTGCAAAAAAAGGCCAACGAAGCCAATAAGAAACGGGTAGATATCTCTCGTTCAACCGCCAATCAGATTGCCGAATCGATATCGGCGATCAATGAGATACAGATTCATGGCGCCTACGACCAGGAAGGGCGAAAATTCAATCTTCTCGCTGAAAAATTACGCAAAATCAGAATCCGCTGGTCGCTGTTTCGCTTCGGCATCAAGACAGCCAATAATTATTTTATCGGTCTGGGTCCGTTTGTGATCTTTATCTTCGGCGGATACCTGGTCATGCATGGGCAACTGGCTTTGGGAGCTATGGTCGCTTTTCTGTCGGCCCAGGAAAAGCTTTATGATCCCTGGAAAGAGTTAATCGATTTCTATCAAACCTACCAAGATGCTTCCGTCGGCTACTATCGGACCATGGAATATTTCGATACGCATGCCGAATTTACCCTGGAACCGGTGGAGTGGACGAACGAACCTCTGGCCGGCAATCTTGAGGTCAAAAATCTCTTCTACGAAACCGCTGACGGTCATGGTCTGTTAAATGGCATCTCTTTTTCTCTGGCAGCGGGACAACATCTCGCCGTCGTCGGCTACTCGGGCGGCGGCAAAAGTACGCTTATCCAGTCCATAAGCAAAATGTTTGCCTATACCTCCGGCAGTATTCAGATTGATGGCCAGGAGCTGTCCACCCTGCCTAAGAAAAAAATTGTTCGTGATCTCGGCTATATCTCTCAGAACCCCTTCATCTTCACCGGCACAATCGAGGACAACCTGATCTATGCCTATAATGCGGCGCTGGAGGCCGTAATTACCCTACCCACCGAAGAAAATAATATCGATCTGGACCGAATGATTCTTGTCCTCCAGCAAGTCGGTCTTTTTGTCGATGTCATCCGCTTCGGACTGGACAGTGTTATCGACCCAGGCAATGAAGAAATAACCGCGAAGATTATTGCTGCCCGATACACCTTCCGTAAAGAATTCGGCGATCAGCTTGCCGACTATGTGGAGTTCTATGATCCGGACAAGTATCATAGGAACTCCAGTGTCGCCGAAAACATCATCTTCGGCACGACCACCAATGAAAATTTTGGATACAGCCAGTTACCTGGCAATCCTCAATTCCGCTCCTTCCTCCAGGACATCGCTCTCCTTGAGCCACTGTTCAATCTGGGTATTGAGCTTGCAACGCAAGCTGTCGACATTCTCGCCGGGGTAGATTCCGTCGATCTGTTCTTTAAGAATAGCCCGGTTCCGGCCGAGAAAATCGAGGAGTGTGAAAAACTACTGGCCCGCTTGAAAAAACATTCTTTGACCGCACTGTCCACCCAGCAGCAAACTTTTCTCCTCTCCCTGGCCTTGAACTTTACACCCTCGATCCATACCATGAGCCGCTTGCCGGATAAACTGAAGGATGCGGTTCTCGCCGCGCGGAAAGTCTTTCCGGAGCGATACAATTCGCTCGGTCGGCATACCTTTACTGCCTATTGCGAAACCAACTATATTGCCGGCCAATCGATCCTCAATAATATCTTTTTCGGCAGAACCAAGCCGGGACTGCCTCAGGCACAGGATAGAGTGAACCAATCGATCATGCACCTCTTGGTGGAAGAAGATTTTCTTGAGAAAATTGCCGCCTTCGGCCTGCAGTTTCAGGTTGGAACCATGGGCGACAGACTTTCCGGAGGACAGAGACAAAAACTGGCTATTGCTCGAGTCCTGTTAAAACAACCCAAAATCATCCTTATGGATGAAGCGACTTCGGCTCTCGATAACAAATCCCAGTCCCGAATTCAGCGACTTATGGCCAGTCGCTGGAAAGGTAAACGGACGATAATCGCTGCCGTTCATCGGCTCGACACTATTGGCACCTATGATAAAGTCGCAGTAATGAAGGCAGGTAAACTAGTTGAGTTCGGCACCTACGATGAACTTATTGACCAGAAAGGAATTCTCCATGAACTCATTTACGGCAGAAAACAGTCAAGTCCCTGAAATGCAGCAGAACCTGGAGCTTCTAAAACAGGTCCCCTTCTTTGCCAATTTTCCATCAAAGGCACTCAAACTCCTTTCTTTTCTCGGGGAAAGAGTTCAGCTCAACCAGGGGGATATACTTTATGAAGAAGGTGACGACTGCGGTAGAGCCCATCTGATTCTCAACGGAGAGTTAACTCTTCTGAAACGCGTGGTGCAGGAGGATGTTATCGTGCAGCACTTTGCCACCGGCGATATGGTCGGCTTCTTTTGTCTACTGGGGCCGATGCCCGCCCTTTTTTCACTCCAGGCGTCAGCAAAAACGACCGTTTTGACGATCAGCCGCAACCAGTTTTCCAAAATACAGGAACAATTCCCGGAGACAACAAAAATTTCTTTGCAAAGCCTGGTGAAAGAACTGTATCAATGGGAAAGAAAAAACATGCATAACGCGGCACCATGCTGCCTGAACCGAACCGGAGTCACTGTATTGTAAGCCATGAAAACTTCGTTTAAGATTGAAAATGATCTGGCGGAACTCGATACCCTGCGGCAGCAATTGCAGCTGGTGCAGCACCAATGGTCTTTGTCTAATAAATGTTTATCCGAAATCAATCTTATTCTTGATGAACTAATCACCAATAGCATCGAACACTGTGACGACTGCGACAAATATCCACTGACAATCACCTTAACGAAAACAGGCCGAAATCTGACCATAGAGGTCGTTGACGCCGGACCTCCTTTTGACCCGACCCTGATTACTCCACCCGATACTGCCCTGCCTCTCGATCAAAGGAAATGCGGTGGTCTCGGTATTTTACTGGTTCGCCGATTCTGTGACTGCTGGCATTATGCCAGACTGCACAACAAGAATATCCTTACCTTACAAAAAACCTTACCCAAGGAGTGCGGGTAGCTGTATGGCTCCTGTAGAAGAGATGATGAAAACAACCATAACCAAAGAAAATAACACCACAATCTTTGTGCTCAACGGCCGCCTGGATTCCAACTCTGCGCCACAATTTGAGCAGCAACTTCAGGAATTTATCAGCGCACCCAAGACTCATTTAGTCTTTGACTGCAATAACCTGGAATATATTTCCAGCGCCGGATTACGCATCATACTAAATATTGCCAAGGCCTACAAAACAGGCGGCTTTCTGTTCAGCACCTGCGCCATGCAGGAGCATGTTCAGGAGGTTTTCGAGATTTCCGGATTTGATTCCTTTATAACCATTCACTCCTCAATTGACGCCTCGCTTGCTGGGCTCAAAGACCAGAAATAGACTGCGGGCAATGTTGAGTTGAGGTCTTTCACTGTAGAGTGATACCGGTATTGCCGTCAACCACCTCACCAATTTTTACCGCCGCGGCAACACCGACGGCATGCAGGTCCGCCACCAGCTGTTGCACCTGGTCTTTTGGCAGAGACAGCAACAGCCCCCCGGAGGTCTGCGGATCGTAGAGAAGTTCTTCCTGGGCTGCCTGCAGCGAACAGGAAAAACTGTGGGGATGTCCAGCGACAAGAGCCCTGTTGGCTTTATTGCTGCCGGTAGTCTGGCCTATACGATACATTTCCAGGGCACCCGGATAAAAAGGAAGAGCCGTATAGTCAACAACAGCGTGTACACCACTGCCGACGGCAAGTTCAAGGAGATGACCGAGAAGACCAAAGCCGGTGATATCCGTACAGGCATGCAGCTCGTACACGAGGCTCTTTTCTATGGCTAGGCGATTAAGCGAAGCAATAATCGGCAAAACCGATCGCTCCAGCTCAGTCATACTGAATTTACCGGCACGCACCGCGTTAAAGAGCACGCCGGAACCAATGGGCTTGGTTAAAATCAGCGCATCTCCCGGCTTAGCGCCGGCATTGGTGATGATTTTATCCGGGTGAACGATGCCATTTACACAAAGACCGTATTTCGGTTCGTTATCATCAACCGAATGACCACCGACCAGACAGGCCCCCGCTTCGACGACTTTATCATTGCCGCCACGGAGAATCTCCCTGAGGATGCCCATGTCCAGATATCCGGTGGGAAACATCACGAGGTTTAGAGCGGTTAACGGCTGGCCACCCATAGAATAAACATCGGATAATGCATTAGCTGCAGCAATTTGCCCAAACCAATAGGGGTCATCAACCGGCGGCGTGATAAAATCGACGGTATTGATCATGGCCACGTCATCGGATAGACGATATACCGCAGCATCGTCAGAGGTTTCTATCCCGACCAGCAGGTTGTCATCACCCCGAAAATTCAGGCCTTGCAACGCGTCCGACAAAGCCGTCGGACCGATTTTTGCTGCTCAGCCACAGGTCCTTGCCAGGCCGGTGAGGGTCTTCTTTTTAAACAGGCGCATGCCGCTTTCCAGATAAACGATCCGTGTTCGCTAATAAAAAAGAGGCCCCGCGCAGTCATAACCGGCAGGGCCTCGGGTAATATTATGATTCAGTCAAGTCTACCAACGTTCAGTCCCAATGAACTGGTTGACATCCTGACATGTTTTCCTTTCCTCGTCGGAAAGATTCTCCAATTTCTTTTCATTGGCATGCTGTGAATCGACAGTGCAGACATACTCTTTGCCACTGTCGTCATTAACCCAGGCCATAGAACCATAATCACCTTTCATTGTCTTACCTCAAATATTAGATTATATAGTTAGTTAGTGATCACCTGTCGTTTTTTCCTGCACTTATGCACGACCGGTGTTTTAGGAAGCACTAACTTCCTTATGAGGAAATTTTAAGATCAAAAAGACAAGATGCAAGGCCCATTTCATTGCCGGCGAGGAAAAACATCTTCGAAGAGAATTCATCAAGGAAATTAAAATCTGGATACACTATTTGGCGGGGGATAAAATTTGATTAGGATCGGCTTTTTGCTTAAAAGAAGATTGCTCTGCACTGATGCAGGAGATAGAGTATCATCATTTCGTTGTCAGGAAGATGCATATAAACTTAGCTAAAGGAGAATTTTCATGAAAAAACTGCTGATCTTTGCAACTGTTACAATGATGTGGCTGACCGTGACCGCCCAGGCTGCCGAACCCCTAAAAATCCTCACCTGGAAAGGCTATGCGCCACAGGAACTGGTCGACAAATTTGAGAAAGAAACGGGGCTGAAGGTTGAACTGACCCTTACCAACAACGAAGAGATGATCGCCAAGTTACGGGCAACCCGCGGTGCAGGCTTTGATCTGGCCCAACCGAGCCAGGACCGCATTTCATCCGTTCAAGCAGAATTCAAGATTTATCAGCCGATGGATTACGGCAAAATCGAAAGCGACCAGATTATTGCCTCAATGCTCGCAGCGGTGCAAAAGAACACCAAGGTTGGTGACGCTTCCTATGGTGTCCCCTTCTGCTACGGTACTTCAGGCCTGATTGTCAATAAAAAAATCGCCCCTGAAGCCAAAGATTATTCGGCACTTCTCGATAAAGCGTATACTGGACGGATAAGCTACCGCCTGAAACGACCGACCCTGATCGGTCTGGCCTTTGCCGGCGGCAACAATCCCTTTGCCAGGTACGATGACCCTGCGGCTTACAAAACATTAATGGAAGGCGTGGCCGACAAAATGATCGCCGCCAAGCCCTATGTGAAAAATTACTGGTCCAATGGCGACGCCCTGCTTGAGATGCTCCGCAGCGGCGAAGTCACGGTGGCCATGGGCTGGGATAACGGCGGCTGGAAACTGCATGCCGAAAATCCGGATATTGATTTTGTCGCACCGACAAGCGGAGCACTCGGCTGGATCGACACCTTTGCCATTCCGGCAAAAGCCAAAAATGTGGACGGCGCGTACAAATGGATAAACTTTATGCTGCGCCCGGAAAACGCAGCGGTCTTTTCCAATATGGAAAAATACGCCACCGCTTCAAAAGACGCGGCAAAATTCCTCGATGCCGATGTCCGTGACAATATCAGCCGCTCGTTTACCGCCGCCGATATTGACAATATCAAATGGTATCCGCCGGTATCCGCCGAGATCGAGCAAATTGAAGGCAAGCTCCTCGACAAGGTCAAAGCAGCGCAATAACCATTCACTCTGATCCCTCATCGACGCTGCTTCCTTTGCCGGAATCGGCGTCGACCATATCTTGTCTCCATGCTCGAGCTCGGAAGCGAGGCGATCCTAAATAAATGCGTTATCTTTTACCCGGTACAAAGTGGAATGGTTCCAGTTCTCGATATACAAAACCTGAAAAAGAGTTTCGGCAGTTTTACTGCTGTTGACACCCTTAATTTCCAGGTAGAGGATGGTTGTTTTTTCTCCATCCTCGGTCCCTCCGGCTGCGGCAAGACAACCCTGCTGCGAATGATCGCCGGTTTCCAAGAGCCGACACAAGGAAGACTGCTGATCCGGGGTAAGGATATGGCCGGAGTGCCGCCCAACCACCGGCCGGTCAACCTGGTCTTTCAGAACCTGGCCCTGTTTCCGATGATGAATGTCCGCGACAACATTGCCTTTGGCTTAAAGCGTCAGGGGCTGGCCAAAGCCGAGATTGCCAGGCGGGTCGGCAATATGCTGGAGCGGGTCCATCTCCCCGGCTACGATAATAAAGATATCGCCCAACTTTCCGGCGGCCAGAAGCAACGGGTTGCCATTGCCCGATCCCTGGTCCTGGAACCATCTCTGCTCCTGCTCGATGAACCTCTTGGCGCCCTTGATCTGAAACTGCGGGAACAAATGAAGATTGAGCTGAAAAAGCTCCAGGCCGATATCGGCACCACATTTCTCTATATCACCCACGATCAATCCGAAGCACTGGTTATGTCGGACAAGGTAGCCGTCATGCATAACGGCCGCTTCGAACAGGTCGACACCCCACGCAATCTCTACAGCAACCCGGCCAGCCGGTTCGTTGCCGGTTTTGTCGGGGAAACGAATATCCTGCCGGTACAGCTCACCTGCAGCTCACCGCTGCAGGTGCAGACCTCTTTTGGCCTTCTTTTAAAAGGAATGCGGGTGGACAGCGGGGTGGATAAAATGCTCGATCTGTTTATCAGGCCGGAATCTATAATTCTCGCCCCTGGCGAGTCCCTGCCGGATATCAACCGCTTCTCTCTGGTAGTCAACAACATCCTCTTTGACGGCTCAAACACCAAGCTCCTCGCCACCATGGAAGACAGCGATTTTGAGCTGATTGTCGCCCTGCCGCAGAATCAACAGTTCGCGCATATTGCCCGGGGCGACACCGTCCGGGCCGGAGTCCATGTTGACGCCTGTCGCTGCTATCCGCAGAGAGACGCATGAAAAATCACTTTCGCCTCGGTCTCTTGATCTTTCTCACCCCAGTGCTGCTCTGGCTGCTGCTGCTGATCGTCATTCCCCATCTCGAGCTGCTGCTCATGTCGCTGAAGGGCAAAAACGACACCGGCGATATGGTCTGGACCCTGTCGAATTATCGCCATTTTTTCACCGAGCAGATATACTGGTATACCTTTGTGCGTACGGCTTCCTATGCCGTCATTGTGACTATTTTAACCTTTCTCGTAACCTTTCCGGTTGCTTTTTATATCACCAAGGTCGTATCACCGCAATTCACCGGTTTTTTAACCATCCTGCTGCTGATGCCGTTCTGGGTCAGTGAACTGGTCCGCGTCTATGGCTGGATGATCCTGTTGCGCGAAAGCGGAGTTATCAACCATCTGCTGATCGGCGCGGGGCTGATCAACGTACCGATTGAGATGCTCTACAATGATATCAGCATGTTGATGGGCCTGGTCTACACCTCCATGCTTTTTATGGTAGTCCCTTTAATCTCGTCTCTTGAATCCATGGACGACAGCCTGATCGAAGCCGCCCATGATCTGGGCGCCTCACGGCTGACCATTTTCTACCGGATCATCATCCCCTATGCGGCACCGGGGATTACCTCGGGATCTATCGTGGTGTTTATGCTGGCACTCGGTAATTACCTGACCCCGAAACTGATGGGGGGCAAAAACTCGCTCTGGTTTACTGAACAGATATACAATGAATTCATTGCCAGTTTTAACTGGAACCAGGGTGCGGCCTTTGGTTTTCTTTTGCTCGCCCTCAGTTCAATTATTATCTGGGCCGCCCTGAAAATCAGCAGGCAGCAGCTTGGCAGGGCCTTATCATGATCCGCACCCTGCCCCGGCAAAAAGGCTATATCACCGCCTTTAAACTGTATATCATCCTGTTTTATATCTTTTTATTCGCCCCTCTCGTCATCACCTGTATCCTCGCCTTCAATGATTCAAATTTTCCCTCTCTGCCCTGGAAAGGTTTTTCCCTGGACTGGTTTCTGGCAAACGGCCCTGATCGTATCGGCCTGCTCCACGACGATTCCAACCTGCGCTCAATCTGGGTCAGTGCCCAGACCGCGTTATGGGTATCGCTCCTGTCGGTAGTCGTCGGCACCATGGCGGCCTTTCTCTTTGAACAGGAAGATTTTCGGGGCAAGGAGGGGCTTTACTTTCTGGCCCTCACGCCGCTGGTCATTCCGGGCGTTATCCTGGGCATATCGCTGCTGTTAACCGCAAATAGTCTCGGTATCTATATTGAAGACAGCTTCGGCCTCGATATCCCCTTTCTCCGGCCAAGCTTCTGGCTGGTGGTACTTGGGCAATTCTCTTTTATCACCACCTTTGTCCTGCTGGTGGTCTCGGCCAGACTGAAAAAATTTGATCACTCGCTGGAGGAAGCCGCACAGAACCTTGGTGCGACCAGAGTACAGGTTATCCGTTATATCACATTGCCCTTTCTCCGACCGGCTCTTTTCGGCAGCGGGGCAGTGGCCTTTTTAATGAGTTTTGAAAACTTTAACACCACCTTGTTTCTGGTCGGCTCGGCAACTACCCTGCCGGTCAATCTCTACCTTCAGGTCCGGGACGGGTCCACACCCATTATCAACGCTGTGTCTTTTGTGCTGATTGTCTTTACCTCAACCCTTGCCGTCATTCATTTACTGGTAACTAAGGTGTATTTAAAGAAATAACACAAAAATCCCATAAGCCTCCAATGTGACCTCAAGCGGACGAAAAAGCGCGGGAAAAACCGGATGAATAATAGCTGTTAGTGTGAGATCAACTCACGTAAACGACCGAAAACGCCATGGAGTGCTCTCAAGATAACCCATATAGATGAGGAAAAATAACAATGGATGCCAGAACCATCACCTGAATAATGATGAAGGGCACGACTCCACGGTAAATATCCACCGTCCGCACCTCTGGCGGGCAGACACCTTTTAAGTAAAAAAGTGAAAATCCAAAAGGCGGCGTCAAAAAAGACGTCTGCAGGTTCATGGCAATAAGAATGGCAAACCACATCGGATTAAGGCCGATCGTGTGCGCGATCGGCAGAAGAATCGGCACCACGATATAAGAAATTTCGATAAAATCGATAAAAAAACCGAGCACCATGATCGCGCTCATGGAGAGGATAATGAATCCCCATTTCTCACCGGGCAGACTGGTCATAAATTCTTCAACAATAAGATCTGCACCGGTGTAGATAAAGACCATGGAAAAAGCGGTCGCCCCGATCAGAATAGCAAAAACCATGGCGGTAATCTGCACCGTCTGCAATGAGGAGTCGAGAACAATCTGCCAGTTCAGCTTACGATACATGGCAGCGAGAACCATCGAACCAAGAGCTCCTACGGCTGCGGATTCAGTCGGAGTCGCTATGCCGATAAAAATTGAGCCAAGCACCATAATAATCAAGGCCAGAGGTGGCAGAATCGCCAGTAATGCCCGGCTAATGGACCCCTTTTTGTCCTCCTCGGCTACGGTAATCTCCGGGGCCACTCGTTTATCGATAAGGGCAATAATGACGATATAGACGATATAACAACCAACCAGGGCCAGGCCAGGCACTAATGCCGCTTTAAACAGATCACCTACCGGCAGTTGAAAGACATCGCCCAGAATAATCAGAACAATGGACGGCGGGATAATTTGGCCGAGCGTGCCGGCCGCACAGATGGTGCCGGTGGCGAGTTTTTTCGAATAGCCGTATTTCAACATAACCGGCAAAGAGATAACGCCCATCGCCACGACGGACGCGCCGACAACTCCGGTTGAGGCAGCCAGCAGAGTGCCTACTAAAACCGTACTGATAGCCAGACCGCCCCGGACTTTACCGAATAAAATACCCATCGATTCGAGGAGTCGCTCCGCCAGCTCCGATTTCTGCAGGATGATACCCATCAGGATAAAGAGCGGTACGGCCATCAGGATGGTGTTGGTCATGATCGAATAAATCCGAAACGGCATCATGGAAAACATGCTGAAAAACTCTTCGGCAACCATGACGAAGGATGGATCGGGCAGCAGATCGATATAAGCGGCGATGGCGCCGAAAAAAAGCGCCACGGCGCCGAAGGTAAAAGCTACGGGATAGCCGACACTGAGCAGGACCAAGGCGGCGAAAAACATTATTATACCGGTCATTTTTCGCTCCTGAACAGCTGAATACTTTTTAAGACATAGCCCACGGCGCTGAAAAGAAGAAAGCCGAAGGCTATCGGGATCATACTTTTAACCACCCAGCGATAGGGCAAGCCACCGGGGTCCTCGGAAATCTCCTGAATGGAATAGGAATCCCCGACAAAAGCGAACGATCCAAACAGGATAAGCAGGCTGAGCGGCACCAGGAAAAAGACAGTACCACAGATATTTATCAGTGACTGCGTTTTTACACTCATCCGGTCATAGAGAAAATCCACCCGGACATGGGCTTCATGCCTGAGGGCAACACCGACCCCGAACAGGATAACAATAGAAAAAAGATGCCATTCCATTTCCTGCATGCCGACGGAACTGTCATGGAACAGATAGCGCATCATCACATCAAAGGCGACGTTTAAAACCAACAGCAGCAAAACGACGGCCAGAAAAACGCCGACGCCATCGACGATACGGCCGATAAATCTCTCAATTTTTTCGAGCATGGTAATCAGTCACAATAAATAATATCCCTGTCGCCGCCACAATCCGCCAACCGGAAGAGACAGGGATGGAAAGTGATTATTCTTCTTATAGAGTTATTCTGCCAGTTCCTTAACGGTTTTTATATAATTAAATTCTCCGATAGTTGTCCAGGCTCGGGCTTTTTTGGTATACGCCCGCTGCGATTCGAGCACTTCCTTATAGCTGGGATCCTTTGCGGCATATTCGTCATTGATTTCTTCGGAGGCCTTCTTCATCGCCTGGAGCACTTCTTTGGGGAATGTCTTGACCTGAATATTCGGGAACTCCGTCTTCATCTGGGCCCAGGCATCGATGCTGCCAGCATAGTTTTCGATGAACATGTCGGAGCTTGCCGCTTTCATGGCGGTTACCAGCATGGCCTGATACTCCGGAGGCAGCTTTTGAAAATCCTTCTTATTCACCAGAAACTGCAGCTCGGTTGCCGGTTCATGCCATCCTGTGTAATAATACGGGGCGATTTTGTGAAAGCCCATCTTGATATCCATGGCCGGACCAACCCATTCCAGTGCATCAATGGTACCACGATCAAGGGAGGTATACAGTTCCCCGGCCGGAATATTGGTCACGTTGACGCCGAGTTTGGCAAAGACCTCTCCGGCTAGTCCGGGAATGCGCATCTTCAAACCTTTCAGGTCGTCAAGGGAGTTGATTTCCTTGCGAAACCAACCACCCATCTGCACGCCGCTGTTACCGCCTGGGAAGGACAGAACATCAAATTTATCGTAGGTCTTCTGCATCAGCTCCATGCCGCCGCCATAATAAAACCAGGCATATTGTTCCTCGACATTCATGCCAAACGGCACAGTACAGAAAAAGACGGTGGTGATATCCTTGCCTTTCCAATAATAGGAAGCGCTGTGGCCCATCTGGTATTGCCCACCCTTGGTCATATCAAGAATTCCAAGGGCGGCCTTATGCTTCTCAGCCCCTTCCACCTTAATAGTAAAATTGCCGCCACTCATTTCCTCGACCATTTTGGCAAGATTCAGTGGAGCCGAGGCAAAGGGAGTGAGAGTCGAAGACCATGACATGGCCAGTCTCCAGCGCACCTTTTCGGCAGCCATCGCCGGTGAAACAAGCAGAGCGAGTGCGATCATCGCTATCGAAATGCGGTAAACCAGTTTCATTGCTTCCTCCTGATATTGAATTATCGGTATCCTCCCCATTGAGGACCGTTAGTATGATAACTAACAAAATGGAGCAAATAGAGCAACTGCCTGATAAGCGGCAGCTGAAAAAAGTTTACTCTTCTTGTTTTGGTTTTTTCGTTCGGTAACCCGGTTTGGCTAGAATTTCCAGATAAAATGATGCCAATTGCTGTCGCTCGACCTGATCGATACACTTGCTGATTTCCGCTAAGTGGATCTCTGCGGCATCTTCTTCGCTGTTGCCGAATCGACAAGCAAAATCCCAAAAATCAACACCTTCCGGCAGTACCTTATTACGCTCTCTTTTTACATATTTTTTAACATCGTGCCTGACGGATTCAATTAGCCTGGGGTATTTAATTTTAGGATGGGTCAGTGTAAAGGTTTTTTTCATTCGTTTTCCTGGTGATAAAAATTTTTATATGCAACATGGCTCTCAAAAACTGGTGCATTTGCACCTTACTGTAATTACCTTGCTAAGAAAGCAAAAAAATGAATTCAAGACAAGTTATCAGCAAAAGGAAAATTCATGTACATTCCCCAATCAATTCAAGCAAAAGAAGACTATAAAGCCTGCATCAACTTCCATGGCCATACCTGCATGGGCGTCACCATCGGCTATCAGGCCGCCAAACTGGCCATGAAACTGCTGGGAGAAATGCGCGCCGTCGATGAAGAACTGATTGTTATTGTCGAAACGGACGCATGCTGCTGTGATGCCATCCAGGTCTTGACCGGCTGCACCTTCGGCAAAGGCAATTTCTTTTACCTCGATCACGGCAAGATGGCTTTTACGTTTGGCAGTAGAACATCAGGCCGGGGGGTACGTCTTCTCCTAAAACCTACAATATTTCAGATCCCTGAGCGGGAAAAAGAATTAGCTGAAAAAATCGCCGCGCATCAGGCCACGCCTGCCGATCAGCAGGAATACCAGGAAATTTACGAAGCCCGGGGGGAAGATTTTTTTTCCGGCGGCCCCGAGGCCTTTTTTGAAATCGAACAGCTTAACGCATTGAATTTACCTCCCAAAGCCCCACGCGCACCGTCCATTGCCTGTGAAGTATGTGGAGAAATGGTCATGCAGACCAAACTGACCGAGGTGGGCGGACATCTGGTATGCCGAGGGTGTCGGAACTGAATCAGGTGTCACGCAAGAGGCTGTCAACCCAAGGTGCGCCGCAGCTTTCGCGAGGCTGGCACCCAGGCGGTTATTCCCCGCCAGGATGAATGAACCATGCTTTGCCGCCGGCGGGAAATAGCAGGCTTTCTCATTTCTGCTCTCCTTTTATCAACGCCCACGATGGAACAACCAAAGGTCTGCCTAAGTGGATGTTTTAAATTTTTCCGGAATCAGCATCACTCTAGGCACTTTGCCTACTGGATTTTCGTCTATCAATAGGTCACATTCATAGCTTTTTTCAATATACTCCGGAACAAACACCTCTGCTGGCGTACCGATGACGACCTCACGCCCGTTTTTCATGAGCAGCAATCTGTCGGAATAGAGAGCCGCCAGGTTCAAATCATGCGAAACCATGATCACCGTGATGTTCTTTTCCTGCCTGAGTCTTTCCATCAGATCCATAATTTTCAGTTGATGGGCAGGGTCCAGCGCGGCAGTCGGTTCGTCCAGCAGAATAATTTTTGGTTCCTGGCATATAGCCCGGGCAATCATCACTCGTTGTCTTTCACCTCCGGAAAGTTGATCAAGACGGCGGCCGGCAAATTGCGTGACCCCGGTGAAATACATTGCTTCCGCAGCACGTTCATAGTCCTCCTTTCCTTCAATACCCAGCAAGCCTAAGTGGGGAGAACGTCCCATTAAAACCGTTTCCGCAACGGAAAAAGGAAAATCCATCGGGGTTTGCTGGGCGACCAGAGCAACCACTTTGGCAAGCTCTCTGGTTGCATACTTTTTTTTGGGTTTGCCAAATATCGTTATTTGCCCGGATGTGGGCTGTTCAATCCCGACAATTAATTTTAAGAGCGACGATTTCCCAGCCCCATTTGGCCCCAAGATCATAAAAAATTCTCCGGCTCGGGCCGAAAACGAGACAGCATCAACTACTTTATTGCCATTATAGCTGAGAGAATTATTGTGCAGCTCAAGCGCTATCATCGCCGCGACCGCCACAACAGAAAAATAAAGAGAGGCGCCCCCAACATGGCTGTTATGATCCCAACCGGCATTTCTCCGTGTTCCGGCAAGGTCCTGGCGATCAGATCACACAGCACCAAAAAACTTGCACCGCCCAGAATGCAGCTTGGACCAAGAAGACGATGATCAGCCCCAAACAACATTCGGAAAACGTGCGGTATTAAAAGACCAACAAAACCTATCAGCCCGGACTGGCACACGACCAAACTCACCATCAGGGAAGATATGACAAGTAAAACGGTGGCAATGAGACGAACATTGACCCCCATGGCAACAGCGGCGTCATGACCGGATAAAATTATGTTGAGTGGCCGGGCCAGGATGAGTACCACCGCGAAACAAGGGATGTTCAGGAGTAGAAGAGACAGGTTACTGCTACTCGCCATGGACAGGTCACCCATTAACCAATAAATAATTTCCTGAACCTGTGAGCCCTGACTTATCGAGATAAGGAACATGATGAATGCACCGCAAAAAGCATTCATCATCACCCCGCCAAGAAGCAAAGAATCCTTTCTGGTTGCAGAACGGGAGCCGGAAAGGAGGAGCACCGACCCTAAGGTCAGCATCGACCCTAAAAATGAACAAAGAGTTACCCCCGGGGAAAAAGACAAGCCAAGCAGTATTCCACTGATTGCCCCAACTGCTGCGCCACCGGATATTCCAAGAATATACGGTTCAGCCAGGGGATTACGTAAGAGTGCCTGAAAAACCATGCCGCCCAGCGACAGGGTGGCCCCGACAACAGCAGCAAGAATGATCCGCGGCAAACGAATTTTCCAGAGAATAGTGCCGGCAGTTGGGTTGTCGGAAGCTCCGGTAAGAAGGGAGAAGATGTCGTCGATACTGACCGGAGATGGGCCATTGGCCAAAGCCGTCACCATGCTCAAAAAAAATACAACTGTAAGGACTGCGCAGAGGATCGGCAGTTTTTTGGTTATCGGCGTAATCGGCAGCACACCCGGCTTATTTTGCACGTAATTTCCTTTCAGTGTTTTGGGTGCAATATTTCGGTAAGCATTTCAAGACCGTCAATCAACCTGACGGTCGGTCGATTGAAGAGATCGGCATTGACGACATAAAGCTGGTTATTTCTGACCGCGGGGATTTCCGACCATCTCTGCCAGGATGCCTGCAGAGCCTCGGGTGATTGTCCTCCCGTCATTGAACTTATAATGACTATTTCGGGTTGCAACTGCATAATATTTTCCCAAGAAAAACGTGGATACTCGGTCATATTTCCGGCAAGATTAATGCCACCGGCCAAATTAATGAGTTTATCTATATAGCTATCCTTTCCCGCGGATATTATCGGGGCGTCGGCGATTTGAAAAAACACCCGGGGCCTGGTGCCACTGTCCGCGACTCTTTTTTTCACCAGGGCAAGCCGATGTTCCATCTCAGCTACCAGCTCCTTCGCCTTTTGCGAGGCACCGAGGAGATCTCCCAGTAACAGAAAAGCCTCAGTTATCTGCTCAATATTGCGCGGATCAATGGCAAAAACAGGAATACCGAGAGCTTTAACTGCATCGATTGTCCGCAGTGGATTACCGTCTTTTATAGCAATGCACAAATCCGGTTGCAGGTCGATTATTTTTTCAAGATCCAGCTGAACATAGGAACCGACTCTCGGCAATTTTTTCGCCGCTTCAGGAAAATTACTGTAACTGGTAACCCCCACCAACTTGCCTTCCGCCTGGAGTGAGAAAATCATTTCGGTCAAGCTTGGAGCGAGCGCCACCACTCGCTGAGGTGCTGCGGGTAAATCGATCTTTTCTCCTGTTTGATCGACAATCATCCTGCTCCTTGCCGGAGCGGCAGCGAGAGTAATGAGAAGACAAAAAATCAGGAGTGTTAAGATACGTAATTTCATGTAGAGACTCGTCTTTCCGCCATCAACCCTTACCATTTGTCTGCAATCGAAATTCTATCGGTACGGTAACCCACATGCTGAACGGTCGCCCCCCATCAGTTGCCGGTACAAACAGCCAGTTTTTCACCGCCTCCAAAGCCGCCGTATCCAGGCTCTGATGGTTACTCGACCGTTGTATTTTAATTAGGGCCACCTTGCCCTCGGGATTTACCAGCACATTCAGCAGAATTTCTCCCTCATATCCCCGCCGCTTCGCCATCGCCGGATAGAGGGGCTGCTTATTTTGTCGATACATCGGAATTGCTTTTTGAAGGACCGGTATCGCCGAAGTTGCTCCCTGCGGCCGGTCCTTTTTCATTGCGCCATTGTTTTTTTTGCCAGGGGCGACAGCCGGTACTGGTGATGATCCGGCCATAGTTGTCACCTGCTTTTCTATCGGCCTCGGCTGCTGGGTAACTACACTTTTTTTTGTCAGATCCGGTTTGACGGGGATCTTTTGCCGCTGTCTCTGCAAATTAATCGGTTGAGCGGACACCTTTTTCTGCCCAATTTTTTCTTGAGGAGCTACCGCCGGAATGGTCTGCGCTGGTTTATCTGCTTGATTTTTTTGCTGCACAGGGGCTTTTGAGGAGAATGCATTGATCTCAATTCGAATGGGATTATCAATGAGAGTGGGTTTCACGGGTTTATGTTTCGGCAACTGCAAACTGATCAAAAAGCCATGCAACACAATAGCGGTGATGGCCGGCAGCAGCAGTCTTTTATGATCCTCCATCGCTCTCCGCCTGTAAAGATATCTTGGAGATTCCGGCTCTTTTGATACTATCGAGAACCCGGAATAAATATTGATACTCAACCAGCCGGTCAGCAAATACCTGCACCCCTTTATCCTTTTCAGCCATGCTTTTATTTGCCAGAATGTCGACCAGATCTGTTAACTGTATCGGCAGCTTGTCTATATACACCTGGCCGTCATGAGTGACGGAGAGAGCTATCTGCGGCTGATTGTCAAGCTGGGCCGTGCCGGATTTTGGTAAAGCGATGGGTAAAGACCGGTGCACAGCCATCGATAACATGGCATAAATAAAAAAAACCAGAAGCAGGAAAACAATATCAATCAAAGGCAGCATTTCAATGCGGGCGCCCTTGCGCTTACTGATATTGATTTTCATCGGATGCCTCCACTACCTGAGGCAGGCGACAGCTTCTCATAAACAATTTCCAGACTCGTAGCATATTGTTCCATTGACTGCACAGCCTGATCCACTTTGACATTAAAATAATTAAAGGGAATGACTGCCGATATGGCGATGCTGAGTCCGGCAGCGGTAGTGATCAAAGCCTGGGCAATGCCGCCGGTAACGGCCTGAGGATTGTGTATGCCCTCTGTTGCCAGCATATCAAATGATACTATAATCCCCACGACCGTGCCAAGGATGCCCAGCAGGGGCGCTACCGTGATCATCGTATCAAGGATGCCCATGCCTCGACGCATCTTTTCAACCTCTTGTATTGCCGCAACCTCCATGGCTTTGGTCATGGAGAATTCCCGGTGCACAATGCCGCTGACCAGCACCCGGATGGTGTAATCCCTGGACCCGATCGTTTTTTCTCTTACCTGCTGCCAGTCTCCCTGCTGACAAATTTCCAGTATCTCACTTATCAGCTGACGATTGTGTCGTCGATTCAGGATAAGCCAGAATATGGTGCGCTCAATGATGATGGTCAGAACACAAACCGAACAAGCGAGCAGCGGATACATGACCATCCCGCCTTCGAGGAATATTTCGAGCATCTACAACTCCTTGGCTAGGTTGTTATTAAATATCAAAGGTTACACCGACCATAAAATTAATCCCGGGTGCCGGGTAAATACCTGGCGCGCCCAAGTAGTTGACGCCGCCATATCCTGCATATTCCTTATCAAACAGATTATTAACAGTAAGATACGTCGACCATTTGTCAGCAAGATAGGTGAGTTTAACATTCATCAAAAAATAAGCCTCTTGAGGGTCAACCACATTAGCAAAATCTGAAATAAAAAATCTTTCGCCAATGTATGAGCCATTCATGTTCAGCTGGACATGTTCAAAAACTTCTGCTTCTGCGCCAATAGTGAATTGATTGCGAGGAACATTTGGTATTTCATTGCCGGCAAAAATTCCACCATCGATCTCCGTGTCTCTGAACGTATAACTGCCATTCAATAAAATTTTTGCAAATCTTTTGCTTACCGTGAGCTCCACGCCTTGTCTTATTGTTGTGTCGGCAAAGTTTTCGTTGGCGAAGCTTACAGGATTATAGAAAATTTCATCGTCGGTATGGAGCCTGAAGAAATTGACGCCTAAATTGATTCCTGGACCAAATTGCATCCGTCCGCCAAATTCATAATCATCAGTCGTCTGGGGGCTGAGATTGGCATCAAAAGTGTTGGTGAAAAACGAGAACATTTCATCAAGGACCGGATAGCGGAAACTTTTTGCATAGCTGATATATACTGATCCACTCTCGGAAAACTTGTAGGTGAGACCCCCATTATAGACGTTCTCATTCATAGTCCCATTGTCGGAAACCCCGGTGGTAGAGGAATTGAATTCAGCTCGATCATAGCGGTAACCTCCCGAGACTATGGTTTGTTCAGTAAGCGACACCTCCCCATTACCGTAAAAACCATAATCCTCTCTGGAAAGCGCATAAGATGCAGTAGAGGCTGTACCAAAAAAGACCGATTGATTGTCAAGATCTTCATCGCTTTTTCGGTAGTCAAATCCGGTAATCAACTTTGACGCAAGACCGAAAACCTGTTCATTAATAATGAGTTGCGGAGAAGCAGCGAGCGTATCAATTTCACTGTCCGCATCATATGTGCCGCTGGAAAATGAAGTAAAGGCATTATTTTTTTTCCTCCTGGCGGAAGCCTCCAGCTTAAAGTAGCTGGTGTCGGTAAAAAAATATTGTGGGACTATTTGTAAGTAAGAATCTTTGATATCCGAAAAGTCATCAGGCGTGGTCGTCGAGGTCCTTGAAGCTCCATTATCTAATTCACTTAAATATAATATGCCGGGGATATCCGTGTCATCTTCATGATAGGCGCCGCTCAGAGCAACACTCAAGCGTTCGGTGGCGAAGTATTCAAGGTTCAAGCCAATATCTTTTGCGTTCGTTCCGCTGTTGTCTCGATATCCATCGGCGGTGCGGAAATTTCCGGTCAGCGCATAGCTTAAACTCCCTGCCGAACCACTGACCGCCAGCCTGGAGAGAAGAGACTGATAACTTCCCACTGTCAAACCTCCGGAAAACGCAAGTTCATCACCTTTTTTGGTGATGATATTTATAACTCCGCCGGCAGTGTTATCCCCGTACAAAACAGCGCCTCTGCCACCATGAAGTATTTCTATCCGCTGAATCCTGTCTTTCGGAATAAGCGTCCAGTCAACCCCACTCAAATCAGCTTGATTAATGCGCCGTCCATCTATCAGCAGCAAGGTGTTCAAAGACGCCGTCTCGCCGAACCCTCTCAGATCAACGGTTATATTACGGCCGTTACCGGTGATATCATTAACCACTACCCCGGGAGTAGTGCGCAATAATTCAGGGACTGTTTCTGCCGATGAGTCTGTAATTTCCTGCTCGGTGATAACGGTAACATTGGCAGGCACTGAGGCTATTTTTTCTTCTTGTCTTGATGCCGTAACAATGACCTTCTCCATTGAAGGCACTCCAGAAGGTATTTCCGGCTCAACTGCCTGAACATTTTCATTTAAAAAAGCACCAGAAAATAAAAGAGTTAAAGCTAGACCAAGGCTAATCTTTTTTCTTGTTTCTCTCAAGCTATCCGGCAAAGGCTTTTTAGCAAGCTGCAATTCCATATTTTTCTTGATCATTTCCCTGCTCCTTAAAGGTCCAACATTAAGTTAGGGCCCGGAAAAAAAATCCCCGAACCAATTCAAAAATGAATGATCCGGGGATTACCCTTTTTCCTCATGATCTAAAAAGCAAAACTCTGTTCCACGAAGTTTCACTCTCTCTATTTTCCAGGCCGGTCTTCTGACTTTCCTCCACCTATCGACAGCCTTCCCATGAGTACAGATTCACAGTGGCTCATCTTGTCTAAAGTGTTCCTCATACATGAGGAAGGATCACAGCGGCGGGACCATTCCCGATTTTCACGGGATTCCCGATTAAGCCCTCAAGGCACCTGAATTTTAGCGATTATGTTAGCTGTAAAAAGAACACGTGTCAAGATTAGTTATCCTCTTCATGCACGCGCATTTGGCACTGGTCTTTTTTGGAGCAGACATCGCAGGGTTTCCCCACTGTCTTTGCCGCAAATTCCTGTCCTATGCCAATAAGACAACTCAGGGATTTAAAAGGCTTTAGAATATGATTCCCTGCACATTTGACACCAATCTTCTCTATGGGAACTAAGGCGCATAGATTATTTTGATCGTCGAGGTCCCAACCATGCACGGAACCGGGGCTGAGAAATGGCCCTATTCCCCAATTCAATTCACAGGCTTTTTCTTCCACTACCTTGTTTATCTGCTGTCTGGTCTTTTCAAGAACCACCAGGCCAATAAGATCATAAAGATAGGCATCCATAAAACGCTTTTCTTCTGAGGCCAGTTTTGCTTGCCGCTCCAACTCATCGCCAGCGGTAAAAACTCCAACCAGGCCATATTTTGCAGAGGCCATAAACCTTGCGGCAAAGCCAAGTCGCAGTCTTGCCACTTCGCCACCGTCGAAAGATTTGAGCATGACGATATCTTTTTTTATTTCGTCCACCCAAAGCCAGCTAATGACGGCTCGTGGACACCAGATACCGTGAACATTAGCCAGCAGTTTGTCAGCCATCGCAAGGATTTTCTGTCGATTGGTGCCAGTTTTAATACCAGCAGCAAGATCCTCCAGCGATACTCTGATATTTAGTGCATCAAAAATTTGTATCTGTGCAATTGCTGATTCCATGTTCATCCACTGGGCACTCAGTTCAGAGTAGCTATTGCTCTTTCAAACAGACAGGTAACGTTTCTTGACTTCCAGCAGCGGGAAAATGTTAAACAAATCTTCGATACGCCAATGGGTTTTGATCGCTTCATTGAAAGAGACTTGAAAATTTTCTTGTACCGTCAAATCAGAAAAGATCCGTCGATCTTCCGGAACATAACCGAGTCCGAGTTGAGAGTAATTCTACATGAACCGTTTTAAGGAATACGGAGCGACATTAATTTCCACTGGATGGCCAAGGATCATATTACAGACTGTCTTTCCAGTTCCGGTGGCCAAGGTCATTCCGAGCATGCCGTGTCCTGTCGCAATGATGAGGTTTTTCAGGGGACTGGCTCGGTCAATCACAGGCATATCATCGTAAGTCATAGGTCTGAGACTGGTCCACTCTTCGATTAAGGGTCGGCCCATAGGATCCTTCAGATAGGCCTTTGCCCCGCTGATCAATTTGTCGATACGTTTTCGGTTTAATGAGCTGCTGTAACCTGAAAATTCCATGGTACCACCCAAACGATAAGCACTTTTCCAAGGAGTCATGACCATATTCTTTTCGTACAGTATGCAGGAATAGGTCGGACAGAGCTTGGGGCGCTCCATAGTGATACTATATCCCTTACCGGGGACTACCGGCAGATTCAGTCCCAATTTTCGAGTTATCTTTGGTGTCCATGCACCTGCGGCGAGGATTACATCCTTTGCCTGAAAGGATTCCTGACGTGTATGAACCTGATCTACCAAATTATTTTTAATGCTCAAATCGTCAACTTCACAGTTTTCATGAAAGATGACACCTTTTTCCAGAAGCAGTTTGTGCCACGCCTTCATTAATAGTTCTGGTCGCAAATACCAATCTGCCTTGTTCAACCAGGCCCCCGCCAGATTATCCAAAAGAGCAGGTTCTATTTCTTGCAAGCGGTCTTTTGCTATTTTTTCCGCCTGAAGTCCAAAGTCTGCTAAAAAATCCTGGGTGCGTGTATGGGCCTTAAAATTCTTTTCTTCTTTAAAAACCGTCAGAATACCGACATCTTCAAGGTCACACGGTAGGAAAAAGGAGGCAAAAAGGGATTTGAACAATTCCATAGAGTACATCGAAAGCTCATATTTATCTTTTGCGGCCTGTTTTTTGTATGAAGAATTGCATTTCATTGCAAATTTCAACAGCCACAAATATTTATCGATGCCCAGATCGGGTTTTATATATAACGAAGAAATGCCCTTTAAAGACTTCATCAGTTCATTGGTGACCACACCGGGAGAGCACAGAGGAATCACGTCACTAAAATACAGCAGTCCACAGTTACCATGAGAAGATCCTTCACCAATTTTACCACTGTCAATAACCCTAACCCCGACACCCGAATCACTTAAATAATGTGCACATGCCAGACCAATAACGCCACCACCAATAATTATCACATCTTTATCTGATCCCATATTCTTTCTCACAATAAAACAGAAGACATCATGAATGCTCTGGCAAGGGTCTTTGTCTCTGTCTGGTGGTCATTCAAGGCGTTCTCAAACACAAAAATTTTCACCCTGCACACTAACACTCATTACATTAATGTGCATTTTTATATTGCTGACCAAATTCTATGTTTTTCGTCAATGGTGATTTTTTTATCATACTCTGTTTTCTGAGTACCCCTAATGTTCAGCTACTGAACCAGGGTATGAGCTGTTCGTTTCACGGGACGCCGTAAACCCATCCCTGAGGGCTTTGCTGCCGCTGCAGCCGTCTATGGCTGCAGAGACACGTGAAAAGAACAACTTACACTCTTCCTTTTCGACAGGCTGAGTATAAGGGGTAATCAGCTTTTGTTTTTCACTTCATCTGTTAGAATACTGGTGAGGCACAGCTATAGAGGTTGTTTTATAAAAGTTGATAAGATAAGTTGACAGGGTAGATTTTATTGAGAGTTTTTTATTTTGCCTGTTGAAAGTTGCAGAAAGCTGCTGTTCTTGTCTGGAAAAATCAAAAATCAGGGGGGAAGGAAATGAAAAAATCACGTCGATTGCTGGTTCTTTGCACGGTGATTCTCATGGTCGCTGGGACGTTATTTGTAAGGGGAGTCAATGCCGCCGAGGATGCCAAGGTCACATTTTATGCCAATATCACAGCCGTCGAGCCGATCATGGAGGCTTTTACCAAAGCGACGGGAATACAAGGGGAATACACCAGGATTTCAACTGCAAAGTTCCTCTCCACCGTCTTCACCGAATTTGAGGCGGGCAAGTTAATGGCTGATGTTATTCAGGCTCCTTTGCCGGTTTTGGAGATGCTGAAGGAAAAAGGAGTCATCTCAGACTATGTCTCCCCACAGGCGGCCTCCTATCCGGAATGGGCCAATAAAAATGGGATCCAACTCTTTGGTATCGAGTATGTCGGGCTCATCTACAACAAGGAATTGGTTAAGCCCGAAGATGTACCAAAACGCTACCAGGATTTGGCCGACCCGAAATGGAAGGATAAGATCGTCATGGCAAATCCTGCCAGTCATGCCACCACCATCTGTTGGCTCATAGGGCTCAAAGAAAATGTTTTTGCCTCAGAGGCTGAATGGCGTGAATTTCTCAAGGGTCTAGCGGCCAACAACCCCATGTTCGTCAAGTCTTTCGGGCCGACGCCTGCACCGATCGAGAGTGGTGAGAAACAAATCGGCATCTCAATGCCCAAGTATATCGTTACTAAAGCACCAGCCCCACTTGACTGGGCGCGCCTCGAAAATCAACCGTTGATGGGGACTCCCAGAGCGATGGGTATCTCAACCAAAGCTCCTCATCCCGAGGCTGCAAAGAAATTTGTTGATTACTGGCTTTCAAAGGATGCCATGTCACTTTTGGCCAATGATGTCGGCGAATATGTCCTTACCCCCGGGGTTTTTCCTCCGATAGACGGAATGGATAAGGCCAAGGTCATCGCCATCAGGGAACTCTCCGACGAGGAGATTGCCAAGTGGGGAGAAGAGTTCAAGAAGATATTTGCTGCGCAATGATCAATAACTACTCATGGAAATACAAATAACCGGCCTTCGGAAGCATTACGCTTCCGAAGGAAAAACCATCAAGGCCCTGGATGATATCGATCTAAGAATTCCGGCCAATCAGATTTTTACTCTGCTGGGGCCTTCCGGATGCGGCAAGACAACTCTTCTGCGCAGTATTGTAGGACTTGAGACGCCCGATGCGGGAGAAATTCGGATTGGCGATGAGATTGTCTATTCCTCGGAAAATAATATAGCGATTCCTACTGAGAATCGAGGGCTTGGCATGGTATTCCAAACCTATGCCATCTGGCCCCATATGAACGTTTTCGATAATGTGGCGTACCCTTTGCAGAATCGCAAGGTTGCCAAGGACGAGATCCGACGGCGGGTGAGTGAAACCCTGTCCTTGGTTCAGCTCGAAGGATATGAAAACCGTCCCGCGACAAATCTTTCCGGCGGCCAGCAGCAGCGGGTCGCCCTTGCCCGAGCCCTGGTGGCCAAGCCAAAGGTGATCCTTTTCGATGAACCGCTCAGCAATCTGGATGCAAAACTTCGAGAAGAAACGCGCAAGGAGTTGAAGACCTTTCTCTTTGAGCTGAAAATCACTGCGGTGTATGTCACCCACGACAGGATTGAAGCGCTTGCCCTCTCGGATACCATTGCCGTGATGCGATCAGGTAGAATCATTGAGCTTGGTTCACCGAAAAAAATATATTTCGATGCTGAAAGCGAATTTGTCGCAGACTTTATCGGTCGGGCAAATCTGGTTCATGCGGTGGTCAGGGAGCAGCTTTCCGGTGCCACCATAGTCGATTCAGATATCGGTCGGCTGGCCTGCCGCAAGGGTGATTTTCCGGTCGGCGCAAAGGTTACCCTCTGCCTGCGCCCGGAGTTTATCAATCTTCTCAGGGGAGTTCAGGAGGGGACCAATGTCGTCCAAGGGACAATCGCCTCCATGGTTTTCGTAGGTGACGCCTTCGAAGGTGAGATTCGGGTAGGGGAGTGTCTTCTTCTCGCCCGGATTGAACCGGAAACGGAACTTTCTGAAGGAAAGGAAGTCGGTTTTCAGGTGAAGCCCGAACACTGCCTTCTCGTTGCCAGATAACGAGTCACAATGACTGGAAAACATACGAAATTAACCTTCCTCCTTATTGTCATAGTCGGTTTTCTTACCGTCTGCCCCGTTATCATGCTGATTTTCGGCAGTCTCTCGGAGGGACTTACAGCATCGGGAGAATTTACCCTGGCGAAATACATCGCCGCCTATTCGGACCCGGCCCTTTTGGAAGTTCTCTGGAATACGGTCATATTCGTGGTCGGTGCATCGATAACTGCCACGATGCTGGCGCTTTTTCTGGCGTACCTCAATATCAGGACGGATATACCCTTCAAGTTCATCTTTGGGATCATCTCGATCATTCCGATGATGATTCCCCATATTCTTTTTTCGGTAAGCTGGGTTCTACTGCTCAATCCTTCCAACGGTATCCTGAATCTGATTCTCCAAAGTATCTTTTCCCTGGACAAGGCGCCGTTCAACATTTATTCCCTGCCCGGCATGATTCTAGTCGAAGGACTTCTCGATCTGCCGATAGCCTATCTCATCATAGCGCCTGCCATGGCGGCGTTCGATGCCTCGCTAGAAGAATCCTCCAGGGTCTGTGGAGCCCCCACCGGAAAAACCATTTTACGCATTACTCTGCCGGTTCTTCGGCCAGCCATTCTTGCCGCATTCATTCTGTGCATCATCAGAGGTCTGGCTTCATTTGCTGTGCCTTCAGTGATTGGCATGCCAGGCCGTATCTATGTCCTGGCGACCCATCTCTATCAGATGGTTTCAAGCGGATTTGCAGCGGACTATGGCAAGGCAGCATCTGTGGGAATGAGCGTACTGGTGGCGTCGGTCATCCTGATCTATATTTATCGTTACCTCACCTCAGCAGGAGAAAAGTATGTGACCATCGCGGGTCGCGGCTATAGACCTTCGATTATCAGACTAAAGGGTTCCAGGATCCCGCTGTTTTTCATCCTTGGGATACTTTCTTTTGTCCTCATTGTTCTACCGGTGGTCGTCCTTTTCTATACCTCTCTGGTGCCGTATTCAATGGTGCCAAGCGCCAAGGCCTTCTCAATGATGGGGCTGAAGCACTGGATAGATGTGATCAATGATCCGATATCCCTGCTCTCTCTGAAAAACAGTCTCTTTCTTGGTATTTTCGGGGCCACGGTGGGTATTGTCCTTTCAATTTTCGTAGCCTATGTGATTGTCAAGGTGCGGACCAGGAGTGCCGGATTGCTGGAGTCGCTCAGCTTTCTCTCCTTTTCGTTCCCAGGTATCGTAATCGGCGTAGGATTCATGTGGTTCTTTGTTCGTACCCCGCTTTACGCGACCATATGGGCTCTTCTGGTCGGTTATATCGCCACCTATCTTCCCTATGGTATTAGGCCGCTTTCCAGCGCCTTTGTGCAGATCCACAACCATCTGGAGGAATCGTCTCTGGTTGCTGGTGCCTCGTATCTGACGACACTGCGGCGCATTGTCATCCCCCTTCTGGTTCCCGGGATCGTCTCCGGCTGGGTGCTCATGGCTACCATGTTTGTCCGCGAGCTCTCCCTTTCCGTGGTGCTGTCCCGACCGGGATCCGAAGTGCTGGCGGTACAGATTCTTCGTTTTTCCGAGGATGGGCTTTGGGGGAGGTTATCCGCTCTTGGCATTATCATGATCGCCATGTCGACACTGCTGGTGATCACGGCCAATGTAATCGGCAACAAGTTTCGACCGGTGAACCGATAATAATCTGTCTATTCAGTACTGTGCGAAGATGGGACTCTTCCCGAGGATACACTTCATACTTTTTTTAAGATTGGAAAGAGGTGGTTCCCCCGCCCTGCAGAGGTTTTACCTTCGGGCGTTTTGTTTTCCTGGCCCGCAACTCGAGAAGATGTCGATTTAGCGGTAAACGCCGCACGTCAGGCTTTCGACAAGAGCGCTTGGCCACGGATTTCTCCCCAGGAGCGGCAGACAGTCCTGCGCAGGTTTGCCAACCTCGACTCCGCCAAATGTACCGAATTCGCTCGGCTCATTAGCCAAGAGAATGGTGAGTATATCATGGCGGCTACTGCTGTCCAACAATATATCGCTCCTCAAAACGAGGCATATCTGAAAGCGGTGGCCGCTTTTCCTTGGGAGACCGTTCGACCAGGCTTTCCTCAGGGCCAAAATGTCTGGCGCTGTGCTCCCCTTGGTGTCGTTGCGGCCATCATTCCGCAGCTCTACTGCAGCTGGGAAGAATATTACATCTATTGCGGGTGCCAATTTGAAACGCGCGAGCTATGAATTGGGTGATAAGTCAGCGGCTACAAATGGAGCAGCCTTAGTTATTGATTGTTGCAATAATATGCATACCATAATTCAATAAAATCATACAATGCCATTTCCGCTAAGATCAGTTGATGAGCAAACAAAAACGGAGGAAAGACTATGGATCTGCAATTAAATAAAAAACTGGCGCTAGTTACCGGCAGTACTGCTGGGATAGGTTTCGCGATTGCAAAAGCTTTATTGAAGGAAGGAGCGATCACCATAGTTAATGGACGCTCCCAGGATTCTGTGGATCAAGCGGTGACGGATCTGGCCGAAACAGGAGAAGTAATCGGCTTCGCTGGAGATTTATCTACAGAAGCAGCGGCAAAAAGACTGTTTGATAAACATCCTGGTGTTGCAATATTGATCAATAATTTAGGTATTTATGAAGCCGCAGAATTTGAAGAAATTACTGATGGGGATTGGCGTAGATTTTTTGAGGTAAACGTTCTCAGCGGAGTACGCCTGAGTAGGCTGTTCCTCCCTGGCATGAAGGAACGCAATTGGGGGAGAATTATCTTTATCTCGAGTGAAAGCGGTATTCAGATTCCTGCCGAGATGATTCATTATGGCATGACCAAGACAGCTCAGCTCTCAGTATCAAGAGGCCTGGCGGAACATTTGTCAGGAACAGAAATTACCGTGAATTGTGTCTTGCCCGGCCCGACGAAATCACGTGGAGTAACAGATTTCGTAGAAGACCTGGCGAAAAAGCAAGGGAAAACCTTTGAGGAGTTTGAAAAGGAATTTTTTGAAAAAGTTCGGCCAACATCTCTCATCAAACGTTTCTCTTCTCCTGAGGAGGTTGCCAATCTTGTCACCTACATCTCAAGTCCTCTTTCGTCAGCGACGACCGGAGCGGCTCTACGAGTTGACGGGGGAGTCGTGAAAAGTGCGTTTTAGCCGAGAGAAGTCGTCCATAAAAGCCATGCAACAGAAGATTCTCCTGACAAGGTGAAGTGAATCTGAAACACACTTTTTTAAGATTTTTTTTCTGATCAGATGTTACTATTACGTTTGATAGTGCCACCTGCTCGTAATGGATCAAAACCAATCGTTGGTTGGTAGGTAAAAGAATATCTTATCAGAAATTTTATTCATAAATCCAGAATTCCGGAAAGAAAATCCGGTATTCCGCAGCATTACAGGAGTGGTAAGAAACCATTCTGTCCCCTCTATATTTTGATTTTTTATTATGACACACCATATAAACGGTTTGATAACCAAAATCACGCAACTTAAAATACCAATATAAGCGGACCATAACTTGCATACTGAACAACTATCAAATATAAGAACGCGGAAAAATAATTAAAATCCTTAAAAACTAGGAGAATTAAATATGATCCAAGCCATCTTGTATATCTTCCTGGTTTTATTCTCAGTTCCGGCTACTACTTATGCTTATTCTTATTCCAATTTTATCACTTTTAGTGGTCAACTTACCTCTGTGTCGGGAAGCGGTGATTGGCAAGCAAAATTGGGACAAGTCGAAGTAGGTGACCCTTTCAACGGTTTTCTCTATTATTCTTGTACTAATAGTACCAAGTCTGTTCCTGGAGCATCCAACATTTATGATACGGAATATTCTATTGATCTCGCAATTGATTATGGTCTTTTCTTTAACTCCTTTACGGTAGACCCTGCATATAGAGCTATTATTTTGACGAATGGCCAAACTACCGATGGTTTATTGGTCTATGACTCTTTACGATTTTTACCAAACACCTCCATCTATTTTGATTCTCTCTTACTTAATTTTGCTGATCCAACCGGCCAATCTATAGATGACTTTTTACTGCTCCCAAAATCTTTTGACCTGTTTGAATATGGGTCGTTAGTGATGAGCTCAGATGGGCTGGGTTCTACACCTATTGAGTTTATCGGTTCAATCAATGAGATCAGATTTAAGTCTTACACGAATGCGCCTGTTCCGGAACCTGCTACCATGCTCCTTTTCGCCACAGGATTGGTTGGCTTGGTAGGTGCGAGGTTGAGAAAGAAGAAAGATTGACTTTCCGCAATCCGGGATACTTAGCTAGAGTCAGAAATGGCTCTGCCCTTTTTTGTCCGACAAGTCCATGTTGATTGATCAAATGAAGCAATAATGGGATGTCAAGCCGACTTTCCAACGCTCTTCAGTTTCAGTATAACAGCCTTCTCCGTTTCAATCAGTGCTTCTTCCACGACCTCACGCTCATATTCTTTATTGCCGCAAAAAGATCCTTCGTAATGCACCGTTGGCATGCGGCGATAGAATTGTCTGCAGCCTGGTTGGTATTGTTCCGTCGGCGGGATATAACGCTTTCAGGATGATGGGATACGGTTGACGGTAACTGCTTTTTTTCGTGAACTTCCACTGTTTCTCGACGAAAATCGTCACTATACTGCAAAGTAATATGAACAACCATTAAAATGGGTACCGCCATAAACACTCCGGCGACGCCCCATAACCAGCCCCAGAGCAAAATCGATAGAAAAATGGCCACCGGGTTAATGGTAAAAACCTTGCTGACCGTCAGAGATTATACAGGGATCAAGACACAAAAAGCATTGATAGATCATGCCTTGCGTGAATTACTCAGGCATGAAAACCAGATCAAAATTCTCGAACTAAAAGGTACTGTTAATTGGGATGGTAACGTGGATGAGTGGCGTCGAGGCCGTAGCTTATGATGGTTCTTGTTGATACAACTGTATGGATAGATTTTTTTTCAGCGCGTTCTTATCCGCATGTGAAGGCGCTCGAAAACCTCATCCTCAATCGCGAAGACATTTGCCTTTGTGGCATCATTCTTACCGAAATCCTTCATGGAATCAGGAAAGATTCTGAATTTAACCGAACTCGTGACTTGCTTGCCAACTTAGTCTTTCTACCTATGCCATATTCTGTTTTTTTAAGATCAGCAGAAATATATCGAAATCTTCGTCAAAAAGGAATCACATTAAGAAAGCCTATGAATTGTATGATTGCTTCCGTAGCGCTTGAACATGACATATCTCTTCTTCACAATGATAATGATTTTATTCCAATTGAAAAACATTTTAGACTTAACATGCAGCAATAAAGTAAACAATAACACCCCGCTGCAAGGGATAGGAGATAGACCGCGCAGAGCCACATCTCCTGAAGGCAAGGATTCAGGCCGTTTTGCCGGCTTAAAATGACTTGAGATTGAGAGTATGCTCTTGTCCGACCGATGGTTTCTATGCATCAGGCCGGAATTTCGCCTACGCCAGTCAAGGTATAGTGCGGGCGGTAGGCGAATCTTTGCAGATCTTCCTTGGCGGTCACGCCACTGAGAACCAGCACGGTCTCGATATCCGCCTCGATACCTGCAATGATATCCGTGTCCATCCGGTCACCGATGATGGCGGTCTCCTCCAGGCGGCAACCAAGCCTTTTCAGTGCGTGGCGCATCATGAGCGGATTGGGTTTTCCTACGAAATAGGCCTTGCAGCCGGTGGCGAGTTCGATGGGGGCGATGAGGGCGCCCGTGGCGGGGACGATTCCTCCTTCCACGGGGCCGGTGAGGTCGGGGTTGGTGCCGATCAGCTTGGCACCTGCGCGTACCAGGTTGACGGCGCGTTCGAGCTTTTCAAAGGAATAGGACCGCGTCTCACCCACTACCACATAGTCCGGGTTGATATCATTCATGGAAAATCCGGCTTCATCCAGGGCGTTTGTGAGCCCGGCCTCTCCGATAACATATGCGCTGCCGTCGGGATGCTGGGTTGCCAGGAAAGCGGCCGTGGCCAGGGCACTGGTATAAAAGCGGGAGGCATCCACTCTGATGCCGAGACGGTCAAGTTTCTGTTGCAATTCACGGGGCGACCGTTCGCTGCTGTTGGTCAGAAACAGGAATTGTTTGTTTTGGTCTTTGAGCCAGTCCAAAAATTCCCTCACTCCGGTCAACAGGTGATTGCCGTGGTAAATCACGCCGTCCATATCGCAGATAAAAGATTGTTTTTCTTTTAATTTTTCCATCGTTTTTTCCGTTATAATTTTACGGCAAACCATCCGCCAAAAAGCTATAGGAAACTATGCCATTGATTTTCAAAATAGCGTTTTGATGTATTCGGTCTTTTGGGAATCGCTTATTTAGCCCGACACATTATTTTTTTGAAATGATTTCCACCATTATTGCATAAATGCCCAGAGGAGTGTGGTCGTTTGCCTCCCCTATTTCCTTTAGTTTTTGATTTGCTGAAACTTTGATACCTCTTGTGTCCAAGCCTGTAATTATGGCATTGACATCCAGCCCATATAAGAAAAACCATCAATGTATAATTTATACCTATTGGTGCGATTATTTTCATCTATTCTAACAATTGGACAACATCCATCCGTGCAGGTACGGTTACTCCCCTGATTATACAAACCATAGACAGAGGTTCTTTTCATGGGGAAAACGAGTAAAAAAATTATCTGCATAGCATTACTACTGCTGGGTGTGACATTTTTTTTTGCCAATGGTTTTCATAAAGTATTGACCCTTGAGGGGCTCAAGGCGTCGCAAGCAGAGTTTAGCCTCATGTATGCGAAACACCCTTTATTGGTTATTGTTGCCTTCATCTCGATATACATACCATGCATTGCCTTGAGTCTCCCCGGAGCAACAATACTGGGGCTTGCAGGTGGTGCACTTTTTGGAGTGATCACAGGAACCATTGTGGTCTCATTTGCCAGCACCGCCGGGGCAACAATTGCCTGCGGCATGTCTCGATATTTATTGCGGGACTGGGTCCAAAGAAGATTTGGAGGCAGACTTGAAAGTGTCGATAACGGTATCGCTCATGAAGGGAATTTGTATCTGTTCTCAATGCGACTTATTCCGGTTATTCCATTTTTTATCATTAACCTGGTTATGGGACTCACCCGCATTCCTCTACGGACTTTTGCCTGGGTGTCTCAACTGGGTATGCTGCCCGGAACATTTATCTATGTGAACGCCGGCAACCAGATCGCAGCGCTGGATTCTATCGCTGGGATATTTTCCGCAAAATTACTCTTTTCGTTCGCTTTACTCGGCATCTTCCCGTTCATAACCAGTAAACTGTTGACAAAATATCGAAATGCGAGGCATCGCAATGACCCAATGCAACCATCACAAGCCATGCAAAGTGGTGGCAATATGGGATTGGATCTACAAAAGACGGCTATTATAATCTCCGATGGCTGTAGGGAATGTGGAGCATGTACACGCTTATGCGCCTTTCTTCAGGTCTATGGCTCACCCAAAAAGATTGCTGACAGATTATTAAGTGCAGACGGAATAGGCAGGCTTACTGCCTTTGAATGTAGTCTCTGCGGTTTATGCGGATCGGTTTGTCCTGAAAAACTCTCTCCAGTTGAATTGTTTATTAATATGCGGCGTGATGCGCAACAGGCTGGAGAAGTCGACCAGAAAAAGTACTCAGGTCTTCTTGGCTATGAAAAGAAGGGAAATTCTTCTTTTTTTTCCTGGTATGGGCTGCCAAAGCATTGCGACACTGTCTTTTTCCCAGGATGTACTTTCCCGGGAACCCGCCCACAAACCGCATGGGCCCTTTTCAACTATATTCGCCAGAATATACCCAACGTTGGTGTCGTCCTTGACTGTTGCAATAAGCCGTCCCACGATCTTGGCAGACAGGAATATTTTACCAGCAGATTTGAAAAGATGAACAGATACCTCGTAGAACATGGTATTCGCAGAATCCTGGTAGCTTGCCCCAATTGTTTTAAGGTGTTCAAGCAATATGGCCAGTACTTTGAAACTATATCAGTCTATGAACTGCTCGTCGAACATGGTCTACCGTCGACCCCAGTGGTCCAAGAAAAATGCGTGATCCATGACCCCTGTCCTCTGCGCAACGACACCCAGATCCACAGTGCAATCCGCCACCTGACCACTGCAAAAGGCATTACATTCAATGAACTGCGGCACAAAACCTCGAAGACCCTCTGTTGTGGTGAAGGTGGAGGAGTTGGATGTATTCGTCAAGAATTTTCAAAAAAATGGGGGCAACTCAGGAGCGATGAGGCCGCAGGCAAAAAAATCATTACTTACTGTGCGGGCTGTGTCAATTATCTATCAGGCTATGCAACGGTATGGCATGTACTTGATCTAATATTTTTTCCTGTCGAAATAACCGAGGGACGACTGAAGATAGTTAAAGCACCGTTCACTTATCTGCAGCGACTCATCTATAAAAAAAAGCTGCGTCGACTCTTAGATCTCACAGATGATCAAGCCCTACCCATTGGCAATGAGCCCTTTGTTCCCAGCCGAAAAATTTTCATGTATCAAAAAAAATACCTCTGGCTTGCAGGCATAGGGTTCCTGCTGTTAGCCACCAGTGCCTATTTCATGAGCTGACAGCTATCTCAGACCCTGAATGCATCGTGTTGTCAGATTATATATAATACTCCTAAACTTCAAAGGAGTCGCAAAAATGATTGGTTTTAGACAAGTAACATTGGCAACCTTATTGGCAATTTTATTGTATTCGCCATGGGCTATGACAAGCCAAAACAATGACATTCAGGATGGATCTGACTGGGTGAAGGTAGATAATAAGAGCAAAAGCATAGTATTCAGGGCCACTGTGACGAAAAATCCTGAGAAAGCAGCCGTGACGAAATGGGGACAACGTGGCCAAGCCTGGATCGGCAGTAAAAATGGTTCCGAAGATAAGTTTTTCATTTTTACAACTGACATACCTCGAACAAAGATTAACGAAGCCATTCAGGAACTTGGAGCTAAATACTACCACCAGATCTCTAAGGAAGAATGGAAGAAACACACAGGAATGACTTGGCTCACCCAATTTACATTGAATTAGTATCGGTAGTGTATTTTTCCTGTCTCAGTGCATCATCCGCAGCACCTTTCAATTGCCAATCTATAGATACAGCTTTCCATGGCGGGTTGAGATTCCTGAACAGTTTATAAGAAATTGAGCCAAGACAACATGTTCAAAAAAGAGCATTCTGGGACGTGAAAATTTCATGATTAATGTCAGAAAACCAGCTGCAAATGGAGCACTTCAAATTATTGATGTTTACAGATTATCAACCGCGAGAACTGCTTCATTGTAGAATTGTTAGCCTGGCTGGGCGATTAGCATCGCGGATCGCAACTGAAAAAGCGCTTATTCCAATCCTCAAGTATTGATCCGATCAACGGCTTTCAACTAGTGATCGTTGAGAACGATGAGTGTAACGAAGAACCATCTGCAAGGTTTTATGTCCGAATATTTCTTGTTCCATTTTCGTTCCACTTTTATATCAAAAAATACAACAAGAAAGCAGAAAAAAGCAATATCCAATAGAACAAATCGCATAAAAAAAGGGGTTAACCAGCTGATAACTCTGGACAACCCCTTGTTTTTATTGGTACCCTCGGCGCGAATCGAACGCGCGACACCAGGATTAGGAATCCTGTGCTCTATCCCCTGAGCTACGAGGGCGTGCAACTTTTTAATGGTGGAAAATCAGGCGGAATAATAATCAAGTTTTGTCAAAGCGCAATCTCTTTCAATCAGTAGAGCGCAATTTACATCCCTGCTTGCCGAAAATATTTTTAACCGGTTACGCATCCTGCTCCTCAACAAAGAGCGATTCGCCGTCTTCTATAATTTGCTCCTTATAGTCGACTTCGGTGATATTGCTGTTCACTACGCAGTTTCTGCCGATCTTCTGGTTGGCAGGCACGATGGCACCTTTGCCGATCAACGTGATGCCGGTATACAGATGGCTTGGTTTGAGGCGGTTGGCAATGGTGTAATTATCCCCGAAGCCAACCACGGCACCCGACCCGACTCGGACTCTTTTGTCGAGGATGGCAAGATCGACAACCGCATTTTTTCTGATGAGGCAATCCTCAAAAAGAATGGAATTCCTGACTACTGCACCTTTTTCGACAACTACTCCCGGCGCTAGCACAGAGTTAATCACCGAACCCTGGATATTACTACCGGCGGAGACCATGCAATTGTCGAGATGACAGGATGTACCAAAACGTACAGGGGCGCGATCAGCAGTGCGACCCTCGGTCTCGATATTGGTACGGATCTGCCACATTTGCGGAGAAAGACCGCTTTCTTTTTTAAGCACATCCATTGTGGCCTCCCAGTAGGCCTGAATAGTACCGACATCCCGCCAGTATCCATAAAAAGGATAGGCAAAGACGTTATCTTCAGCAATGGCCCGGGGGAGGATATGCATGCCGAAGTCGATTTCATCCTTGTCGCGGATAAGGGTATCACACAGATATTTATAGTCGAAAACGTAGATTCCCATGGAGGCTAGATTCGTCCGAGGTTCCTTCGGTTTTTCTTCCCATTCAATGATCCTGTCGTGTTTATCGACAATACCGGAACCAAACTGATACATCTCGTTTTTCGGGACGACCATCATACCGACGGTGACATCGGCTTTTTTCGAGCGATGATATGCAATCATCGCATCAAAATCCATATGGTATATATGATCCCCAGATAGGATCACCACCTCATCGGCTGGATTTGATCCTAAAAAGTCCAGATTTCGGCGTACCGCATCAGCAGTTCCCTGATACCAGTCCGATTCTTTCTCGCCGGTGCGCGGCGGCAATATCGTCACCCCCCTGCTGCGTCCTGTAAAATCCCAGGCCTCACCCATGCCCAGATGATTCATCAGCGACAGTGGTTTATACTGAGTCAGTACGCCGACCCTTTTCAGCCCGGAATTCATCACGTTACTGAGACTGAAGTCAATTATGCGATAAATCCCCGCAAAAGGCACAGCCGGTTTGGCCCTCTTCTGCACGAGAATATTTAAGCGGCTGCCGACGCCACCGGCAAGAATAAGCACCAGTGCTTCTTTTGCTCGTTTCATCGCAACACCTCCCCCGCTTTTACGCTGACCGGCCAGTTGTTAACAGGAATACGCGGATAAATTGTGGCTCCTTCCCCGATTACGGTATGATCAGGGATCCTATTATTCCAGCCGATCATGGTCACCGGGGTCGCAGCCTCGCACAATGCAGGTCCAATAAGGACACTTCTGCCGAAGTTATTGTTCACATCGGAGACGACTTTATTCAATCGACAGTTTTCATTGATGACATTGCTGAAAAAAATTACCGAATTTTCAACCACCGCCCCTTTTTTCACATGGACACCGGGAAAAAGGATCGAATTGATCACCGTTCCATCAATCTTACAGCCGTTATAGACCATACTGTTGTGGACCACCGCATGCTCCCCCATCAAGGCCGGTTCGTTATCGCGGATATGCCGATGCTCGAGGTTGGTGCGAAACACCCATCTTTCCAGGTCGATAAGCGGCTCGTCGCCAAGCAGGTCCATATTAGACTGCCAATATTCATTGATTGTCCGAGTATACCCCCAATAGCCGCTGAATTTATAGCCGTAGACTTTGCCATTCTGCTCGAGCAGCATCGGGATGATGTCTTTGCCGAAATGATACGAATCGCTCTCCTGGTTTTTCTCGAGGACGCGATAGAGCACCTCCGGCTTAAAACACAGTATGGTCATGGATGCCCAATCTGATTCTGGGCGTGCCGGTTTTTCCCAATATTGGACGACTTTGCCTCCTTTTGGGCCATCCTCATTGTCAATACGGGCAATACCAAACCTGCTCGCTTCATTTCCCGACACTCTGGTGAATGCCACTGTCAGGTCGGCATCCTTGGTGGTATGATAGTCGATCAGGTCCTGATAATCCATTTTATAGATATGGTCACCGGACAGGATCAGGACCTCTTCAGGACGGTGATATTTGACATACTCCAGGTTTTTATAGATAGCGTCGGCCGGCCCCCGGTACCAGTCGGTTGCCTCCGAGCCGAGAAAAGGTGGGAGGATAGAAACATGCCGATAGCGCCCGATCATATCCCAGGCGGATCCGGTGCCGATATGATTGATAAGTGAATAGCTGTGATACTGGCTGAGGAGGGCGACCTGTTCGATGCCGGAATTAACCAGATTACTGAGAGAAAAATCAATAACCCGCCCAACTCCGCCAAAAGGGACGGCCGATTTAGGACGGTAATAAGTCAAGACGTTTAACTCGTCAACGCGACTACCCGCAAGGATCATTGCCAGAGTGGAAGGTCTCAGCATTGTGGCACCTTAAGTAGAGAAAACTTACCGAGGGATGCACGCAGAATCTTGAGATCCGCAAGTGCATCCTCACCTCGTGTCTGTCATAATTATTGCAAAAGAGTAATCCACTGCGCGGGCCAGCACCGACGCGCTCAATTAAAATCCCTAAATGTGGCGCATAATAAAGCGCTTTAAGGTCTCTGAAGTGAACTCCTTATCGCCGAGCTGGAGATTTTTCAAAGGCACTTCCGCCCGTGCCGCGCCCTTGTGGCCGCCTGCCGAGCCAAGAGAACCAAAAATTCTATCCGCCAACTTGCCGGCACTTTTACGGTAACCATCGCAGCGAAAGATAACCACGAGTTTTTCACCGTGCACCCCGGAGACAAAAACCCAATCTATCTCTCCAACATGATTCAAAAAATCAGCCACGATTACCAGCACATCAGGACTCCGCACCCGCCCTAAATGAGTATAATAACGTCCTTTTGAAAACTTCAGCTCAGCCAGGGCAATGGAAAAATATTTCAACTCGGAGCGCCTAAGATCAGTGAGCTCAAACTTGCGAACCAAGTCTCGGTTGGCAATATTAAAGAGATAGCGAAAGGCGACACCATCCGCTAAGACCGATTTTTGCTCAAAATCCTGGGTATCCACCTTTATGCCGTAAAAGAGCGCGGTCGCCAGTGCTACCGAAGGTTTCATTGCCGCTGCTCGCAGATATTCTACAGCCATTGTCGACGTGGCACCGTATTCCGGCCTGATATCGATAAATTCACTGTCAAACTCGCCGGCCACCGGATGATGATCGATGATTGCATGAATTTTGATTTTTTCAAAACATGGTAGATGGTTGGGTTGGGAGTCAACCATTACCCGTTTACTGTAATTGTCAATCTTTACATCCTTGAGCTTTTCGAGAGGAATTCTCAACCTCTTGACCATCGCCTGATTATTGAGACGCCGAATTTCGTTGGGATGGGCTATTGTGACACTTCTTACTTTATAACGGAGGAGTCTTTTGACAGCCATCGCCGTCGCCAGGGCATCCGGATCGGCGTTAATGATAACCAGGACCTCATCTTCTTTGCCAAAAATACTCCAGAAGGCAAGTAACCTATCTTTGGCGGTATTCTTATACGTCGTACAGATTGTAACGGGGACACACTTTTTTTGTTTCTGAGCCATATCCGGTAACAGTGACATATTGGCATCACAAATCCTGATGCTTAACTACCCTTAGGGCAGCGGCAAGAGCACCAGTATCCGTCGATGATGCAATCACCGGCCTTCCTCTTGCCCTCTGTTGATGGCAGAACACAATGAGAAATTGGCAATTGCCTCCAAATGTCAGCCATCTCCTATTGAAAAAAAATCTGTTCGGCTGATAGAAAATCAAACGAACAGAACAGTTAGGCGCCGGCATAGAACGCCCCCCTATAGATGCTATCATAGTTCGCACTCCCCGCCCTTTCGGAGTGCATACAAATTATTTTGTCAATATCCCATCAGTTTCTGAAGTAGAGTAAACACCAAGACAGCTTGCGAATATACCACACCGATTAATGGAATTGCAAGGGCGGGGAATTTCCTGCCTAGGGCCAGGCGGTTCTTGACGCACCGAAAGGATAATGTTACCTACACACTTAAACGTTGGTACTGTTTAAAAATTATGTCAAGCCCAAGCCATCAGCTATGAAAGGAATATTCGCCATCGGTATTGGCGGTGGCATCGGTGCCATTGCCAGGTATGCCATCGCTGTCTGCGCCGAAAAATTAACTCCGATGAACTTCCCGTTTGGGACCCTGGCAGCAAACCTGCTCGGTTGCCTGTTGATTGGTTTTTTCTGGAGTTCTTTTGAAAGGGTGCATATAAGTCGCGAGTTCAGGCTCTTTCTTTTCACCGGGTTGCTGGGCGGCTTTACTACTTTCTCCACATTTGCCCGGGAGACTGAAGAATTTTTTAGGGCGGGTCAATCCTTACATGCTGTCATCTATATTATACTCAGCAACCTGCTGGGAATTTCCATGGTTGCCCTGGGATTTTTCCTCAGTCAACGGTATATTCGATAGATGGAGTTTTAGTCGTGAATTTGCTTAACCGCTATCTTCTGGGTCAGTTCATTAAATATTACTTCACTGTCAACGCCGGTTTTGCAGCTATTTATCTGCTGGTTGATTTTTTTGAAAAAATCGACGATTTCAATGCTGCCGGCAAACCACTGTCGCTGGCTTTTGAATTTTTTGTCCTGAGCATTCCCTTTGTGGTCGACCAGTTGGGACCTATATTTATTCTGCTTTCCGGGGTTATTTCTCTCGGCATTCTCAACCACACCAACGAACTCACCGCCTTGAAAGCCGGCGGCGTACCTCTGCGGTTGATTATCAGGCCGCTCATTTTCGGCGCCGTGCTTTTCACCATGCTTTTTTTTGCCGCAGCGCAGTGGCTTCTGCCGGCAACCGTTGCCAGGACCAATAAGATCTGGTACGAGCAGATCAAGGGCAAAATCCCCCTGGGGATTATGCGCAACAACCGCTACTATTACAAAGGCAAAGAGGGGTTTTACTCGTTCGACTGGCCGAACCCGAAAGAACATGTTTTTAAAAACTTCTCTTATTCCTGCTGGAGTGACAAATATAATCTAAAAACCCTAACTACGGCGGCCGATGCCAGCTGGCATCAGGATGACAGCAGCTGGATATTAAATAACGGCCAGATCCAACAGCAGGAAGGGGACAATAATTATCAGATCACCAACTTTACCACCAAAAGAGCGAAGTTCCCCGAGCAACCCGAGGATTTTCTCATCCCGGCCAATAAGGCGGCGGAACAGTCCCTGACCGGCCTCTATAAGGATTTTTCGCAAAATGCGGCTCAATACCAAAAACGAGCGGCACTGACCAATTTCCTGGGCCGTATTTCTTATCTATTACTCGGCCTCCCCTTACTCTTGCTCGGTCTACCTATCTTGTTGTATTCCTACCGAAAATGGGGGAGAGATCTGTCGGTGGCCATACCGATAAGCTGTGGCCTGGCGTTTGTCGCCTGGGGGATTTGGGGCGCTTTGCAATCGCTGGCAATTGCCGGTTATCTGTCACCGGTCATCGCGGCAACCGGCATTCACATCATTTTTTCCGGCACCGGGATATTTCTGCTCATAAAAAACGATCGCTAAGGTAAGGTACCATGGCCGCTGGGAATGCATCCCCAGCGGCCGGGTCTTTCGGTAGACATTGACTATTTTTCGATAGAAAGCAATTCCACATCAAAGACCAGTACGGAATTGGGTTGGATTTTCGGGGCAGCGCCATTTTCGCCATAGGCCAGTTCGGCCGGAATGACTAAGTGTAATTTTGTCCCCACGTTCATCAACTGCAACGCCTCAGCCCATCCTTTAATAACCTGATCAACCTGAAATTGCGCCGGTTCGCCATGGGCCTTGGTACTATCGAATTCCGTCCCATCAATCAAGGTTCCAACGTATTCCACCTTCACTTTATCACTCGCCTTGGCTTTTTCGCCCTCACCTTGTTTTACGACCTTATACTGCAAGCCACTGTCAGTGACGACCACCCCTTCTTTCTTTTTATTTTCTTCGAGAAACTTTGCTCCGGCAGCCTTGTTTGCCGCCTGCATCTCTTCCATCTTGACTTTCTGCTGGGCCTGCATTTTCTCGGCAAATTCTTTCTGAATGGCCTGCATCTCCTCAGGAGTCATTGCCGGTTTCTCACCCTTGTAGGCATCTTCGATACCCTTGACTAAAAACTCCTGCTGGATATCTCCGCCCGCGCCCTTAAAATAATTACCCACCTCAAAACCCATGCTGTAGCTGATCTTTTCTTGAAAACTGGCTGGGGGTGCAGATTGAGACACGGCAGGCAAGGTCATACACAGTCCAAGAACTGCCGAAGCCAAGTATTTTTTCATTAGAAACTCCTCCTTAGAAGTTTTGTGTTTTATTGCATTTTACGACCATAAAGTCGCGTTATAGGTCACAAGCAGCGCCGGCAAAACCAGTAAGCAATACATAAAAAGTACCAGAGTAATGCCGCGATTGCCTTTGTTCAAATGTCGATCGGTACCAAGCTGTGGATATCGCCGGATAAGAGATTTGACCAGTCCGGATCGTCTGGAAAAATTCTCACCGGCAATGTAATTACTGATCACCCCTTTGGCCTTAAAAAAATCCAGCATTTTTCTGCATTCGGTGCGAATCACTCCACCTTTGCCGGATGAGCCATAGCCATGGATTAGAGTGAGCACGTTGATTTTATTTCTGACCGAATCCTCAAGGACCTCCTGCAGTCGTGTCAGAGCAATATCCACCGCCGGCCGTCCCGCCTCGAGATTAATGGTTTTATGGATAAAACCTGTTGATGTTTTAAATTTTGCAGCATCAGCCTTGCTGCCGCAAAAGGGGCAGGTAAGACCGGCCGTTGTCTGGGCATTGCCACAGACCTCACAGACTATCTCCATCCTCTTACCACCATTTTTCCGCCACTACAGCCGACGCACATTGATAACCGCCGGGAGCTGCCGGAGGTGCTGTATCAGGATATTAAGATGATTAAGATTTTCCACCTCCAGCGAGATGGTCATATCGGCTTGATCCGTCTGGGTGGTATGCGCCGACACATCGACAATATTAGCATTGTCCAGCGTGATGGCCCCGCTTATTTCGGAAAAAATACCTCGTTTGTTTTCTGCGCTGACATGAATGCCGACTTTAAAGGTTTTTTCGGCAATACCGGACCAGGACACCTCTATCCACCGTTTGGGATCGGAGCTCAGCAGATTATGGCAATTCGCTTTATGCACCGAAACCCCGCGACCCATGGTGATAAAGCCGACTATCGGATCTCCGGGCACTGGACGGCAACATTGGCTGACCTTGACCAGCATGCCGTCGATACCGTCAATTGTCACCCCGGATATATCTTTGCCGTCTTCGCTGACATGCTGGCTCACCATCCGACTGGCCAGTTCTTCCGGCGGCAGATCAACAACAATGGGCTCATTGTCGCGGCGGAGTTCGGGCGGTTGGAGTCCTTTGATAAGGTTCTGCACGGTAATCACTCCACTGCCGACTTTGATTAGCAGTTCATCAAGCGAGTTGCAGTGCAGCTGTTTGAGGATGAGACGAATATGCCCGCTTTTAATGATCTTTTTCAGAGAAGTGTCATGTTTTTTTATCTCTTTTTCACATATTTCCCGGCCAAGTTTTAAGGCTTTTTCTTTTTCTTCACGGCGCAGCCAGGACCGTATCCTAGTCCTCGCCCGGCTGGTCTTGACCAGATCCAGCCATCCCCGCCGCGGAACCTGGGTAGGAGAAGTGACAATCTCGACAATGTCGCCATTCTGCAACTGGTATTTTAGCGGTACCTGGCGACCATTGACCTTTGCCGACACACAATGATCGCCAACTTCGGTATGGATGGAATAGGCAAAATCAAGGGGACAGCTGCCCAAGGGAAATTCCTTGACCTCCCCAGTCGGCGTCAGGGCATACACCTCAGCATCGTATAACTCGCCGATAAGGCTATCGAGAAACTCCCGCGGATCTTCAACTTCCTGCAGAGAGGTGACAAGTTTTTTCAGTTCTCGAAAAAGTTTGACATCATTTTTGTTGACCTTTTGTCCCTCTTTATAGGCCCAATGCGCTGCCACGCCTTCCTGCGCCACGCGGTCCATCTGATCGGTACGAATCTGGATTTCGATAAAATGATCGCGTGGACCAACCACCGTAGTGTGCATCGACTGGTAATTATTAGCCTTGGGGACCGAGATGAAATCTTTGATCCGGCCGGGCACCGGCGACCAGTTGGCATGAATGGTGCCTAGTGCCTCATAGCACTCATTCACCGTATCGACGATGATCCGAAAAGCGACCATATCGTATACTCGGTCAAGAGGAATATTCTGGGCAATAAGTTTCTTGTAGATGGAGTAGAGGTGCTTGGGGCGGCCGATAATACGCAGAGGCGTAATATTACTCTCCGCCAACTTTTCATGGAGGATGGTGAGAACTTCATCGACATAGCGTTGCCGTTCGTCCAGCGAGCTCTCCAGGGTATGCGAAAGGTTATAATGTTCTTCAGGGTATAAAAATTTAAAGGAATGATCCTCAAGCTCACGCTTGAGCCAGTCAATGCCCAGCCGGCTGGCCAGAGGCGCGTAGACATCCATGGTCTCCCTGGCCATGTCCAGCTGCTGTTCTCGATCGACCATATCGAGCAGAAACATATCGAGCAGTCGGTCAACCAGCTTGACCAGCAACACACGGATATCGGTAGCGATCGCCAGCAGCATTTTCCGCAGGTTGTCCGCCTGACTGACCAGTTTGCTGTTATAGGTGACTTTAGTTATCTTGGTCGAGCCTTCGACAATACCCGCCACATCCTTGCCGAAGGTGTCGGTGAGATCCTTGACGCTCACCCCTTCTTTTAAAACTCCGTGCAGCAGACCGGCCAGGATAGTGTCCAGATCCAGATGCATGGAAGCCAGCATGGATGCGACCTCCAGCAAATGGATGATATACAGCTCCCCGGAAAAGTGCCGCTGCCCTTTATGGACCCGGGCAACAATCTCCCAGGCCTTATCGATCGGCGTGAGATCGACACCATGCAGATAATTGGCCGCAAGAATTTTCAGCCCATTGGGGTTTACTGTGGATGGATTGGTCATGAACAACAACTTGGTTATTTTCTCAGTTGGGCGGAAATGGCGGTCTGTAGACGTCGCACCGTTTCTTCCGGGCTCAACTCTTCGATAATGCCATCCCGGCGATGTTTTATCTCCATCGTGCCGTTTTCGACAAAGCTTTTGCCGACAGTCACGCGATAGGGAATCCCTAAGAGATCGGCATCTTTGAATTTAAAACCCGGTCGTTCATCCCGGTCGTCGAGCAGCACTTCCAGCCCCGCCGCCAACAGATCCTGATAGAGTTTTTCGGCGGCCGAATTGATGTTCTCATCACTGCCGCCAAGATTGACAATAATAACAGTAAAAGGCGCCAGGGGGACGGGGAATATAATCCCCTTATCGTCATGATTCTGTTCGATGGCAGCGGCGACAATCCGACTGACGCCGATACCGTAGCAGCCCATAACGAAGTGCTTGCTCTGGCCGTCCTTATCCTGGAAGGTAGCGTTCATCGATTCGGAATAGCCGGTCCCCAGTTTAAAGACATGACCAACCTCAATACCTTCGGTCGTTGCCAGTTTACCGCCGCATTCGGGACAAGGATCGTCAGTGGTGATCTGCCGCAGGTCGGCCACCGCTTCCACCTGAAAATCGCGCCCCAAATTGATGTTTTTGAGGTGCATGTTTTTCTCATTACCACCAACGTAAAAATTGTGCATGGCGGCAACTTCCTGATCGGCGACGATACGTAATGCAATCCCCACCGGCCCGAGATACCCGGTGGGCACTCCGGTGGCATCAAAAACCTCCTGCTCCTCGGCTATTTGTATGTCAGTTGCGCCAAGCAGGTTTTTCAGCTTTACCTCTTCAACTTCCCGATCGCCACGAACCAGCACCGCAAGCGGCTGACCATCTACCTTAAACACCAGGGTTTTTACCAGCTGGGTCGGCTCAATGCCCAAAAATTCACAGACGCTCTCTACCTTGCGCTTGCCGGGGGTCTCAATTTTTGCCATTGGTAGAAGGGGTGCAGACTGCGTGCCAGGCATCAGCTTGACCACCGCTTTCTCCATATTGGCGGCGTATTCACAATTATTGCAGATAACAATAGTATCTTCCCCGGTATCGGCCAGCACCATGAATTCATGGGAAAAGCTGCCGCCGATTGCGCCGGAATCGGCCTGGACGGCCCGAAAGGAAAGCCCGCACCGGATAAAGATCCGCTTGTAGGCGTCATACATTTTCTGGTAGGAAAGACTCGCAGCCTCATCACTTACATCAAAGGAATAGGCGTCTTTCATGATGAACTCGCGTCCCCGCATCAGACCAAAACGCGGGCGGATCTCGTCGCGGAACTTGGTTTGGATTTGATACAGATTAATAGGCAGATTGCGATACGAGTGCAGTTCCTTACGGGCGATATCGGTAATGACCTCCTCATGGGTCGGCCCAAGACAACATTCCCGGTCATGACGGTCCCGGAAGCGCAGCAACTCCGGGCCATATTTTTCATAGCGTCCGGTCTCAATCCATAAATCGGCAGGCTGGACCATGGGCATGAGCAGCTCCTGGGCACCAGTCCGGTTCATCTCCTCGCGAACAATATTTTCCACTTTGCGGATGGCGGCCAGGCCGATCGGCATGTAGGTGTAAACGCCGGCGGTCAGTTTGCGGATAAATCCGGCCCGGAGCATCAGGCGATGGCTGACGACTTCGGCTTCGGCGGGTGTTTCTTTTAAAGTGGGTAGCAGTGACTGAGAATAGCGCATATTATTTTTTTCGTCCCTCTTCTTCCATTTTTTTCAATTCGGCCATAAAGATTTCGAGCAGTTTATCTTCATCGACCTTCTGCCAAATTTTCCCTTTTTTGAAAATTATGCCAACTCCGTTGCCGCCGGCCACCCCGATATCTGCCTGCTTTGCTTCCCCGGGACCGTTGACAACACAGCCCATCACCGCTATTTTCAGCGGCGTCTCCATGGTCTGAATATAACGTTCGACCTCCTCGGCAAGACTGAACAGATCAATCTGGGTACGTCCGCAGGTGGGACACGAAATCAACTCCGGCCCCCGTTCCCTTATTTTCAGGGCGCGTAACAGTTCGAAGCCAACCCGCACCTCTTCGACCGGATCGCGGGTGAGCGAGATGCGAAAGGTATCGCCGATACCCTGGTTTAAGAGAATACCGAGAGCAACACTTGACTTGACGGTCCCTGCTATCAAGCCACCGGCCTCGGTAACCCCAAGATGCAGCGGGTAATCGGTGATCGCGGAAAGTTGCTGATACGCATTGACCGTGGTCAGTACATCCGCAGATTTGATCGATATTTTTATTTCGTAATGGCCGTATTTTTCAACCAAGCGGACATTGCGCATGGCGCTTTCTATCAGGGCAGCGGTATTGGCAGCCGTTGGATATCCATGCTTGGTCAGCAGATCTTTTTCTATCGACCCACTGTTCACACCGACTCTGATCGACACCCCGTGCTGCTTTGCTGCTGCAACGACCAGGGCTATTTTTTCTTCCCCACCCAGATTACCAGGATTAATCCTGATGCCATCGGCACCGTTTTCCATGGCGGCGATAGCCAGACGATAGTCAAAATGGATGTCGGCAATCAAAGGAATGGTAATCCCATCCTGAATAGCAGAAAGAGCGACAGCCGCCTCCTGGTCCAGGACCGCCACCCGAACAATATCACATCCCGCAGCCTGCAGACGACCAATCTGCGCAACCGTTGCCTGCACATCCTTAGTGTCGGTGTTGGTCATCGACTGCACACTGACGCAGCTGTCCCCACCAATCGCGACCCTGCCGATTCTGATCTGTCGCGTTTTTCTTCTGTTGATCATGTCGCTATGCGTCCGGCGCCATTGTTTTTTTTCTGGGCCAGGTTAAGCTCCGCATCGGAGCTGCGAATATACAGGGGGACCGCTTCCGCCACATCCAGCACCTCACCGGCAAAAAGTTTTTCCCCGGCAAGCATCCCAAGCGATGCGGCGGAAAGTTCATGCAGCATAGCCGGCGCAAAAAGCACCAGATCCCCGAGCATTTCTTTCATAAGATCTGCGTACAAAACCGCGCCGTCACCAATCAGCAGCACCGGTTCGGTTATGAGATCACCGAGTTTTTCCGGGGCGACCGCGGCGATATCACTTATACGCTCGGCCAAACCGTCACTTGCGCAACGATACAATGCGGTATACACCTCTTTTTTTCGCGCGTCGACCACCGCACAGATAAGTCGGGAAGTTGAACATTTTGCCGCCAGCGAATCAAGGCTTGAGATACCGATGAGAGCTTTGCCGGCGGCTGCCGCCAGACCCTTGGCGGTCGCCATGCCGATCCTCAGGCCGGTGAAGCTGCCAGGTCCCAGACTCACCCCGATGCCATCAATCTGCGGCCAGGAAATCCCGGCCTCCCGCAGTAGATAGTCCACTGCCTTCAGGAGGCGGCGGGAGTGAGTCACATTGCCGCTGAGGCTGAGAGATGCCAGTACGCTGCCGTCCTTTCGGGTTCCGGAGGTTAAGGCAACTGCACTGCACGGCGTCGCCGTATCCATCGACAGTATCATTGGATGAGCTATCAATGAAAGAGCCTGACGATATCGTTATAAAAGACAAAGATCATCAACGAACCGAGAAGACCGATGCCGACCTGCTGGGCGACAATCTGCGCCCGTTCGTTCATCGGTTTTCGCCTGAGGCCTTCGATCGTCAAAAAGACCAGATGACCCCCATCCAGAACCGGGATGGGCAGAAGGTTGAGAATACCCAGATTGACACTAAGCAGACTCATAAAATAAATCAGATTCATCCACCCGGCCTTCATCTGTTCTCCGGCGATCTGCGCGATCAGAATAGGACCGCCTATCTCCGAGGCCGGGACGACCTGCTGAATGATTTTGACAAAGCCCATGACGGTCAGTGAGATGTACATCCATGTCTGCTGGCAGGCAGTGGTGAATGCCCCCCAAATACTGCTTTTTTCATAGGTGAGCTCATCGGACTTCATTATCCCGATCATATAACGCTGTTCGACTTCTTCACCGAATACATTCTTAACGCTGTCAATAGCCGGTACCAGCTCCAGCGGTAAATTTTCGTTCCCCCGCGAAACAATCATCCGAATGGCTTTGCCCTGACTGTTTTTCACCGCCTCCAGCACATCCATCCAGCCAAGCATTTCTTTGTTGTCGATGGAGACTATCACATCGTCTTTCTGCACCCCGGCCATTGCCGCCGGAGAGTTATCATTGACTTTGCCGATGCGGGTCGTATCAACAGAAGTCGGAATACCAACAAAGGTGAAGACCAGAAAAAAGAGCACGATGGCAAAGACAAGGTTGAAGAGCGGCCCGGCCAGAACCACCATAAATCGTTGCCAAACCGGTTTATGGATAAAGGACCGATCCTTGTCCTCGGGGGCTATCTTCTGTTCGTCCGGGTTTTCGCCGAACATCTTGACGAAGCCGCCGAGCGGAAAGGCGGAAATAACATATTCGGTTTCCCCGATCACCTTGCCGGCAATTTTTGGACCAAAGCCGAGAGAAAATTTCAGTACCCGAACACCAAATAATTTGGCAAAGAGAAAATGACCCAGCTCATGAACAAAGATGAGCAGGCCGAGAACCAGAATAAAGGAAAAAAGAGTAGTCATAGTGCAAAAGCAGGTAGAGATTAAAAATCAATGGATTTTCTCGATAACTTTATGGGCTTCCCGTCTGGCGGCGCCATCCGCTGCCAGAATATCGTCGAGAATATGCTCACTGCCCTCATGTACAATATCCATTGTTCGAGCAACTGTCTCCGCTATTTGTGGAAAAGTTATCTTCAAGTCAAGAAATGCGGCAACAGCCACTTCATTAGCGCTATTTAATACCGCCGGCAGCACCCCCCCACTATCAAGTGCTGAAAATGCCAGTTTCAAGGCTGGAAAACTGACGTAATCGGGTTCGAGGAACTCCAGCTGACCGCACTGGGCAAGATTGAGCGGCGTAAGCTGCAGCGGCAGCCTGGCGGGATAGGACAAGGCATAGGAGATGGGAATGCGCATATCGGGAATACCAAGCTGTGCCAGCACCGAACCATCCTGATATTCTACCAGGGAATGAACGATCGACTGCGGATGAACCACCACCTCAATTGTCTCCCTGGCGACAGCAAAAAGCCACCTCGCCTCGATCACCTCCAGCCCTTTGTTCATCAAGGTTGCTGAATCAATAGAAATTTTTTGCCCCATACTCCAGTTGGGATGCTGCAGGGCCTGTTCTCTTGAAACATGCTGCAGCTGCTCAACATTCATCCCGCGAAAAGGGCCACCGGAGGCGGTGAGAATAATTTTTCGCAGATCCCGCCGGCGGCCTGCTTCCAGGGCCTGAAAGATAGCCGAATGTTCGGAATCGACCGGCAACAGTTTGACGCCTTTGTGAGCAACTGCGCCCATCACTATTGCCCCAGCCATGACCAGGGTTTCTTTATTGGCGAGACCGATATCCTTGCCGGCTTCAATTGCCGCTAGAGTCGGCAGCAGTCCGGCCGCACCGACAATAGCCGACAGGGTCAGATCAGCAGAGGCAAAGGCCGCAACAAGGATATTGCCTTCGGGGCCATAAACGATTCGATCGTGAAACACCTTAGGCAGAAGCCGTTGCAGTGCGTGTGCCCGCTGTTCATCGCCTACAGAAATCAATTCCGGGCAAAACTCCTTTACCTGATTGGCAAGTCGTACCACATTCGTTGCGGCAGCCATGGCCACTACCTTATAACGCTCGGGAAACTGCCGAACGACATCCAGCACGTTCATGCCGATCGAGCCGGTCGCTCCCAATAAAGATATATACCGCATCAGGGCACCGACAGAACAAGAAGGTAATAGAGTATCGGACAGCCAAACAACAGCGAGTCGACCCGATCCAGCACCCCGCCGTGCCCGGCCAGACAGCTGCCGGAATCCTTGGTGGCCGTCCCTCTTTTAATTATTGATTCGGTGAGATCCCCGAAAATTCCTGCGCCGGCAAGAAGTATCGCCGCGCCGACAAGAAATAACCAGTTAACTGTCGGCAGCAGCATGGCGGCAAATAAAACCGCGCCGAAAAGACCACACAAAATTCCGCCGACAGCTCCTTCGACGGTTTTATTGGGGCTGATATGCGGACAGAGTTTTCTCTTGCCAAAAGATTTGCCGACAAAATAGGCGCCGGTATCAGAGCAGGCAGTTATAGCCGAAGCTATTATCAGCCAGTTGCCGCCTTCGGGGAGAAAGCGCAGCAGGACAAGGTGCGCACCGAGTACGCCCACGTAAAGTAATCCAAAGCCAAGGCGGCAAAAGAGATTGTAACTGTCGACAAGATGTTGGTAACGGAAGATGAAATAGCAGCTCAAGGCAAAAAAAGAGCAGAGCAACGCGCCTAAGAGAGCACCCGGGTTTGGCTGCACACAGGTTATAATAACCGGCATTCCCAGAATAAAAAGCATAAGTGCACGCTCCGGCAACGATATCTGCCGGCCATCAGCCATCCTCACATATTCCCAGGCGGCAACCAGGACGAGCACAATGATCACCAGACAAAACAGTTGGATCGATCCTTTGAGCAGCAGGAGAAGCCAGAAACCAGCAATGCACAAACCAGGGACAATACGGTTCATAGTCTATACCGAATGCAGCTGTTCCCCGGTGCGGCCGAACCGTCTCTCCCGAGACTGGTACTCGGCGAGCGCCTGCAGGAAAGCCTTTTTGCGAAAATCCGGCCACATGGTTTCGGTAAAATATATCTCAGCATAGGATAACTGCCAGAGCAAAAAATTAGACAGCCGGGCTTCCCCGCCGGTTCGTATCAACAGATCCGGGTCCGGCAGAAGACGGGTATCAAGATTTTCAGTAACCGTCTGATCGGAGATCTGTTCGGGGCTAAGAACCCCCTGCACACACAACTCACCAATATTTTTAACCGCGCGGATAATTTCATCACGACTGCCGTAGCTGAGCGCCAGATTCAAGGTGAGCTTGGTGTTGCCGGCAGTCTCTCTGATCCCTCGCTCCAAAGCCTCCCGCACCACATCAGGTAAGCGCTGCCGATCGCCTATGGACATAAGGCGGACGTTGTTCTTCTGCATCCGGGGCAGTTCTGTTTCCAAATATTTTTTGAGAATGCTCATTAAGCCGGTCACTTCCTGAGCAGGTCGACCCCAGTTTTCCGACGAAAAGGCATAGAGGGTGAGATACTCGATGCCGATTTCCCGTGCGCTTTCAACTACCTCCCGGACCGACTCGGCACCGGCTCGGTGGCCAAACAAACGGGGTTGTTTTTTTCTCTGCGCCCATCGGCCATTGCCATCCATAATAATGGCAACATGACGCGGCAGACGATCTTTATCAATTGGGCGATGGGTGGACATAGGACCTGGATTGAACTGTTTGACAGACTTGAAGGCAAGAAGAAGCGAGAGATCAAACTTCCATCACTTCTTTTTCTTTATGCGCGGTTACGTCATCGATTTCCTTTATGTACAAGTCTGTTTCGCTCTGGACCTCGTCCTGGAATTTAAACAGATCATCCTCGGAAATTTCCTTATCTTTTTTTTGCTTCTTGAGTGTCTCGATGGCGTCGCGACGAACATTGCGAATGGCCACCCGAAATTCCTCAGCAAACTTCCTGACCAGTTTCACCAACTCCTTACGGCGTTCCTCGGTCAGCTGGGGAATATTGAGACGGATAACCTTCCCATCGCCTATAGGATTAAGACCGATTCCCGATTTTTGAATGGCTTTTTCAATCGCCGGCAGCATCTGTGGATCCCATGGTTGAATAACAATCAGTCTGCTCTCCGGAATGGTGATCGTTCCCACCTGATTGAGCGGCATGGAACTGCCGTAGGCATCAACGTGTATCCCATCGAGAATGGACAAAGACGCCCTACCAGTACGGATTTTAGCCAACTCATGTTTAAATGCATCAACACTTTTTTCCATCTTATCGGACGATTCCAGGATCACTTCATTCATGATTTCACCTCTGGTTTAGAACATTTGTTCGATCAGTTGTTCGATCAGATTCTATGATGTTATCAGCGTGCCGACATTTTCACCCATGGCGGCACGTTGTATGTTCCCGGCTACCGACATATCCAAAACCATGATCGGCAGCTTGTCTTCCCTGGCCAAAGAGATTCCGGCCGCATCCATAACCCGTAGACCTTTGCGCAGGACATCATCATAGGTAAGCCGATCAAATTTAACGGCCTCGGGATGAAGTACCGGGTCCTTATCGTAGACCCCATCAACCTTGGTTGCTTTAATAACAAGATCGGCGTCAATCTCCAGAGCCCGCAGCACCCCCGCTGAATCGGTGGTAAAATAGGGATTTCCGGTACCGGCGGCAAAAATCACCACTCGGCCTTTTTCCAGATGCCTGGTTGCTCGGCGTCGTATGTACGGTTCGGAAACAGATTGCATGGGGATCGCCGACATGACCCGAGTTATGACCCCTGCCCTTTCCAGGGCGTCCTGCATGGCCAGACTGTTCATGACCGTGGCCAGCATTCCCATATTGTCGGCTGTTGTCCGATCCATGCCTTTGCTCGCTCCGGCGACGCCCCGGAAAATATTCCCGGCACCTATCACCAAACCAAGCTCAACACCAGTCTTCACTAATTCTTTAACTTCAGCCGCAACAAACGCCAGTACGTTGGTATTGATGCCATAAGCATCGTTGCCCATCAGCGCCTCACCACTCAACTTCAGCAGTATTCTTCGGTACTGTAATATTGTGGTCATAGTATTTTCCGGATAAGAAATTTATCGATATGAAGACTGGTTCGGGCAGGCAATCAGCGAAAGGACCACCTGCCGGAGGAAATACTATCGTGTGACTATTCTACACCTACCTGAAAACGGGCAAATTTTTTAATTGAGATATTCTCACCTATCCGTCCCACCAGTTCGTTGAGAATATCCTGTATTGACAGATCCTGGTTTTTGACAAACTTCTGTTCCAGAAGAACGATGTCGGCGAGAAATTTTTCCACCTTGCCGGAGACCATTTTTTCAATAATAGCCTCAGGTTTTCCTGATTCCAGTGCCTGCTGCACATAGATTTCTTTTTCCCGGGCAATCACCGCCTCGGGAACCTCATCCCTGCTGACCGAAATTGGATTGGTCGCGGCGATATGCATTGCCAGATCCCGAGCAAATTCACGAAAATCATCATTTTTTGCCACAAAATCAGTCTCGCAACCAAGCTCAACCATCACCCCAAGCTTACCGCCGGCATGAATATACGTTTCAATAACACCTTCACTCGTCGCCCGACCGGCTCTTTTTGCGGCTACAGCCAATCCTTTCTGACGCAACAAATCGACCGCTTTTTCCATATCGCCATCGGTTTTTTCCAGGGCCTTTTTGCAATCCATCATGCCCGCTTGTGTTTTATCGCGCAGATCCTTTACCATCTTACTAGTAATCGCCATGGTAAATCTCCTTTTAGTGTTTCTCTAAAGAGTTATATTTTTTCACTTCCAGCCGGAGGGTCGGTAGTGAAAATTATTCTAAACATGTACATACGAAAAAGGGGCAGTCACAAGACAGCCCCTTCTTCACTCTTGCTTTTACTTAGAGCCCAGCCCACTGAACCCTGGACAAAATCACGCTTCGTCGTCGACTCCGTCATCGTCGGATTCATCGGCTAAAGCAGCAGCGCTTTCCTTGTCGATCTCGCCCATTGAGGCCGCGATGGCCTCTTCCGAGGCATCTTCTCCGTCACGAAGCGCCTGTCCGGTCAATATCGCTTCGGCGACATGAAGACTAATAAGGCGGATTGATCGAATAGCGTCGTCATTGCCGGGAATGACAAAATCAAGATTGTCAGGATCACAGTTGGTGTCGGCCATTGCCACAACCGGAATCCCAAGCTTATTAGCCTCACTGACGGCAATCGTTTCTTTGCGGGGATCGACGACAAACATTACCGTCGGTAAAGAACGCATATTCTTGATACCTCCGACGTTTCGTTCGAGCTTGATGCGCTCCTTTTCCATCAGAAGAATCTCCTTTTTGGGGAATCGATTGATGGAGCCGTCGGCCTGCATTGATTCAATCGACTTCAGCCGATCGATACTGTTCTTGATGGTCTGAAAGTTCGTCAACATCCCGCCCAGCCAGCGATGATCAACATAGAACATCCCCGCCCGTTTGGCTTCATCACTGATAATCGCCTGGGCTTGGCGCTTGGTTCCGACAAAAAGGACCGAACCGCCTTTTTTCACTTGATCGGTAATAAAATCGCATGCCTTGTCAAAGAGACGTTTGGTAACATCCAGGTTAATAATATATATCCCATTGCGCGGCCCATAGATATAGGGCTTCATCTTGGGATTCCAACGCCTGGTCTGATGTCCGAAGTGGACACCGGCTTTCAGCATGTCTTTTACTGTCGCACTTGCCATAATTTTCTCCGTTTCTGGTTTTTCCTCCACCTTCTGTAATCGTGAACAGCTCCAGACTGCTCTCCGACACCAGTTGTGAGCGAAGATGTGTGTTGTAGACGGGGATTGCTACACCCGCCTGATCAGAAATAAATGGTACTCGTTTACCGTCTAAAAAATAAAAAGGACAACGTTATTGTCTACCATGACTTGACAAATTTTGCAACTCCTGGATGAAAAATTGCAAGATGATATCACTTACCAACAAGAGACGATTTTCCGGTAAGGATAAGCCTCAGCCATTGCAGACCAAATTTAAGCAATTCCCCATCTTCTTTGGCTATTCGCTTCTTAAAATCCTTATCGAGCTTGAATTGCTGCAGGAGCTTATGGTTTGCGGCATAGCGTCGAAAGCCATCAATATGGTAACAGACCATAAAGGCCAGCTGCTGTTTTTCTCCACCTGCGCCTTCACCACGCCAGGGATTAAGGCGAAACACGGTATCAATTTCCGCCCATAACTCATTCATCACATTATGCTCGACCAGCCGCTGGTTCCGTACCCAGCGGCGGACCGTCCAGGCACAATCTTCACGATGACCAAGACAGTAAGCGTGGTTGGTCAAAAAATAATATTCATCGACCGTGCCTCCATTGTTAGATCGGTCAACGGCTCTTTCCAGGGGATATGTTCGGCATGCGGAAGGACGATCATTATACACCGTGCAGCCGGTGCTCTTAAGAAATGGGCAAGCCTTATGCAGATCGTCAGTGAGCTTCAGCTTAACACTAGGGAAAAAAGGATTGTCCCCTTTGGCAAGAAAAGTATAGCTGCGCAGAAATTTTTCCGAATCGATCCGAAGAGCTTGTTTTAAGCAAATAATGTCGTATGGATACAGGATCAAATCGACATTTCGACAGCAAACGGTAAAACAAGCAACCCCGGGATGACATGAAAATTGAAAAGTCTTGTCGCCAAGCGGAATCATCCCTTTGGGGAATTTTTTTTCAAGTTTATCCAAGTATCACCTCCAAAAGCTACGTGAGCCTGGGCCAACCGGCAAAAAAAAAGCCGGCTGGAGCGATTGCCCCAACCAGCTTTAACTTACATAAGATTGGCACTTCAGCTTTTTTCCTTCGGTGCCTCGATAATTTCTTCATAGCCGACCAGTTCAATAATCGCCATCCCGGCAGAGTCGCCCTTTCTGACGCCGGTTTTCAGGATGCGGGTATAGCCCCCTTTGCGATCGGAGAATTTGTCCTTAATGTCGGTAAATAGCTTCTCGACGACATCTTTACTTCTGATGAAAGACAGGGCCTGCCTCCTGGCATGCAAATCGTTCTTTTTGGCGAGGGTGATCATCTTCTCGGCAATAGGACGTAATTCTTTGGCTTTTTCAGCCGTGGTGACAATTCGTTCATGCTCGAAAAGAGAAGTGGCCATATTTCTGAACATTGCCATCCGATGCGATGTGGTCCGTCCTAATCTTCTACCTGATAATTTATGTCTCATTTCTCTATCCTTAGCTACAGCTTGAAACCTGATATGGTAACAGATTTGGTAACTTTTGTTTGGGGCACTTTTTACTGCCCTTCTTCTTTTTCAGTCCGCTGATGCGGAGGAACCCAGTTCTCGAAATTCATCCCCAGGGTAAGATCCATTTCGGCCAGAAGTGCTTTTATTTCATTAAGCGACTTACGTCCGAAATTTTTCGTTTTCAACATCTCCTGATCGGTTTTCTGGGCAAGATCACCAATATAATTAATATCGGCATTCTTCAGGCAGTTCGCAGAACGAACGGAAAGCTCCAGATCTTCCACCGGTTTGTCGAGGTAAGGATTCAATGGCTCGCTGTCTTTCCCACTATCTTCCACTACCTCGGGCTCAGCATCTTCTTCGTCAAAATTGATAAAGATCGTCAGCTGTTCCTTGAGAATCTTGGCGGCAAAGGCCAGGGCATTTTCCGGCCGCAGACTGCCATCGGTTTCGATCTCGATTATCAATTTATCATAATCCGTCTGCTGGCCCACTCGAGCCTGCGAGGTGCTGTATTGTATTTTTTTGACTGGAGTAAAGATCGCGTCTATAGGAATCTGGCCAATCGACAGGTTTTCCTTATCCATCCTCTCGGCCGGTTGATATCCTTTACCCCACTCAACGGTCATTTCCGCATGAAATGTCGTGGGCCCGGTCAGGGTACAGATAACCTGCTCCTTGTTCATCACTTCGACGAAGCCTGATTCGCTGATGTCTCCGGCAGTGACTACGCAGGGCCCATTTTTTTCGACAGTAATTTTTTGTGAGTCCGCGGAATGGAGCTTGATCCGTACCTGTTTGAGGTTCAGGATGATCTCACTGACGTCTTCCATGATGTCTTTCATGGAGGTAAACTCGTGCAGTGCCCCCTCGATTTTCACCGAAGTAATTGCCGCCCCCTGAATGGAAGACAATAATATCCGCCGCAATGAGTTTCCTATGGTAGTAGCGAAGCCTCTCTCGAGGGGCTGACAGATGAATTTGCCATAGATATCGGTATATTTTTCCCGGTCAACCTCTAATTTCTCAGGTTTTATCAGCTCGTGCCAATTTCTGTGAAACGGTATTTTTTCCTCGGCAACTTGAGTCATAGTTTCCTTCTCTAACGTTTCTACTAACGTAGTTGTGTGTGCCTGATGAGTATCTGGCCAATTATTGTCGATTAAACAACAATTATACAGTACTGAAGCCCCTTAACAGGAGCGCCAAAAAGAGCCGGCGCCAAGGCGCTGACTCCTTTTTGGGTATCAAAATAGTATTCTTTCCGGCATGGCAGACATCCGCTAAAAGATGCATACCATCCATCCAGGCCCCACTACTTGGAGTACAGCTCGACGATCAGTCTTTCCTGAATAGGCAACGTCAATTCCTCGCGATTTGGCAGTGCCTTAACGGTTGCTTTATAATTATCTTTATCAAGCTCAAGCCAGGTGGGAATTCCGCGTCGAATTACCGCTTCCAGATTTTCATTAATCGCGCCATTGGCGCGGCTTTTTTCTTTGACCGTGATCACATCACCGGGCGATACCAGAAAAGATGGGATATTAACCTTTTGTTCGTTGATCCGAATATGATTGTGGCGGACAAATTGTCGAGCCTGCTTTCTGGAAGAGGCAAAACCGGCGCGAAAAATGGTATTATCCAAACGCCTCTCGATCATTACCAGAAGATTTTCACCGGTAACACCCTTCTGCGCATCGGCCTTTTTAAATGACAGACGGAACTGGCCTTCAAGCATCCCGTACATGCTTTTCACTTTCTGTTTTTCCCGCAGCTGGATGGCATAATCGGATAATTTTTTAAACCTTGCCTGTCCATGTTGCCCTGGTCCAAACGCTCTTCTTTCAAAAGAACATTTATCAGAATAGCAACGATCACCTTTGAGGTACAATTTTAAATTTTCTCTTCTGCATCGACGGCATGCAGCGCCAATATTTCTAGCCAACTTAGGCCTCCATTATCTTTGGTACCTGAGGATTCTGATCATCATCTGAGTAAATCCACCAAGGTTCTTATCCCGCTTAACCCCGCAGGGGTTAGATTCTCTTTCAACAAGTGTGTAAATAGTCTGTGCCGCTATACGCGACGGCGTTTTGGAGGTTTACATCCATTATGCGGAATTGGAGTGACATCGTAGATACGACTGACTTCAAATCCGGTGGTAATGAGAGCACGCAGAGCTGCTTCCCTCCCCGGCCCTGGTCCTTTAACTTTTACTTCTACCTTGCGCATTCCCACATCAGCTGCTTTTTTTGCCGCATCCGTTAAAGCGTTTTGCGCAGCAAAGGGTGTACTCTTCCGTGAACCTTTGAAACCAAGGACACCGGCACTGCACCAGGAGACAACGTTACCCTGTTTATCAGAAATGGTAACGATGGTATTGTTGAAAGTAGAATAAATAAAAACAATACCCTCGGGTATGTTCTTTTTTATCTTTCTTTTTTTTGCGACAGCCATAACTTACACCTGTATTGAGTTCAATTATTTGCGCCGACCTGCGTTGCGGCGAGGTCCTTTACGGGTACGGGCATTGGTCTTGGTCTTCTGTCCACGGCAGGGTAGACCCATGCGGTGACGGCGGCCTCGATAACATCCAAGATCAGTCAGTCTTTTAATGTCCATGGACACTTCACGGCGACGATCACCCTCAACGACGTACTCATCCTCGAGCACCTTTCGAATCCGATTTACATCGTCACCGTCCAGATCATCGCTATTCATGGTGAACGGCAGATCGACTTTTTCAAGAATCTTACGAGCGGAAGTTAACCCAATACCGTGTATGTAAGTTAACGCTCGATCCATATGCTTATTTTTGGGAAGGTCAATTCCTGCTATACGTGCCAAGGTACATCTCCTTAAAAGAAGTAGGTAATTAAAAGCGGCAACACTTGTTTATCCCTGCCTCTGCTTATGTTTTTTTATCTTACAGGAAACGCGAACGATACCGTGTCGCTTGAAGATCTTACAATCACTGCACATTTTTTTTACAGACGCGCGTACTTTCATGATAAACAAACTCTCTATTTATTCTTTTTGGCATTTTTTGCCCGAAACGTAACCCTGCCCCGACTCAGATCGTAGGGAGAAAGTTCTATAGTTACCCGGTCTCCGGGCAAAATTTTGATAAAATGCATGCGCATTTTTCCAGAGATATGAGCAAGCACTTTATGACCATTATCTAATTCAACGCGAAACATTGCGTTGGGCAACGGCTCTATAATAGTACCTTCTACCTCAATTGCTTCTTCTTTTGACATGTAGTATCCTGAAAATTCAAAGTTCAGTTAAAAACGGAGCAGTATAATATAACCTCTTGCAAAAGAGAAGCAATATTTTTCTGAACCGCTACGATTTCAAGGAACTCAGAACGAGCGGCCCGTTTTCAGTTACGGCTATCGAGTGCTCAAAGTGGGCGGATGGTTTTTTGTCAGCGGTGATAACTGTCCACCCATCCCGCAGTACTTTCACCTTGGAAGTTCCCATGTTAACCATCGGTTCGATAGCCAGAACCATACCCGGAAGTAATCTAGCGGTCCGCTCTCCCTGATAAAAATTGGGAATTTCCGGTGCTTCATGTAACTCACTGCCGATCCCGTGGCCGACAAACTGCCGGACAACCGAAAATCCGGCTGCTTCAACATACCGTTGTATCGCCTTGGAGATATCTTCTATCCTGTTGCCGACGATAGCCCGGTCAATCCCTTTCTGTAGACTTTCTCGGGTAACATCCAACAGGCGATGTATCTGCTCGGAAACTTTATCAACAGCGAGCGTAACTGCAGAATCACCATAGAACCCTTTATAAAGAACGCCAAAATCGATAGAAACGATGTCGCCTTTTTGCAGCTTTCTTTTTTTAGATGGAATTCCATGAACAACTTCTTCATTGACGGAAACGCATAGACTGCCGGGAAAGCCTCGATATCCCTTAAAGGCTGGCTGTGCTTTTCTGGCCAAACATAAGTCCTCGGCTAGGCGGTCAAGCTCCCAGGTGGTAATCCCAGGAGTAAGCACCTCCTCAAGCATCTTCAAGGTTTCTGCGACAATTCGGTTGGCCTCCTGCATCAGCAGAATTTCGCCCGCATTTTTAAGGACGATGTTTCTGCTCCGATTTTTACCATCGGCCGCCGTCACGTACGCTACCTTCGTCCCTTAATCCGACCCTGTTTCATAAAACCTTCATAGTTCCGCATATGTAGATGGGATTCAATTTGAGAAATCGTATCAATACCAACACCCACTACAATCAACAGGGCCGTGCCACCAAAAAAGAAGGGTATATTAAATTGGGATATTAAAACTGTCGGCAGAACACAGACCGTGCTGAGATAAATCGCTCCTACCACGGTAAGTCGGGTTAGCACCTTATCAATAAACTCTGCAGTTTTTTTGCCGGGCCGGATACCCGGAATAAAGCCGCCATTCTTCTTAAGATTTTCCGCCACATCATCGGGTTTAAAAGTTACTGCAGTATAGAAGAAACAGAAGAAAACTATCATCCCGACATAAAGAATATAGTAATAAACAGTACCCGGATGCATAGCCGCCGAGGCCCGCTGCACCCAGTCGATCTTGATAAAACTGCCGATAGTCGCCGGAAACATCATGATCGATGAGGCAAAGATAGGTGGAATGACACCGGATATATTAATTTTTAGGGGAAGATGCGAACTCTGTCCGCCATATACCTTTCTACCGACAACCCTTTTCGCATATTGGATTGGAATTCTTCGCTGCGACGTCTCAAAAAACACGATAACAGCGACTACCGCCAACATGAACAGGATGAGAAAAGGGACAAAGAACAGAGAAATCTCCCCGGCTTTGACCAATTGTATTGAGTTCACTATAGCTGCCGGACCACGAGCTACAATACCAGCAAAGATGATCAGTGAGATGCCATTGCCGATTCCCCTTTCAGTCATCTGCTCGCCGAGCCACATGATAAATGCAGTGCCGGAGGTAAGGGTGAGCATGGTCATCAGTTTAAACTCGATTCCGGGTGCGAGAACTATAGCCTGTCCTCCCGGACCGGTCATTCCTTCGAGACCAACGGCGATAAATGTTCCCTGAATGACACTGAGAAAAACCGTCCCGTAACGAGTATATTGGGTGATTTTTCTGGTCCCGGACTGGCCTTCTTTTTTTAACGCCTCAAGTTGCGGGATGACCACGGTTAACAGTTGGATGATAATAGAGGCGCTGATATAGGGCATAATGCCCAGAGCAAAGATAGAAAAATTCGATAAGGCTCCCCCTGAGAACATATTAAACATGCCGAACAGGGTGCCGGCATTCTGATTAAAAAACGCCGCCAGTGCTTCGCCGTTTATGCCGGGCGTAGGGATTTGCACCCCCATCCGGTAGACGGCGAGCATGATAAGCGTAAACAACACACGCCTTCGTAACTCGGGTATATTTGCAGCACTCTGCAATCCACTCATTATCAGTACCTATTTGCGATGCTACTTTCTAAAATTATCATGCCAGGAAAAGAAGGTTTTCACGCCTCTTTTTCTTCCCCTGAAATTACCGTACCGCCAGCTGCTTCAATGAGATTTTGCGCGGTTTTGCTGACTTTATCTACCTGAACTTGTAAAGCCTTGGTCACTTCGCCGTTAGCGAGCACTTTAACAAACATGCCTTTTTTAACAATTCCTGCCGCAACAAGAGTGTCAACGTTGATGACCTCATTGCTTTCCAGGCCGTTAAGCTGGCTCAGCGATACTAAAGCAAACTGTTTTTTGAAGGTGTTGGTAAAACCTCGTTTCGGCAAACGCCGCTGCAATGGCATCTGCCCTCCCTCAAATCCGGGTTTAACACCAGAACCGGAACGGGATTTAAACCCTTTATGACCGCGTCCTGCAGTCTTACCATGCCCACTGCCGGGACCTCGGCCTAACCGTTTTTTCTGTTTTCTTGCGCCGGCTTTGGGAGAAAGATTTGCTAAAGATAACATGCTATACCTCTTCCATACGTACAAGATGCGATACCTTGCGCAGCATACCGCGCATTTCGGGCGTATCTTTTCTTGTTACAGTCTTATTCATTTTAGTGAGCCCCAGCCCAATTAAGGTCGCATTAATTTTCTTGGTACTGCCAATACCACTCTTTACCAGAGTAAAAGTAATTGTCTCGGCCATGTAACTACCTTCTTTAATCTAATATTTGCCAACAATGCCGTCCAAGATTACATCCGAGGCCGGTTCTGTTGTAATTATGCAGTAATTTCTTCTAAGGTTTTGCCCCGTAAATCGGCAATGCTCTGCGCCGACCGCAGTGCCCCTAAACCATCCAGGGTAGCTTTTACCATATTGTGAGGATTATGCGAACCAAGACACTTGGTGAGGATATTAGACACTCCGGCAGCCTCGAGAACTGCCCGCACAGGGCCACCTGCAATAAGACCGGTACCATCTGAGGCCGGCTTTAACAGCACCTTTCCGGCACCGAATTTACCGACGACCTGGTGGGGGATGGAACTTTCTGTCAAAGAGACCGCGAACATACTCTTGCGTGCTTTCTCAATGCCTTTGCGAATCGCATCCGGAACCTGGTTCGCTTTGCCGAGGCCATAGCCAACTTTGCCTTTTCCATCACCAACCACAATGATAGCACTGAAGCTAAACCTCCGGCCACCTTTAACTACCTTGGCAACGCGGTTGATAAATACTATTTTTTCGATCAGTTCCTCAGTAGGAGCACTTTTGGAACGTTTGAAATCAGACAAGGGACACCCCCGTTATAATAAAAATCATTAAAATTCGAGACCACCTTCCCGAGCACCCTCAGAAAGCGATTTTACCCGGCCATGATACACTGAACCGCCACGGTCGAAGATCACTTTGTTGATCCCGGCAGCTTTGGCACGAGTTGCCAGGACAACACCGATTTTTTTCGCTGCGGCAACTTTTCCTTTCTCGTCACCGGCAGCATATTCTTTATCGATAGTGGACATGGAAACCAGCGTATGCCCGGCAGCGTCATCGATAATTTGCGCATACATATGTTTGTTACTTTTAAAGACTCTAAGCCTCGGCCGTTCGCTGGTGCCGGAAATTTTCTTCCTTATCCGGCGGACACGTTTAGCCCTCGCTATAGTCTTGGGATTTGTCTTAGCCATTGCAATTTACCATTCAGTTTATTATTGACCTGTTCGACCGTACGTATTACTTGGCACCGGCTTTGCCGACCTTTCTAACGATATGTTCACCTTCGTAACGAATTCCCTTGCCCTTATATGGCTCAGGTTTTCTCACCTGGCGTATTCTTGAGGCAACCAGTCCGAGCAGTTCCTTATCAATGCATTCCACAGTGATCTTGGTATTTCCCTCAACCGTGGCGCTAACATCCTTTGGCAATTGAAAATCCACCGGATTGGAATATCCGACATTCAGCGTCAAGGTAGAGCCATTGACGTTGGCCTTGTAGCCTACACCTTCAATCAGGAGAGTTTTCTTGAAGCCGTCCACAACCCCAATCACCATATTGTTGATCAGACTTCGCGTAAGGCCACGAAAAGCATTGACCTTGGTGTTTTCCACCCGGTTATTGACTTGAATGACATTATCCTGGATCTGAACCTCAATATCCTGGTTAATTTCACGTTTTAAAGTACCTTTTGCTCCAGTGACCGTCAGATGTTGACCCTGTAGATCAATTTTCACCCCTGCGGGTACCGGAATTGGTTGTTTACCAATACGAGACATAATTTCCTCCGTTATCCGCGGGTCTACCAGACCTCACAAATGATCTCTCCACCCGCATTAAGTGCCCTGGCTGTCTTATCAGTCACAACACCTTTGGAAGTGGATATAATGGCAATGCCCAAACCGTTCAACACCTTCGGGATTGCATCGACCTTGGCATATTGACGCAAGCCGGGTTTGCTCACTCTTTTAATACCGGTGATAACCGATTGCCTGTCCGGCCCATATTTCAGATCGATTTTCAAGGTATCCTGTTTATCGCCGGGGACAACTTTATAATTGCCGATGAAGCCTTCGGACTTGAGAACTTTCGCAACATCAACTTTAACTGTGGAGGTTGGCATCTCCACAGACTCAAACTTCGCCATTACTGCATTTCGTATCCTGGTCAGCATATCTGCCAGGGGATCGCTCATTGACATAGCGAACACTCCTTATTTCAAAATTGTAAACGGGTCATCCTGCGATAGAAATTCTACCAACTGGATTTGGTGACACCGGTTATTTCTCCGCCGAGCGCCAGTTTACGGAAGCAAATTCGACACACCCCAAATTTTCTAATGAATGCTCTTGGACGACCACAGAGTGGACATCTGTTATACTTTCGTACACTGAATTTCGCCTTGCGCTGCGATTTTGCGATTATGGATTTTTTAGCCAAACCGACCTCCAGATTATCTCTATTAGAATGATTTTGTTATAATGAAATGAATTATTTTTTAAAAGGCATGCCCAGCATCCTGAGAAGAGATAGTCCCTCTTTATCAGTTTTTGCGGTGGTCACTATGGTTATGTTCAGCCCCTTAATTTTATCTATTTTATCGTAATCAATTTCCGGAAAAATAATTTGTTCCTGAACCCCCATCGAGTAGTTACCACGACGGTCAAAGCCTTTTGGCGACAGCCCGCGAAAGTCACGTACCCGCGGCAGAGCTATATTTACCAGCTTGCTGAAGAAATCGTACATCTTATCACCACGCAGAGTGACGCAGCAGCCGATAGGCATACCCTCGCGCAGCTTAAAGGTGGCGATGGATTTTTTGGCCTTGGTAATAATAGCCTTCTGGCCGGCTATCCGGCTCAGTTCCTCGGCGGCGCCTTCAACGATCTTAGGATTTTGTACCGCCTCGCCAAGGCCCATATTGAGAACAATTTTTTTCACCTGAGGAATCTGCATTGCGTTTGTATAACCAAATTCCTCTGTAAGTGCAGGAACACACTCATTAAAATACATATCTTTTAGCGTACCCATGTATAACTCCTAGCGTACCAGTATTTGATAATCTATGATTTACTCTCGATGGATTCGCCACAACTTTTGCAATAGCGTACCTTGCTGCCATCATCGAGGACCTTCTTTCCTATGCGACCTGTCTTGGTGCACTCAGGACAAATAAGCTGAAGATTGGAAACGTGGATTGGTGCTTCCTTTTCCACAATCTGGCCCTGCTGATTCATCTCTTTCGGCTTGGTATGTCGCTTAATCAAATTAATACGCTCAACCACGGCCTTGTCGTCTTCACGAAGGACCCGAAGAACTTTTCCTACCCGGCCTTTATCTTTACCGGCAATTACTTCAACCTGATCATTTTTCTTCAGGTATGTCATACCCTGTCTCATTGCTCTACCTTTATCCAATCAATGTATCTTATTGCCAAGAGAGGCCGGATTGCTTACAGCGCTTCTGGAGCCAAAGATATAATTTTCATGAACCCCTGGTTACGTAATTCTCGAGCGACCGGTCCAAAAATACGAGTCCCAACAGGTTCCCCCGAAGTCGCCAGCATAACTGCCGCATTATCGTCAAATCTGACCCAAGTATCGTCCATGCGCTTCATTTCTTTCGCTGTACGAACAATAACAGCCTTCATGACATCGCCCTTTTTTACTTTGGCGTTTGGGATAGCTTCTTTCACGGCCACGACTATGACATCGCCGATCGTTGCGTAGCGTTTGCCGGAGCCGCCAAGAACCCTGATGCAGAGGACTTTCTTGGCACCGGAATTATCGGCAACATTTAGTACTGTTTCTGTCTGTATCATAATTTCACCTGATTTCTCATCCGAAACAAGTCGATTAATTCGACTCGGCACATAAAGGCCGGTATTACACCGCCTGTTCCAGTATCGTCATGACCCGCCATCTTTTCCTTTTGCTGAGCGGGCGACATTCTTCTATTAAAACGGTGTCTCCGATGTTGCAGCGGTTATCAGGATCGTCGGCCAAATACTTGACGCTTGTTTTCATGAATTTACCATAAAGTTTATGGCGAACCTTGCGCTCTACTCGAACGACAACACTCTTTTCCATTCTGTTGCTGACAACAGAACCAGTTCTTGTCTTTCTAGATTTATTTATTTCACTCATAATTTAGTCAATTAGTGATGTTTTTTAGAACTCGACCATCCGCACTAAATTTCTTGTCAAGAACTCAGCTGACGCTTTGTTTATTGATGGTTTCGATTCTAGCAATGTCTTTTCTAATTTTCTTTAGTCGAGATGTATCTTCCAAGGGCCTGATGCGGTGCTGAAAAGAAAGGTTACCCAATTCCTGGCGCAGATCATGCAAATTTTTTTTCAGGTCATCTGCGGACATCTTACGAATATCTTCCACTTTCATAGGGTACCTCTTTTAGTCACAACCTTGGTAGAAAAGGGCAGTTTAGCACCGGCAAGCGTCAACGCCTTGATGGCCACATCTTCGCTCACCCCGGTAATCTCGTAAAGAATAGTTCCCGGTTTTACTTTTGCAACCCATGAATCAGGTGCGCCCTTGCCTTTACCCATACGGGTTTCAGCAGGCTTTGAAGTTAACGGTTTATCGGGGAACACACGAATCCATACTTTTCCCCCACGCTTCATGGTTCTATTGATAGTGATACGAGCAGCTTCAATCTGCTGTGCCGACATGAAACCGCATATGGTTGCCTTGAGGGCATAATCACCAAAGGATATCGAGGAACCACGAAGAGCTACGCCTCGAGACCTCCCTTTGAACATTTTTCTGTGTTTAACCTTTTTAGGACTTAACATCTTTTACTCCAAATAATTTATGGAATCCCGTCGACAGCCTACTTACTGTGCAGTCCCTGCATCGGTGTCGCTCAGGACTTCACCATTGAATATCCATACCTTCACCCCAATAATGCCATAGGTAGTATTGGCTTCGGCTAAGGCATAGTCTACGTCGGCTCTTAGGGTGTGTAATGGAACTCTTCCCTCGCGAACCCATTCGCATCGCGACATTTCTGCTCCACCAAGTCGACCGGAGCAGGAAATTTTAATCCCTTTAACGCCAAAACGAAGAGCAGAGCTGACCGCTTTTTTCATTGCCCGACGAAAAGCAATTCGTCGAATAAGCTGCTGGGCAATATTTTCCGCCACCAGCTGTGCGTCCGCTTCAGGTCGTCGCACTTCCTGAATATCAAGCGTTACTTTGCGGGTTATGAGCTTTTCGAGCTCTTTCTTAAGAATCTCAATTTCCGCACCTTTCTTGCCGATGACAATCCCCGGCCGCGCAGTGAAAAGCTTAATCCGCACCTGCTCTCCTGTCCTTTCGATCTTGACGGAAGACAGTCCAGCATGCTGGAGACGCTTTTTGAGAAACTTCTTAATTTTTTGGTCTTCAATCAGATAAGTGGAATATTCCTTATCAGCATACCAGATCGAATCCCATGTCCGGGTAATATTCAGTCTAAGTCCGAGTGGATTAACCTTCTGCCCCAAAACAGTCCTCCAACAAATCCATTGTTCAATTAAATGTTTAGCACTTTAGCAACGCTGAGACTCTATGTATCACAGCATCGCGAGCAAGTACTTATCCCGTTTATCGGGGTAATTTTTTCTTCTTAGCCTTGTGTTCTTGTAAAAAACCCTTAATTCTCATCCAAAATAACAGTGATATGACTCGATCTCTTAATAATGCCGGTCGCCCTGCCCTGAGCTCGCGGACGAATTCTTTTCAAAGACGGTCCACCATCAATTACTATTTTTTTCACGTACAGATTATCGACATCCGCCTGATCGTCCTGGGTTGCGTTGGCAACTGCCGATTCCAGTACTTTCTGAATAATACCGGCACCTTTTTTTGGCATAAAACGAAGGGTGGTTATTGCCTGGTCAACCCCCATGCCTCGCACCACATCGGCAACCAAACGTGCTTTCTGTGGAGAAATTCTAATGTATTTGCCTACGGCTTTTGCTTCCATAGTTAATGCTCCTGATGAGTCCTGCCGGAAACTACCTGCTTCTCCAACTATCTTTTACCTTTCTTGTCCGAGGCATGGCCATAATACGTCCTGGTCGGAGAAAATTCGCCAAGCTTATGCCCGACCATGTTCTCGGTCACAAAAACCGGTATGAATTTCTTGCCGTTATGCACGGCGAAGGTAAGCCCCACCATTTCCGGACTTATATCGGATCGCCTCGACCATGTCTTGATGACCTTTCTGGACCCGCTTTCAAACGCATCGGTCACTTTCTTTTGCAGATGATCATCGATGAAAGGACCCTTTTTGATTGAGCGTGACATACGTAACTCCTCGTAACTTAAGATCTCTTCTTGACAATCATTCTGTCAGAAGCCTTCTTTTTCCTGGTCTTGAAACCTTTAGACGGAATGCCCCAAGGACTGCATGGATGCCTTCCACCCGAACTTTTTCCCTCACCACCACCCATGGGGTGATCGACCGGGTTCATTGCCACACCACGAACATGAGGCCGCTTACCCATCCACCTGGTGCGGCCGGCCTTACCGAGCTTGCTGCTTTCATGCTCACGATTTCCGACTTGGCCGATACAGGCACGACAATTATTGTTAAACTTCCGCACTTCTCCGGATGGCAGTCGAACCAGGACATAGGCACCTTCCTTGGCCATCAGCTGCGCAGCGGTACCGGCACTGCGCACCATCTGGGCGCCTTTGCCGATTTTCATCTCGATATTATGAATAATAGTACCAAGCGGAATATTGACGAGCGGCAGGCAGTTGCCCGGCTGGATATCGACCGCATCCCCTGCAACAACCGTATCGCCAACCGTGATACCATCAGGTGAAAGAATGTATCTTTTTTCGCCGTCTCTGTAGTTCAGCAGGGCGATGTTCGCTGAGCGGTTGGGATCATACTCGATTGCGATCACTTCTGCATCAATATCAATCTTATTTCGTTTGAAATCGATGATACGGTATTTTCTTTTATGCCCGCCGCCTATATGTCGTGAGGTGATACGACCATAGTTATTCCGGCCACCTGATTTGCTGAGAGTGCTGACGAGACTTTTTTCCGGTCGTTTGCCTGACAGATCCGGGTTTTTCGACGACACGTGCTGTCGCTTCCCAGGTGAAGTTGGTTTGTATATTTTAATAGCCATGATTTCCCAATCGCTCCATCATAATGAGTACCCTTAAAAGCGCATCTTGTAGTCGAGATGTCTTGCTGCCGGGTACTTATCCCCTTTAGCGGGGTTAGATTAAATAAAATCTTGCACTGTAGAAGGTAGATGATCTTTGACACTGTCCAAATACAATCTACAATTCATCGGCAAAATTTATGGTTCCTTCCGACAAGGTTACATAGGCCTTTTTCCAATTATTGGTAAAGCCGACCGTCTTCCCGACCCGTTTCTTTTTCCCGCGAAGCGAAACGGTTTTCACATCTTTCACTTTGACATTGAACATCAGTTCAACCGCACTTTTCACTTCTATCTTGTTCGCCTTGGGATGAACCTTGAAAACGATCTGGCCGTTTTCTTCCTGCATCAAGGCGGCCTTCTCGGTGAGGCAGGGCCCCTGTAGTACGCTATAGATGTTTTTCATGCCATTAACCTCTTCTCAAGGCTTTCAATTACCGGTTGCAACAGAACTACCTTCTTATGTAAGAGCAGGTCGTAGACATTCAGACCTTCAGAAGACATCACTTTGAAACCGTTGACGTTTCGTGAGGATTTTGTAAGAGTTTCCGGAGCATTGTCAGCCACTATTATGCCGTTATCAACATCAAGAACATGCATAATGGAAACAAAATCCTTAGTCTTAATCTGCTCCATAGCAAAATCATCCAAGACAACCAGATTTCCTTCCTGGAACCGGGCACTCAGTGCCATAGCCACCGCCTGCAGTCTAACCTTGCGGTTTACCTTGAAGTCATAATCTCTTGGTTTTGGTCCAAAGGCCACCCCGCCGCCCCGCCATAAAGGTGACCTGTTGGTGCCAGCTCTCGCCCGTCCAGTACCTTTTTGTTTCCATGGTTTTCGCCCGCCCCCGCTCACTTCCACTCGTGTTTTGGTACAGGCATTGCCGGCACGCCTTGCCGCGCGCTGCATGCGGACAACTTCGTGCAGGATGTATTCTTTTACTTCCCGGTTGAACACCGCATCGTTCAGCTCGATTTGGCCAACACTTTCATTCTTTGTGTTAACTATATTTACAGTAGACATTATAATCTCCTCGAACCTGTCAGATCCAATTACTGTTATTTCTTGAAAATCTTCAACAGGCCGTTTTTTGCTCCAGGAAGCGGTCCCTTCAAAAGTACGACATTTTCCTCGGCTCGAACATCCACCACTATGACGTTCTTACGCAGCACTGTATCGTTGCCCATACGCCCGGGCATTTTTTTGCCTTTGACAACCCTGGCCGGATAGGCACTGCAGCCAATTGAACCTGGTGCTCTGTGAAACATGGAGCCATGACCGGAGCCACCGCCGGAAAAACCATGACGTTTAATGACGCCCTGGAAGCCTCGTCCTTTACTGGTGCCCTGCACATCGACTTTGTCACCGACTTTCATAACGGTGTCCAGAGAGACTTCCTGTCCGACTTCATAAGACGAGCCGGCATCTACTCTAAACTCGCGGACAAAATAGTAGCCATCAGAATTAGATTTCTTGAAATGGCCGCTGAGCGCCTTATTTATCCTGACGGCTTTCTTGTCGCCAAAACCAACCTGGATGGCACTATAGCCATCCCTGGATTCGGTTTTAACCTGGAGGACTTTACATGGTCCAGCTTCTATCACCGTAACTGGAACCGATTGACCCACTTCATCGTACACCCGGGTCATTCCGACTTTTTTTCCTAATATACCCATCGACTTTGGCATAATATTACCCGATACTTCAGTTAACCTTTACGTCGTGCCTTATTAAGGCAACTTGATTTCTACATCGACGCCCGCGGACAATTCCAGCTTCATGAGCAGATCAATGGTCTGCTGGGTCGGCTCTAAAATATCCAATAAACGTCGATGGGTTCTCATTTCAAAATGTTCGCGCGATTTTTTGTCCACGTGAGGTGAACGAAGGACACAGAACTTGTTGATGGTGGTCGGCAGGGGGATCGGCCCGGCCACCGCAGATCCGGTTCTTCTGGCAGTTTCGACTATCTCGGTTGTAGATTGATCAAGCAGCTTATGATCATAGGCCTTCAGCCGGATACGAATTTTTTCTGTTGGTATCATGACACACCTTTAAGCTATTTTACGCAATTTTACGCAATAATTTCACTGATAACACCAGCACCAACAGTTCGCCCGCCTTCGCGGATGGCAAAGCGCAGGCCGACATCCATGGCAATCGGCGTGATCAATTCCACCGCCGCGCTGATGTTGTCGCCGGGCATTACCATCTCAACACCCTCGGCTAGAGTGACAACGCCGGTTACGTCAGTGGTCCGGAAATAAAACTGGGGACGATAGCCGTTAAAAAACGGAGTGTGCCGGCCACCTTCGTCTTTACCCAGGATATAGCACTCGGCATTGAACCTGGTGTGCGGCGTAATCGATTTCGGTGCGGCAAGTACCTGACCGCGCTCAATCTCCTCACGCTTCACGCCACGCAGCAGCGCGCCGATATTGTCGCCGGCCTGGCCTTCATCGAGCAGCTTACGAAACATCTCAACGCCGGTACAGGTAGTTTTCTGGGTATCACGGATGCCGACGATTTCCAGCTCATCACCGACATGGACAACCCCGCGCTCAATACGGCCGGTGGCTACGGTACCGCGACCGGAAATGGAAAAAACATCTTCCACCGGCATTAAAAACGGCTGATCGACATCGCGCTTTGGCTCGGGAATATAAGAGTCAATGGCATCCATCAATTCCCAGATGCATTTGGCCTTTTCTTCATCTTCTGGATTCTCCAGCGCCAACAGAGCTGAGCCCTTGACAAAAGGGATATCGTCGCCGGGAAAATCATACTTGTCGAGAAGCTCACGCAACTCCATCTCAACCAGCTCGATCAGCTCTTCATCATCGACCATGTCGCATTTATTGAGAAATACAACGATCGATGGAACACCTACCTGGCGCGCCAGAAGGATATGCTCTCTGGTCTGCGGCATGGCACCGTCGGTTGCAGCTACTACTAAAATCGCACCGTCCATCTGCGCCGCACCGGTAATCATATTCTTGATATAGTCGGCGTGACCGGGGCAGTCAACATGGGCATAGTGACGTTTAATCGTCTCATATTCCACGTGCGCGGTGGCGATGGTGATGCCTCGCTCTTTCTCTTCCGGTGCTTTATCAATCTCGCTGAAGTCAGTGAATGCGGCCTGACCTTTAAGAGATAAGACACGAGTAATTGCAGCGGTCAGCGTGGTTTTACCATGGTCAATATGTCCGACGGTACCTACATTGACGTGCGGTTTAGTCCTTTCAAATTTTTTCTTCGACATAATGGTTCCTCAATATGTTTGGACTTAGATCCCTCTAATTTTCTTAATAATTACCTCTGCCCTTTGAGCAGGTACCACATCATATTCTAAAAACTGCATGGTGAAATTTGCTCGCCCCTGAGTCGCTGACCTGAGGGAGGTCGAATAGCCGAACATTTCAGCTAAGGGAACATGCCCATTTAAAACCTGCAGGTTGTTTTCCGCAGACACCCCGACTATCTTGCCTCTTTTACTATTGAGATCAGCTATCACATCGCCGATATATTCTTCCGGGGTGAGAACCTCAAGCTTCATAATCGGCTCTAGCAGTTTCGGCTCCGCTTCGGCGGTCGCTCTTCTGATCGCCATCGCCGCAGCTACCCCGAAAGCCATCTCAGTCGACTCCTCCTCATGGTAGGAGCCACCGACCAAAGTAATTTTGATATCCGTTAACGGATAACCAATCAACGGGCCCGAGTCGAGGCTGTCAATAATGCCTTTTTTTATGGAGGCAAGAAATTGATCGGGAATTAATTCCTTATCGACAACACTGACAAACTCAATTCCCGAGCCGCGCGGCAGAGGTTCAATGTCAATAATAACATGGCCGTATTGTCCCTTGGCTCCAGTCAACTGATCAAACTTTGCTTCTGATTTATGACTCTTTTCTATAGTCTCTTTATAGGCAACCTGTGGCTTGCCTACTTTTGCCGAGACATTAAATTCATTCAGCAGCCTGTCGACAATTATCTCCAAGTGCAACTCGCCCATACCGGAAATAATGGTCTGCCCTGAGTCCGCATCGGTCGAAACCGTAAAAGAAGGATCTTCCAGGGCAATTTTAGCAAGGGTGTCAAAAAGCTTCTTTTCCTCAGCCTTGCTCTTAGGTTCAATAGCAACGCCGATCACCGGAGCAGGGAAATCCATGCTTTCGAGAATGATGGAATCGCCCTTGGCACATAAGGTGTCGCCGGTGGTGGTGAACTTCAAACCGACAATTGCACCGATGTCTCCAGCTGAAATTTCCTGCACTTCTTCACGCTTATTAGCGTGTAGTTTCATTAACTTGGATATTTTTTCCTGTTTTTTCTTAACAGGATTATATACCTTGTCGCCGACACTCATCGTCCCGGAATAGACCCTGATGAATGCCAGATTCTCAACAAAGGCATCACTCATCAGTTTAAACACCAATCCGGCCAGTTTTTCCTTCGGATCGGATTTCCGGCTGATAATCGAACCATCAGCAGCTTCTCCCTCGACATCTTTAACATCGAGCGGTGAAGGAAGATAATTGACTATACTGTCCAGCAGCGGTTGCACACCCTTGTTCTTAAAAGCACTGCCACAAAGCACGGGGACGATGTCCAGAGACAGGGTCGCCTTTCTGAGAGCTTTATGTATCTCAGGCGCGGATACTGGTGTATCACTTAAGTATTTTTCCATGATATCCTCATCGAAGTCGGCCAACTTCTCGAGGAGTATCATACGTGCGGCCGCGAATTTTTCTCTATATTCGGCAGGAACTTCTTGTATCGTTACTTCCTGTCCAAGAGACTGCTCGTCAAAAACAAGCATCCTCTCTTCTATCAGGTCGATAATTCCGCCGTAATCAGCCTCTTTTCCTACCGGCAGCTGAATCGGAACGGGATTGGCACCGAGCCTGTTGAATATCATCGCCACGCACCGGTCAAAGTTGGCGCCGATTCTATCCATTTTATTCACAAAAGCAATGCGCGGAATTTGGTATTTGTCAGCCTGCCGCCATACGGTCTCAGACTGCGGCTCCACTCCGCCGACGGAACAGAAAACAGCTACCGCTCCGTCCAATACTCGCAGTGACCTCTCGACTTCCACTGTAAAGTCGACGTGACCGGGAGTATCTATGATATTTATTTTCTTGTCTTTCCAAAAGCAGGTGGTAGCAGCCGAGGTAATGGTGATTCCTCTTTCCTGTTCCTGCTCCATCCAGTCCATGACGGCAGTGCCTTCATGAACTTCGCCTAGCTTATACGACCTACCTGTATAAAAGAGTATGCGCTCAGTGGTAGTAGTTTTTCCGGCATCAATATGGGCCATTATGCCAATATTGCGCACATCTTTTAAATCTTTCAAAGCTGCCATAACAATCGTTTAGCTCTTATCGGTGAAATTTCGCCAACTTTTTGTTGCAGCAACTTGTTGTTACAACCACATTTTACCAGCGGTAGTGGGCAAAGGCCTTGTTCGCTTCCGCCATGCGATGAGTATCGTCTCTTTTCTTGACGGCGGCTCCTCGGTTGTTATAGGCATCCATCAACTCGGCAGCCAGTTTCTCGGCCATTGATTTTCCTGATCTGGACTTGGAAAAACCGATGAGCCAGCGAATAGCCAGGGCATTTCTCCTGGTTTGTCGAACTTCCATCGGCACCTGATAAGTAGCCCCACCGACTCGACGTGATTTAACCTCGACCCGCGGGCGAACTTTTTCCATAGCCTCTTCAAAAACAGTCAGAGAATCGACATCCTTGATCTTTTCTTCGACTATGTCCATTGCGCCGTAAAAGATTCTCTGGGCCAGGCTTTTTTTGCCGCGCTCCATTAAGCCATTGGTGAATTTTGACACCAGCACGCTGTTAAAGCGAGCATCCGCATCAATTGGCCGTCTTTCTATTGTTCTTCTTCGTGACATCTCTTATCCTCGCATCAAGCAGCAGCAAATCAAGCTGGTTTTTTAGCACCGTATTTGGAACGACCTTTACGCCTATTGGAAACACCCAGGGTGTCCAGAGTACCACGAATGATATGGTACCTTACACCGGGGAGGTCTTTCACCCTGCCGCCACGAATCATAACCACCGAGTGCTCCTGTAGGTTGTGCCCGATGCCTGGAATATACGAGGTGACTTCAATACCATTGGTCAACCGCACCCTAGCTACTTTCCGAAGGGCGGAGTTCGGTTTTTTCGGTGTCGTAGTATAGACCCTGACACATACGCCGCGCTTCTGGGGAGACCCTTTCAAAGCTGGGGTATTGGTCTTTTTAACAATCTTCTTCCGGCCCAATCGTACCAGTTGATTAATAGTTGGCATTACTTTAACTGCTCCTGTTTACATACACTATTGTAGAATTCCAGCTCTTGTTCCGTCGATCTGGACACTCATTTCTAAACACGAAAGTGGTGATAATTACCCTAACGGCACGGCAGTGTCAAGGAAAAAATATATCTCCCACCACTTTCACTCGCTCGTGTTGATCAACCCGAACTCTCAACGTTGACGAACTCCTTAGAAGTCCAATATCACGATGGTTAAATAAAAATGCCATCAATGTTTATTGGATAATCCGGTACCTGCCGAGATCAACCGGCCCATAATGACGTTTTCTTTCAAACCCGCCAATTCATCGATTTTCCCGGCAACCGCAGCATTGGTGAGAACCTTGGTGGTCTCCTGGAAAGATGCGGCGGAAATAAAGCTCTCCGTCGACAGCGACGCCTTGGTAACCCCAAGCAAAAGCGGTTCCGCGACAGCCGGAGTCTTTCCTTCCGCAAACAGCTTGTCTCGTTCCTCTTCAAATTTCCACCATTCGACCTGCTCGCCGATCATAAACCGAGAGTCACCAGAGGAGGTAATCATAACCCGCTTGAGCATCTGCCGTACAATAACCTCGATATGCTTGTCGTTGATCTTGACGCCCTGCAATCGATACACTTCCTGGATCTCATTTACCAGGAATTTGGCCAGTTCTTTTACCCCGAGCACCGCAAGGATATCGTTGGGGACAATAGTTCCCTCCATGAGCGGTTCGCCGGCCTGGACATAATCCCCTTCATGAACGATAATATGCTTGGCCTTCGGTACTAAATATTCCTGTGGCTCGCCATATTCAGGTGTAACGACAACTCGTCTTTTGCCTTTCAGCTCTTTACCGAAACTAATTTTCCCGTCGATCTTGGCAATAATTGCCGGATCTTTCGGTTTACGAACCTCAAACAATTCGGCAACCCGCGGCAGACCACCGGTGATATCCTTGGTCTTGGTCGTCTCCCGGGGAATTTTACCGACAATCGTTCCGGGCTGGATAACATCACCCTCACTGACCGAAATAATCGAACCGACCGGCAGACTATACCTTGCATAGGTTTCGGTATCGGCAAGTTTCACCGTTTTACCACGATCATTTTTTACGGTGATCCTTGGACTGAGCTGCGCCCCGCCCGCCGTATGGATAATGACCAGCGAGGATCGGCCAGTAACCACATCGACCTTTTCCTGCATCGTGATACCCTCGATAACGTCACCGTATTTGATCGTGCCACCCACCTCCGCGACAATCGGAATAGTATAGGCATCCCAATCGGCGAGGATCGTATCACGAGCGACAATCTGGTCCCTTTTGACCAACAGCTGAGCCCCGTAATTGACCTTGAATTTTTCCCGTTCGCGGCCCAGATCGTCCTTGATAGAGATGACCGCGTTACGATTCATGACAATCTCGGTGCCTTCAGCATTGGTAACCGAATGCAGATTTTTAAACGAGACCGTGCCGCCGATATTGGTCTTGAGCTCCGCCTGTTCGACCGATCTGCTGGCCGTACCACCCACATGGAAGGTACGCATGGTCAACTGGGTGCCAGGCTCACCAATGGACTGCGCGGCAATAACCCCAATTGCCTCACCCTTGTTGACCATATGGCCTCGGCCCAGGTCGCGGCCGTAACATGCCGCACATACTCCTCTTTTGGCCCGACAGCTCAATACTGATCGGATGGCCACCCGATCGATCCCGGCGGCGGTAATTTTCTCAACGATATCTTCGGTAATCTCCTCACCGGCTTCAACAATAATCTCATCTTCGTTGAAAGGATCCTCAACGTCATCAAGCGCCACCCGGCCAAGTATACGATCGCTTAAGGGGACGATAATCTCCCCGCCATCCATCAATGGCTCAGCGATGATTCCATCGAGGGTTTGACAGTCGACCTCAACAATAGTCGCTTCCTGGGCAACATCAACAAGTCTTCTGGTCAGATATCCGGAGTTGGCGGTCTTCAGTGCGGTATCGGCTAGTCCTTTCCGGGCACCGTGAGTGGAGATAAAGTATTCCAGCACGCCAAGCCCTTCCCGAAAATTCGCCTTGATCGGGGTTTCGATGATCGCCCCACTTGGTTTCGCCATCAAGCCACGCATGCCGGCCAGCTGGCGGATCTGGTCTCTGGAGCCACGCGCGCCGGAATCGGCCATGATGAAGATTGAGTTAAAACTCGGCCACTCGATAAGTTTTCCCGCCTTATCCCGGACATACTCAACTTTGATCTCTTCCATCATCGCGTTGGCCACATCCTCGGTTACCTTGGACCATATATCGACTACCTTATTATATTTTTCACCGGCGGTAATAAGACCATCGGTATATTGCTGATCGACATCAAGGACATCATTTTCGGCCTTCTCGACAAAATTTTCCTTTTCCAGAGGGATTTTCATATCGTTGATGCAGATAGAAATCCCTGCTCTGGTTGCGTACTCATAGCCGGTATCTTTTAATCTATCCGCAAGGATAACCGTGTCTTTGGTGCCCGCATGGCGATAGGTATGATCAATTAAAGCAGCCAGGGCTTTTTTGGTCATAACCTTATTAACCTCTTCAAATTTGACCGAAGGCGGCAACAGTTCTCCGAGAAGAATCCGGCCCATGGTCGTATCAACCAATTCGCCGCCCTTTCTCACCTTGACCTTGGCCTGGAGGTGCACTTCGCCGTAGTCGTAAGCAATAGTGGCTTCTTCCACACCGCTGAAGACCTTGCCTTCGCCAGCGACGTTCAAGCGCTCCCGGCTCATATAATACAGCCCGAGGACAATATCCTGCGACGGAATGATAACCGGCTCGCCATTGGCCGGCGACAGGATGTTGTTGGTCGACATCATCAGTACCCTGGCTTCCACCTGGGCTTCAACCGACAGCGGGACATGAACCGCCATCTGATCGCCGTCAAAGTCGGCATTAAAAGCCATACAAACCAGCGGATGCAGCTGGATAGCCTTGCCTTCTATCAATACCGCTTCAAAGGCCTGCATGCCCAGTCGATGCAGGGTGGGTGCCCGGTTAAGAATGACCGGGTATTCAGTGACCACCTCATCGAGTACATCCCAGACCTCTTTCACCTCTTTTTCCACCATCTTTCGGGCACTCTTGATGGTGGTGACAAAGCCTTTACGCTCCAGCTTGTTGTAGATAAAGGGCTTAAATAACTCAAGCGCCATCTTCTTCGGTATACCGCACTGATGCAGACGCAGATGCGGACCAACCACGATGACCGAACGACCGGAGTAATCGACCCTTTTGCCGAGCAGGTTCTGGCGAAAACGCCCCTGCTTGCCTTTCAGCATATCCGATAAAGACTTGAGCGGCCGTTTGTTGCCACCGGTAATTACCCGTCCCCGCCTGCCGTTGTCAAACAACACATCAACGGCTTCCTGGAGCATTCTTTTTTCGTTGCGGATGATGATATCCGGAGCGTCAAGTTCGAGCAGTCGCTTCAAGCGATTATTTCGATTGATAACCCGGCGATACAGATCGTTCAGATCAGAGGTCGCGAAACGGCCACCTTCCAGCGGTACCAGCGGACGAAGATCAGGAGGCAGTACCGGAATGACTTCTAAGATCATCCATTCAGGTTTGTTGCCGGAATCACGAAAGGCCTCGATGACAAAGAGCCTTTTGCCCAGCTTCAGTCTCTTGGTTTGCGAATTGGTCGCCAGCATCTCTTCGCGCAACTGTTTCGACAGGGCGACCAGATCCTGAGCGGCAAGAAGCTCCCGAATAGCCTCAGCGCCTATCCCCACGTTAAACTGGGCGCCATGCTCGTCACGGGCGGTGCGATATTTTTCCTCGGTCAACAAAGTGCCGACGGGAATCCCTTCCACCTCAGAACTTGTTACCGCATACTGCTCGAAGTAGAGAATTTTTTCCAGTTGTTTCAAGGTCATGTCAAGAACTGCACCAATTTTACTGGGCAAGCTCTTGAGAAACCAGATATGCGCTACCGGGGCGGCAAGTTTAATATGGCCAAGCCGCTCACGACGCACCTTGGACTGGATAACCTCAACCCCACATTTTTCGCAGACCACGCCACGATGCTTCATCCGCTTATATTTGCCGCAGTTGCACTCAAAATCCTTGACCGGTCCAAAAATTTTGGCACAGAACAGACCATCTCTTTCCGGCTTGAAGGTTCGATAATTGATGGTCTCCGGCTTCTTCACTTCGCCATGTGACCAATCCATGATCTTCTCTGGCGATGCCAGAGAGATCTGTACGCTTTCGAATTTTACCGGGGCTTTCGGTTTTTGAAAAAAATTGAATAACTCTTCCACGAAATCACCTCTCCCTTATATTAAAGGATGTGTTAAAGGAATGCTGCAACGGTCTATTCTGATTGCCATCACCGAAGTTAATCTGGTTAAGGCTGCCATACAGTCCATTAATATCCGCCATTGCCTGCGCTCTTTTCCTTTACCCTTCAATAAGTTCCATATTTAAACAAAGGGCCTGTAGTTCTTTGACCAGAACGTTAAAAGACTCAGGTAATCCTGTTGTCAGAAAGTTATTTCCTTTGACTATCCGTTCATACATCAGCGTACGGCCCTCGACATCATCTGATTTAGCTGTTAAAAATTCTTTCAAAGTATAAGCGGCACCATAAGCTTCCATCGCCCAGACTTCCATTTCACCGAGTCGCTGCCCACCAAACTGGGCCTTTCCACCAAGCGGTTGCTGGGTAACCAGAGAGTATGGACCGGTAGATCTCGCGTGAATCTTGTTGTCGACCAAATGGTGCAGCTTCAACATGTACATGACACCCACAGTAACTTTATTGGCAAAAGGTTCACCGGTGAGCCCATCATAGAGCTGCACCTGACCGACCTCGTCGATTCCGGCCTCAACCAGAAGTTTTCTGATCGCCGCTTCGGGGGCACCGTTGAAAACCGGAGTGGCCATATGCAACCCGGCTTGATGCCGTCTCGCCCAATCAATCAAATCCGCATCGGTTTGTCCTTCAGTAAGGGAATTGAATTCGGCCGCCGAGTAGACCGCCTGCATCTTGGTTTTAATCTCAGCCGCCGCCTCGCGCCTGGCCATTACCTCTAATTGTTCACCAAGCTTTTTAGCGGCAAAACCTAAATGCACCTCAAGTACCTGACCGACATTCATGCGCGAGGGAACGCCTAATGGGTTGAGGACAATATCAACACTGGTGCCATCGCCGAAAAACGGCATATCCTCTTCCGGCAACAGCCGCGACACCACACCTTTATTGCCATGTCGGCCGGCCATTTTATCACCGACAGACAGTTTACGTTTGGTGGCGACATATACTTTTACCATCTTTACCACACCAGGAGGCAGGTCATCACCCTTCTTCAATCTCTCGGTAATGCCGTCATAGCGTTCGGTGATTAGCTTAGCCTGCTTGTCATACCGGGCATAGACCGCATCAATGGGCTCAAGGTATTTAGCCTTCTCACTGAAATCGATATCGCGGAGCAGAGAAAAACCAATCAGCTCTGCCTGCTCGGCAGCAATCTTTTTGCCGAGTTTAACGATGACCTCCCCATGCTTGTCAACAATATCCGTCTTGGCCGTACGACCTTCTAAAATCTTACCGATTTCTCGACACGTGCCACGTTTGAGACTGCGCAGTTCATCTATTTTATCCTGGTTGAGTTTTTCTATCTCAAGGTCTTCGATCAATAAAGATCGTTCATCCTTATCCACGCCCTTACGCGAGAAAACCTTGGCATCGATAACTACACCACTGACCCCGGGCGGCACTCGCAGTGAAGAGTCTTTCACATCCTGGGCTTTTTCGCCAAAGATTGCCCGCAACAGTTTTTCTTCCGGCGACAAAACGGTTTCCCCCTTGGGAGTGACTTTGCCGACCAGCGTGTCACCGGCTTTGAGTTCAGCCCCTATTCGAACAATCCCGGAATCGTCAAGGTTGCGCAGAGTTTCCTCACTGACATTGGGAATGTCCCGGGTAATCTCTTCCTTGCCAAGCTTGGTATCCCGGGCCATGGTCTCAAACACCTCAATATGTACGGAGGTGAAGGTATCCTGCTTGAGGAGGCGTTCGTTGATAAGAATTGAATCCTCAAAGTTAAAGCCGCGCCAGGGCATAAAGGCAATGGTCACATTTTTCCCGATAGCAAGTTCCCCTGCTTCGCAGCTGGGTCCGTCGGCCAACACCCTTCCTTTGGCTACTCTCGTTCCAGGCAGGACAATCGGCCGCTGATTAAAACAGGTGTTCTGATTGGATTTTTTGTTTTTTTCCAGCCGATATACAGCAACACCGGTATCAAAACCATCAGTGCCGGGTTCATCGTAGCGAACCACAATCCGATTGGCATCCGCTTCCTCGACTACACCGTTACCGGCGCTGAGCAGGCAGGCCCCGGAATCCCGGGCAACATATCTCTCCATACCCGTTCCCACCAACGGCGCCGCCGTGGTCAGAAGAGGCACAGCCTGACGCTGCATGTTGGAACCCATCAGGGCGCGGTTGGCATCGTCGTTTTCCAGAAACGGCACCAGGGAGGCGGCAACACTGATCATCTGATTTGGCGCGATATCCATGTAGGTGACATTTTCCGCTGTTGCAGTGATAACCTCACCTGCCTCACGCACAATCAGGTTATCGGGAACAATGCGATTGTCACTATCGGTTTCAATAAGCGCCGGGGCAATAAACTGGTTCTGCTCCTGTAAAGCACTTAAGTATTTCACATCACCCTGAACAATCCGATCAACCACTTTTCTATAGGGAGTCTCGATGAAACCGTAGGGATTGATCCGGGCAAAAGTAGCCAGAGAAACAATCAGGCCGATATTTGGTCCCTCTGGTGTTTCGACCGGACAGATACGACCATAATGCGTCGGATGCACATCTCGAACCTCAAAGCCAGCCCTTTCCCGGGATAAACCGCCGGGTCCCAGGGCACTCAAACGCCGTTTATGAGTAACTTCCGAGAGTGGATTTGTCTGATCCATAAATTGCGACAACTGGCTGGTGCCGAAGAACTCTTTGATCGCCGCGGAGATAGGTTTGGGATTGACCAGGTCGTGCGGCATGAGTGTCTCAACATCCTGCAGGGTCATCCGTTCTTTAATGGCACGCTCCATTCGGACCAGCCCCATGCGATATTGATTTTCCACCAACTCACCAACAGTTCGTACCCGCCTGTTACCAAGATGATCGATATCATCCACCCCGCCTTGGCTATCCTTTAAGCGAACCAGGTGCCGCACCGAACAGATAATGTCTTCTTTGGTCAAAGCTCGATTGGTGATATCGATGTCTAAATGAAGTTTGGCATTAATCTTGTAGCGACCAACTTCCGACAAATCGTACAGGTCCTGATTAAAAAACAGGTTGTGAAAAAATGACTCGGCAATTTCCCGGGTCGGGGGACTTGAAGGTCTGAGCCGGCGGTAAATTTCAATAAGCGCCTCTTCCGTCGTCTTGGCTTTGTCGAGCGCCAGGGTTTTACTAAATGAAGGCGAGTACTTAACGCCGTCGATATGCAGCACCCTGAAGTCGTTGACACCCTCCGCTTCAAGGGTCTCCAGAAGCGTTTCGGTCAATTCGGTGTTGCTTAAAGCAATCACCTCGCCGGTCTCTTTGTTGACAATCGTCTCGGCTAAAATCTCCCCTAACAACGATTCTTTTGAAACCGGCAGGTGGGTAATTCCGACCGCATCGAGTTTTTTACACAGAACTTTCGAGACCTTCTTGCCTTTTCGACCAAGAATTTCCCCGTCTACCGGGCTGACAATATCAAATTCAAGCCGCTGTCCCTTGACCAGCTCTGAATCAAAACCGAGCTTATAGTGCTCACCGTCTTTTATCACATCTGCCGTGGGATAGAATTCTTTGAGCAATTCTTCACTGGTTAAACCAAGCGCTTTTAAAAGGGTCGTAACAGGGAATTTCCTTCGTCTATCGATGCGGACATGGAGGATATCTTTAATATCAAATTCCAGATCAATCCAGGATCCCCGTACCGGAATGATGCGGGCGGAGTACAATAATTTTCCGCTGGAGTGACTCTTGCCGTTATCATGGGTGTAAAAAAGTCCGGGCGATCTTTGTAACTGGGAAACAATGACCCTTTCCGTGCCGTTGATGACAAAAACTCCATCCCCGGTCATCAACGGCAACGATCCGAGAAATACCTCCTGTTCCTTTATATCGCGAATCGACTGCACGCCGGTTTCTTCATCCACATCAAAGGTAATCAGCCGGACCACAATCTTCAGAGGAATCTCATAGGTCATGCCGCGCTGCAGACATTCGTGGATGGTATATTTGGGTTCGCCGAATTTATAGCGGACGAATTCAAGTGAACAGATGCCGTTAAAATCGTTGATCGGAAAAACATTTTGCAGTATACCCTGCAAGCCATAGTCTTCCCTTTCATCCGGATCACAATCCATCTGGAGGAATTTCTCATATGACAGGCGCTGCATTGATATCAAATGGGGTGGCTCTAAAATAGCGGCAGCCGTGGCAAAGTTCTTTCTCACTCTTTCCATGTTTTTTCCTCGAAATTGCCTATGAATCTAACTAGATTATTTGAAGTTACTGCTCAGAAACGCCGTTCTACAGGCTAACCCCGGTAAACGAGCAATAAGCCGGGACTCAGTATAGCACCCCCTTGAGGGGTGTAAGTACCTTGATACAGTTTATTCTCTTACAGAAAAACAAGAAAAAAAACTGTATCAAGGTACTAATACGTCGGTTGGGGAGGTTCTGGATGGTCACTGTAAAGTACGACTACTGGATGAAATTGACTGTCGAGGTTCTGAGTATCGCCAGGAAAAACATAAGCATTGTTTGCTAGCATAGTATCATTCCTTTGGTGCAATTTTCATTTTAACGACTAATCAGCTCCATACTTAAGCCGGAACCACCTGATATCTCGAATGATATAAAAAGTATATTCTCTACAAAACACAACACGCCACGATGCCAAGCTCGTAGCGTGTTGATATCAAGGTGGGTTGCTCTTCTTGCGAGCAACTACTTGCAAAATCAATTACTTAATCTCAACAGTTGCTCCAACAGCTTCGATTTTCGCTTTTATTTCTGCAGCATCTTCTTTGGTAGTACCTTCTTTCAGTGGAGCGGGAGCAGATTCAACGAGAGTCTTCGCTTCTTTCAGGCCAAGTCCGGTTACCGCACGAACTTCCTTAATGACCTTGATTTTTTCAGCGCCAACACTGGCCAGAATAACATCAAATTCGGTCTTCTCTTCAGCCGGAGCATCTGCTACAGCACCACCGCCGGCAGCAGCTACAGCTACGGGTGCGGCTGCCGATACACCAAATTTCTCTTCAAACTCTTTGATAAGCTCTGAGAGTTCGAGAACGGACATATTGGCGATGAAATCAATTACTTCTTCTTTGGTTACTGCCATGGTGTGTTACCTCTTTTAGTAGTAAATATTTTTTTCTGACAAAGAACTTTAATTGTTCGCGGCTTCTTTCTGGTCCTTGATGGCCTGTAATGTATAGACAAAAGAGCGTGGAACTCCGGTCAACACCTGGACAAGGCCGGTCGGCACATTCTTCCAGGTAGACAACAACTGGCCCAGTAAAACTTCCTTACTTGGCAGTTTGGAGAGAGCAATAAGCTCCTCCACGCCGATTTTTTCTCCATCAAGAGTTGCGCAACGAATTATGAACTTTTTATGGTCATCGGCAAATTTCGTCACCACCTTGGCGGGGGCGACTGGATCTGCGAATCCCATAACAACCGCTGTGGTGCCAGTGAAGCTATCACTGAGTGCACTGTTGCCGGTATCCGTAACTGCTCTTTTCAGGAGAGTATTTTTGGCTACACGAATTTCAGAATCGCAGTTTTTTAATTCAACACGAATTTTCTGCAACTCTGAAACCTTTAAACCACAATAGTCAGCGACAACAGCAAATCCGGCTCGGTTGAACGATTCGTTCAATACCGAAACAATTGCTAACTTATCATCACGATTCAAAGTACTCCTCCTTGGTTGATGTGAACATTGTTCAAAAACAGCAGCTACGCGTTTTTCAAGACCGGCAGATAATAAATTTCTTATTTAGTATCTCAAAGATTATTCTCTCGTCATTTAACAAGAAAATAATCTGTCTTAAGATACTTATCCCGGCATGTATCTGTTTGTCTACCGGGGTCAGATTACTTTTTTATTCGGCCATTTCGTCTCGGCAGGTCGTGATTGACACGATTAAACATGCAGTGCCCGCTGTCTTCGACTAAAGCACATTGCCCCGTCTCTTAACTTAAAAAGACCGGCAATGGACAAAAAAAATATTTATTTAGCCACCGCCCTTACCGCCATTGGATCGAGCTTAACCCCCGGTCCCATAGTGGAAGAGATAGTGATGGAACGAAGATAAATACCCTTGCTGGTGGCTGGCTTGAGCTGGAGAAGTCTCTGCACAAAGGCGACCAGGTTTTCACTGAGTTTTTCCTTGCCAAATGATACCTTGCCGATACCGGCATGAATTATTCCGGCCTTATCCACTCTGAAGTCAACTTTGCCACCTTTGATCTCGCGCACAATATTGCCGACATCCATGGTTACGGTACCCAGTTTGGCGTTGGGCATAAGATTTCGTGGTCCAAGAACTCGACCGATTTTACCGACGACTCCCATCATATCAGGAGTAGCAACGGTCTTATCAAATTCCAGCCAGCCTTCTTTTATTTTTTCAACGAGATCATCGCCACCGACATAGTCGGCTCCAGCTTCGAGCGCCTCGGCTTCCTTGGGACCTTTGGCAAATACCAGGACCCTGGTGACCTTCCCGGTCCCATGCGGCAAGCTGACCGAAGATCGAATCATCTGGTCGGCATGGCGCGGATCGACACCAAGTTTCATAGCGACATCAAACGTCTCGTCAAATTTGGCATAACACGACTTGAGCACGAGTTCAATCCCTTCGTCTAGTTCTTTTAAGACGCTTCGATCGATTCCTTCAGCAATTTTTCGGTAAACTTTTCCATGTTTCGGCATAGCAGCCTCCTACTCATCTAGGACGAAGTCATCCCAGCAGCAGTATGTTAAAATTAATCTTAGTTAATCAACAACGGTAATTCCAGCACTGCGGGCGGTACCCTCGATAATGCGCATGGCGCTTTCCACGTCATAGGCATTGAGATCGGGCATCTTCAACTCAGCTATTTCCCGAATTTTGTCCCGTCCAACCTCGGCAACACGATCCGCCTTGGGATTACCGGAGCCCTTTTTCAAACCGGCCGCTTTCAACAGCAGGACGGAGGCAGGAGGAGTCTTGGTAATATAGCTGAACGAGCGATCCTGATAGACAGTGATAACAACGGGAACAATGGTATCCCCCATTGACTGGGTCTTTGCGTTGAAGTTTTTGCAAAACTCCATGATATTCACGCCATGCTGTCCGAGTGCCGGACCAACAGGTGGTGAGGGGTTGGCTTTACCAGCTGGAATCTGCAGCTTGATATATGCCGTTTCTTTTTTGGCCATTATGTCACTCCACTAACTATTTTTCAGATACTTCCGGGTAAATTGAAATTCGCCTAACACCCCAGGAAGTTACAATAATCAAAATTCTATTTTAGGTATTGGTAACCTGGACGAATTCCAACTCGACCGGAGTTTCTCTGCCAAAGATCGATACCATAACCCGTACGCGCCCCTTTTCCGGAAACACCTCATCGACCACCCCTTGAAAATTAGCAAAAGGTCCATCGACCACCCGGACTACCTCGCCGATATCGAATACGACTTTGGGGCGAGGCCGCTCTGAACCATCCTGAATTCTGCCAATAATCTTAGCCGCATCAACATCAGAAAGCGGGATCGGATCTCGATCGTCACCAACGAAGCCGACAACTCGCGGCATATTATCATGAATAGTATGCCACGTCTCATCATTGAGCTCCATGCTGACCAGCATGTATCCGGGGAAAAAGCGCCGAGAAGAGGTTTTCCTTGAGCCTTTAATCATCTCCACAACCTGTTCAGTGGGCACAAGTATCTCACCGAAGAACTCCTCCAGGCCATCTTTGCGGATCCTTTCTTCAAGAGTTGCCTTCACTTTGTCTTCAAATCCCGAATGGACCTGGAGTATGTACCATTGTCTTGCCATGTGATCCAGAAATGTAATATTTTGGAGATTCCGAATTGCCTTTGGCGCAACCCGTTAGGTAATTGATAACGACTTACCCAGACAATTTATCGCAGAAACGAAGCGACAAGCTTGCCGAGCAGCAGGTCCACAGAGCCGAGGTAAATAGAAATGATAATCGTCAAAACCACAACCACACCTGTTAGCCCAAGAGTCATCTTCTTATCCGGCCAGACAATCTTTAAAAACTCTACTTTTACCTCTTCAATAAATTTCTTAATTTTAGATGGTGAGAACGATGAGGTCTTTTCCGACTTATCAGGACTATTCTTTTTTGATTTTGTGCTCGCTGCCATAGCAACAGAACCTCCTTACCGTTACAACACTCACTCTAGAGAAAGAACCGAGTTGTTTGAAGAAATATAGGCACCAACAAATAAACATGGCAGGCCAGGAGGGACTCGAACCCCCAGCATCCGGATTTGGAGTCCGGCGCTCTACCAATTGGAGCTACTGGCCTGCAAAAAATTATTTGGTCTCTTTATGCGGTGTATGCGCCCGACAAAATGGACAGAATTTACTGAATTCCAATTTATTGGGAGTGTTTTTTTTATTTTTGGTCGTGGTATAATTACGACGTTTACAGGTGCCACATGCAAGCGTTACGGTATCTCTCATTGAATTTTCCCATATGAAAAATCGCCCTCATTTGTTGTTAAACACAAAGAGAGCGATATCATTAAACAATCGTGTTAAGCAATAATTTCGCTGATAACACCGGCACCAACAGTTCGCCCGCCTTCGCGGATGGCAAAGCGCAGGCCGACATCCATGGCAATCGGCGTGATCAATTCCACCGCCGCGCTGATGTTGTCGCCGGGCATTACCATCTCAACACCCTCGGCTAGAGTGACAACGCCGGTTACGTCAGTGGTCCGGAAATAAAACTGGGGACGATAGCCGTTAAAAAACGGAGTGTGCCGGCCACCTTCGTCTTTACCCAGGATATAGCACTCGGCATTGAACCTAGTGTGCGGCGTAATCGATTTCGGTGCGGCAAGTACCTGACCGCGCTCAATCTCCTCACGCTTCACGCCACGCAGCAGCGCGCCGATATTGTCGCCGGCCTGGCCTTCATCGAGCAGCTTACGAAACATCTCAACGCCGGTACAGGTAGTTTTCTGGGTATCACGGATGCCGACGATTTCCAGCTCATCACCGACATGGACAACCCCGCGCTCAATACGGCCGGTGGCTACGGTACCGCGACCGGAAATGGAAAAAACATCTTCCACCGGCATTAAAAACGGCTGATCGACATCGCGCTTTGGCTCAGGAATATAAGAGTCAATGGCATCCATCAATTCCCAGATGCATTTGGCCTTTTCTTCATCTTCCGGATTCTCCAGCGCCAACAGAGCTGAGCCCTTGACAAAAGGGATATCGTCGCCGGGAAAATCATACTTGTCGAGAAGCTCACGCAACTCCATCTCAACCAGCTCGATCAGCTCTTCATCATCGACCATGTCGCATTTGTTGAGAAATACAACGATCGATGGAACACCTACCTGGCGCGCCAGAAGGATATGCTCTCTGGTCTGCGGCATGGCACCGTCGGTTGCAGCTACTACTAAAATCGCACCGTCCATCTGCGCCGCACCGGTAATCATATTCTTGATATAGTCGGCGTGACCGGGGCAGTCAACGTGGGCATAGTGACGTTTAATCGTCTCATATTCCACGTGCGCGGTGGCGATCGTGATGCCTCGCTCTTTCTCTTCCGGTGCTTTATCAATCTCGCTGAAGTCAGTGAATGCGGCCTGACCTTTAAGAGATAAGACACGAGTAATTGCAGCGGTCAGCGTGGTTTTACCATGGTCAATATGTCCGACGGTACCTACATTGACGTGCGGTTTAGTCCTTTCAAATTTTTTCTTTGACATTTCCTTGTCTCCTCAGGCCGTTGAAAAAGTTTTCAGATTGTTACCGGTGCATGGAGCCCACGACCGGAGTCGAACCGGTGACCTCATCCTTACCAAGGATGCGCTCTACCAACTGAGCTACGTGGGCTTTTTTGCAACATACAAGAGTTAACTGTGGAGCGGGAAACGAGACTCGAACTCGCAACCCTCAGCTTGGAAGGCTGATGCTCTACCAATTGAGCTATTCCCGCTCAGGATATCAGCGACTTCACAAAGTGTACAAGTTGGTGGAGGGGGGAGGATTCGAACCTCCGAAGGCTGAGCCGACAGATTTACAGTCTGTTCCCTTTGGCCGCTCGGGAACCCCTCCAAGGGAGAATGTCTGATTAAGACAGACATTCTTTATACTTTAACAGCTTCTTTGTAAAGCGATATTTCAAGTGGAGCTGGCGATAGGACTTGAACCCACAACAACCTCATTACAAGTGAGGAGCTCTACCATTGAGCTACGCCAGCTTACAAGACCGGAGAATATACTCATTTCAAAATTTTAAATCAACCTCTAATTTTAATTATCTGAGTTTTTTGCCAGACTCTGCCCCTGCAGACACACTGCTGTAAAGACCAATAAAAAAGCCGAGTCCGCGGACTCGGCTTAGGCAAATTTAATCTGCACTATTACTTAGACAGTGCAGAATTTTGCCAACTAGTTTTTGGCATAGACGCTTTCACGATATTTCTCAAAGGTATAGGCACCGGTCCGGTATATTAAATGAGCAAATTTGGTGTAGGGCAGATACAAAAAGAGCATCATAATGGAGACTAGATGCAGAAAATAAACAATATACCCTAAAACCGGCATTCCCGCCCAGCGAAGAAGTTCGGCACCCAGCCCGGTTACACCGACAGCGGTTATCTCCCAGATAAGGAACCAGTCATAAAATGTCGCCTTGGTATCCTGCTCAGCTTCTGCTTTCTTTCGATTGTTCCACAGTACAGCGATACCAAATAGCAATGCGATAGCAGACACATTGGCTAAAAGTTTAAAGGGATCGGTCATCGGCAGAGGCCCATGCAGAGATGGCCACATGAGACCAAGAACGTCGTTTTTCAAAAGCGACCAACAAGTCACAATAAAGAGACCGATAAACGCGAGCATCAGCGGCAGATGCCCACGCACTCTATCAGTATTTACGGTACACTCACGAAACCTGGAATGCTTGACGATTTCGACCACAGATGGCCAGAGAAATTCTTTGGTGAATTGACCGATTGAAGGTCGATAATCCTTATTGAGCCCGGCCTCGGCACTCATGGTCTTCCACATTTTACTCATCCCCCTGAATGCAGCATAGAGACCAAGCCCCAGTGAGGGCACCATTATCAAAACAATAAAGAATATGTTTTTCGCATACCAGTAAAAATCCCAGGTGCCGAAAAACTGCTGATAACCGTGGCTGGCAAACTCTTCTTTGGTCGGAATATGCATCGCTCCGGAAAGCAGCCACATAATAAATATCACCACCACCGGAATTCCGATCAAGACCGGCAGGCCTTTGGCACTTGACGCCAGCTTTGCGAGCGGTGCCGGCCAGCCGTAAAAGGTGTAGGCATAAGCCCGGATAGCGGACAGGACATCGCCGGGCTTGGCACCTCGCGGACAGCTAGCCGTACAATCGCCACATTGATGGCAGAGAAAAACATCAGGGTCGTTGACCAGTTTTTCTTTCATGCCCCATTGGGACCAGATCATTTCCTTTCTGGGAAACGGTTTACCGTCTTTGGAGAGGGGGCAGATGACTGAACATGTTGCACATTGATAACACTTTTTCAGTGTATCTCCCCCCGCCTCCTTCAAGGATTTTATAAATTCTAAATCGGGTTGAACATTCATTTGTTCCTCCTGCATATTATCAATGAAAATCATTCAATCTAAATCGGCAGTTCCATCGGCCGAAATGACCTGCAAGGAGAATACTCCGTTGCAGGTCATAATGATACGGCAGCTTAAAAACCCTTGAAGGGGTTCGGTCCCATCTCAACAATTTCGTCAACGAAATCATTGATAATCTGCGGGATTTTATCATAATCAGTTATAGCAACCTGATTAGCGGCACATCGCTCCGGCTCAAGGCCAAGGGTCGACAGGGTATCACCAATATTTTCCATGCGCTTATTGGCAATTTCCGAACCTTTAACGAAGTGACACTGATAGTCGTCGCCATAGGTGCAGCCGAGCAGCATCGCTCCATCCAGGCCGGCGGATAGGGCATCTCGGATCCAGGCCATATTGACTGAACCAAGGCAGCGGACCGGGATAAAACGAACCATATGGCTGATGCCGTTACGTTTCATTCCTGCCATATCAAGAGCTGGATAGGCGTCATTTTCACATACCAGAACCAGGATCCGTAAACGGTCTTCATCGTCTTCCGGAACCTCGATCGATTTAATCATGGAGCCGATAAGATCAATGTTGTAATCCTTGAAGCCAATAATGCGCTCGGGACAGGCACCCATGCAGGTACCGCATCGTCGACACCGGGTTGGGTTGGGCAGTGGTGTTCCTTTATCGTCATCATCGAGTGCACCAAACGGACATTCCTCAGTACAGCGTTTACATTGAGTACATCGCTGCATGAAGAATTCCGGATAGGTGGCATCTCCTGAGCGCGGATGAACAGATACCCCCCGATCGGTGGATTCAATACACTGAATGGCTTTTAATGCCGCACCCGTCGCATCGTCTACCGCCTCTTCCATAGTTTCCGCCTTACGCACACCACCACAGGCATAAACACCGGTTCGCCGTGTTTCATAAGGAAAGCAGATAAAGTGTGAATCGGCATAGCCATCAAAAAGATCGAGATCGTTAAAGCCGGGTCCCTGACGATAAGCAAGATTAATGCTCTTTTCATGCAGAGTGGTCGGCTCCATGCCGGCAGCCAGAACGACCATATCCACACTAATAGTGATATCTTCGCCAAGCAGGGTATCTTCTACGGCAACCGAGAGAGCACCGCCGTTCTCTTCTACCTTCATGACATTGCCTTTGGTCATAAAAATACCATCGTTGAGCTGGGTATTTTTATAAAACAGCTCCATATGACCAGGGGTTCGCATATGCTGATAGAGGATATAGGCCTTGCCTTGGGCATTATCTTGACAGACATACTGCGCCTGTTTCAAGGCGACCATCGAGGTAACCGAGTTGCAGTACGGAAAATCCGTGTCATTATCCTTGCCGCCGGGGCTCTGAACAAAGGCAACACTGGCAGGTACCTTGCCTTCTTTGGCCATTCTTTCAAACTCGGCATTGGTGACGACATTTTTGACTTTACCGTAGCCCAGGTGTTCGTATTGGGAAACATCGGCCGGCTTCCAACCGGTGGCCAAAACGACCGCGCCTACCATGACCGCATCGGGATTGAGCTTGGTGTACTTCATCAGACCAACATTGGGGTCTTCTTTCTCCCCTTTGCCGATAAGATCAGCCTCCTCTGTGGTCACTTTTGCCGGAGCGTCCCATTCGGTCTTGCTGCCGGCGGCTTTAAAGCTTATTCCGAAATCGCCGGGAGCACCAGTAATACGGGCAATTTCAGTAGCGGTTTTAATGGTGATCTTCGAATTTGATTCAACTTCGGCAACCAGGTCATGAATGGGATTTTCTTCCAGCTCCGTCCAAGGAGCCATGGTCGGGAAGCTTTTTCGCCAATTGACGGCTTTACCGCCGAGCTTATCTTCTTTTTCAGCCAATATGACGTTGTATCCGGCAGCCGCAGCTTCCTTGGCCGCAGTAAGACCGGCGAGACCGCCGCCCATAACCAGAATAGTCTTGTTGATTTGCTCCAACTTGTAAGGGTCGGCCAGGTCGGTTTTTTTTGCTCTGGTACAGGCCATCCGCATATAATCCGATGCAGTTTCCTGCATAAATTCGGCAGCCTCACTATGAGGTTCTTCCCCTTCCGCCGGTTTTGCCTGAGACCATACGACCTGCTCCCGAAGATTGGCCCGTACAGTTATTTTATCCTTACCAAAATCAAACTCCCGCGTCATGACCCGAGGAGAACAGGCACCCACAACGACGGTATTGATGCCGTCGGCCAGGTCTTTTTCTATCAAACTACGACCCTCGGCACTACACAAACATGCAGACGTTCTACACTCCATGGACATCTCACCAGTGACAACTTCGGCAAGAGCCTCAAGATCAAGCGCATCGCCAATGCCACAACCGGCACAAATATAAGCGCAATATTTCTTATCCATCGATATTTACCTCCTGGAAACCTGAATTGCCTTTAAGGCAGCTGCAGTTGAAGATTGAGTACAGGTAACGACATCCGCGGCTTTTTTTGCGCATCCCGCAGCAATCATAGCTTTATCAAATTCAGAAATAACAAACCCACTGTTATCCATCTTCAGATTGGTTGGTGCACCCTGCAGGCCAAGTGAAGGCTGCATTCCAGTCGCCAGAACGACCATGTCAACTTTCTGCGTCATCTTTTCAGCGGTAAGTGCATTTTCGGCAACAACTGAAACCCCACCATCAGCTTCCGGGATTATTTCAGCAACTTTACCTTTGATGAAGACGGCATTCTCGTCCGCCATGCGAACTTCACGGAATTTTTCATATTTCCCAGGAGTCCTCAGATCAATGTAGAAAACATAGATCTTCGCATCGGGATACTGTTTGCGCACATAGGTCATCTGTTTAAATGTCGCCATACAACAGATATGTGAGCAATATTCGAGGTGATTTTCGTCACGCGAGCCGGCACATTGAACAAAGGCGATCGATTCAATTTCTTTATCATCGCCGGGCCGAACAATTTTACCGCCGGTCGGTCCGCTTGGTGCAGCCATACGTTCAATCATCATATTGGTGACAATTGCCTTTGATTGACCGAATCTAAGATTTTCCATCTTGGTCGGCTCATATGGTGTCCAGCCGGTGGCCCAGATAATGGAAGCAACCTTAATTGTGCAGGTTTCGGTCTGCATATCCAGGTCTACTGCATTATATTTGCATGCCTCTTTCACCGCCTGAGCACCAGCCGCACTCAAACCGGCCTTATTGATCACATATCTTCGCGGAAAAGCCATTTCATGAGGCAGATAGGCGGCTTTTGATTTGTTCATGCTAAAATTAAATTCGTTATCGATCTCGTCTGGGCAAGCCGCAGCACAATCTCCACACGCGGTACAATTGCTGTTAACGTATCGAGGTGCGGTTTCAAGCGTCACCTCATAGTTGCCGGGACCGCCGGTGACCGACTTGACTGTGGTCATGGTGTACGTTCTGATCCTGCGATTATCCCTCACCCGACGAAAATTGATCTCCAACCCGCAGGAGGGGGGACATAATTTGGGAAAATATTCATTTAACTGCGCTACGCGTCCGCCAAAAGATGCACTTTTCTCAATAATAAACACATCATTTCCGACTTCAGCGGTCTCCAGAGCAGCAGTCAATCCACTGATGCCCCCGCCTACGACCAATACTGCACCAGAAGTGCCTTGCTCGTCAGTCATACCTAACCTCCATAATTGCTCTTAAAATATTGTACTATCATCATCTTCAGCAGATGCTCATTCTCTTCAAAGAAGCGCAAAAAATGACAACTATTAAACACAGAGGGCCAGCCAAAATAAATTCTTGTTTTTTGGCTTACGCCGACAAGAGCTTAAAGTATCTCTTGCCGGCATAAACCAAAAATCAGTTACCATAAACCTGAGCGACAAAAAACCAGCCGGAACCCTTATTATCGTGCTGAGAAGATAAGATTATCGGCCGTCTTTTTCTTGCATTCGCCTGCAGCCCAGTCTCATCTGCACACTAAAAAATCTCCAGGAGTCTAAGACCCCTGGAGATTTTGTTTACATCAATTCAACTGCATCCCCAGCTATTACAGCCAAGGATCGGTCGGGAAGATATTGAGACATTCGACCTTCTCACACTTCCAGTCCTGAGATTCGGGATTGAAAGTAGAGTTGACAAAGCACTTCCAATTCTCGTCATCAACGCTCGGGAAATCAGATCTGTAGTAGAATCCTGGGTAACGGGACTCTTTACGGAATTCGATGTGGCGAATATGCGCCTCGACACACCAGATACGATGATAGTTCTCCCAGCAACGGAGCAGCTCATGTAGATCGCCGGCAGCCATCTTCGCCGCATCTTCACGCAGGAGCTTGAGCAGATCCATACAGATTCCCAGCAGTTTGCCGGAGGTCATATAATAGGTCGCAACACCACCACCATATTCGTCGGTGGCTTTCATGAGACGCATCATCAGACCAGCAGGCTTGCAGTAGTTAGGATTGACATCGGCAGCAGTAGACGCGCCTTTGAACTCTTCGTACAGTTTAACCGGTGCGTAAATCTCATCGGCTATTTCCTGGGCCGTCTGCTTCAGCTCTGGTTTGAAATCGTTATCGCGACAGAATTTAACCATCTGCTTAGCGGCAATACGACCTTCAGCATGGGAACCGGAAGAGAATTTATGACCGGAAGCACCAACACCGTCACCAGCAGTGAAGAGACCATCAACCGTAGTCATACGGTTGTAACCCCATTTATATTTATGAACACGTGAATCATTCTTTACATCAGGTACCCATGCTTCGTCCGGACCGGAGGTCCAGATACCGCAACAACCGGAGTGAGAACCAAGCATATAGGGTTCGGTCGGCATGATTTCCGAACCAACTTTCTCCGGCTCGACGTTTGCACCAGCCCAGAGACCAGCTTGACCAACCGACATATCGAGGAAATCTTCCCAGGCCTCAGACTCAAGATGTTTCCAGAATTTCTTCAGGTTTTTCTCATCCATCCCTTTTGCCTTACGATCATCGAGAAAGGCATTGAGAGCAACGTCAGTTGCCATATAGAGCGGACCGCGTCCAGCTCTCATCTCGTTGATCATCAGGTGATTACGCAGACAGGTAGGCGTAACCGGGGAAGCGCCGTAAGGCATGAATTTCTCGAGTTCATCTTTTACTGCATCGCTGTTGGCATAGAACTCACCAAGACCGTTCTGAACCTTAGCTTTGAACAGCAGGAACCAGGCACCAACAGGTCCGTAACCATCTTTAAAACGGGCCGGGGTGAAACGATTTTCCATCATAGTCAGGGTAGCACCAACCTGTGCACACATGGTGTAGGTGGAACCGGCGTTCCATACCGGATACCAGGCACGGCCTTTACCTTCACCGGTCGAACGTGGACGGAAAATGTTTACCGCGCCGCCGCAGGCAACCATAGCTGTTTTGCAACGGAAGACATGAACTTTATTCTCGCGGGTGGAGAAACCGGCGGCACCGGCGATCTGGTTTGGCTTGTTTTTATCGAGGAGCAGCTTAACGATAAAAATACGCTCCATGACGTTTTCGGCGCCAAGGGCAGTTGCGGCAGGCTCAGCAACAATTGGCTTATAAGACTCACCGTTGATCATGATCTGCCATTTGCCGGTACGTACCGGCTGGCCGCCTTCACGCAGAGTTTTGGCAGGCTTGGCGCCGTCCATGTTCTCGCCGTCGGCATCTTTTTTCCAAATGGGCAGACCCCATTCTTCAAAAAGTTTGACTGACTCGTCAACGTGACGACCACAGTCGTAGATAAGATCTTCACGAACAACGCCCATGAGGTCATTACGAACCATTTTCACATAGCTCTCGATCGGATTCTCACCGATATAAGTGTTGATGGCCGACAGACCCTGAGCGACAGCACCTGAACGCTCAAGAGAAGCCTTATCAACGAGAACTATTTTCATGCCTTCCGGGGCCCACTTCTTGATTTCAAAAGCAGTGCCACAAGCAGCCATACCACCGCCGATGATGAGACAATCAACATCATGCTCCACCACCTCTGGGTTCACTACGGCTTTCAGTTCACCTTTTGGTTTATTAGGTAATGCCATTTTCAAATCTCCTTAAATAAAGATTTTGTCGTTATAAAGTTTCTAACTCAGCTTAATTTGGGGGTAGGAAGATTGGACTCGAGAAGCAGACATTCGTCATCGAGGCTCGCACCTTTCTGGCCGGCATAAGCATTGGCAGCACCTTCAGCGGTGGTCCGAATAGGAAACTTGAAACGCTTCATATTGCCATTACGGAACTTGACGGTCCACATAATAGAATCAGAAGATCTCATTGGATGAACCTGACCGCCCATGGGAACAAAGTCGTCATAACCACGTACGAAAATTGCACCTTGCGGACAGATCTTGACGCAGGAATAACATTCCCAGCAAGCATCCGGCTCCTGATTGTAAGCCAACATCGACTCAACGTTTAAAACCATCAAATCGTTGGGACAGATGTACATGCACGCCGTTTTGTCTCCACCTTTGCAGCCATCACATTTGGCAGGATCTACATAACTTGGCATTCAACTACCTCCTCAGTTTTGTATTAACTGTTGTAACCCTGAACCGACAGGGCCCACTTAAACTATGTCCTACTGAAAAATCCCTTCGTTTCCCGGAATCAACCTTATACCGGGTAACCAAGTAACACTTCACATAAATTTATCCAATACGGCAACATCAAATCGGTTTTTCACTGAATGACTACTCATTTTTCTCGAGAACTTTTTATATTAGGTTGCCTGATAATTGTCAAGAGAATTCAACAGTCCACCAATTATGCCTACGTGTAGTTGCCGCGCACAATCACCTCACGTGGTTTGGCCCCGTCAGCGGGCCCGACGATCCCCTCTTTCTCCATCATCTCAATCATTCGCGCCGCTCGATTATATCCGACCCGCAACCTTCTCTGCACCATCGAGATAGAAGCCTGTCCAGCCTCAGTGACTAAAGCGACCGCCTCGTCGTAGCGGTCGTCAAAATCATCATCATTATCATCGCCCAGGCCATTCGGTTCTTTTTCAATCTCCTGCATCACCGTCTCATCGTACCCAGAACTCCCCTGCCTCTTCCAGAACTCAACAATGTCGGCGGTCTCTTTTTCCGAGATATATGCTCCGTGAATACGCTTGATGCTGGCGGTGCCGGGGGCGAGAAAAAGCATATCGCCGGCGCCGAGAAGATGTTCGGCTCCCGAGGCATCGAGAATCGTCCTGGAGTCAATCTTCGAGGATACTTTAAAAGAGATACGGGTGGGAAAATTGGCTTTAATCAGCCCGGTAAGGACATCCACCGAGGGTCTCTGGGTGGCTAGAATAAGATGAATACCGGCGGCTCTGGCCATCTGGGCCAGTCGAGCAATCGCCGCTTCCACATCCTTTGAGGCGACCATCATCAGATCAGCTAATTCATCGACGATCACTACTATATATGGAAGCTTCTCTTCGTTTACTTCGTTGTAGGTATCAAAACTTTTCACTCGAGCTTCTTCAAGCAATCGATAGCGTCGCTCCATCTCCCTGACTGCCCAGTTGAGCGCTCTAGATGCCAGTTTCGGATCGACAACTACCGGATGCAGCAGATGCGGTATCCCCTCGTAACCGGACAGCTCAATACGCTTCGGATCGACCATGAGAAACCGCACTTCCTGGGGTGTCGCGTTATATAAAATGGACGCAATAATAGTATTGATGCCGACACTTTTTCCCGCACCGGTAGCACCCGCGATGAGCAGGTGGGGCATCTTGGCCAGATTGGCCATGGCCAGATTGCCGATGACATCAAGACCGAGGGCAATCGTCAATTTATGTGAATTAGCCCGGTATTTCTCGGTCCCGATCAGCTCTCGAATGTACACGATCTGGCGAATTTCATTAGGAATCTCAATGCCAAGCGCGGCTTTGCCCGGCACAGAACCAACAACCCGCACAGACTGGGCTTTGAGTCCCAAGGCAAGATCGTCAGCCAGCCCGGCGATTTTATTGATTTTAACCCCCGGCGCGGGGGAATATTCATAAGTGGTCACCACCGGTCCCGGTGAGATACCGACTACTTTTCCCGACACACCAAAGTTTTTCAGCTTTTGTTCCAACTGCTTGGAGAGCTTGTAATATACTTCATTGTCGATTTTTTCCTGCACTTTGTCGCTTTTACTGAGAAGAGACAGCGGTGGCAGTTTCCAGTCTCCTCTGGCGATCGGTTTGGCGGCAAATTCATCGTCGGCCTCGGCTTCTTTTGCCGCCCGCGTCGGCGCCTTCACTTCCGGGACGCTAAGCGTCTGCAGCACCTGCGGGGCAAGTAAGGGCTGCTCTTGTTTTTCAAGCGTCCCGGTAGAAACCCCATTCTGTCGTGGAATTTTGATCTCCCGGCCCTTCACCTCATTCTTGATAAACAGGTCGAAAAAGCCTTTGACGATGCGGACGATCAGGCGTTTTACCGCACCCATCAGTTGATAGGGAGAAAACTGGCTGGAAAGCATCAGGGAAATAAGAAAAACCATCACAAAAACCAGCACGGTTCCGCCATGGCCGACAACGGAAGAGAGCAGGGTAAAGCCGGTTTTGCCTAAAAACCCACCGGCGTCAAGATAGGTTGGATCCTTGATGGTCAGTGACGAAAGCAAGCCGCAAAAAGAAAGAATGGCCCCGGTCAATCCGGCCACCACCTGCGGCAGACGTTGAAAGGACATGCGCGGGCTGAAAAAAAGAAAGGATGAGAACAGCAACAGTGCCGGCAGCAGATACGCGCCCCAGCCAGTAAAACCTATCAGGACCCGAGCGATGAAGGATCCCATCTCACCGCACCAGTTCCCGCTGGTTTTAAGCGAATATGAAATAAGACTGAGATAGAGAAAGAGCGAGACGAATATGCCGAGGACAGCAAGAGCTTCCTGTTTAAGCCCTGGTTTAACAGTCGAGTTATGTGGTGATTGTGCCATGAAACTGTGCCATTCCTGAAGATGCAATTTTGGTGAATGTTCCGGCCAAAAGATGTACTCGGAATTGACAAGAAATGCAAGAAGAGGGCCTTTTGCAGAAGATCATCCGGCGTCTAGGGTAGCTCGAACGGCATCCAGCACACCATTGATGAATCTGGGTGATTCATCGCCTGCAAAGCGTTTGGCAATTTCCACTGCTTCATTAATGGCGACCTGCGGCGGAACATCGGCCATTTCCAGCATCTCGAAGATGGCAATGCGCAGCAGATTCCGATCAGTTGGCGCGATACGTACCAGCCGCCAATTACTTGCCGCCTCGGCGAGCAGATGATCGATGCGCTCAAGATGTTCAGCAATTCCCTGCAACAATCGCAGGGCATAGGGCCGAGCTTTTTTATTTACCTGAAAAAGCGTACAGAAGAGATCGAATCTCTCGGCCATATCGTAGCCGAACTGCTGTTCAGGCCCAAGGGTAAAATCTTCCTGATAGAGAAACTGCAGTGCGGCCTCCCGCGATATTCGACGCGTACCCATACTGTATTCATACCATGTGTTAACAATAAAAAAGGGGCAGTTGCCCGCAGGGTATCCCCCGCCCTCTGCCCCAATACTTCCCGGCGCTCAGCAGCTGTGCCGGAGTGAGTCGAAATTTTGCCCCGAAATCAGTTCAGCTGATCAATCAGGTTGGCCATTTCTATGGCGGCAACGGCAACTTCGGCGCCTTTGTTGCCGGCCTTGGTGCCGCTGCGCTCAATCGCCTGCTCGATAGTCTCGGTGGTCAATACCCCAAAAAGAACCGGCACCCCGGTTTCAAGACCAGCCTGGGCAGTGCCCTTAGAGACTTCATTCACCACCACTTCAAAGTGCGGCGTCGCGCCGCGAATGACGACGCCCAGGACAATGACCGCATGGTATTTCTGCGCTCCGGCCAGCCTTTTGGCGATAAGAGGAATTTCAAACGCGCCCGGAACTCTCACTACATCGATATCATCAGCGCTCGCCCCGGATCGGACCAGGCTGTCCAGCGCACCTTCCAACAGTCTCTCGCTGAGAAATGAGTTCCATCTGGCAACGACAACCGCAAATTTTTTGCCCTGCGCATTGAGACTTCCTTCGATAAACTTGGCCATATCCACTCACCTGAAATTGTATATGTATCTGCAAAATTCGTAAATCTTACGAAAACTCCCATCAATCTTCCACAGCCATAAGGTGTCCCATCCGATCACGCTTGCACGTCAAATAGCCTTTGTTTTCCTCATTGGCCGGCATTTCCAGCGGGAATCTTTCGACCACCTCGATACCATAGCCCTCAAGACCGACAATTTTCTTCGGATTGTTGGTCAGGATGGCCATCTTTTTGACCCCCAGATCACGAAGAATCTGAGCCCCTATACCGTAATCCCGCAGATCGCTTTTAAAACCCAACCGATGATTTGCTTCCACCGTATCCACCCCCTCATCGTCCTGCAGACAATAGGCCTTGAGTTTATTAACAAGACCAATGCCGCGACCTTCCTGTCGCATATACAGGACAATACCGCACCCTTCCTGATCGATCATCTTCATGGCCGCATTGAGTTGCAGTCCGCAGTCGCAACGGGAAGAGCCAAAGACATCACCGGTCAAGCATTCAGAATGGACCCGGACCAGGACTCGTTCGACCTTGCTGATATCGCCTTTAACCAAAGCCAGATGATCCAGATGATCAACCGAGTTGGAATATACTATTGCCTTGAATTCACCGGCATGCTCGGTGGGAACCCGCGCTTCCACTTCGCGCTTGACCAGAGTATCCTCACGCAATCGGTAAGCCACCAGGTCGGCAATGGTGGCGATTTTCAGATCATGTTTTTCGGCGAATTTTTCCAGATCGATCATACGGGCCATTGTCCCGTCATCGTTCATAACTTCACAGATCACACCGGCAGGAATCAAACCGGCAAGCCGGGAAAGATCTACGGAACCTTCAGTCTGGCCGGCTCGTACCAGCACTCCACCGTCTCTGGCGCGTAGAGGGAAAATATGACCAGGGCTGACGAGATCCTTGGGCCCCGCGTCGGCATCTACTGCAACCTGGACGGTTCGCGCCCGGTCAGCTGCGGAAATACCCGTTGAGACTCCTGTTCTCGCTTCAATACTCACGGTAAATCCAGTTCCATAGGGCGAGGTGTTGTTGGACACCATCATCGGCAGGCCGAGTTTATCGGTCAGCTCACCGTTTAAAGTGAGACAGATCAGGCCCCGACCGTAAGTCGCCATGAAATTAATGCTTTCCGCAGTAACTTTCTCGGCTGCCATATATAGATCGCCTTCATTCTCCCGGTCTTCATCATCGACCAGAATAATCATCTTGCCCGCTTTGATGTCCTCGATTACCGCTTCAATTGAACTCACTGCCATAATAATCCACACTTATATTGATGTATAGTAGTTAACTTCATCCCATTACCGGGATCATATAAACCCGTGCTGTGCGAGAAACCCTGGCGGAATGCCCTCCCCTTTGGCACTTTTTTTTCGGTCATCAGAATCGGTCATCAATGGCCTGGGAGACATTAATTTCTCAACATATTTACCGATTACATCCACCTCAATGTTGACTTTACTGCCAACTTTCAGCTCGCCCAGAGTAGTCATTTTCAAGGTGTGCGGTATAATCGACACGGTAAATGTCCCTGTCCCACAACTGTTCACCGTAAGGCTCACTCCGTCAATAGTAATCGAACCTTTTTCAATAATATATCGTCCCTGTTCGCCTGGCAGCGAAAAAGCAAACAGAGTAAAATTACCAACTTCTTTCCTTCCGGAAACCGTCGCCAGACAATCGACATGCCCGGAAACAAGATGTCCGCCGAGCCGGTCGGAGAGGCGAAGGGCCCGCTCAAGATTAACTATGGCTCCAGGACCGAGCAAACCCAGTTTTGTTCGCGACATCGTTTCCGGCGAGACATCGACGGAGAATTTCCGCCCACGAATCGCATAGGCGGTTAAACAGACACCACTGACGGCGATTGATTCCCCTTCTTCCGGCTCAGTCAGAGCAAAGCCTGCTTCAAGATCATACGCCAGACCGCCGCCGACTGTTCTCTTGCCGATTATTTTTCCCGAACCCTCGATTATCCCGGTGAACATTATTTATGTTGCTTTGGTTCAGGATTGACTGGCAAGCTGGGTCGCTTTTTCCATAAATTTAGCCGCCATGTTGTCATGTCGGAAATTTTTATGAATCGAGGCGATAGTCCGATACGCATCGGCAGCCTTTTCGTTATTGCCGACTTTTTGGTAAATTTCTGCCATTTTTTCGAGGATTGTTACGGTTCCCTGCGGATCGCGGTTATCCTGATAATGATCTAAGATCACCAGGCAGTCTTTAATGGCCTGATCATATTGACCCAGTTGCGTCCGTACATTGACAATCTTTTTCATTACGGCCAAGATACTCATCCGGTCGTTGTTTTTGTCGCAGATGGTATAAGCTCGCTCGTAATGCTCCAAGGCATTGGCATATTCATCCCTGCCAAGACAGACATCGCCTAACTGATTACTCGCATTGGCTATGCTCGTTTCGTCATTTCTTTCGGTAAACCCGACCAGAGCATTGTGCAGTGCCACAGCCGCCTGGCCATATTGCTGATTGGCCAAATATTTTTTCCCTTCCTCGTATTCCGCCTGCAGGGGATCATATGTTTTTGGGGCCTCGGGCTTGTTCACCGGACCTATATTCTCTATGGATTGTAGATTATCAGCCACTTTTAGTTTCTCCTTGTATCACCTGGAGTGCTGCGCGCGCCGCTTCAGCGACGGTAGACCGGACAAGCTGTCCCTGCGCACAATACCAGAATTCTTCCTTATCGACACCAAGCTCCATGAGCTGCATTGTCACCTCGGTAGCTTTTATTCGACCCATGAGTCGAACGACCTGGCCTCGTATCTGCGCCTTGGGATGCTGCAGGAAATGAAACAGATTGTAAAAAGGGGTATCACGAATCAAATCCGCCCGCGTTGCCGCAATCTCGCCCAGTGCCCACAGAGTTTGGTTTTGCGTAGAAGCATCACCGATATAATTCAAGAGATGCCGGGTAAACGCACCGAAGATATCAGGTCGCAGGGAAATAATCGAGCCAACGGTCTCCACCATACCCCACGGTGTTGCCGCCGAATCCGAACAGGCCTCAAAAAGGCGGTGCAGCATCTCGGAGACTGGTCCCGGTTCCCGTGTTGAGGTTCGCGCAGTCACCCGACCGATGATCCAGGCTATCCGCCAGCGATTAGCTTCCACTGGATCATAAAGCAGGCGCTGCATCAAACGCAGCGTCTTTTTGTCGTCAAAACAAAAAGCAACCAGCGCGTCGATGTCTTCTGTCTCGACCAGTTCTTTGATTATTTTTTTATTGGCTTTTTTGCGGGTCCGTTTGGCATCGGGTGCCGGTTCGATCACCTTTGCACTGACCGTCGGTGCCGATGCCCTTGGTTTACCTGTAAACTCGGCTTTCTTTTCTTTTATCCGCTGAGCAATTTCGCGAATATCAGTATGCAGGCGCACAAAATACAGTACGCCTCGTATCGCTCGGCCATCCATATTACCGGTATCAAAAACTTGATGCAGGGCTTCGTCGTAGTTTTCAATACGCCCGGTTAAATAGTCATCTTCAGGCATCAGTTCCCAGGCAAAATCAGCATTGTCATTACACGCATAGACCAGCGTTTCGACAATAGCCGCACCAACATTATGGCCGGTTGCCTCACAGGTATAAACAGCACCACACTGGCAGCGGCCTACGGGAAATTCGGTCATTTTTCGAACCGGCGCATGAGACGGCTTGCCGACTTTCTGACCACAAAATGGACACCATGGCCGGACAATAATTCTTTCTTTAGGCATGAAACCAGCTCTTTTTCTGCATCATGGTAAATCTTAGGTTTTCACAAAGTTTTCTTTGCGGTTTAGGCCAGTTTTTTCTCAAGACTTAAGACGAATTGAGGATCCACCGAATAGCCGAGCTCACGCGCCTTATCAAGATGGATCCTGGAATCGGTGTAGCTGCCTTTAAAGTAGAGTGCCACTGCCAGATTATTATGACCAAGGGGGGAATCAGGACTGAGCTCAAGACCTTTCCTGGCTGCTTTTACCGCGCGATCATCTTCGCCTTTCATAGTCAGCACCGCAGTGAGGTTTATCCACGTGCTTGACAGCTTGGGATCAAGTTGAATAGCTTTTTCATAACACATTATAGCCTTATCAAAATCATTGCGTTGCTGCCAGATCAGACCTAAATTCGCATGGGCCTGAGCACTTTCCGGGTTGACCGAGAGGGCTTTTTCGTTCAGTTCCTGCGCTTTATCCAGATCGCCCTGACCAAAATAAATCGCCCCGAGGTTTATCATGCTCTCACTGCTGAGATCATCTATCTCAATGGCCCGCTCTAGAGCTTTTATTGCCTCAGGTATCCGGCCTGCTTTCATGTACACCAGCCCAAGATGATGGAAGGCCATTACCGATTTGGGATGTTCCTTACATTTTTTTTCAAGTTCTTCTATTACCTTCGGTAAATCTTCCTGCAACTGTTCCGACATAGTTTTTCCTCTATATTTATCCAACTACATTTCTTGATGGCCTTACAAAACTCCTGCTCAATGCACCCAGGACAATCTGCCTCGGCATGCGTATCTGCCATGACCAGTCGCTATGGTACCGGTCTGCAACGAGCGCATACAATATAGACACCCTGCACGTACTTGCAACAATAAAATATGGCGGATCGATAGCGCAACAGCCTGCTGCCACCATGCAATGGAGCGACCAACGGCCCAGATTCTCATTGCCCGGCAAGGATCTTTTTAGCCAGCAGGACATCTCTAGCTATTTGTTCCGACAACTCTTTTGCGCCGGAAAATTTCTTCTCCACCCTAAGAAACTGCAGAAGGTTGACCTTGATCGGTTTTCCATAAATATCTTCATTAAAATCAAATATGTGCGTCTCCGCGACCAATTGTTCTTCACCAAAAGTCGGATTATAGCCGATATTGAGGATCCCGCCGTATTCTTTGCCCTCACAGCAAACCTGAGTGACATACACGCCGTGCTTGGGAACCAGATCCTCTTCATTAAAGGAAAGATTGGCGGTTGGAAAACCGATCACCTTGCCGCCCCGCTGCTTGCCGACCCGCACCGTCCCACGGATCTGGTAGTGGCGGCCAAGCAGTTCACGCGCAGCAGCCATTTCACCCTCCTTTACCAGTTCACGAATTTTCGTGGAACTGACCAGTTGATCGCCAAGGTAACAAGCCTCGACGACCGTCACCGGGAAATCGTAGATGCATCCCTGCCGCTTTAAAAATTCGATATTGCCGCTGCGTCCCTTGCCAAAAGCATAGTCATATCCGACTACCAGCTCTTTGACCCCGATTCTTTGCACCAGCAGCTCGGCGACAAAGGCATCGGCCGTGGTTGTCGCAAATTCCCTGGTAAAAGGGATAACCAGAAGAATATCTATACCGGATAGTTCAATGAGCTCTTCTTTTTGGCGATATGTTGAAATAAGCTTTATTCCACCCGGCAATAAAACCTGCAAGGGGTGGGGATCAAAAGTAATGACCACACTGGTACCGCTAAGCACTCGCGCTTTTTCTACCACCGTCGCAAAAAGCTGCTGATGGCCGTAATGGACACCATCAAAGTTACCGATCGTGACACAGGCATTGGTAAACGGCTTGGTAATATCTTCAATTTTTCGATAAATTTTCATAGCTACGGGATACGAGAAATTTTTTATGTGTGATTATAAGTAAGACGAACTTGTAAAAAGTCCAATTTTACGATGACTAAGCAAAAAGCTTCATATTCGAAGAGCGCAAAATTTCTTTCATTTCGGCGTACTCCCAGTACGTCGTAAGGATAGAAATTTTGTGGCAACGAAGAAGATGAAGAATTTTTACGACGCCATCATTAAGAAAGTCTTGACAAAACCTTACGCAAGAAGCATATTCATGCGCGTTGCCGAAGTGGCGGAATTGGTAGACGCGCTAGGTTCAGGGTCTAGTTGGGGTTTCCCAGTGAAAGTTCGAGTCTTTTCTTCGGCACCAATTAACAATACAGGGTTTAGCCTTCTATCAGGCTAAACCCTTTTTTGTTTGCCGGAGTGTCCATTGGCTCAATACCCTTTTTTGCCGTTTTATGCAGCGCAAAAGATTTTTTTCGCCGGAAAGTTAAGCCAATGCCGGCAACATGAAACAGAAGGTGGCACCTTTATATTCATTTCGTTCCGCCCAGATAGTGCCATGATGATCTTCAACAATACGTTTGCAGATCGACAGACCAAGCCCCACTCCAGCGACCGCCCCGGATGTTTTCCGGCCTTTGACAAACTTGCCGAAAACTGATTCCAGCTCATCTTCTTCAAGACCGATTCCCTGATCGATAACCATTATTTTCCAGGCAACCTGTCGGTCACCGTTGTCCGGCAGATGATCTGCAACAAGAACGATCCGCACCTCTTTGTTCGGCGCAGTAAATTTCATGGCATTGGCCAGCAGATTGCGCATAACCTGATAAAACTTTGTCTTATCATATCTTGCCGGCGCGGGGGAGAGGGGCGGTTCAAAGGACAGGGCAATATGTTTTTCATCCATCATAGCTTTGAATTCAGTGACCACTTTCTCCAAGTCCTTGGCCAGATCATATTCCCGAAAACTATAGCTGGCTCTCGCCGAATCCAAAGTACTCAGATCAAGAAGATCACTGAGTAACTCCAGCAATTGATCGCCACTGGTGACAATCAGCTTGAAATACGATGCCAGTTTCTCCCGAGGGGCCGTGTCGACCCGTTTCAACCCCAGCCTGGCGACACTTAAAATACTGTGCATGGGGGTTCGCAATTCATGCGACATATTGGCAAGAAATTCCGCTTTCGCTTCCCTGGCAAGCTGCGCCGTCTGCAGCGCCTGTTTCATTATGGTCACGTCGGTGCAGATACCGGCGCTCGCATAGATGGAACCGCCACTTTCGCGTAAAGGAAATTTGTGCACGAGCAGATTCTTTTCCTGGTTTCCCAGCGTAAAAGTCCCTTCAAGTTCCAATGACTCCCCGGTTACGACAATTTCCGGATCGCGAAAACTCAAAAATCGGCCCAGGTTGTCCGGAAAAATCTGCAGATCATTTTTTCCCTGGATCTGACTCAAAGTTCGACAGCAGAGTTGTTCAAAAGATTTGTTGACGGTAAGATAACGGCCATTTAGATCCTTACAATAAATAGGCAACTCAACATTGCGCAGTATCGCATGCAGATAACCTTCGCTTTCGGAAAGAGATTTCTGCGTCAATTTAAGGGCATCTTCCATCTGTTTTCTAGCTGAAATATCGCGCAGGGTTGCAAAGACAATTTGTTCGTCCTGCCAACGTACCCGGCGTAAATTGATATGAACCAGCAGGCCCCCCTCACCTTTTGCCCGATTAACGACACATTCAAAATTCTCTTCAACTCCGACAACTGCGCTTTGCCAGTGATCCTCTATGGAAAACACACTATCCGCGGGGACGGTACAGTATTGCAGGGGCAGGGAATCGACAATCTCCTCGCGGCCGGCGGCAAACATCTCGAGCATTGCGCGGTTCACATCCAACACCCGGCCATCGAGTGTGCAAATAGCAATAGCGTCATTGGTCAGGTTGAACAGTTCACGAATCCTTATCCGGCTGTTCTCCATTTCCTGGCGAGATTGCTGCTCCATGGCGATTGTCTCAGCCAGGCGGCGGTTGGTATCGGCGAGTTTTTCCGCCTGCCTCTCAAAAAGATAGGCGGTAATCAACGAATCCCAAAAATGAAAATTCCATCGTTTTGTCTGGGCCATCAGATAAAAGACAAACAGGGCAATCCCGAAAAGAGGAGGCAAAAGTGCACTTTCCTGCATAAACAAACCAGCAACAATGACCGGGAAAAAGGACAGCAAAAGAATATTGACGGTCAAAGCCCGCCAAATGCAGAAGTTAACCATCGAACCCGCGCCGATGCCCGACGAGAGGACCAGTACCAGTAAGACGGGAAAACCTTCCGTATAGGTAAAAATAAAAATAGCCGTTGTTGCACCCCAGACAGCAGCCATTGTCAGGCAAGACCAGAAGAATATCTGTACCCATGTGGACAGGAGCGGCGCAGAATACTTTTGTATCCGGCGTATCGCCAGAGCGCGCATGACCGCGCCGCTTAACATAACAAACGCCAGGGGTACGCAGGTAAACGGGGAGAAATATATATACCCGGAAGTGACAACCGCGAGAACAAAGCAGAGAGGAACGATATAGGCGCCAGGGAGAGAACGTCCCGCCATCTCCCGGGCAGCTCTTTGAACCAACAGTTGATGCTCTTCCGCCGATAACTTTATTGATCGGAGCGACAGAGTATCGGTTAAATCAGTAAACTTCAGCATAGAAGCAATCCAGTAGCAGAGTGCCGGAAGAGATCACTGACCGGGAAAAAACCAACGACCTCGTCTATAAAAAACGACGATAAGAAATCTGAATGCCCATTATAATGACTTTCATCCTTTTTGGCTTCTTTTTCAATCAGCCGTGGGCGGCACGCAGCAAATAATCCATCTCAGCGGTCTGTTACCATGCACTCGAATCATTTACAATATGGCTGGAAGACAGCTCAATCAAAAAGACAGGTATTGTCAGGGAACAATAAAATATTCATCACAATTACTTATACCTATTACAATCCTTAGTGAAGAAAAGCGATGAGGACCCTTGTTGGCGAGCCGTGGAAAAATGATAACTTTGACTTTAATATCACGACATTTTCGATATTTATTTTTCAGTAAGCTTGGGTTTCTAAACTTGACGGCTCCAGGATAAGCCCCTATTATACGACGACTGACCGAGTTGGTTATGTTGGGTAATTTTCTATCAATGGTGCGAATAAAGCTATCACAATTATAAAGGAGTTAAGCATGTTGGAACTGAAAAAAGGCAACGAAATTCTAGCGGTAGTCGGTGGCATTACCAGCCTTGCCGACGCCCACAAGGTCTTTGCCGACACTATCGATACGGAAAATGGCAAGAAACTGGCGCTGATCAAAAATGAGGAAGCGCTGATTAAAATTGCCAATGCCATCAAAATGTGCCGTCCCGACAGCGTCTTTGTCAATACCGGTTCCGCTGCCGACGTCCAATGGATTCGAGAATATTCGCTTAACCAGGGCGAAGAGAAAAAGCTGGCCAAAGCCGGCCATACTATCCACTTCGATCTGCCTGAAGACCAGGCCCGACTGGTCAATCAGACATTTTATATCATTAACGAGGGAGAAAAAATGAGTTCCCTCGCAAAAACCGTATTGCGTAAAGAAGCAACCGAATACATCAAGAAATTTATGCCGGGAATCATGGCTGGTAAAACCATGATCGTCGGCTTTTACAGCCGTGGTCCGGTTGGTGCCGAAGCTGCTTTTCCGGCAATTGAAATATCCTCTTCCGGTTATGTTCTGCACTCCGCCGAGCTACTCTACCGCAACTGTTTCAGCGATTTTGATGCCGAAGCACAGCGGACCGGCCTCTTCTTCACCAACGTGCATTCCGAAGGCACCAATACTTCTGCCGATGTTCCCAACGCCCGTATCTTTATGGACCGAAGCTGGATGACGACCTTTTCCACCTTCTGCACCTATGCCGGCAACACCCTGTTGCTGAAAAAAGGCAACCACCGTTTCAGCGTCGATTATGCGACGTATTACAAGGTTGAACAGCAACTCTCCGAGCATATGTTCATCACCGGCATGACGGGTCCTAACGACCGGAAAACATTTTTCGCCGGAGCTGCCCCATCCGGCTGCGGTAAGACCACCACCGCCATGGTTGGAACCGATTTTATCGGCGATGATCTGGCGCAGTTCTGGATTGATAAAAACGGCGTGCTGCGGGCGATCAACCCCGAAAAAGGTATCTTCGGTATTGTCGAGGATGTCAATAGTGAGGGTGACCCCTTTTTAATGCAATGCCTGCGTGGCGATGATACCGAAGTCATCTGGTCCAACGTGCTCATCTCCGACGGCGTACCGTACTGGGTGGGTAATGGTGAAAAAGCTCCCGATAAAGGCGTCAATTTCCAGGGAGAATGGTTCAAGGGAAAAACCGGACCGGACGGCAAACCGGTGCCGATGTCTCATAAAAATTCGCGCTGTACCCTTCTAGCATCGGCAATTGCCAACCATGCTACGGCATTGTCCGAGGATCCTAAAGGCGCACCAATAAAGGTCATTACCTACTCCGGCCGGGATTCAGACACCATGCCCCCGGTCTGGGTCGCCAAAAACGCCAATGAGGGGGTGGTGATCGGTGCCTCGATTGTCTCCAAGGCAACCGCCACCGAAGTAGGTGCAACGGGTGTTAACCGTCAGCCCTGGGCCAACGCACCTTTTATTCCCGGGGCCCTGGCCGATTATATGACGGCGCAGTTCACTTTCTTTAATTCAGAAAAATTTTCTAAGGATACCCGACCGATCATGGCCGGATTGAATTATTTTCTCACCCATGGCAACCGGGGTGGGAGCGGCGATAAGCTGCTGGGTGAAAAAAAGGACGTCAGGGTCTGGCTCGGCTGGCTGGAGCTGTTCGCCAACGGCGATGTGCAGGCGATCTCCACGCCAATCGGCTACCTGCCGCACTACCAGGACCTGGTACCCCTGTTTAAGGCAATTGGCAAGGAGTATTCACAATCTCTTTATGACATGCAGTTTGCTTTGTATGTAGATAAAATTGTCGCTCGCCTGGATCTGCAACAGGCGGCGTACAGCAAAGAACCGGACATCCCACCGGTCCTTTTTGAGATCTACGGCTCCCAGAAAAAAGAGCTGCTTGCACTAAAGGAAAAACTAGGCGCTGTTATCACCATGGATAAACTTGGCTGATCGTCTGGTGCCACAACCCGAGTCCGTTGTCAGGTTGTGGCACTTTCTTACGGCCCCCCTACTGTAATGAACTCCACTTCGGCACAGACCTCGGAGAGTCTGATTGCTTCCGTTTCCGACCCTCATCTTCTGAATACCTACTCCCTGGTTCTTTCTGCTGCCGATATCACCCACCGCATCCAGTATCTTGGGGTCGATCATATCGAGATTTATGTGACGACCAGGCAGCGGGAAAGAGCGCTGTACGAAATCGCCACCTATGACCTAGAAAATCGGGAATGGCCACCGGTACCGCCGGCCAATGACTTCAGCCCGACATTTCGGGCGATGAGTGCGGTGGTCATCGGTTGCCTGGTTTTTATTTACGGCCTCTCCGGAGAATGGCACCTCAAATCCTGGTGGTTTCAAAAAGGGGCCGGCGACTCGTCGGCAATCATCGAGCATTTTGAAATGTATCGCCTGGTAACCGCGCTCACCTTGCATGCCGATATTGTCCATCTGATGGGCAACTGCTTTCTCGGCGGCTTTCTGCTGCACTTTTTTTTTCACCTGACCGGCAATGGCATCGGCCTTTTCACCATGCTCCTGAGCGCAACCCTGGCCAACCTTATTAATGTGTTGATCCATGGACCAGGGCATCTGTTTGTTGGATTTTCCACCGCTGTTTTCAGTGTTATCGGTATGCTCTGCACAATCAGCTTTGCCTTGCGGACCAAACGTCTTTCCCTGCATTTTTTCATGCCGGTCATGGCCGGATCGGCACTTCTCGCTTTTCTTGGTTCAAGCGGGGAACGAACTGATCTCGGGGCGCATCTTTTCGGTCTTTTTTGTGGTCTCGTTTTCGGCAACTTTGTCCGTCTGCCGCTCTTTGCCTCTCTGCGTGCCTCTTTTGCGCTGCAGACAATCTTAGGTTGTATCAGCTTTGGCATTTTCGGCTTATGCTGGTTTTTGGCTATGCATCGATGATGGTGGCAAATTTTCCCACGAAAGATGGCTTAAAAGAGCGACAGATTCACCATGATGGTACGATTCAGATTGCAATCGTGCCCGGCAATTATTACCCTTGTCAGTTCATTAGTGCATTTTCTGGCGTTCCTTAACCATTAAAACTTTTGGTGTAATAAGAGTTTAATAGCTGGGGTTTGCTTTTAAGATCAATACGAGCAGGAGATTTTTATGGCCAATCAGGATCAACAACCTCCATGGGGGAAAAAAAATAAGCCGCAGACCCCTGAAGAGATTGTCGCACAGCTGATTAATAAGCTGCAGGATTTTTTCTCAGACAAAAAGAAACCACCACCACCCCCCGGCGACAACCAGGCTCCATCCTCTCCTCCCTCCTCCCCATTTGCCAATCTGGGTAAGCTCCTGGTGGTTATTCTTATTCTTGTGGTGTTGCAGGGAGTGTATTCATCTTTTTTCAAAATTGCTCCCAGTGAGGTCGGTGTGGTTCTGCGACTGGGTAAGTATTCACGGACGACCCCTCCCGGTCTGCATTTTAAAATTCCGTATATTGACCGCTTATACAAAGTGGATGTGGAAAATATTCGTAAAGAAGAATTTGGTTTTAGAAATCGAATGTCCGGTCAACAGACCTCCTTTGACAACAAGAATTTTAATACTGAATCGCTGATGCTGACTGCCGATAAAAATGTTATCAGCGTTGCCTGGATTGTGCAGTACCGAGTTGCCGACCCCTACGCTTTTCTCTTTGAAGTGGCCGATGTTCGCCAGGCAATTCGGGATAATTCGGAAGCCGTGACCCGACGGATAGTCGGTAATATGGATTTTGACTATGTCCTCAGTAATCGTGATCTTCTTGCCGCATCGGTGAAAAAGGAACTGCAGGAACAACTGAATAAACTTTTTTCCAAAGGTGTCAGTGGCGTCAACATCGGTACAGTGCAGTTTCAAGACATTAACCCACCAGACCAGGTAAAACCTGCCTTTAACGAAGTAAACGAAGCCGATCAGGACATGAAACGGCTGGTCAATGAAGCCCAGGAAACCTATAACCGGGTCATTCCCAAGGCGTCCGGCGATGCCAAGAAAATTATTGAAGAAGCCTATGGCTATCAGGCCGAACGGGTAAACAACGCGAAAGGTGAGACCCAGCGCTTCAAAGATATTCTCAAAGAGTATAAAAATGCTCCCGACGTAACCCGCACGCGGATGTATCTGGAAACCATGAAGGACATTCTGCCGAGCGTAGAATCCGTCTATGTCATTGACAAGGATCAGCAGGCACCACTGCCGCTTCTGAACATCTCTTCCGCTGGCCTGCCGAAAATGCAGGCGAAAGAGCCGGATACTACCCAAAGGAATTAAATATGAAACAGATAGCCCAGTTCTTTCTAGTCGGACTCGTCCTGCTGGCAATTGTCGTGATTTATGATGGCTTTTTTATTCTCGAAGAAGGCAAACAGGTGGTCATCACCCAGTTCGGCGCGCCGGTTGGTGATCCGGTGACCGAAGCCGGTCTGCATTTCAAAATGCCTTTTGTGCAGCAGACACAGGTGTTCGAGAAAAAAATACTTATCTGGGACGGGGCACCGAATCAGATCCCGACCAACGATAAAACGTTTGTTTTTATCGATGTTACCGCCCGCTGGCGCATTGCCAATGCATTGAAGTTTCTCCAGGCGGTCAATAACGAAGCACGCGCACAATCTCTGCTCAGCGATATTATTGATGGAACAATCCGGGATATGGTCAATAAAAATGACCTGATCGAAATCATCCGCAGTTCGGACTGGTCAATCAATACCATGTCGGAAACCACCGCCGTGGCGTCCATCGGCACCAAGCCCAAAAACGGTCGAGACGGCATCTCTCAACAGGTGCGTGAGATAGCCTCGAGAACCACCCCGCAATACGGCATCGAACTCATCGATGTCATTATCAAAAGAGTCAATTATATCGATTCGGTGCGACTCAAGGTGTATGACCGGATGATCTCCGAGCGGAAAAGGATTGCGGCGGAAAAACGATCGACAGGTGAAGGCCAGAAGGCGGAGATTCTGGGAACGGTGGAGCGTAAGCTCAAAGAAATAATTTCCACTGCCAATCTTGAGGCGGTGACCGTAAAAGGTAAGGCCGATGCCGAAGCAACGAAAATTTATGGCGAGGCATACTCTCTGGATCCGGATTTTTACGGCTTTCAAAAAACCCTGGAAAGTTACCCAAAGATCATCGGCAACAACACTTCCCTGGTACTGTCTTCCGAATCAGATCTCTACCGTTACCTCAAGTCGGTGGGAGGGAAGTAACGCAAAACTGGTGATCCACTGCCGAGACAAGGCTATTTGGTGGTCTGGTTTTTACCATCCAGACCACCACTGGTTCCCGGATATGCCGGAGCCTGGCTCTTCTGGTAGGGAACTCGGCCTTTTTCGGTCAGCATTTCAAAAAATGTCTCCAGCTGCTCATCGTTGTCTATAACATCCGTATCGAGTTGTTCAAAGCGACAGTTGCAATAGCTCAGCTGCCCTTCACACCAAGGGCAGATCTCTACAGTACATCCCAATAAATGGTTTTCGCCTTCCAGCACCCCGCAGACCGGGCAGATTGTCTGTTCGGTTGCTGTACTTGCGGCATATTCTTTCAGCTCGCTTACCGGCTGACATAATTTGCCGAACTCCTCCTGAGTCTCCAGGCCAAAAAATGACAGGACCTCGGTATCGACAGCCTGCAAATATTCGCCCAGCAAAAGCACATGCTCGGCGGTGACCGCGTATAAATACGAAAAGGACGCGGTAGTGAGGACAAAGATATGCACACCCTTATGGGTAATGAGCCGGGCGATTTTCACCACGGCTTCTTCCCGAGCCTCAGGCAGATTCGAATAATATTCACGCAATAAGCGCAGCACAAAATTGTTATTCTGGTACTTGTCTACCAGGGCAATTGCCGAATGCAGGTCACTTTCCGGGACGGAATAGTGGATAAAAATCTTAATTTCTTCGATTAATTGTTGAGTTTTAGTTTCCAGCGGCATTCCGATTCTACCTGTAGAAGATATTTTAAAATGGTTACTGATTTACTTCGCAAGACTCGTTCCCACCGTAAAATTAACGACCAGAGGAACATCCAGAGGCAGTGCCTGTTCCATGGCGATGGCAATGCTGGGCCTGGTCTGCTCCATCTCAACTTCGGGCAGCTCAAAAACCAGTTCATCATGGACCTGCAGCAACATTTCGGCTGCCAGTCCGCTCTGTTTAATTGCCTTATCGCAGCGGATCATGGCCAATTTGATAATATCCGCAGCAGTCCCCTGGATAGGGGTGTTAATGGCTATTCTTTCAGCAAATTCCCGACGCACTTTATTTTTTGAATGAATCTCCGGAACAGCTCTGCGGCGCCCCAGCAAGGTGGTCACGTAGCCCTTTTGTCGCGCTTTGTCGACTATATCATGCATAAATTTTTCCACTCCGGTGTAGAGGTGGAAGTAACTGTCGATAAATCTTTGCGCCTCTTTGCGGCCGATATCAAGCTGATTGGCCAGTCCAAAGCTGCTCATGCCATAAACGATCCCGAAATTGATGCTTTTTGCCACCCGGCGCATTTCGGAAGTAATGAGCAGCGGTGATACGCCGAAAATCTCCGCAGCGGTCCGGGTATGGATATCTTCACCTGCCCGAAACGCAGCGAGCAACGCTTCATCCTGCGAATAGTGGGCGAGGACCCGCAGATCGATCTGGGAATAATCCGCCGAAAGGAACACTAAACCATCGCCCGGGACAAAGGCGCCTCGAATGCGCCCGCCTTCCTCGGTACGGATGGGGATATTCTGCAGGTTGGGGTCGCTGCTCGACAAGCGACCGGTTGCGGCGACCGCCTGATTAAAGGAAGAATGGATTCTCCCGGTCAGCGGATCCTGCAATAAACTGAGCTTGTCGATATAGGTGGTGAGCAGTTTGGTCAGCGTCCGATAGCGCAAAATAAGCGCCGGCAGTTCATGTTTTTTGGCCAGTTGTTCGAGTACCTTGACATCGGTGGAAAAACCGGTCTTGGTCTTTCTGCCATGGGGCAATCCCTGCTCTTCAAAGAGTATCTGGGCCAACTGGGACGGCGAATTGATGTTACAAGGATGGCCAACCAGAGCATAGATCTGTTGTTCTAAAATGGCAAGCTTCCCGGTAAACTCAACAGACAAGGACACCAGAATGCTTGGATCAAGACAAATTCCCGCCAGTTCCATCCTGGCCAGAATGAGTACAATCGGCATCTCAACATCCCAGAAAAGTTCGTTGACCCCATTTTTGCTGAGCTGCGGCTCGAATTCCTGCCATAACAGCAGCGTGCCATAGACATCCTCACAGCTATAACGACCGGCATGGTCGATATCCACATAAGCAAAACAGTCTTCGCGCTTATCGCCGGCAACGACTTCGGTAAAAGAGGTCATCTTTAAGCCCCGTGCCAGACACAGGGCGTCAAGCTTAAGCGAACGACCTTCCTCCTCCAGAAGATAGGCGGCAATCAGCGTATCGGCCAGCGGTCCGCCCAGCTCAATCCCCCATTGCTGTTTTATAACCGTGAAATCATATTTCAGATTATGGGCAACCTTGGTAATCGCCTTAGACAACAGCAGCGGCTTTAAGGCTGCCAGCACTTCCTTACTCTCGAGTTGGTCGACAGCTTTATTGCCGTACGCGTCCAAGTGGCCAATGGGGATATACCATGCTCTCGTCAGATCAGCACAGAGTGAGATGCCAACTAACCGCGCTTTGCGGGCATTTAAAGAAGTCGTCTCCGTATCGATACTCAGAAGGCTGACATTTTGCAAAGTTTGAGTAAGATCGGCCAATTGAGAGCCAGTTCGTACCGTCACAAAACCATCCACCGGTACCGCCGTCGAGGTATCAATGCCCTTGAGCAGGCTAGAAAATTCCAGTTCGGTATATATTTCGGCCAGTTGCCCATCATCTGCCGGCTGCACCAGATAACTCTCCAGCTCCTCTGGAATCGGCACATCCGACTTCAGACTGATGAGTTCTTTGGAGAGATAGGCCTGGGCGCGGTGGGTGCTGATATTTTCTTTCATCTTCGATTTTTTCAAATCGTCCAGGTGGGCGTATACGCCGTCGAGGCTGTTAAAGTCACCGAGCAGTTTAGCCGCTGTTTTCGGCCCAATCCCCGGCACCCCGGGAACATTATCGGAACTGTCGCCGATCAGGGCGAAATAGTCGAGAAGCTGCTCTGTCGGCAAGCCATATTTTTGTTGTACGGCCTCCTTATCCATCATTTTGTCTTTCATTGGATCCCACATGACCACATCGTCTGAGACCAGCTGTAGCAGATCCTTATCACCGGAAACAACGACCACTTTATGGCCAAGAGGGGAAAACCTTTTTACTACCGAAGCTATTATATCATCGGCCTCTACATCTCGCCCTTCCAGCGTAAGGATATTCGAGGCAGTGGCAAAACGTTTGATGTATGGAATCTGAACACTGAGATCCTCCGGCATCGGCGGCCGATTCGCCTTATATTGATCATAGAGCTGATGGCGAAACACCGGCCCCCGGGAATCAAAGGCCATGACCAGATAGTCGGGTTTCTTTTCCCGCAGCAGTTTTTTGACCATGGTAACAAAACCGAGGACGGCATGGGTCGCCATGCCTTTACTGTTGGAAAGCGGAGCTATGGCATGGTAGGCCCGATAAATGTATGCACTCCCGTCGATGATATAAATTTCCTTTAGCACAGCCTATGACTCCATGTATGGTTTGATTATAATTCAGGGCAGGATTGGCCGGGTCAGGCACATTTGATATTACTTGGACTATAGCGGGTTTTGCTGCTTTTGCATTAAAGAATCGTTGTTCCTGTCGGTTGCTTAAAAATTGCAAAAAAAAACCCGGGCCATGACGTGCCCCGGGTGTTGGATAGTTTATCTTCGATCTTTTATCTGGGCGATCTCACCCAGGAGGCCTGTGGACCTTTATCCCCGTAGGTTTCCCCGAAAGTCACACTGTCTCCTTCGGTCAGATCGTCCATGTTGAGATCTTTTAGAGCATTTTCATGAAAATAGATATCTCTTTTGTCTGCCGAAGTTATGAAACCGTAGGACTCATGGGGAGAAAGTTTGCGGATTACACCAAGACCATCTGTGGGCGCAGCCTGGCCAGGCTGTTTATGATTTTTCCTTTTTTTTCTCTGGATCTCTTTGAGCTGTAGGGTCAACACATCAAAGGACTCAGTGAGCGCTGCACGTACAGTCTCTGCATTCCTGGTGACAACAACCGTATCGTTGGGTACCGTCGCTACCAGTTTGATCTCAAACCCTCCCTCTTTATAAGAGGTAGTGGCTTCAATGCTGACACGCAGGTGCAAAACAAAATTGGGATAAAACCGAATGAGTTTTTCTTGTTCCTCTTCGATCTTGGTCTGCCAACCTTTACGTAATTCAACATTTCGGGCTTCGATCTTCAGTTCCATATAGTTCCTCCAGCTCTGTTTCAAACAGCAGCTTCACCGCTGTTTTACTCATGCATCATCAGATGCATCCCCTGCAATCCATCAACGCTCCAGACAGAGGGAACATCTCAAACGTCCTGGTCGAAGATGGCCTGCTCTTGTTACTATTATATTGTCCTCTGGTGGAGAATCAAGGCCGGAGATCATTTTACCCGAGGTGATTCAGGCGCTTCTAACTTTTTCCTTAAAAGAAATCGACAAACGTGGCTATTCCAATAATTCCCCGGTATAATTTTATGCTTTTAAAGCGCACCGACAATCGATGGATCCCTGTGGAGCAGACCAATGACCAGTAGAAAAAACGGCGTCATTCTTCTCAATATGGGCGGACCGGACACTTTAGACGACGTCCGCCCTTTTCTGTTTAATCTCTTTTCGGATCGGGAAATAATTCCCTTAGGCCCTCCTTTTCTGCAAAAATTTCTGGCCTGGATCATCGCCCGGCGCAGAGCGCCGAAAAGCAGCGCTATCTATGCTAAAATAGGCGGCGGATCACCGCTGAAAGATATAAGTTTTCGCCAGGCTAGAGCCCTGGAAACCGCTCTCGCTGCAGATGGCGACTATAGCGTGACCGTCGCCATGCGGTACTGGCCGCCCTTTGCCGAACAGGCGATACACCACTTGCTGGCCACAGGAGTAAACCATCTTATCGCCCTCACCCTGTATCCGCATTATTCAAAAGCCACCACCGGCTCATCGATTGTGCAGCTCAAGGTGGCCCTGCAGCGGCTCGCACCGAATATCTCCCTCACCTGCATCTCTTTTTGGCCCACGCAAAGTGAATATGTCGGGGCAGTTGCCGAGAACATTCTGCAAGGCTTGACAGACTTTGGGGCATTACCCGTGCAGGTGGTATACAGCGCGCACAGCCTCCCTGTCTCCTTTGTTAACAACGGGGATCCTTATGTAGAGCATATCGAACAAAGTATAGAAGCAATCGAAAAGATAACCGGGCACCACGGCAGACTCTGTTACCAGAGCCGCAGCGGTCCGGTTGAATGGCTTTCTCCCTCAACTCCGGAGATGCTTCAGACCCTTGCCGGTGAAGGGTGCAGAGAACATTCTGATGATACCGATAAGCTTTGTCTCAGATCATATTGAGACCCTGTACGAGATAAACATGCTGTATCGAGATCAGGCGGCAAAGCTTGGAATATGCCTTAAAGCTGTTCCCTCACTTAACACCAATCCACTCTTTATCGAAGGGCTCAGATCCCTGGTTCTGCAAACGGACACCTGATGGTGTCGTAAAAGCTCTTCATCTTCTTCGTTGTGGTGAATTTTACTATCATTACGTCGTACTCTAGTACGCTGAAATGCTAGTAAATTTGACACGCTTCGAATATGAAGCTTTTGATTTACCTATCTCACAATTGAGGTTTTTACGAGGTTTGTCACAACCTAAAAGTTATTCACCTCTGCCCATGGAGTTTTGAAAACGGCGCATCCGCACATTCATTAACAGGCCCAGGCCCAGCATGGTGGTCATCAGCGAAGAACCACCATAAGAAACCAGCGGCAGAGGAATACCGACAACCGGCAGAAACCCCATCACCATAAACAGGTTGATGACCGCCTGCCAGAAGATCAGCATGACCACCCCATAGGCGAGCAGCACTCCGAATCGATCCTTGGCATACATTGCCACATAGAGGCCCCAGAGTAACAGCAGGAAATAGGTGCCTATAAAGATGACACTGCCGGCAAAGCCCCACTCTTCTCCCCAGACCGAAAAGGCAAAATCGGTGTGTCTTTCCGGCAGAAAATGCAGATGCCCCTGGGTTCCTTCCATATAGCCTTTGCCGAACTTTCCGCCACTGCCGACGGCTATTTTGGACTGCAAAACCTGATAGCCGTGGCCCATCGGATCTTGTTCCGGATTAAGAAAAGTGGCAATCCGTTGCTTTTGATAAGGTTTCAACAGTTGTCCCCAGGCAAAAACAACGGCACCAAGGCCAAGACTGCCCATGATAAGATAGGTGGACAGCCTGAGTTTGACAAACATCGTCATCGAGACAAAAATGATGCCAAGCATTAGGGCCGTACCCAGGTCAGGCTCAAGCAGGATAAGAACAAAGGGTATGCCGGTCAGGACAATAGGCATAACCAGGTCTTTTATGGCATAGCCGTCGTTAATCTCCTTGCGGGAATAATAGCTGGCAAGGGTGACGACGAGCATAAGCTTGGCCGGTTCCGATGGCTGCAGTTTAAAAAAACCGAGATTAATCCACCGCTGCGCCCCTCCCGCTTCATGACCGGCGACAAAGGCGAAGAGCAGAAGGAGAATAGTCATGATGTAAAACGGATAATTCCACGAATGCAGCTCCTGGTAATCAAAGCTGATAATAAAGACAAAGGCGGTAAAGCCCATGAGGAAAAAGTAGCCCTGTTTGATATAGGGTGGCATGCCATAGCCTTTTGGGGGAAACGAGGCGCTGTAAAGATTGAAAAAAGCCATGATGCATACCAAAAAGATCAGCAGCATCAGCACCATATCAAAATGCTCAAACAATCGTCGGTCTATGCGAAACATTGCCTTGTACCGTCCCATCCAAATACCTTTGCCATTGTAGTCAGTCCTTTGTTTGTGCCGTCTGGTTCAGCCGTTCGCTGAAATATTGATTCAAAACCGCCCTGGCAATGGGACCGGCAGCCGATCCGCCGTGCAGGCCGTGTTCCACAAGGACGGTCACGGCAATCTCCGGGTCTTCCGCCGGGGCAAAACAGGTAAACCAGCCATGGTCCCTGAATTTATAAGGAATATCTTCTTCCTTGAGGTGACGATATTGGGCTAATTTGACAACCTGCGCAGTGCCCGTTTTACCGGCAATTGTCAGCCCATCGATGGCTACGGATCGCGCGGTACCATGTTTGCCCTGGACCACCTCCTCCATCCCTTTTTTTATCCTCTTGAAATACCGATCAAAGCCTTTAATTTCATTGATCAGTTCGGGAGTAAAGCTTTCGACCACCTTGCCCTCCGGGTCGGTAACCTGTTCAACCAGCTGCGGTCGAAACTGTTTGCCGCCGTTGGCCAGCGTCGCGGTCATCACACACAGCTGCAGTGGAGTAACCAGATTGAAGCCCTGGCCAATGACCACCGAGAGCGTTTCACCATCCTGCCACTTGCCTTTACGGTATTTTTCCTTCCATTGTTTGGTCGGGGCAAGACCTTCTTTTTCATACTCCATCTCCACCCCCGTCTTATGCCCTAAGCCGAGTTTATTGGCATACTCCGCCAGCCTGTCGACCCCCACCCGTTGACCGACCTGATAAAAATACACGTCACAGGACTCGCCGATAGCCTTCAGCAGATTCACCGGCCCATGGCCCGAATGTTTCCAGCAACGATAGACTCGGTTGCCAAACGAATAATATCCAGGACAGTAAAAAACCGTATCTTCGTCTATGACTCCCGTCGCAAGGCCAGCCAATGCCGCAACCATTTTATAAGTTGATCCCGGAGGATAGGTCGCCTGAACCACTTTATTTATCAATGGATGTTTAGGATTATCGAGCAATTCCTGCCATTTCTTTACCGATATCCCGCCGACAAAATCGTTAATATGAATCGTCGGCACCGAAACAGCGGCCAGCAACCGACCGGTTTTTACCTCCATCGCCACCACGGCTCCCGATTTTTCCCCCGCCGCCATATAGCTTTCGGCAATCTGCTGCAGATCAACATCCAGGGTTAAACGTATTTCTCTACCCGGCAGTGGTTCGACCTCTTTCAGCAACTGTTGTTCAAAACCCCTTGCATCAACTTCCGAGTAACTGAACCCTTTCTCACCGCGAAGATCTTCCTCACGTTCTTTTTCCAAGCCCTTCTTGCCGACAATATCTCCGCCGGTATAGATTTCACGATCAGCGATTTCCAACTCTTTTTTAGAGATTGAACCCAGGTAGCCAATAATATTTGCCGCCAGATCTTCATATTGATACACTCTGACCGGCTGCACCTCAGTCCTGACGCCGGAAAAATCGTGGTTATGATTCTCCAGATACGCAAGTGTCTGCCAGTCGATATCTTCTTTTAAAAGTACCGGTACATATTTGGGAATATCGGATGCATCACGGATTTTTTCCCACAGCTCCGAGACATCCATATCGAGAATCGGCGCGAGGCGTTTCAGGACATTGCCAAGATCATGGGAATCCTCCTGGGTCAGGACGACATTAAACGATGGCCGGTTGGTCACGATTTCCTTGCCATTGCGGTCAAGGATATGTCCTCTGGGCGGAACAAGCTGGCGAATTCTGACTCTGTTGCCGTAGGCCCGTTTTTCATACTCATCGCCATCGTTGATCTGCAGAATCCACAGCCTTAGGACAATGATAAACAGAAAAAAAACCACCACGGCAAAAACTGCCAGCAGCCGTTTCTTTAACAGGTCGAGTGCTCCTTCATCGCGCTCGGCGATATCGGCTATCTGTCTCAATGAAAATTTAAGTCTCATTCTCCCATTCCTGATTACCTTGGTTTAGGGGGGCGACGGCGAAGGGGTTTGGCGCGCCAGCGATGTTTCTGGAGAAACTCATACAGCCCGCTGCAAAGAAGAAATAGAGGAATCGACGCAGCGACCAGCAAGGCGGTTCTCTGCAGGGTAATTCCCCACGACCATTCCGGCAGTTCCTCTGGTAAGGCAAGAGAATAAAAACAATAAAGGATAATCTGTACCAGAAAATAACTGAGGCCAACAAGAGGAATCTGGTACGTCGACTCTTTGATGGGACTCTTGTTGGTAAGAAATTTGAGGGCGGCAAAAGTGAAAAGACACATCAGGGGATAAAAACCTAGATAAATCCCGACGATAACATCCATAACCCAGCCCAGGGTAAAAACCAGGATAATGCCGGGAACCCAGGCAAAGCGATAGGCGATGAAGGTCACGAGTATAAAGAGGAAATCCGGCCGACCAAGCCAAAGCGGCAGGGACTGCATCAAGGTCGTCTGGAGCACAATCAGCATAATCCCCAGCAGCCAGAAGGAAAAAAACAACATGAGGCTCCTACCTTCTGGGTGAAAGGTTTGCTGAATCGAGTATTTTCCGGCGATCTGTCGGATCAATAAAGACAAATTCCAATTTCTGGAAATCTACATTGGGTTGCACCTCGATCTCCTGAAACATTCCCCTTTTCTTTTGATATATCTTCGACACCCTGCCAAGGGGAATGCCGGCAGGAAAAACACCACCGATTCCGGCGGTAACGATATAATCTCCTTCCTTAACATCGGCGTTCTTTAAGACATATTCTAGGACAAAGCCACGTTCGCCGGCACCTTTCAGAATTCCTCGGGTTCGGTTTTTCTGGATCATTGCATCGATTGCACTGCTCGGGGCATTGGCCAGCAGCACCTTGGAATAATGCTCCGCCGTGTGAATTACCTGGCCGACCACACCGGCCGGGGCAAGAACGATCATGCCCTCAAGGACATCATCCTTTCTGCCGCGATCAACGACGATAGTCTGATACCAGTAGGCCGGTTCCTTGCCGACGACCCGGGCCGCCAGCGGTTGAAAGCTCAGTTTATCCTTGAAGGCCAGCAGCTCCTCGAGATGCAGGTTGGTACTGTAGCCCTCGCGATATTCTCCGAGTTCTTTGAGGTATTTGTCGACCAGCCCCTGCAGCCTTTTATTGTCCGCCCGAACATTCCACAGGGCAATATAGTCATCTTTTACCGTAACGATCCCGGAAACCATTCGGGTCATCACACTTTGCACAGGACCGATAAAATCGAGGGTGAGCTGATGCGGCGTACCAAACCGTCCGCCCAGCATCGAGGCAAGCAGCAACACACCAACGATGCCCAGTATTACCACCAGAAGCAGGATTCTAAAGGTGGTAAAGAGAGATCGTCCCTGAATGGGTTTCGTTTTTTTTCGCACGGATCACAACAGGTTAGAGCAGCATATGCAGTACCGGTATGCTACAACCGGCGCAAAATTTCGTTGCCGGAGTCAAAAATTACTCGATGGTGACCTCGCGGAGAATATCAAGATTATCGAGTGCTTTTCCGGAACCAAGGACAACGGAGGACAAAGGATCTTCGGCAACAATTATGGGCATACCCGTTGCCTCACGCAGGCATTTATCAAGGTTCTTCAGCAAGGCCCCGCCACCGGTCAACACGATGCCATTGTCGACAATATCCGCAGCCAGCTCGGGGGGGGTTACCTCAAGGGCAATACGTACCGCCTCGACAATAATATCAACCTGTTCGGCTATCGCCGATTGAATTTCATCAGCGGTAATCTGCAGGGTTTTCGGCACCCCGGAAACCAGGTCGCGGCCTTTGATATCCATCGTTTCGTAGGGTTCTTCCGGCATAACATTACCGATTGTCGTCTTGATCAGCTCTGCGGTCCTCTCCCCAATAGCCAGATTATGCTTGCGCTTGATGTACTGCAGAATAGATTCATCCATCTTGTCGCCGGCAACCCGGACCGATTTCGCATAGACAATACCGGAGAGGGAAATAACCGCCACTTCGGTCGTCCCTCCACCGATATCAATAATCATGTTGGCGGTGGGCTCGGTAATGGGCAAGCCGGCGCCTATTGCCGCAGCCATTGGTTCCTCAATGAGGTAGACCTCCCGCGCGCCTGCCGATTCAGCCGATTCACGGACCGCTCGCTTTTCCACCTGGGTAATCCCGGAGGGAACCGAAATGATAATACGCGGGTGGACCAGGGTCCTTCTATTGTGCACCTTGTTGATAAAATAGCGCAGCATTGCCTCGGTGACTTCAAAATCGGCGATTACTCCGTCTTTAATAGGCCTTATGGCGTTGATATTTCCTGGCGTTTTACCAAGCATCATTTTTGCTTCCTGTCCGACAGCCAGCACCTTACTCATCCGTCCGTCCTGTCTGACGGCAACGACCGATGGCTCGCGCAGGACAATCCCCTTACCCTTCACGTAGAGAACCGTATTTGCCGTGCCAAGATCAATCGCCAGATCGTTGGACAGCCAGCCGAACAGAAAATTAAATGGTGAATACATACATTCATCCTTGCTGGAAAAGGCACTATGCCGCGCCTTGAGAATATATCAGTAGCCGCTGGATTACAGAGCGGGGGCTTGTCACAATAATGTACGGGAACAGAAAAGAAAGCACACCTCACGAAACATCAAAGCATAACAAACCTCATTTCCATTAGCAACAAATATGGCAGAACATCCCTGCAAAAGATTGTACTGTTTTTTATTGACATGAAAAACAATCCCTGTTATTGATGGTGCAATTTTATGACAAAGACAATGTTGTGTCTATAAAGGGGCTATAGCTCAGCTGGGAGAGCGCTTGACTGGCAGTCAAGAGGTCGTCGGTTCGATCCCGTCTAGCTCCACCAAACATATCAAGCACTTACAGTTTTTTCCTGTAAGTGCTTTTTTTGTTTTGGCACCATTTTGGAGTGTCGTAGTATATCGGCTGTGTATAGGGTCTGCCAGAGGAAAACACAGTATATCTTTCGGGCCAATAAGCTTGGCCAGGAAGCCATATGGCAAGTAAATCTCAATCTCACCCATAGAAATGGCCTTTTAAGTAGCTACTTAAGTCGCCCACAATTATAATTTCTTTGCGGGATCTGCTATTTCCCGGTGTGGGTGTTTGGCAAGAAAGCAACGGGACCTCACGGCCTCTCCCATAAGCCACACTTCTTCCGACCACAGATCTTTGCAACATCGGCTCATGCTCCGCTGCCAACAACAGGATGGATAAGGGGGTAAGGTGATGCACGGTACAGCCATATCACCCTTTTATATTAGCATTTTAGGTGTTGCCGGGACAAGAATCCGATATTATCGACCGGCCCTGGCGACAGCCTCATTAATCGACAACGCATACGGCTTATGGTCGCGAAGAAACTGCGGCAGACTGTTTTGTACCAGGCGTGCCAGGTCCAGGCTTGGATATTCTCCATAGAAGACAAAAACCTTTTCAGGAGCAGTCTTTTTCTCCAAAATATAAAAATTACCGGCCTCCTGGCGGTAATTTAGCTGGGCCAGCATGTTTTTAAGATTCCTCTCACCATTTTTTGAGTTAAGGGCCATAAGCTGAACGGTGAACATGTTCTTTTTCGCTGAACCTTTCCAGCTGGAGCCTGCTAAAAGCCGTGCCTGATACAACCGGTCGGCGGCAGGATTCGGTGATGCAACAACCGCTTTTTCCACTGTCGGCGGTGGGGACTGTTGTGCCACCGGCAGTCTGGCTTTCTTCTTCACCTGATTGCCTGAGCGCAACCGGGGAATGTTTTTGACCTGCTGGGTTATTGCCGGGGGCGATAGGTTTTCCGGTACAACCTGGGAAGCTTCTGGTTTTTTTGTCTCGACGCGAGCACGTTCGCTGCCTTGGGCCGTTGCGACTGTCTCTGTCGTCTCAACTGTCTTCGGTGCAGCCTGATCGTCTAAACTCTGCATCTCGTCGCCCACCGGCTGCACTTCCTGTTCCACCGGCGGGAGGGCAGTCACCGATGCTTGTCCGGCCCCGCTTTGGTCCGCCACCGCTAAAGGAGCTTCCTCCTCTTCAGGTGGTTCTGAGTCCTCTACCGGCGCCAGGGCCTCCAATTCTTTTGTCTCGGAGAGATTGGCACTGGTTTGCTGGGAATTCGTCACCTTAACCGTCGGGTCGGTTTGCGGGCTCTCAATCACTTCTTTGCCGACCTCACTCTTCTCACCATCCGGCCGGAACAGAAAAAAGATCACCAAGAGACAACACACTGCCCCGCCAATCCAGGGCAGATAGCGGGTTATCCTGCCATCCAGGTGCAGGTATTCCATCACGACCGATTTTTCCTTTCGGGTATCCACGCGTCCTTCAACGCCTTCGAGAAGCACCATAAACGAGGTATCCTCACGATGCGGTTGTACTGCCTCTTCGCCAAGGATATTGGTCATGCGAAAATTTCCCTGCGCCCGACGGTAAATATCATCAACCACTTCATCGGTAAAAACCTGTGCCGCATCTATATCGGGTAGTCGCGCGGCGCAGAACTGCAGATAATATGTTGTTTCGGCTTCGGAAAGAGGCGCAAGCTCAAAGAGGTACGCATCGGGATGACGAAAATCGCCAAAAGAAATCTGGTCACAATTCTCAAGGAGTGTCGTGCGGCCGGATAACAGAATGTGTACCTGTGCTCCAGCTCCGGCAATTCGTTCGAGCATTCGGCGAATTCTATCGAGAGTGGCGAGAAATATATTCTCCGCCTGATCGAAAATTACCAGCAGCTCCGACGACTCAGTCAACAGAAAATCGGCGATGTGCTGCAATGACTCATCAAGCCCGGCAGAATCGCTGTTTATCTCCTGGCCCAAACCCAGACTTACAGCGATATCTCGGACAATTTCGTCAAAGGAATCAACCGTGTGGGGAAAAAACACGGTATGATACAATGTTTCATGTGCCAGCATGCGACACAGCATGGTCTTCCCACTACCCTCATCACCGGTAAGCGCCATAAGGGACGCACCGTTTTGTAAGGCCTGGTGCATTCGAGACAATACTTCCGCCCGACCGGCACAGGGGAAATAGTTGTCAAGGATAATTTCCGGCTGAAAAGGTGATTGTTCAACATCCTCGGTATCTCTATTAATGTCTATCATGATCACTTGGAGTTTGTTATATTTTGATGGCGTCGTAAAAAAGAGAACGGCATGATAATACTCTACTTAAGAAATAAATAAAACTGCAGAACCACTTTGTGCATTATGCCGATTTTTCGTCTCAATGAACAGATTCAATTCCCCCATCCGCAGTATGCCGAGGAGAGTGGTCTGCTGGCAATCGGCGGGGACCTTCGCCCGGAAAGGCTGCTAATGGCCTATAGCCAGGGCATTTTTCCCTGGTATTCATCCGGAGATCCCATCCTCTGGTGGTTCACCAGTCCCCGCCTGGTTATTTTTCCCAAGGAATTCAGAGTCCCCAAACGAGTGGCTCGATATGCCGGAAAGGCTGCTGTTGCCATAACTCGTGACCGCGCCTTTACCCAAGTTATCAGCGAATGCGCCAAAGCGCGATCGGCACACCGGACGGACACCTGGATCTCCGCCGAAATGCAGGCGGCCTATATCAGACTACACCATCTTGGCTTTGCCCATTCAGTTGAATGTTGGCAGGATGAGGCGCTGGTTGGCGGTTTGTACGGCGTTGCCCTGGATCAGGTATTTTTTGGCGAATCGATGTTTTCCCGGATAAAATGTGCTTCTCAGTTTGCCTTGATCGCTTTAGTCGAGTATTTAAAGGGCAGGAATTGCCAAATGATTGATTGCCAGATGACGACCAATCATTTATTACGTTTCGGCGCCAGAGAAATAAGCGGCCGGGAATTTCGCCGACACCTTAAAGAAAACATCAAAAATAGTATAGCCAATGAAGACTGGAAATAATATAGCTGGAAAAGCCCATGAGTCATGCTCCCTCTGTGAAAAAAACGCCACTTTGACCGCGACGGAAAAAGGCGCGCTGTGTCCGACCTGTATGCACATAGTCACGTTCCTGAAAAGCAGGCCCGAGGCCCTGCAGAAGCTGTCCAGGTTTGCCGGAGTCTCGAAGGTTTCGAGCATGAGCGCAGCCCAGGTGGAGCAGGAACTTCCCGACGTGCTCGATGGAGTCCGGCACCGAACCACCGACAGAGAGCGAAACACCTGGTATGTCTCGGTCAGTCAACTTGACGGCAACCCGGTGGAAATTTTTGCCTCGACGGCTTTTGACAGGGATCAACACCTGCAATCCCGGATCTCTAATCTGACCACCATAACCAGGCTTATCTCGCTTATTTTACGCCATATTTTCATCGGCGAGCGGCTCACCCTCGAAAAAACGCTGATTCAACTGGAGAGAAGCTCCCGGCAACCAAACGACCTGCCGGACATGCTCGGCAGGATACTCGCTAAATACCAGAAGCAGCCAGCTGCAGCAAAGACCCGACAAACTGCCGACGAGCAAACTCCTCTATCCTGAACTCATCTCAGCCCTCAGGATGGGCTCTGGAAAAAGTTCGAAATACGAGTCCATCTTCTTAACAGTCGAGGTCGAACTCATAGGGTAGAGACGATTTATCGAAATGCTTTAAAACCCGCTGCAGGTCATAGAGATTGACAACCCGAAAGACCAATTCCCAGGCAGGGTACAAGGACGAATAACTGGACAGGATTTCCAGACTTTCCATATCCAGCTCCTGCGGCGCAGAACCGATTGTCTCCATAACACTTTTCCTGGTCGCCCGCAGAATATGCAGGATCTGTTTTTTCCGAACATGGGTCTGCCTGGTTTTCCAGGAAATATTCACCGCATCTTCTCTCTGAAACTTCAGCTTACGAAAACGCTCACAGTTTTTATGATGCACGGAGAGCCCTTTGGGGGTGAGCAGAGCACAGTTGTCCTTGGCCGTGGGATTGGGCTTGCAGCATGAGGACAACTTGACCGAGACCGGATCAAGGGTGGTTAATTCAATTTTATTAAACGCTCCAGTCGGCGTCACCAAGGGAGAGACCCCACCGAAAAGAATATTTTTGATGTCCTCCATCAATTCTTTTAAATGCACTCCCCCCTCACCTATCCGCACATACAGATCATCAAGAGAAGGGGCGGCTTCATGCGCCAAAAGTTCTGGAAGATCCTTGCTTTCCAACACATCAAAGGGAATACCATAGCGGAGCATCTCCTGGCGCAGGATCGACATTCCTACTTCCCGGGTGACCTTTTTGCATCTGGCTTTAAAGTTTTTGGCGAGTTCTCCCCGCGCCCGTGGCGTTTTGCACATGGTCAGCATATGCTGCTCAAACCTGATAGGTCGGTCGGCTCTGACGACGCGAACCAAATCGCCGTCTTTTAAAACATGCGAGGGCGGCACACGTTTATTGCGAATCATTGCCCCAAGGCAGGTCTGGCCGATTTCGGTGTGAACCCGGAAAGCGAAATCAAGGACGGTGGAATTGACAGGCAGACATATCAGATCTCCCTGGGGGGTATAAGTATAAATCTCCTTGACCCCGCTGGCGGCGATGACATCACGGTAAGAAAAAGAATCCTCCGAGCCGATAACATCGAACATCTCCTGGATTTCCCGTATAAATCGAACCTGCTTACCGGTTTTTGAACTCCAGTTGCGAAACAAGCCTCTCTGGGCTTTTCGTTCCATTTCCTCGGTGCGGATTTTAAAGAGGAACTTTTGTCCTTCAACAATTGCTCTGGCGTGCAATCCCTGGTAGCCGGTGGGCTTAGGGTTGGCGATAAAATCACGTATGGTGCGCGGGATCGGCTTGTAGGTTTGATTGGCAATTCCCAAAGCCCGGTAACATGACGAAACGTCATCGACCACAATAAGAATCTCAAGAGGTGTGTCGATACGCTGGACCAGGATGCGATTGGTCACATCATAATAGGCCCACAATTTTTTGGTACGAACGGTCACTTTGCAGGAAAAGTTTTCCTTTGCCGCAGTCTTAAGGACATCTTCCACAATTGTCCGGCCAAGGGGTGATCTCTGCAGCTGGCGGATATGGTTATTGAGCCTCGCCCCCTGCTTCGGATATTTATACAACAGCGCGAGGTTATACATCTCCCGCTTCATATTAAACAGACCGAAAACGGTGGCCAGCGGGGCATAAATATCAATGGTTTCATCGGCTATCCGCTGCCGCTTGGCCTTGGGCATAGCGCGCAGGGTCCGGAGATTGTGCAGACGATCGGCCAGTTTTACGAGCATTACCTCCGGTCGCATGGCTGCGCCGGTAAAAATTTTCCGATGGGTATTCTGGCTGTCGGCCTGCCGATCGCCGGAGACATGCGTCACCTTGGTACATCCCTCAACGATCGCCTGGACATAACTGCCGAACTTCTCGCCGACCAGCTCGGCAGTCACTTCCTCGACATCTTCGACCGTGTCGTGGAGCAGGGCAGCGGCAAGAATTTCAGGATGGGTAACATCCATCTCATCGGCAAGAATCATAGCCACGGAGCAGGGATGGAGGATATATGCATCGCCGGAACGGCGCCATTGATCGGCATGGGCCTCAACGGAAAAGTCCAGCGCCTGCCAGAATGTCTCCGTTTCCGGTTTATCGCCAATCAGGGCCAGCATCTGATTACGATAGAGCTCAAGATCAAATGAAATACGCCGCATACTCTCCTGATTTTAATAAAAACAATATGCCGGTAGACAGAATCTGGTTAGATTGGTAATTTAGTAATGGCATTATTACCGATCGTTTGCCCATCTTTGGTGCAGCTTAACAAAATTCTCCCATGGGAGAAATCAAAAACCCCAAAATGTCTAAAAAAAGAACAGCTTCCCGAGAATTTACCCCACTGTCAGTTAAACACCAGACCTCCAGCAAGAAAAACGACGAGAAATGCAGCCAGGCAGAAAATATGGTGCTTGGTTTTTTGTATACCGCCGATAAAGCGCTGAACTTTGCCCAGCTGTCCGACAAATTTTCCAACACCCGGCACAAGGAAGAAGATATCAGCTCTGCTGTTCATTCACTGCTTCGCGCCGGACTGATCATGAAAGACAGCAAAAAGCGCTTCAAGCTGCATAAAAACATCCTCCTTTATGAGGGCACTTTAACCCAGCATCCCAAGGGATTTGGTTTTATCAGGGTAACAAAAAGCTGCGGCAACTGCCCTTCATTGACTAGAGACCCTTTTGTCTCCCCCGGCCAGATGGGCGACGCCCATCACGGCGACAGGGTACTCCTGCGAGTTTTTCGCATCCGCGCCGATGAACGGCCGGAGAGCAGCGTTATAAAAATACTTGTCCCCGGTGCCGATAAAGTGGGTGGAATTTACCAGCACAAAGGCCGGGAGCGTCTGGTTTTCCCCGATGATCGAAGATTTCCCTTTACCATCAAAATCTCTGGTCCAGGCGATCTGCAGCCTAAAAACGGCGATGGGGTCATCGCTCAGTTTGACCGAACAAGCGGCTCCGGCAAATATCTTGAAGGAAAAATTGTCGAGATACTCGGTGCAGCAGATGACGTCGACACCCAGATGCGCCTCGTCATTGAGCAATTCAACTTAGCTTACCAGTTCAGCGTTGAGATTCTTCAGGAAACAGAGAATCTCAACGAAAGCTTTGTCCCGGATGAGGATCGGGAAGATCTTAGACCAACAGCCCATGTGACAATAGATGGGGAGAGTGCCAAGGATTTTGATGACGCAATCTGCGTATTAAAAACCCGCAAAGGGTATCGCCTGTTTGTCTCCATTGCCGATGTCAGCCATTTCGTTATCCCGGGCTCGGCCATCGATCGGGAAGCGTACAACAGGGGGACCTCAGTTTATTTCCCCGGCAGAGTCATCCCCATGCTACCGGAAAAATTATCCAACAACCTGTGCAGCCTGGTGCCGGACCAGGACAGATTTACCGTCTCAGCCATCCTTGACTTTGACCGCCTCGGCAACCTTCATAAAAAACGTTTTTGCCGATCAATCATCCGTAGCCGGCAACGCTTCACCTACGCGATGGTTCAAAAAATCCTTATCGACAAAGACCAGGCAGCAAGAAAAGAACACAAACCTTTTCTTACCGGACTCAAATGGGCCCAGGAACTAGCTACCGCTCTGCAGGCAAAGAGGAAAAAACGCGGGTCGATAGACTTTAATCTGATCGAGGCGGAATTCATCCTGGCCGACTCCGGAAAAATAAAGTCGATCCACCCAGCGAAGAGAAATTTCGCCCACCAGATCATCGAAGAGTGTATGCTCGCCGCCAACGAAGCGGTTGCCGAATTATTCAGTCGCAGGAACTATCCTTTCGTCTACCGGGTACACGAACCACCGGATATAACCAAGGCGGAACATTTCTCCGCTTTTATTAAAACCCTTGGTCTTCCCGTACCGCCTTTCTCCAACACTGCCGCCTGGTTTGCCGAGGTGCTGGAGAAAAGCCGGGAGACTCGATACGAATATATCCTTAACAACTTGCTGCTGCGCAGCATGCAGCAGGCCCGGTATGCCGCCGAAAATGTTGGTCATTTCGGCCTTGCCGCAGCCGATTATACGCACTTCACCTCCCCTATCAGACGATATCCGGATCTCATCGTCCACCGTCAGCTGTTACAGCTGACTCAGGGCACTCGGCAGAAAAAACATTCCTTTGCCGAGGCTGCCGAATTTCTGTCAGCTCGCGAAAGAACCGCGGTCATGGCCGAGAGAGATATGAATGAGCGGCTGAAAATCGGCTATATGTCCCACCGTCGGGACGAAATATTCAGCGCGATTATCTCCGGGGTGATCGACAATGGACTCTATGTCGAAATTCAGGAGTTATGCGTCAGCGGTTTACTGCCGATAACAGAACTGGGGGATGAGCATTATTTCTTCGATAAAAAGAATTATCGCTTATTCGGTGAGATATCGGCAAAGACCTATCAGATCGGCGACTCTATCCAGGTTGCGGTCGACGATGTGGATATCCTCAGCAAAAAAATTCTTTTCAGTTTAGCCATTACTCCGACACAATAATCAACGATGGCTAGAGATAGAACCCTGCTCGCACATATCGCTATAGTTTTGGTCCGTCCGAAAATTGCCGAAAACATTGGCGCTGCGGCCAGAATTGCCTGGAATATGGGGATCAATCGCCTCATTATCGTCAGAGAAAGCCTGCCGGACCGGGAAGCCATGACCAAAATGGCCACCCATAAAGCCGTGCACCTGATCGACCAAATGGAAATATACCCGACTCTGCCGGCAGCCCTGACCAACTTCTCGGTAGTCGTCGGCACCACCGCGCGAAGAGGCCGTCAACGCTTTGTCAATCAGAGCCCAAGGGAGATGGTCGATGCCCTGCTGCCGCTCCTGACCAACAACCAGGCGGCGATCATTTTCGGTCCGGAAGACACCGGCCTGACCAACGATGATCTCAAATATTGCTGCATGACCTCCGCCATTCCCACCGCCGATTTTTCTTCCCTCAACCTCGCCCAGGCAGTGGCCATCCTCTGCTATGAACTTCACTACAGTATCGTCCATGCCGCTAAAGATATGTACCAATCTCCCCAGCTGGCGACAACTTTTGAACTGGAAAGCATGTACGCCTATCTGGAGAAATCGCTGCTCAACATTGATTTTATGGGAGAAGTAAGCCATACTTACTGGATGAGTCATATTCGAAACTTTTTCGGCAGAATGCAGCTTACCGCCAAAGATGCAAATATTATCAGAGGTATCAGCAAGAAATTTTTGTTGCAGCAACGACAACGACACAGCGAGAAAGACGGTGATTTATGAAGCAAGATGAGAATGCAAGCAACTCGACGATGCCTTCCAATAAATTTTATCCTCCCCGCATAGATCATTCTCAATCCTTACTTCGCGTCGGCCTTCTCCAGAAAAAATTACCCAGTCAAAACCACGGCAAAAAACTTATCATCATCGAGGCCCAGGCGGGCCAGGGAAAGACGACCCTTGCCTGCCAGTTTCTCCATGCCAATCATTACACCTCCATCTGGTATCAAATCGGTCCGGAGGATTCCGATCCGGTTCTGCTGCTCTCTTCCCTGCTGATGAACCTGCGGGCCAACCTGCCGGAGTTCGCTTCTCCCAAACTGGCTGCTATCCTTAAAGAAGGGAGTGTCGGGCCTTTTGACCTGACCCGCTGTGCCAATATCCTTCTCCAGGATCTCGATGCCTACCTCAAAGATGATATCTACCTGGTATTTGATGACCTGCACCGAATCGAGTTTGGAGCTCTGACCAATAAGCTCCTCGAGCATCTTCTCGATACCTCGCCGCCCCACGTACACTTTATTTTCATCAGTCGACAACCTTTGGAAATTAAAGGAACGATTATTCGCAACGGTTCACAGATTGTGTATCTCAGCACTGCCGACCTGGCTCTTGGCAGCCAGGATATTGAGGCACTGTATACCAATGTTCTGCACAGGGAGATCAGCCGGCAGGACGCCATAAAAATAGAAAAAGTTACCAATGGCTGGATTATGGGCATTATCCTGGCCAGTCACCCGATTTCCGGCAGGAGCAGGTTCTGGCATGAATCTTCGCCGATAACTGTCACGGACACGCCGCAATCCGGACATATGCTTGATTTTTTCCAAGATGAGATTTTTGCCCAGATCCCCCGGCACCTGCATGAGGCTTTTTTAAAATTTTCCTTTCTGCAGGAGATTCCCGCCGACCTGGCCGGTGAGATGTCCGGCATTGATGAGCTGGGTCAAATCCTCAGCGCAATGACCCGAGAAAACTTTTTCATCTACCATCTCGATGACGGGCAGCAGGTCTTTCGTTTTCATCATTTTTTTCAGGAGTTTCTCCAGCAGCGCGCAAAGGCGCTGTTCTCCAGGCACCAGATCAACAAAATTTACCACCAGGAAGCCCATTACTACGAGAAGCAGAACCGCATTGAAAAAGCCTTGACCTGCTATAAAAACGGCGGCGATTTTACGGCAATGGAAGATATCCTTCGGGAAAGAGGGATGGAGTTGATCGCCCGCAACAAAACCTTATCCATCCTCGGTCTGCTGCAGAGTATTCCCCAAAAAATACTTTACCAACATCGATGGCTGACCCTGTATGCCGGACTGCTCCGGGTTGACTTCACTCCCCAGACGACCCTGCCCTTCTGGGATTCGGCCCGGGTGCAATTTACCAAAGCAAAAGAAGAACTCGGTGAATTAATCGCCCTCTCCCAGACCATTTATTTCCATTTCGTTATCTCCGGTGAATATAACAAAGGCGCGGAACTGCTGCCTCGAACTGAGGCGCTGCTGGAGAAAAACCGACCGATACTGCCTATCCCGATAATCATTATGGCCGCGCGAAACCTGGCTTCCGGCTATTGTTTTTTTAGAGGCGACATGAACAAAGCGCGCCACTACATCCAAGTTGCAACAACACTGGCAAACAGACACCACATTCGCAATTTTATCGCTTCAACCAGGTTTATCCAGGGATACATTGAACTTCTCAGCGGCAACCTGGCCCGGTATCTCCGGGAGGCAGAGGTCTGTTTCTCACTTTTCAACGATCCGCTGGTCGGGGAATCGAACCGTCTGACCTTAAGAGTCATGAATCTCTGCTATCTTTCCATGACCGGAGATCACCAGAATTTTTATGTTCAGCAACTCGCCCTGCAGAAAAGCATTGATCAAACCGTGGTCGACCAAACAGTTGCTGCGCCGTATCTGTATGTCTGGGGCAGCAGCAATTTGTTTTCTCTGGGCCAGACCCAACAGGCCCTGGGACTGCTGACAAAAGGGCTGGATGTAAGTGCTACCGCCTCGACCAGCCATATGCATAGCCAGTTGCTGCAGTGGCAGGCCTTCGGTCTTGCGCTGCTGGGCGATAAGAAGGAGGCCGAAGCACGAATTATCGAAGCTGGCCAATTACGAGAAAAAGCCGGCGGACCCTTTTATATCGCCTTTAACCTTATCCTTGCCGGTGCCGTCTATACCCGCATAAAAAAATATACTCAGGCAGGCAAGAATCTTGTGCAGGGCCTGGCCATCAGCCAGGGCATAGCATCGTCGTATTTGACGATATGCGCGCATTTTCATCTCAGTTACTATAGACTTCGGGCAGAAAGTCCCGACGCAGCCGTCGATAATCTGAAGTCCGGGCTTTCTCTCATGAAAAGTAACGGCTACAGTCATTTTTGGGGCTGGGAACCGACAATGATGTCCACCCTGCTCTCACTGGCAGTAAAACAGGGTATTGAAAAAAAATTCGCGAAGAATCTGGCCAAGGCCCGTTTGCAGGTTAATCTCTCGGACAGTGGAGAAGCTCATCCACTGCTGCAGATTAAATTGATGGACAGCTTTGAACTGAGTATGGCCGGCAAAGTCCTGTTCCAATCAAAAGACCTCACCCCATTTCAGCGTGAACTCCTAGGTTTATTGATAACCGCAAAGGGCCAACGTATCGCCCAGGAAAAAATTCAGCTGGAACTCTGGCCCAACAGCACGCCAGAAAATGCCAGGAAAAGCTTTGACACCCTCTTAACCAGATTGCGAAAACTGCTGGCACCGCATTTGCCGCGACCAGTCAAAGAGTATCTCTCTTTGCAAAAAGGCATCCTTTGCCTGACCAATTACGACATCGATGCTTTACACTTTATTGAAATTGCCAAAGCGGGCTTATCACACAGCAAAAACGGAGATTTTCTGCAGGCTCACAATGCTTTCCAAAAGGCAGCTTCGCTCTGGCATGGAGCCATGCCGGAAGATACTTTTCGCAGTGAACAGGTGCTTTCTTTTAATGACGCTGTGGCCGGACTGCTGACGGAAACCGGCTCCACCTGGGCAAAAAATCTGGCCGAAGCCGGAAGGCTGGATGAGGCTATCGCCGTCCTTGAACGGAGCCTTTTGCTCAACTATCTCGAAGAACCTCTGACCATACTGCTCTATAGCTTCTATTGCCGGAACAACAATCATTTAAAGGCAAGGGAGATTTTAGATCGCTACATGAGGGCACTCTTAAAGGCTGAGTATACGGAACAAGAGGCGACGTCATTTATCGATCAAATTATCGCCAACACCGATTAGAAACGGTCAACGAGATGACGGGATCGCTGCTCGATCTGAAATCATAAATTCAGGCCGTTTAATGGGCACGCCCCGCACAGTGGTTTAGTTTTTTTGCAGAAGGTGACGGCAACACGGACGATCAGGGCGTGAAATTCATTATACAGCTGTTTATCGCAAGGCAGATTGGTCAGAAAAACATCCTGAATGGAAAGGTAATCCGTCTCCTCTTCCACCATATTATGGCGGCTGAAGACCCGATGGGTATACATATCGACGACAAAAACCGGATGTCCACAGGCATACAATAGAATCGAGTCGGCGGTCTCAGCGCCGACTCCTTTTACCGCAAGTAAATTTTCCCGGGCAGATACCAGATCATCGGCAAGAAATGCCGCCAGATCTCCCGCATAGGCGGCATCGATCATATCAAGCAGATTTTTCAGACGCTGGGCCTTGAGATTATAATATCCTGCCGGGCGAATATATGGGGCTATCTCACCAGCTGTTAAAAGAGCAAGCGATTGATAGCTGAGCAGCCCTTCGAGTTTGAGGTTGTCGATGGCTTTTCGCACATTGGCCCAGCTAGTATTCTGGGTCAAAACAGCCCCAACCATTACCTCAAACGGTGAGTCTCCCGGCCACCAGCCCTGCGGCCCAAAATAATCATATAAGCGCTGAAACGCTTCGGTGTAGTTGTTGGTTTTCTCTGTTATCATCAAAGCAGCAGTTCGTAGTTTTTATTCCAGCAGGCCACGGGTGTCTTTATCACCAAAACAGATACCGATATCCCTTGCCGTCAAAACCTTGTCACTGCTGAGATCGACTTTTTTGCGCATTTTGATTGCCTCGGCAATTGGCACCGCCACCATCTGAGAATCTTTCAAAGCTACCATATGATCAAAAACTTTTTCCTCCACAAGACGGACGGCAGCCGCACCAAAACGCAAGGCGAGCAACCGGTCAAAGGTGGTCGGTGATCCGCCACGCTGCAGGTGGCCAAGAACCAGGGAGCGGGTATCTTTACCCGTCCTGGCCCTGATTTCCGAAGCTACCCATTCCCCCACGCCACCTAAAATCATCTCCTCCCGTCCTAACTCCCCTTTGCCCTTATTAAACTTCCGACCATCGTTGGTAATCGCCCCTTCGGCGGCAACCACTATGGAATAATTTTTATCACGCAACTCGTTATCGGATATTTTATTGCAGACTTCATCGATATCAAAAGGAATCTCCGGTATCAAAATAACATCGGCGCCACCGGAAATCCCTGAGTAGAGAGCTATCCAACCGGAATCTCGACCCATTACCTCAACCACCATCACCCGGTTATGTGATTTTGCCGTGGAATGCAGCTTATCCAAAGCCTCGGTGGCCGTCGACACGGCAGTATCAAAACCAAAAGTTCGGTTCGTCTGCTCCAAATCATTGTCTATGGTTTTTGGCACTCCGATTACCGGCATCCCCTTTTCCGCAAAGCGATGCGCGATATCCAGACTGCCATCACCGCCGATGGCAATATGACAGTCAAAGCCCATCCGATGAAAATTTCGCAGGATCTTATCGGAAACGTCAATAATCTGTATCTCCCCCGCAAGGTTTTCCACCGGTCGTGAAAAGGGATTACCTTTATTGGTAGAACCGAGAATTGTCCCCCCCGTCGAATAAATTCCTTCCACGTCTTTAGGCAAAAGGCGGATCATATCATCAATATCCAGAAATCCGCCGTAACCATTTCTGCTGCCGTACACTTCCCATCCCTTGCGATAAGAAGCGTGAACGACTGCGTATATAACAGCATTCAGACCGGGTGCATCGCCGCCTCCTGTCGAAATGACTATTTTTTTCATGACCAATTTTCCCTCTTTAAAAATTTTGATGAACTATAAACCAATGAACACCCCATGATCCACCATAAAGTATAGTAATAGCATATTTTCCCCATCCACATTCTGATAATATAGTAGTATTCAAAAATAACTTGACCAGTTCTCCTGGGCTTTTTAAAAAATAATGTGAGGAGTGAGCCAACATTCAAAGAAAACACTTGCACGCTGTAGCACAACCATTATTTTACTCTCTAGAGAGAGATTGACTATTTTCCATCTCACCTTAATGTATTTATATATTGGTATGGCTTCTCTAGGCAGTAAGACGTCCGTAAGAGAAGGTATGAAAGCAACAAAATTCAAGGAGGAGTTTCATGTCTGATTTAAATGTAACAGATTTAGCTGTTACTAAATTAAAAGAATACATGCAGGCAAATAATATCGAATCTGCATTGCGCGTGGCGCTGATGCAGGGCGGCTGAGCAGGCCCCTCACTGGGATTGGCTCTGGATGAGCCAAAAGACAGCGATAAAGTGTTTGAAAACGATAGCCTCAAGTTTCTGGTGGAAGACAGCCTAATGAGTACTTGTGGCGGAATCACCGTCGACTATGTGGATGCAGGTCCCCGCTCCGGGTTTGGCATTACATCAATCAACCCGATCAGTTCCGGTGGTGGTTGCAGTTCAGGATCATGTGGATCCGGGAGTTGCGGTTAATGTAATTGTGTTGGCAGAGGTTTTTTAGCTAAAAACTTCCAGGCGAGTCCCTTACCGGACTCGCTTTTTTTTGCTCTTGCGCCGGTGTCAAAAACTTGACACCGGCCTTTGCCTTTCTTATATTTTGGGTGCTTTCAATACAGGATGCAGATTTTCTGCATAAGCATAATATAACGAAATAATTGGTAAAAAGGAGCGTTACATGCAATTTGACAAATTTACCCTGAAATCTCAGGAAGCGATCAAAAGTGCCCAGCAGCTTGCCCAAGAGAGCAATAATCAGGAAATCCATACCGCCCATCTGGCTAAGGCAATTATAATTCAGCCGGAGGGCATTGTTGTTCCGGTCCTGCAAAAGATGGGAGTCGATCCGGCCATGGTGTTAATGGATCTGAACCAGCTGCTGGAAAAGTTACCCAGGGTTTCCGGACATGGGGCCGGGCAAAGCTATGCCTCCACGGAACTGCAGCAGATACTTGACGGCGCCTTTGCCGTGGCTAAACAGATGCAGGATGACTATGTCAGTCAGGAACATTTGTTTCTCGCCGTTCTCAAGAATAGTCAGAGCAATGTCGGCAAGGCCTTAAACAAACGAGGGATCGTTGAATCCGGTTTTCTTCAGGCCTTGTCGGCTCTACGCGGCAGCCACCGGGTCACCGACCAGTATCCGGAAGTCAAATACCAGGCTCTGGAAAAGTACGGTCGCAATCTCACCGAGCTCGCAAAACTCGGCAAAATTGATCCGGTAATCGGCCGTGACGAAGAGATACGCCGAATTATTCAGGTCCTGTCGAGACGCACCAAAAACAATCCACTTCTTATCGGTGAACCCGGTGTCGGCAAGACGGCCATCGTCGAAGGACTGGCCCAGCGGATAGTCAATGGCGATGTCCCGGCGACGTTGAAAAATAAACAGGTCATAACCCTCGATCTGGCGTCTCTTATTGCCGGTGCGAAATATCGCGGTGAGTTTGAAGACCGGCTGAAGGCGGTGCTGAAAGAAGTTGAAGAAAAAGCTGGTGAGATCGTCCTTTTTATCGATGAAATCCACACCCTGGTCGGAGCCGGTGCGGCCGAAGGCTCAATGGATGCGTCCAACATGCTTAAACCGGCGCTTGCCCGAGGAGAGTTGCACTGTGTCGGTGCAACGACCCTGGACGAATATCGCAAATATATCGAGAAAGACAGCGCTCTTGAGCGACGGTTTCAACCGGTCCTGGTCCAGGAGCCGTCCGAAGAAGATACCATTGCCATCCTCCGCGGCATCAAGGAAAAATATGAAATCCACCACGGAGTGAGGATTCAGGATAGTGCCACGGTTGCAGCGGTTATCCTGTCCAGTCGTTACATCACCGATCGTTTTTTACCGGACAAGGCAATCGACCTTATCGATGAAGCAGCTTCGCAACTGCGCATTGAAATAGATTCCATGCCTGCCGAGATAGATGAACTTGAACGCCAGAAGATTAAATTGGTGATTGAGCAGGAGGCGCTGAAAAAGGAAAGTGACAGTGCGTCAAAAACTCGACTCGAGGAAATCAAAACCAGGCTTGCCGACCTGGAGGATAACCTGCGTTCGATGAAGGCCCAATGGCTCCTTGAGCGTGAGACTATCCAGAATATCCGTAAAATAAAGGAGAGCATCGACCAAGTGGCTATCGAGGAGAAAAAAGCCGAGAGAGTCGGGGATTTGAGCCGGGTTGCGGAAATCCGCTACGGTCAGAAGGTACAGCTGGAAAGCGATCTCGCGGCAGCAAACAGTAAGCTCCAGGAGATCCAGGAAAAGCAGATGATGCTGAAAGAAGAGGTTGATGCGGAGGATATTGCCTCGGTGGTGGCCAAATGGACCGGAATTCCTACCGCCAAACTGCTCGAAGGTGAAAAAGACAAACTGGTTAGAGCCGAAGAAATGCTTGGCAAAAGAGTCATCGGCCAGCAGCAGGCCATTCATGCGGTGGCCAATGCCGTTCGACGGGCGCGAGCCGGTCTGCAGGATCCGGATCGACCGCTGGGGTCGTTTATCTTTCTCGGCCCCACCGGCGTCGGCAAAACTGAGCTGGCCAGATCGCTGGCCGATTTCCTCTTCGATGACGAGCAGGCGATGATTCGGATCGATATGTCTGAATTCATGGAGAAGCACTCCGTGGCCCGTTTGATCGGTGCGCCTCCCGGCTACGTCGGCTATGAGGAAGGTGGCTATCTGACAGAATCGGTACGCCGCAGGCCGTATTCTGTGATTCTGCTCGATGAAATCGAAAAGGCGCATCCGGATGTTTTTAATGTCTTGCTGCAGGTTTTAGACGACGGCAGAATGACCGACGGTAAAGGCAGAACCGTCGATTTCAAAAATACCCTGCTGATTATGACCTCGAACCTCGGCAGCCATTTGATTATGAAAATGAGCGAGGACGGGATCGATAAAGAGACTATCCGGATGCAGATCGATGAACTTTTACATAAACAGTTTAAACCGGAATTTCTCAACAGAATCGATGAAACGGTTATTTTTGATCGTCTGCGCCGAGAGGATATGCTGGCTATTGTCGATATCCAGCTAAAAAGACTCATTGCCCGGCTTAAAGCGAAAGAGATTACCCTGCATATTAGAGAAAGTGCTAAACAGTTTCTCGTGGAAAATGGCTATGATCCTGCATTTGGCGCCCGACCGTTGAAACGGGCAATCCAGAAATTCCTGGAAGACGAATTGGCTCTCAAGCTTTTGCAGGGGGTGTTTACTGTAAAAGATCATATAGTTATCGAAGCCTCCTCCAAAGGTTTACAATTTTTGCGCCAGGATCGCTCGGTGTGACGAGACGGCGACAAGGGTCAAGCTTTCGCTTTACACCCTCGCTGACTTGCATTACATACTGACGATAATAATTCCCTTCGCGGCTCTGCCTTTGTCCGTTTATCCGGGCAGAGGCTGGGCCGGCAGCAAAGCAAAAATCTCCCATCAACTGGATAAATAAATGAGTGCAACAGTAGAAGACCTGACCATTAATTACGAAGAAGAAGGAGTTCTGATCGTCAAGGAAACCGGCAAAGAGATTCTTTCCAAAGGCGCGTGGACGACCATTTTATACCGTTACAAAAATAAGGACCGGAAAACAGGTGAATTCGGCAAGGATATGTATACAATCCGTCGCTACCAAAAGCGCCAGGGGGAATATATCACCAAATCAAAGTTCAATATTTCCAGCACTGAGCAGGCAAAAAAGATTGTCGATACGCTTACCAATTGGATATCTACAACAGATTAACGGAAAAGAGCTTTTTCCCCTTGACGAGTCGGAGCCAATCAAGTAGTTTGCCGCGGTCTTTGCGTCACAGGGAAAAGCCATCCCGCCCCTGACCGGCGGGGAACGTTATACCGTGCCGCAAAAACAAAAAAGGGCAAAGAAAAACATTGACCGGCCATTTTGGTTGTGTTAGTTTATCCTGCTCATCGCGGCACTTATACCGCGGGGCTTGCCGTTGTCTGGCAGGCTTGAACGATCCTTGAAAACTGAATAACAACAAATACGCAAACGGGCCCAAAGTGTACCCTCTTTATGGGGGGACACTGGGCAAACTTTGTAATGCAAAGTGAGCTCTTATATATAGCAGTATATAAGTAACCATTCTAACGAATGGTCTAGGATATCAAACTGGAGAGTTTGATCCTGGCTCAGAACGAACGCTGGCGGCGTGCTTAACACATGCAAGTCGAACGCGAAAGTTTTCTTCGGAAGACGAGTAGAGTGGCGCACGGGTGAGTAACGCGTAAGTAATCTACCCTGGTATCCGGGATAACTCACCGAAAGGTGTGCTAATACCGGATACGCTGAGTAATCAGGAAAGGTGGCCTCTTCATGAAAGCTACTGTACCAGGAGGAGCTTGCGTACCATTAGCTAGTTGGTAGGGTAATGGCCTACCAAGGCGACGATGGTTAGCGGGTCTGAGAGGATGATCCGCCACACTGGAACTGAAACACGGACCAGACTCCTACGGGAGGCAGCAGTGAGGAATATTGCGCAATGGGGGAAACCCTGACGCAGCGACGCCGCGTGGATGATGAAGGCCTTCGGGTCGTAAAATCCTGTCAGATGGAAAGAAGTGTATGGATGCTAATATCATCTGTATTTG
>CAVPXN010000011.1:162500-348132 GCA_963709745.1 uncultured delta proteobacterium
AGTGGAAGCACTATGTATTTATACAGTGTGACCGCGTGCCTTTTGCATAATGAGTCAACGACTTACCCTATGCAGCGAGGTTAAGCCACTGAGGTGGAGCCGCAGCGAAAGCGAGTCTTAACTGGGCGCATAGTTGTATGGGGTAGACCCGAAGCCGGGTGATCTATCCATGGCCAGGGTGAAGTCTCGGTAACACGAGATGGAGGCCCGAACCGATATAGGTTGAAAACTGTTCGGATGAGCTGTGGATAGGAGTGAAAGGCTAATCAAACTCGGTGATAGCTGGTTTTCTCCGAAATATATTTAGGTATAGCCTCGCATGATGACTGACGGAGGTAGAGCACTGACAAGACTAGGGGTCCCACCGGATTACCAACTCTTTTCAAACTCCGAATACCGTCAAGTTCCAGTGCGGGAGTCAGACTACGGGAGATAAGTTCCGTGGTCGAAAGGGAAAGAACCCAGACCGTCAGCTAAGGTCCCCAAATCTATGCTAAGTGGAAAAGGATGTGGAATTGTTTATACAACCAGGAGGTTGGCTTAGAAGCAGCAACCCTTTAAAGAAAGCGTAATAGCTCACTGGTCTAATGATACCGCGCCGAAAATTTACCGGGGCTAAGCATAGTACCGAAGCTACGGATTCAGAGGACAGAGTACAGATGACAGGTTCAGATGACAGAAGCCAGAGGACAGAAGACAGAAAAAATCTTCTTCTGCACCTAAGGTTTCTGTATAAGTAACTGTCATTTAAGAAGGATTTTTGTTAGAAGCGAAAAATAGTTTTTAAATGCGCGCAAGCGCCAAACTATTCTGACTTCTGTCATCTGTCCTCTGTCCTCTGAATGGTAGGAGAACATTGTGGCCGCCTGTGAAGGTACACCGAAAGGAGTGCTGGAGGTTCCACAAGAGCTTATGTTGACACGAGTAGCGAAAATGAGGGTGAGAAACCCTCACGCCGAAAGCCTAAGGTTTCCTGCAGTCAAGTTAATCTGCTCAGGGTTAGTCGGCTCCTAAGGCGAGGCCGAGAGGCGTAGTCGATGGGAAACAGGTTAATATTCCTGTACCACTTTCATAGCGTTTGATGATAAGGGGGGACGGAGAAGGTAAGGCCATCCGGGCGTTGGTTGTCCCGGTTTAAGCGTGTAGGTGGGGAACTTAGGCAAATCCGGGTTCCTGTTAACACTGAGGCGTGATGACGATGTCTTTTAGACAACAAAGTGGCTGGTTCCATGCTTCCAGGAAAATCCTCGTATCTAGTTATGAATGTGACCGTACCGTAAACCGACACAGGTAGGCAGGTAGAAGATACCAAGGCGCTTGAGAGAACTCTGGTTAAGGAACTCGGCAAAATAGCACCGTAACTTCGGGAGAAGGTGTGCCTGCAGTGTGAAATTATTTACTGATGGAGCACAGTCAGGTTGCAGTGAAATGGGGGGAGCGACTGTTTACTAAAAACATAGGACTCTGCGAAGTCGAAAGACGAAGTATAGGGTCTGACGCCTGCCCGGTGCCGGAAGGTTAAGGGGACATGTCAGCCGCAAGGTAAAGCATTGAACCGAAGCCCCGGTAAACGGCGGCCGTAACTATAACGGTCCTAAGGTAGCGAAATTCCTTGTCGGGTAAGTTCCGACCTGCACGAATGGCGTAACGATTTCCCCACTGTCTCAACCAGGGACTCAGCGAAACTGTAGTACCGGTGAAGATGCCGGTTACCCGCAACTAGACAGAAAGACCCCGTGAACCTTTACTATAGCTTGGCATTGGTTTTTGAGATAACATGTGTAGGATAGGTGGGAGACTTTGAAGCGGCTACGCCAGTAGTCGTGGAGTCACCCTTGAAATACCACCCTTGTTATCTTAGAAATCTAACTGCGGTCCGTAATCCGGATCCAGGACATTGTCTGGTGGGTAGTTTGACTGGGGCGGTCGCCTCCTAAAGAGTAACGGAGGCGCGCGATGGTTCCCTCAGGCTGATTGGAAACCAGCCGTAGAGTGTAAAGGCATAAGGGAGCTTGACTGCGAGAGGGACACCTCGAGCAGGTACGAAAGTAGGTCTTAGTGATCCGGCGATTCCGCATGGAAGGGTCGTCGCTCAACGGATAAAAGGTACTCCGGGGATAACAGGCTTATCTCCCCCAAGAGTCCATATCGACGGGGAGGTTTGGCACCTCGATGTCGGCTCATCACATCCTGGGGCTGAAGCAGGTCCCAAGGGTTTGGCTGTTCGCCAATTAAAGTGGTACGTGAGCTGGGTTTAAAACGTCGTGAGACAGTTTGGTCCTTATCTGTTGCGGGCGCAGGATATTTGAGAAGATCTTTCCCTAGTACGAGAGGACCGGGATGGACGAACCTATGGTGCACCAGTTGTTCCGCCAGGGGCATTGCTGGGTAGCTAAGTTCGGCAGGGATAACCGCTGAAAGCATCTAAGCGGGAAGCCCACTTCAAGATAAGATATCCCATGGTGTAAACCATCTGAAGGCTCGTTGTAGACCACAACGTCGATAGGTCGGGTGTGGAAGTGCAGTAATGCATGGAGCTTACCGATACTAATCAGCCGTGCGGCTTATCCATATTTTTTGATTAACTAGACTACTGACTACTATACTATTCAATTGTCGCTGTTTTTATATGACAAAGCACAAAGGCATGGAACGGGAATTAGTTGCTATCCTGGCGATAGCACGCATCGATCTGTCCTCTGTTCTCTGTCATCCGTCTTCTGTTTTCGGCGGTCATAGCAAAGAGGATCCACCCGTTCCCATTCCGAACACGGAAGTTAAGCTCTTTTGCGCCGATGGTACTGCACGGGCGACTGTGTGGGAGAGTAGGTCACCGCCGTTTTTTATAGCACTAAGCCCCAGCAGATTTTTCTGCTGGGGCTTTTGCCGTTTGTAGAGCAACCTTGCCAAGAGATGGTTTTTCTTATATATACTTTCTTATATATACTTTCCAACACCTCGCTTATGCACCCGGATCCCATGGGGCGCATGAACCGGAATTTTAATTGCTCCAGCTTACATGAACCCGATGACCGCCCTTCCCTTATCAGTCATCATTCTGGCCGCCGGCAAAGGTACCAGAATGAAATCAGAAAAAGCCAAGGTCCTGCACGAAGTCTTTTATGCCCCGATGATCCATCATGTACTGGCGGCAACACTGCCCCTTAATCCATTGCAGACGGTGGTTATTATCGGCCATCAGAAGACTGCAGTTGCAGAAGTTTTGGAGTCTTCTCAGGTCACTTGTGTCGTTCAGGAGGAACAGCTTGGGACAGGGCATGCAGTTCTGGTCGCCGAAAAAGCCATAATCACTGAAGCTGACACGATAATGATCTTATGCGGGGATACCCCGCTTATCCAGACAGGAACCCTGCAGGAGATGTATGCTCGCCATCAACAACACCAAGCCGCTCTCACCCTGATGACGACGGTGCTCGACAATCCCACCAACTACGGCCGGATCATCAGCGATAACAATAATATGGTACTCGGCGTCGTCGAACAAAAGGACACGACCGAAGAACAAAGCCGGATACAGGAAATAAATGCCGGTATATACTGTGTTGATAAGACATTTCTTTTTAAAGCCTTAAAAAAAGTCGGCACCGACAATAGCCAGGGGGAGGTCTATCTCACCGATATTGTGAAAATCGCTGTGGCCGAGAAGCTGCTTGTGGAAAAGTATCAGGTGCAGTCACCAGTCGATGTCCTGGGCGTTAATTCCCGGGTAGAGCTGGCGGACGCACAAAATGAATTGCAGATGCGCCGGAACCGAGCCTTGATGCTGCAGGGGGTTTCGATGAACAAACCTGAGACGATCAGAGTATGCCCTGAATCCAGCATCGAAAAGGATACGCTTCTTGATCCGCTGGTCAGTATTTCTGACAAATGCCGAATCGGCCAATCGTGTCGAATTGGCCAGGGCGCCATCCTACAAAACTGTCAAATTGGTGATAAGGTGGTTATTGGTCCCTATAGCTGTCTGACCGACTGTACCGTTGCCAGCGGGACAACTTTACCTCCATTCAGCAAAAACTGAATAGCTGATCTTACAGTAAGCCAAGATCAGCAACATTTAAGGGAGATGCATATGACCGATTTTAAAAAAATGTATTCATCAATTCTGGGCGATAGTTTCCCGATGGAAATGACCATTTCTTTTGCTGATCAAAAGCTTGTTTACAAGAAGAAAACCTGGAAAATCCCTAAGGAAAACGGAACATTGGATGAAAGGGGTGTCCGCTACGGCGAAAACCCTGATCAAGAAGCAGCTTTATATGAGCTCGTTAATGGCAACCTTACCCTTGGTGATTGTCATTTCATCGAGCCGGGCAATGGTCTGGTTTCGGCAATTACTGCTCGCGATATGCTCCAGGTCGGCAAACACCCGGGCAAAATCAATCTTACCGATATTGATAATGGGCTGAACATCCTTAAATACCTGATGGATAAACCCGCCGCAGTAATCCTCAAACATAACAATCCCTGCGGAGCCGCCTACGGCAACGATCTGGCCACAGCCTTCAACCGTGCCCTGCGGGCGGACCGCATCGCCGCCTTTGGCGGCGCAGTCGTATTAAACCGCACCTGCGATATCGATACCGCCAGACTGATGGTCAATAATTATCTGGAGGTGGTCTGTGCTCCGGACTTTGCCGAAGGGACCCTGCAAATATTACAAAAACTGAAAAATCTGCGGATCATTAAAATAGCCGATATCAGCCGCCTGGCCGAGTTTGAAAAATTTCGCTTTGTCGATTTCAAGAGCTTAATCGACGGTGGTATTATTGCCCAGCAGTCAGCGATAAATTCAATCCGCAGTATCGACCATTTGAGCCCGGCAACGGCCACATGGCAGGGCCGGAAATACACCTGTACCCGACAGCCCACCCAGGCAGAAATTGATGATATGATTTTTGGCTGGGCGGTGGAACACGGGGTGACTTCCAACTCCGTATTATATGTGAAGGACGGCTGCACGGTCGGCGTCGGCACCGGAGAACAGGACCGGGTTGGCGTGGCGGAAATTGCCTTGCATAAAGCATATATAAAATATGCCGATATCCTCACTTTTGATGCCTATGGTATCGGCTATGCCGATCTAGTTCTGGCCATCCATAAAGGAACAAGAGATCAGGCCGAACGGGAAGCCATTGATGCACAGGTACAAAAAGATCGAGCCAATCTTCCCGGCTCAGTGATGATTTCCGATGCTTTCTTCCCGTTCCGAGACGGGGCGGATGTGGGAATTGCTCAGGGCGTCTCGGCGATTCTTCAAGCTGGTGGTTCTCAGCGCGATTTCGAGACTATCCAGGCGTGCAATGAGGCCGATCCGCCGGTGGCGATGATGTATACCGGCCAGCGATCCTTTAAACACTGATGGCGTTGTAAAAAAGCCCGATCTTCTACGTTGCAGTGTTTTGGGCTGATTTCCAACATACTCTTTGTGTATGGAGCTTTTTTACTTAGCCATTCATAGCCGGACCCTAGCGGCGAGGAATCCGTCGATTTATAGCAATTTTTTCTCAGATCGAGGCAAACTTAAAAAAATTACCAGAGGCATATAGTTAATATTCCGAGAATAATTTTTTGAGTTTAAAAAATATGTGGGGAAAAATGGCATAATTCGACAGGCTCTTAGATCAGAACAGTGCGGAAAAAAATAACATAGCCGGCGGTGCAGACGGAAAATGCCAGGACAAGGAGCAGCAACAGCAGGGAAAATAACCGAATGATGCCGGTTGCCGATGTTTTTTTCTTTAATGCTCTTTTTTTTCTCGTCACTTTTTTCTTAGCAAATAACATACACCACTCTATCTAATGGATATTTCTCGGCCGTATCCCGAAAACCGGGACTATTTTTCTCGAGTAAGGACATAACGGGCCAAGCCGTCCAGCAGTCTCCGTTCAAAACCGACTATTTTATCGGTAAAGACAGAAAGCGTCGCCGACGCATCGGCAACGGCATCTTCGGCCTTTTTTCCGGCCGCCGCAAAACCATCATATTGCCGTATCAGGGTACAGATCTCATCAATACACTGAGCTCTTGTACCATCGTCGGCCAGGATCTGCATAATACGGGTCTTATCAACCGAAGACGCTTTATTGAAAGCCAGAATCAAAGGCAGGGTCATTTTGCCTTCGCCCAGGTCGTTACCTACGGCTTTACCGGTCTTGTCTGGATCGCCCTGATAATCGAGCAAATCGTCAATAATTTGGTAGGCACAACCTAGATTGACGCCGTATTGCCGCAGCGCTTTGACCTTGCCCACATCACCACCACCGAACAGCGCACCGATTTCGCAGGAAGCGGATATCAACAGTCCGGTCTTGCCCATAATCGCTTCATAATAATCCAGCTCAGACAGGTTGTGGCGTTTGCTGTTTCTGAGCTGCATAAACTCGCCGTCAACCATCCCGGATGTTGCTTTGCAAAAAACATCCAGCCCTGCCTGGCCGGAAAATTTACTGACTGTAGCCATTGCCAGGGCATGCAGATAATCGCCGGCAAGAATAGCCGCAATCATACCAAATTTTTGATATACTGACGGTTTTCCCCGTCGCGTCGCCGATTGATCGATAATGTCGTCATGAAAAAGCGTAGCCGCATGCAGATACTCAAAAGCTACTCCCAGGCTATAAGCGGCATCATCGTTTCTGCCGCAGAGCCTGGCGGCGATAACCACCAGGAGCGGACGAATTCGCTTGCCGCCATTAAACAGCCCATAGTTTAATACTTCAACCAGCAATGGGTCAAGATCAGGCGTCAGACGATCAAGATCCTTCCGCATAAAGGTATCTATTTTTTCAGCTTCCGTTTTTACCTCAAGGAGTAACTGCTCCAGCAGGGCGATGCTTGACATTTATATTTCACCTTCAAGAGACTTAGCATGAGCAGACGCATCATAAAAATGAGCGACATCAGACAAATCACGGGTAATCGGCGATGGCGGAAGACTTTTAAGAAATACCCGTCCGTATCCTTTTTTATAGAGACGGACATCCAAAATAGCGATTACACCCCTATCGGTCACGGCGCGCATCAATCGCCCCACACCCTGACGCAGGGTAAGAATTGCCCTGGGGACCTGAAAGTCAAAGAAGGGTTTGCCTCCTTCTTCCTTGATCCGTTCGATTCGCGCCTTGATAACCGGATCACTGGGCACTTCAAAAGGAAGTTTGTCGATTATTACGCAGCTCAATGATTCACCGACGACATCGACACCTTCCCAGAAACTGGCAACTGCCAGTAAAACGGAATGGGTTTCTTCCCGAAAACGATTGAGCAGGGCATTACGTGACGCTCTGCCCTGGACCAGCAACGGATAATCAGCAGTTTCTTCGAGAACTGCGGCCAAGGACTCCATTCCCTTGAAACTGGTGCAGAGCACCAGGGCCCGCCCTTCGCTCAGGCGTAATATCTGCAGGACACGATCCCCGACACAGCTTGGGAAATCATGTTCCGTCGGTTCCGGGAAAAGTGCTTCCGGAATATAGAGGAGCGTTCGCTCTTGATAATCAAAAGGAGAACTGAATTGCATAAACTTCGCGTCGGCATCAAGGCCCAGTCGCCTGGTGATATAGGCAAAGGACCCCCCGGAAGAAAGCGTAGCCGAGGTTAATATGCAACTGTCGACAGTCGAATACAAATTTTTCTGTAACACATCGGCGACATCAATCGGTGTTGCCGAAAGAACCACGGTGCGCTCTCTTTTCTCATACCAATGGACAAAGTTATGATTATTGTCGTCACAAAAAAGAGCGATATCGCGCAGTGCATCGTTCTGCTCTGCCGCCCTTTTCGACAGTGCGATCCAGCTATCACCATACGAAAAATAATCGTCCATCCGGTCGGCAAGCTCGGTTATTCCCACAGAAAGGACCTCTACCTGTTCCTGCCATACCTTCTCGTTCAGTTCACTGATCAGCAACTGTAAAAAATATCGGCCCGCCTGGCCTGGAAAGAGCCGACCAAATGCATCAACACGCGTCTTCAGCCCATGCACCGACGGCAGCAGACTGTTAATAACATCCGGCGGCAGATCTAAAGCTGCCTGGCGTTCAATATCACCCAGCAGATCAAGCAGCTGATATTGGCTGAATTTTTTACCGAAAAAAGCCGACGCAACGTTTTCCAGATGATGGGCTTCATCGAAGATCACGGCTTCATATCGGGGCAGGATTTCACCATAGCCTGATTTTCTGAGGGCCAGATCGGAAAAAAAGAGATGATGGTTGACAATAAGCAGTTGCGCCGACCCGGCTTTTTTCCTCAGCTGACTGATAAAACAGCCGGCAGCCTCAGGGCAGTCAGACCCCAGGCATTGATTTGCCTGGGCTGATATCTTCGACCACAAACCGGCCCTTTTGCTCAACCAGGTTAGTTCCGCCCGATCACCGGTGCTGGTATTTTTCAACCAGCTGTCGATTTTTTCTACCCAGGGGTCATCAACCAGCGAGAGCTGCGGATTTGAACGATACTGGTACCAGCGATATTGACAGAGATAGTTTTCGCGCCCCTTAATGCACAATGCGGCAAGTTTTTTGGCTATTACTTTTTCAACCAGGGGGAGATCCTTGTCGATAATCTGATCCTGCAGATTGAGCGTTGCTGTGGCAATGACTACCCGTTTACCGGATAATGCAGCCGGAATGAGATAGGCCAGGGTTTTGCCGATGCCGGTTTCCGCTTCGACTACCAGGATTCTCGCCTTGTTTTCAGACCGATTTTCCTCTTCGCCGCAAAGATTTGTTGCCACGGCTTCGGCCATCGCCTGCTGACCGTCCCTCGACTCAAAGTTGGTAAGACAGCTTGCAAGACTCCCGCCCTGCCCAAAAATATCAGTTAATTGCGTCATTTTAATGACAAACCCCATGAAATGAAAACGCACTATACAATAGAAATTCAGGCGCTGTAAGACGATTTTACCATATTTCTCAAACTGAATACCAAAAAATCCCCACGGTAGATGATTACTTTTGCTAAGAGACAAGCTTTTATGCTAAAACGATAAGGGTTCTTATACTCTTTCCAGCAGATGACAATTTTCCTCGACTTGTAGCCATGGTTGAAATCCTTTTCCCAAAGAATTCCATCACGTCACTTTCCGTGGCCGAATTGCTTTCACCTGGTGAGGTTGTTGCGGTGGTTGATGATTCGGCGGAAATTGTCCTTCTGCTCACACATTATCTGACCAACCAGGGCTTTACCGTCGTCTCCGCCGGTAGTGCCCACCGATTTTATGAACTCCTGGCTTCAGAAAAAATCGCTCTCGTCCTCCTTGATATCGGACTACCTGATCAAAACGGCTACGAAATCTTAAAAGACATTGCCCCGAACCATCCCGATCTGGGCATTATCATGGTCACCGGAACCACCGATATCGTCGTCGCCCTCGACTGTTTGCGCCAGGGAGCCGACGACTATCTGCCTAAACCGATCGGCGTTAACCAGCTCAGCTACACCGTGCAGAATACCTTGCAAAAGCGGCGGCTGGCCATCAATAACCGCCTCTTCCAAAAGGAACTGGAAAAAACCAATGCCCGGATGCGGTTCCTGCATCATCTGACCTTGAAGATGAATACCGTCTATCTTAATACCGTTGAGCTCCAGGGCATTCTGCAGGCGATCCTGGTCGGCATAACGTCAAATGACGGCCTGCGTTTTAACCGGGCTTTTCTGGCGATGTACAATAAAGACGGCAGTTGGCTCGAGGGCAAAATGGCCATCGGTCCCGCTTCCAAGGAGCACGCCGAACAATTGTGGAATTCCATTAAGGAAAAGGGATTGCAGCTCGACGACATCCTCTCCACCATCCAGAAAAAAAATAGTATGGATGACGTCGAGGTGAACAGGATTATCCATACCCTGCGTGTCTCCGCCCGGGAACATGACCATGTGCTGCTCCATGCCAGTGGGCTGAAAAAGCCGATACTGGTACAAAACGGCGTGGCTGATGGCTATCGAATCCCGGACGATTTTTTGCACACCTTTGGTGAATCATCGTTCGTTGTTGTTCCTCTTTATTCGCCCAGTAAGGCTTTGGGGGTGATGATTGTCGACAATTTTGTGACCGGAGCACCAATCACCGAGGAGGATATAAACGGCCTGGAGATTTTTGCCAGCCAGGCAAGCCTGGCTATTGAACATAGTCACCTGTATGCCGAAATGGCCGAAAAAATAGCCGCTCTCGAGCTGGTGACCCAGGAGCTGGATAAAAGTCAGGGCCTGCTAGTGGAAGCCGAACGGACGGCGACAATCGGCCAGATGTCTGCCCAGCTCCTGCATGCGATCAGGAATCCATTAACCTCCATTGGCGGAACCTCACGCCTACTGGTCAAAAAGACCGCTGATCCGTATATCTCTAATTTCCTCAATATAATAACCCAGGAATCGGCAAAAATTGAAATGATCCTAGAAGATCTGTTCAGTTTTGTTGAGGATACCCAGCTGAAACTTGGTGTTCATCCGTTGTATTCCCTTATCCGCAAGACAATGATGATCTTCTATATAACGATGAGAAATCAGAATATAGAATATTCGCTGGCCCTTGAAGGGATGGGACCGTCGCTTCTAATTGATGAAAATAAAATTCGCCAGGTCTTTCTTCATCTTATCAGAAACAGTCTGGAGGCGATGCCGGATGGGGGTTCCTTGCGGATCGAGGCCTCCGAAGATGAACATTTTGTCACCATTGGTCTCAGTGATACCGGGTCGGGAATCCCGCCGGAAACGCTGCCACTCGTCAAAGATCCTTTTTTCACTACCAAAATTTACGGCAACGGCATAGGCCTCGCCCTGGTAGAGCAGATAGTCCAGGCCCACGGAGGTATATTCTCCATTTACGGCGCTCCGACCGGCGGAACACTTGCCACGGTACGCCTGGCAAAAAATTCACCGCCGCCCAGTTGATAACAGACATCCGGAAAAAGCCAGACAGGCAGTCAAAGCAAAGGTCACGCGCAGGGCGAGAAGAAAGCTGTCACTGTGCTCCGCGGTATACTGCTCAAGTTTTCCCCCGCCGCTGAAGAAAGCATACCACCAGGAAAAAAGCGCCGCGGCAAGAGTCGCCCCGGTAACCATGCCAAGGTTTCTGGCCGTGGCCAGAATTCCTGAAGTTATGCCTAAGTATTCTTCACTTACCCTGGATAAAACCGAGGCGCTGTTCGGGGATAAAAAGATCGATTGGCCCGCCCCAAGCAGGGCAAGTTTACCGGCAATCTCCAGAGCTGAACTGGTGGTTGACAATAAAGCCAGGCCTGACAGGGCCAGACCACTGAGGACCAGGCCACCGGTGGTAAGATACCTGGCACCGATTCTGTCGTAGAGCCATCCGGACAATGGAGAGAGCACGACAATTGTTGCCGGCACAGCCATCATCAGCTTACCGACTTTATCGGCGGGATATGAAAATATATATTCCAGATAAAAAGGGATAAGAGCCAGGACGGTAAAGAGGACGACAAAGGAGATGGCCGCCGTGGTCACCCCTGTCCAATAGTACTTTTGGTGAAAAAGCGAAATGGGTAAAATGGGATTGGTGTTTTTTTGTTCCAGGTAAATAAACAACCACATCAGCACCGCAAAACAGAGGATAAGCAGCCCATTGCCCAGGCTGAAAAATCGATCGACCCGGTGAATGATGAAAATACCTAAGACAACCAGGATGACCCAGCAGCAGCTGCCCTCCCAGTCAAACGGCGCTGCGTCTTGCTTCTCCGCCTTAGCCAGCTGGTCGAGCAGATAAAATTTCCCCAGCACGACCGTCACCAGACTAAGCGGCAAGGTGATCAAAAAAATCGCTCGCCAGGAATAGTGGCTGAGCAACAGGCCGCTGACCAGGGGGCCGGTCAATAAACCGCAGGCCGTGGCGATGCCAACCAGGCCTAAACTCTGCCCAAGCTGATCAGCCGGAAAGACCGTTTTAATTATCGCCGGCCCCGATGACATCATCATCGATGCCCCGAGGGCCTGAATAAACCGGCAGAACAGCAGCCATTCATAACGTGCGGCATACGAGCAGGCCAGTGAACCGAGGCTGAAAAATATCATGCCGGCCAGGTAGATATTGCCTCTGCCCAGCCGATCAGCCAGCTTCCCCCAGAAAACCAGGGTAATGGTTATGGTGGTGAGATAAAATGTTATAACAAAAGCGGCATATTCCAGGCTGAGATCAAAGGCCCGCATGATTGTCGGCAAGGCCACATTGATCATGCCGCTGTCCATGGTGGAAAGGAAGACGCCGGTCATCACCAATGCCAGAATCAGCCAGCGATTGGGAGTATGCGTATCTTTTCCGGTCAACTGTCTGTCCTTTAAAGAAAAAGGCAACAAAAAAGCCCGGCGGATATTCTCCACCGGGCTTTTATGCTTATATGGTACTAAATCGTAGTCGTTCTCAGCTTAGAACTTGAGAGAAAGACGAACACCACCTTCCATTACATCTTCAGGACCGGTTGCTTCGCCGGCAAAAAGGTAGGCGAAAACAAGATCAGCAGAGAGATCATCCATCAGGGCGTAGGTCAGTTTGCCATCAAATTCCCAACCAAGCTCATCTTCGCCGGCGAGATTTTTCTCTGCAAGCTGTGCATACCAGCCATCTACGGTAAGGCTCAGTTTATCCATAGGCTTAAAGGTCACACCAAGATTACCTGCCCAGATATTGGTGATGCCGTCGGCAGGAGCACCCTGCGATGCAGTGTTATCAAAGATACCAAGACCCATGATCTCAGACCAGTAGTAAGACCGACCAGGTACTAACTGAAAATTGTCGAGATCAGCACTATTGTCATTCGGATCATCACCGGAAGCGTAGAAAACCTGTCCGTGAACGATACTTACATCGGCACCTGCAGCTAACAGATATCCACTGACATCATTACTGTTGCCAACACTATTTTCGGGATCTGTATCGATAGTTCCACCATTGTAATAAGCAGTACCCCAGGCAGTGAATGCGGCGAATTTTGCGTCAATATCCATACCAACCCAGTAGAGTTCTGTATCTGTACTGGTTTCATATTCATAGATTCCATCTACGGTCAGTTTAAGGTTCTCACCAACCATGAAACTTGGAGCCACAGCAAGGACATGGGTATCATTATTTGTTCCACCGGTTAGAGCAATTTGCCCAGTTGCAGAATTAAGTGTATATGTAGCGTTGTTCACATCTCCCTGCGGGCCTTCGATCCACCAGAAAGGTACTTGTACCATTCCAAAATCTGCAGCTATCATCAGACCGGAAAAATCGTCATCAAAGATAAAACCACGAGAGATAGTCGCTCCCTGGATACCAACCTTGGCGTTTACCATCCCAAGGGTGAAATCAATATAAGAGTTTTTGACTACAAAGGTGTTACCGTCAGCGCCGATGTCACCACCATTGTTGTCGCCCCAGAGGGTGTTGAACTCGAACTTGTTGACGAACTTGAAGTTGTCGTTGAATTTGGCCGTGTAGTACAGACGGGTACGACTGTCAGCCCTGTTGTAGGATGAATTGTCATTGTTTCGTTCATTCTGAACAAAATTGTCCTGGAAGAACGCACGGGCACGCCAATACCCACCGAACTGACTCTCCACTGCTGAAGCGGTAGTGACTGCAACACCACCAACCAGCATAAGGCCTACTGCTGAAGCAATTATTTTTTTCATTTTCTCTCTCTCCTGAAAAAACTGATTTAACCCTCTGCAAGGGCTATTTTTCCTTTGTCCGTTCAACAGGCTGCCTACCAGCTGCATCTTCTTAGCTATAGAAGTAAACCGACAAAGATCTTGTGAATCTGACTGGATAATATACCTGCCCCAGGCCTATGTCAAGATTTTTTTACCCATCGGTATAATTTTTTATACTTCTTCTGAATTCTTTAAGGCTTTTTTATTTTTTGTTGAGAAAATTCAAGATCATAAATATTCAGTTCCGTTTGACTGCTGCCTGGAATGAGATCGGAAAAGTAGCCACTCCTGGGTAGATTGCCGATAAATAATCGGCCCACCGTGACGTTTGCCGTAGCCAGAGTATCATTTTTTGTTCCCTGGCTTTTACCCTGCAAGTCGTTAAGCATGGTAAAACCATAACCGGCAACATAGCCGCGCAGATTGCTCGTTCGCCAGGATTCCACCAGCGCTGAATCGATCCAGGCCAGGCTGACCACTGCTCCACTGTCATAGAGCCGCAGCCTGTTGAACCAACTCAGGCCGGTTTTGGTTCCCTCACTGACGATGATCTCCTGTTTCCCATCTTTATCGATGTCGGTGACAAGTATCCTGGTCGGGACAAATATCAGCTCCCGGTCTTCGTCTTCTTCAACGCTGAAATTGCGCCGATCCTGTTCCGAAGTTGCCCCGCCCCGGCTCGGACCAAGATAGATTTTGCTGCCGGCAAAATTTTTCTGGCTGACCCACATCAGTTCATTGCCTGGAGTATAGACCCGCAGCTTCTCTTTCTGGTCAACCGCAACTATTTCATAAAAGCCGTCACCATCAAGATCGGCATAGACAAAGTCAAAGAGATTCAGCGAACTCGGCAGGGCGAGACGCTCCTCACTGCTGATCTGGTACTGGCTATTCAGGCTCAGAAGATACAGGCCCGGGCTGACCAAATCAATTTTATCCAGACCTCTTTTCTGGCCGACAAGCTGCCAGCCCTTACCGGGAATAAACAGCGGGCGCAGATACCAGCGGATATTTTGCGCCAGCGTCTGAAAACCAGTCGTACCATACTGCATTATGGTTGAAGAAACATACAGGCCATCGGTGCCGCTCAGGTAAATTTCCTGCCGGCCATCGCCATTAAGATCGGCGATATTGACGGCATGAACAACCTGGGCCGACGGTAGCGAGGTCTTGCCAATTTCAACTATAGCGTTGTCTCTCGTGCCATATAAAAAGAGATCCTGTCCCGCCAGCAGGAGAATGTCCTGTTGCCCATCGCCGTTGACATCGCCTACCGCCATGGTGCGCATATCAACCGGCAGGGTCGCGGTCATCTTCGCTCCCCGGCCTCTGGTCACTACCCCGCTGCCGGCAACACCGATCACCGCGCCGCTATACTGCTTGCGTTTATAGGCCGCCTCGGGATGCACGGTGACAAAGCCTTTATCGCCATCGCCGGTAACAACCTTGCCTTCTTTAACCGCAGGCGCAGCAGGATAGTCAAAGGCGGTCACGGCGATCTCCTGGGACAGTCGTTCAACATCGGCAATAAGGGTATCGGGCGTTGGTATGCGGACGGAAAAAGGGAGTATTTCATCATCCGGCACAAGGGGATACAGTTCCACCTGAACCTCCAGGCCACTGGTCAGCGCAAAGAGGGCACCGGTCACCAGATAGTCGGCGTTCTTGCCGCCGACGGCCAACCCTTTATGGCTGCCCTTTTTTTTCAGAGCGAGCAATTCCTCTTCACTAAACGTCTTTTCCAGTACCTTGACCCGGTCTTTTGCCGCCAGCCGGGCGGCAAGCATCGCCTGCACACTGTCGCGCAAATAGGCATAGGGTCCAGCGGAACTTTTATCAAAGGTCGAAAAGACAATCCGGTACTGTCTCTTTGCCGGCGATTGCGGCTGTCCCTCTGCACCAACTCCTGTGCCGACTGCCGTCAAGGTGAAACAAAAACAACAAATAAGCACTCTAAATCTAACCGACATATTTCCCCCCACATTATATACTCTCTGCACTGCCCGGGTACTGCATTGCATTGATCAATCAAACCTGCCCAAACTATTATCTATATCGCAATTTGCCGGTTCCGGCAAGACAAGTATATTGCTCGCATCCCTGTTATTTCCCCTTGACTTTTACGCATCCGATATGAAATATTATAAGGAAGAATCACTCTTAATAACATCTCCTTTAGCTCAGCTTTGTGCGACCAGGCAACCATGAAGAATCTTATTCTCCCTCTCGCATTAATCTTCCTGCTCCTCTTATGGAGCGGGACTGTCAATGGCGCCGACAGTGAGACCCATCGTGCCTTCAAGGTGACTTCTTATGATCTTGGGGGCGTTGACAATTTCCAGGGCAAAGGCCCCCTTGCCTCGCGTAATTTTCAGCCGCTCTTGATTACCAGCACCATCGCCGATATCCTGAACAACGGCCAGGAGAAGACAGTTTCTTGGGGTGGAGTTGCGGCCGATGGATCCAATATCAGCAGTATTGCCTTATCCGGCCGGCTAGATGCCACCAGCAATATTTCTTTTCAGGGCGCAGTAGGAGTGACCCGCAACCTTTGGACACCCGAGCTGATGGGGGATTTAAACGATGCGAGTTGGGAAGCCAACTTGGGGGTGATTTACAAGTTTCTCGATAATCTGTCCTACGAACTCCATTTTGGCTATATGGACACCGGTAACGTGTTCAGCAACCGCAACAGCTATTCCGATGTTGAAAGTATTATTATGATCAGTAATAAAATCAGCCTCAGTTTCTAGGAACCTGTCTCCCCACCAATATTTTTGGATATTTATCCGGGCCCCGAAGGAATAGTCATTCTTCGGGGCTTTTTTTATCCATGACTCCAGGCGCTAACTTGACAAGTCCGTCGCGGTGGAATAATAACACCATACTGTAGCGACACCGAAAGAGCAATATCGCTCACTTCACCCTCTCGGTCATGCCCATGGACAACGCCCCGCCCGCTTATAATATTCTGATGTACTCCCATGACACCTATGGCCTGGGCCATATCCGTCGCACCATGGCCATCGCCAACCATTTACGGGATACCAACACCAATGTCCTCATCCTGACCGGTTCGCCGATTGCCGGTCGATTTCATTTTTCGCACCATGTTGATTTTGTCCGAATCCCCGGCATGATCAAGAACAACAACGATGATTACCAGTCGCTTTCCATTCGCATCGATGAACAAAAGGCCCTGTCCATTCGGACCAATATCATCCTGGCCACGGCGAAGAGCTTTCAGCCGCATCTCTTTATCGTCGACAAAGAACCCCTTGGCTTAAAGCGCGAAGTTTTGCCGACCCTGGAATGGTTGAAACAAGAGAGCCCGTCAACCATGACCGTCCTCGGCTTACGAGATATACTCGATGATGCGCAGGTCATTCAAAACGACTGGCGGGAAAAAAATGTCTATACCTACCTCGACAATCTTTACGATGAAATCTGGGTCTATGGCAACAAGGACATCTACGATCCGGTGGAGATGTATCAGATTCCTGCGGCCATTCATAGCCGGGTCAAATATACCGGATACATTCCCCGCAAGACTTTAACCCCAAAAGGCAAACTCAGTGTCCGGAAAAGGTACCGGATAATGGACGATGACACCTTTGTGCTGGTTACTACCGGCGGCGGTGGCGATGGCCTGGAGGTCATTGATCATTATCTTGCCATGCATGATTATTATCCCGCTTCCCTGCCTTTCAAGTCAATCATTATCACCGGGCCGTTCATGCCCAAGAAAGTCCGGGAAAGTTTCTCTAAACGGGCCAAAAAATTCGGCATCAAGACCCTTCCCTTTCATCCTCGGATGGAGGAATTGATTTCAGCCGCCGATTTAGTCATCTCCATGGGTGGCTACAATACTATCTGCGAGATACTCACCCAGCACACCCCCGCCTTGATTATTCCTCGGGAGACTCCCCGTAAAGAGCAGCTGATCAGGGCCAAAAGACTGAAAAGCGAAGGACTCCTCGATTTCATTCCCTGGACGGAAGTCACCCCGCAGCTCCTGCGCGAAAAAATCTTCGCCCTTTTCCGGGATCAGCATAAATATACGGAGACGATCAGCTCCTTTGCGCTTTCCGGGCTTGATACCATGCGGGCCAGGCTCGCCCTTTTTAAAGAAAAAGATGTCCGCTACCGGGAAGGATATTAGCATCTCATGCAGCAGGAAAGATCCACCCTCGGCTACATCTTAAAAGGATACCCGAGGATCTCCGAGACCTTTATCTCCAATGAGGTACTGCTGCTCGAAAAATTGGGCTTTACCATGCGGCTGTTCCCCATGCGGCTGCCCCGTGAGTCATTCAGCCATGCTTCGGTCAAAAAGATCAAGGCACAAGTCGACTATCTCCCCACCGATCTCTATGCCGACTTCTTCCGCCTTCTCCGGCCAAATATTTTTCTCGCTGCAAAAAGGCCGCGAAATTTCAAGAAAGCCCTGGTAACGGCCGCTACAGGAATCAGCAAAGGCCAGGAATCAGCCACACTGAAACATCTTCTGCAGGCCGGATTTCTGACCAACACCCATCTTATAAAAGATGCGAGCATCATCCAGTTGCATGGCCATTTTGCCCATTCTCCAACCTCGGTCACCTTTTTTGCCGCTTTACTCTCCGGCCTGCCGTTCAGTTTTACCGCCCACGCCAAGGATATCTATACCTCGCAGCCCGAAAAACTGCGTAAAAAAATAACTGCGGCCAAGTTCGTCATCACCTGCACCAGGCACAATGCCGAATATCTGCAGGCCATTGCCGGAAATTGCTCGACGCCGATCTACTGTATTTATCACGGCATCGATCTTAAACTTTTCACGCACCCGGTGAATCAGCAAAAACCTCGCGAACCCTACGCTCTGCTCACGGTGGCGCGATTAACCGAAAAAAAAGGACTGCCGACTCTCTACCGGGCACTTGCCGGTCTCCGAGAAAAAGGCATAAAATTTCATCATACCCTTATCGGCGACGGAGATGATCGGGAGAAAATACTCGATTTGATAGCCTCTCTTGATCTGACCAGGCAGTGCCAATGGCTCGGTACCCAGACCCATGACGAGGTGCTGCAACATTTTCGAGCCAGCGACCTTTTTGTGCTGAGCTGCGAAATTGCCGAGAACGGCGATCGGGACGGTATTCCCAATGTTTTGGTGGAAAGCCTGGCGATGGGTGTCCCGGCTCTTTCAACCACGGTATCGGCTATCCCGGAAATCCTTATCGACGGACAGACCGGGATGACCGTGCCGCCATCGCAGCCGAAACAACTGGCAGAGGCAATGCTGCGCATACTTACCGATCATTCGCTGCGGCAAAGATTGATTGCCGGAGGGCAGAAACTGGTGCAAGACCATTTTGACAACAGCCGTTTAACACAGGAGATGGCCGGAACATTCCGCCGGCATAACAAAAATTTCCAGTAATCTTTTAGATCCAAACAGTCTCTCGACATGGAAAAACCCGCCGATACCTGCAGCACCAGTACCATTGTCACCATTTTCGGACTGCTGCGCCATGGTCAGACAGAATGGAACATCCTCAAAAAAATCCAAGGGTCGGCTGATTCTCCCCTGTCCATGCAGGGCAAACAGCAGACCGCCGCCTGGGGAGAAGCTTTGCAAGCATACGGATGGGATCGGATTATTGCCAGTGATCTCGGGAGAGTACGGTCTACTGTTGCCATCCTCAACGAAAAGCTCCACCTGCCGGTAAGTTTTGACTTACGGCTGCGTGAACAGCACTGGGGAGAATGGGAAGGCCTGACCCTGCCCCACCTGCAGCAGCACTGCGAGGAAGATCTGGCCCGCCGGGTGGCCATGGGTTGGAAATTCGCCGCCCCCGGTGGCGAAACACGAAGAGCGGTGAAAGATCGGGTCCTCACGACGCTGCGTGAAAGTGCACAGAAGTGGCCGGGACAAAAAATTCTCGTCGTCTGCCATCAGGGCGTAGTAAAATCGGTGCTCTACTCGTTTGACGGCCGCGATTTTCTGCCCGGAGAAGATCCTCTGTTGCAGCATAATCGACTGCATTTGATCAGCTGCACCGGCCAGGATTTTGCGCCGCTGCAACTCAATATCCAGCAGACAAAGAAACCATGAAGGTGGCGTATTATTGCCAGCATGTCCTCGGTGTCGGTCATTTTTATCGCAGCCTGGAGTTATGCCGGGCGATAGCTCGGCAGCACCTAACGACCCTTATTGTCGGCGGACCACCGGTTGCACTCGACGCCTCCGGCATAAAAGTTATGCGCTTGCCGGGCCTGCAGATGGACAGCAGCTTCAGCACCATGATTCCCTGTGATCCCGCTCTTTCTCTTGAAGCGGTCAAAGCCACCCGAAAAATCCAGCTTTTTTCCTATTTTCAGGCCGAAAAACCGGATATTTTTATCACCGAACTGTATCCTTTTGGTCGAAAGGCCTTCAGATTTGAACTTGACCCCTTGCTTGCTGCAATTAACCAGGGAATATTGCCCCACTGTCTGTGCTATTGCAGCGTGCGGGACATTCTGGTGGAAAAAGAATGCGGCCGGGAGAAATTCGAACAACGGGTGGTGCAGCTTACCAACAAGTATTTTGACGGGATTTTTGTCCATGCCGATCCCGCTATAATCACCTTAAATGAAACCTTCAGCCGGCTGGACGATATCCATATCCCTCTGCACTATACCGGCTTTGTCACCAACTCCGAATCGGAGGAAACCCAAGAGAGATATCTGCATAGAGCCGACATCAGGAAAAAACTGGACCTGGCACCGACAGACAAACTGATTGTCACCAGTATCGGCGGCGGCAGCGTGGGAAGTGAACTGCTTGATGCGGCGATTGCCGCCGTTACATTGCTGCAAGGCTCCCCATCCGCTCATCTGCAGATTTTTTGCGGACCGTATTGCGATGCGGCAAGGTATCAGTCATTACTCGCAAGAAAAAGACCCAATATCACCATTGATCGGTTCACCGATCATTTCCCCGCCTGGCTGGCGGCAGCAGATCTATCCATTTCCATGGCCGGCTACAATACCTGCATGAACCTGGTCCAGGCAGGAATTCCCGCTCTCGTCTACCCCTTCAGGCAAAATAGGGAACAGCGACTTCGTGCTGAAAGACTGGGAAAGAAAATCCCGATGACAATTTTAACTCAAACCGACCTGGCCCCGAAACTGTTCGCCGACCATATAGTACAGCACCTGAAAAACCACCGATTTCGGGCAAAGATCAACCTCGATGGCGCGGAGCAGACGGTAAAGCAACTCAACAACTGGAACAGGCAGCACCAGGAGCCCCTGCATCATGAGTAAAAAGGTATCAGCTCTCTATACCGCCAGGCATCCCGGCCTGAGTGAAACCATAGCTCGCCGTATTGAGAGCGGCGTGGGGCGGTCAGCCGGCCATCCCCTGATATTCTTTAGGGCCGACGATATCGGTATTATCTCTTATCGATTTACGCAGTTGATCGCCTGTTTTCAAAAACATCGACTGCCGCTCTGCCTGGCAAGCGTTCCTGCCTGGTTGAACGAAGCACGCCTCAAGGAGCTTCGCCGCATCACCGGGCCGGGCAGTACGCAATGGTGCTGGCACCAGCATGGCCAAACCCATCGCAACTTTGCCCCTGTCGGCAAAAAACAGGAGTTTAGTGCATCACGATGCAAGAGTGATATCCAAACCAGTCTCGGCAAAGGGAAAGATAAACTGGAACAGTTACTCGGCCCTGACTTCCAGCCGATTTTCACCCCGCCATGGAACAGGTGCAGCAGCGACACTCTTGATGCACTTGTTGAGCTTGGCTTCAAAGCTGTTTCCAGAAGCGAAGGAGCACGTCCGGAAACACCGCCGCAACTGCCCGATTTCCAGGTGAATGTTGATTTGCATACCCGAAAAGAAGCGGAACCGGCAAAGAGTCTTGAGAGTCTTTTGGCGGAGATTGAACAAGGGCTTGCCTCAGGCCTGTGCGGCATAATGATCCACCACCAGAGGATGAACGTCGCGGCGCATGAGCTGCTCGATACCCTGCTGCGATTGATAAAAAAAAATCGGCAACTCCGGCCGGTGCAATTTACCGAGTTGATAACTAAATGACGATGCTGTCGTGATGAAGAATTTTTACGACACCATCATATTTTGCCGACAGAACTATTTTCATGCAACATTCGTTGACAAGGTGCTGATTAAAAACTAGATTCGTTAGTATGGTGAGTGTCCGCATGCCTGCCAATACGACCCTACGATCCGTTGCCACCTCAACACCGGAATCCACTGCCATGAGACGACTTGTCGCCCTGCCGTTCACCAAATCCCTGCAGATGGCCTACCAGTCCATTCGGGTCCGGTTTTTTCGCTCGCTGGTTACCACCATGAGCCTGGTCCTGGCGGTGGCCTTTCTCACCTTTACCCAGGCGGGCAATACGATCACCGGGAGCCTGGTCATGTCGCAGGATCCCGCTTTCATCCCCACCCTCAGCAAAATCGGATTTACTCTCGAGTCGGCTGCCGGTGCTGCACAAACAAGCACTGTCGGCAGTTCCGCCAAGCAGCGCTGGATCGTTTTTCTGTCGCTTTTGGTCTGCGTTGTCGGCATAATCAATGCGCAACTTATGTCGGTAACCGAACGATTTCGTGAAATAGGTACCCTGAAATGCCTGGGAGCACTGGATAGGTTTATTGTCAGAATATTTGTTCTTGAAGCGACCATGCAGGGTCTTGCGGGTGGTATTGTCGGCGCCCTGCTCGGCGCCATCGTGGCTTTTGCCGAAGCATTAGTCAGATACGGCCTTTCTGCTTTAGCCTATATGCCTTGGTCTACTCTCGCCGCAACAACAGGCTATGCCATCCTTGCCGGAACCGGCCTCAGCCTGCTGGGTGTCCTCTATCCGGCTATTATCGCCGCCCGCATGCTGCCGATCGATGCCATGCGGGTGGAACAATAGATCACCAACTCAAGGTATGACAAAGGTGGGCTCAGCATGACCGAAAACAAGAAAATCGTCCGCGTCACCGGAGTTACCAAGGATTTTGATCTGGGTAAAATAGTCGTCAAGGTACTCAAAGGTATAGACCTTGAAATCGAGGAAGGGAAATATATCTCCATTATGGGGCCGTCGGGATCGGGAAAATCAACCCTTTTCAATATGATCGGCGGGCTCGATAAACCGACCAACGGCAAAGTTTTTATTGATGAGGTGGATATCGCCCAGCTCGATGCCTATGAACTTGCCTGGCTTCGCTGCCGCAAGATCGGCTATATCTTCCAGACTTTCAACCTTATTCCGGTGATGACCGCCCTTGAGAATATCACCATTCCCATGACCTTTGCCGGGGTGTCCAATGACGATGCTCTGCAGCGCGGCATGGAACTACTCGACCAGGTGGGCTTGACCGGCAGGCAGAGCCACCGGCCGTCGGAGCTTTCCGGAGGCCAGCAGCAGCGGGTGGCCGTAGCCAGGGCTCTTGCCAACAGCCCGGCGATCATCCTGGCGGATGAACCAACGGGCAACCTCGATCTGGCAACCGGCGAAGATATTATCCAGCTGTTGAAACAACTCAGCCTGCAAAGGGGTGTCACCGTCATATCGGCAACACATGATTATAAAATGCTCAATGTCTCGGACCAGGTCGTCTGGATCAGAGACGGCCGGGTCGATAAAATCCAGCAAAGAGACGAACTTGATATCAAAACAGGCGGGCTCGAGAGTGCCGCACATTGACGATCCAGGGGGGTCTTTTCAAGCACGTTTAACCTCAACCAGGACCGCGTTTTCAGGCCAATGAGAAAAGCTTTTTTTCTGGTTATCAATCTCCTTCTGGTTCTGCACTTCGTCCTTTCTGCAGGCGCAGAGGCCAGGCTACAGGAAGATTCGCTGCGCGAAACGATCGAAACCCTCAGTAGCTTCGCCACTAGAACCACCGGCTCGAAGGGCTATGAAAAAACCGTCGCCCTGGTCAAGGAGCAGTTGAACACCCTTGGACTTGCGCCGCAGGCCTATCTTTACGAACTGCCCATCCGCCGTTTTCAGGGAGCACAACTACGGGCCGGTGATAAGAAAATCGCCTTAGTACCCTTCATCAACAATGCCATAACCCCGGAAGCGACCGATGGTACATTGACTGCGCCACTCTTTTATGTCGGCAAAGGGCGGCTGCAGGACATTAACGGCAAGGACATCAAAAATAGTATCGTTTTAATCGATTTCGATTCCGGCAGAAACTGGCAGCTGCTCGCTTCACTTGGCGCCAAAGCGGCTATTTTCCTGCACGACGAGGGCAGCCAGTCACGAATTTTCTTTACCGAAAAACAAGAGCTCACCCCGCTGCAATTCCCCTGTTTCTGGATGTCGAAAAAGCAGGCGGCACAATTTCTTGGACCTCTGGTCAACCAGGATACACCTCTTTTTGCCCAGTCAGAACTGCAATCCCGATGTACCTGGGAGAATTATCAGGCACAGAACATCTACGCCAAGATCGACGGCGTCGACCCACAGCTGAAAAAAGAACTGCTGATTATCGAGGCTTTTTTTGACAATGAAGAATTTGTCGCCGGCAATTCCCCCGGCGCCGACGCTGCAGTATCCATTGCCACCTTGCTGGAGCTTGCCCGAGATCTGACCAACAATCCGCCGCAACGCTCAGTCATGCTGGTAGCCACCAGCGGGCAGGCCCAGACCCTTGCGGGAATGCGCGATATGATGTGGAGCACCAATATCAGATCGAAGGATCTGCGCGATATGAAGCGCGACCTGCAAAAAGAAATAGCCCGGGGCAAAGCCAATCTGGACATGCTGCATGGGCTGCATTTCCCGCTTACTAAAGAAAGTAAAAGAGATGAACAGCTGGCTGCAGCAATCAAACACAGCCTCGATCAGGCAATCGATCACGTATCGAGAAAGCTCATGCAACTGCGTCTTGCTAACGAGACCGATGCAGTACGACGGGCAATCAAAGAGAACGCGCAGCAGCGTCTGCTCTATCGAAGGCTCGGCTGGGCGGAGAGCTTCGACAATCTCCCGCCGGCGGAAACCGCCCTGCTGGCGAAGATTATCCCCAGCGCTATTGTCCGCAATGAGCGCCTTCTGCACGACGCCGGCAAGCAGCTGACAGCGCTGCAGAGCGCTTCGACTTTTCGCAACCAGGTTCGGGATTACGAAGTGGCGGCCGTCATCAGTCTGCATCTTTCCAGCCACGGCGACGGCGTCGGCGGGTTTTATCGGGGCTGGCTCTATAATCTTAAACAGACGGTCAACAGAACCGCAACCTATAGTCCCATCGCCGATATTCTCGAAGATGCCGGCAAGTCCGCCGGCGGCCGAGCCAAATACCGGGATACGTTACGCCCCAGCCACCTGCGCTCATGGGACTCCTGGTTTTTCGATCAACCCAACCTCGGCGGCGAGGTCAGTGCCCTGGCCGGTTTCCTCGGCCTCAGCCTGGTGACGACAGGAGATGGCCGGGTATTATGGGGCACCCCGGCAGACACGGCTGAAAAAGTTGACTGGGGCTATCTGCACGATCAGAGCAGCCTGGTGGAACGGTTAATCACCCGTCTCTGCCGGACCAAAAGCCTTAAGACCGACAGTTCGCCAAGAGACGGTTTTGTCTCGGTTACCGCGCGTACCAACCTGCTGCTGCAGGGCGAGCTTTTTGCCAATTATCCGGCAACGGATACGACCATTCTCGCCTACCAGGGCAACAATAAATTCTACGCCATGGTTGATGCATCCGGCTATTTTAGGATCAAGGGATTGGCCGATAAAAAACATGACCTCGATAAACTGGTCATTGAAGGATACCGATTTGACGAAGATACCGGCAAGGTTATCTGGGCCATCGACAAGAAAGAAACCGGCAAGGACAATTACCGCCTCAAATTGCTGCGCAAATCGATGCAGACCGATCTGATCATGTTCAACTGCCGGGAGACAACCCTGTTCGATCTGCTGGAACCACGCACCTTCGATTATATGACCAAAATCCATCTCTTTGACGGCAGACGCGACGCCCCGCCGGAACATTACTGGTACAGCCGAATCGACACCCTTGATTCGATTATCTCCTCCATCTACACCGAACCCGGAACCCGCCTGAAACTAACCCTGTCCGATACGGTCCTCACCAATAAAATGATCCTGACCAACGGCACCGAGGACAATAAACTTGGCCTTGGCTACCTGGTTGATGACTATCCGTCCATCCCCAACACCATTTATCATGCGGCGCATGATGCCTGGACGCTTCTGGGCCCGCGCATCGACAACCTGGAACGACACGGAATTTACGATAGCCGGATTAACGTCCTGAAAAAAAGAGGTCTTGCCGCCCTTGCCGCCAGCACCGCGGGCTTTGCCGATTTCAACTACTCGATCGCTCGCACCAGCGCCGAAGAGGCACTGGCTCTGGCGGCACGGGTGTATGTGCAGACCGAAAAAACCCAGAAAGATGTTCTCTTCGGGGTGCTGTTCTATATTGCCCTGTTTGTGCCCTTTGCCTTTGTCATGGAACGTTTCCTGTTCAATTTTGCCACCATCTATAAACGCATCGTCGGTTTCTGCCTGATCCTGGTGCTGCTTATTGCCGTAATCTACAATATCCATCCGGCCTTTGAACTTGCCTACAGCCCAATGGTGGTCATCCTGGCGTTTTTTATTATCGGCCTGTCGTTGATGGTAACTTTAATCATTTTTTTCCGCTTCGAAGAGGAGATGATCCGCCTGCAACGTCGGGCCACCCACAAGCGTCCGGATGAAATCAGTCACTGGAAGGCCTTTGTCGCCGCTTTTTTCCTGGGCGTCTCTAACCTGCGCAGGCGGCGGCTACGTACCCTGCTCACCTGCACCACCCTGATCATCCTCACCTTCACCATCATGAGTTTTACCACCATCAAGTCCAATCGCCAGCAGGTCCGCCTACCTTTCCAGCCCGTTGCCCCATACCAGGGTCTGCTGCTGAAACGGGTCAACTGGCAGAGCTTGCCGCCTCAGGCAAGCGATATCCTGATCGACAGCATGGCAATCATCAGTAAACCGGCGCCGAGAGTCTGGCTCGAAGGCAAGGATCCGTCCCGACCAGTCAACATACCGCTGCGGCACGGCAACAAGGAGATCAGTATCCAGGGACTGATCGGTCTGAGCCCGAACGAAGCCCGCGTCACCGGTCTTGATTCCCTGCTCAGCTCCGGCCGATGGTTTACCGCCGATGACCGGACCGCGATTATCCTCGAGGAAAAGATGGCCGTTCGCCTGGGCGTAAACGGCGACGGCGGGCAAAACGTCTTGCTGTGGGGGGCACCGTTCACCGTTATCGGCACCTTTAAAGCTGCGGACTATGAAAAGGCGCTCGATCTCGACGGTGAAATGCTGACGCCGGTCATCTTTCCCGACGAGGCGGGAAAAGAACTGACCGAAGAGGAGATGGAAGCCCTTGAATCCGGTGACGACATCCGCTCCATGCAGGGCAGGTATATCCATATCCCGGCGGGCCAGACGGCAATCATCCCGGCGGCAACCCTCCTGGCAGCCGGTGGCAAACTGAAAAATATCGCCGTCAAACCAAATGATCCTGAAGAGCTCCGCAATATGGTCAGCACCTTGACCGACAGGTTCAGCCTGGCCATTTTTACCGGTGAAAAAGATGGCGTCTGGCTGCACAATATCAGCGACACCATGAACTACAGCGGCGTTCCCAATATTATTATTCCCCTGCTTATCTCAGTGCTGATCGTGCTGAACACCATGATCAGCTCGGTCTATGAGCGCAAAGGGGAGATCGCCGTTTACACCTCGGTCGGTTTGGCCCCCGCCCATGTCGGTTTCCTCTTTGTCGCCGAAGCAATGGCTCTCGCAGTTATCTCCGTGGTGCTTGGCTACCTGGTGGCCCAGGTGTCCGCTGCTTTTCTAGCAGCAACCCCACTGTGGGCTGGGATCACCGTTAATTACTCATCCGGCGCCGGCATTGCGGCCATGGTGCTGGTCATCACCGTGGTTCTTCTTTCAGTGCTTTATCCGGCAAGAGTTGCCGCCCGGATCGCTATCCCCGATGTCAATCGAACTTTCAAACTGCCGCCGCCAAAGGGTAATACCATCCAGGTCACCTTGCCGTTTCTTATGAAATTCAGGGAGCATGAAAGTATCGGCGGCTTTATTTACGAGTACCTGACCAGCCACCAGGATGTGTCGCACGGCGTTTTTTCGACCGGTCCCGTCGAGGTGGTCTTCAGCTGTTCAACCGTCGATGAAATCCATAAAATGATCGCCGAATCCGATAATCCCAGCGATCTGCAATGCCTGCATTTACGGGCCAATGTCTGGCTTGCACCTTTTGACTTTGGCATTATGCAGACAGTTGACATCCAGTTCTGTCCGGCAATAGAAGGTGAGGAATTTCTCGAAATAAAAATTACCCTGCACCGCAAGTCGGGTGAATCGGCGGCATGGCGAAGGATTAACACCTCTTTTCTGCACGAGGTGCGCAAACAACTGCTCATCTGGCGTTCTTTTGATCATGCCACCCACGCACAACTGCAACGATCTTTCCAACAAATCACCGACCATACGCTGGCGCCGGAGGTCACCTGATATGGAAAATGGATCACCAAGCCCAGGCGCAGCGATCATTCGCCTCCGGGCCCCCATCCTGGGTATTCTGCTGGCTGTCGCCATCTGTCTTCTCACACCCTACAATAATATTTTCTTGCGGGCGACGCCGCTTGGCGGTGGCCATTTCCCACTCGCTCCCTTCTTTATTTTTCTAATCCTGGCGGTCTGCGTCAGCCTCATTGCCCGAATCTTTCGCGCTTCACTATTATTAACCGGGCCCGAGCTCCTGATTGTCTGGATTGAAATGGTCATCGGCTCGGGTATCGCCTACACCGGCTTTGCCCGCACCTTTCTCGTCAATCTGACGGTTCCGGTGCATTTTGCCACGCCGGGCAATCGTTGGAACGAGGTGCTCAACCCTCTTATTCCGCCGGCCCTGACGCCCACCGATCCCGCCGCCATCGAACTGCTGTATAAAGGCCTTGACGGCGGACGGGATATGAACTGGCTGGAAGTAGTGCCGGCGATTCCTTGGGGTGCATGGCTGAGCCCACTGCTGCTCTGGGGTACCTTTGTCCTGCTCAGCTACCTGACGATGCTTTTTCTGATCAACATTTTATCCAGGCAATGGATTCATAATGAGCGGATGAATTTTCCGCTGTTAAAGGTGCCGGAGATGATCGGTCAGGCGGTAAGCGAGGGGCGGACCGGCAGTTTTCTCCTCAATCGTTTTTTACTGACCGGGTTGTCCATTCCCATTTTACTGCATCTAATCAATGGCTTGAATCTCTATTATCCGACAATTCCCTCCATTCCCACCCTTTTTCTAGCAGGATCTTATTTTTCCGACAGCGGTATACTGACCGGTTTTCAGAAGTTGAAGATCTATATCTACCCGTCTTTTATCGGTTTTGCTTTTTTGACCTCGCGTCAGATCTCGTTTTCGTTCTGGTTCTTCTTCTTAGGCGGGTGTTTACTGTACGGAGTCCTCAATCTGTTCGGGTATTCGATCCCGGTATCTGAACTGGGCATCACCTTTGGTCCGACCCTGGCACGACCGGAAGAAATGCAGATGATCGGCGCCTATGGAATCTTTTTCCTCTTTCTCGTCTGGCTGGCCCGGCTGCACCTGCTCGATGTCATCCGGCAATCGCTGTTTCTTGCCCAACCCGCGCCGGAAAGATCGGAATGGTTCGACGTGCGGATCTCCTTCTGGGGGGCAATATTCTCCTTTACGGCGATAATCTGGTGGTATATTTGGCTCGGCATGGCCCCGGTAACGGCGTTGATGATTGTGGGAGCCTTTTTTATGATTATGCTGGTGGCGACGCGAATTATCTGCCAAGGCGGCCTTGCCTACTTTACCCTCACCGCTGCCCCTACCGACGGAATGATCGCCCTCTTTGGCACCAAATTATTTGCCGGTGTCAGCGGTCTTTTAGCCGGGATGAGTCAGAAGGTGCTTTTTGTCGACCTGCGTGAATCGCTGCTGCCCTCTCTGCTGCATGCCCGCCACCTGCAGCAGAACAAAAGACCGGCACTGCTGCTTTTTTCCGGTCTGGCGCTAACTATTGTTGCCGCCATGACCGCATCGATTGTGGCCATGATGACGCTTTGCTATCGCTACGGTATCCGGGAGCTGCAGCTGGACTGGGCCAGCCAGACCACCATTGCGGTCTATGAAAATATTTATCGCCTGGTCGCCATGGACACCGGAACCGGCAGCTGGATCTATATTTTTGCCCTGGCGGGGGCGGCGGTGATGCTGGTTTTGGTCACCTGTTATCATCGTCTGTACTGGTGGCCGATTCATCCGCTTGGCTACCTCACTGCCTACAGTTCGGCGATGCGGATTTTATGGGTCAGTTTTTTTATTGGCTGGGCCTGCAATGCCCTGTGCATGCGCTATGGCGGTATAGTATTGTTTAAAAAACTGCAATATTTTTTTATCGGCCTGATAATCGGCGATTTTCTTATGGGCGGTGGCTGGGCCTTGATTGGCTTGTTTACCGATATGAGTTACCAGGTGTTGCCGGACTAAATATGGGCAACAAAGAAGAGGAAGAGTTTTTACGACGCCATCATGTATGACGATAAAGAACTAAAAGAATATCGCGACCTGCTCAAGCCGCCCAGCCACTTTGAGGAAGGCTTCGACTGGAAAACCATCATCGGCGCTGTCTTCATCGGCTTTTTGATGATGCCGGGTTCGATGTACCTCCAGTTGGTCATTGGCCAGGGCATCGGCCCGGCTGCCCGCTGGGTCACCATCATCCTCTTTGCCGAGATTGCCAAACGAGCCCATTCCGACCTCAAACAGCAGGAGATATTCCTACTCTACTATATGGCCGGGGCGGCCCTGGCCTCGCCTTTTTCCGGCCTGCTCTGGAGTCAATACTTGGTCCAGTCGGATGCCGCGAGAATGCTCGGAGTGACCGAGTTTATCCCGAGCTGGATCGCTCCGGGTCCGGGTTCGGAGTCAATGCTCGAAAGATCTTTTTTTCATCGCGACTGGCTGGTGCCGATCCTGCTGCTGGTCGGCTCGCAGATTATTCAGCGTATCGATCATTTTGGTCTTGGCTACGTGCTTTACCGCATCACCTCCGATGTAGAAAAATTACCGTTTCCCATGGCTCCCGTCGCCGCACTCGGCACCATGGCCCTGGCCGAATCGGCGGAAGAAAAAAAAGAGAGCTGGAAATGGCGGGTCTTTGCCATCGGCGGGGTTATCGGTCTCGCCTTCGGCTTTATTTATGTGGTACTGCCGATCATCTCCGGGTTGATCTTTACGGAACAGATCAGGCTGATCCCGATCCCGTGGATCGAGCTGACCGGATACACAGAAGATATCCTACCCGCCGTCGCCACCGGCCTGCAGCTTGACCTCGGCCTGCTTTTTGTCGGTATGGTTCTGCCCTTCTGGGCGGTTATCGGCGGTCTTATCGGGCTGATCATTACCATCATCCTCAATCCGATCCTGTATTCCGCCGGAATCCTGAACAGGTGGCATCCGGGCATGGCCACCGTTGACACGGTTTTCGCCAATAATTTCGACTTTTATATGAGCTTTGGTATCGGCTTAGGACTGGCTATCGGCTTGATCGGTGTCTGGTCGGTGATCCGCTCGTTTCGAGAAAAAGACGGCAACAGGGGGACCCTCCACGATCTGTTTCATCCCCCGGCCGGTCGGGGCGATTTCAATTTCTGGATTGCTGTCGGTATTTATTTCTTTTCCACTTTGGCCTATGTCGGACTCTGTGTCTGGCTGGTCCCGTCTTTTCCGTGGCTGTTCTTTCTTGCGTACGGTTTTATCTATACCCCGATCATCTCCTATATCACCGCGCGTATGGAGGGCATCGCCGGCCAATTTGTCAGCCTTCCACTGGTTCGGGAGGCAAGTTTTATCGCGGGGGCGCGTTTTTTCGGCTATCAGGGGATTGAAATCTGGTATGCGCCGATTCCGATCCACAACTATGGCGAGGCCACCGTCCAGTTTCGCCAGATTGAGCTGACCGGCACCTCGCTGCGCGGTATTATCAAGGCGGAGCTACTGGTTTTTCCCATCGTCATGGTGGCCAGCCTGCTTTTCTCGCAATTTATCTGGCGGCTGGCGCCGATACCTTCGGCCAACTACCCCTTCGCCCAGGAGTTATGGCATCTGCAGGCTTTGAATACTCTGCTTATGCAGACCTCAACCTTGGAGGGTACCTCAATGTTTTATCAGGCTTTAAGCGGCATGACCGTTTTTTCCGGTCTTGGCTTCGGCCTGGTAATGTACATGCTTCTCAGTCTTTTGGGCCTGCCGGTACTGCTTATCTACGGAGTCGTGCGCGGACTTGGCCAGTCCACGCCCCACGGCATGATCCTCGAAGTTGCCGGAGCCCTCTTGGGCCGCTATTTCTTCCTGAAAAAATACGGTCCAATGTGGCGGCAATATGCTCCGGTTCTGCTGGCCGGTTTCTCCTGCGGCATGGGCCTCTCCGGCATGTTCGCCATGGGTTTCGCTCTGATTATGAAGTCTCTTGGCCATATGGCCTATTAATAACGGAGAAAAATTCCCAGACACAGTAACTTGACATTGCTGTCTGCAGGTCAATATTCTTAAGTATAGGCAAAAGAAATATCAAACTATTGACCCGCCGGCCTGGAAATGAAAAAATATAAAATAAACATACGCTTTATCGCACTATTCAGTCTCTTGTGCACTTTTATGCCTGCTTTCGCGGCAACGGATAACATTCCGCATGAGATAGCCGGTATCGCTTTAGGCGACAATGTTAATGATTACCCGGATATCATGCAAAATAATTTTCTCCAGGAAGTTGTGGTAACCGACTGGCATGGTTTTCGAAAAGGCATCATTTCCTACGGTACCTGTAAGAATATTAACCAGATACTCAAGATGGATATGAAATATGAAGATAAGAGTGAGCAATTTTATCATCAATTACTCGGCAAATTTCGTGAACGGTTTGGCGAGCCCGATGCATGGCACGGCGATTCTTTTGGTGTCATGCGTATCTGGAAATGGCATTTTATCGACAAAGCGAACAACCCCGTCAGTCTGGTTTTACAATACAACGGCAAAAACTCCAATGAAACCATAGGCAATATGGTGCGTCTCTCCTATCCTGGAAAAATCGACGAGGAACGACACTGTTTCATGGAGATTTGCCGGATGACCAATGATAAGACCGATGCCAAAGGAAGAGAGGAACAGAAAAAATCCGGCTGGTCCTATCTTGTCCCGAGATAATCCTGATTATACAATGGTGATAAAAACCAGCGAAGAACGGAACAGCAAACGCATTGCCTGGAACAATCTCCAGATGCATGTCCCCAGGACCTGGGATGTCCGGGTTATCGGCCCCTGTCATCTAGTCTTTGAGTATGACTTCCAGCCCTTGATGCAGATCCGTCGGCAGCAATCAGTCTGTCGCTCCTTGCGCACTCTCGACAAAAGAATAAACCGATGGGCGGCGGAACTGGGGGCGGTGCGCAGTGCCGGCACTTTGCCTGACGATCTGCAGGGCTTAGCCGATAATTTTGACCGGATAAACTGCTTTTACAAAGCAGATGGTACGATAGCCGGTGGTATCTGCCTGTGCCCTGACTGCGGCAAACTGATTCTCTTTCATATCCTGGCCACAGACCCTGCTCGCGTGCAGGAAGTGCGTGTCGCCCTGGCGACTCTTTGGTGTGGCAGACATGCAGAGGATATCTGGCGTATTCAGGATTTTTCCCTTTTTCTGCCGCCCGGCTATACTCTGCTGGATTATACCTTTGCGGCCGGACTTACCAGATTGTCTTTTTCCGGTGGCGATCACCTGCTGCAAACCTGCACCCTGGGACCTGCTGACATCCGCCTGCAACGGCAGTCTCTGCAGGAAATTCTGACCACTCTCTCTGATTCACCACAGTTGCAAGTGGTCAACGCAGCAAACACCACAAACACCAATTACTGCGAAGGAATCAACAATCCGTCGATCGGGCAGCAGATTGCCATGCGCCTGCGCCGGAAAAAGCCTTTTATCCAAGCGGCAATCCGCCATGACACCACTTCCAATCGGCTGCTTGCCGCAGTGTTCTCGGCCAAACGCCCACTCGCCCCAACGGCAGCCCACGACATTCTGCACCTCTATGAAATTATTCAAGAAAATTAAACCAAAAGAACCGACCAGAACCGAAGCGCTAGCCGGCATTCCGCAAAAATCGCCATCAGTCACCTGGCAGGTGCTGGAGAATGGAGATATTCTGCTGGAGTACCCGTTGAATGTAAAACCTTTTTTTTTACAGCTTGCCAATCGTTCAGCAAGGGCAAAAGAGCAGCGATTAACTAAAAAACTGCAGTTGGACGCCATGGGCAGCAAAGTCTGGCAGATGTTTGACGGGGTAAAAGATGTCAAAGCGATCATCGTTGAAGTGGCCGAACAGACGGGTCTGTCTCGTTTAGAAACGGAAATATCGATCACCGCCTTTCTTCGTCAGTTGGGCAGGCGCGGCCTGGTTCTGATCCGGCAGCTATAATAAACCCATCTTTTTGGCTAAAAACTGCAGGTCTGTCCAGGTCGCTCTTTTCATTTCCGGATTTTGCAGGAGATAGGTTGGGTGGTAGGTGACGATAACAGGGATGGTGTTATCCTTTTCCACTTCGTAGGTATGAAAACGACCGCGTAACCGAGACAGCGGCTGGGCCATTTCCAGCATCGTCCGGGCCGCGACAATACCCATAGTGCAGATTATTTCCGGCGCAAGGGCGGCTATCTGTCGCCGCAAAAAAGAACTGCAACTCTGCACATGAGTAGCTTGAGGTTGACAATCAACGGGAACCGCGCATTTAATAACGTTGGTGATGAACACATCATCGGCGGACAAGTTGATAGCAACCAGCATCTTGCTGAGCATCTCATCCTGCTGCACGCCGAAAAGTCGGTCGGCGGGGAGATCACCTGTCGCGTCGGCGGCCAGCCAGTCACCGACAAGCAACAGGCGGATCTTCTCAGGGCCTCGACCGGGAACCGGATAGATCCGCTGTTTATAGAGCTCACACGCGTGGCAACTGATTATTTCGGCCTCTATATCGCTGATTTTCAGAGGTGATTCGACAATGGGAGGCTTCTTTTGGGGTGCAGCCGCAGTGACAACAGCCGTTTTCTTTACCACGTCCGGGGAAACCTGCTGCGGCATTTTCGCAAGAAACGACTCAGTATGGGCGTTGCGCGGGTAATTGCTGATACCGATTACCTTATGATAGCGCAGCAAAGACTGTAATTCGCTGAAGATCTGATTTCTTGTATTACTCACACCACACCGATTTACAATGCCCTCAATTAAACGGAAAATAAAAAATCTCCCATCCGTCACCGCCCATGTTGTCTTGACTACCATTTGTGAAAACACCATAATAATTAAAAGCTATACCTGCAGCTTCAGTCGGTTTAGATGCGGAAACCTGCACCGGTAGAGCGTCGGGGAGCGCTCCAAAACGGCTGATCAGAGGAGTTATGTCCGTAGTTTCCAGAACTCTGCCGTCCTTATCAAGAAAGTTCATTTTCAGGAAAAAAGTTTTCACAGAGCTAAAGGAATTGGTGAGGCTCGAATCAAAACTGAGGCTTCCTGAGAAGTTAAAAGTATTGCCGGATTCTGTGTACGAATAATCCAAAGTGAGATCTTTGCTTTGCCAGGCAGCATTCTGTACCCCTTTAGCAACCAGTTCAATACGGGCTTCCGGTTGGGCTATGGCGCCAATCTCAGGTTTGAGGTAATTGGCACATCCGGCCAGCAACAATACGCTAAGCGACAGCACTATCAGGACAAATTTGGTCATAGGTTGAGTAGTCATTTATGGAGAACCTCCTGGTATCTAACCCCTTTTGGCAGCGGTCAGAGAAAATAAGGGATCATCGAATTGTTGAGAACAATAATAAGCATTCCCTGGCAAAGGGATAATATTTTCTCTATTTTTAGCATAAAATCGAAGCCATTTCAGGTAAAATTTGGTATTCAGAGAGCTGGTGATAATCATTATTGACATAGTATTGGACTCCTATTGACAGCTTCGCACTTGGGCCCAGGTAAGAAGCTTGCTCTTGTTAATCCAGAAAAGAGAGGTATCTCTTGACTAAGGAAGAATTCAGTTTAGCCAGGAAAAAGCTAGGCAAAACCCAAAAGAAACTGGCTGAACTTCTCGGCATGTCGTTGAAGACCATCCATAGCTATGAACAAGGTTGGCGAACAATTCCAGTTCATATAGAAAGGCATCTCTATTTTCTGCTGATTAATCAGCGAGGCAGAGAGGAAAGCCGGAAGCCCTGCTGGGAAAAGAAGATGTGCACCATCAAAGAGGATTGTCCGGCCTGGGAATTTCAGAGCGGCCACCTGTGCTGGTTTTTATCGGGAACTCTCTGCGAATGTACCCAGGCTGTTTCACAAAAAGAAAAACTGAGCATATGCAAAACATGTGCTATCTTCACCGAGTTGATGCGATAATTTTCCACGAGGATACATTCATGCCGATATATGAGTATACATGCAACGATTGCCGGACGAGATTTGAAGTTATTAGCACATCAAGCAATGAAACGAAAGAAGTTCAATGCAGCAAATGTCATAGCAGCAATGTCAGTAAAATGATCTCTGCCGGAAGTTTCAGACTTGGTTCAACATCATCGGCTGTTTCGGCTTCCTCTACCGGCTGTGGCGGCAAATCAGGATTTTCCTGAGCTTCCTGACAAGAGGTTCCGGGCGAACCTCTACTAAGTTTCCATCCTGAAACGGCGATATTCCCCTAACTCTTCGTTGTTCGATAAATTTCATCCTCGGACTATCGACTATATGCCTGCGGTTAAATTTAACGAACGCCTCGATTAAGCAAAAATGTCTCGTTTCAGGATGGAAACTACTTGTCTTTTTCCGGTTTAGACTTTGAAAAATCATAGACCTTCTCATTTTTTTTGAGCAGACCGAAGTCTTTTCGAGCTACTTCTTCAAGATATTTTGGATCATTTTTTAATCGGTCAATATTATTTTGCAGTTGATCGATCTGCTGCTGCAGCCGCGTTGTCTCCTGCTGCAGTTTTTCCAGCTTGGTTCGCTTGCTCATAAGCGTGACTACACCTGAGCCGGGAGCGAAGATAACCCACAGTACGGCCACAACCAGAAGCGCCAGAATGATCTTGATAACACGATTTTCCTGTTGTGCCGAAAGCTTCGGTCTGGATCTTGCTTTATTGTTTATAAACGACATAATGGCGTCCTATCCCTTCTCGCTATGCCCCAATTTTCAGGATTCTGAGGATAAGTATACCTGATTCATACAGTAAATAAAGAGGCGCTCCCATTAGCAGCATATTGACGATGTCCGGCGTCGGCGTCAAAAGTGCGGCAACAATAGCAATGACCAGCACCGCATACCGCCGGTTTTTTTCGTAAAAATGTCGTTTAAACACCCCAACCTTAGCCAAAAACACCATGAAAATAGGTAATTCAAAGATAAGACCGAAGGCCAGGATAAAGATCGTCGTGAAATTAACAAATCGACTGACGGATATTACCGGTTTCAATTCCTCCGAGCTGAAACCGAGCAAAAATTTAATCCCAAAGGGCAGGGTAATATAATAGCAGAAAATCGTGCCGGCATAAAAAAGCAGGCAGGTAAAGAGGATAAAGAAAAACAACTGTCCGCCGGAAACACCAAAAGGCTTGCCCAAGGCCCGCCATAGAACCATCGTCAGCCAAGGCATCAAGGCATATAAGGCGGCAAACAGCGACAGTTTCACATGGGCGAGAAATGGCCCGGCCACGGAAAAAAAATAAAGCTTTTCAGCAAGATGCCCCTGCACAAACTGCAGCAAATGCGGCGAAAGAAAGAAAATCACCAGGGTGCAGCCACCCAGAGCCAGGGCCAGATTGCGGATGGATTTACGCAATTCGACGATAAAGGTAACAATTTTGGTATGTGCCGCCATAGGAAAAAATTCAGATCGACCGATGATTACGCCAGGAAAACAAGCATTCGCTTTTTATTTCTGCGACAAGGTATCAGAAGGATGGCAAAAATGCAATTTGATAGAGGTTGATTTCACGAATCAGCCGTGCTAAACATTACGTTCCCCGCTTTCAAACAACAATCAATAACTTAATCATACACTATGCTTGAACTCCGATTTATCCGAGAAAACCTTGCTCTGGTCAAAGAGCGATGCAGCCGCCGCGGTATGCAGCCAACCCTGATAGATGAGTTTGCTGCGACCGACCAGAAAAGACTTGCTCTTCTTGCCGAGGTTGAAGGCCTGAAAAATAAACGCAACACCGTCTCCGATGAGATTGCCCTGCTCAAGCGAGGCACCGCCGAGGACAAAAGCAAAGCCGATCCTCTGATCATTGCCATGCGCGAGACCAGCCAGCGCATCAAGGATCTCGATCACGAGCTGAGTTGCATCGAGCAATCCCTGCAGGAAATCGTCATGGCCATTCCAAACCTCTGTCATGACAGTGTTCCGGTCGGCCAGGACGATTCGAATAATGTTGAGATCAAACTGTGGGGCGAAAAACCGAATTTTGCCTTCACGCCTAAAACGCACTGGGAACTGGGTGAGGAGCGGGATACCATCGACTTTGAGCGGGCGGCGAAGATCTCCGGGGCAAGATTTGCCCTGCTGAAAGGGTTCGGTTCAAAACTGGAGCGTGCCCTGACCAATTTCATGCTCGACCTGCACACCCAGAAACACGGCTATACCGAAGTTCTGCCGCCGTTTCTAGTCAATACTGCGTCAATGACCGCCACCGGCCAGTTGCCTAAATTCAAGGAAGACCTCTTTAAAGTCGACAACTGCGATCTCTATCTCATTCCCACCGCCGAGGTGCCGGTCACCAATATCCACCGGGACGAGACCGTCAACGAGAAACTCCTGCCGATTAAATACACTGCCTACACCCCCTGCTTCCGCTCGGAGGCAGGCAGTCATGGCCGGGACACCCGAGGCCTTATTCGGCAACATCAATTCGATAAGGTTGAGCTTGTCAAGTTCACCACGCCGGAGTCCTCGGAACAGGAATTGGAAAAACTGCTGGCCGATGCAGAAGAAGTCCTCCAGCTGCTTGGCCTGCATTACCGCGTTGTCATTCTGTGTACCGGCGATCTTGGCTTTTCAGCGACCAAGACTTACGACATCGAGGTCTGGCTGCCCGGCCAGAACACCTACCGGGAAATTTCTTCCTGCTCGAATTTTCTTGATTTCCAGGCTCGTCGCGGCGGCATCAGATATCGGCCGGAGGGCCAGAAAAAGAGCCGGCTGGTCCACACCTTAAATGGCTCCGGCCTGGCCGTCGGCCGGACAATGCTGGCCATCCTGGAAAACTATCAGCAGGAGGACGGCAGCATTGCCTTGCCGGAGGTGCTGCAGCCCTATTTCGAAACTCGTTTTTAAATGGCGTCGTAAAAAATCTTCACTTCAACCGCCGTAGGGGCTCACACACAGGTGAGCCCTTACGGAACAAATCTGAAAATAAAGGTTTTTAGAAAATAACTAAATTTACAAGGAGATACATGGAAAAACTACAACAGCGAATTCTGGATATCATTCATAAACCGCAACTTGCTGCGCTGGCGACGGTGACGGAAATGAACAATCCCTGGGTTCGATATGTGGTCACAGTCGGCGACGGCAATCTAATGCTGCGCTGCGCCAGTTATAAAGATTCGCGCAAGGTGGCCCAAATCAACGACAATCCCAATGTACATGTCACCTGCGGTGTCAGCAGTCTGCAGGAAATGCAGCCATATCTGCAGATTCAGGGGAAGGCCAGGGTAGCCACCGATGAGGTGGAGCGCCATGCCTTCTGGAATGACATGCTCGAGTCAACCTTCACCGGTCCGGATGATCCCAAATACTGTATCATCGTCATTGAACCATACCGGATAGAGTACTGCTCACAAGGCTCTTTGGAGCCTGAGGTATGGACCAGATAATTAATACCGCACGAGGTCGTTGGTTTCCGTGTCGCGTAAGGGCATCAGACAACCCATCCACTGCAGTTAATCGCCGACCCCGGAGCCGACTTTTTCCTGGGACAGATATTTGTTGAGGATATCTATCGTCTTGGCACGTTTTTGTTCTTTGGTAAGCGATGGGTTACAATAAATTTCTCCCAGCTTATCGGCGATAACTCCCGATTCATGATCGAGATGAAGCTGCAAATGCTTCACATAACTTATATGTCCCTGGTGATCCGGGCAATACCAGTCATGGCCCAATTCTGCGCCACTTACCATCAGTGGTGAGGCCAGCATAAGAAACGTGGCTGCGAATACCATTCGGCTGCTTGTTGCAATTCTTTTTACCATTGTTCCCTCCATATCCAGGTGATGAAGCGTGCGACAAAGTCGCATAATGAGCATATGATCATTATCAATGGTTACCATACGGGCAAATCATACCGGCTGTCAAGGGCAAAGAAACCAGCCGAATTCTTTACAACTGCAGCTCAATTCCTGTAAGGCAAGAAAATTATACCCGAAATTTACCTCTCGCCGTCAATTTTGATGCGCAGTTCAATTTCGGTGATATCCTTGCCAAGCTTGAGGGTTTTGATAAACCCATGAACTGTCCCGGCCAAGGCCTCCTGGATATAGTCTTTGATGGGTATTTTATTGCCGTTTACCAGCAATAAAGTTTTCTCTCTGCCGCTTTTTCTGGTAATAAATCTTTTTTCGATAAACAGAGCAATTTCTCGAGCCTCATCCAGACCAAAAACATAATTGCCTGTAACCCCTACGAGGTCGGTAGCAATGGCAATAACCCCCTGCACTTCATCGCGCAATTTCTGGTCGCGATTCTGAAAGACTTCTATTTTAGCAATTTTTTTCGCCGTCTTAAATCCTTCACCTATGACTATATCCACATCGGGAAAATATCGATGGGCGAGTGTTCTGAGAGAAAGCCCTACGTTTTTTGTCTGCAGTACCATCTGGTCCGGCGCAACAAGCATCACACTCTCCGCTCCGGCTTGCCGGTGCAGATAGGTATCGGTTCCCGGCTTATCAAATTGTATGCCGGTATCGTTGCTCGATTTTATAACGGCAACCCGGTAGCCCAGTTTTCTCAACTCGGTGACAACCTGCTTCACTAAGGTTGTTTTACCGCTGTCGTGCCAACCGATAAAGGTGACGACAGAAGACATATTTGCGGTCATAATTCCCTCGTTTTTTTCTTTCCCAACGCATCCTGTTCGGTCCACAATACTGCCCGGCGAATGAGCTCCGCCGATGATTTGATTCCCAGTTTTTGTTTGACGCGATCCCGGTAGGTGCCGATTGTCTTGATACCGAGTTTCATCTGCTCGGCAATTTCCCTGGTGGAATGCCCCGCGCCAAGTAGTCTGAATACTTCAAGTTCCCGGTCGGTGAGTAAATCAACCGTGCGACCGGCTGCCGGATCCGCTTTTACCTGCAGACCCTCAAGCAGGCGTTCCATGATTTTGCTGCTCACGTGAATCTTGCCGCTGCGGATATTTCTCAGTGCCGAAATAACATTTTCGCTCGCCTCTTTTTTCATGATATAGCCACGGGCTCCGGCGCGAATAGCCCGCTGTGCCCAGACCTGTTCGTCATGCATGGACAGGACCAGAATAAGCACCGGGTGTTTTTTGCTGGTGAGTTCTTTAACCAGCTCAAGACCATTGTCACCAGCCAGGGTAATATCGACAATCGCCAGTTCTGGCTGGGTTTCTTCGATCACTTTTTCGGCGCTGCTGATATCTTCCGCCAGCCCGCAGACAATAAAATCCTCTTCTTGATTGAGCAGCTCGGACATGCCCATGCGAAAAATGGGGTGATCATCGACTATTATGACCCTCGATTTCATTCTACCCCCCTGCCGGTCACGAAGATTACCGTACCGCCTTGTGTTCCGGAGTTAAAGCTCAGCTCCGCCCCGATAGCCTTGGCCCGATATTTCATGGTATGAAAGCCCATCCCGGTTGCCGCCGGGGTGCCGTCGAAGCCGATCCCATCGTCAACAATCTGCAAAGCAAAACCGCCGTCTTTTTGCAGCATATATACCCCTATTTTTTGCGGATTGCCATGGCGTGCGGCATTAAAAACAGCTTCTCGAATAATATAGTGCAGATGCGTCGCGGTATTCTTGCTTAAGGGCAGCTCGTTTTCACCGACCTCCCAGGACAGATCAAAACGGACCTTAAATATCTTTTCCACTTCGACAGCCAGTTCTTCGATGGCCGCCGCAAGACCATATTCAACGACGTGAACCGGATAGAGCCCCTGGGACAGCCGCCGGGTTTTTTCTATGGCCTCCCGGATCAAGTCACGAATCGTCGCCAACTGTTTTTCCCGTTCCGGGGCTTCACGGCCCAGCTGCTGCTGGAGAACTTTGCTGAGCAGCTCAACCCCGGTCAGGTGGGACCCCAGATCATCATGCAGATCTCTGCCGATTCTTGACCGTTCCTCTTCGCTGACGGCAATAATCTGCCGTTCGAGGCGGGCAAGTTCCTCTTCGGCACATTTATTCAAGACATGGAGCCACATGCCTTCGAGCAGCATGGTCATCTGGCGGATATCGGAGTTATCGTAATTTTCCGTGTTATTACTCACTCCGGCAACCACCACAATCTTGCCATCGTAAAAAATTGGCACATCAAGGTGACGTTGCAACCGCATGCGATAGGGATAGATGTCCTCTTTTTGTTCGGCTTTGACCGTATTGGCAATTAGAGCAGTTTTGCGCAGGACGGCTCTTCCGGCAAATCCAGCGAATTCCAGCGGTCGGCTTTCTTCTTCCCCGTTTGACGGATCACTTCCCGGCGCAATATTTTTGGTAAAAAAAGAGCCGAGAGTGATAAGCGTTCGGGTACTGTCAACCAGAGCCAGATAGCCCTCTTCACTTCTGGTGATCTGCACAATGCGCTGTAGAATGAAGTCATATTTTTCCTGCAACGAATATTTTTCCATCATGCCCAGGCGCAAGAGGGTATCAAGGCGCAATTCATCCCGATGCAGGAGCAGCTCGTTCTTAATCCGTTCTTCCACCATCCGGTTGGCCAGATGGCTGAGGTCTTCAAACTCTCTGAAGGCCAGATCTTCGTTATTGATCTTCACGTTCGAATCAGCCGCTTGTCGAAAAAAAGCCGTAAAAAGGCTGATGCCTTGTTTAATTTTAAGGGAATAGAAAAAAGCACTTAACAGCAGAAATGCCACAGCGAGGGCAAAGAGCACCATAAAGACAAAGACATTTTTAAAAGATATTCCCTGATAGGTTTTCGTTTCAGCAGCAATGGACTGTTCCATCGCGTCCATAAACATCGAGGTTGCAAGACCCCACCCCCAATCCGGATAGAGCTGGACAAAACCGAGTTTCTGGCGGGTCTTTTGCGTGCCGTTGCGCTGGATCGAATACTGCACATAACCCTGATGCTGCTCCCCAAGTGCGGTTTGCAGCATTTTTTCCCCGTACAAAACACCTGCCTCACCGACCAGGCTTTTCACCGATCGACCGATAAGCCGTTCATCCTGATTGCTGAGAATGGTCCCCTCGGTGCGAAAACAAAAGACCTCCCCGTCTTTACCAAACCGGATATTACGGATTCTGGCTAAAACCTCATGCTGCAGCGTCTCTTCCAGTTCCTCGAGGTAAATCGCAGCGCCGATAAACCAGTCAAGGGGAGAAAAATACTTAACAAAAACTATCTCCGGGAATATTTTTCCAGGAAAAGCCGGCTTCATCAGGTTGTAGCGATATAAATCGGCTTCTTTTTCGGTAATTATTGCGGTGATATCACCGATCACGTCTTGTCCGGCAATCTCCTGAAATTGGGTCGCTGTTTTTCCTTCAAAAAACGGTTCGTCGGCAAAAAGATCGATAACCCCACTCTGCACCCGACCAGCAAAATAATAGCCCCGCCCGTTATCCCAGCGCATCGGCCGCAACAGCTCTATTATGGTGGAACGGATTTCCTCCAGACTTTTCTCATCCTTATACAGCCGATAGTTATGCGAAGCTATGGTATACGCCGCCTGGACCCGTTCGCGGATATCCAACTCGACCATAAGCTCATTTTGCTGGCGACGGTAATCGATCAGTTCGATCACCTTGGCCAACTCTTCTCTGAGCCGAACTTCATACTGGTGACTGTAGGTCTTGCGGATATTGTCAATACTCTCCCGATAGGCTTGAAATTCGTTGATCGTCCAGAAAATGCCAATAAAGACCGCAAGACTTGTGACCACGACAAGAGAGGCATAAAATGGCGCCGAAGAGAGGGTTATTTTGTTAAAAAATCGGATTGACGGTCTCGGCACGAAGGGCTCCTTCAGGGCTTTTCCAAATGTCCATTCAGAGCGCGCGCCCCAGTGATTTCCTGCACGACCGGGTAAAGCAGGGTCAGATACACGGTGTCCATGCCCTGATGGTCGGCAGGACCAAAGCGCAACACAAGTCCACCTAAATCAAACCGGCCAACCGACTCCATGGTGGCGATAAAATTCTCTCTGGTCAGCTCCCCCTGCACCGCCTGGGCAATCCTGCCGAAGAGTTTGCCGACGATAAATCCTTCAAGAGAAGTAAAGCTGATCGGGGCGTCATGTTGATACTTGGTCATCGTTTTTTTGAATTCGTCAATTAAGGCGAGTTGAGTATCATACGGCGAAGGAACCACTTGGGAAACCACCACATCCCGGCCATAGCCGCCGAGTGCCTCGCGCAGGCTTTCGGTGCCGACAAAAGAAATATTGCCGAAGATCACTTTTTCGTCAATCTTGTTCCTGCTCAGTTTTATAAACTCGGCACAGGCCGAATAAGCCCCTACCAGGATGACCGCTTGCGGTTTTTCCTGGTAGATATCGCGCAGCGCGCCCATGACGGCCACGGTATTCCGTTCATAACTTCCTCTCGCAACCAGGGTCATCCCCCGTTTGGCAAGGGCAATCTCAATACCGCGCAGACCGGCAAAACCATAGCTGTCATTTTGATAAAAACAGGCGATGCGGCGCAGTTCTTTCTCATCGACCAGATAGGAGGCCAGCTTTTCCATCTCCTGGAAATAACTGGCTCGCACATTTATGACATATTTATTAAACGGGGTGCGTAAAAACTCGGCCCCGGTAAAAGGACCAAAAAAAGGAATTTTCTCTTCACTGACAATCGGTGCAACTGCCTTTGCCGTGGGCGTTCCTACCGCACCGACAAGGGCAAAGACCTGATCGTCATAAATCAAGGCCTTGGTGTTTCGCACCGCCTCATCGGGCTCGTAACCGTCGTCACGACTGAGCAGAATGATTTCCCGGCCATGAATGCCGCCCGCATCATTTATGGATGAGAAAGCGGCAAGCAGCCCGGCCCGCATCTCCAGACCAAGATTCTGGGCAGGCCCGCTCAGCACACAGGACTGGCCTAAAACTATGGGAGTGGACAGCGGCTGCGGCGCACCCAGGGCGATAGAAAAATAACCAAGCACCATAATAAAGAGTAACCCGACATATCTGTGCATTGACAGCCTCGTAAAGACCTGATTTTCGATGGTTTAGTATAAATTCTTCATAAGCCGAGCACCGACCGGCTGCATTGACAAAGACATATTCCGGCTCTACCTCTTACTTAAAATGCCAACTTGGGGTATGTTGCTCGGCCATAACACGCGAGGAACATTTACCGTAATATTCCGCCAACCGACGTAAACATCCATGAATACTTCACAGCCGACAAGTACCCGTCTCACCATGAGTCATATGACTACCGTGCTCACTCCTGATGGTGCAACCGAACAGATGGAACAGCTGGCCATCGAAACGCCTTACTCCATAGCCTTAAATGATGAAACCATCGGTTCCTCCATGGTGCTGCCCAGTGGTCTAGAAGAATTCGGTGCCGGTTTTCTTTTCGGTCAGGGATATATCAAAGAGCCGGGAGAAATTAAAGAAATTTATATCTGCCCGGAGGGCCGCATCGCCGTCTATGCCGATGTACAGCGAACGGAGCCGAAAGAGGTAATAATAACCTCCGGGTGCGGGGGAACGGGGAAGATTTCACGGGAAATGCTCGAGGGAGCCTTTGAGCCCCTGCAGGAATGCACCATCACCTTCCCGGAAATCAGCTCTTTCATCCGCCAGGCCCTGCAATGTTCACCGCTCGGCCCGCAGACCCACTGCATCCACGGCTGCGGCTTGTGGGAGAACGGCAGATTGCAGCTCTTCTACGAAGATGTCGGCAGACACAATGCCGTCGACAAGGTGCTGGGCGCCATCCTGCTCGGGCGGGCAACCCCAAAAAGCGCAATCTATACCACCGGACGCCTCACCTCGGATATGGTTTTGAAATGCGCCCGGATCGGCATCCCGATAATCATGTCCCGAACCGCACCGTCTTCTCTGGGCCTGGCCATTGCCAGAAGAGCGGGAGCGACTTTAGCCGCCTATGCCAGGCCGGATCGCCTCAACATCTTCCATGCGCCCGAGCGCATTATCGTGTGATCTGCCCCTTATCTCTTCGGCCGATCCTCCATCCCGAGCGCAACCAGGCGCTCCAGAAACTGCGGGAAAGCCAGGCCATGCACCGCCGCCGCCTGCGGCATCAGGCTGGTGGCCGTCATACCGGGGATGGTGTTGGTTTCCAGCAGATACAAACAACCATCCGCCGCCAGAATCATATCCGTTCGCGAATAGCCTCGCAACCGCAGTGCCTTGTGGGCGGCAACCGCATGCTGCTGGGCGAGGCTGGTAATTGCATCGTCGACCGGCGCCGGACATATTTCTTCGGTGGCTCCGGGCAGATACTTGGCGTCATAATCAAAAAAAGAAAACTTTTTGTCGGGTACGATTTCAATCACCGGCAAGGCTTCCAGCTCATTGTTGCCCAATACCCCGACAGTCAGTTCCCGCCCTTTGATATATCTTTCCACCATCACATGAGAATCGTGGGAGAGGGCCCGCTCTATCCCTGCCAGTAGTTCTTGTTCCGTCTGTGCCAGCGACAAGCCGAGGCTGGAACCTTCATGAACCGGTTTGACCACTACCGGCAGCCCGAACCGTTGCCCCAGCGCCGCAGCATCAATTTGGTCGCGGCTGGTCAAAATAATAGAATCTGCCACCGGCAGGCCACTTAAGGCATACAATTCCTTGGCCAGTTGCTTATCCATGGCGATGGCGCTGCCAAGCACCCCGGACCCCTGATAGGGCACGCCAAGGAGATCGAGAAATCCCTGCATGGTGCCGTCTTCGCCAAAAAGACCATGCAGGAGAATAAACGCAAAGTCAATCTCCGGTGCATCGCCGGCCAGCCTGGCCAGATCCGTTGCCGGGTCATATCGTTGCACCATAAATTTTTCCGAGTCTAAAGCTTTCTCAACACTCGCGGCACCACTAAGCGAAACTGCACGCTCCCCCGATACTCCGCCAGCCACTAACGCAATGTGTAGTTTTTTCGGCATAGATTTCATTCCTTATAATATCGAGTCAATCTCAGGAGCATCTGCTGCCGACACTCCGCTTTGTACATCCCACTGTTGCCAAGGTACTCCTGACTGAGCGCAACTTCACCTAAAAAAACATACTTGTGCTGCATTCCTTCAGGGGTTAAGCCCAATGCAACAACGGGATTCATACGCCAATGGCCTGATATTTGCTTGACATTAAACCATTATTTTCGTCATTTATGATGAGTTGGTTTTTTACAGGAGAATTTCGATGACCTACGCATACCTTTACGACAAACAAATCGCTCAGTTGGACCGGTTTTTCGATACCGTTAAAAGCGAGGGCCTGGCCTCTCTCGCTCCGAAGACCATTCCCGCTTTACGCTGTCGGATACTAGCTGCAGTCAATGATCTGCTGGTCTGGGGCCGGCCTTATCTGGCGGCCCATCGCGGTATCGACTGGCTCTATCAGGAGTGTGGCCTTATCGCCCCGCACCTGGAGAAAATGTATTCCCAGGACGCTGACACCGAGGTCGCAAAACAGGCTTTATTTTTTCTCGCTTTCCTGCCTGTCCCCAATCAATGGCGCTGGTTGAGCAAAGCCATAGCGACGCTTGCCGAAGAGCCTGAAATCGCCCAGTTCCTCACCAGCGAACGGCTGACAATAGAACAGAAGCTGATCGGCAAGGGTCGATCCAAATTTGCCTTGCGGCATTTCACCCAGATATTAAAAGCTCCACGGTTACCGGTTGAAAAAGGGGTCCTGCGAATTTTTTCTCTCCCCTACCTCTTTTTACGAAAACAAATGTTGCAGAAAATAGCCGACAGCTACGTTCTTTTTGTGGAACCCCCCATGGGTATTGTCTTTCGCCATGCCTGGTGGCGGACTTTCACTGAGCTTCCCGAGCCATGCATTTTTGGCCTGGGTGGCGAGGAGGACCGCAATTTTGTTGCCCGGCAGGCCAATACCAATGTTATTAATCTGGCCCATGGCGATTTTTTGTTGGATGCCGAGTCAATGGAACCGGCGTCGGTTAAAGATTTTGATATCATATTTAATGCAACTTTTGATGATATGGAGCGTAAACGGCATATTTTCATGCTCCAGCTGTTAAAAGATCGACGCCTTTCAACAAAGAAAGCATTGTTTATCGGGCGTGGTGCGCCGCAAAATGTTTCAGCATTCAGAACAGAAGTTGATCGTCGAGGCTTGACTGATCGTGTGGTCGCTGTCAGCAATGTGCCGCGACGAGAAATTCCCCGCTATTTTACCCGCTGCCGGACAGGGGTGCACCTGTCCCTGTACGAAAATTCATGCCGCTGTATCTACGAATTTTTTCGAGCCGATCTTCCCTGCGTCGTCGCCGCGGCGACAGCCGGGATAAGGCAGGACATCTTCAATGCGCAAACCGGCGCCATTGCAGGCGATGAGCAGCTTCCGGAAATCATCGCTGCGACAATCGACAGGCATGACACTTTTACGCCGCGGCAGTGGCTCCTGCAAAACTTGGGTAGTCTGCGTGCATCGACCCTGCTCAACGAATATCTCATCAGTTTTTTTGCCGATCATGGCTACCTCTGGCAAAGCGATATCGTTCCTCTGGACAGCAGTGGTGCAGACCGCTACCTGCACAAAGACCATTACCACCAGTTTTTACCGCAATTTCGTGAATTGCTCAGCTGGATGCAGCCGTCGGTTCCAGCGGGAATCACCCTTGAGGTTGATGAGTTATGAGTTGTGGTTGGTCAAAGGCAGCTTTTTTTTTCAAAGAGAACAGCTGAATTCTCCGGCAATTCCGGACAAGTCCTGTTGTACAGGATTACTTTTGGGTGAGTTTCGGCCTGACAGTGATCTAATTTTCCAGTAATTATCGTATCTTTTTTTGTGCGACTCATTTATCGTTGAGAGACCATCTTTTTTCCATGCAAAATAAGTTGTCCCCCCAGTATAATATGCTAAAAAAACCGACTCTATGAAAGGAATACGCCGCTTCGGGGCAATAGCCCGGGTGTTGACCAGACATGGCTATGGCAACGTCATCGACCGTCTGTTCAAGACCAATAAAACCGCCAACGACAATGATGCCAAGGGCAGCGCAAGCCTGCCGACGACATTTCACTCGCCGATCCGAGTCCGCTTGATGCTCGAAGAACTCGGCCCGAGTTTTATTAAACTGGGCCAGCTGATGAGCGTGCGGGCCGATGTTTTCCCACCAGAATACACCGAAGAATTCAAAAAACTCCAGGACAGCGTGCCGCCAGTCTCTTACCTGTCAATAAAGACCGTGCTGGAAGCGGAACTGGGCAAGCCAATACAAGCTATCTTTTCACATTTTTCCGAGACATCCATTGCCGCCGCTTCTGTCGCCCAGGTCCATGAGGCCAAACTGATGAACGGCGAGCGAGTAGCGGTGAAGGTCATTCGGCCCGGCATCGAGCGGAAGATCCGGCAGGATATTCAGGTAATGGGGTATTTTGCCGAAAAACTAGAAAAAGTCTTTGAGTTTGCTCGCATTATCGGTGTGGTCAACCTGGTGAAAGAATTCGAGCGAACGGTTTTCCGGGAACTGGACATGCATATCGAAGGCGGTAATATAGAAAAATTCGCCGCCAATTTTACCGACAGCACCGAAATTTATACCGCCAGGGTTTACTGGGAATATACCGCCAAGTCCATACTGGTCATGGAATATATCGACGGGATAAAAATGGACGAGGTGGAGAAAATCCGCCAGGCGGGCATCGACCCAGAGGAGATAGCGATGATCGGCCTGCGATCATTTTCCCGTCAGCTGATGGATTTCGGCTTTTTTCATGCCGATCCGCATCCCGGCAATACCCTGGTTATGTACGACGGACGGGTCAGCCTGGTCGATTTCGGCATCATCGGCTATCTCGATCAGGAGGCCATGCTGCAGGTCGCCAATATCTTTCTTGGCTATGCCGAACACGATTACGATATGGTGATGGATGCCTTTCGCGACGCCGGCCTGATCGATGACAGTATCGACCTGAATCGGTTTCGCACCGATCTTAAAGACATGAGCGAGCCCTTTTACGGCCGGTCGCTGCAGTCCATAGCCGTCAAGGATGTCTACGAGCAGGTCATGCGACTCGCCTATACATACCATATCCGCTTCCCGAGGAATCTGCTCCTTCTGCTTAAGACATTTGTCCAGACGGAAGGCCTCGGCAAAATCCTGGGCAGTACGGCCAGTATTCTGGAGGTTACTCGTCCCTATGCCAAAAAACTGGTGCAGCGGGGTTACGACACACAGAGCCTGTTGAGGAACCTGGGCCGGGACAGTCGCAGCCTGGGAACTTACCTAAAAACGATGCCCCGGTTAACCCACACTATCCTGCAACGAACCGCCGAGGGAAAGCACCGTCTCGAAATCCTCCATAACGGTTCGCAGACTCTGATCACCAAACTGGAAAGGGGTCTCAATCGCGCTGTTATGGGGATCATCGTTGCCGCCTCGACGATTGCCGGATCGCTGTTGTTGAATTCGCCGGTCAGTATCTTCGATATTTCCTTCGCGGGCTACAGTGTACCGTTTACCGCCATGCTCGGCGTTACCAGCTACTGCATCGCCACCTCGCTTGGCCTGTGGCTGATCATCTCCATTTTCCGGTCGGGAAAAATGTGAGCCATGCGCCAGAACGGAGACTTTGCCGAAATAACCGATAAATAGCTACACTCGAGAGTCAATCGATGCGTCAGAAGTCTTTCGGATTATAGCCTTTATCAATAATAGCCAGTGCAGTGCGTATTCCATCCACACCACTGGAAATGATGCCGCCGGACCAGCCGGAGCCTTCGCCTGCCATGTAGAGGTTGGAAAAGCCCCGGCAGCATCTGTCGACCTCCCTGACTGCCTGAAGAGGCGCGGAGGTTTTGCTTTCCAGGCCAAGGATAATGCCGGAATCAAAACCCGGCACTTTTTTACTGAATTCCACTAGCCCTGCTGAAATCGACCGACTGATCTCCGGAGGCAGCAACTCCCATAAGGGGGCGGAACAGAGGCCGAGGGGATAACTCGAATCCGCCGCCTGCAAGCTGGCCTTACGCTTAATAAAGCCGTTGATGGTAGTAAATGGAGCCTGGTAGCCGCCGGCGTATTGATAAAAGCGTTGCTCCAGCGCCCCCAGCCAGTCAAGGGCCTCCAGGGGTGAAACTTGTCTTTCCAGTAGCGCATCAAGATTACAAGCGGCGACACAGGCGGCATTGGCAAATCGGCCGCTACGTCGATAGCGGCTCATGCCGTTGACGATATTGGTGTTCGCATAGGCCGTCGCCGGCACCACCATGCCACCGGGGCACATACAGAAGGTATAGACCGGCAGACAGCCATCCACCCTGGCGGTCAACCGATATTCGGCAGCCTTCACTCCCGGCAGAGAGGCTCTACCCCACTGGGCTTTGTTAATCAATTCCTGGGGGTGTTCGACGCGGCAGCCGATGGCAAAGTTCTTAGTTTTAAAAAGAACCTTGTGGTCGATAAGCATGCGATACGTTTCATGAGCCGAATGACCGGGGGCGATAACCAGCACATCAAGAGGGATCTCTCCCGTCGAGGTAACGGCGGCGACCACCTTGCCTTTCGTGACGATCAAATCGGTGAGCTGGGTTTCAAAACATATCTTGCCGCCTAAACTTTCAAATTCCTTTCTGAGCTTGACCGCTATATGGCGCAGATGATCTGTGCCGAGATGGGGATGGGCCAGATATTCGATTTCCGGTGGTGCTCCTGCTCGAATATAGCTCGATAAAATAAACTGCTTTTCCCGCGCGATTTTCTTGGTTCGAGAGGTCAGCTTTCCGTCGGAAAAAGTTCCTGCACCTCCTTCTCCAAAGGCGTAATTATTGAGGGGATCAAAGGTCCCGGACGCTTCAAATTCCCGAATACCGGAAACCCGCCGGTCGACCCTGGAGCCCCGTTCAATAAGCACAGTTTGAAATCCTGCCTGCTGCAGCACCATGGCTGCAAAAAAACCGGCAGGGCCACTGCCAACCACCACAACCCTGGTCTTCCTGGGCTTGTAGGGAATCTCCAGGGATGGGTACACCAAGGGATCTCCCCCTTTCAGTTCTTCGGAGAGAACCCCAAGACGCATGAGCCAGTGGACATTAGATTTTTTCCGGGCATCGAGGCTTTTACTCTCTATCTGCCATGAGAAACGTCGGATGCCGAGCCGCCTGCCAATGGCCGATTCGAGGGCGGCATCGGTATAGTCGGTGGGGAGTTGCAGGGTGATTTCCCGAAAGCCCAAGGCAATCCTCCTTCAATTGGTAATTCTAAATTGGATGTTTTTTGCTTCCACTCTACGCTCGCTATTCGGGGTCATTAACAATTTGTGGATGATATTTTGCCACTTCCACCAATGTTTCCAAGCGTACAACTCTTTTATCTACATCAACAACGTGAGACTGCAGCTTATTTATATCCTGATTTAACCGCTTCGTTTCGTCGGTGAGTTTCAGAACATCGATTAATAACTCTTTCCAACCCGCCATTATTTTTCCCCTAACGCAGCTAATATTTTATGTAAACGTTTGCGTGTTGCCTGGGTGTCTGCTATCGCCTCTTTAACTTTTGCGGATACCAGAGTAAACAAGTCCGATTCATTCAGATCTGGCGGCATATCAGGGTTGAAAGCATCAATTGCCATCCGGACAACTGCAGCCGCGGAGGTGTTTTGTTTTTCAGCCAGCACTTGAATTTTTTCTATTTGGTGTGGAGCAACCAGGTATTGTTTGCGCACAAAATTTTCCGTGGTTTGCATGTATGTACCTCGTCGGTGAGGGTTTATCTGGATGTTTCATATTCAATATACACATACACATCACTATACACAATGTTTCCATTCCATCTGATTTCTTTCGCAGAAAACAAGAGCGAAAAATCAATTGACAAACCCTTACTGGGTTTAGTATACAAACAAGATTGTTTTCCCAAAACGAGAGCTACGTATCCAAAAGAAAGGTAATATGCTGATCTTTTAATAAAATTTATGACTAACCCGCTAAACGGAGCCCCAAATGATCGAAGTTGAAGTCCGAGGAGATCTTGAGTACGCCATTCGCCAGCTGAAAAAAAAGTTACAGATAGACGGTATTAAAAGAGAGCTGAAACGTCGCGAGTACTACGAGAAACCGAGTGTTAAAAAACGCCGGAAGCAGGCGGAAGCCCGCAGAAAACTTCGTAAATTCAACCGAATGAAAAAATCATTCTAGCGGACGTTATTTTGAGAGCCTGATTCCGTTCAGGCTTTTCAATAGATCCGCAAGAGATCTGCATGGGTAGCCACCAGCCCGCATTTGACAGCTGAGGAGCTATAAAAACACCTACGATCCCACCACACTTTGCCGCAGCGCAGGAAATCTATCTCCACTACCTTATCTCAGAACGAAGGTTGGCCGAGAATAGTATCCAGGCGTATGCCGCCGATGTTGATTTTTTTCTCAGCTTCCTGAGCTCCCGCCGAAAAAAATCCCTGAACGCCGTCGATGCGGCAACGATCCAAGGATTTCTTGAACAATGCCGGCAACAGCGACTAGTCAGTCATCGAACCAATGCCCGGCGTATCAGCGCCCTGAAATCTTTTTTTAAATTCCTGCTCCGGGAAAATCTGATCGCCCAGAATCCGTTCAGCGCAGTCGATTTACCACGCAGCGGCAGCAGTCTGCCCAAAGCTCTATCGCAGCAGGAAGTCCTGCGTCTGCTGGCCCCGGCCAATAGCTTGAACCCGATTGCCCAAAGAGACAACACCATGCTCTTTCTTCTCTATTCTACCGGCCTGCGGGTGTCTGAGCTGGTCCAACTGCCGCTGACTGGCTGTAATCTAAGCGCTGGTTTCGTCCGGGTATTGGGTAAAGGCAACAAAGAACGATTGATTCCCTTTGGTGAACAGGCAAAAGAAAAAGTCGACTCTTACCTGAAGTATGGACGACCGCATATCCTCAAGGGCAAGCGCAGTAATTATCTTTTTATTACCGGACGCGGCAGCTGTATGACCCGATTGCGATTCTGGCAGATCGTTGGAAAAATTGCCCTGGCCGCCGGCATCGACAAACGCATCTCCCCACATATGATCCGCCATTCTTTTGCCACCCATCTGCTCAACCACGGCGCCGACCTGCGCGCCGTGCAGATGATGCTCGGCCACAGCGATATTGCTACCACCCAGATCTACACCCATATTGACCAGGACCGACTCAAAAATATCCATAAAAAATTTCATCCCCGGGGATAAATCAGTTTTTATGCGCCTTATCACCACTCATATCAATGCCGACTTTGATGGCCTTGCGGCAATGGTCGCCGCCCGGAAAATTTATCCGGATGCGGTCATGGCTTTTTCCGGCTCGCAGGAAAAAAATGTCCGCGATTTTATCGGCCAAAGCCAGCTCTACGCCTTTGATTTCCTAAAGATCAAGGAGGTTGATCTGCAGGCAGTGGACACCCTTATCCTGGTCGACACCCGGTCATCCGATCGAATCGGCCCCTTTAAAGAATGCCTGACAAATCCCGGAATAAAGCTTCATCTCTACGATCACCATCTGCAAAACAGCGGGGATCTGCGCGGTGAAGTCGAAGTCATCGAGGACTACGGCTCCACCGCGACCCTCCTGATCAACATTCTCAAGAAACGTAACCTTGATATCAGCCCGAGTGAAGCGACCATACTGGCCCTTGGTATCTATGAAGACACCGGCTGTCTCACCCATCTCACCACCACTCCCGCTGACCTGCTGGCCGCGGCATGGCTGGTCGAAAAAGGGGCCAAACTCGACCTGGTTGCGCAGTTCATCACCCATGAACTGACTTCAGCGCAGATTTCCATTCTGCATGATCTGATGAAAAACGCCCGGAAATATATCATCCAGGACATTCCCGTTGTCGTCATCACCCACTCCTTTCTCGATTATGTCGATCAATTCGCCCTGATCGTCAAAAGATTCATGGCCATGGAGAACCTTAACGTCCTCTTTGCCCTGATCTCCATGGGCGGACGGATCTATCTGATCGCCCGCAGTCGAATTGCCGATGTGGATGTCGGGATCATCGCCCGGGATCTCGGCGGCGGCGGCCATGCCACGGCAGCCTCGGCAACGCTCAGGGAGATGACGCTTATCGAGGCCGAAGAGAAATTGGTTCATACCCTGCACCGACATATCCTCCCCCAGCCGATTGCCAGCGAAATGATGTCTAAACCGGCCATAACCATCGCCCCGGATGCAACCATCGCCGAAGCCAATGCCCTGCTTACCCGCTATAATATTACCGCCGCTCCGGTACAACACGATCCACGAACAGCACCTGAGGAGCAGCATCCGATTTTGGGCATAATAACCCGGCAGGTCGTTGAAAAGGCTACCCACCACGCCCTTGGCGAGAGGCCGGTAAGCGACTATATGACCAGCGATGTCGAGAGCCTTCCCCTTAAAGCAACGCTGGCCGATATCCAGGAATTGATCATCGAGAACCGACAGCGCCTCGTCCCGATTGTCGAGAACAAGATTCTCATGGGGGTTATCACCCGGACCGATCTGCTCAACAGACTGGTCAACGACCCTGCCCATCTGCCGAAAAACCTGTTGCATGAAGCCGATCACCCATCTCTGGAGAAAAAGAGAAATCTCAACGCACTCATTGTTGATTGTTTAAGCAGGAAAATGATCCAACTGCTCCAGACCATCGGCGAAGTGGCCGACAAAATGAACGACAACGCCTTTGCCGTCGGCGGCTTTGTCCGCGATCTGCTGCTAAAAAAACCCAACCTCGATCTCGATATCGTCATCGAGGGCGACGGTATCGGTTTCGCCAAAGCACTGGCAGCACAACTGGGAGGCAGATACCGGACGCACGAACGATTCAAGACCGCAGTGGTTCTGCTGGATGATGATTTCAAAATAGATATCGCCACGGCACGGCTGGAATACTACGAATATCCAGCGGCCATGCCAACGGTTGAACTGTCATCGATAAAACTCGATCTCTACCGCCGCGACTTCACTATTAACGCCATGGCTATTCAGCTTAACCCGGAATACTTCGGCACGCTGATCGATTTTTTCAACAGCCAGAACGACCTCAAACAAAAATCGATAAAGGTACTGCATAACCTGAGTTTTGTTGAAGATCCAAGCCGAATTTTTCGGGCGATACGGTTTGAAAAACGGATGAATTTTCAGATATCGCCGCACACCAGACGCTTGATAGTCAATGCGGTCAATATGAAACTTTTCGGCAAAAGCGGCGACGCACGTTTTCTATCCGAATTAAAAATCATTTTTTCTGAAGAAAATCCACTCCCGGCTATTCAACGCCTGGCCGAGTTCGATCTGTTCCAGTTTCTCTGGCCTGAGCTTCGTCCGCACTACCAGATTGACCGCCGATTTCTGCATATTATGACCCAGGCCCAGCGAGCGATTTCCTGGTTTGGCCTCCTCTACCTTGACGAAACCTGCCGCAACTGGGTGGTTTACCTCCTGGCGGTCATGTCCAGATCCGGAGTAAGCGAACTCTCTGCATTCTGTCTACGATTTAATGAAACGGCCAAGACGAGGGAATATCTGCTCGACCAGAAACAACGGACAGAGCAGGCAATGCACTCCCTGTCTCGACAAAAAGGTCATTCAAACAGTCAAATAGTCGATACGTTTGCAGGAATCAGCCTGGAGGGGTTGCTGTATATGATGGCCATCGCCAGGAAAAACCAGATCAAAAAGGCCATATCGCTCTATGTAACTACATTGCGGCATGTCGAAGCCGCCCTTACCGGCAATGATTTAATGGCCATGGGCTATAAAGCCGGCCCGCGGTTTAAAAAAATTCTCAGCTACTTAAAAGATATGCAGCTCGACAATCCGGCATTGGATGCAGAAGCAGCAGCCGTACTGGTAAAAAAGAAATTTCCCCGGCGTTAGGCATCTTGCCCGGTTGAGGAACCTGATTGGCAAATTCAGGATAATGCTCTACTGCCGGCCTCATTCAGGATAGAGCCTTGGTCAGCGCCACCAGCGATTCATGAAAAGTCGCGCCACCGCCCATATCGGTAAGTTTTTGCGAGGTAAGATCGTTTATGCCGCCGAACATTGCAGCTGGTCCTGCAGTTGCGTGAAGCTCACTATTGTCCTCAACCGGCCAGAATAATCCTTCAGCAACCAGAATGCCCCGGCCGGTATCGGTGGTTATCTTCACCAGCCGCCTGGTCCTGCCCCGACCATTATACAAAATCACTGACTCGCCCTCGTGAACACTATACGCCCGCGCATCTTCCGGATGAATAAGAACGGTGCCAAGCGTTGCGGTATACCTCTCCCCGAAGGTACTGTTTAACAAATCAGGATGGGGCGGGGTGATCAGGCGAAAAGGGTAGCGCGCCTGCAGGTCGGGATCGGCAAATTCACCGCCGGCAGACAGGCAGGCCATGGTCGGTTCCGGAGCTGAGTCGGCAGCGAAAAAACAAAATCGCTGCGCTCCACTGTGCATAACCCGTCCGTCACCGTGGTTATACTCAGAATGGACAAGTCTGCCGGACATAACTTGTCGCAGGTCGCATTGCTTGGAAAGTCCGGGCATATCCGTCAAGTAATCGACAATCCTTTCGGCACAGCTCTGGTGAAAGGGTGGCTCGTCAAAGCCCATTTTCAAAGCCAGATTTTGAAACAGGTTAAAATTGCTCCATGCCTCCCCCACCGGCTCGATGACCGGTTGGGCGACCCCAAGGTAAAAATGACCGTAACCGGTATAGACATCGAGATTTTCCAAAAAGGTGGTGGCCGGCAGAAGAAGATCGGCATATTTTGCCGTCGGGGTCATAACCTGTTCATGGACGACGGTAAACAGATCTTCTCGCAGCAACCCCCGCCGAACCATACCCCCGTCGGGGTTGACGCTTAACGGATTGGAATTGTACACAAAGAGCGCCTTGACCGGCGGCGCGAGAGCGGTCAGGGCATGACCGAGATGGATCATATTAATGGTCCGTGTCCGCGCACTTGCCGGATGTGGATAGGTCAGCTTGTTTTTATCGCCCTTAAAGGCTCCGGAAGAGAGCAATACTCCCCGCCCCCGCCCGCCACCAAAAAGACCTAAAGCGGCAGCCAGCGAAGTGATCGCCCGTACGGCCATACCGGCCCTGCTGTTACGGGAAAGACCGATGCCTATCCTGATAAATGATCGCGGGCAGGCGGCTAACAAGGATGCGAGCTGCTTCATTTCATCTGCGGCTATCCCACTTTCGGCGACGCATTGCCGCAAATCCAGTGTCCGCAAATATTCTGCTTGTTGGGCAAAACCCTCGGTATGCCGCGCGATAAATTCATGATCGACGGTGTTTTTTTCGATCAGCAATTTCATCACCCCAAGGGCGAGAGCACTATCGCCACCTGGTTTTACCTGCAGATAGCTATCCGCCGATTTGGCCGTCTGATTGCGATACGGATCGATAACCAGGAGTCTGGCGCCTTTTTTGCGGGCCGCAGCGACATACTGCCAGAAATGGACATTAGTCACTTTGATATTAATGCCCCAGGCAATAATCAGCTCGGCATCCGCAGCATTCTCCGGAGGACAGCCGGGCAAAGGGCCGCATTGTTTCTGCCAGCCAGCCCCCGCTGCGGCAGAGCAGATAGTCTGGTCCAGCCGAGAGGTTCCCAGCCGGTGGAAAAAGGGGTAGCCGGCGAAGCGGTTGACTGCCCCCATATTGCCGGCATAAGAATAAGGCAGAATTGACTCGCCGCCATGCTGTTCACAGACTGCGGTTAGCCTTGCCGCCAGGATGTCGAGCGCCTCTTGCCAGTTGATGCGACGAAACTTGCCGGTCCCTTTATCACCCACTCTCAGCTGCGGAAAGAGAATCCTCTCCCGGCCATAGAGCCTTTCAGGATAACGGCGCATCTTCCGGCAGATAAAACCGGCTGTATACGGGTGGTCTTTGTCACCCTGCAGGCCGGTAATCCTGCCGTTTTCAATCGTCGCGGTCATGCCGCAGGTATCAGGGCAATCCAGCGGACAAATAGTTTTCTTGAAAATTGGCGGAGTCATTTGTATATCCGGCGATGCTACACTACCCTGGCAATACCTGCCCATCATAGAGATAGCGTTTGATCTTATGGGTAGCCGTCTTGATGAACGGCTCCCGTCGCTCATAAATCTTCGCCAACCGCGAGGATTTCGGCAGTTGTCTATTCAGTTCCGATCGCATCGACTCCAGCAGAGTCTCAATGTAAGCCCGCCGCTCGGTGCGAGATTTACCCGCTGTATGGTCATCGATACATTCATAGTCGGGATAAATCCACGCCTCCATCTGGCCGTTGTTTTCAATGAGCAGGCTTTCCACAACCCAGCTGTAGGTGTTCATCTTATGCTCTATCGCTTCCGGATAAACATTTTCTCCATTGCTGAGCACGATCACGTTCTTTAATCGGCCACGGACATGCAAATTGCCCTGTTTATCGATAAAACCAAGATCTCCGGTGGCGAGCCAGCCATCTCTGGTGAGAACTGCCTGAGTGGCTTCCACATCATTGAAATACCCCTGCATCACATTGGCGCCGCAGACGATTATCTCACCAATAGCTGTTTTTGGATCCGGTTCGGCTATTTTCACCGCCACCCCGGGAATCGGCTTGCCGGTCGAGCCGATGCTGATGGTTTTATCCCCTGCCGGTCCACCGGCGATTAAAGGGGACGACTCTGTCATGCCATAGCCAACCAGATATGGGAATCGCGCTTCATGAAGAAACTGTTCCACATCAGGATTAAGTGCGGCCCCGCCAACTCCCATTAACTGGAGGTTGCCGCCAAAAAAATCAATCAGCTTTTTGCCAATCTTGCGATAAATAATTTTTCTACCCATACCGAATCGGCACACTTCTTTTAACAGACGGCTTTTTTCAATCTGCGGCAGGACCCTTTTCTTATAGATTTTCTCGAGCACCAGGGGAACGGCAAAGATGGCCAGGGGTTTTTCATAAGCACAGAGTTTCTGCAGGATAGCCGGGGTGGGGGTCTTTCCGGCATAGGCAATACGGCCGCCGCACAAGAGCGGCAGGATAAAGCCGCAGGTAAATTCATAGGTATGCGACATCGGCAGAATCGACAGCCAGACCGAACCTGGTTTGATCTCTTTCAGCCCGGCAGCCGCATAGGCATTGGCCGTCAGGTTTTTATGGGACAACATCACCGCTTTTGAATAACCGGAGGTTCCGGAAGTATATAAAATAGAAGCCAGATCATCTTCGCCCACGGCTGGAAAAACCGGGCCTTCCGGATCTTTTTTGACCGCGGCGAGACCTTCCGTCAGATAGGTAGAAAAAATATTTACCGGCACCACGCCGAGATCGGGCTGATAATCATCAAGGGTAATTACCGGTCCTTTAAGCTCTTGTCGCAATTCATAGATTTTTTCAATCTGCTTCTGGGTGATAAACAGCGCCTTGACCTTCATTTCGTTGAGGATATGATGCACGTCACTTTCCGGCAGATCAGGGAGGATGGGCACGGCGATCGCTCCCAGACGAACAACGGCCAGATAGGCTATACCCCAGTTAGGGGAGTTCTCGCTCAAAATAGCAATATGATCGCCCTTGCCGACCCCATCCTGCTGCAGCCGCGCAGCGAGGCCGAAAATATTGCCCAGGAATTCGCCATAGGAAAGAGGATTCTCCATCGCCATGCCTATTGCCGGGGTATCTTTATATTTTGCGCAGCTGGAATCGATAACATAATTGAGAGTCATACCGACTTCTACAATTGAATTCATGGTCCACCCCTGTCTGTCGCCCCGGCACTTCTCACTCCCGGTAAGGCAAATTTGTCTGTGTGCAAGTAACTCTCTATAAATGGCTATTTTAGCCAACCCTTCGAGATACTACACAAAAGTAATTTCTCCGTCAATTAACAAGGATCATGGAAAACAACAAGAGAGTATATTTCAAGAAAATTGAGATCTGCGGACAAGCGACAAGATAAACCCACCAGGTGTGGTATGAGGATGGAGCGTGAATGGCCACAAGGCCTGTTGATTAAATCAGCTCTCTTCGGAGGGCTCGAGGGGGCGATGGTGGAGAAGTTTTTTTACGGCTTCGGTAATATCTTCTATGGCAAATGGTTTGGCGATGGTGAGCACATTGTCCAGATAGCCGGCAACGGCCAGGTAGCGCTCCTTGGAGATAGCTCCACCACCCGAAATGGCGATAACCGGAAGATAAGGAGCGATGCTGCGGAGATCGAGAATAGTCTGCAACCCGTCTTTTATCGGCATGACCATATCGGTTATGACCAGATCGCAGGGATGTTGATGGAACAGCTCGACTCCTTTCTGACCATTTACCGCCGACAAGACTTCGTATCCATTCATTTCCAGAATCCTGCGAAGCAGGTCCAGCGCCGTCGGCTCATCATCGATTACAAGGATACGTTTGCGGTCGTTCATTATAAAATCGTCTATATTTTTCTTTTTATTAAAAAAGATCTTTCTAACTTTATACGCTACTTTAAAAAAAATTCAAAACAATTTTAATTTTAGTCCATTGATGCGAAAGGCAACACCTTACCATCCAAGGCGTGAGGAACTGTGGCCACCCCTATTAAACGAACGTTATCCACGGTAAGAGTGAGTGCCCCATAATCCATCTCGACCATCCCATTCAGCAGATACCCTCTCCCACTGCGCAATATATGGGCGTAACACTTATAGATTTCGGGAAAAAAAGTCGTCTCCAGCTGCCCGGTCTCATCTTCGAAAGTGAGAAATTCCATGACCTCACCGGTTTTGGTCGATATCAGTTTGCCGGACAACAGCCAGGCCACCAGCTGTACCCGTTGCCCGACCCGCCTCGACAGCGACGACACCTTCGACAGCCCTTTACCCTGGGGTGGCAGCAACTGCAGCGGATGGTAGTCGCAGAGAAAGCCAAGCACCCTGTACTCCCGGCGCAAGGTGGTTATAAGGTCCGGCGGCGACAGCGGTGGTGCCGGTGGCAGTCTGGCAGCAAAAAGAGACAGGCGCCGCGCATCGTGTACCAGCCGTTGCCGGCTCGCCCACTGCCAGAGCATGACGGTCCGGTTGGCGGAGGAATCCAGACGGTCCAGGGCTCCGGCATGGATCAGGGCCCGGGCTTCATCGTCCGCCGGTTCGGTGCGCCGGAAGAAATCACCGATATCGATAAAGAGCTTGTTCTTACGGGCCAGGACCAGCCGATCGAGAAAACCAGCGGAGAGACCATGCACACTCTGCAGGCCAACCAGGATCGAGTCTTTGTGCCCTGTCCAGGCAATCTCACTGGTCATAACATCCGGGTGGAGAATTTTCAGCCCCAGCCTTTTCGCCTCGGAAACATAGGCAAAGCGTGAATAATAACCACCTTGATTGGCGATCACTGCGGCCATGAATTCTGCCGGATAATGGCGTTTAAGATAGGCGGCCTGAAAGGACACCCGAGCATAGGAGGCGGAATGCGGTTTACAGAAAGAATAGCCGTCAAAGCTCATCATCATCCGCCACATTCGCTCGACCTCCGTAAGAGCGACATGGTTGCCGGCGCAGCCGGTAAAGAACATGGTTTTATAGTGCTGCAATCGGTGGACTTTATCCTTTTTGGCCATGACCTTGCGCAGCCCGTCGGCGTCACTATGGTTAAAACCCGCCAGAGCAACGGCCACCTTAGAGACATCTTCCTGATAGACCATCAGGCCGAAGGTATCGTCGAGGACATCGCCGATCTGCGGACAAAGCGGCTGCCAGCTGCCGCCATGCAGACGCCGGACATATTCCCGCACGAATTCATTGGCCGCCGGACGAATGATCGAAGATTGGATCACCAGCTGTTCGAAATCCCCGGTACCGGCCTTTTTCTCGAGCAGGCGCATGGCCGGGCTCTCGATATAAAAACAGCCCATGGTTTCCCCCATCGCCACCGACATCCTGGTCGCCGGATCGTCTTCGGGTTGCCAGGTAAGTTCATCAAGGTCCCCGCCACCCGCACGTACCGCTGCGATACTGTCGCGAATAACCCCGAGGCTTCGGTTGCCAAGCAGATCGATTTTGACGAGGCCTGCTGTCTCCGCTCCGTCTTTTTCCCACTGGATAATCGGCACCCCTTTAACCGCCCGCTCCACCGGTACATAGGCGGCAATCCGCTCGGGAGTAAGGATCACACCACCCGGATGGACAGAGAGATAGCGTGGCACCCCGATCAGTTGCTGGGCAAGGGCTAAAATCTGCGGCCAGGGGGGCGAGAGATCCTGGTCACGCAGGGCCGGCAGAGCGGCCAGAGATTGTTCCAGGTCCTTTTCTCCGCTGCTGTGCAGCCAGGGCAGACGACGAGTCAGCTGAGAGATCTCCCCCTCCGGCAGGCCAAAGGTCTTGGCGGTTTCCCGAATGGCCATCCGCGGTTGGAAAAAAACATGGTTACAGACCATGGCCGCATGTCCGGCATAATCCCGCAGTACATCGGCAAGCACTTCATCGCGTTCGTCCCAGGAAAAATCAATATCTATATCGGGGGGATCGGTCCGGCCGGGATTAAGAAAACGCTCGAAATACAAATTATATTTGATGGGACAGACATTGGTTATGTCCAGACAATAAGCAACCAGGGAGGCGGCTCCCGATCCGCGGCCGCAGATCCGGCGTTTTTTCCGTTGCCCATCCGCCCCTTTCCGGTGGACGATATCGCGCACGACCAGAAAATAAGCGGAAAAACCCATCTTATCGATCACCTTGAGCTCATGCTCCAGCCGTTCAATTACCGGCTCACCCAGGTCTTCGCCATAGCGGAGTCCTGCGCCCTGATAGGTCTTTTCCCGTAACACCTGCGCTGGATGCCGATCTTTTTCGCCCCGCCAGGGCGGCATGACAATGCCAAAATTGGGCCCGGTAAAGGTGCAGCTTGCCGCCAGTTTTTCCGTTGCCGCTATGACCTCCGGCCAGATGGCAAAATTACGGCGATAGACCAGAGCCTCGGCCAGTGGGTTGACACTCGCCTGCCTTTTTTGCTGCACCTGACTAATCATTTTGCCGGTGCGGATCGCCTGCAGCAATAAAAAAAGCGGCAACTCGCTTTTTTCAGCCATATCGCTGTCAGCGGTGAAGACCGCGGCAAGACCATGCTCCCGGGCAAAACTGCGCAGCGTGCGGCTCAGTGCATTGGGCCGCGCCCCAAGATCAGCCGCAACCTGCACGCCCTGCGCGGTATATCTCTGCAAAAGATCGACAGCACGGCATAAAACGATGAGACCACCGGCAAGAGGCGCGACGTCGTCGATAAGACTGAATTTTTTTGCCATATGCCGTCTGGTCAGTAAGACACAGAGATTGCTATAACCCTCTTTATCTTGCGCCAGGCAGGTGATACTTTCTTTTGATCCCGACTCGGAGATTTCCGCACCGATAATCGGCCGCAGGTCCTCCTGCCGGCAAGCCTTGATGAAATCCCACAGGCCGTAGAGATTATCCCGATCGGTCATGGCCAGACTTGAATAGCCAAGTTCTTTGGCTCGCCTGCAAAGAGCGGCGGGTGAGGCAGTTCCCTGCAACAGGGAATAATAAGACCGAACGCGAAGAGCAGACATGCAGGCAACGGTCAATGCCCGGAAAAACCGCTGGAGTCGCCTGCGACAGGCCCACCTGGGAACTCTCGAGCAACGCCGACCACCTGGTCACCAAAGCGGTGACGCAACGCATCCATGGCGCCGTCGGCCTTTTTTTGCCGAAGCCTGCGCATATCCGGTTCGGCAAAAAGAGCCAGTTGCGGCGACTGACGCTGCAGCCGGTCACAGACCAGGCGGCAGCTGCGAATCCTGACCCGTCGTATCCAGGCACGCTGCAGGGCGGTCAGCGCCAGTTCACGCAGCAGCATATCGCCTGCGGTTCCGGTTTTGCAGGAGGCCTGACGCACCACCTGGCCGCCGTCGGCATAGCGTAGCCAGATCCCCACCCGCCTGGCCACCTGCCGCTGTCCGCGCAGCTGAAAGCCGATCGTACCGGCCAGCGTGGCGACAACGGCCTCCACCTGCCGCTGATCGCTGGTATCGCCGGCAAAAACGTGTTCGCAGTCAATACTCCGATGTTTTTCGGTGGACGCACCCACCCTGCTGTCATCGACCCCATGGCTCACCGCATGCAGATACTCGCTGCGGCTGCCGAAAGGGACCATCAGTTGCCGGCGGTCGAGCCGGGCCAGCGCGCCGATGGTAATCAGACGAAACTCCTGTAATTTTACCAATTCCTGCCGGGAAAGACCGGGCAGCAAATGCACTGGCAGAGGTGCGAGAAAAAGTTCTTCATCACCTGCGGTGACGATATATTCCCCCACCGGCTTGACCAGGCGGGAAGCTACTTTGGCCACCAGCTTGCTGGTGCCAAGGGTCCAGATCGGGTTGATGCCAAGACTCGATCGCGCCTGCCGGCGGACCCGCCAGCCGACATCGGGCGCCGGGCCATACAGCCGATGGGTGCCGGTCACATCGACAAAAAAATGACCGTCCGCCCGGCCGCATTCAATCAGCGGCGAATAGCCCTGCAGTTCCTTGACAAAGGCCCGCATCGCGCGGTCGTAGAGAACAATCCGGGGAGCAAGAAGTGCCGCTCCCCGGCACATTCGCTTCGCCCGCCTGAGATCCATGCCCTTACGCACCCCATCACCATAGGCCTCTTCACTCATATCGTAGACTACCGCCCGGGCTGCCTGCAGTGGCGCGATAATCAGCGGCCGCAGGCGCAGACTGCTGTCGGCAACCCGTTCGACGGCGACAGCAAAATCGGCGACATTGAAATGCAGCACCGCCCGCTCCCGCAGCGTAAATCCCTGCGCCATCAGCATTCCCCGCGATTGCAGCCGGTTAAAATCGCCGCCAGCCGCTGGCCGTTTTTCGGCGCCTGGGCCCGAACGTGGTTGTTAAAAACCAGGATTCCCCGCTCCGCTCTGGCGGCCATTGGATACAGATACTGCTCGTACCAGGCTGTCAATTCGTGGTCGGAGTAATCGTAATTAAATTTTTTCTGCATATTACCCGATTGCCAGCCCTCCTTGTTCCGACCATGGAAACGGACATAGAAAAGGGCCGGATTGGTCACCACATCAAGAGAAGGGAAAAGTCCGGGCAGCGACGGCTCATCAACGGCCACCAGAGTGACCTGCCGCCGCTGCAGCTCGGCAAAGACAGAATCGACCGCCCAGGAGCGGTGGCGAAATTCCACCGCCACCGGCACTCCCTGCAGTCCATCGAGCAATGCGGCCAGATAGTTGCGGTTGACAATCGACCGATCGAAATCCGGCGGTAGCTGGATTAAAATCGCAACCAGCCGTTGCCCCAGTGGGGCAATTCCCTGCCGGTACAGCTGCAGTTGCTCCCGCCAGTTATCCGTCCGTTCATGGGTCATGGTCCGGGTCAGCTTGGCAGCAAACAGTAAATGGGCCGGGGCTTTTTCCAACATACGGGCCAGGGCATCGGCGCGGGCCATCTGATACCAGGTATAATTCAGTTCGACCACCGAGAAACAGCGGCCATAGAGACCAAGCATCTCTGCGCTTTTGGTCCCTTGCGGATAAAAACCGCTGTCCACCCATTCGGTATAGGAATAACCGCAGGTCCCGACATATACCGGACAGACCCGACCCGGCGCCGTCGGGCCGGACGGCAGGACAAGCTCAATTTTTGCCGGACAGGGGCCGTTATTTTCGCTCACCGTCAAACTCCGCATGTCTACCCCGGATGACGCCGACGACCTTGCCCTGGACCAGCAACTCGCTAAACGGATAACACATGACCTGATAGGCATCGTTGGCCGGCCGAAGCTCGATATGATCGGCATAGCGAAAGAACCGCTTCACCGTCGCCTCTTCATTCTTGATCAGAACGGCGACGATCTCGCCGTTTTCTGCATACTGTCGCGGTTCACAGACCACCAGGTCACCATCGAAGATGCCGGCATCCTGCATCGACTGTCCCTTGATGCGCAGGCAAAAAAGATTGTCACCGGGAAAGACCGAACGGTCGACCACCACCGTCCCCTCCCACTCCTGCTGGGCATACATGGGCAACCCGGCGGTAATAAGGCCGATGATAGGCAGTTCCCGGCCGGCAATGGAAGTGCTGGAAGTGTTGTTTTCCCGGGCTTCGGGATACAGGCGGACTGTTCGGCCGTAATATCCTTTACGCTCAAGGACATTTTTCTTTTCCAGCTGATTCATCAACTGGGCCACCGCCGTATGGCTGACCCCCAGATCAACGGCGGCCTGCCGCAGGCTCGGGATGCGCCCTTCCTCATCCATTCGCTTCATCAGATAATCCAGCACCTGCTGCTGTTTGTCGGTAAGTTCCATAGCCGGCCTCCAAATGTATATGTACATTACGTCTTATTGTACATATACATTATGTTTTGTCAATATACATTCTACATTCGTTCCCATGGGTGGGAACCAGCTTCGGATTTGGTTCAGAAAGTGTGACAGATAAATCGTGTAGAGAAAGGCAGCCTAACCACCAGAGAAGCACAACAAATAATCTAATTTACAGAAAAAAAATGAGCTGATGCATTTTACATTTATAGTTTTCCTGTGATATCTTTTAAAGGTAGAAAGAATTTTGAGCAACTCCCTTGATCGACTCCGGCCAGTTCCATAACATAATTTCTATAACGACACCGTTGTCCAAGATATCCCGGCGGGAGTATCGCGCAAAACGATACCGCAACAACTAAGCAAGAGATCCAGTATGGCAGCACCACCACGACTCGGCGATTTATTGATTGATCATGGACTCATTACCCATGATCAACTCGACTTCAGCCTGCGGGAACAAAAAGCTACCGGCGAGCTCATGGGCGAATGTCTCATGCGCCTCGGCTTGATAACGGATTCGGACCTGGCCGTTGTGCTGGCCAAACAGGGCAACTACCCTTTTATTGATCTGCGTAATTACCTGCCGGACCAGAAACTGCTGGCGATGATTCCGGCCAAGGTCGCCACCCACTACCAGTTCCTGGTTATCAATAAAGTCGATCAGACCCTGCATATCGCCATTGCCGATCCCTTTTCCAGACTGGCGGAAGAACAGGCCTACCGTATTACCGGCTTAATCGTCAAGGTGCATGTGGCCGGGGAAAATCTGCTCAAGAGAATGATCGAACGGTTTTATTATCTTATCGAGCACCCCATTGAAGAAGAAATTAAATCAATCACCGACCGGCTGCGCCGCAACCCTCACCTTGACGTTGATGTCCAGCAACTGGTGGACAATCTCCTCGGTTCGGCGATCAGTTATCGGGTCACCGACATCCACATCACCCCAAGCGATCTGTCGTCCAGGGTAATGTATCGAATCGACGGCGTCTTAAAGCCCATCTATGTTTTTCCAGTGAGCCTGCACAGCCGCCTGACCACCAACATCAAAGTCAATTCCGGCATGGATATCGCGGAGCAGCGCAAACCGCAGGATGGCCGGATGTCGTTTAATCTGTTCGGGGAGACTTTCGATATCAGGGTCTCTTCGGTCCGGACAAATTTTGGTGAAAACCTGGTGTTGCGTCTGCTGCCTTCCCGGGGGTCGTCAACCTTCAATATCCGTGAACTCGGTTTTGAAGATGATAAACAGAAAACTCTGCACAATCTGTTCAGCCTTCCCTATGGCATGATCCTGGTCACCGGCCCCACCGGCAGCGGCAAAACCACCACTTTGTATGCCGCTCTGAGGGAGCAGGATGCCATCGGCAAAAACATTCTCACGGTGGAAGACCCGATCGAATACGAACTGCTGATGATCCGCCAGACCCAGGTCAATACCAAAGCCGGCTACACCTTTGCCTCAGCCATCAGGACCTTTCTCCGCCAGGACCCTGATGTGATGCTGATTGGTGAAATTCGCGACGAGGAAACCGCAAAACTTGCGGTACGGGCCGCCCTGACCGGCCACCTTGTGCTCTCGACCCTGCACTCCAACAGCGCGATCGCCGCACTGGCCAGGCTGAAGGATCTGGGCGTCTCGCCGTATTTAATGTCGACTTCTCTAAAAGGCATTTTAGCCCAACGCCTCATCCGCAGGCTCTGCAGCTTCTGCAAACAGAGGGCGACCATTGACCCGGAACTGCTCGGGAGGTTCGATCTTGATCCAGCCGGTGAATATTATCGGGCGGGCCGGTGCAGCCATTGTCAGGACACCGGGTATCTCGGCCGGGACGCCATCTCCGAGATCATCCCCATAAGCGATTCAATCATGCGTCTTATCGCCAGTGACGCCCCGCTTGGTGAGCTCGAAGATGCGGCACGGGCAGAAGGTGTCACCGAGCTGCGCGCCTCCGGCATACATAAAGTGCGTTCCGGGGTAACCAGCATGGAAGAACTGATTCGGGTGATTGGCTGATGCCGCGATACAGCTACCAGAGCATCGACCCTGCCGGTCAATTAACCAGAAATCAAGGCAGCTACGCTTCGGTGACTGAGCTCTTTAACGCCCTGGAGGCCAAAGGAGAAACCCTGGTCAACTACCGCAAAAAGCTGTTACCGGCGCTGCCAAAGATGCACAAAGCCCTCAAGCGTCCGGTTTTGGCGGAATTTTTCCGCAACCTGTCACTGTTACTGCGCGGCGGTGTCCCCTTAAGAGAAGCGCTAAGCGATATGACCAGGCCGCCATGTCATCCAGTGCTTGGCGAAACTTTTCAGGAGGTCGCCAAGCGTATTGACGATGGTCTTCTTTTTTCGGAAGCCCTGCAAAAGGCAACCACGCTGATCCCCCGGATCATGATGCCGCTTATCTCGATCGGCGAAGAAACCGGTAATCTAGATCGGACCTTAAAAGATGGTGCCGATCATATTGATAGGCTCGACGCCATCATCAGCTCGACCCGCAGGGCACTGATCTACCCGTGCGTGGTACTGGTTGCGATGTTCAGCGCCCTGGCTTTCTGGATGCTGTTCGTTTTGCCGCAGCTTATGGATCTGTTCAGAACTATGGGCATTGATGATCTGCCGATCACGACCAGAATCCTGATAACCAGCACTGAAATCTTTTCGCACTGGTGGCCGGTCATCCCGGCAGTTCTGATGCTTTTTTTGCTCTTTTACACGTTGACCAAAAAAAGTGAGAAGGTGCATTACCTGTGGGATCTGTTGTGGAACCGGGCACCGCTGATAAAAGCCGTTATCCGTTGTTCGCAGCTGGCTTTTTTCTTTGAGTACACCGCCATGCTGACCGCTGCCGGTGTTAATATCCTGCGCAGTCTGGAGTTAATGGAACAGTCGGTTTCCAACCAGATTTTAAAAAGAGGCATTGCCCTCATGTGCAAAGAAATAAAGGAGGGCAACCCAATGTCCGAGGCCATTGCCGCCTTCGGCTTTTTTGAGCCTTTCGTCCTGCGCATGGTCAGAGTCGGCGAGCAGACCGGGAACATGCCCGAGCAATTTAATTTACTTGCCAACCACTACCTGGACAAGGTCGATAAACTGGTGGCTGCCATGTCCAAGACCATCGAACCGCTGATCATCGCCGTGGCCGGTTTTATCTTTGCAATTATCGCTCTCGGCCTGTTGGGACCAGTCTATAACATGATTTCACAAATAGCCTAAAAGACAATGACTTCGACGAACAGCCAGTTTCCCCAGTATCTACAGCAATATGGTCTGAAAGTTGCCCCCTTCAGGCTGTCTCCCGATCCGTTTTTCTTTTTCCCCTCGCCAACGCACCTGTCGGCGGAGAGGATCCTGCTCCATGCGATTGCGGGCGGCGAAGGTTTCATGGTACTCACCGGCAAGGCTGGGCTTGGCAAAACCCTGCTTTTACGCCGTATCCTGGAAGGTTTGGACGAGGCTAAAATACCCATTTTGATTCTAAGCCCCGCTGTCGATCCGATCGGACTGCTCCAACTGCTGCTTGGTGAAATGAACCTTGGCTACGATACAAAGGACTCTTTGGCCGTTTTGCTGCAGCTGTTCCAAAACCATGTTCTGCATATGGCCCAACAGAAAAAAGAACTGTTCATCATTGTCGATGAAGCACAAAACATGCAGGTAGAGACGCTTGAACAACTGCGGATGCTGTCCAACCTGGAGACCGGTACGCGCAAGCTGATGCAGATTTTACTTATCGGCCAGACCGAAATGGAGACTGTCTTGACCCAGCCGGGACTTGGCCAGCTCGTCCAACGCATTGTCGTCCATGAACGGCTGGAGCCCTTAAGTATCGCTCAGATTTCAAAGTATGTCGAGTATCGCCTCAATAAAGCCGGTCGCGGCGATATTCGCCTTACCAAAGGGGCCTGCAAGGCTCTGCACCTGGGCAGCAGGGGAATCCCCCGTCTGATTAACCGGATCATGGACCGGACCCTGCTGCTGGCCAGCACTCTGCAGGTGTCGGCGCTGACTAAAAAACATGTCCGGGCTGCCATCTCGACCATGCAGGATATCAAAATGGCCCGCAGTGCAAGGGTGAAAATCAGCCTGGCAATCGGCTCGACGATTGTTGCCGCCGCCCTGCTGGTATCGCTCTTTCTTCGTGTCCCATTTGTTGGCACCGTCACCAAAATCGCCGCATCTTCATTTACCAAAATTGCCCAGGTGGAGCAGACCAAATGATTACCAGACAACAATGGTGTATAGAACAAATTCCCGGCACAGACAGTTGGCGATATGTCCTGATGCGTGGCGCAAAAAATGGGCTGCGCTCTTTTTCAAGAGTCGTTGAAAGCGATGATATACAAAGCAAATGCAGGGGACATCTGCACATGTGTTTTAGTCCTCGAGAGTATTTTCTCTACAACGATACCTTCCCAGAGATAAAACAAGAGCTGCTCAATCTGCAGATCAACAAACGATTCAGCGATCGCGGACTGACCATGGATGTCGGTAATTTTGACCATCGAGCGACAAAAATTGCCGGCAAGCCGGGATGGTTGAACTGTGTGTTCGTACCCCACGCCGAATTAACCGAGCTGTATTCTTTTATCCAGCCCTGGCAGAGAGTTCACAGCTGTCGCCTCTTCTCTCATGCCGCTGCGATCGCCGGTCTTATCCAGACGGTCACCGACGAAGCTGTACTGGTTTTTCTCCTGGGCAACTTTGATAACCAGGTGCTGGTGGTCAAAGACGGCACGCCGCTTTATAACCAATCACTCAGTCTCGCAAAACCTGGGATCATCGATGAGGCCCTGGTCCCCCATGCTATCGATTTTGCCCGAACCGTGGTTAAAAAAGATTATAATATAGAAAACCTGCACATTATCCGCATGGGTCAGGGACGAGCCGGCTTACACCTCGAGAATTTAGGTATAGAGGAGTGGCAACCGAATTTTGCCCAGGTTCTCCAGCTTGAATCGGATGCGGAAGTTCTGCTCTATCCACAACTCTTCGGTGCCGCCTATGCCGATAAAGGCTATGATTTTTTACCTCAGGAATTCACCAACTCCTGGCGCCTGCAATCTCTTTCCCTGCGCACCTCCATCCTGGCCGCGGCAGCTGGAATTGCTTTACTTGGTGGCTGGCTGTACCTGCAGCCGCAGGTAGCGGAGCAGCATGCCCACTACCAGGCATTATCGACCTCAATTACCAGACAACAGGAGGAGCTCAGCAAGAATCTTCCGGCGACAGCCACCCTGGAAACATTTGACCGCCTGAAAACCATTCGCAGCCGCGCTGCGGCAGATTTCCATCTTGACACGCTGGCCGAAAAACTTGCCCTGGCTCTTCCCGACAATGTCCATATCACCAGCCTGCAGGTCAAGCGACAAACAGGTGACGGCAGTTCAATGACCGGGCCGTCAACACCGGGAACAGCGGATTTCGTCAGTCCGGAAATGTTGCCGGGGGATCAACCCACAGGCAATGCTCTTTCCGTGCCGGAGCAACTCCAGTCGCAAAACCCAATCATTACCGCCAGCTGTACGACCAATGGCAGCTATGGCGAGGTGACCGCGCGATTTGAGAATGTCATAATTGCCCTTAACGGCTTATTCAAAGTAGCCAATATGACCTGGACTTACAAAGAAGCCGACAAAACCGGCCGCCTCAACTGTGAACTTCTGCCCAAAAGTGAGGTGGCAAAACTATGAAATACGATCTCCCCAAGCCATCCATGGCGGCACTTATCATTCAATGCTCACTGGTTCTCGCCTGTGCGGTCTGCCTCTACCTTTTTGTCAATGCACTGCAGACGAAAAAAAGCTATGCCGCAGCAATCACGACCCTCAGCCAGAACCAACAGAGCCTTGCTCAGGCAGCACAGCAGCTTGACAAGTACCGGCAGTTTGTTTCGGTGGATCCTTTTTATCAATGTAACACCGAAGAACCGCAATGGGAAAAAACGGAAGAAACATGGGTCGACCTCCCTTATGACCAACTCCTGCAGCGACTTTCGAACCTATATCGAGCCGACCGACCATTCGTTCTCGATTTTTTTTCTGCAGGTCTAAAAGATGAGCAGATCGACAATGCAGCTTCGGTAGCACCAGCAGGCGGTCAAGACGGTGCACCACCGAACCGCACACTTGTCTTTAACCTTCAGGGGTATTTTTTATGTCCATGCCGATAAATCACATGCGTAATTGGCTGCAACTCATTCTGCCTCTGCTTTTATTTATCGGATCGGCAAGTCTGGCGGTCTGGCAGGGATACCGGATTATCCCCCTGCCTGTCGGCGATCAGCTGGTACTGCACCATAGCCTGACCAACATGCCGCCGGAAATAGCAATATCAGCAGAACGTCAATCCTTGCCGAAACAAGTCAACAAAGATCCGTTTTTTCGAACAGCTGATGCGCGTCATGAAGAATTAACCGCAATTGCCGACCTGACAAATCTGGAAGAAATTCACCTGACGACTATTGCTCAGGGCAAACAAGGCCGATACTGTATTGTAAACGGGGAAATATTCCATGAAAAACAGCAGGGAAAAAGCTTTACCATCGAAAAAATAGCCCAGGAGCAGGTCGATTTTCAAACGAGTCGACAAAGTTTTGTTCTGTTTCCCGGCCAAAGGGCGGCAATCAAGTCCGGCACACTTGTTCCTCTGGAAAAAGTGGCAGTCAATGTGTCGGATCCACTCACAAATCAAAAAAATCTCTATGAATAGTTTTCTAAAAGCTTTATCCACCTGCTGTCTGCCTTTTTTATTGCTGGGCATGTCGGGACTACTGGGCTGCGCCTCGCCGTCAGCTCATGCCCCGAAACAACCGGAGGTCTCGGTTATGGATCAAATCGACCTCAATGCTGCACGTATGCAGCAGTATAATGCTCCACTTTCTGAACCGGCCAAACCACCGGCAAAAGCCAAAGAAGTATTGCAGCCGAAGTTTAAAGAACTGTCACCGCTTGATATGGAGCGGATCAATATCAGTTTTGTCGAGGAAGGATACCGCCAGGTGTTCCAGGTGCTGGCCAGGGCGGCAGGTTTGAATCTGGTCCTTGATCCACAACTCGAAGCTCTGTTGGCAACGGAAAAACTCACCGCCGAATATCAGCAGATCGAGGTACGGGCGATCCTCAATGCGATCAGCAATATTTTCAACGTCGCCTGGCGGGAAGAATACGGGACTCTTTTTGTCGAATCCTATCAGCATGAAATCGTGCACCTTGATTTTCTTGGCTCGATCAACACCTCAAATTTCAGTGTCGGTGGGGATGTCCTGGGCGGTTCCGGCTCAGGAGGCAGTAGTGGCGGTGAATCGAACAATATCGAAAACCCGCTGACCGGGCGTTTTGAAATCTCCGGTAAAACCTCCGATGCCGTGGTCGATATCTACACCAATATTGAATCCACGGTTGGCCAGATGCTCAAAGATAACGGCCAATTTGTCCTCAATCGACAGACTGGCACCTTGATGATGCAGGGCCGACCTCGCCTGGTCCAGGACATAAAAAAATATCTCGACCAGCTACGGGAAAAATATTCCCGGCAGGTGCTGATCGAAGCCCAGATTATTGAAGTCAATCTCAATGATAAGCAACAGTTGGGTATCGACTGGAGCAAGTTTTCTCTTTTGGCCAGCACCGAACCAATCCAAGCTGTCGCCCAGACCGTACTGGACATAGCCGGCAACAGCAGCGGCAACGACTCATTTTATAATCTCAATCTCAGTTCGGAATACTATTCCCTGGGCTCGGTATTTCGCGCCCTGAACCAGTATGGCACGGTAAAAATTCTCTCCAATCCCAGGCTAAATGCCATGAATGGCCAATCGGCGGTAATCAGTGTGGGACAATCGGTTTCTTACCTGAGCAGTCTCACCAAAACAACGGAAGGAACCGGACAGGATCAGACCACCGAATACAGTACCGAGACCGGAGCTATTTTTGATGGCATTCTTTTAGGCGTGACGCCGATCATCAAAAGCAACGGTTCGGTCACCCTGCATATCGTGCCGATTAAAAGTGAAATCGCCGAACTCGATCAGCAACAGTTAGACGCCGAAGGTTCCGTGCAGATCACCTTTCCTAAAGTGAACCTGCGGGAAATCTCAACCGTTGTCGATATAAAACCCAAAAACCTGTTAGTTCTGGGTGGTCTTATCATGGAACAAAGTAAGAAGGGAGAGAAAGGTCTACCGATTCTCGGCGATATCCCTGGTCTTGGCTGGCTGTTCAAAGAGCAGAGCAGCGAAAAGCAACGGGTTGAATTAGTCATTATCTTACAGGTAAATATAGTGCAGGGATGAGTAAACTCTACAATGCCATAAGTCGTCTGGATGAGCTTGCCCTCCGAAATGAAAGGGATCCGGATGTTCCAGACATCCCTTTCGACCAGGCTCTTGATAAGAGTGATTTTTCTTTGCAGCGAATGCTGATCCTCAGTGTCGCGCTGATTCTCTTTGGCCTTCTTGCCGTCGGCATCACTGCCTGGATGCAGGACTGGTTTGACCTGCATCCGTCAACGAATAGAGCCACCGCACTTGCCCCTGACCCGCCGCCTGTTGCGGCAGCTTCTGAACGGCAAGCCGGTGCTGCGGAACAGGTGGCGGCAGCGATGCCCCTGACCGAGGAAATAGGGGAACACCCTTCAGAAAAAGCTTTGCCGCCGACACCCCCGCAAAAAGATGAGCCATGGACATCCTCCATTACGAGCCTTGCCGATGACACACCCGCTATAGTGATTAATCGCCTGCCCGCCAAAGCGGCAAAAAAAGTGGTCCCATCAGGAATCCAGCACCAGCTGCCGGTGGATAGTATCACTGAGCCGAAACCGCTGCAGCTGGTGGAACAGGCCGACGCACCGGCCACCGCCACCGGACATTTTATTGACCAGACAGCACAACTGAGCCGATGGCTGCACCAGGGGGAACAACGCCGCAGAGCCGGCGACTGGAACGGCGCGATTGTCCTGTTCACCAAGGTCTGGGAAAAATCCGGCAATCCGGGCGTCGCCAATAATCTCGCAGCCTCGCTTATGCAAGTCGACCGCTTAGAAGAAGCCGAGAAAATTTTGACCAAGGCGTTGCGACAGGCACCGGACGATCAAGATCTGCAACAAAACCTCCGCGTAGTACAACAGTTGACGGATCGTTAAGCGGATGGGCCATATTCTGTCTTGCAGACATTGGCACTGCGGCAAAAATACCCAGGGGTTTACCCTAATTGAACTCCTGCTGGTTATAACTCTTATCGGCCTTATTTTGAGTTTTTCTGTCTCCGCCTGGCTGTCAATGAAGCGTTCGCAGCAGATATCGACAACAGCCGTCTTAATAAAAACCGCCGCGCAATGTTTGGAGAGCTATACGATTCACTCGGGGAAGATTCCTCCTCAGGCATATTTTGATGACCATTGTTCCCGTCTGGACCCCTGGGGAAATACTCTGCGTTATGAAAATAACGGCGATGACCGGGAAATCGCCAAAGTTACCCCCAAAACCTATCGCGACGAGAGTGGCAGCCACCCCGATGCCGCCTGGATTATCAATAGTTTAGGCCCCGATAGAACCAGGCAGATGGTGTCAACGACGAGCCTTTGGGATTGCTCAATCGGCGATGATTTATGCCAAATGACCAGCAGGAATACCCTTTTTTATGAAATTACCAAATAAACCCGATACGCTCGGCTTCACACTCATTGAACTGTCGATTGTCCTGGTCATCCTCGGATTAATTATCGGCACCCTGGCCCCGCTTTTTGTCACCTTGACCAAGAAAAGCAAAATGAGCGATGGCCGGGAAGCGGTACTAACTGCCCGGGACGAAGTAAAAGGAGAGATTATCCGGACTCGCGTTCTACCGGTAAATCTCACCAGTATCGGCCACACCACCGATCCCTGGCAAAACCCGCTCGTCTATATTCCGGCACCGAATCTTGCCGGCCAGGACCTCTGCACCTGGCTGGCCGGCGGCACCAACCAGACCGGTCTTGCGGTCTGTCTTGATGGCAACTGCGCCACGGGTAAAAAAAGCAATATCGCCTTTATTATCGCCTCCAACAGTCACAACTTCAATCGTCAGCTGGAAATTCCGGTGAATCGCGACGGCAACGGGTCAGACAGGGAGGTACGCCTCTACTCCTATGGGACGCCAACTGACTTATATACGGATGCTACCGACCCAAACCGGCCAACGGATCAATTTGACGATATTATTCAGTATGTGAGCGTTGCCGAATTGGTGCAGAGCATCAGTTGCAGCGTCAGCATCAACAACCAGAGCGGGCAGACCGTCTGTGCCGGCGGAGCAGCGGTTGCTGATGGTGTGGATATCGGTGTTATGCAGTTCAATCAGTTTTTCAGTATTGGGGCGACTGCAAATAACTGCCAGATTATAAGCGATTCCTGCCAGATTACTTACGCTTTCGCCAAGACCGCCGATACCTCCAGAAATGGCAAGGTTCGCCTCACTTCCGGACCGCCTGGATGCACCTTACAAGATATGTAATCTTTATTACGTTTGCGACCGTCAGCAATTACTTTTTAGTAATTTGGTTTTTAATACCTGACTTTTTGTTGGCTATTTTTTCTGCACTGACCTTCCGTACCACTCACGGCTCTGCTCCCGGCAACATATCTACATGTTTTTATTTAATTTTTACAAATAAGCTTCAGAAAAGCTCGCTTCTGATCATTATCCTTTTTTCTGGCACGAGAAACGCATAAATAGAAGAATTACCACTGGATATCAGAAAAAGCCAAACCCATTGCAAGGTGGGTACGGAAAGCCATGGATCCCTTCGGGACCGCCAGGTTGCTGCATGATTCTACATGATATACAATACTTATTTTTTGACAAGGAGATCACATCAATGAAGCTGCGCAAAAGTTCTTTGCGGAACGAAAAAGGTTTTACCTTAATTGAGATGGCCATTGTACTGGTCATTATCGGGCTTATTCTTGGCGCGGTTATTAAAGGTAAGGATGTTATCAACAGCGCTAAGCAAAAGAAGTTTTATACTAATTTTATTAAGACCTGGGAGATTGCTGCCGCCTCGTACTATGATCGCACCGGAAATCTGCTTGGCGACGGTACTACCAATGGCGGCGCGGGAACACCAAATGGTCTCTTTGATGGGATCAATTCTACTGCTGAATTTGTAAAAATAAACAACAGACTCAAGGCCGTAGGACTAGAGATTCCCACAAGTAACACCGGCAACAACTATCAATACACCTATTCAGGCGTCTACAGTGGTTCTCGCACGATCTCGCTCCAACTTATTACGCGTGCCAGCGTCACTGATGGAGTTACGAGAAATACCTTTTATTTTACTGGCATGCCAACCGACCTGGCATTAGCCCTTGATACAGTCATAGATGGACAGGCAGACCCCCGAGCAGGTTCTTTTAGAAGTTACCCTGACAACCCAACAGGGGGAGTCTGGCCGGACGCTAGTAAAACCAAGTCCACTACCGTCGATGCTATGTATATTGTAAATGTGCCTTAACAACAGACCTTCAATGAATTGGTAAATTTTTACCTGGTCCTCATGCAAATGGGGACCAGTAATTTATCCTCAATCAACCCTCCGCACCAACCGGCCAAACCCTCCCGGAATAGTCCCCGACGACCAGAATGCCCGGCCCTGTTTAAAATCGACAAACCAGTAGCCGCCGGGCTTACGTTGGGCGGCAACAAAGATAAACGGCTGCTCTTTACTGAAACAAGGCCGCAGATACAGATCCTTAAAGTTTTTCTCAGGCTCCATCAGCGTCATTGCCTCCTCCATGGTCGGTAGACGCCAGTCGGTATAACCGGCAAAGGAGTCTTTATTGAGCGCCTCAATATTTCTTTGAATGGTCCGAATGGAGTTGATATCCAGACCGTCCCGCTGCCACATCAGGGAGGTCCGCAGATCAACAATTACCTGCGGATCGCCGGTGGCCACGAAAGCGTTTTTAAAGCGCCCTGTTGGATTACATTCGGTATCGAAAAAATCCCATTTTTTCAGTACACCGGCAAGCTCATCATCGTTAATAATGGCCGGTTCTACAGGTAAACGCACCACATCTCCAGTATAGGCTGCCACATCAACTCCCGGCAATGGCGCTCCCATGTCTTCGATCAGAACAACTTCAACATGGGGAACTATCAGCCCTGAATCTCCCCCGTCGAGGACATTGTCTATCAGCCACTGTTTGATTGGTTCGTCGATCGCATAACTCTTCTCAAAAACAGAGGAGGTACCCTGCGCCGTAACGCATTGTTTAACTATGTCGGCCGGGGCCTTGATTTCTGCCAGAATTTTGGCATGTTTTACCGCCCGCTCCATCAGACACAGCTTTGGCTCATCTCCCCAGTTGTCGACGAAAAAATAATAAACGCATTCCTCGTTGTTGCGGACTCTCTCCCGCCCTCCCCAGGACTCAAAAGTCCCAAAAGAAATATCCGGAGTCATCTCCCAGTCAATTGGACTGATAATCTGGTCACCGACTTTTACCTTATGAAACATGCTCATGAGTTTTTCATCTCCCTGTCGCTGCCTATTTTCTGGTGTCATGCACCGTATATCATTTGCTTATTGCCGAGGCTGGAGTAACATTACTGATGGTGTCGGAAAAATCTTCATCCGAAGTCTTCGCTTATCTGCTTCGTTGTTGTGAATTTTACTATCATTGCAACGTACTTTAGTACGCCGAAATAATAGCAGAATTCACACGCCTCGAATATGAAGCTTTTTACTTAACCATCGCAAATCTTAGATTTTTACTAATTTCTCATTCCCAATTAATAAAATATAGCTAACTATAACAATAGTAAGCATTATCAGCATGTCTACTGAGAGAAAACCGGATATACGAAAAAGGGGTTATCCGCTTCCGGGGGGAGTCACCAGACTGCAGGAAGGTATTAACTTTGCCATCTTCAGCCGCCATGCCACCCGCGTCACTCTAGTCATCGATCATTGGCCGAGAGGTGCACTTACACCCAATCGCTACGAATTCGAGCTGGACCCAAGAGAGAACCGGACCGGCGACATGTGGCATATTTTGCTGACGCCCCGACACCAGAATTTCAGCTACGGCTATCGCCTTGACGGGCCGTCAGACCCCTTCGGCACAGGACTTGTCTATAACTACGAGACCATACTTATCGATCCGTATTGTCGCGAACTCCTGCCACGAAACTGGGGAGAAGTCGCCGAATATGGCCAAAAACCCTGCGGCAGAATTGTCACCGAGGAGTTTGACTGGCAAAAAGACCGGCCCCTTAGAACCCCCCTGTCGGAAACCATCATCTACGAACTCCATGTCCGTGGCTTCACCAGAGGTGCCGGCGCAGGCGTTGCCGCACCGGGAACCTATCTGGGGATCATCGAAAAAATCCCCTATCTTCAGAACCTGGGCATTACTGCGGTTGAACTGATGCCGGTAACCGAATTCGACGAGAACGATACCGTTTTTCATGACCCCGATACCGGCAGGCGATTGAAGAATTTCTGGGGCTATAACCCGGTCTCCTTTTTTGCGGTGAACTCCGGGTATGCCTCCAACCCGGCCGAGGCCGTCAATGAATTCAAAGCCATGGTTCTGGCTCTGCATCAGGCCGGGATCGAAGTCTATCTTGACATGGTCTACAACCATACCGGCGAGGGTGGATACCGCGGGAATACCAGCAGCTTCAGGGGAATCGACAATCCTATCTACTATCTGCTCGATAAAGAGAATAACTATCTCAATTTCTCCGGGTGCGGCAACACCGTCAACTGCAATCATCCAGTGGTCCGCCATCTTATCCGTGACTCTCTGCGCTACTGGGTGACCGAAATGCATATTGACGGCTTTCGTTTTGACCTCGCCTCTATCCTGGGCCGAGACCGACAGGGCAATGTCCTGCCCAATCCGCCGATGATCGAAGCCATCGGTGAAGACCCGGTCCTGCGCGACACCAAGATGATCGCGGAGGCATGGGATGCAGCCGGAGTCTACCAGGTCGGATCGTTTTCTACCGATCCCAGATGGGCGGAGTGGAACGGCCGCTTTCGAGACGATGTCCGCACATTTATGGTCGGCGCACAAGACACTGTTGCACCTCTGGCTACCCGTATTGCCGGCAGTTCAGATCTATACCAGGCCAGCGGTCGCGGCCCTTTATGTTCGATTAATTTTCTGACCAGCCACGATGGTTTCACTCTTTACGATCTGGTCAGCTTCAATCAGAAAAACAACCGAGCAAATGGCGAAAACAACCGAGACGGTGATAATCACAATCTGAGTTGGAACAGCGGGGAGGAAGGCCTTGACTGCTCGGCCCAAATTCGACGGCTGCGGCTGCGTCGAATGAAGACATTCACAGTCCTCCTGCTATTCTCTCAGGGGGTGCCGATGATCTCCGCCGGCGACGAATTTGGCCGTACCCAAAGCGGCAATAACAACGCCTGGTGTCAGGATAACCGAATCGGCTGGCTGAATTGGTCTCTTCTCAAAAGCAACAAGGGTTTCCACCGATTTTTTCAGGCGTGCATCACTCTTCGAAAAAAACATGCTCTTTTTCGTCGCAAAGAATTTTTTGCCCCGGTGGATGAAACAAATAATTCCCCCTCTGCCAAAGAAATTGATACGGATATTGCCTGGCAATACTTGACTCCCGGGGTGCAAAACTGGTCACCGAACTGCCATGGCCTTGCTTTTCTGCTTCGGGCATCAGGCTGCGGGGAGGGGGCAAGTGACTTTTTCGTCATGCTCAACAGCAACAGGGATCAGAGCTTGTCGTTTACGGCTCCGGAAGTACAAAGAAAAGGTCGAGCATGGTATCGGATTATCACCACCTCTGCCGATTCCCCGGATGATGTCCGGCCGCTTGAGGCGGCAATCCCGCAGTCAACAAGAAACCGGATTATAGTTCCTCCTTTTGGCTGCGTGGTATTACAGTCCGATTATTGATGGTGTCGTAAAAATCTTTGGCAGCCGAATCGTCATATGCTAAGGTACTATAAGGTTGCGACGCAGATTTTGGTCGAGATTGTCTGTCTTCATTGATATTAAGTAGAATACTGCATATGACACAGGTATTACTCTTAGGCGATTCGCATATTGCGTATTTCTACTGGCAGTCGCGTATGCCATCCTATAAAGTAACTAATTTCGGGGTGCCCGAGGCAACGACCGCCGATCTGCTGACCTCCCTGCCCGATATCAAAAAAAAGGTCGCTCATGCCGATGTAATCATGATCATGATAGGTACGCATGATGTACTTACCGGCAACCTTGAATTCATCAGCACCCTGAAAAAAATATTCGTTCAGCTCAATCACGACTTTCCAACTGCGGAGATAGTGGTCAGCAGTCTTTTTCCCATGGATATTCCCGGACTGCCGAACTATACCATTACCAACATCAACAGTCATATTGAGGCATTCGCCATGCAGACCGGCTGCTGCTTCCTCGACACCTACCACCGATTCACCACCACCGAGCAGCCGGTTTTTCTTGAAGATGGCATAAATATTACCGAAGCGGCCTATGAAGTATGGGCCAGAGCTTTGCTTGAACATATTGCCTTTCTTATTGAGAATGACTAGATTGGTCGGCTGTTGCAAACAATTATATTAAATTTTTTTCCTCTAAGGAGTTTCACTGATGGGTAGTAAACTTTTGTCATTGACTGTTGCCGCATTTTTTCTGATCAATCCCCTGTTCTCTGTGAAGACGGTTATGGCGATGCCCAAAGCATCGGCCGCAACAAATATTCCGACCGTTGCCGGAACAATCGTTGAAACCATGAATGGCTCCGGCTACACCTATATGCTCGTTGACAGCGGTGATAAAAAGACATGGGTTGCGATCCCGGCAACTACCGTAGAAAAAGGGGCCAAAATCAAATATTACCAGGGAATGGTGATGGAGAACTTTACCAGCAAGACCCTTGATCGAACCTTCGATGCCGTAGTCTTCAGTTCAGGACTGGCAGGCGAGGAAGATGCAACGGCACCACAGCCGGTACCAGGAAATAGCAACGACTCTTTCTCCTCTGCAATCAAGGCTGAGAAAAGCAACGGCCAGACCGCACCGGCACCGGCAATGGAAAAATCCGGTGGCAGCCTCGGCGCAATTGCTCCACTGGAAGAACTCTCCATTGCAAAAGCGACCGCCGGCAACGGCTACACCGTTGCAGAGATCTTTGCCAAAGCCAAAGAGCTCGCCGGGAAAAAAGTTCAGATTCACGGTAAAGTAGTCAAATTCAGCCCGATGATTATGGGCAAAAATTGGATTCACCTCCAGGACGGAACCGGCGACCCCATGCAAAACAGTCACGACCTGGTGATAACCAGCGCTGAGAGTGTCGAAGTAGGCAGCATTATCACTATCGAAGGCACTCTCGCTGCGGAAAAAGATTTTGGTGCAGGCTATAAATATGATGCCATTGTAGAGGATGCCTCAATCATCAAGTAGGGAAAAAACAAAGGCGGAAGATGCACTTTTTACTGGTAGGTCCAGGGGCGCTTGGTTGTCTGCTCAGCTCAGTTATCAGTAAAGGAATGAAGGCGTGCGACCAGCTGACGATCCTTGATTATAATGGGGTTCGGGCCCACCATCTGAATGAAAAGGGGATTGTTTATGCCCTTGGTGAGCAACGGGAAATATTTCCGGTCAACGCTACTGCTGATCCGCAAGACGTCGCTTTCGTTGATGTGGTGTTGCTCTGCGTCAAATCCTATGACGTACAGGGCAGCCTGGACTTCTGTAAAGCAATTTTAGAAAAGGACACCCTGCTTCTTTTTTTGCAGAACGGAATCAGTCACCTGGACATGCAGGAGCGCTTAGGTGAAACCACCGCAGCTTTCGGTACCACCACCGAAGGGGCGACCCTGCTTGGTCCCGGTCATGTCCGGCACGCCGGAAACGGGACAACCTACCTGGGATTTCTGACTCCTCCTAAAAATAATGCGGCAAAGCTTTTACAGGACATCCATACGATCTTTTGCGCCGGCGGCTTACAAACGCATCTTGCTGACAATATTCTACCGAGACTCTGGGCAAAATTGTTCGTCAACGTCGGAATTAATGCCTTAACAGCAATTCTTGACTGCCCCAACGGGGATTTGCTCACCTTGCCAGGGGTTGATAAACGAATGCAGGCGGCTGTTGACGAGGCGATACTCGTAGCCAGGAGAAAAAATATCCCGATTATGGATGACCCCTATCAGACAGCCCGCAGGGTGTGCAGCAAAACTGCGAAAAATATCTCTTCCATGCTGCAGGATGTGCGCAGAAAAAGGCGCACCGAAATTGATGCCATCAATGGCGCTGTTGCTGCTCTGGCAGGCAGGCTGGGAATCGATACCCCGGAGAATGAGCGGCTGTGCCGGCAAATAAAAAAACTGGAAGCAGAGTATGTTCGACAGTAGCCCATATTTCCGGCCGAGGGCGAAGATCAACGTTCAGGAAATAGGCTTTGATTTCGACGGCGTCATTGCCGATACCGCCGAGGCATTTATTCGTCTGGTCTGCACTCAATATGGCCATTGCTCTTTTACCCAGGAAGATATTACCAATTTCGAACTGGAAAATTGCCTGAATATCCCCTGCGAGCAGGTCGAAAAGATTTTTTTCGACATCCTCACCGATTCTCTGGCCGCTGAGCTTCGCCCTATTCCCGGCGCTGTCGAATGTCTGGAAGACTTCGCGCGGTCGTCCATGGTGACCATCATTACCGCTCGCCCACTCGCTACCCCGGTATTCGACTGGCTCGACTCTTTTTTCAGTACAGAAGCCCGAAAAAATATCCGGGTAGTTGCCACCGGAGACCATGATGATAAAATTCGCTACATCCACCAGCACAGCCTGAAATATTTTATTGATGATCGGGCGGAAACCTGCAAGCGGCTGGTGCTGGAAAAGATAACTCCATTTGTCTTCACCCAGCCGTGGAACAAAAATCGTCATGAGCTGCAGACAGTCGCCAACTGGGCGGAGATCCGCAATCTTGTTTCAGGATAGGAGCATCAAGAGAAATATCATGCAATGTCCACACTGCAAGGGTGAAATCGAAACTTTCAGAAATCCAACGCCGACCGTTGATATAATTATCGAAATCGGCGAGAAAATAGTGCTTATTGAACGTAGGAACCCGCCCTTTGGCTGGGCGCTTCCCGGAGGTTTCGTTGATTACGGCGAATCATACGAGTTTGCTGCTGCGCGGGAGGCTAAAGAAGAAACCGGTCTGACAATTGCCGGCCTGCGCCAGTTCCATACCTATTCCGCCCCGGACCGTGACCCACGCGGTCATACCGCCTCAACCGTTTTTATCGGCCGGGCCGAAGGTCTTCCCCAGGCAGGCGACGATGCACAGCGGGCAGATCTTTTTGATCAAGACTCGCTGCCGCAATTGGCCTTTGACCACGCCAAGATTCTGGCCGATTACTTCAAGGCTAAATCATAATACGTTGCCTGCCACTTACCTAACTGCCATGCAGCGCATGGGAGCCAGGTATTCTTACGGTGCTATCATGGTTCGCAGCAACCAATATCCTAACAGACCCATCCCGATGGATCCATAGAGCATCATTCAGGGGGTACATTTGCTGCCGTATTTCCAGGCGATAAAACCAAAGGTGGTCAGCCCGATCAGAGCTGCACCCACCAGAATGAATATTTCCCTCATCGGACGCTTACCCTCTTATTTTCAGCCCTGCTCTTTTGCGCAGTCGAATTGATTGCGGCGTTATTTCGACCAGTTCGTCATCGTTGATATAGGCGATGCATTCTTCCAGGGACATGGTCGTCGGCGGCGTTAAAATAACCGCGTCATCGGTGCCGGAGGCGCGCATATTGGTCAATTTCTTACCTTTGGCCGGATTCACCACCAGATCGGTCGAGCGACTGTGCTCACCGATGATCTGTCCAGGATATAAAGGTGCCCCGGGATGGATAAACAGCTTGCCTCGTTCCTGCAGATTGAATAAGGCAAAAGCCACCGCGGTGCAAGGTTCTTTGACCAGAAGAACACCGCTTACCCGGTTGATGATATCCCCGGCGTAGGGTCCGTAGTCGGAAAAAACATAGGACATCATGCCCATCCCTTTAGTGTCGGTCATAAACTGCGATCGATAGCCGAGCAAGCCACGGGTGGGGATATTAAACACCATCCGGACCATACCATTGGCGCTGTTCATTTCCTCGAGCTGACCTTTCTGCTTGCCCAGTTTTTCGATAACTGCTCCCTGATACAGCTCATCGACATCGACGGTGAGCTTTTCATAGGGCTCAAGGACGTTGCCTTTCTCGTCTTCGCGCAGGATAACCTGGGGCCGGGTCACCTGGAGCTCATAGCCCTCGCGGCGCATCTTTTCGATAAGAATGGACAAATGCAGTTCACCACGGCCGGACACCTTGAAGCCCACCGCATCTTCCAAAGGTTCGCACTGCAGGGCAACATCGGCCAGAATCTCCCGCTGCAGCCGATCATTGATATGGCGGGAAGTGACATATTTGCCTTCCTTGCCGGCAAAGGGCGAATCGTTGGGAATAAAATTCATCGAGATAGTCGGCGGATCTATGGTAACCAGCGGCAGGGGACGCGGATTATCCGGATCGGTAAAAGTAACCCCGACCGTCACGTCCTCCATACCGGCGACGGCGACAATCTCCCCCACGCCGGCCGATTCAACGGCAATTTTTTCATCGCATTCAAAGCGGAAGATCTTGGAAATACGCACCGGTTTAATCGAGCCGTCGCGACGGGCGACAACAATCGGCTGATTAAGGACCATGGTGCCGTTGACCACCTTGCCGATACCCAGCCTGCCCAGGTAGGGCGAATAATCGATAGTGCCGACCTGCATCTGCAAGGGGGCATCACTTGCGCCGACCGGTGCCGGGGTATGATCGACAATCATCTGGGAGATGTGCTGCATGGTGCCACCATTTTCCACGGCGTCTTCAGGATCGAGCAGCGAATACCCGTTCTTGGCGGAGGCGTAGACCACCGGAAAATCAAGCACATCATCGGGGGCATTGAGTTTAACGAACAGATCGAAGACCTGGTCGACGACCCAATCGCAGCGAGCTGCCGGTTTATCGATCTTATTGATGACGACGATGACCGGGAGATTGTTTTCCAAGGCCTTTTTCAGTACGAAATAGGTCTGGGGCATCGGGCCTTCCTGGGCGTCAACCAGCAGCAGGGCGCCATCGGCCATGCGCAGCACACGTTCCACCTGCCCGCCGAAATCGGCATGACCAGGGGTATCGATAATATTGATCCAATAATCGTGATATTTATAGGAACCGTTTTTGGCGGTGATGGTAATTCCCCGCTCACGTTCCAGGTCCATGGAATCCATCAACCGTTCGGTCACCTCCTGGTTGTCACGGAACATACCGGACTGCTTAAAAAGCTGATCCACCAGTGTGGTCTTACCATGATCAACATGGGCGATAATTGCTACATTACGAATTTTACTCTGTTCCATACTGTGCCCGTAAGGCCTCCAGCTACTATGGCTTAACTCCCTTCTCTGGGGTAACAACCTGATTATACAAATAAAAAAAGCACGTGCTGCAACCAGCAGTGCTTTCGTGACAAAAGGTTTAGTTATGAAAATTTTTTAGTATACCCAACTCCTGGGTTAAACACAAGAGAGACGTTTGCTTGTCACAATAACCATGATTTCCTTATAACCCATTAAAGTTGCGATAAAACCACGCTGCGTGCTCGAGCTGAACGAAGTAAGGTCGGTACATTTTCATCGATATAGTCGAAGACCCGCGCCCGTTTATTTGCTGCCGGGCGCATTATCCGGCCAATAACCTGAAGCAGTCGCCCCTCAAAACTAATCGGCGTCGTCAGAAAAAGTGTGGCAAGTCCGGGGCAGTCAAAGCCTTCGCTGATAAGCTGCAGGGTAGCGACCAGTACCTCGACCGAACCGGCTTGAACCGCCTCGACAATTTCCTGCCGCACCTCCGGAGCAAGCTGGCCATGGAGCAACTGGACCTTTACGCCCTGCTGCTCTAGTCTCTCGGCAAACAATCGACAATGACTGACCCTATCCGAGACCACCAGGACAGTTCCATTGTCCGGTTCCTCGACAATTTTCAGGATATCGTCTACGATCTGCCGGTTTCGCCCTTCATGCTCAACGAGGGCCTTGATCAAGGCGTGATAGTCGCCGCGATACCGGTAAGAAAAAGAAGTGACGGCGCGGATAACCTCAGGGGCCAGGATGGCACCGGTGGACTTCAATTCCTCCTGGTCGACCTGGTGCAGTCGATCCCCCATAAAAAAATAAATCAGCTTGGTCATTTCATTATCACTGCGATAGGCAGTGGCCGAAAGCCCAAGCAGATAATGGCAGTCAAAGCGGGACACCACCTCGGTAAACAAGCTGGCCGGCACCCGGTGGCATTCATCGACAATTAAATGGCCAAACTGAGGGACCAGTTCTTCCACCCGTTTCCCGGCACTATTGACAATGCCGATGGTAAGAGGAGCCGGCAGGAATTTGCCGTCACCAACCAATCCCGGCTCTATGCCGAGAAACTGCCCCGCCCGCTCATACCACTGGTACAACAGCTCTTTGGTATGCACCACGACAAAGGTCGGTTGGCGACGGGCGGCAATAAGAGCGAGAGCCATGACAGTTTTTCCGCTGCCGGTTCCTGCCTCGATAACGCCAAACGACTTCTTCAAGGCTATGGCGACAGCCACGTGCTGGTAGGGCCGCAACTCACAATGCAATTGAAAATCGATCTCCGGGAGCACTCTTCGCTGATCGATTATCTGCGGATCGGAACCGGTAAACTGCCGACATAAAAGCACTGCCTGGTTGGCAAATCCACGTGGAAAGCGCAGGCCGCCCGGTACCGGATCATAATATTTAAGCTGGGGTTTAAGCTTTTTTCCGACCCATCGGCCATATTTTTTGGCGGCAGCATACTGCGGGTTGTCTATGGTCAGCCTGTTTTTCAGTTCCTTTTCAAATTCAAAATCGATGCCGACGAGAAGGCAATCTGAACAGACGGTAAGTATTGGTTCCATAAGCTATGCAATAACCATGCGTCGCTATCCTTATACAGCTGTTTTATGGCTTGCACTTTCCTGTTGCAGCCGTTAATAATAGCCCAGTTTCCCCGCACCTAAACGACTCCACTTCGAGGACTATCATGCTACGAATTCTTTTTGTTCTTGCTGTTTTTGCCATTCTTTCCACGGCTATTGGGGCAAAATCCCTCATGGCGGAAGAATATATCACCCTCAATCTGCCGGAAAGCGTCATTACTAAAGCGGCTGCAGCCATCCTGCCGCTACATATAGACGCCCACTCGGAAGTTATCCAAGGCGATATTCAGATTATCAATATCAGTGAAATCCGCCTGACCAATGGCCACCTTGCCTGCCGCCTCCATCTGACCGGTAAGCAACTGGCCCTGCTCACCGAAATCGCCGGTCATGAGATAAAACTGCAGGTGGGATCCGTGGAGATAGATTTCAAAACAGATGCAGCAATTCGCTTTGATGCCAAAAAGCAGATACTCTACGTCAAACCGCTGGTAAAAAATGTCGCCGCCAACGCCCCCGGCTCTGATGCCGACATAGGCCAGGCACTCGTAGGTCTACTCAACGGCCAGGAATTTCCAATAAACATGCAGGAGCTGGATCCCCTTATCGCCAGGGCCGGCTCAAAGACGATCACTATTAACAGTACAATTGCCGATATCCAGGCCAGACCACAGGCCATTCAACTTAGTCTGCGTCCGCAAGTAAGCGCCCGATAATGGCCCCTCACCACATGAGGTCGTCCGGTACTTCATAGCCGGCATAGGGATCCTCAGGGTCGGCAACCTGCCCCGCGGCGGCAGTGTTGAGTGAGATAAAAACCCGGTCACTAACCAACTGGATTTTTTCGATAATACGCCTGGGAAGAACGTCAAATTGATCAGCAATGCCGACAATTCCCAAGCGGCCATCGCTCAGTTTGTCAGCAATCTCTTTAGTGACAAAAATACGCTGAATCTTACTTGCAACAGTGAAACGATAAGCAATGCCCTGGTCGTCTTTGGCCACTCGATGCTCTTCTATCAGTTGCCGCACCAGACCGTCCTCGGCTCTTTTTTGCAGCTTTGCCTCCCGCTGCAGATTTAATTTTCGCGCCCGGTCCTTCTTTTTTTGCTCAGCCTGTTGTGCCAACAGCACATTCTCGTCAACCACCACGTTTTTCTTGCCGGACTTCGCCTGCTGTTTTTTTGTCTGGTGCTGCTCCTTCTTGGTCTGGCCGGCCTTTTTTTTATCGACCAGACCTAATTGCAGCAACTGTTCCTGAAATGATTTTCCCATAAAATTCTACCTGTATGCTCTTAATCGGTGAAAATGGATGGAGAATACTCCTCTCTAGTTGTCGCAAATATTGTATCTGACTTTCACTTTGTTTGCAAAGGTCGTGGAGAACACCTATTTCTCCAGCAAATCCCGACCAGTCTGCAGCACATTTTGAAAAAAGGTATCGATGTCCGTTTCTTTAGCGGCAGGATTGTTTAATACCAGGCGCATGACCACTCGTCCGTCAATATAGGCAACACCAACCAGACTTATTCCCTGCTGGTAGAGACGATTACGTAATTCTAAATTAAAAGAATTGCTTGTCTCTTCCTGCACCTTGAAACGAAAACAGACATTAAATGATATCCGCGGCACGACCATTTCCAACTCGTCACTCTGGTGGACCCAATTTTCGGCATATTGACAGAGTGCAAGATTTCTCTCCACCCTCTTTGCCAGGCCTTCCCGGCCAAAATATTTCCAATCCAGAAACCATTTCAGACTGTCAACCCTTCGTCCACATTGCAGGGAGGTCACACCCGGATCTTCTAATTCGTTTGCGTGCTCGTCCCGAAAGAGATAACTGCCGTCCCCGGCGGAGAGCACTTTGTGCAAAGCCTGGTCTTTATTATTGAGCAACAGGACGTTGCACATTAAGGTCGTTCCAAGCATCTTATGAAAATCACAGGTAAACGAATCAGCCTGCCCAAGGCCAGGTAAAAACTGATCTTTAAGGATGGAACTGAGTACCGCACCCCCACCCCAGGCCCCATCGACATGGAGCCAGAAACCGTATTTACGGCGAAGCGCAAGCAGCGGTTCTATGGGATCAAAGGCGCCGCGGACCGTCGTCCCGGCGGTAGCCGTGACAAAAAAAGGCACGCCGCCGCTGAGCCGGACCCTGTCAAGTGCGGAATCGAGCGCCTCTGCTTGCATTGCACCAGTTCGATCAAGGGGTATTTTTATCAGTTGGTCCGTTCCCAGGCCGAGAATATTTGCCGCTTTATCCATCGAATAGTGGGCATCAGCACTAACAAAGGCAAAAAGTTTCGGCTGACCAAAAAGTCCGGCGCGTTTTATCGCACCGTTGGCCAGATTTCTTGCCGTCATCATGGCGATCATATTGGCATTGCTCGAACCGGTGGTCATTTGCCCCTCCCCGCCGAAAAAACCAACCAGCTGCAGCATCTGCGCTATCATATATTTTTCAATAAGAGCTGCGACAGGTGCCGACTCGAAGGTACAGGCAGAGGTATTGGTAAGGGCAGTGATGATTTCCCCGGCAATGGACGGCAAATTAGCCCCTACCCACATCCGGTTGACAAATGCCGGGTGGTTGGTTTTCACGCAATAGGCCAGATAGGTTTCAATCCAACGCAAAATTTCTGCCCAGTCACCAGTCCCCGCCAGGCGATCAAGATCAAGAATTTTTGTCAATTCGACAGGACTGCGATAACGAAGGAATTTGCCATTCCTTTCGCTTAAACGATACTCCGATATCATTTTCAGGAGATTCTCAAAGAATATTTCCTCATTCATGGCACTATCATCAGATTTTTTTGGTTTAATATTGTGATGGTTGCTCGTCTACCTTGCCGGTTGCCCCTTACCTCGAAATCGAGCTTTTATCAAGGGAATAAGAGGATGAGAACTGTTAAAGGCAAGAATTGCGTTGGCGGCAAAAATAAGCAGAGCACCACACCAGCCACTCATGGTCAGCGGCGGATCGGCGACCAGCAGAGGCCCGAGGAGAGCAGCCAAAAGTATCCTGGTGGACGAGATAATTGAACCGTTCACGGCGGTCACATATAAAAAGCCGTAGGTAAGCAGATACTGACCGAGCACTCCAGCAATCGAACAGCTGAGAAGAAAAAACAGCTCAGTTGTGGAGGGCAGAAAAATCGAATCGTGAAAAAACAGTCCCATAAGCACCATACCAAGACCAAACATAAAAAACAGGATGGTCTGTGAGTCGTGGTAGCGCCTGCTGATATTGAGGTAGACGATCGCCGCGGCGGCAGTTATACCGGAACAAAGACCCCAGAGATTTTCCCCTCGCACCTTGATATCACCCGGCGACAAAAGCATCCAGATACCGACAAAAGCTACCCCCAGAACAACGAGGGAGAACAGGTCGCGCTGATCACGCAGGAAAAACCAACTGAAAAGCGCGACAAACAACGGATAGGTCATATTGAGGATATTGGCTTCCGCCACGGTTCCGACTTCCACCGCCTTGTAAAAAAAGAATACCGCCAGGGTATTTGCCACCGTCCGGCCAATAAGGAAATGATATCTTCTTGGTTGCAGTCGCTGTCTCTGCACAAGCATAGTTATACCGACAACGATAAAGCCTAAGAGAAAACGACTGAAGACGAAATAGGCGGAACTTATTTGGACATACGATGCAGCCCAGCGGATAATGACAGTTGCCAGATAAAAAAAGAAGGCAGAGCCGAAAACAGTCAGCCAGCCGATTATTGACCGGGTGGCTACTGATACTTGTAAAGAGGAAAAATTCTTCATGGCATAGAGAACCTTCTTTGAAAGAAGACATGCCACAATGTAATAACAAATGAACAGAGCATAGCATTAATCCTTTTCAAGCGTTCTTTTCTGCATCGAGGAGATATTGATAACTCCATAATAATGCTTTATGATACGCATGTGTTACGGTATATTAAAGAGCGTCGTTTCTGCTGGTGTCGCAAAAATTCTTCATCCGAAGTGTACGATTATCTGCTTCGTTGTTGCAAATTTTACTATCATTACGAAGTATTATATTAGGCCATAATGATTGTAATATTCACACGTCTCGAATATGAAGCTTTTTACTTAACCATCGTACATCTTAGGTTTCGAAGTTGTAATTCCTAACATATTGGAACCGGTTCAAATCACTTCTCAATTTCTCTAGCTCAGTGAGGGTATTATGGCTAATTTTCTTTTTGTACTGCGATCAAACGATAACGAAAAGACAACCCGGTGTTTTCAATTCGCTAAAATAGCACATTCCAAAAACCATAAGGTAAACATCTTTTTAATCGACAGCGCCGTTGACTGGGCGATAAAAGGCAAAGACGGCAGCCAGAAAACGGTAACCGGTGACTGCGTCAATGACTATCTGCCGTATCTGATCGAAAAAGAAGTTCCTACCGGCGTGTGCACCCCCTGTGCCAAAAACAGAAACCTCGACGAGGCACATTTTAACAGCAACATGGTGCTCGACGGAGGACCACACCTGATTGATATGGCGGCCGAGGCGAAGGTTTTTAACTTCTGATGGCAGCAGCCTCTCCCCGGCCACAGGAATTTAGTTTGAAAGCCGGGGATTAGGTTGGTCAAATACCTCCACATAACGCTGATAAAGGGTTTCGGTTCTGATGCGGCTTGCTTTAACCCTGGCGGTCAGGATGCTGCTTTCGGGGATGCCGTTTTTGATATACCAACCATCGGGATCCAGACAGAAATGCACCAGCTCTGCCAGGGCATCATCGCCATTGCGGCATGACTTGACCAGCTGGGGAATAAACTGCGGCCCATAATTACTTGTGGCAATCTCGGTTATCTGTGCCTGCATATGGGCCCACAGGTTGTTTGGATCAAGGAGAATAACAGGTGCGAGGGGGTTCTCATGCAGTTTCATCGAGGTGATGGTGATTGACAATTCCTCCGCACTGCCGTAGCCGCCGGTGTTGATTATCGGTAGATTGCTTAATTTCTGCAGATGGTCCTGACGGGCCAGACGGAGCCCTTCACGGTATTTTATCAAGCCATCGCAGGTGGTCAGCGACAACTGGTGCTCCCCTTCCAGATCAATGGCGATACCGACACTCATGATGTTATGCTCCCGGGCCAGATCATTGGCTTCCTTCATCAGGCCCGGCCCGCCGCCGTGGACAATGCCCATCTCCGGGCCGAATCTCAAAGCGAGTCTGTTGATCAGATCAATGGTCAGCCGGTTATCCGCTTCTTGAGTATGCGAACCATAGAAGGCAAACCAGTAACGCACCACATCAAATCGTTCCCGGTCATCAGGTTCGATAAAACAGCCATGATAAAAGGTATACAGCTTATCGGTTTCCGCATCGTAGCGTAAAAACTCGCAGTCTGAAGCCACCGCATGGGTCAGTTTGATCATTTTCTTGACATAATCGTCTTCAAACGACGGGTTGGCGGTATTAATGAGAAAAGTCCTGACGCCACTGGTCCGCAGGGCATCGATCACTTCAGAGGAAGGAAAAGCGTCGGCAATAAACACCCGGCTGTTAATACCACCAAGGACCGAAAGTTTCTCCAGGGTTTTGGCGAACTCGCCATTGCCACCTTTTGGCTGGGGTTGGTTAGGTTTTCTCGCCGTGCTGGCAACGACTGCATTTTTAATGATCTCCAGTTGCGCCTGCCCATGCGAATCCATCGCGGAGGCGATCTGGATAAAATTATTTTTATTGAGAATCATCCCCAGAGACGACGCATCGACAAATTGAAAAAGGTTGCTGACCTCGGCATTGGTCAGCAGGTCAAAGAGCCGGTAGCCATCTTTGACTTTATTTTTGATAAGCGGAACGGTCAGGGGATTCTTTGCCCGGAAAAAGCGGATGATTACCTTGATCCGGTTGAGCGGCACCGGGGTGTCGCCAAAGTGATAGAACTCCACCTGGCGATCGCGGAAAGTGCGAAAAGGATCGAGTACCCTGGCCGGCAGATGAACGATATTCTGGTCCGCTGGGTAGGTCACGGCGTCGATAATTCCATAGATATCGCCGAGTGATATCTTAATTGCGCCGATAAACAGTTCCCCTGGCTTCAGGCTCGCCTGGTAAAGGTCCAACGATATCCGGGACCTGATTTTAGCCAGCGCGAGACGTCCTTTTTTAATAACGTCATTGATACTTGATTCATTGAGAGCACTCGGCTCAAAGCAATACTGGTAGGGCTCGAGATCGGCCAGAATATAGTCGCTTTCCTTGCCGGTCGCCGGGTCGATTTCCTGCTTAATTTCAAAGCCGGTATAGTGTCCCTGGCTGTCTTCACGACCGACAAACAAACGCTTATGGAGATAATGACGCACATCGTGTATTCTCAGGTCAGGATCCATAATGACCAACCGGCCAATCTCGTCACCGATCTTAAAGAGCTTCACGGCATCACCCAGCAACGGGTTGAGATTGTGCAGCTTGCCGTCAAGATGGACATCCCGCTTATCGATCACCGGGGCCGTTTTTGACGCTAACAGATCGGTTTTAATACCAATCTGGGCATTCCCACTGCGGCCGGAAAAAATAAATGGCTTGTCTTCTTTTATTGCCCCGCGAATATAATCAGAGACATTGGGAAAGGAAAAACGCGCCTGCAGGATGTCTGTCCCGTCTATCCTGCCGGGAATAGCGCTGATATGCCCGTCCGGGCTTATGATTTGTTCTATTTTCATAAATTGATGGTGCCGTAAAAATTCTTCATCTTCTTTGTTGTTGCGAATTTTATAATCATTTCGACGTACTCTAGTACGCCGAAATAATGGTAAAACTCGCACGCCTCGCATATGAAGCTTTTTACTTAACCATCGTAAATTTGAGGTTTTAAAAGTCCAACATGAATTTATTGTATTACATGACGAACGGATTATAAAATCAAGATAAATTCAGTGCACTCCTGGTTGCGCAGGGTATACTTATACCCTTATCCACAATTTTTTAGCCGATTGAAATAACAGGGAGGTCTGATATGGCATTGCTGCACACTATAGCCGCTGAGGAAGCAACGGGAAAGGTTAAAGGAGTTTATGACCAGTTAATGAAAACCGCCAGGGTCATTCCCCGGCCAATGCAGATGATGAGTGCCAGTCCTGACCTTTTGGCGATCCAGGTGCAGTTCCTTAACCACTATTATCGCCATCCCACCCTTGGTTTTGCCCTGCTCGCCCATATCCGTCTGCTGGTATCCCACCATTTTAACTATGCTTATTGCGTGGATTTCAACACCAGCCTGCTGCAGATGTTGACCGATATCAGCGACGAACAACTCGACTCGGTCAAGGCCAATCCGGCCACTGCATCTCTTGACGAAAAGGATAAGGCAATGCTTCTTTTCGTCTTAAAATGCGTCAAAACACCCGATGCGACAGAAAAAAAAGATATCGACGGGTTAAAGAAAATGGACTGGACGGAAAAGGATATATTCGAAGCGACCCAACATGGCGCCGATATGATCCGCCATGGCACGCTTTTCAAGGCATTCAAGATGGCCGAGGACTAAAAATCAAGCCCTCGCGTCAAGGCAGGCTTTCCTTAAAACAAGAGGGGGCAAGCACGTTAAAAATATCCAGACCAAAGTCAAGAACAACCACCGCAGGCTGGATGTACAGCACCTGACCGGCAGGCGTAATATAACCAACTATAACTAGGACTCGGAGGTCGGCTTGAACGAACCTGGAGAACTGGTTGTACGTTTATGAAATTTTGATCGGAAATCCGATCAAAATAAACCATCAACAGGTCTTTTATATCCATAGCCGTAAAGAGTTGTCGACCCAGTATTCTTTCTTCTCCTCAAGGCGAGGAGACTGCGTTCACATCTTCTGGGTATCGTTATTTATCTGTGCCGCCATATAACTGTTTACTGCCTCTTGCAAAGTACTTACTGCGAGATGGGCGCAATGCTTTTCGGCGTCCGGAAAGGTGCCGATCGCATCGAGGATATCAGCCCCGGTCATATCCAGAACTTCAGTCAAGCTTTTGCCCATTGCCAGTTCAGCAGTAAAGGAACCGGCAATAGAACTTGAACTGCAGCCATCGGTGATATAGCTGACCTGTTGCACCCGGTCGCCGTTCACCAGAAGGAACATCTGCATGGTGTCGCCGCAACTGCCTTTAATCCGCGCATGACTGTGGGCTTTGTCCATGACCCCGCAGAATTTGGGGTTGCGCCAGCGGTCAAAACCCTTTTCACCGAGGGCATTTTTGGCCTCAGCAAAAACTTCACCCTGGATTTTATTGACCAGCGCATCAAACTCGAGATCGTCCATTACCAATGTCCTTCCGTATTGGCATCATCACTATAAGTAACGTCGCCGGCCAGTAATTTTTTAATTGCCTCTTCTACTGTCCCGGTTACGTCACTGACCACTTTTATTCCTGCCGCCTGGACAGTCTTAAAGGCATTTGGTCCACAGTAACCGGTCATGAGCACCTCTGCCCCCTTGTCGGCAACCATTGTCGCAGCCTGGATACCCGCGCCCTTAAAGGCGTTGACGTTTTCGCTGTTGTCCAGTGCCTCATATTTCATCGTCATGGTATCAACGATCAGTATATAAGGCGCCCTGCCAAACCTGGGGTCCACCGCATCGGCGAGATGAATTCCTTTTGCCGTAACTGCCACTAACATGTTATCTCCTTATGCTATTGTGATTGTGTCTCCGCTGGTTCCCATGCGGTGCATGGGAACCCAGAATCTCAGCTGATCGTATCAGTGGCCACCACCGCCGCCGCAGACCTGGTCATCACCTATCATCAACAGCGAGCCGCTGATCATATCCTCGACCACCGGACGGATTTCCCGGCGCTCCCCATCATAGTAGACATCTATGCCCACCTGTTTAAAGCCCATAAGGGGTCGCATGCCGATACCCCCGACCACCAGTTGCTGTACCCTGTTTTCCGCCAGTAACTGCACAGGAACCATACATCCCCCCTGAACATGCTCTTTATTGGCCAGGATGGAAACCTCCTTGATCTGTCCGTCTTCAACATCGATCAGGGTAAACACATCACAATGCCCGAAATGTCCGGCGCGCAAACCATCAAGACCACCCTGTCCCTCTGAAGGTACTGCTATACGTACAAGTGCCATTTTTTGCTCCTTTTCCTATTTATTTAATTATTGATGAAAAATCCTTAATTCCCATCACATTCATAGCCGGGAAAGCCATTACTTTTGCCCAGACTTCCTCTATTGCTCCTGCCGCCGCCGAATCGGGGGCATATTCCATAACATTTTTGCCTTCAATCATCGCTTTGGTGAATACCGGATCAAAGGGAATGCGTCCCAGCAGGGTCATATTCCGTGACAGGGCATAGGCCTCAACTTTTTCCGTCATCTCCTCATTGAGATCGTATTTATTGATGCAGACCAGCCCCGGCACTTTAAAATGCACGGCCAGTTCGGCGACCCGCTGCATATCATGCAATCCCGATACGGTTGGTTCAACGATAATAGCAAGCGCTGTAGCCCCACCCACGGAAGCTATCACCGGACAACCAATTCCGGGAGGACCATCGGTTAAAATAAGATCAAAACTCTTCGTCTCGGCCAGCTTTCTGGTCTCCTGGCGCACCAGGCTGACCAGTTTGCCTGAATTTTCTTCGGCGATCCCCAGCCGGGCGTGGACCATCGGACCAAAACGGGTATCCGAGATATACCATTCACCGCATTTCTGGAGAGGAAAATCAATGGCATTTTCCGGACAAAGATCAACACAGACGCCGCATCCCTCACAGTCGATTGGATCAACCACAAAATCTTCGGAAATCGCTTCAAAACGGCACAGTTCCCTGCAACGACCGCATTCAGTACAATCCTTTTTTCTTATTTCCGCCAGGCTGCCACCCATAAAATCGGTCTTTCTTAGCACAATCGGTGCCATCAAAAGATGCAGATCCGCCGCATCCACATCAGCATCACAAAGAAGACTATTTTGCGCCAGGGAGGCAAAGGCTGCGGTGACGCTGGTTTTGCCGGTTCCGCCTTTGCCGCTGACGATAACTAATTCTCTAATCATTGAGGTTGCCCTCCACTTTCAACCAATTTTTCTATCTGCTGATACAGGTTGCGAAATTTATCCTTCCAATCAGGCATAATCGCAACAATCGGTTTGCCGCAGGAATACGCCTCGGCGATTTTTCGATCAAAGGGAATTTCCATAAGAATCGGCAGCCCCTCTTCCCGGGCATAGGTAACCACGCGGTCATCACCGATATCAGCACGATTGATGATGAGGCCACTGGGAATACCAAGAATTTTTACTGCTTCTACGGCAAGCTTGAGGTCATGTAGGCCAAAGGGGGTCGGCTCGGTCACCATTAACACGAAGTCGCTCCCTTTCATGGCGGCAATGACCGGACATGAGGTGCCGGGAGGGGCGTCGATAATAATGGTTCTGGCACCATTATGATTTCTTTTCACCTTCTTAATAAGCGGCGGCGACATTGCCTCACCCACGCGCAGGCGGCCCTGACTGAAACCAAGCTCGCCGCAGTGTCCGGATTCCATCACCCCCAGCAGGCGTTCTCCTTCAGTGATGGCACCTTCCGGACAAACCTCCATGCACCCGCCGCAGCTGTGACAGAGTTCGGCAAAGACCAAAACTTTTTTACCAACCACCGTCAAGGCTCGGAACCGACAGATTTCGGCACATTTTTTACAGGCGGTGCATAAATCTTCATTGATGACCGGAATGGCTGTGCTCACGTTCTCACTTGCCGTTATCTCCGGATTAAGAAAAAGATGGGCATTAGGTTCTTCCACATCACAATCTAATATTCGCGCTCCTTGACCAAGAGACAGGGCAAAGTTGGTGGCCACCGTTGTTTTGCCGGTGCCTCCTTTTCCGCTCGCTATGCTTATTATCATTACTGTTATTCTCCTGGTTACTTGGCCATCAGAGCGCCTATCGTTTGCAATAACTGCAACATTCTGCCTGCTTCCGCAGCCCCAGGTTGTACCGGCAACTGCATAAAAACACCGAGTCCCTCGGTCATCTCATGAAAATCCTTGGAATCAAGGGTGCTGACCATGGCACAGTTAATAAGTGGTTGCTGCTGAACCAGCTCTTTAACAAAGGCTAAAGAATCCACGTCAGCAAGTTGTTCATCCATAACAACAACGTCAACTTTGCAATTACCCAGAATGCCCCAGGCCTCCTGCGTCGTTAATGCCGTCACTATCCGGATCCCTTCTTCTTTTTTTAAGGCAGCAGCAAAAGCAGCCAATCCTTCCGGATCTTTACCAGCCAACACTATATTCAACATAATTCTGCAACCTCCTGCGCAGATATCTTCCTTAATGAACTTACTTTAAAGCTTTAGGGTTTTTAACTCCTGCGGCTGTTGTCGATTATCACGCCAGCGGCAGCATCGCGCATGACCACAACCGGGCATGGCGTATCCCTGCAAATCCTTGCCTTGAACATAACATTGCAGTATTTTTTCAGCCTCGCCGGTAACAAAAGGGATGACCTCGATACCGCGACATTCGAGCAATCTGACGGGGCCCTCGCAGAGAGCACCGCAGATCAGCACCCGGACGTCAAGCTCCTGCAGCAGATTGAGACACCGGCTGAACATGGTTGCCTGAAACCGCTGGATCTTTCTCTCTACCACTCGTTTGTCGCGGATTTCTGCAACCAATAAGGTTTGCGCCGAGTCGAAAACCGGTGAAATTCTATTACCCCATACAGTTATGGCAACAGTCATAGCCAATGCTCCTTTTGCTTAATCAAACAATTAATAGCAAATAGCGGGCCAATATTGACCTAAACAGTATTTGTATACTTTTCAGTGTATTAGGGAGAAATTCAAAAATTTCAAAGGAGAACCAGGCGGGAAAAGTCGCGACAATGCGACTCTGTGCGACTACCAGAGTCTCTATCGCGCGACCCTAGTGAGATTGTTTGCGAGTCGAACGACCATCTATTTCCGGCAGGGCAATATGATACTTACTGAGCTTGCGAAAAAGAGTGCTTTTATGGACTCCAAGCTCTTTGGCTGCAGCCAGTCTGTTATAGTTATTATTTTTCAAGGCTTTGATTATGTTTTCTTTTTCACTGAGCCCCACACTTTCTTCCATCGATAATGGCTGCGACGGCTGCCGAATTTTTGTCTGCGCCAGATACCCCGGCAAATGCGCCACCTCGATCTCTCCTTCCGGGCAGAGAACAAAGCCATGTTCGATAATATTTTCCAGCTCACGAATATTGCCGGGATAATCATGGGCCAGCAATAGTGCCATCGCTTCTTTGCTGACGTTGGACACATATCGTCCTTTAATATCGTTCATTTTTTTAATAAACCGCTCAATAAGCAAGGGGATGTCTTCTTTTCGCGCGCGCAGCGGCGGCAATTGAAAGCGGATAATATTGATTCGATAAAAAAGATCCCGCCGGAATTGTCCCTTTTCAACCATCAAACTCAAATCACGATTGGTTGCAGCAACGATCCTGGTATCGGTTTTGATTTTTTCCACACTGCCCAGGGGAAGAAATTCTTTTTCTTCAAGCACCCGCAACAGCCGCACCTGAAAGGCGGAACTGGTATCACCGAGCTCATCCAGCAGAATTGTCCCTTTGCCGGCGGCCTGAAAGAGGCCGGGTTTATCCTTATTGGCATTGGTAAAGGCTCCGGCTTTATAGCCAAACAGCTCGGATTCAAGCAGCGTATCGGGAAGAGCGCCGCAGTTTATCGCCACGAAAGATTCTTTTTTACGAAAAGAAAGGTTATGCAGAGCAGAAGCGAGCAATTCCTTGCCGGTTCCGGTTTCTCCTTCGATCAGCACAGTACTGTCACTTTCAGCCACCTGCGGCAGAATATTGAAGATTTTGTGCATCTCCTTGCTGCGGCTGACCATATCGCCAACCTCGAAATTGCCGACCAGTTCACGTCGCAACTCTTCCACCAGACTGTGATCGCGAAAGGTTTCCACCCCGCCGAGAACTTCTCCCGCCTCATTTTTCAGAGGCGACGTCGAGACATCGATGGGCACCCGTTGTTGACGGTTATTGATGATATACGTTGAGCTGGAGACAAAAGTTTTGCCTTCCTTCATGGTCCGCTTCAGGGCGCAATTACCTTCACACATATTGGACCGAAAGACCTCCCAGCAATAACGGCCAATCGCCTCCTCGCGACTGGTGCCGGTGATTTCTTCAGCGGCTCGGTTAAAGCTCATGATTCGCCAGTTATGATCAACAGTGAAAACGCCATCGGAAATCGATTCGAGAATTATTTCATTGGCAGCCGTTGCTATTGATGCCCGATCCTTCATTGCGCCGCTCTCTTTTTGATTGCCTGCACAACATATGGATAGATATTTTCGGTAATAATTTTATACCCTTCAGCATTGGGATGGACACCGTCACTTAAGGTCATCGTCCTTTTCATCGCCACCCCTTCTAAAAAAAACGGCATAAATAGTACATCGAAATCCTTGGCCAGCTGAGGATAAAGCGAATTGAACCGGCTTACATAGGCCGGCCCGAGATTGGCGACCATTTGCATTCCGGCGAGCAAAGCGACGACATTTTTTTCTTTGAGAAGCTGCAGGATGCGACGAATATTTTTTCCCGTCAGTTGAGGATCAATCCCCCGAAGGCCATCATTGGCCCCTGTTTCCAGGATGACAATATCCGGCTCCAGAGTCAGTATCCATTCCATACGGCTCAAAGCACCACTGCTGGTTTCTCCACTCACTCCAGCGTTAACCACCTGGTAATTATACCCGTCAGCCTGCAGCTTTTTTTCCAGCAAAGCTGGATAACCGGCACTTTCGTCAAGCCCATATGCCGCGGTCAGACTGTCACCCACGGCGACAATTTTTTTCATCGGCCCTGCCGTTGGTTCGGGTTTTTGGGGCTGTTCCTGGCTGCAGCCGGCTACTGCCGAGAGCGTTATTATGAGCATAATCACACAAAGTGTTTTTATCATAGGATATTCAGTCATTGTCGAATTTTTTAGTGTTCTGTAATCACTCTTGATACAGGCGATAAGCTCATGACTGTTCACGTAAAAATCGTACGGGCTTTTGGCGTAAAATCGACACCGAACTGAGCAGCCCCAGCGAAACAACGAGACCTATGGTCATAGCCAGCATAATAAGGGTTACCTGCCAGCTCGGATCGTAATCGATAGCAAATAAATATCGACAGAGGCCCCAGCTGCCCAGCTGAGCAACCAGAATAGCACATCCTCCACTGAGCAGAGCCAATAAAAAATTTTCCAGAAAAAAGACCTGCAGGACAAACCACGTAGTAGCGCCAAGCACCTTATAGTAAACCGCCTCCTTAATTCTGGCCATCCTGGTGGCCAAAATCGAACTGACCAGAATCAAGGCCCCGGCGAGTATTGAAAAAGAGGCAAAAAAGTTTATAATCATCGACAACTTCTGCATGATTTTTTCAAGTTCGACAGCCGTCTCCCCGACATTAATAGTGCTGATATTGGGAAAGCGGTTAACAATGGTGTTTTGCAGTTGAGCTATTTCACTCTTGTTTACCTTCAATGCGCCAAAGAATGTCTGCGGCGCAGCTTGCAGATTTTTTTCCGGAAAAACAAAATAGAAAAACGGATAGAGCATTGATTTTGTCCGACTGCGTATCGAACTGACTTCAGCCTGCATCGGCACACCCTGGATATTAAACAGCAGCACATCGCCCATTTTCATATCCCCCATCTCGGCCACCGTATCGAGTATGGAGACCGGGATACGGCCGCTCTTTTCCTGCACCGTGCCAAAAAGATCGTAACCTTCGATAAGAATTTCATCATCAAGCAATTTTTGTCGGTAGGTTAGATTAAATTCACGGGTAAGACTGTCTCCGCGTTTTTTCCTTTCCTCTTCCCGGTGAATTTTCTCGCCATTAATTGAGCTCAAGCGAGCGCGAATAATCGGAAAAAGCTCTACCTCACTGCCGACAAGCTCAACGAATGGAGTTTTCTGATCCTTCTGGATATCCAGACAGAAAAGATTCGGTGCATCAGCTGGATAAGAGGAAATATAGGTAGCGTGCAGATTGTACTCCATCAGGTAAATCGTCAGTAGTACCGAAAGCGCCGAGGCCAGTGTCACGACTATTGCCCGGGTGGCATTGCCGGGCCGCAGCAGACTCCTCACTGCCTGCCGCAGCGGCAGGGCATCTGGCGCTAAGCGGGAGAGCAGCAGCAACAGGAGAGCGATCAGCACAGAAATCGCAACGATAAGCAGCAAAACGCCGCCGATAAAGTATAATCCGATTCGCAGGTCGTCGAGTTGTCGGACGACCAGCCCGGTAAGCAAAATGAGGCCGCAGCCAATCAGCACATAGGCGCCCCGTTCCTGTCGTCCGTTGTCTTTATCTTTGCGGAAAACCGCTGCCGGTTTGATATTTTTTATCCGGCTGAGCGGCAAAAAAGTAAAAAAGCTCACCACCATCAAACCGAGCCCCATTCCTTCCAGGACATCAAGAAACGAGCCGCCAAGATTGATCTGTTCCGGCAGCAGGCCGGCAAAAAGAGTGGTAAAGCTTTTTTCGAGCAGTAGCCCCGATGCGATGCCCAAGGCGCAGCCTACGCTGCTGAGCAAAAGGATGATCACCAGATAGTGGCGTAACAAAAAAGAACCGGTCGCTCCCAACGAGCGAAGGATGGCAAAACTTTTTTCTTTTCGGCGGAGAAGTGCAGCAAGCGAACTCTGCATGCCGATGCCGGCCAAAAGCAAGGTGAAAACCGAAACCAGAGATAAAAAAAACAACAAATTATCAAAAAAACGTTTCACTCGCGAACTCGCCGTCGCATAGGTGGCGACACGTTCCTGCCCTGAAATGGAAATTTCCTGCAGCCGTTTGGCGACCGTATCGATGCGAGCTGGATCCTCAATTTGCAAAAGGGTTTCATACTGCACCCTGCTGCTTTGTTTAACCAGATCCATCTTCGTCAGATCAGCAGAAGATGCCAAAATTCTCGGGCCAAAATTAAAAAAGTCTACCGGTCGTAGGGATTCCCGCACGACCACATCGACGATCACCAGAGAGCTTTCGCCCAGCAGCAGCCTGTCGCCTACGGTCAGACCCAGCCGCTCAAGTATTTCCGGGGCGACAATGACCTGACCCGGATGCAGAATGGACGAAAAGTTGCGACCGGAGGCTAACTCCACCGCGCCATAGAAAGGATATCCCTCTTCTACTACCTTAATGTTGCTAAACAGTGAGTCTTTGCCATCCACTCTTCTCGCAACGGAGTAGAACTCCCAGGTCGAAACGGCTTTAATCCCCGGCTCTGCAGCGAGCGCATCAATCTCTTGCTGCAAGGCTGGGGAAAATGCATAGTGCGAATGGACGATAACATCACCGCCGTGCAAGTCCCGAGCATCACTGGCAAGAGACTGCTGCACATCATTTCGGAAACTGTTGATCGCGACAATACTCACCAGGGACAAGCCCACACAGAGAATGAAAACAACCGCCTGACTTTTACTATGCAGAATCTCCCGGATCAAAAAACGAATATTCATCGCGTCTTTCATCCTTTTTCGATCCTGCCGTCATGGAGGCGAACGATCCTATCAGCACCATCGGCCAGGGATTGACTATGGGTTGCAATAACCAGGGTCATCTGCCGCTCCTGATGCAGCTTGACCAGTATACTTATGATCGCCGCGCTATTCTCCGAGTCGAGATTACCCGTCGGTTCATCGGCAAAAATAATCTGTGGATCATTTATCAGCGCACGGCAGATCGCAACCCTCTGCTGCTCTCCTCCGGAAAGTTGCTCGGGAAAATTTATGCCCCGGTCCTGCAACCCGACCTGATGCAGCAGATCCTGCGCTTTTCTGCGCGCATGCGGATCTTTTTTCAGTTCAGCGGGAAACATAACATTTTCGATCGCATTAAGTGAAGGAATCAGATGAAAAGCCTGGAACACAAACCCCGTCAAGGTGTTGCGTACAGGCGCCAACTCGTCCTCAGTTAAATCAGTGATATCCCTATCCGCCATACTGATTCTGCCGCTGCTCGGCCTGTCCAGCCCGGACAGCAAACTTAGCAAGGTTGTTTTGCCGCTGCCGCTGCTACCGGCAATAACCACAAACTCTCCCTGTTCTATCGACAAAGTAATATCTCTCAGCACCATTATTTTCTTTTCACCAAGAAAATAATATTTGGCTAGACTTTCCGCTTGAAGAATATTTCCCATAATTTCCTTAGGTTTTTGACACTTCCATACCAATTGAACCAACTAATGGTGATTATGATAACCATTCAGTAAGAAAATTCGAGCATGCTCCACTGCTTTCTTTCGCGGTAAACAAAAAATGATGGCGTCGTAGGAACGTGGATTTCAGAATAAATTCGCAGGCGCACACCGCCCCGGGGTGTGCCTATTAAGGAGGTTGCAATCGAGGGAGGACGCGGCTTGTCTTGTTTTCCGGGGGTCGATCAGGAATTTTAGAAATATCGCAAGAAGTACTTTTATGGTGAGACTATTGAAAAAAGGCCTGCACTACAGTCAGGCCTTTTTTCAATAGCTTGACTTACTGGTCAATAAGAAATGTATCGAGGGTTTCACCAGCATCGATGCGGGCCTTGAAAACGTTAGGCATACGTCCTTGCCCGGTCCATGTAATATGCTCGCCGGCTTCATTCCAGATCTCATATTTAGGCTGACGCGGCCGTTTACTCGGCTTTTCCAGAGTAAGCCCTTCCTGCAATTCGTCCGGAGCTATGCCATCTGCAGCGAGCGCTTCGCGGTATTTTCGGATTTTCTCGATCCGTTCAGCATTTTCTATTTTAGCCGCCTCTTCTTCAGCTGCTCGATCATCAATAATCTTTTGCAACTTTATTTTAATCTCTTCTAATTGCTCAATTCCTAATTCCTTTATTGCACTTTTAAAACGACGAGCATGGGTAATGATTCTCAAAAAGTCATTCATTTTTAATCCTCTGAATTAATATTGGGTATTTTAATAACGAAAAAATTTTCATGCGGATACAATAATAAGAAGCTCCGATTAATTTATCAAGGCTTCAGAAAAATTTAAATGCCTTAGTCAGTACACTTAATAACCAGGAGTTTTTCTTTGTCAACCGACCTGTCCTAACAGCTTAACAGCCTGTAACCCAGTAACCATAGCCAAACCTTTAACGCTGCAGCCTTGTTTCTTTTTCGCCTGGCGCACAACCGTTCACCAGCAAACCATTTTCGTCCGATCAGGCCGCTTCGCATAGCCAACTTTAACTCGAAGGCCTGCTTGAACGATGGGAGCACTGGTTGAACGTTTAAAATCCAGATTTTCCGGCCTGCTGCGTTCCAGTGGACTATTACCATTTTCCCATATACAGTTACACTTTGTCAGCAGCTTGCAAAAGTAGTATGTTTCAACAACGACTTCAGGGCGCATCGACATCGATGCGTCTTCTCCTGCCTTACCGTGGACATTTTCGGCGACGACTATCAGATAGAGAGGAATATAAATGAACATAAGCCGCAGAATCCTGTGCGCCTTCTTTATAATGATGCTTCAAGTTTCGCCATTGATGGCGGCGCAAGATGCTATCCGAATCGTAATAGATACCAAGGCACTGACCCTGAAGGTATTGCAAGGAAATAAAGAAACCCTGCACCTTGGGAATATCGCCATTGGCAAGTATGGCACGACAATCGACAGACGCAAAGGGGATCATAAAACGCCGCTGGGACACTTTATCATTGCCTGGATAACCGACGACACCTCCTACCACCGTTTTTTCGGTCTACTTTATCCAGGCATAGAACAGGCAGACCGTGCTCTAGAGGCAGGCGCACTGGACCAAAAAACCTGGAACCGAATCAGTCAGGCCCTGGCAGCAGGCCGCCTCCCTCCTCAAAATACCCTTCTCGGTGGGAATCTGGGTATACATGGTATCGGCAAAGGCGATAAAACCATCCATGAACAATTCAACTGGACGAATGGCTGTGTCGCACTGACCAACGAGCAAATTGAGCGTCTCTCCACCTGGGTAAAGATAGGAACTTCAGTTGAAATCCGCTGATGTAGTTTTTCTTGTTACAATATAAAAATAAATATAGCCTATCGCGTGGCTCGGTCTTATTTTAGGTGGATTGCTAGAGAATTACTTGGCAATGTGCGCAATAAGGATGCTTAAAAACTTAACAAGGAGGAAGGTGCCATGAAAAAAACCGTTACACTTTTAGCTTTATTCATTGCAATGGGCCTGACAGGGTGTGCCTCAAACAAAGATTTGGATATGACGAGGTCTAGCCTTCAACAAACCAACTCAACGGCAGAGATGGCCTTAAAAACCGCAAATGAAGCAAAAGCGACTGCTAACGAAGCCAAGACTATTGCCCTAGAGGCCAAAACCGCGGCTGACGATGCCAAAGCTACTTCCGCCGCTACGGAAGAAAAGCTCGACCGGATGTTTAAAAAAGCTATGTACAAATAATATTCAGGGCGTAGTATTGAGGATGCCCCGTAAAATCTGACGGGGCGTCCTGGCGAGAAACAACAGCACAGCTATCACAACACCATTAAAACTCAAAGCCGTCGGCGATAAAAGTTGTGATTGGAACGGGAATGCCGTTCTTATCTTCCAGTGCTTTTTTTATCCTACTGATATCAAGTATAGCATCCTTATTCTCGATTGCATTTAAGATCATTTTATAGGCTGTACAAGAGATGTCCTGCTCCTTCTCCTGATCCTCTGCCATCAAAGGATGCACCTCGAGAAACAGAGTTTTATTCTGCCAGCCGAGCTTGACCGGCTGATTCACCAGTTGGACCATCGTATTAACCGGGACAAGAGGGAAAAACTCTTCGATATCCTCGGGATACATCCGCACACAGCCATGGGTCACCCGCATGCCCACCCCAAATGGCTTATTCGTGCTGTGAATCAGATAACCGGGAATGCTCAGACGCAGGGCATAACGACCCAGCGGATTTTGCGGACCAGCCGGGACGACATCCGGCAAGGGATCGCCTTTTTCAATGGCTTCTAATTTTAGAGATTCCGGCGGATACCATGAAGGATCTCGATCCTTCCGGGCAATTGTTGCCATTCCTAGAGGAGTGTTCCAATCCATGCGGCCAACGCTCACCGGATACGAAATTACCTCCGGCTTGCGCGTCAACTCACTGTTATAGAAATAGTAGAGGCGCATCTCGGGGAGATTTAGCACCAAGCCCTTTCTGTCGGCTCGGGGAAGAATGAACCGTGTGGGCAAAACTACCTCTGTTCCTTCACCAGGTATCCACCGGTCGACATCTGGGTTGGCCAGCAGTATTTCATCCTGCCCCAGGTCATAACGACGGGCTATATCGAGCAAAGTATCTTCAGCACGAGCCTGTACATTCAGGGTTTCACCGATAAGATCAACATCCGCCGGCGGCAGAGGATACGTTGCTGCCCCAGGCAGGGAAACGTCAATTACGACGATACTCAGCAAGACTCCCAATATCCGGAAAAAAAACCTGACACAAAATTTAAGACACATATATTTTGCAGCCCCTTATAAGCTTGATATTTTATAGGCAGACCGTTGCCCATTTTGCATACATTCGAAGAACAGAAACCAACTTTTCAGAATCGGTATTTTCCATTTCTTTTTTCTTTTGCTAAAGAGTGAGAGCTTTTATTTGATAAATGTATACAATGTTGTGTATACGTACAATTCTTTTTCCCGGAGGCACCAATGAAAGCCAACTTATATGCAGGAGAGAATGTCCGACACAAAGCAAAAGCAGATTGGGGTATTGGTAAAATTGTTACCGTAGATACTTGCGGCACCATCAAGGTAATTTTTGAAGGAAAAAGGCAGGTTTCAATTGCGCAAGGCGCCAAATACCTGATAAAAGTGCCGGGAATCCAAACAGAAGTGATTTAATAACAGCATAAATATTGTTCTGATTACACTATCAAAATTATGTTTCTGAAGCACCTTTCCTAACTCGATGGTGCACGCACCCATACACATTAAAGGAGATTTTTTGCAGACATTCGTGAAAAAATGGTTCCGCGATAAGCAATCCGGAATACTCGACAACGGCAATGGCCCAGACATAATAGTTAATAAAGCCGACTTGATCAACTGTCAATTTTTAAAGGCAGGCGCTATTGTCGAGTTCGAGTGCCACTCCGGCAACCAGAAAATGATTGCCAAAAGAGTCAAGCCGGTACAGCAGCAAAAAGGAACCAAACAGCAGAACAAACAGCGGAAAACCACAGAATTTCGCTATGGAGTAATGACGTAACCCGAATAAGAAGGATCAATCATGATCAATAAAAAGGCACTTGCAGAAGTTTTTCGCAGGTGCTTTTTTCATTATTGGTACGCCAGGCAGGATTCGAACCTGCGACCTACGGATTAGAAGTCCGTTGCTCTATCCAGCTGAGCTACTGGCGCATGGTACCTGAGATGATGAGCGTTGCACTGCTTACGATCTTAGCACAAGCGGCGACGACATAATACCCAAAGTTGCTTAAAAAGCAACTGCATTTGTATCATTCAACATCATCTCTGGTTCTTTTCCATACCGAGCCGTTTTCCGTATCGATCCAGTCTGGCGAGTAACACTCTGGCCGCATCCGCTATCTTCCGGTCTTCACATTTACATCAGCCGACATACAGATTTAAGGCTTCTGTAAGTCTGTCCAAATTAGCCAGGATGCAATTTTTCTGGTTCAGGCCGAGACATTTCAGCTAGTCTTAGATGACCGGAGTACGACCGGAGAATTTTCGAGAGCAGGAATTATTGATGCCATCGCGAATATCCAATACTCCGGTTACCTGTTTTTACGCTCAGTGATCTGTCCTGATGGATCAGGGGCAATCATCATTGGGATCATCGCTACGGCTAATAACCGAAGAGTCACAAACCAATGGTGTTCCTATGGTACTGCTGTTAATAGTCGATCTTGCTCCAAATCCTAAAACTATATTCTTCACCGGATCATCGACTCCTATAAGAACTGGACCGTTAAATTGAATGGTCGCGCCGGAGACATTTATACCTGCACCATCATCAGCACTGATACCCCATCCATCATTGTTCTCGATAGAGATGTTTCTCAGCGAGGCCACTGAACCGCCCGAGAGGTGTATACCATCCCCTCTATTATGGGTAATTAAAAGTACTGCGTCTGTTCTAAGGGTGCCTTGTTCATAGACATCAATACCTTTGGAATTGCCACTGATTGTTACGTTGAGTCCACTGCCCCTTTGGCGAAGTTCTAGTGTAGAATTTCTTCCAACTTCTACACCGAAACCAACATTATCTTTGATTTCAAAAGTTCCTCCTTGAGCTCTTAAGACGGAACAATCCCCTATATCAATACCAACTCCATCACCCAAGGTCCCTTTGACTATAACATTTGCACTATCCTTCGTCATAAACGACGAGCTACGGGTCACACCAATACCGTATCCAACTGTGTTTAAAACTTCAAGCTTAGCAGCAATATAGGCAGCAGATGTACGATTGATCATAAATCCTGTCGCGCCGGAATTGTCGATTAACACGTCGCCGTAAAGAGAAACGTCGCAAGCGCCTGCTGCTTCCAATCCGTTTATCACCGATCCCCGAATAGTAATGGCCCCCTCTGAGTACAGTCGAGATCCACCATAGATTCCAATTCCGGTTTCTCCACTGGTTTCAACAGTAAGGCTTGAACCATTTGATATTCCAAGGCTGGATGAACCTGAAACATGTAAGCCATAGACTGCATTGGTGTTCAACGAGAGGTTTGAGGTATTTACGTACAGACTGGAATTGTAAACTGCAGATATACCGCTATTATTGTTTCCGCTGCTGGTAAAGGTCGAACCGTCTATTAAAGCTGTTGAGCCTAGAATGAGTTGTAAACCATAACGAACATTGTCATTTATCGTAACCGCACCAGCGATGTAGACACTCGAGTTTAGCAACACGCCAAGTCCATCCCGACCGTTATTGTTGATGGTGCTATCCCTTATCTCTGCATTGGAATTATTTTCTATTTGAATACCACGATCTGTGCAATCCTTAACGATTACCTGCTTGATTTCAACATGAGAATTATTTATGGCATAAATACCTTTAACACCTTTTTGTACCGTTAAATTTTCTATCAAAACACCGGGACTATGATCCACTAAAATTGCACTCGCAGTCCCACCATCAATAAAAGTCGATGCTGTACCGGCCCCCAACAAAACAAGTGTTTTGCCAGAGATTGTCAGTGCTCCCGAATAATTGCCCGCAGCAATACTAATGGTATCACCGTTACTGGCTGCATCTATTGCTTGCTGAATAGTTGGTATGTCCGCTGGAACATTAATTGTTGTACCGGAAAGTGGAATCGCTGCACCAGCGGCAACCTGAAGTGCATAAATTGATTCTTGCAGGCCGATTTTGTCATCGCTGTTGATGTCTCCTTGTACATAGCCCATGCACGATAATGGCAATAAAATGATAAACAGAGAGAAAAGAGTAATTCTAACTATTTTGCTGAAAATAACCAATCCCATCAGACACCTCCCATTAGAAGAATTCATTCCACAAAAATAGCTGTCAGGACACACCTCATTCGTTAGATATCAAAAAATCTCATCGTAATTCTTTAACTACACATAATTCCGTATTTATTCAAGCTCAATAGATGCCAGGAGTAAGTGAGGTCATCAGGGAAGAAGTAAGTGTTCGAATCAACAACCTTAAATTCGCTGATTATAGTTTAAATGGCCTTCAGTGCCATCTAACTATTCACATTTCCGATTTCATTCCAATCGAAATTTTCCCGAGCCGTTTTTTTTTATATCTCCAACGCTGATATCATCACGAATGTCAAGTAAGCGGAGTAAGGGATTCCATGGCTTTTTAGTCAACAACAGGCAGTCATAACCATGATTAGAAGCATCTCGTTTTTGGAAGTAACCTGCAAGACAATCTTTGGAAGGGGTTTGATTTGAGAGGTGTAATAAGATGCCGATCTCCAGAGCTTTCATTTTGTGGCTAGCTATACACTCTATTCGTTTGATGAGAAAACGAGGAATTCATCTCTGAATAATCCCAAAAAGATAGTCATTTACTCGGCAAATTATTAATGCTATTAACTGCATAAATATGAGCGAGGTGACTGAAGTTATTTTGCAGGAATATTGGTGGAGAGAACGATGAACGTGAGTACGGCGATGAATCGACTAAAATTGACTACGTGTGTTTTCTTTCTGTTTATATTTCTGGCCGTTCCTGCTATGGGCGGCAACAATAGTGGCGCTGCTTTTTCTACGTGGCCTGACACTGGCCAGACCAAATGCTACAATAACTCTGTGGAAATTCCATGCCCAGCACAAGGGGAAGCTTTTCATAATCAGGACGCTCAGTACACCGGCCCGGCCCGTTCTTACACTTTACTCAGTGGCGGCATCATGGTCCAGGATAATGTCACTGGCCTGATCTGGGAGATGAAGAACAGCATGAATGGAGTGAAGAATTATGGTAATCCCAATGATGCCGACAACACCTATACTTGGTGTGACACCAATGCGGCAACCAATGGTGGGAGTGCAGGTACCTGTGGTACCAACGATACAGAGGATTTCATTAGTCAACTCAATAGCGGCAGTGGCTTTGGTGGTTACACAAACTGGCGCATGCCGACGATCAAGGAGTTGAAGACCTTGATCGATTTGGGCCGATTCAATAAGGCTATTGACCCGATATTTACATCAACAAGCGATAATTATTACTGGTCTTCTATTACTAACGCGCAACTTTATGAATACGCGTGGCGCGTCGAGCCCAACAATGGCTACGCTGACATAGCCGGTCCAAAGACGCAAGGCTATTCTGTGCGTGCGGTTCGCGGCGAACAGAATCCACCAGAGACCAGATTCGTCGACAACAATGACGGCACGATAACCGATACCGCCAGCTGCCTGCAATGGCAGAAGGCGATGATGAATGAGACCGTGAACGGCGTCTATATTGATATCTATAACTGGCAGGATGCCCTTGCCGCCAGCGAAAAACTAAGTCTAGCGGGACATTCTGACTGGCGTCTGCCGAATAAAAACGAACTGCTTTCTCTCGTTGATTACAGCCGTTATGTTCCGGCCATCGAACCTGTTTTTGTAGATACATCGTTCTCGTCCGGTTTCTGGTCGTCTACTACCTACGCATACCGTCCGGACTACGCATGGTTCTCCTATTTCGGTGATGGTTACGACTTCTTTGGCTTTAAAGAGAGTATCTTTCGTGTGCGTGCGGTTCGCGGCGGAGGTGCTTTCGGTGATATTAATAAAGATTGTTTTGTTAACCTCTCCGATGCCATTCTTGCTCTTCAAGTCATTGCGGGAATCATTCCGGTCGATACAACTGCCGCCGATAGTGATGTCAATGGTGATGGCAAGGTTGGCCTGGCCGAGGCGATCAATGGCTTGAGGAATGCTGCTGGCAGTTCGGACTAAAAGTCAGTGAAAGCATTATTTCTGATTTTGACTAAATCAGCAACTCGGTATGGGAAGGTGTCCTTTGGCGAGCTTCGATAGAAAAACACACCTACCAGGCTAAGACTACTCCTGTATCATAGATCTTAGAAGGCCAAAACGACCAAAACGACAATATTAATAAGCCCAGAAAACATCCCAAAAACAAGCACTTCCCGATTAATCCCTATCATTTCCTGTTCATAAAACCCGACCGGGGCCACTAACAGTTCGGTGGGTGGCGGCGCAACTCCCAGCTGCCCGAGGAACGGCAAAAACTGGACACCTGGACGCACGCCGGGAGTCGCCCATGGGGTCCGTCATGGCAGGGCCGGTTGGTTGTCTGGGGGCCGTTCTAAAGATGTTTTGCTGATTTCTTCAATCATGCTCAAATTAGTTTATACCGGTCTCTCCAGCTGTAACCTTCAGCGCATTTATTGATTCCTCAAGTCCAATTTTTCCATCGGCGTTAATATCACCCGCTACAGTGCCTGTAGCAATAAATATCATTGGACTAGTATCGGATAAACTATCAGTGTAAGTAACGGTTAATATCTCATTATAAAACCCTGCCTGCAGGTTGTTGATGGTCACCAAACTGCCTGAATAAATTTCGGGAGCAGTTGCATTCTTTTTATTGGTTACTGCCCATGAGTAAATTAATAAATCGTCTTCTTGGTCTGATGATTGTGAGCCATCAAGAGTGATTGCATTAAAGACTATTTGGTCGGGTCCTGCATTTGCAATTGGTTGGGTATTGACGTGGAAGACAGGTGTATTAGGATGCGGCACCGTCAGGATTGGTAAATAATCGATGAAGTTAGCAACAGATAGGTCATCATTTCTTCATAGACATCGTCTCGATTATGAAGTATCTGTCGTTCCCCACCAATTTTTTGTGCCAATTATTGCACATCCATCAACCCCCCCGGCCAAACTCAAAGCTGTCGTACCTACGTCCATAAAGCTATTGAATTCAACAATTGCCTGTGAAGAATCGAAACCATCCCAAATATATACCGCAGGACCAGTTGTCATTCTACTAAAAATATTATTTCGGATAATAGCAGTAGAATCGACACCGAAGCCAATTTTTATTCCACCTGAATTTAAAAAGATATTTCGCTCTATTTGAACATCAGCAAGATACCATATGTACATATATTCGACATTATTAAAAATTGAATCTGTTAGAGTCAGGCTTCCATAGGTGCCATTTGTTGGGGCATAAGGATTTCCTCCAATGAATTCAGCATAACTAATATCTATGAGGAAGGGATTGTCGCTCGAAACAGAATTGTTGGCCGGTCTGATTTGCACATTATCAAATAACACCCTACTCCCTGCAACCGCATTTACATCCAGGGTTCCGAACACTATTTATCGGTTAGTTGGAATCGGCCATTCCATTGAGTCATATCCCACAACAATTACACCTTGTTCTATTGTGAGACGTTACTCCAGATGAATCTGAACTAGACTCTCGATTATGTATGGCTCTAGAAGTAGTGTCAGGTGGTAACTGAGTTGATAATACCACCAACATTGAGTGCATTTGCGTGGTTGTATATTGCCAAAATGACACAAATCACGAGCAGACGACTACAATTTTTATTCATCATATTATACACTCGATTATTATTGATTTGACAATTACCGATTTACTTACGACTGATCTCTGGTTTTCCACAATCTTACTGGATTACCAACACCTAGGGTCAGATGTCAGGAGATGACCGGATAAATATTTTCTCTTTAAGGACGATTTCAAAAAACATTTCAGCCAGATACGAACAATTAGCTCACACACCCTATCTTTCGTCGAGGTCTTCACAAGCTTTTTATACACAATTTGTTTGACACATTCCAAAGCGCTTCAATTTTCATTTTCCATATAATACAGTGAATACAGCTTAAGTATTTCACATATCCAACCGTCATTAAAATGACCCCCAAAACCATCAATTTACTAGGACTTCCAATTAAATCCACTACATCTTCCGAAGTACCGAACCGAGGGGCGTAGGCCAGTTTCCCCCGGAGTTGTCCCAGAATGCACCCCTGGCGACCGCCGGAGTACCCGCCATGGGGGTTGTGATGGCCGGGCCGAAAGTGGCACTCTGGGGCATTTTTTGCAAAACTCGACGGCGCCGAAATGGGGCGGGAAAGGCGGCGAAGGAGGAGTCAGGCCGGTGTACCACGAGTCCTTGCAGCGCATGGATTTCTCGCCCCCTACCACCTTTACCGGCTTTTCCACCTCCGGTCGACGCTCCTAAAATCCACCTCTGCCCCGGTTCCTGCTCGTGGTCTCTAGGTCTTCGAAGTAATGATTCCCGAACCGACACACGCACGAACAAGTAAGTTATGCATTAAATATTATTCACAAAAATCTCCATTTATAATATGCAATCCCGATCAGGACCAGAATCAAATTCACAGGTATGGGGTATAAGAAACAGAGCGCGGCAACGAAAATAACGCCCATATTGCGGGTTGAGGGGAAAAGCATACAGCCGCAAGCACACTGACGATTCTGTGATGGATCGAAGTGACAAAAGTGGGTTTTGTGAGGCTCCGGGGGCGGCGCTGATTCAAAGGTTGCACTCCCCCAAAAACCCACTTTTACCACTTGCCCATCAGCTTCGTGGTGCCTTAGATCTCGACGGCGCTTCATTGGGGGCCAATCCACAGGACTTTCTTTTGAAGGGATCGAGTGACTACTGCAAGGCCTGATGCAAAAGAAGCCACTATATTTTGCTGGCCATTTTTAGCCGGGCCAAAACAAAGTGGGTAAAGTGGATTCTTTGGGAGGGGTGTGAGGCACCGGCTCGAAGACACATCCCCGATGGCTGGGCCATATGTTTGCGGCAGCCACGGGGCCCTGCCCAAAAAAAGTCCGCTTTTATCACTTGTTCTTTGATCCGTTGGGTTGGGGGGAACGGCAGCAACATTTTTGAAGCAGTTGCTTGATTCAGGGAATGTGGCTCACCGGACTCGGGCACAAGGGACAATATCTTGTGTGAAATTGTGAAGAGGCAGCTTGTTCAGATGCTTGACATGAAAGTGGTATCAACGCCGACGATGGTCAGAAATGGAGCAATTGTCTGGATAGATTCTCTGGAACAATCTTAACTCATTAGATGCTCCATTGTGAGCTTACTTTGGGATCAGGTGGAAATTCGATCTGCTCCATGAGAGGTTGCAGGATCACACGATATCACGATGGCAGAGGCTAGTATTGGCAATGTTAACCATTTAAGCAGGTCTGCATGTTTACCTTATTTCTATTGCACCTCTGGTTTATCATCAGTATAGCACTGAACCCGCCTCCAAACGTAACTTCAGTAGATACAGTGCATCTCGTTGAATTATCCAAAATATTTCTCCAGACGAGTATTGTTTCGTCTGTCACCGAGTCTCTTCAAATCCGTTAAGTGCTCTTTCGACAGGGCTAGATAAAAACTGAGTGCCTTTTTAAAGTTTTTCCCAACCAGACCATCGACAAACACCTGACTAATCTCTCTGTGCCGTTTGAGTATCAGTTGAGACCTGTAAAAAATTAGCCATTCTTCCTGGGACATGTTCTGAGATATAATTGTTAAGGCTTTGCGGGCTCGTGGTTGATACATCCAGAAATACATGAGGTCCAAGGCATTGACAATTATAAGTTTGGTCAAATCCTGCGCCTCTTTGCCCAATGTCTTCATCATAATCTTCGGCGATTGCAGCATCTCCAGCACATCCTGTTCCGGGAAGTGCATATCCAATCGTGAAAATACGGCGAATAATTGTGAAATTTTGGTTTGGTAAGCGGCTATTCGTTCGCGGATATTGGTTTGTCGGTCCGCAAGTCCTTCAATTACCGCAGCCACACAATCGGAGGCAAATTTAGCTATTATAGCCGCCCATTTCTGCAGAGCACCAGTCACATCGGGAATACCCGCACCCTCGAGTAGCATGCCAATAAAGGTGTTTAACAAAATTGCTACCGGAATTGCCATAATAGAACGGAAAAAATTCCCGATAGTGGCACCTTTAGGCAAACCGCGTAGAGCGTTGTGACTCGATATATAAATGCCATTGGCTAGTCCCATAAACGTATACAACAATATTGGATTTGTTCCTGTTGTAATGCCGAGATTCCGGTCAAGCAATATTGTTTTAACCAGATAGTCCAGGAGAGGTACGGAAAAACCCGTATAGAGTAATGAGTCGGATATCCTGCTCCAGCTAACCAGCGAATTCCAAGGCAAAAGTGGAGATCTGCGTAAGCCGCCGCCACCTAGGACTGACTGAATAATATTTCGTGCTCCGGTGATTCCAAACCAGATGAAGGCACCCAGATACGCGAGCACCCACCAATCTTTAGTCAGCATAAAGGTCAGAAAAGCAGGAATAAAGCCGATGCATACTTTTAGGGTATTTTTCAGATTTGTATTGAGATATTTCCATGGTTCGCGGACATTCTCCTCCGCTAAAGAATCGGTGTCCCAAAGATCGTTGTCGACGCTTTTGTTTATCCCACCGAGGGTGGCGATGTTGCCACCCCTGTGAACGTCAACTTGAATGCCGTCGAGACTCCAGTCCAGCCATTGACTACCGCACGATCTTTTGCAAAATGGCAATTTTCTTCGCCAGGTTACGTTAGCATTCGTTGCTGAAGAGTTGTGGAGTTGTTGATGGGTATTCTTCGTCAAAAGAGCATTCACCGGAATCCTCGTTCGGTCCTTTTGCCCCTTTGTCTTATAAAATGATTTTCGCACCCGGGCAGGTAATGTATCCAGGACAACAAGCCCCATCCCATGCTGATGTTCGGCCTGTCCTGTTGAACCGGAGCCAATACGCGAACCGAGTGTTTTCTTTTTGTAGTAATTGTGTAATGTTTCAAGATTTGACAAAATATCAAGCAGTTCTAGTCTCCTGGCCTCCATCTGCTGATGCAGATGGATTGACTTGTCGGCATCTTGCTTTTCCATAACCTCAGTATCCCCCTGTATTGGCAGTGATTGGCACTGTTCTTCATAATCATGGATGATTGCCCGAATCACAGCCTTCAGATTGATTACATTATCCTCACTAAGGGCTTTTTGCAGGTCAGTTATCAGCTTGTAATGTTTCTCGCTATTCTCCCGGCTTAAAGGCTTTACCTCGCCATGTGGGAGGCCGTCGGTTTCTATAGGACTTGGATCAAGGACTGCGTTCTTGAGATTGTACACTTCTATATGGGTAATCCTCCCCGCTCCGGCATAAAGCAGCTGCAGAGTGTCCTGAACCGAGAGGTTACCAAGATTCAGAATAAATTTCGAACTGGAATGAAGAGACGACAATCTAACGAGCAAATCAAGAAGAGTATATTGCAGGAGTTGCGGGAGATCAGGCCTATTTTGCGGTACATTTGGATCGGCAACTTCCGGATTGTGTGTCGGTATTAGGAAATCGTTAATGATTCTTTCAACGCTGAGATCTTTGATGCATGCAAACCATTCTTCCTGTTGCTGGTTTTCAGACATGCCCGAGAAATTGTTCTTGATTCGATAGAGGATGGCATTATGAATAAATCTGGCGAGATGCAATACTGAGGGCTGGCCTGTCCCGACAAAATGTATAAAATCTTCAACGGTCAGAGGTTCAAGCGATATTTTAAGATTCTTACCCAGCATCATCCTATGCCTGCCGTTAAAAACCTGCAGTACATCGAAGACATATTTCTGCTGGTATTCGGAAACTTTCCTGCCTTCGTCCATTAAATGCCTTACCGCATCTTCCTGGAGGAACTGCAAGAAAGCCCGATTATCATGAAACCCATGAGGCTCCCAGGTGAAGCGAGCATATTTATCAAGGGACCGGACCGACATCTCAATACCGACCTGAACTCGGATGTCGAGGATCGAACTGGCCTCAATCAGTTCCTCGACCACTTCAGGACGGACGTAATTATAGTACACCACCGTCAAGTAACGGATTCCCTTAATCCAGGCATCCATCACCAGATGAGTGGGAGATTTTCTTCCCTTGGTATTGGCATCATGTACACGATCGTCAAAGGCAAGCTGATTCCATTCCTCCGGCATTTCAATAAGATGGTACTTTGCCAACTCCGCCCTCACCTTTCGCGGACTCCCCGTAAAAACCATGCGGAAATCATGGGCGAGCTTGAGTTGACGGAGATTATTGTCTCTGCTGCGTACAAGCTCCTTCATGATCTGCAGGAGAACTCTTGCGGTATTTTTCTGATAAAAAATCGGAGAAGAAAGGAACACTTCGTCACGTAAGGATCGCAGGGCTTTTATCCTGTCAATGGCTTTGCCTTTTTCAAAGGATCCGAGCAAACCAGCAATGGCATATGCGATCCGTAATCCACGGGGTGCTGCCATTTCCTTGATACCATGCGGATGCATATATTCAACAAGAAGCGAGCGGAGTGCCTGAGTTTTTGGTCCTCTTTCCAAAACATCATTAACAATGCTGAGGAGCTGGTAGTCGTTTTTGTCAAAAAAAATTTTTGATGCTCGGTTTGTCATAGTTGCGGTATTTACCAAGATGTGCATTTGAGAGAGTCAGTCGTCCAGCAGTACATCAACCATCTCAGCGAAGCCGTACCCTCCTTCTTCCCGGGTGACCCAGACAGGTTTAGTAGACAGGTCATCTAGGAAATGTAAGATATTGGCAACTCCAACCCCATGGGGAAAGTAAGTAAACATAGGTGCATCACTGGGGGAATCGCCGGAGAAAAGAACAGATTCTCTGTTGCTGCCGAGATCCAGTTGGAAGATCTCTCTAACAAGACGTTTTGTCATAGCCATCTTATCGTAGTCACCAAACCACCCATTCACATGGATGGAACTGATCTTGGCAACGGCACCAATCTCTTGAAAAATTAGAACGATTCGATCCACCTCAACGTTAGACAATGCGGGAACAGCCTCACGGTATTGTTGATCAGCGGATATTGCGCAGCCAGGCACTTTTGAGAGTATGAGCTCCTGGAGTTGGGTAAGCTTTTGTCGGTCAATTTTTCGTTGCTCTTCAGTCCGCCAGTATCGACGGATCATTTTACGCTTGACATGGTCATAGTAGAAATTGAACGCTCCGTTCTCGCCAATCACTCCGTCGACAGGCCACATCCTGGCAATATGATCGCACCAGCCGGCTGGTCTTCCTGTTATTAGGAAAACTTTGATGCCGGCCTGCTGCAAATGTTCCATTGCGCTATAGGCAATTGCCGGCAGGTAACCGTCATTGGTGAGGGTATCATCGATATCTCGTGAGCACGTACGTAATCTGGTGTTTAGATGTGCTGGGAAAATCTTGTATTGGCTCCATCGAAAGTTGTTACTTTATGGCTGATTTAATGTTCCTGTTATAAGTTCGAGTCCACGGTTTTTTATTTATAAAATAATAGATTATACAGTGGCTGATCGTTTATTGAAAATTGGGCCAGTCTATTGATAGTGTATCCGTTTTTCTACAACTGCAAACTGAATAATGGTGAAGATAGCCAGGATAAGGACCAGAACAACCGTTAGTGTGGCAGCATAGGAGGTGTCCCAGAAACTAAAGGCATTTTCATAGATGTAGTAGAGAAGAAGAGAACTTGCATTGTCGGGACCTCCCTTGGTCATTATTACCAGATGATCCACCAGCTTAAAGGAGTTGACAACCGCATTAACTGTAATGAACAGGGTGGTTGGCATAAGCAGGGGCCAGGTCACACGCCTGAAGTAATACCAACTCCCGGCCCCTTCCACTACTCCCGCCTCTTTGAGTTCGGGGGATAGTTGCTGCAGGGCAGCCAGATAGAAGATCATGAAAAACCCAGCTTCTTTCCATATCACCATGACTATGAGGCAGTACAGGGCGCTATTGGGATTGCCCAGCCAGTTGTGGCTGTTTCCTCCAAAAAAATGGGATACCTGGTCGAATAATCCATATTCCGGTGTATAAAAAAATAGCCAGATATTTGCGACCGCAATCATGGGCAGGACGGTGGGGGTGAAAAAAGACATACGTACCAGGGAGCGTCCTTTAATATTTAGGTTGATCAAAAGCGCCATTCCTAGGGCAAATGCAATACTTAAGGGGACCGTACACATAGAATAGATCATGTTGTTCTTAAGGACTTTCCAGAAAATAGCATCTTTTAAGAGAAAGGTATAATTTTCCAAACCGATGTAGGTGGAAGGATGAACTGCATTTCCAGTGGAAAACAGACTATGGTAAATGGTGGAGCCGATGGGGTAATGGGTAAACAGGCCAATCATGAATACGGCTGGAAGTACTAAGAGCCAACCATTTATATGATTCCAATAACGCAACTGCAAGCTCGGTTTCATGATTGTTCTCCCAGGTTGATCGTCTCGATTCTTTTTCCGGTTGAAGCTGAAAACAAATGGGTACGTTTTGAACTCCATCCGATTCTTAATCGCTCGCCCATCGAAATGGTTGACTTACCCTTAGTTGTCAGGATAATGGATTGGTCGTTTGAACGACCGACGATCAGTGTGTCTGCTCCCAGATATTCGGTGGCGGAAACCACTATTTCGAACCCGGAGTTTGTGGAAACCTCAATATTTTCAGGTCTGACTCCAACCAAAATGTCTTGACAGATAAGGCTTTCCGGTATGTCGGCACCGCAGGTTGCCACAATTTCCGGGTTCGACTTCAGAATATTCATGGGAGGGTTGCCTATGAACCCTCCAGTAAACGCTGTGGCCGGACGGTTATATAATTCCTCGGGGGTTCCGTGCTGCTCTATCCTCCCGTCATTCATTAGGATGATTTTATCCGCTATGGTCATCGCCTCAACCTGATCGTGAGTAACGTATACCATTGTCATGCCAAGGCGTTGCTGCAGTGATCGTATTTCCTGGCGCATTTCCTGCCTGAGCTTAGCATCAAGGTTGGAAAGTGGTTCGTCCATAAGACAGACCGGTACCTGCGCGACAATGGCACGTCCAAGGGCTACTCGCTGGCGTTGTCCGCCGGAGAGCTGAGCGGGTTTTCGCTTCAAAAATTCTTCCATACCAAGAATGTCTGCTGCATTTTTTAGCCGTTTATTCTGCTCCGGCTTTGATACTTTGCGGGCCTTGAGGCCAAAGAGTATATTTTCGGCGACAGTTAAATGCGGGAATAGTGCATAATTCTGGAAAACCATGGAGATATCGCGTTTAACCGGAGGAAGATTCGAGACATCCCTACCGTTGATTTCCACCGCTCCGGATGTTGGTGTCTCCAGGCCGGCAATGAGGCGGAGAGTGGTTGACTTGCCGCAGCCTGAAGGTCCAAGAAGAACAAGAAGTGTCCCTTTTGCACAGCTGATATTGATATTATTCAGGGCCTGGAAACTGCCCCAGCTTTTATAGATGTCTCTCAAACGAATTGCTGGCATGGTTTATTCTTTATCTCAAGTTAGACTTGGTTATCGGGCAAAACACTACTTTATACCTGAATGCATGAACGATTGAACAAATTGACGCTGGAACAGGATAAAAGCCAGCAACAAAGGCGACATCGTCATGACTGTCGCAGCCGTGATTATCGACCAGTTGACCCCGGATTCCGGAGCGCCGAAGATGGCCAACCCCACAGTCAGGGGACGGCTGTTGACTGAGCTGGTAACAACCAGAGGCCAGAGAAAATTGTTCCAGTGATAGCTAATAGAGACTAGTCCATATGCAATATAGGTCGATTTAGCCAGTGGGACATAGACCTTCCATAAAATACCAAGTGCGGAAACACCTTCCACCTGAGCAGCCTCAACGAGTTCTTTGGGAATGGTTTTAAAAGACTGTCGCAATAGAAAAATACCAAAAGCGCTAGCCATATAAGGAAGACCGATAGCGGGAATAGTATCAAGTAATCCCATGCTGCTTATGGTACGGTAGTTCTCGACGAGAAGTACTTCCGGCATGATCATCAACTGGAGCAGGACCAATGCGAAAATGACATTTTTCCCGAAAAAATCGAATCTGGCAAAACCATAAGCCGCGAGAGTGCACAAGATAAATTGAGCAATCAAGATCATCGTCACTAGAAAAAATGTGTTTAACAGGTATCTGGGAAATGGTGCATATCCCCAGGCCCTGGTGAAATTGTCCAGTGTCAGCGGGGAAAAAAGTTCAAAATTCGTTGAAAATTCAGCGGGATGCAATGCACTCCAGAAGGCGAACACCACTGGCAAAAGCCAGAGTGCACCGAGCATCCAGGCCCCCAGTGTCTCGATGATATTTACAGTCCTCATGGCAAAACCATTAAAAAGAAAACTGATCAGAGGAGATGCACTCTGGCGCCTCCCTGATCAGATAAAGAATTAACGATAACGCTTCAAAATACGGTCGGTTTGTCTCTGAGCTCCGCTCAAGGCATCTTTAGGAGACTGGGCTCCAGTCAGGACAGACTGAATTGCATCGTTAACAATTTTATAAATCCGTCCGTTGTCATGCACCGACAATTCAGCTGTAGCATATTTAAGCTGATCCCTGGCAACTGCTGCCGGCGGAAAGTCTTTGACATATTTCTTCATCTCAGCAGTATCATAGGCGTCCGGACCTGTAGCAAGATAGCCGGTGCCGATACTCCACTGAGCGGTTCTGGAAGGCTGGGTCATCCACTTAACAAAGGTAAGTGCTGCAGCCCTTTCTTCGGGAGTGGTCTGTTCGAATATGTAGAAGTTTCCACCGCCGGTTGGTGTTCCCCGTTGCTTTCCTGCAGGCAGCATGGCAACACCAAAATCAAAGGTGGCGTTATCCTTTACTGCTGTGAGGTTTCCTGTACTATGCCACATCATTGCGGTTTTCTGCTCGAGGAAGTCGCTCCTGAGTGTACCCCATTCAATGGTTCCTGCAGGCATGATGGCATACTCTTTTCCCAACTTTTGCCAGAATTCTAAGGCCTGAACGACACCCGGCTTGTCAAAGTAGGTTTCAGTGCCACTGTCATTCATAAGCACTTCACTGTTTTGATAAGCAAGGGCGCCGAACATCCAGTACGGATACCCGGTAGAGGGGATCTCTATTCCCCACTGTTTAACTGCGCCCTGGTCGTCTTTGATAACTAGTTTTTTGCCCATCTCGACAAGTTCATCCCAAGTTGCAGGTGGTTTCTCCGGGTCTAGTCCGGCCTTTCTGAAGGCATCCTTGTTATAATACATGACGATGGTGGATCTCTGGAACGGTATGCTCCATGTTTTACCGCCGGTACGGCTGTTTTCCATTAAAGCGGGGTAGAAACCGTCAAGCCATTTTTTGTCTTGCTCGGACGACACTAGATCGTCATAGGCCACGATGGCTTTGTTGTCCATAAGGGTGAAAATTTCAGTTGACAGTATTACCGCCAGATGAGGTGGATTGCCACCCTTCAGAGCAGTCATAGCCTTTGTCATTGTGTCAGAATAATTTCCCGAGTAGGTGGCCTTGACCTTGATGTCCGGATGTTCGGCCTGGAACTCATTTACGAGGCTGTCAACCAGCTTGGTCAGGGGACCACCCACAGCAACCGGGTAAAACATAGTCAATTCAGTTGCTGCCGCCATGGATGTTATTGAAAGCATGGACACTCCCACTACCAGCGCTTTCAACATTTGTTTACCAAATCTTACGCTTCTCATGTAATTCCTCCTTTAGTAAATGGTTAAAACCAATGATACGGATACTTACCCTTAACTGTTGTTGTTCATGTATCTACTAAGATCCACTTATTGTAACTTATTATTCACAGCATGATTCCCAATATCCGGAGGGATAGTTGTCGATTCTCGAATGATGAGCGTCGATTCCAGCATCCTTTGTACTGGTTTTGCTTCCGATTCCATTCGTTGAAACAGGAGTTCAGCAGCAATCTCCCCCATTTTGTATGCCGGCTGCCGGATGGTAGTAAGAGCCGGTATTACATAAGAAGCAGTCTGCATATCGTCAAAACCCACGATCGATAAGTCATCCGGCAGCTGCAATCCCATTTCTCTTGCTCCTTTTATTGCGCCAAGAGCGAGGTAGTCGTTGGAGCAAAATACAGCAGTCGGTGGGTTTTTTAGGGCGAGCAGTTTCTTGACGGTATCTCGTCCACCTGCAAGGGAATATTCCGTCTGAGCCAAGAGCTCTTTGTCGTAAGGGATACCAAAATTATTGAGACACTGTCGGTAGCCATGCCATCGATGGTAGCTGCGGTCGGTTATCGCAAAACTTCCTGCAAGCATGCCTATGCGTTTATGACCCAAAGTTATCAAGTGTTCTGTCGCAAGATAACCTCCCCGATAATTATCAACCCCCACCGCTGACAAGGGGCCTCCCTTAATAGTGCTAAACAGCAATACAAAAGGGAATTTTTCATCGAGGAGTGTTTTGAGAACATTACCTTTTAAATTGGTGGTTGTAATAATAAGGCCGTCTACCTGTTTTTCCCTCAGGGTTTTAACCAGGTTTTCTTCCTGGCTATACTTGTAATAAGAGTTGCCGAGGATAACCTGCATTTTTCTCTTGTCTGCATAGTCTTGGACACCTTGAGTAGAATCAGCAAATACCGGATTACTGATGGTCGGTATGATCAGGCCAATGGTATTCGATTTTTTGGTGACAAAACCACGGGCTAAAGCGTTGTATTTGTAATTGCAGATTTTCATTGCCCGGGTGATTTTTTGCCGGGTTGCTTCTTGTACTGTGTCTGGCGAATTGATGAACCTGGAAACTGTGGCTGTAGAAACACCTGCTATTTTTGCAACATCCATCATTGTGCTCATTCCGTCCTCATGTAAGCGTTTACATTACTATATCAATGCCGAGATATTTGTGCCATCATTTTTTAGACATGTTGTGTATCCATTAGTAATTAATGATGAAAAAATTAATTTATTATTAATTTATCATCATTATATTGCAAGGATGAGCAATATAATATACTTAAATGTAAACGCATACATTAACGGGAGGACCAGACCGATGAACAAGAATTGTTTGACATCAATGACCGACCAAGTGAAACGTATTGAACATTGTGGCCTGTACGTTGACCTCGTATCCACTTCCAGGGGAACCGTCCGCGTTGGGAGTATGCCGGATATTGCGAAATTTCTCGCTCATCATGGATTCAGAGAAGAAACCGTAGTCATTCCCGACTGGGAAGCGTCTATGGCTGGCGATAATTACACCGGCGAAGAATTCATTCTTTGGCAAGCTCAGGTGAAAGGTGGGATTCAGAAACAGTACACCGGTGGTCCGAACAACGTGAATCAGATGTACCGTCACTTGGATCAAACGTTTTCGTTTTTCTTTGATCCACAGCGTATTTCAATTATTAAAAAACGCTGGCTGAACAACTGGTTCGGCAGACAACCAGCCGCTCCTGCTTACGTGAATGGTCCTCTGGAAATAAAGATTCAGAAGGGCAATGTACTCATCTCAGACAATGGGCAGCTCCTGTACAACAGACATGAATTCCGTCCTCTCTGCGATCCAAATCAAGAGATCGACGCCCTGCTGTCTGAATTGCCCAGGGACCATTCCTCAAGGGATTGCCTGGAAATTACGCCAATAGGGACCGGCAATGGTTTTATAGGAAACGTATCCAACGCTGTCGTCCGCTTCGGCAAGTATGTGATTTGGATTGATCCCAGTGGTTATCCTGCCAATACCTTGGCTCAGCATGGAATCCACTGGGAAGACATCACCCATATCATCATCACCCACAACCACGAGGACCACATCCAGGGGTTCTCAGCATGCTTGAAAAGGGCCGAGCATACAGGGACCCGTATTAAACTCCTGACAGCAAAAGGAGTTTATGCTCTTCTGAAAAAACAATTTACTCCACTCTGCCCAGCTTTAAAAACTCTTGTAGACGTAACTTTTCTTGATCCCAGGAGCCCCTTGGACCTAGGACCCATCAGGATCGAAAGTCGCTGGAATCACCATTTCCTCCCCTATGGGACGCTGGGATTCAGGATATCCGCGGGTGGTAAGTCTTTTGGCTATTCCGGAGACACCAAATTTGATGAAAACATTAACACTATCCTCAACCGTGAGGAACTTACCCCCAAATGGTTCGCTCACTGCAATCTCGTATTTCATGAAGTAGATTTTGATAATCCTGCCGGTGTCCATAGTCACTGGAAACAAGTTGAGGCGCTGCAGCGTGCTATCTCGGGCCAAGTATTGGGTTACCATACCCCGCTTCTTGACAATGCTCCCCTAGCGCTAGTTCAGGAGGGACACAGGTATTATGTGGGCTGAACTGATATTCTGTTGAGCATCATTACAACCAAACTTTCATCCTAAAACAAGAATAGGTATTACGCTATCAACAAACAGATTAATAATACGCACCCCAGTTACTTCATTTTATCGATGACGGCTGGCTTCTCACGAATGAGGTAAATGTGTTCTGTGCGTATACGTAACAAACCTGTTTTTTCTCTTTTTATCATGTCAGGAAAATTTTGCTTACAATCAAAGTAGGAAATCCTTTTTATGATGCTAGGTTTTTGAGCCCCCTTCTTATTTCCAGATACAGTAGTAACTATGTTGTAAATGAGGCCAAATGTATTTCTTTCCCAGGTTGTATCCAGACGAGAAACTCGACCAGGAAACTGAAGTTGCAGAGCTTCCTATAAAAAGTGATCGATCCCCTGCAATACCTGAAAAAAATAAGCCCGCGAAGGACCAACAGAAGACAAAGTTATTTCTCGCTGTTCTTTTTCCCTTGACGGTGATGATGTCGCTAGCTGTTACCCATGCAATATCCTCGTGATAGATGCCGATTTCAGAATGGGAGACTCGCCGGTTCCTCGACCAACATTTGAAATCCGACCGCTTCAGTATTTTGCTTGGCACCAACAGTCTTTTATCTGAACCATTGTAAATTCAAATCCTGGCCTGCTAGGATTCGGAGGGATTGCGGAAAAACCAGAGACAATAAGATTGTAACTGATTATTGTCTCTGGTTAATCTGGTTCAGATTACGGGCATTATCCGGAACCGCGACGGGAATGGCGAGGCAATCAGCCATGGATTATCAATGATATGAGGAGCCAACCATGGCCTCTTTGGATTTTGAACAGGAAAAACAAGTCTTCAGAACTTTTTACGAAAGCAACCGGAAGCATCTTTCCGCCGCGAAGGACACTTATGTTCGCCTCATCAACTCACTTATCAAACGCTTAGACATAGATGAGGTGACGAAAATAGAAGGCCGAGTCAAGGATAAAGAGGAGTGCCTCAAAAAGTTTCACCGCAAATACCAAAACCGACTTGAAGCCGATGAACAGCCATATGAGATCAGGTTTTTCATCTCAGATCTGATCGGAATCCGCATTGTATGCCTCTATGAAGATCAGATTGCCTTGTTGTCGCAAATGTTGCAACAACACTTCAAGATTCTCGACATCACCGACAAGATATCCTCAGTGGAAAGTACTGAAGAGTTTTTCGGATACAAAGGTCTGCACATGGACCTGGCCTTAAATGATGAAATGGCGTCATTACCTAAGTACCTTCCGTATGCTGACAATTCCTTCGAGGTACAGATCAGATCCCTGATTCAGGATGCCTGGAGTGTGCTTGACCACAAAATTAAGTACAAGAGATCGATCCCCATTGACCTGAAACGCAGAATCAATATTCTCTCCGCTCTTTTTGAGCTTGCCGACCGTGAATTCAAGGAAATCCGCAACGCCACAATAGAACTGATGCAACAGGAAACGGTGGCACCGATCATCAAGCAACCTGCTGACACCCCTAAGACTTTAGTTCTGGGAGGAATTCCAACCACCGGAAGAACCTTAAATGCTTTTAATTTCTTGCGGATTGCCGGTCACTTCTTCAAAGATTTTGAATTTGATGACTACAAAGTCGACAACTTTGTCAACGATATCCTGAAACTGCACAGTGGTTTTGAAAAGTCGGATTTCCATCATTGCCTGGACGAAAATCTGAACATTGTCAAAGAGTTCTACGAATATATTATCGCGGAGAACCCTGAAAAAACCTTCAGTCCCTTCACCTCGATCAGACACTGTCTCTACCTCTACGACCAGGAAGTCTTCAGTCAGATTTTGTTTAAGAAAACAAGAGAAAGGTTTATGGACTGGCTGAATGAAACTCAAATGAAGTCTATTTAAATTTTACCTGGATCTTACATGATTGATGCCGTTGATATTGGAGCTGAATTTATCGGTCATTAGGCATTATCTGGGTTTTGGGCGTAGACCCTTAATAAGGCCAGAGACGCTATTTTTCAGTTTACAGAGGTTTCGGTGGTTTAGGTTCCCCCCCTTATAGTACTCTTTCGTCCAATTGAGGCCCAAAGACCTATACCTACTCATTCTACTTCACTTTGGTGATTTGACATCCACAATTTTCTACCATAAATTTCATACGACGTTGCGCGTGATAACGTTAAATAAGTAGAGCTGTGGTCAAGTCTGGTGTTTGAAGAATCATTCCTTGTGTAACGATAGCCGTAAACACCAAATCCATGGTCCAATATACGAATAGCCATCTAGAAAGCTTAATATAGCTTGTGCATAAAAAAATAATGCCAATTCTTAGGTCCCCGCTTAGCGAAATAGATGGGGATCTAGTTTATTGTAAATATCGGATTAATAGACGATTACCATAATAATTTCGTATTTGACAAGAGGTTATAATGGGTGATTGGGAAGATTGCTACGGAAATGATTTTGATGGGAGATTATGAGCAGGATGATATTTTTTATGAGAATCCAGATTATGAGACCCTTGAAGTTTGGAACGAGTATGGAAAACATATAAAAAGAGGTGAAGAGGGAATCTACTCCAAGACTAGAAGAGAACTCGTGTTTCATATAAGACAAACGACTATAATAATATTGATTTTGGCAATGAGTTAACTCTCAAGGATGATCTTCATTTCGATACTTTCAAAGAAGCTATGGCATGGGCAAAAAACATCCAGGGAAAACAATTACAAGATCTCCAGATGGTAATGGATTTATAAATAAATAAGTACAAACAGTTCCTGGTGGTCGGCCACGCATGGCCTTTTTGATCGTTTTCTGTGCTGCATCACGAGAAACGACTTTTTCGCCGATCGCCCATACGCCGCGTGCAAAATCCTCGTCGGTCAGCTCCGGAGCGTCGTCTGGATCAATCCAGATGCTTGGAATATTTTTCTTTCTCGCTGTCATTTGCGTACCTCATTGAAATAACGCGGCGGGCTTTGCCACGTGGTGTCCAAACCAGAATCACCGCCCGAAGATCACGGGTGTAGAACTAGTTGAGATTTGTTTTTCCAATCTTAACTGGTCACAGGAAATTCATTTCCTGAAGTGATCTCTTATAGGCCTTGATCTATGGCGACTCTTTAGCAAATGAATTGGCGAGGCAGCTCTGATGCAGGTTTTGGCGTGTGTTCGGTCTGTGGTACGCCAGCAGATGATTACAACTTGTTATCTTATTTCTCATACTGCATACATACCGCCGGTAGATGCATCCCAAGGTCTCCTCCTACCATTCTTTATCCTGAATCAATCAGGTTCTGTTTGATCCAGAACTATCTATTGAGCAAATGATTTTTGCGCTGCCACTTGTCGCTCAATCTCCACGACCAGCTCAGAAGGCAGTCGTAGACGTGCGGCCAGCATGGTGAGATAGCCTTTTTCGGCAGCGGTGTCGATATCGACAGCCAGCAGTGATGCTGTGTAGATTTCTGCAGCAATCTCTAGGCTGGTGGCGCTGTTGACGATAGCGTCCATATCAACAGGATGGCCCATTTCCTCCACCAGTAAAGCCTGACTTTCACTGTCCAGCCCTAAAGATTGAATCTTTTGGAAAATAGACTGGCTTTCCTGTGTATCAAGCCGTCCGTCAGCCCGGGCAACAGCAATCATAGCTCTTACCAGAGTGAGTCCCAGTGCTTCATTGGCCGTATCATCATTCTCCTTGGGCATGAAAGCAGTACCAGGTGGGGCCGGGGTGAGTTCAGCAGCCGTGGCAGGCAGGACTGACGTGGCACCCTGGTTGTAACGTTGGTATGCAGTGTAAGCAAGTGCACCTACTGCGGCAATTCCGCCCATTTTGAGAGCATTTTTACCAAGCTTACGTCCTTTCTTACTGGTCAGCATGCTGCTCGCAAGCCCACCAGCCAAACCTCCTGCAAATCCACTAGCCGCACCGTTGCCAAGCAGTTGACCTAGGAGTTTGTTCATGTCAATCATCGTTGGTTCCTGTTTAATAAAGGTTGATCTTCAAAACGTCTGTTCCTCTCAATAATCGTAAATTCACTTATTCTTATGAAGCGTAGTTAAAAATGACCTTTTTTGTAATGTTGAAACAAGATGTTGTCATTGGAAAACTTATTCCTGAATAATTTAGCTGCCTCCATTAAAACAAATTTAATTGGCTTGCAACCGTAGGTTGGAGGATTCCAGGGGCGTGTTGTCGGTGCTTCGTTATGACTACGTGGGACAATTCGGCCGGCCAGAAGCAAACCAGGAATGGGTTGTGTCAACTCGTTTTGCAGGGTGAGAATATGGGTTCCTTCAAGAGATGATCCGGATTCTCCGGTTCTCCTATGGTTTTCGTGATTTCCATCCACAGACCAGATACCGCGAGGCGCTGAGAATTTTCGGAACGCTGGTAGAAAGGCTCCAGTATTTTCTCCGTGTCCTTCAAAGATATCTCCGAGCAACAGGATAATATCTGGCTCCAGAGCCTGGACCTGGGCAACGCGGGCCTGGAGCCACCGAGGACCAAGGGTTGATCCCAGGTGGAGATCGGAAAGAGCGACAAGAGTGGTGCCATCAAGCACCTTGGCCAGATTTTTCAATTTCACTTCGTGATGAGATACTATAGGGGGACGGATTCCTTGGATTACCGCCACCATCGAAAGTAGACAACCTCCTATCACTGCCCACTCCCGAAGACGAGGAGCCAGGCAGGGAAAGAAACGACCAAATCCGGTGGCGAGATCTATCGGAAAAAGGCAGGTGAAAATGAGAAAAAGGACGGCTGTAATCGTGATTCCAACAAATTCGACTGTTGAGGCCCATAGCAAACCGCTCTCATGTCCAAATAATCGTCCGCTTACAAGGATAATCCAGATAACAATACCACTATAAAGGATAGTTTTTTTTGAAGTAACCTCAATGAGTTTTTGGATTGAGGATATTCTCCACACAACATAGGCAAGGAGAAGAGTTGAAATAATGGTCAGACCGATTCCGAACATTGGGTTACCTGGCTACGTCGTAGACACGAGTCCACATTTTTTTTAACCAGTCAATGCCTGATCCTTTGATTTCTCTGAACTTTTCTTCGCTCAATACTTCACTCTGCAAAAAGACGAGATTGTCCTTGATAGAGATCTTTTTAGGTTTAGTGTTCCAGGGAGCAGTATATGAAGGCGTTTGATTTTTGAATTTCTCACAATTTTTAAGAGATCCAGCGTGCCCCCATGCAACAGTTTTATCCCACAAGGGAAGCAACTTGAGTTCGGCAATAAAGATTCGCCTCTGTTTTGTGTCAGATTCATTTTCTTGAGGACCTAAAAAAATAATATCGGATTCAATAAAACATGTCCCGCCTAACGTTGTATTTAATCCTCCTATAGTTTGCCAAGAAATGATGTTGTTTTTATGGAGGGTGATTTTGTATCGACCAAGTTGGAATGAACGTGACTCGGTCACTTTGACAATTTCATTGCTGCTTTCGCCACCAGCTATTTGCCTTATTACCTCAGTAGAAAGACCTTGGGCAATGGGTACTTGACGAAGAGAGGAAGCAAAACAGTAACGATGTGTCTTGGTCCATCTGGGCAATTTCATAGAATATTCATGGAATTCCCATTTCAGGTAACCTGGTTCTTTATGGTCCCAGGGAAGCATTACAAGTATATTGCCAAGGCGATGGCATCGCCCGCTGCGCTGGCCTCCAAATGGAACATGCTTCACCCAACTCAGTACGATGCCACTACGCTCTATTATAATAAATTCATCCAGCCTGTAGTTGATTTCATTGCTTACCATAACTCTCTTTTGGAACGGTTTGCTGCCAGTTTAAAAATCTCAAAGCCCGTTATGCTCATAAAGCCTGCTGCAGCGCAGATGCTGATCTCCAGCAAATCCACCTTTTCAAAAAGGAATATTCCCGTCAGAAATGGGATATTTAATACCAGTGCGAGGAAAAGTATCGCGCCGCCGACTACCCATTTTACGGTTGGGTTAGGAGTATTCAGGATCTGGAAAATATTTCTCGTCCAGGACCGGTTGGACAATATTACGGCAATGTTCGAGGATATAAGGGTGATGAAACAGAAGGTTCTGACCTCTTTTTCTGAATACCCCTGATACAAACCAAGTCCATAAATCGTCATGACAATGATGAGTACGCCAACCCCCTGCAGACAGCTGAGAAGAATCTTCCGTCCTCCGAAAAAGGGTTCATCAAATTTTGCCGATGGCCTGGACATGACGTTGGTCTCTTCCTTTTCCGCCTCAAAAATTATGGAACAGGCAGGGTCTATTATCAGTTCCATGAACACAATATGAACAGGCCAGAGGATCAATGGTAAATCGGCAAAAAATATAGGGATAAGGGACAATCCGGCAATAGGTACATGGATTGCAAATATATACCCCAGTGCTTTCTGGAGATTATCGAAAATTCGCCGTCCCATCCTTACGGCACCAACGATAGAGGCGAAGTTATCATCCATCAGCACCAAGGAAGAGGCCTCCCGCGCGACATCGGTGCCTTTTTCTCCCATGGCAATGCCAATATTGGCAGCCTTTAACGCGGGAGCATCATTGACGCCATCTCCTGTCATGGCAACAATTTCATTGTTTTTCTTGAGCGCGTTAACAATTTTCAGTTTCTGTTCCGGTACAACCCTGGCAAACACATTAATATGTTGAATTTTTTCACACAATTCAGCCTCGGACATCACCTGCAGTTCTTGACCGGTAATGCAGACTTCGTGGTTTTGCAGGCCTATTTCTCTGGCAATATTCATCGCCGTTACAGGGTAATCCCCGGTAATCATAATCACCCTGATGCCTGCCATGTGACATTCCGCAACTGCTTCCGGCACATTTGGCCGGATAGGATCGGACAGCCCGATCAGACCCACAAATTCAAAATCAAAATCATGTTGAATATCAGGTAAGTCTGATGATTCGATTCTTGCCTTGCCAACGCCAAGGACCCGCAACCCCTTCTCGGCGAGATGTTCGACGGCGGACGCCAATTCGCTCAGTTGTTGCTCTTCCAGGTGACAGAGATCAAAAACTGCCTCAGGTGCACCTTTTACCGCAATGGTTTTTTCGTCTGTCCCTTTCTGCCGGAACACTCTCGACATGGCCAGTAAATCCTTTGAAAGAGGGTATTCTTTCAACATCTCCCAGTCGGTATGGATATGGTCGGTTCCATTAAGATGCAGCTCACTCATCTTTAAGATGGCTTTTTCCATAGGGTCAAATGGATTGGTCTGGCTCGAAAGCATGCCGTATTCGAAAATTTCATGGAAAGTTCCCGGGAAGCTTTTGCCGTCAGCCAGGGAGAGGAACTCCGAACCGTTATACAACCATGCAACAGTCATTTTATTTTGGGTCAGGGTTCCTGTTTTGTCTGAGCATAAGACCGTCGCTGAGCCAAGAGTTTCAATAGCCGCAGGTTTTCTGGTCAAGACTCTCTGCTTCGACATACGCCAGGCTCCAAGTGCCATAAACACAGCAAGAACAACGGGAAATTCCTCGGGCAACATGGCCATGGCCAGTGTCAGTCCTGCAAGAAAGCCTTTGACTAAATCGCCTCGGGACATGGTGTAGACTGCGATCACCAGTAGACAAAGAGAAATCCCAATAATCGCCAGCTTCTTTATCAGCGAGCCCATTTCACGTTTGAGTTTGGTGTCCTCTGGCGTTACCGATTCCAGGGCTTTGCCGATGCTGCCGATTTCAGTGTTCATGCCGGTAGCGGTCACCTTTGCCATCCCGTTACCCTGTACAATTAAGGAACCTGAATAGACAAAAGGGAGATCGTCACCACCTGGATGCACTTTTTCTAAATGCAAGTCCCATTCGTTTTTGCGTACCGGCACCGATTCTCCAGTAAGTAACGATTCATCGGCCAAGAGATTGACGGATGTCAGAACTGTGGCATCAGCCGGAACCCGGTCTCCTTCCTGAAGAATAATGATATCATCGGTCACCACGTCTCTACCGGCAATTCTCTTTTCGCTTCCATCGCGAAGCACCAGGGCGCGGGGGCTTGCCAGGTCCTTCAAGGCATCTAAAGCCCTTTCAGTCTTTTTTTCCTGGTAGAGCTCTATCCCCATTATCACGAAGACAAAACCTAACAGCATCAACCCTTCCTGCACGTCGCCAAGGATCAGATACAGTGTCCCACAGGCCACCAGCAAAAGGAACATTGGTTCCCGAACTACTCCCAAGGCGATTGCAAAAAGATTCCTGGGCTTGGAAGAAGGGAGTTCATTAAACCCTTCCCTGGCTATTTTTGCTTGAGCCTGAGTTTCGCTGAGGCCTAAAGACATATCTGGTTTTGTATTGATATTCATGGGGTATTTACTTGATATCTTGTCCAAAGCACGCAGCCTTTAAACTCGTTATAATCTCTCCAAGAGGAGTTTCAAGCCAAACCTGTATGTTCATAAGACTCTGCACATTTTCCCAGCAACCAACCTTGACAACGGCTGGGATTTCAGAAATCCCTCCTTTTAGATTTTCCACCTGCGCCTGGACGTTTACATTGCTTCCAATCTTTGCCGCCTGCTGAACAGTCGCAACACCTGCCCAAAGGATGAGACCACCCATCAGCACCATACCTAGGCAACCAATGCCGAGAAATATTTTGAGCTTTCTCTTAAATTGATCCTTGGCCGTAAAATTATTAAATGCTTTGTGTAACTCTGATTGGTTCACTTATGTACCCTTCCTTTTTGCTCCAGGTGATATTGTGTTGATGAAATTTCTAGTTGAACAGCTATTCGGTTTTTATGTCTTTTTTTCCTGTAATGATTCCTTTCACAAGGTTTTCGTTATGCACTTTACTTGACACAGCTACTCCAAATATGTGCAAGGAAATCAAAATCAGCATAAATTGTGCTAACATTTCATGAATATCACTCCAGACGCTGTCCCTCTCATCATCACTTTTTCCATCGTTATGCCTTTCACGTCCTTTGTGTTTACCTTCATGCCGCTCATTTTTGTCGTCATCGGCGTAGGCGTTTCCAACAATCGAAATTGTATTGCCAGAACCTATTGAATTCAGTCCTCTCTTGGTTGTGTGCGCCGCATAACCAGTCAGACAGATTATTATGCTGCTTGAAAGTAACAAGAGAATCATCCAGGCAGCTCCGGGATTGTGACCGATATAGTATGTTGGTTTCCCGGTCACAAGTTCTTTCAGGTAGTTCAGACCCTTTGCAGGAGAACATATAAAACCACTGAAAAGAGCATGTTTTGTACCCCAAAAACCCCAAAATATTCTGGCTATCACAAGCAACAGGACTGCATAACCAACATAACGATGAAGAGGTCCTTTATCATCCCCAGTCAGATATGCCGCAAAGAAGAGCAGCAACAATGACCAGTGAAAAACTCGTACAAAAGAGTCCCATACTACTATTTGTTTTTTTTCGTTCATTTCTTTCTCCAGAAATAATATTGTGTCGTTTTGTTCACCCTATCTGTTGCTGTCGATAACAGCCGGTTAGCTGGTGCTTCAAGATGAGATTCTTCACTTTTAGTCGACTCAATTTTTTTATAGGAAACCGTATCGAGCAAACCGTCGGTGCTAGCAGAAATCGATCGCAAGGCAAAACACATCAATAATTTTCGGATAAACGCTCTCAAGAGGTTTATCATGACGCCGACAGAGGAAGGGTAATCCAAAAACGGCTGCCCTGACCCACTGTACTGTCCACCATGATCGTTCCATGGTGGCCTTCAACTATTAAATTGACAATATTGAGGCCAAGACCAGTTCCGTCGCTATTTCTTACGGCGTCAGACCTGTAAAAGCGGTCGAATATTCGGTTCCTGTCTTCTTCGGCGATGCCAATTCCAGTATCCGAAACCATAATATGCACTGCCCCGTTTTTTTGGACGTAGGAGACATCCACCACACCGTTCTCTTGGTTATACCTTACCGCGTTCTCGATCAGATTAAGCAAGGCTTCCGTCAGCCTGTCGCCGTCACCCTGCAGAAAAAGATCATTCAAAGAAGATGCCCTGACACTGACGGCCCTCTGCTCAGCAAGAGGTTGAACCAACCTAAGAGCATTGTGTATACAGGTTTTCAAGGAGACAGTTCCTGTAGTGGACGCTGACAGTGCCCCAGCATCGAGCCGTGCAAGCGAAAGCAAGTCGTTTATGAGCCTGCCCATATTGGCAGAGACGTCTTGGATCGTCATTAGAGCTTCACGGTACTCTTCTTTGCTGCGATCATTAAGAAGAAGCACATCGCAATGGGCCTTGATAACCGACACAGGTGTCTTGAGTTCATGGGAGGCATCGGACACCAGCCTCCTCTCCGATTCAAACGCCCTCTGCAGTCTGCTCAACATATCGTTGAACGACTCCGCAAGCCCATCCAGCTCCTGAACTTCAGTCTTTACCCCTAGTCTGTTGTCCAGACTCCTGTGAGTGATCTTATTGATTGATGTCGCAAAGATATCCAGAGGCAGCAGGGAGCGTGTTATTATCCATCTGTTCACAAGGCAAACGATCAGAATACTTGCGGGGATAATTATCATCAGAAAGTTCCGGAAGGTATGTATCATTCCAACATGTTCCCTGATACTTTCGGCGACAAATATGTCAAAGGACCGACCGTAGGTCCTAAAACTATGGTGAAGAGTTCTGATCGGTTCCTTGTCGGGCCCTGTGGCCATATAGATTTCTTGGTTCTTCTCAGCATCCGAGGAAACAATGCTCCCAGATGCCAGGTCAAAATCATCCTCCACCATGGAAGGAGAGGCAGCCAGGAGAAGGCCGTTCATCAGTACTTTATAGTAATGGCCGGATCTCGGTAGGGAATATTCACCGAGCATGATTTCCGAAAGCTCAATCTCAATGTTGTTGTTCTCTTCGTGTAAAAGCCCTGTGATGAGTTGTTCTTTTGAATGGAGAGCCTTGTCGACGGATTCCAGTATTATCTCTTCAACTTCATTATACAAAAATACCCCCATGGCCAGGAGCATGGTAGCGATGAAGGAGAAAGACCACCCAAAAAGTCTACCCTTAATCGATTTCAACCAGATCATTGCTCCCCCTTTAAGACATAACCAGCACCCCTTACTGTTACAATCAATTGCCTGTCACAACCCTTATCTATCTTATTTCTAAGGTAATTGATGTAAACATCTATAACATTACTATCCAAGTCGAACTCCGTGTCATACAGATGCTCGGTCAGTTCGGTTCTGCCGATCACCCGGCCACTGTTCAATGCGAGATATTCGAGGAGGTTGTATTCCTTGGCGGAAAGATTGATCTCTTTTCCCGACCTGGTGACAGTCTTGGCACTCATATCTAGGGACAGATCATCTATAATGATGATGGGAGATGCCTTGCCCATGCTTCTTCGTATAACGGTATTCAAGCGTGCCAACAGCTCTGAAAAATCAAATGGCTTTACAAGATAATCATCAGCCCCGAGGTTCAAGCCTCGTACTCTGTCCTCAAGCTCTCCCTTTGCCGTCAGCATCAGGACCGGAACCCCTATCTTTTTTGCCCTGAGTGTCTTGAGAACAGTAAGTCCATCGACCTTTGGAAGAAGTATATCGAGGAGTACAGCATCATACGGATAGGTTCTAGCCATAAAGAGTCCATCTTCACCGTCAAGGGCCACATCGACGACAAAACCGCTCTCCTCAAGCCCCTTCTTTAGAATCGCGGCAAGTCTTTTCTCATCTTCAATGACCAGAATTCTCATAACGTCTCACCTCTTACTGTATCGCTTGTTGTGTCACTATCCTGCCGGCCTGAAAGGTCTCTCCCGATTTGACACCAACCACTTCCACAAGAGATCAAAGGGTTGCTTTGCCATTTTTTTCTTTTGGTACAGTGCCTTTCAAGACAAGAACCTCCTTATCTCCTATAACCCAAGTACCCAGGGTTCCTTTGGGTATTTTTTCTACCTTACCGATGATTTTCTGCTCGGTTGCACCGTAGGAAGCATCGGCTTTTGCTCTTTTGACTTCTATTTTTTCGGCAGTAAAGGTGTTTTCAGATTTTATGCCTTTGATTTCGACGTAGGCACCGGGCTCAATTAGCCCATGTTTTTGCTCCAGGCGGGTTCGCTCCGTTACAATAAATTCTCGTCCATTAACGATCCATATCCCAGCGAGTCCGGTCTCTGGAAGTTTCTCCACCGTACCGTAGATCTTGCTCGGATACCCAGCAGGATCACGCTCACCATCGACTATGCGCCTGCCATTCTCGCAATCATCTTCGCTGCTGTATACCGGCCAAGCCATGCAACCAAGGACCAGCCCCATTACCAAAGTCACCATTAAGGTTTTCATAATCGCCTCCAAGAGATTTAACAATAAGAGCCGCTCTTTCGAAAAACATTCTTTTTATTTCCTGCACTTTCCCTTACAAACGACCTCTTTCGGCCCTAAATGACGACAACAGAAGAAAGGATTGCAACAACCCACTACCCGTCTCTGCCTCTGTAGGGCATTCATCTTCGTCTCGACGCTACTTCTCACTCCCTTTCTCTACACCTCTCGTCTCGTACCCAACAAGTTTTTTGGTTGGCGCAAATAACACCCCGCCGGTGAGTATGAGTCTGACACCGATGGTCGCCAAATAAATCAAAGCCAGTTCAAGCCAATGCAAAAAACAGAAATAAAGGCAACAGTATGCAGATGCAAAGTCAATGTTCGGAGCCGGAAAATTTGAACCATTCCTGACTTCAAAATAACAAGAACAGGATTAAAGGAAGGTTAAAGGTAGATACTCTTTCGTGGTACCCCAATTTAATTGATCGTGGGGCGGTAAAAAAAAGGTGTGGTTTGAGGAGGTATGGGGCGGCGGAAAGGTTATTTAAAAAACAGGGCAGAAGAAATCGACTACCGTCAGGTTTGACAACGACATTCTCGATGCCTTCAAATCCACTGGCAAAGGTTGGCAGAGCCGTATGAATTCCGCTCTTCGCGACTGGTTGAAGGAGCATCGACCGTAATGCAACTTGAAGATTTCTTGTTGAATCGCATCCCGTCCATCGATAACGCCCGGTGACGCTCGAACTCGAACCCCGACTTTTCACTCACCCAGTAAGCGTTGCCAACACCTTTATACATTATGTCGTCTACTTCAGTGAGAGCAGTTTGCTCATAAACCACATCCTAAGGAGGTGCACCATGAAAGTATCACAAGCAGTCGATTTTCATCTGCAGTATCACCAGGCCAAATCGAAAAAAAAATACCATCAAGACATGTGAATTTGTCCTGCACAGGTTCACAGCTTGTTTGGCCCCGGCAGGGGGTATTTTTGTAATTGCCTCTGCGTTGGTACAAGATACTGCCGTGAATAAAATTTCATAGTTTTCATTTTCGCCCCTTTAAAAGATTTTTCTTTTAAAACGTCGACCGTAAATTTTTATTTCTTTGTCAAGAGAAAAATGACTCAAACAGTTAATATTTATTAGAAATTTTCACGCAATTTTCTAACCGGATATTACTGATTTACATTCCATTTTAGAGTTTCTATTTTTGATTCAGATTGTCAATTTGGGCTTGCCTCTCTGGGAGACCAGAGTACGACCGGAGAATTTCTCCGAGGTGTTTCCGATATCTTGGTGCTCCTTTTCAGGCAAGTTTATATTGGGCCTCAATTCCCATTCAAACGGTTTCTTTTAAAACTCATAACTTTTTATCTTCTTCTGGTGTCTGGTCGATAAACTGAACAGCCTGATCTTTATTGTGTTGGACATGGTGTGTACCGTATGGCATTGATACAAGTGCACTATAGTTAGCTTGCCTTGCGTAAGTAAGGAACATAATCTGCAATAGCTGCATTCACTGCAGTTATGATTGCTTGCGCTATAAGACCAGCAACGCCTCTCTTTTTTCTTGTATTCCAAAATGAATAATGTCAACAATAACATGAAGGTTGATCATGTTGAGGCTGCTCTTCGCCTGGCACAAAATTAGTCCTTGAACAATCAAGGAAATAGTTCTGACAAAAGAGGGTTGGATTTATCATGCAGGAGAAGGAAAGAGGAATATTTCACTCTCATACGGATTGGGCACCTTTTGAGAAGTTGTTGCTGAGTCTATCTTCTCAGTTTATAAGTCTCCCGTTCGAGCAGATAGACGGTGCAATCGAAGAGACCCAACGCCAGATGTGTGAAGCACTGGGATTTGATCTTTCCACACTGTGGCAATGGTCGGATAAAGATAGAAATATTATGATGCTGACCCATCTTTATTCTCCTCCCGACGGTCCCCAGCGCCCTGAAGAAATAGATGCTGCAAAATCTTTTCCCTGGGTTCTTCAAAAAATGCAGTCCGGAGAGACCATTGCATACTCTACCGACCAACTTACCGAACAAGCCGCATTAGATCAAGAATCCCGGAATTTTTATGGTGTCAAATCGTCGGTTAACATCCCCCTCATGGCTGGCACTGCACTCACTGGCATCCTTACTTTCGATACAATCTGGGAAAATCGTATTTTTCAGATAGAGGAGATAAACCGACTCAAAATTGTTGCTGAAATTGTCAATAACACCTTGGCCCGCAAGCTAACAGAAGAACGTCTTATGGAAAGTGAAACCCGATTTACTTTGGCAACTGAATCAGCCGGAGCTGGAATTTGGGAACTCGATGTAAGTACTGGTCTTTTTTGGACTACGAATAAGGCATTAGCTATTTTTGGTTATGACTCCGGCGAAATCGTCAAAATGGAACGTTTCGAAAGATCAGTTCATCCTGATGACCGTGAATATATCCAAAGGGCTTTATTCTGTTCTCTTCACCATGGAGAGCCACTGAGTGTTGAATATCGGATACTGACAGACGATGGTACCATGAGGTGGATCTATTCCAACGGACGACCTTACTGCAAATCCAGTGGCCAACCAGATCGTCTTTTGGGTGTATCTATTGACATTACTGAGCGAAAGAGGCTTGAGTTTGAGCGTTTAATAAGTGTAGAGCGCCTCGCGTCTGCTGTTGATATTGCCGCATTGGGTTTCTACGAGATGGGAAAAGATCTGTGCCTCAACTACATGGATGAACGGATACGAGATATTATAGGCATTTCACCGGGGAGAGAATCGACAGCCCGACAATTCTGGATTGACCACATCCATCCAGAAAATATCTCATATGTGCATAATATAATAAAAAGTATTACAGAAGAAGGGGTCGGCAGTTTCAAGCTCGACTACCAATATATGCATCCAGAACGAGGCCTGACGTGGCTCAACCACCTGTCCCGCGTTTTGGACCGTGATGCTGACGGTAATGCAACCCGCATCATCGGAGTGATGCAAGACATCACTGAACGTAAGCTTTCGGAGGAAAAATTAAAAAAAACCGAGGCCACGCTAAGAAACAGCCAGAGAGACCTGCAACGACTTGCCGGCCAGCTAATTGCAGGAAAAGAAGAGGAATTGTGCAGATTATCCAGGGAACTCCACGATGATATGTCCCAGAGGCTTGCGGTACTCGCAATAGAAGCTGGCAAGTTGGAATTGGAATTGACAGCGGCGAAACGACTCCCACCTGAACCTTCTGAAAGAATAGGCCACATAAAAGAACAGTTGATAAAAGTCTCAGAAGATGTCCACCGTATCTCACGGCAACTCCACCCCACCATTCTCGACGACCTGGGTTTGGTACGGGCGATAGAATCAGAATTCGAAGCGTTTAAGCACCGTGAAGATCTCCTGGTTGAATTTAGGCGCGACAGGGTCTCCAATCAGGTCCCCGCAGTTGTGTCCCTTTGCATCTATCGCATAATCCAGGAGGGGTTGAATAACATTACACATCACTCTGGAGTAAAACGGTGTAAAGTTGACCTGAGTTGGCTTCAAGATACTCTTTATCTGACGATAACTGATAAAGGAAGAGGATTTGACCCGGAAGAGGTTAGACATAAACCGGGCCTTGGTTTATTAAGCATGCGGGAAAGAGTGATGTTTGTCCAAGGAGATTTTTCCATTGAATCACTGTTGGGAAGGGGAACGGTAATCAAAGTGAGCATACCTCTGAAGGAGTCGTTGACATGAGACGGGCCCGTGTTCTCCTGGCCGATGATCACCGCATGGTAGCAGAAGGCCTGCGCAGTCTGCTTGAACCCGAATTTGATCTTGTCGGTATTGTCGAAAATGGTCGTGCTCTGATCGAAGCCGTCGAACAACTTCGTCCGGATGTCATCGTTGCCGACGTTTCTATGCCCCTTCTAAATGGCATTGAGGCCGTTCGCCAGATAAAAGAAAATCAAAATAAAAATATCAAAGTTGTTTTTCTGACTATGCATCCCGACATCACGTACGCCGTCAGTGCGTTTGAGGCTGGAGCACTGGGCTATGTCCTGAAGCACTCGGCGCCAGCCGAGTTGAGCGTCGCCATTAACCATGCACTTAAAGGCAAGAAATATGTGACACCGCTGCTTACCGGCATCAGTGATTACTTCCTGAACGGTCAGAAAAACAGGTCTTCAAAACGCAAGGGGAAGAAATTTCTCCTCACCCCGCGCCAACGCGAAGTACTGCAACTTTTGGCAGAAGGGCATAGCGTGAAAGAAATCGCATCACGATTGGAAATTTCTTCCAGAACTGTTGAATACCATAAATACCAGATGATCAAAAGTCTCGGCCTGAAAACTGTTGCGGATCTCGTTCGTTATGCAGTCAAGCTCGGGATAGTCGCCTAGTAATAAACTCCTTGAGTCCTTAAGCTTTCTTTCCTAGTAATTTTGCTAGTTCTTTTCCGTCCTTCTTCTCTTTTATAATAACATAGGAAAAGAGCTGTTTTGGCCATTGTATCTTCGATTTCATGGATCGCAAAGATATCTTCGGACTTCTAGGCACAATATTACAACGTGCCTGTGCAGGTTACCCGGGTAGAGGTGACAAATAGTGAAAAATCACAAGGTCCTTCTTGCCGACAGGCATCAGAACATGCTCGCAGGAGTGCGATCTCTGCTGGAGAACATGTTTGAAAAGGTCTTTATGGTTTCCGATGAAGCATCGCTGCTTGAAGCGGTGGAAAAACTGGAGCCTGATCTCATTATTGCCGATCTTTCACTCCCCGTCACTGTGGAGATAAATATTGCCCGTCGGCTCAATAAGGTCTTCCCAGAAGCTAAGTTGATTATTCTGAGTGTTCATGATGAATCAATCGCCATCAGTGAATGCATGAATGCAGGGGCCGCAGGTTTTGTCCTTAAAAGAACTGCGACAAATGATCTTATTCCGGCAATAGAGGCTGTTCTGCATGGAACGCGGTACATTTCTCCAACAGCTTCGCCGGGGGTACTAACAATTAACGGTCCATTAAAAAATAAAGCTCGACTGCCTAGAGGAGCTTTCAAATAAACCGCCGAAACAAGTGTTTAATCCCCACGGAGGGTAGAAATACTTCTCTAAAACCACAAAGAAGGAGAAACCAATGAAAAGAGTACCCATGACATTCGCGGTAGTTTTTTTCTGTGTGTTCCTTGCGTCCTGTGCCTCCCAAAAAGAAGTCGATAAAGGGGAGGCAGCCAGCCAGGGCCAAGCCACACAGGTAACCGGCGTTCTGGGGTCACCCAATGCTAAAACCACAATTCCTGGCAACCAGCTTCCGGCACCGGCACCCGCATTTAGTGGCAAGATTGAGGAGGACGCACTGCATTCAACGCCCTGGTGGCCGCCCCGCGTAGTGCCGCCAAAAGGGGCACCCAATGTGCTGCTCATCATGACCGACGATGCCGGATTCGCTGTTCCGAGCACCTTCGGTGGGGTGATTCCAACACCAACCATGGACAGCCTCGCAAAGGAAGGGCTGCGCTACAACCGGATGTTCTCCACCTCGCTGTGCTCGCCGACGCGCGCCGCGCTGATCACCGGGCGCAACCATCATTCGGTCGGCTTCGGCGTTATTGCCGAGCAGGCCACCGGTTTCCCCGGCTATGACAGTGTTATCGGCGTGGACAACGCGACCATTGGCCGCATCCTGCGCGACAACGGTTATGCGACGAGCTGGTTCGGCAAGGACCACAACACGCCGACCTACCAGGCCAGCCAGGCCGGGCCGTTCACCCAGTGGCCGACCGGTATGGGCTTTGACTACTTCTACGGCTTCGTCGGAGGCGATGCCAACCAGTGGGGGCCGAATCTCTTCCGCAACACGACGCAGATCTATCCGTGGAGCGGTCACGAGGGCACCCTGAAGATGGATCGATCGGATCCAAAGGCGAAGATCTGGCCAGTCACTGGCAAGGAGCCCTCCTGGAACCTGGTCACCGCCATGGCCGACGACGCCCTTGACTGGATGTACCGGATTCACCAGACCGACCCCGAGCAGCCGGTTTTTATCTATTACGTGCCCGGCGCGACGCACGCGCCGCATCACCCGACCAAAGAGTGGGTGGACAAGATCCATGCCCTCCATCTCTTTGATGACGGCTACGAGAAGCTGCGCGAGCGCATCTTCGCGAACCAGAAGAAGCTTGGAGTGATTCCGCAGGACGAAGAATTAACACCATGGCCAAACGACCTCCTCAAGCCGTGGGACAAACTCTCCGCCGAAGAGAAGAAGCTTTACATCCGGCAGGTTGAGGTGTTCGCCGCCTTTGTAGCCTACAGCGATCATGAGATCGGACGGGTTATTCAGGGGTTCAAAGACCTGGGCAAGCTCGACAACACGCTGATCATCTACCAGAATGGCGACAACGGCACCAGTGCCGAGGGCGGACCGGAGGGTACGTTTAGTGAGGTCGCGTTCTTCAATGGCGTCCGTCCGCCTGTAGACGTGCAGATGAAATTCTATGACGCCTGGGGCACCGAGTTCGCCTACAACCATATGTCGGCGGGCTGGTCGTGGGCGTTTGACACCCCCTTCGACTGGTTCAAACAGAATGCCTCACGGCTCGGCGGCACCAACCAGAATATGGTCATCTCCTGGCCGGATCGCATAAAAGACAAGGGCGGCCTGCGCGAACAGTTTGTTCATGTCATCGACATCGTGCCCACGCTGCTTGAGGTTACCGACATCCCTGCGCCCGAGGTTGTGGACGGCATCAAGCAGAAGCCGATTGAGGGCACGAGCTTCGCCTACACCTTCGACGCGGCGAACGCCAAAGAACCGTCCCGACACAAGACACAATACTTTGAAATGATGGGCCAATGGGCGCTCTATCATGACGGCTGGCTGCTTAGCACCAAGGTCAACCGCGCGCCGTGGGACGCCTTCAGTCCTGCAAACGAGGATCCGCTTAACAACCAGGTGTTCCAACTCTATGACCTGACCAACAACTTCAACCAGTCCGAGGACATTGCCGCGCAGCATCCGGACAAGGTAAAGGAGCTGCGGAAGATGTTTATCGAGGAGGCCAAAAAATATCAGGTCTTCCCGCTCGACGCATCGGTAGGCGCCAGGGTCGCGGCGGAGCGTCCTAGCCTTACCGCCGGTCTGAGCGAGTTGGTTTACACCCGGCCGATGACCGGAGTTCCGCAGGGTGATGCGCCGTACCTGCTCGACACCTCCTATACTCTGACGGCGGACATCACCGTGCCAAAAGGCGGTGCCGAGGGTATAATTGCGACCTCCGGCGGCCGTTTCGCCGGCTGGGGTTTCTATCTGCTCAAAGGCAAGCCGGTATTCTGCTGGAATCTGCTGGACCTCGAGTGGGTCAAGTGGGAGGCCCCGCGACCGCTCATGCCCGGCAACCATACGCTGGAGTTTGACTTCAAATACGACGGTCTCGGTGTTGAAACGATGAAGTACAACAACTTCTCCGGTATCGGCAAGGGCGGCACCGGCATGCTGAAAGTGGATGGCAAAGTGGTCGCCACAAAAAGAATGGAAAAGACGCTCCCCATCATCCTGCAGTGGGATGAGAGCTTCGACATCGGCTCGGATACGATCACCGGCATCAACGACGCCGACTACCTGCCGCCGTTCCCGCTGACTGCCCAGTTCAACAAACTGACGATCAAGATTGACCGGCCGCAGTTATCGCCCGAAGAGATCAAGAAATTTGAAGGGGGAATGAAGAAAGCGGCTCTCGGCATCGAATAATGTTGTTTTTTGCTGATCATTCGGACCGCCTTGTTAAAGGCGGTCCGCGACGAAGACTTTTAGGGTGTTATGGTGCCGGACCATCTTGAAACATCAATCGGAATCGAGAAAGGCAAGCCCTTCAATACCGATGCACGGATGAAGAAGATCCTGGAAGATGCCGCAAATACCGGTGCTGTGACGGCGAGAGCCATCGCCTTCAGGATGCGCGAACAAAACGCCTACTTCTATCCTGACAGCCCCTGGCGTCTGCCATTTTTCGGTGGCTACAAGTCCGAGGTTTCGCCAGGTGTGGCCAATCTGGATGGGGCCGCCTTCTTTTACTATTTCGCTACCGGTGTCAACCCGGCTATGGCTGAAAAAATGGTCGGCAAAGCTTCGCAATATCCCTGGTGTGCACAGGACTCGGACGGCAACCCATTCGAGGGGGCAAATAACTATAAGCTGCACCTGCCTCCGAATATTCCGGTCGAAGAAAGGACCTGCAGCAAAAAAGCATTCCTTTGCCGCTTGCCTCACAAAATTATATCCAGATATATGATCCTCTCAGCTTCGGCCTAGCCGAGATCAGCTCTAGTGATTGCCATTCTTGCCGTGTTTTCCATTGCTGTCGTGCTTGCTCTGCTTGTCTTTTCGATCGTGTTTTCCTATATCATCCTTTTTTCGTTGTTCGTACTGGTTGTATTGCTTTTTTTGAATGCCCCAATTGTTGTTTTTCTCCCAATGTTTATCCTTTTCCCAATGGTTCCAGTTTTTCTGAACTTCTTTGTAATCTCTTCGCTCAGGGTTCCATTGATGTCCTTTCCACTGATGCTTCCTGTAATCATCCCTCCAATATCGGGGTACCTTTTTATAAAAAGAGGGTGGTTGCTGATGGTGGGTCCAACCGGAGTTATAATGATGTGACCGATACCATCGTCCCTGATACGGACGCCACCACCAACCATCATTGAAAAAGATGTCCACATGTACGTCGGGGACAACGTAAGTATATGTATCAGGTAGCACCACCATCCTCGGTGGTTCGTGAAATTGGATGACTGGTGGTAGCGGTACCGTAAAACCAATGTTTACATTTACCTCTGCCGCCATCATTGGCAGGTGAAATAAAAACATCAGAGTCAATAGTAAGGTTCCAACAAACAGCTTTTTCATTCTGTAAGCCTCTTCATTCTCATGTCCTTTTCGGCACCATGATAAATGCTTTTTCGTTGTGTTGTATATTTTCGACCAAACTCTCTTAAGAATCAATGGATGGTATCAAAAATACAAACAAGAAGTCAAAGGCATTTGACCTTCTTCCAGAAAATCTTCGAGAGGACATCCCTGGAAGTGCCCAGGTTCGAAATCGACATTTATCACAAATAATCAAAATCTTGGCCAGGACTCCGCCTTCTGGGTCTTACCGAGATAAATCTTTTGTTGCGTACACTTTGGAAACATCTCAATTGGGAGCGACTTGTTGCAAAATCTGAGTTTGCCAAAGAACACCGCCATGCTGATGGATAAGCAAAGCAGTCAAAAAACTGAGCCACTTCTAGGTTTAACCTTGACTCATTTTATAGATTTGTTTTATCAGGTAATGGAGCATCTTTCATTTGTCCTGAAATAATCAATCTGACAGCAGGAGACCGCTAGATGTACCCAAAACTATCTTATGAAGAGCTAATTCAAAAAATTCACGATTTGGAGGCCAAGATTGATCGAATGGTCAAAGAGTCAGGTGCTGGTCATATTAAGGCGTCGGATGTGAAAGGAACTGCGGTCACACCATATAATGGAGAAGACTTGACAGTTGGGAAGGAAATGTTGCAGATGGTCATGGACAGTATTCCGCAGTTCATTTTCTGGAAAAATTGCAATTTAGTTTACCTTGGCTGCAACCGGAATTTTGCGCTGGCAGCAGGTGTTGGGGAACCCGAAGCAATTAAGGGTAAAACGGATTATGATTTGGCTTGGAAAAAAGAGGAGGGCGATTTCTTCCGAGAGTGTGACCGCCGAGTAATTGAAAACGACCGACCCGAATATCACATCATTGAGCCGCAATTTCAGGCTGGAGGAAAGCAAGCCTGGCTCGACACCAATAAAATCCCACTGCACAATTCCGATGGCACCGTGGTTGGCATTCTCGGCACCTACGAGGATATTACCGAAAGGATAAAAACACAGGAAACGTTGAAGCTATACGAAAAAATCGTAGCAACGACTAGCGATTTGATGTCGATCATCGATTCCGATTATGTCTATCTGGCAGTCAACGATGCCTACTTGAAAGCACACTCTAAAGAGCGGAGTAAAATTGTAGGCAGTACAGCAGCGGAAATTATGGGAACCGAGTTGTTTGAGCAATATGTAAAACCATACCTTGATCAGGCATTTGCTGGCGAAATGGTCGATTTTAAGTCTTGGTTCGATTACCCTGGCATAGGCAAGAGGTTCATGCATGTGTGCTATTATCCCTATCTTGATGAGAACATGGAGTCAAAGAAGGTAGTAATCAGTGCTCATGACATTACCCTTATCCAGCAACTTGAAACTCAGCTGATACAGGCGCAGAAGATGGAGGCCATTGGTACACTAGCAGGGGGTCTGGCGCATGATTTCAACAATTTGTTGATGGGAATCCAAGGTAGGGCTTCTTTGATGGCTATAGGATTGAACGACTCTGATCCGTTGTTAGATCACGTCAAGGGGATTGAAAGATATGTGCAAAGTGCCACATCTTTGACTGACCAATTATTGGGTTTCGTTCGCGGAGGTAAATATGAGGCAGAACCGACCAATCTTAATCAACTTTCCAATAATACAGTGGAAATGTTCGGTCGTACCAGAAAAGAAATCCGTATTTTTCCTGAATTTGACCCGCAATTGTGGACAGCTGAGGTCGATTGTCGCCAGATTGAACAAGTTTTGTTAAATATCTTAATAAACGCATGGCAAGCAATGCCCAACGGTGGTGAACTGTGTTTAAAAACTGAGAATATGAAAATCGACGAAACGGTTGCAACCTTGAATTCTGTTGCGCCTGGTGATTACATCAAGATTTCAATAACTGACACAGGGGTAGGAATGGAGGATGCTGTCATAAAACGTATTTTCGATCCATTTTTTACTACCAAGGATAAGAAACGAGGAACCGGCCTGGGGTTGGCCTCGGCTTATGGCATCATAAAAAATCATGGCGGTTTTATTGGCGTTTACAGCATACCGGGCAAAGGCTCTACTTTCAGTATCCACCTGCCCTCGATCGATAAAGAACCTGTGCACTTCGAAGAAACGCAGGATCAAATCATTGAAGGCACAGAAACCATATTAATTGTTGACGACCAAGAGTTGGTAATTGATGTTGGTAGTCAGATGTTGACTCGGCTGGGCTATAAAGTGTTGGTGGCAAATAGTGGAGCTGCGGCTATAGATATTTATCGAACAAACCGGGATTCCATTCAACTCGTTATCCTGGACATGATTATGCCGGGTATGAACGGCAGCGAAACGTTTGATCGCCTAAAAGAAATCGATGTCAACGTTTGTGTTCTGCTTTCCAGTGGATACAGTATAAATGGTGAGGCCACCGCAATAATGAAAAAGGGCTGTCACGGATTTATTCAAAAACCTTTCAACCTTGTGCAGTTATCCCAAAAAATTCACAATTCACTGAATAATCGCGAAGCTAAGTCTTGGTGATGCCATCTATTACATGCTCAACCGTTAGGAATACCTGACTGCGTTTCTGGGTATACCAGGCGTACCTCTTGATAACAACATCTTTGAAAGCGCCTTGAAAAAGGCCATACTGCATGGGAAAATTCTATGTTATTTAAATCCTGGTATATAGATTTTTTAACAGCAGGCAAATTATGAGACAGATCTCCATAAAAAACGTTTTAATCCTTTTCTTGGTACTCTATCTGTTTGGCAGCCTCTCCGCCTTTGCCGAGGATCTTTTTCCCTCACCCTATAGGCCGGTTTTGGTTCAGGCGGTCATGTGTGAGTCAATCGAAAAATTTGTCCCCATCAACGAGGCTGTCGTCTTCTCTGTCGATATCGGGCAGGTTTTTTGCTTTACAGGTTTTGACCCGGTGCCGGAGAAACTCATCATCTATCACAAGTGGTATCACTGGGGGGTATTGATATCCGTTAAACCGCTGACCCTCAGTCCACCTCGCTGGTCGTCGTTATCCAGCATGCAGCTCAGAGGAACAGATAAAGGACCATGGCAAGTCGACATTACCGATGAAGACGGTATCATCTACAAAACCTTACGATTCAGCATAACGGAATAATATGGAATTATTTATACACTCCTTTGCAAACCTGCGCTGGCAGGATGTATTGGACATCGTCATCAATAGCTTCATCCTTTTTAGGCTCTACATTCTTTTCCGGGGTACCAATGTAATACGGGTACTTCTGGCTATAGCTGTTCTCTGGCTGTTTAAGCGACTGGCAATGACAATCGGCCTGATTGTTACCAGCTGGGTTATCCAGGCTATTATTGCGGTTGCGGCTCTAGTGATCATAATTGTCTTTCGTAATGAAATTGCCAGTGTCTTTCAAACGCGCAGTCTAAAATCCTTTTTCTGGGGTATTCCGCAGCGCCAGCTGCAGACTCCCGTCGCTACCATCGTTGATAGTGTCAGCGAACTGGCACACCATAAACTGGGAGCATTGATCGTTCTTCCTCTCAAAAAAGGGATTGAAGATATTATTCATGGTGGGATCCTCTGGCAGGGCAGGCTTTCCAAAGAAATGCTGCTTTCTATTTTCTGGCATGGTACACCGGTTCATGACGGTGCTGTAATTATTCAAGGAGATCAGATACTCGAGGTTGGTGCAATCCTTCCACTCTCCAGGAATGGTGCTCTTCCTTCACAATTTGGTACAAGGCATCGCGCCGCCGCAGGTTTGAGTGAGCAGACTGACGCTCTGGTTATTGTTGTTTCCGAGGAGCGGGGCGAGATAACCCTGTTTAAAGACCAAGCGATCTTTTCCCTGGATACTCCAACAGAGCTGAATCAAAAGCTGCAGGAGTATGTCGGGACGACGCTTGAGAAAAAGAGAATCAAAAATCAGGTGATTGAACTCTCGGCGGTTGCAATGGCATGTCTCGTCTTCACTACCGGCATCTGGTACACTTTTGCTCGCGGACTTGAGACGCTTACCACGTTTGAAGTGCCGGTGGAATTCGTCAACCGGGATCCGAAGATGAAAGTCTTTTCCGCCTCGGCAAGCACTGTGGAACTTCAGATCAGTGGGTCAAGCTCACTGATTCGATCGGTTACTCCCGACCAGCTTAAGGTAAAACTGAACCTCGCGAATACCGATCCCGGTGACAACACCGTAGCTATCAACAGGGAAGGCATTGTTCTGCCGCCAGGATTGGACTTGAAACAGGTTAATCCACAATCCTTGATTATAAACCTTGATGTCCCCAGGAAAAAAACACTTCCCGTTCAGGCCAACTGGACCGGAAAATTATCCGATGATATCATTCTCGTGGAAACCTCAATAACACCTGAAACTGTGGAGGTGGCAGGTGGCAATATCGCTCTTAAAGATATGCGTGCTGTGTATACCGAATCAATATCGTTGGATAAAATAGTCAGTGACGGTAAGGTGGACGTAGGCCTTATGCTCCTTCCTTCATCACTGAAGCTGGCAGATGATACCCTTCAGAATGTCGAGGTGAGCTTTAAGGTTCAGACAAAATCTCGCATTTCAAAAGAAAGAGAGAGTGATTAAAGATGCTTTGGAGATAGGCGCACTGATGTCCGGAACATGTTAACCCATAATTTTCAGCCTGCCCGCTGTCGCGGACGAAACCGACAGGTTAGATTTTTCCTCAAATAGAAATGGAATTTCAATAATCTTAGTTCGTGTCATTATTGTATCTAAAGTATAAGACAAACAAGAAGGTATGTTATGTATATTCTGGAATAAAAATCAATTTCAATTGCTCCATTTGTAACTATTTTTCTGCGAATAAAATTGGAATTTTGAACATGCCAGAATTAGTGAGACGCTCCGTGAGAGTGAACGTAAATACCACACAGTATTTGAGCAGGCTGCGATAGGTATATGCCGGGTCAGTTTCCACGACGCTCGCTGGATCGAGTTTAACGATACCTTTAAAAACATGCTTGACTACACCAAAGAGGAATTGCTGCAAATTCCCTGGCCTCAGATTACCCATCCAGAAGATGTTGATCTTGATCAACATCCCCTTCCACCAGATGGCAAAATAGCCATAAGTCCTTTTTGTATATCGTCACGCCTACCCTACCCAACACAAACGTGCCACTGATTAGAAGTCCGTTGCTCTATCCAGCTGAGCTAATGGCGCGTGATATCTGAGATGTTCATTTTATATTTTGCTGATTAGAAACGAAACATTATACCGATATTCGCTCCAAAACCGTCATATGCAATATCGTATGAATAACTTCCATTTACCAGGTTGTCAAAGTCTATGGAAGCATCGGCTTAGCGATATATTCCTTCAACGAAACCACGAATATTCTCCCCGCCAAATGACCAGCCTACTAACCCATATAGCCCCCAAATGCCATCTGTTGACCCAATATCCGAGTCCATAAAATAATAGGATCCACCACCGCCAAGGTAGATCTCCATGGGAAAAGTGTAGCGAAGACCCAAGTCAATGGCATTCGAATTAACACTATTTATTGGGCTATCATGGCTTTAAATGCCCAGGAGGGAATATCGCCGGAGTTCGAGGGGGCGCTATGCCACGGGTCGGGTTGTATCGCTAAGGCTCGTCCTGAGTCGAAAGCCGCACGCATTTGGGTCGGGTCGAACGCGAGCACGTCATTACCAATCTTTACGACGTCCGGAATCCCAACCATCTTGTAGGAATAGCCTAGTACCTTTGCCCCGAAGTAAGACCTTATCAGAGCTGTTTGCATGGACTGTGCCATCATCACACTAATCGTTGTAGCTGCTACGTTACCAAGGGCCCGACGCAAAGCCTCGGGCGGCTGCGTGATCCTGCCGTTGTCAATGAGGTACAGATTCCCTGGACCATACAGCGGAGGATTGGGCTTTTGCGTTCCCCCCATGCCCGGAACCACCACATTAGAACGGGCAGCTCCGTCGACGAACAGGTGGCCATCAATTTCCACTGGTGGAAAGATGATGGGGAACGAGGCGGAGGCCAGCAATACCTTGCGATAGAGTTCTAAATCCCCTGCTTTCGCTATCAGCGACATATTCCAGACCCAGGTCTGGCCGTAATCGATGTTGGTGGTGCCAACTAATAATAGACGATTTTCATCGTACGCCTCAGCCACACGCTTCAACGTCTCCGTGGTGATGTACTTGACAAGCAGCGCACGCAACGGAGCGGTGTCTCTTAGTGAGTCTGAACCGAACAGAATGCTAAACAACCCTCTATCCTCGTAGATATCGTCCTTCGTGGTCTGCGTGTACATCTCTTCCAACTTGAGGTCGTCGGCAGGGGTGCCGAGAAAAGCGTGCGTAGCCAGCAAAGCGCCGGTGCTAACACCGCCGACGATATCGAATTCCGGTCGCCGTCCGCTCTCACGCCAGCCAATGAGGAAACCGGCACCGAATGCACCATTCTGACCGCCGCCGGAGATGGAAAGAATGTTCAGCGCGTGCCCGCGTTTGCGCTCCAGATAGCGTATGGCATTATCGCCAGGATTGGTCGTTATCGCGGCATAAAGGGGCGAAACTTGGGTCGGATTCAAAGGTTGGTGTCCATTCGGTAGCGTGGCGTACGACGGTGCTTTTAGAGAGAGTCCTCGTTCAGGAGACGATGCACAGGATGCCAGAAGCAAGAAAAACAGGTAACATGTTAAAATAATAATATTTTTGTGTGCCATACACCACTCCGGTCTGCAAGAAAGCAGAAATAAGATTTTTATGCGCTGAGAAAACCAGGTGCGTAGGTGATGAATCCGTCGGACTCATATTCATTTTCACTGTTGTCAAGCGATTTGTGACCATCACTTCAAAACCCTAACGCTTCGGGGTGAGCTGCAATAACAGTCCTACACATAGTAAAAGTCCATGCTATTGTCCCATGACTGGATAATATAGTTGTGGATGAATCAAGTGGCAAGGTCCATGATGCTAGGAAAGTTTGGACTTTAGATGTTTCCAGATTATTTTCCAGATCACTTCGGGGTGAGTGTCAGGCGGCGTGCAAGATACTAACTAAGACATAACACGATCGTCGAATAAATGAATGCAATGCTAAGAAAGTTCTGTCTTGCATTTCATCTTCCAAAAATGGAGTAACTTTTTTCAGCGATAATCTTGACAAAACTCCCGTCTGCCAACACTCCTTTAGGTTATGATACATTGGAAATATATGGAATTTCAGCCGGGGAAAATTTGTTACGTATACTGGCAAGCAACCTGTCCGGGAAGAACCTTACATTGAGAGCATGCTTTTCAGCGAAACCTTGCCACTGTAAATAATTTAGATCTGATATCCATCAATAAATCAGTCTCAGGCTCAGATCCCAATAGCCTGAGCGTTATTGGTAGCTGTTTTTCCACTTAACGGCTTGTTCAATTTCTCGGGGCCACTTTTTCTCACCCTCACCGACAGGAGCATTGTGGGTGAACGAAAAAAATCTTGAATGATCGACCTGGAATAAATACGTTAATAACCGTGAAACAGCGGCTAAGTTCAGGAAGCCAATTTTAGGGTATTTCCGAAAACGATTTCTTATCAGCTTCACCTTACCATTTCACCTACACGTCAAAAAGATAGGAGCGAGACACGCATGACGAATTTCATGACACTCGGGGTGGCCGCGATACTGACGATTCTCGGCATGTTCAGTGGCCAAGCGTTTTGCGCCTCAGAGGCAAATGTGCCACAGGATAAAGCATACAAACCCTTGGGCCATCCAACCGATGAGCCTATCGGCGGCCAACCACCCACGGGCGCAGCGTGCATGATCCAAGACTTCGGCTATCAACTGAAGTACCAACGCGCCTTTGAATCGGCCCTATGGGCGATACCCGCGGTGGTCATTTACCGTATGCGCGACTGGGCATTCGATGAGCTTGGCGCACAGGACAACACCATCTTCGCCTACTCCAAAACCGCCGGCCCCAATCTCGAAGTGGCGACAAGCAACAGCAGTACGTCTTATATCGGCGGCTATACCAACCTGCAGAAAGGGCCGGTCGTGCTCGAGGTCCCAGCATCCGGGCCAGACGGCACCCTCTACGGCCAAGTGGTCGATGCCTGCTTTGTCGAGTCCGGATGGGCCGATATCGGCAATGGTGAACGCGAATGAGCCCCGCATAACGCTCATTGGATGGGTCAATGAATTTCTGTTCGGGTGGGTTGGCAGCTTCCGAGAGGTAGTACATCCGCAGCCGATGGGCGTAATCGAAAGCATCCTTCTGTGTCTTGCCTGGCAGGACTATAGATCGAAATGCAAAGGCGATACGATAGTTTGGCGAGACAACATGAATGTAACCAGGGGGAACCTTCCCGCTGTAGCCTGGTGGGGTGAACAGATACTTCGCGGACTGATCGACTGATTCCTGCCTGTTAGAAGTAGTTGGGGGTAGACCCGCGTAGGAGTTTTCGAGATTTCCCATGGGACCGACGGCTAAGGTGCTCTCCTATTACAAAAATTGTGACCTGGAGTTATAGGCAAGTGGCGATGGTGAAGTTTGGTGATAAAACATCGCTTTCTTCGGGAGTCCTAAAAAAGCCCTTTTTATTTAGATGGAAAAGCATTTGCGACCATAATAATTTGTTGGTACTGTTTATAGGTAATTGAAATTGCGATATTTGTTAGTGTCACAATGTGGTTACACTTCCATTAGATTGTTAGCTAGTAGTCGAAATCAGGATTTATTGGATCTCAAAAAAATACTTTTATTATAAAAACCAGGACATCCCATGCCCCAAGAGCACAAAATTGCATTGCTCATAGATTGCGACAACGTCAGCCATAAATCTATAGAAGGCGTTATTGACGAGCTTTCAAAATATGGCAAGGTCAATATTAGACACGCATATGGCAACTGGAAGAGGGAGAGCTTAAAGGGATGGGAGGAAAAGCTTCACCCACACGCAATTAAGCCTATTCAGCAATTTGCATACACCAGTGGCAAAAATGCAACTGATGCGGCCATGATTATCGATGCCATGGACCTCCTATACACACAAAATTTCGATGCCTTCGCACTTATGACTAGTGATAGTGACTTCACGCCTTTAGTTATGAGAATCCTGGCTAACGGCATCACTGTCTACGGATTTGGCGAAAAGAAGACGCCCATACCCTTTGTAAAAGCTTGTTCCCAATTCATCTACACAGAGAACTTGGAGCTAGGAGAGGAAGAAGAAAAGGCTGAAAAAACTGGCAATTCCAAAAAATCTAGGAATGAGCTTAGGAAAGACACTGGATTAGTAAAATTGTTGCGCACAGCAGTTGAACAAAACGCTGATGAAGATGGTTGGTCACACTTGGGCCGTATAGGTCAATACATCTCGAACAAAACATCTTTTTCACCTGTCAATTACGGCTACAAAAAATTGAGCGACCTAATTCGGGTCAGTGATTTATTCGAGATTAAAATGAAAGATGATAACTCGGGTATGTACATCAAGGATTCCTGTAAATAAGTGCTAAATTGTGGAAATATGTTGACTCGCCCCTGTACCATTTCCCGGCAGGAGATGGAACCAAGCACTAAGATTGGAAGTACTTCATTTTGGAAAGCCTGCGGTCTCACTCGCCCTTGGAACGACCCCGACAAAGATATCTCAAGAAAGATTGCCGTCCAGCCTGAGTTATTCTTCATTGGAGAGGTTGATGAAAAAGTGGTCGCAACTGCAATGGCCGGATATGATGGACATCGCGGGTCTGTTTTTTATCTGGCTGTATCACCCGAGAATCAAGGCCAGGGCTTTGGAAAAAAGCTGATGGAGAAAGTTGAATTTCCCCTTAAATCAATGGGCTGCCCAAAGCTCAATATCGTTGTTCGCAGCTCAAATGAAACGGTGTTGGCATTCTACAGCAACATTGACTACACCCCAGATGATGTGGTTAGCACCGGTAAAAGGCTCATACCAGATGCTTAGCAAAGGTAACACCCGCCCGATTTTGTGTAGGCGAAGCCGGAGCAAAATTGGCTCGGGTGTTTACCGGCCTTAGCCTTTATAAATGAGCGATTCAATTAGAATGAATACGACAAAAATCTCATTCAACGAGTTAGGCATAGCCCCGCACCAAAATATTCTCTTGTCCATAAATATTTGAGATCTTTATTCTTCGTCCGTATTGCCGAAGCGCGAGCGATTCAAGCGGTGAATGCTTCGGCCACTCCATCAGTTGGTTTTTCTCCCCGATTGCGATAGAGAAACATGAGAATGGCCAGATAGACTATGGGTAAGATGCCGCCGACAATAAAAATCGTATCCCCAATGATACGCAGCCATTCGAACAGGTGCACCGTGCCGCTTTGAAAGAACTCCGGCTCGCGGGCATGCCAGTAGCCATTGGCCACCGCATCATAAAGCTGCAAAGACCCTATAGGGACAAGGTTGATAAAAAGCATCAGAAGCAGCCCGATGTTGAGGCTCCAGAAGGAAAGCGCCATTGCGCGGCCACCGCGATGCGGCGGAATGAAATAGCGTGCCACGAAAATTAAAAAGGCCATCGCCAACATTCCATAAACGCCCATCATCGCGCCATGGGCATGGTTGGCGGTAAATTGCGTGCCGATTTCATAATAGCTGACGATAGGCAGGTTGATCAGAAAGCCGAAGACACCGGCTCCTAAAAAGTTCCAGAAGCCCACAGCCACCAGAAACATGACTGCCCACTTATGGGGGAAATCCGTCGTCGAGGCTTTCAGAATACTGCCATTTGCAGCATCGGTTGGTGCGCCCAGGCGCATGAAGCGCCAGGCTTCCAGAGTCAGAAGCAACAGAGGAATCACCTCCATGGCAGAAAAGAATGCGCCAAAAGCCATATACATGGCAGTGGTGCCATTGAAGTAAAGATGGTGCAATGTGCCGATGACCCCGCCAATTGAATAGAGAATAATATCCAGGTAGACGATGCGAGTAGCCACCGTCATCCGTACCACCCCGAGCAGCACGAACAAATAAGCAACCATGATGGTGGTGAACAGCTCCAGGAAATCCTCGACCCAAAGATGAACCACCCAGAAGCGCCAGAATTCCATGACGGTAAAATTGACATCCTTCCAGAAGGCTAATCCCGCCGAGTAGAAGAGCGGAATGGAGAGTGCGCTGTAGAAGAACAGCCAGGGCAAATTGCCGGGGTGTTCCTGGCGCAAACGGCTTTTAAGGGCACGAAAAATAATAACCACCCAAAAAAACAAGCCGACAACCAGCAAGATCTGCCATAGCCGGCCCAGATCAAGAAATTCCCATCCCTGGGTACCCAGCCAGAACCAAGGGCCTTCGGTAGTGATGAAATTTTTGATGCCGCCCGCCTCGCCCAGGAGGCTGCCCACTACTACCACCACGAGTGCACCAAATAACGTGATTGCCAGGGCCGACTGGTGGCGGGGTTCGCTGCCGGCGATCATGGGTGCCAGAAAAATGCCCATGGCCAGATAGGCCGACGAAGTGAAAAAGAGAGCCAGCTGCAAATGCCACATGCGCGAAAGATTATAGGGAATCCAGGTGTCCATCGGAATCCCATAGAAACTGTCAGGTTCGACATGATAGTGGGCGTTCAGGCCCCCAAGCAAACCCTGAGCCAGAAACAAACCGGCCACAACCAAAAAATACCAGGCCGTGGCGCGCTGGGAGGGGGTGAGACGGACCTCACCGGGCGGCCGGAAAGCGAGCTCGTAGCCTTTGGGGTCGGCGCGATGCCAGCCCAGCAGATCGAAGCGGCCGATAAAGAAAAACAGCAAGCCCGCGCCGCCAAGCAGGGCAATCAGGCTGAGAACACTCCACAGCAATGTATCCGGTGTGGGCGTGTTGGCAGCCAGTGCCTCTGGAGGCCAGTTGTTAGTGTATGAATAAACTTCCCCGGGTCGTGCAGTGGTGGACACCCAGGCTGCCCAGGTGAAGAAAGTCGTCAGTTGTCGAATCTCATCGAGTGCCGCAATGATCGGTCGTTTAAGGCCTCGTTGCTGTTGAGCCTGGATGAAGTAATCAGCATAAAATGGGACCAGGCTCTCGAATGCCGCCACCTGGGAAGCCGTCAGCGTGAGCTTGCCGCTTTGCTGATCATAAAGGTTCTGCTTAAATTCCTGCCGTACCCTGGCAATTGCTTCGTCCTCGGAGCGACCGGCCTGCCTGTGATAATCGGCCATGAGCGATCCGGCACGATGCATGTATTGAGCTGTAAAATCAGGCCCCAGATAGGCGCCGTGACCGAAAATAGTGCCGTACTGCATCAGGCCATACTTCTGAAAAATGTGCTGCCCCGCCATAATATCGGCATCAGAAAAAAGGATCTGTCCGTCTTGGGAGACCACCTCCGCGGGAATGGGTGGACTTTGGTCGTATACTCTGTAGGCTAGGAAGCCGAGAATAGAAAATCCAATCACAAACGTCAGTATCGCTGCCCCCAACCACCTGGTTGATATAACCATGCTTTTTCCGTTCTCGGCCATAATGAACTCCTTTAGGACCGTTGCGGTCCTGTCTATGGGGATAAAGGAAGAACAGGATCCTCACTGATGAGGTATAGGTGATAAGAATTAGTTCTATAAGCTCAGGTTGCCTTGCCTTTGTATCAATCTTTCATAAATTTTGGTGCAGTATGACTATAATTATTTTGCTGCGTATTGCAGAAAAATTTTCGCTCATTTCGATATATTTTAGAAAATCCGACACAACTACCACATTGTGCTAATGCAACTCCCCACTGGAGTCACTTTCTTCCAAAGCACTTTGCCATCCCCCGATGAATCCGATGAAAGGAAATGATCGAATTGTTCAGGCAGATTTAAGCGGGTTGGAGCTGTTGCAGTCAATAGTCAATGGTAAAGCTCCTATGCCCCAGATGACACAGACCATCCCTTTGGCTATTATTTCCGTGGCGCCTGGTTCAAGAGTGTTCAGGTCCCTGGCGTTACCCATAATTTTCATAATGTTCCTCCTCTAACGTCCAGGATGAACCAGCTAAGGTCGCTGCTGAAGTTGATTACTTCCCTAATACTGCCAATTGTTTTCATCGCTATTCTCCTTTCGTTTAAACGCAAAAAAGGCTCCACGCCGTTAAGCATGGAGCCCAACAATGTTCCTCATGGTTCAGTATTTTTTTGCTAGGGTTCACTTCTGACTGAGGTAAAACCGTACACTCCGTGATTCTTGCTATGACTCCTTTTTTCAGATAGAAAATATTTGCACATATAACAGTTTGTTGGTACTGTTTGTCGCCATTTGAAAATAGAATTTTTGAATGTATTACGTCGTGGTGACAGATTTATTGGATTTTTAGTCAGTAGTCGAAACATGAATATTTGTCTCAGCCTGCTAGCATTCTCAACCTCATCATCAATAAAGAAATCTGGGGTCGTTTGATTTTGCATCAAGCATCAATATATGGTGATGACATGACCGGTCGGGCGGCAACAATGGAAAATGTCGCCTATTCTGAATCGATTCAGGATCAATACATTCTCAACAATATAACGAAAGGTGTGCAAAAACGATATGTTGCCGATGACATTCTGACTATGTTGAAATCAAAGACTGATGAAGTGATGGCCGAACAATGCCTGACGAAGAAGATTTAAATACAATATGGACGGATTACACCCAGTTTTCATCAGAAGTATTCAACTTGCTGGACTCGGATATAACCAAGAAGGCAAGTGCGTAGGAAGTAGTCTTTTTACTTGAAGCTGGAGTCTTTTGAACCATGTTTATAGGAAAAAGGGAAATGAGATGAAGAAATTTATGTTTGACGTTTTGATTGTATGCTTCTTGTCCTTAATCATATGGAACGGTAACGCGCAAGCCGGAAAACTGTTATTTGATGACTTCTCATCTGGCTACCTCAAGGGAAACAAGTGGTGGCCACGGGAATATGTCCGCCATGTTGAAAATGGCAAATATATTGCTAAATTAGGCAATTCAAAGGGGATGGGCGCAGAGTTCAAACCTGGTTTTTTTCTCCTCAGGTTGCCGTTTATTGATCCTGACAATGTCAATACTATTCAGGCTGATATCACAATTGTTGAAGCGATTCTCGATGAACAGGCATCGGATGCAATGAGTTTTGCCAGAATTGGGGGGTATTTTTATAATGTAAATAACACTCAAGAAGTAACTGGTGACATTTTTGCTGAGCTTAAAATTAGAGACCTTGGTAATGGGCTTGGGGCATACTGGCGGGTTGAGAAAAGTCTGTCAAATGATGGGAGCCAAATTGAGTTGCTTGGCAGTGGGATTATCAACCTTATCAATCCCATACAACTTAATGTACCGGTCAACGTAAAGATTTCCTATGATGGCGATAAGACATTTGAATTTTCTGTCGATGGACAGACTGTGACTTTTGTTGGTCAGGAGGAAAAAAAATGGGGGCCTCAGACATCTTTCAAGGCCCTTATGGTTGGAATTAACGCAACAGACGGATCTGACACAGGGTATATTTCTGCAACTTTTGATAATGTTTATATTAATAATTCCTCGACCATATATGATGATTTTTCGGCGGAAAAAATTGATCATTTAAAATGGGACGAGGCTGAATGGGTGAGAGAAATTTTAAATGGCCGACTGCAATCTGTTTATAAAGCATCCGACTCTACCGGGCAGGTTGACACTCGTCTCTCAACCAAAGATACACCATATTTTGAGGCAACAACCCGCATTGAAAGCGCTACTCAATTATCAGACGGAGCCATTGCCGTAGCCCGGTTGCAGGGATATTTTTACAATGATAGCCGTGGCCCCGGAAGTGGTAACAGTTATAACGCTTATCAAGGGGATATTTTTGTTCAAGTCAGATTGCAATACAGGAGTGATGGTACACTTAACGCTCAAGCTTTTGTTGATAGAGCGAGCGAACCTGATGAAAGCAGTTATACAAGCCTTTTTTCACATACCTTTGCGACACCGATATCCTTGGATACGGATTATGTTCTTTCTATAAATTTTGTGAAAAATAAGTTGATTTTCAAGTGCAATGAGGAATCGATTGTCTATACCATTACAACGCCAATGTATCCTCCTTATGGTGAGCACAGAGGGCTTAGATCCCGATTATATCTTGATTCGGGTGAATACGGTTATTTAAAAACCCAGTTTGACAATGTATATGTCGGGACCTCGTCTTTAGCGGATGCCGTTACGGCACTTAAAATATCATCGGGCATCCCCTGGGGAGCAAACGATATCATTCCAACGGATTTTGATCATAACGGGAAGGTTGGTGTTCCAGATGCCATTGCATCGCTTCAATTGGCAGCCGATCTCAGACAGATCGTTGAACACTCGAGCAAGATATATACAATCCAAAATGGCTACCCGGGTAACTACGCAATCGCAATTTCCGGTTACGAACCATACACCCTGGAATCCGTCAGTGGTCCGAACATCGTCAACTTTTGGCAAGCTCACGAAACGCACTGGCTGGTCAACCTTTCCACCAGGCCTTCAGCCGGGGACATATACAACTTTCAGTATCACTACCTAGACGATAAAGTTGAGGGCGAAACTTATACGATCTCCACCGTTAATGACAACTTTGCCTTTATTGCTTCACCCTTGGAAGGTGCTGCAGTCAATTCTGACAGTTTCCCAATTACATGGCTCCCAGCCGGGGGAACTGTTGATCATTACATGGTTATAGTTATTAGTGATACAGGTGATACGATATGGGCATCAAATTTTAAGTCTGATACAACATCAACCACATTTAATTACGACAGCACAGCGACGGCGCCCCTTCAACCTAATAAAAATTATATGATTATTTTACATTCTTATGACGGAATTGGTAACCAAGCGACAACTGTATCTCCATTTTCGTTTCAGTAACAATAACAGCAGTTAGCAATAGTAAAGATAAAGCTGTTGACGAAGCACGTTTTGGCATGTTCACTAAATCAGCTCATTTATGCGCATCCAATTCCTTACGGCTTGGTGCTGGCCATATCAGAGCAGGAGAACGGCTGGATCTGGATGACATAAGATTTTGGGAAGGCTTCTGAATCAGACCGTATTGGCGGGGCGGTTACGCTGAAAGACCAAAGGATTTACCAGACCTCGACCGGAAACGAAAAAAGGACCTACAGCAAAACAGCCATAGGTCCTTAATTTTATCGACGCGCCACTCCTAACAGCCACAAACGTGCCATTGATTGGAAGTCCGTTGCTCTATCCAGCTGAGCTACTGGCGCGTGGTACTGAGATGAGAGTTGCACTGCTTACGATCTTAGCAAAAGCGGCGACGACTTGATACCCAAAGCTGCTCAAAAAGCAACTGCATTTGTGTCAATGTTCAGGCTCTCTGTTTATTTTCCAGACGGTGTTATTCTCCGCTTCGATCCTATTTGGCGAGTGACATTATGGCCGCATCCGCTATCTTCCGGTCTTCGCATTTGCATCGGCCGACATCGCATCTGATATAATTCAGACAATCTGCCCAGGATAGTCGGGATGACACCACAGGGGATGCTATCATATACAGCCTGTTCTATATCATCCAGTCAGTGACAATCACACAGGATATGCCTGTTATTTCCAAATTTCTCAGGCAATTCCTTATCACATCAGAGCATTCATTTTTCATCTTGAACCAACTCAATGATAAAGAAAGCACCATCGAGGAAAAATATCAATGAAACTTACCATTATATGGACCCTTTTTTTTCTGTTCACACTGCCTTGCTATGCCCAAGAGGACATCAGATCCTATGCAGTATGCAAATACTGCAATATGGACAGAAAAGTTTTCGGCTACAGCAGGATGATGATTGAGTATACCGACGGAATGTCAGTAGGTACTTGCAGCCTTCACTGCACTGTCCGCGACATGATAGCAAACATTACCATGATACCATGCCGGTTAAGCGTTGGAGACTACAACTCTCACAAGCTGATAGACGCGACAAACGCCTATTGGGTAGTCGGCGGTGACCAGTCGGGTGTCATGTCTCCGCGTGCGAAGTGGGCTTTCGAAACAGAGGTTGAAGCTGAGGCTTTCACCAAAGAACACGGCGGACAGAAAACAACATTCTATGAGGCTTTGCAAGCGTCATATGAAGACCTCTATCTAGATGCTAAAACTACGCTCGAGAGAGTAAGAGAGAGAAAAGCCAATGGTTGGGACATGTGCAAGCAGTGATATTCAAAAATCCCCTTGATACCTATGCGGAACTACAGACCTTTGTTTTACACTCTGAGGTGTGGTTATTTGCAAATGTTGCAGGCGTCAATCGGATATTCCGTAGGTCAGGTAAAAAATATGCCAATGTGTATGACTTTGTCATACACATCCGAAGGAAAAAACTTATACTATTAACCTGGAGCTGACGTGAGCGAAGAAGTCAGCTAAAACTGAAGAATGCAAACCATAAGGAGATGATATGAAAAGGATCTTACCGTTGCTGGGAGTACTGATTATGTTTATGGGAGTTACACTGGTGTTTGCTGGCGAAAAGAGCACTATGGATCTTAAAGTGGGAGACCAGATCTACGCTTGCAATTGCGGTGATGATTGTCCATGCAAGACAATGTCCAGGAACGCCGGCAAATGCACCTGCGGCAAGGAAATGGTCAAGGCAAAAGTAACTAAGATCGATGGTGGCGTTGCGATGCTCACTGCAGCCGATTGGCCAACAGAACGCTCCTTTCCAACAACCGGCAAGTTCATGTGCGCCTGCGGAACAGAGTGCAATTGCGATACAATCAGCCAGAGCCCTGGTAAATGTACTTGCGGCAAAGAGATGAAGGAAGTCAATTAAAGAACAAAGAACAGTCGCTCTGTATCAACTTAAACCCGACCTGATTCCGATCAGGCCGGGTTTTTCAATTTTAGTTCTTCTCTAAACTTGGCATAGATCGAGAATTTTTTACCAGTTTACTATTTAGCTGTCAGCGGCAACTACTCATGAGCACGGGAGAGGCATTAGTATTATTGACAACTTCATGGTCATCCCGTGATCAGTCATTCAATCGACATGAAGTACAACGGTAAAGGCATCAAAGAAAGCCCACAACATATCTCCGTCTTTAATATCCATCTGCCTCCAGCTCTTCTCAGTAGTAATGGCACATAATTCGGTGCCATCCGCAAGCCGCACGACAACTTCGGCCGTCGTACGGTTCTTCGAGATTCGGCAAACCGTTCCCTGAAATATGTTTTCAGCGGAGCAATTGGGGGCGTTCACATCAGTGCACAGCTGGATCCACGGCGCTTTTACCTCTGCGGTAACGAGCATGCCGGGCTTAAGACCGATACGTGATAGGCTGTCGCGGGTAATAATCGAGGTGACGATGTTTCCGCTTCCCGAAACCACTTCAACAACAGCTTGGATATCTCCTGGCTGAATAGAACCTATCTTGCCGAAAAAGGAGTTGCGGGCACTGGTCTTCCGTTTACTTTCGCGGTTGGCGAAATATTTGGCTACCTGGCTGATTTCAGTGTCGGAAAACTCAACGTAAGATGCGGCAAGGTTCGGGGTCGAGTGGCCCATAATCTTCTGAATGACCGGCAAGGGCATATTGCTCTGCATGAGCTCAATCGCCCGGGATTTCCGGATGGTTTCAGGGCCACCGAGAGAAGATGGTATCCCGATCGCAATGGCCTGCTCATAGAATTTCCGACGGATGTGCGCAGGATCGATGCGAAATATGGAACTGCCAGGCCATTTCGATTCCAAGTCTACGGTCATGATCTGGATATCGGCAGAAATGGACTCGGGAATCTGCACCTCCCGACTATTTAAATCTTTGCCTCCATTTTGTTTACCGAAGCGGATCGTATGGATGTCAAAGAGGAAATCCTTAGCCAAATCAAGGGTAAGAACCTCGTTCAACCGAGCTCCTGTATACCTGATAATAAGAAAAATAAGAAGGATACGCTCTCTTGATTGTCGGTGATCCTGTCGTTTGGAGGACTTGGCCCACCGGCGAATGGACTGTTCAAGGTCATGAAGCTGCTTGGTGTCCAGGCACCGTTCGGAATCCGCAACCGGAAAGAGAAATCCATTTCTTGGTGGAGGGGTGTCTTGGGTATCTTGCATGCAATTGCTTTAATAACGAAATTGATGAGGAGAAATATCCTTTGAATCTAATCACATCGAACCTCTTTGGCAATCTACTTCCTATTAAATGCTTGACGAGATAGTAAAAGAAAGATTAAATGACCAACTAACACGATTATTATAATTTACGTGTCTATTGGTGTGGCGATGTCAATCTTTCAATAATGGGAGGTGGCTGAGATGAATCGAAGACTAGAGAATGAAACCCTGTCAGTTCAGAGTGCGGACTCATGTCCACAAGAGGAAACCTTGGCATCGGCGAGAGTTCTACGGTTTGACCGGGTAGAATTGGCCGGCGCCTTTGGAGACCTGGGTACCTTGTTGCCCATCGTGGTGTCCATGATTTTCATCAATAAACTCAGTCCGTCATCAGTTTTCCTGACCTTCGGACTCTTTTACCTTGTGTCCGGCTACTATTACCGCCTGCCAATACCCGTGCAGCCTCTAAAGGCAGTCGGAGCTATCGCCATCGCCTATCCGACTGTCATCTCCGAATCGGTAATAGGCGCCTCGGGCATCATTTTCGCTGTCTTCCTGTTGGTTGCCTCCCTTACCGGTATGATCGACCAGCTGGCCAAGCTGTTTTCCCAGGCTGTAGTCCGTGGCATCCAATTGACCCTCGGCCTCATTTTTCTCAGAAAAGGTGTCGAGCTCATCATTCATAAAGATATTTTCATGTCCGGCATGCAGGGCAAATTGGCGAGCTTACCAGTCAACCTGATCATCGGCATCGTGGTCTTTGGTCTGGTGTTGCTCCTTCTAGACAACAAGAAGTTTCCGGCATCTTTGGTGGCACTGGCGGTCGGTATCGTCTCTGGAATCGCTTTGGGCGGATTGTCCAGCCTGACATTTTCTCTTGGCCCCACCGACATGCATTTCATCAAACCGAGCCTGGCAGATTTCTGGACTGCAGCCATTATGCTGATCGTGCCGCAGATTCCCTTGACCATCGGCAACGCCTGCGTCGGTACGGCCGATACCTGCGCCAACCTCTTTACCGGCAACCCCGAGTTGCGCAAAGCCAGTGCTGGTAAGTTTGCCTTTTCCATGGGCCTCATGAACCTACCCGCCGGACTTCTAGGGGCGGTGCCCATGTGCCATGGGACAGGCGGTCTGGCCGCGCATTTCCGTTTCGGTGCTAGAACCGGCGGAGCGCCAATAATGATAGGTGCCTTCTTTGTCGTCATCGCTCTGGTGCTTGGGGAATTCGGCTTTACCATGTTATCCCTCATCCCTCAATCCATCCTTGGCGTGCTCCTGGTCTTTGCCGGTCTGGAGTTGTGCCCACTGCTGAGAAGTCTCAAGACTAACGAGGAATATTTCGTCGCCCTTTTGATTGCCGGCATTGCCCTGGCTGTACCAAATATGGGATGGGCCTTTGGTGTCGGCATTGCCGTCGATCTTTTTATCCGAAAGATGAAGGTCAAGATTTGATAGGAAAATGTGCCACGACCAACAAAGTACCAAAGATATTTTCAGGACGGTGCACTGACCTGAAAGTATGGACTGATGAAAGAGGAGGAAATTCATCTTGAGGGTGCCGATACCACCCCCCATACTTGTGCTTATCGGCTGGTCAATATGCATCCAACTTGCTCCAACAGCCAGGATCTGAGTCAGAGTCAAAAAACTTTCCTGATCACTTGCTATTTCTCGTATAATTGTCTTCGGCGTGTTTTCAATTGGCAAATTTAACTGAACTACCACAGATCTCCACCAGGTAGAGTCTTTCAATATATCTTGACATCAAGGTATATCCCCTTACCGTCTCTCCATAGTAGCAATCGGTTTAAGTTAAAAAAAATAGGGTGAAAAAAAAATAAATGGTTTGCTTCTCCTGGAATTTTTGTCGTCTTACATAAATAATATCTTACTATCAAGGTTTTTTAGGTGAACAAAATGAACAATGAAAACGTCCTACAAGGTATTCATCACATCACTGCTATAGCAGGATCAGCCGAGGAGAATATCACCTTCTATGAAAATGTTCTCGGTTTAAGACTGGTGAAGCAAACAGTCAATTTCGATGATCCGTCAACATATCACTTATACTACGCTGATCGTGAAGGACATCCAGGTACAATTCTGACATTTTTTCCATGGCAGGGGATAACACAAGGTAAAAATGGAGCGGGGATGGTTACCGCTTTTGCGTTCGAGATTCCAACCGGTTCATCAGAATACTGGAGGGAACGATTACTTAGGAACAATATTGAAATTACTACTGAACAAAGGTTTGGTGAGGAGGTAATTAAATTTATAGATCCAACCGGGCTGGAACTTGAACTAATAGCTACCAGAGGAGTTACTGAGATCTTGCAATATAGCTCGGGCGATCTCGCTCCAAAACAGATCATTGGTTTTCATTCGGCAACCGCAACACTTCAATCTCTCGAGAGTACTAAGAATTTGCTGGTGGATTATCTAGGGATGAAGCTACATGTTCAGGAAGGGAATCGTTATCGCTTTAAAATGAACAACGAAACCTCACCTGGTCTTTACTACGATCTGCTCATTGATCCGGAAGCAGAAACAGGTCGTCAAGGAAGCGGTTCGGTGCACCATATCGCCTTCCGGACCCCTGACGATAAAGAGCAGCTCACATGGCAACGTACCCTACTTGAGGGTGGCTATCGTGTCACCGAAGTAAGGGATAGGAAATATTTCAAATCGATATATTTTAATGAACCGGGCGGAGTCCTCTTCGAGATTGCTACAGATCCTCCAGGTTTTACAGTTGACGAATCTGTTGAGCACCTCGGTGAGACTCTGCAATTACCCGATATCTACGAACCAGTACGTTCAAGGATCGAGAAGAGCCTCCCGCCGTTGCGGTCAAATATATTCTCACCCATAAACACATTGCGGCTCAAGAAGAAAATAGCGATTTGACCAAGACCTGCTTGGAACCGGTGGAGACGAGAATGATTTGATTCCATTGGCTCAACAGATCGGACACGGCGCAGCAATCATAAGCCCACGGGGTAAGGTAAAGGAGTACAGTAAAACCGATTTTTGTGGCCTGATTTTTTACCAGTCGGGTCGATAAACAGACGTTTATTATTGGTGGACAAAGGAGGGTCTTTATAAATATGAAAACAGGAGCTTACCTCAGGCTGATTTTAGGCAAGGCCACCAAGGTAATTGAGCAAATAGACATAAAAAGCATTACAAAGACCAGCCTGAACGTAAGTGATTTCAGTATATTGGAAGCCCTGCTGCACAAAGGCCCGATGCCCATTAACACGGTTGGCGAAAAGGTACTTTTAACCAGCGGCTCGATGACTGCAGCAGCAAACAGGCTGGAATCAAAAGGCTTGGTAGAACGTGTCCGGGATCCCCTGGATGGTCGAAGCTTCTATCTGCACCTGACCAAGCCGGGACAGAAGTTGATTAGGAACGCGTATCAAAAACATAGTGAGAATCTGGAGAAGACATTTGAGTGCCTTGATGACAATGAGCGAGAAGACCTTGCTCGTCTGTTAAAAAAGGTGGGACACCATGCCCTGCAGATAACGGTCTGAACATTAAAAAATTAGCAGTACTCGCTTCCAAGTATAGCCCGGGGGAAGCACCAGGTACTTACCGCCCTGGCCTTTGTCTGGTCCGGGCAGGCCGATATCCGCCAGATACTGGCGACCATCGATCGTAAGGCCCTTGATTGCGCGGTGCCAGAAATCGTCAATCAGCGCCAAATCACAATTTATAACGAGTCAACAAACATGTACATATGTACATATGAAAATCATTGCGGATACAAATACCTTTTTGGCTGTTATTCTGGCAGAACCTGAGAGAGATACGCTTATTATTCTTGAAGCCGTACAGGATTCTCGCTCAAGATAGACCTTAATTCCTATTTTGAGATAGGTTATATGGAACTCACTCCAAGAATGGTTACAACTGGCAAGGACAACCATTTAAGAAAACTTGCAAAGTTACAGTCAAATATTTTCTCACGGCACCTCTTTTTCAGTTACAACACTGATGACATTCCTAGCTAACTTGTTTACTGTTTGATCAGGAGAATTGTACATGGAATGCGTTAGCAACTGTACAATCCACAAGACTGTGTATTAAACAAAAACAAAGGAGATTAATATGAAAAAATCACTCGATATATCAACTGGAAAAGCGACCATCCTGTTTCTATTCATTTTTATATCATTTGGACTCTTAGCTTGTACAATGGTGGGGAAGGTTATACCGGTACAAAATCGAATCCTTTTCAGTGAAAAAGGTGTCAGTCAGGGCACTTACACCAACGGAGAATTGACTTTGGACTACAATTATAGCCTGGTCGGAAGAAAATTGACCCTGGAGGGACAAGTTACTTCTGTTTGGGGAGCTGATTCGATAGACGTAAGTCTGCTGTTTTTTGATGCGAGTGGAACTACCCTTCAAGAGACAATAATATATTATTCCGGATATCGTGATACCTCTTCGGCAACCCCTGACCCCACCTTCAAATCTATGTTGATTGTGCCACGAGGGGCTGTGGGAATGTCATTCATTATGACGGATATCGCTCATGAAGGCAGGAAAATCTGATGGTGTTAAGCAGATTCTTATTTTCATGCCTTAAGCCATGATCCGGACGAACCGGGCAAAGAATTGTGCAGGCAGCCCTTTCCCGCTCCGGAAAGGGCTGTGAAAAGATGTATAAGGTTAAGAAGGTTGTCTGATTACATATCGATGATCGTTATTAATTTCCAATCTGACGAGGTATTCGCTTTTAAACCTATAAACAACTGTGACACATTAAAAATGTTTCACTGCAGACTTGGTTAATGTAATCCATCTTGACCCATTGGCGTGCCCAGTTCTAGTCACTGGTACTACCTGGCGGTGGTTAAGGCAAACCGTCTTAACATTGTCCTCAGCAAAGATTATCTGTGCATTCTCCGGCAAAATCACCCCTTCATCGTCCACGGCAGCATCAACAGCTACATGGGAACAAAGAATCTTATGACTGATGGTCTGTCCGGCTTTGCCAAAGCTCAGCCAACCCCGGAATCGCCCATCGCTGCCATGTAGTCTGAGTCCTATCCCCGCCAGAGCACCCACAATGCCATCACCAGTGCCTCCGTGTTCAGACAAGTGCACACCTGCTTTTTGAGCAAGTGCATAGGCATCCTGCTTAGTAAAAACTGTTTTTTTGGCTTGTAACCCGAAATTTATAAGGGATTGGCGGTCAAGTGATTCACTATCAACAGCTACGCAGAGACCCGGATCAGACCCTGGCGCTGAAGCCTTCTGTAGAAATTCTTTGGCAAACTGGATAACATCTGCGAGTTTATTGCCTTCTATAATTGCCGGAAAACACATGGAACTATTGTGTGAGGTATAGGGAATATCCTCGTGGACAAAAAGCTGGTGCCGGGTAATATTTGCCCATTGCGAAGTCAAGCCGAGGCGTTGCAATTCTTTGGCCATAGCTTCTGCAAGATGTCCGGAACCTGGACTGTCAAGGTTGTCTGTATCATCAACACTAAGATAAATATGCACGTTAATGTTCCTCGTTTTGGTGGAAAAATTCTCTGAGAGACTCTATTGAGCCCCGAAATAAACCCTCCTCAAAAGAGAGTGTCAAGAACGGTGCATCAACACGAGACAATAAGACAAAGAACAACTAAAACGAACCAAATATGACAGCTATGGGCCCACAAGCGCGGACGAAAAGAGGATCGGTCATTTCCTTGCCATCCTTTATAATAACGCCTATTGTTAACGAACCGTGTATTGATGCGGAGTATTATATTTCCTTTGGAGGATAAGGTATGACCGGTCAAATATTCTATCGTGAAAGATCAAAAGCAAAAGAGGGTGGCAGAACCCCCCGTTTCAGAGTTGTCGCTGTGAGCGGAATCGATATCAAAATTTATGGTAATCACTTCCGTAAAAAAGAACTGGAACAGATAGCCAAAGCAACGAATGCCGACTTGATTGCTCTGGAGCGTGATAGCAGTTCGGCAACCAATAAAAAATAAGATTTTTTTTACCTTGAAGGGAGAAAAACTATGGCGTTGGTGCGAGAGAAGGATGGGAAGAGACTTCATGTGAAAAGTGCTCTAATGGGAGAAAGTCTTGTCAGCAAAGAATTTATCGAGAACCTTGCTATCGCCCCACAGGAAAGAATCTACCCCGATGTTAAACTAATCAAAATTGGTGGACAATCGATATGCGACCGGGGAGTGAAGGCTTTGCCCGCAATTCTCAAAGAGATCGTCAAAAACAGACCAAAACATAAAATGCTTTTGACGACAGGAGGTGGCACGCGAAGCAGGCATATTTATACCATCGGTTTAGAGATGGGGATGCCGACAGGAGTAATCGCCAAGTTTGGCAGTATGGTTTCCGAACAGAACGCCCTGATGATTGCCACCCTTCTCTCTCCCTGGGGTGGGGTAAAGATTTCTCATGCGGATATCGTAAAGTTGCCTACGTATTTCGCCGAGAAGATTATTCCGGTAATGCACGGTATGCCCCCCTATGACTATTTTGCTATAAAGCCAAAGGTTGGCAGGATACCTCTGCACCGCACAGATGTCGGTTTAGTTATTCTGGCAGATCTGATTGGTTCAAAAACCGTATTATTCATAAAAGATGAGAATGGGCTCTACACCGATGATCCCAAAAAAAATCCAGATGCGACTTTTATTGCTGAAATAGGCGCACAAGATCTCCTTGATAAAAATCAAGATGACCTCGTTATAGAGCGGCCCTGCCTGGAGATTATCCAGAACAGTGAAGTAATTGATAGAGTTCAGATAATCAATGGAATGATAGAGGGAAATATCACCAGGGCGTTAAATGATGAGCATGTAGGTACTTATATATATAAGCAATGAGCTATGCCAACAGACAGGCAGGACTTGATCATTGCGACTACAACTCGACATCTCCCTGTTATTTAAAAATAAAGGTGTCGAAAAGATAATTATGGTTGGTCAAAAATCGACAGCATTTATATCATGGCGCGCCATCTCTGGTCCTTTTCCAGACGGGGCCGTTTTCGGTATCGATAATCACAATCCCCTTTTTGGCGAGTTCTTCCCGGGCCTCGTCAGCCGCCTGCCAGTCTTTTAGCAGCCTGGCCTGTTCGCGGCGCTGAATGAGGGCATTGACATCCGGGGCGAGCGGACAGCCCTGCAGCCGGAATACATCGAGGATCTGGTTGACTTTCTCCAGGCTTTTCAGGATATAAGCTTTCTGGTCGCGGTCGAGGTGGTTCACCTGGAGGATCGGGTATACTTTTTTGATGAAGCGATAGATCGCCCCCATCCCTTTTGAGACATTGAGATCGTCATCCATTGCTTCGAAAAACTGCTGCTCCATGGCCGAGACGAAGGCGGCGACCTCGGGATGCGGTTTGCCGGACGGCAGGCAGTTCAGTTTACAGGTGAATTCATCCAGGCGGCGCAGGGCAGTGCGAACATTATCAAGACGCTTGTAGGAAAAATTCAGCGGCATCCGGTAGTGCACGGAAAGCATCATAAAGCGGACTTCACGTCCCGTATAGCCGCGCTGCAGCAGATCTTTCAACGTCACATTATTGCCGGCTTCAGCCGACATATTCTTACCGTCAACCAACACCAGCTCGGAATGCAGCCAAAAGTTGGCCAGTGGCTTGCCGGTAAGGGCTTCGGCAATGGCGATCTCATTTTCGTGATGGGGAAAGATCAGGTTTCGACTCGAGGTATGAATATCCATGGTCGCCCCCAGGTTCCTGGTGGCCATGGCCGAACATTCGACATGCCAGCCCGGGCGGACATTGCCCCAGTCGGTTTCAAAGAAGATGCCCTTTTTCAACTCTGCCAGAGTGGAGCGCTTGAGCAGGGTAAAATCCCGTGGGTTATCTTTTTCATAGTTATCCAGGTCGACCGTTTTGCCCAGCTGGATCTTGCTCAGGTCGATACCCGACAACCTGCCGTATTTTTTAAATTTGGAGATATCAAAGTAGATTGAGCCATGTTTTTCATAGGCGTAACCTTTATGGATCAGTTCATGGGCGATCTCGATCATATCGGCCACATTTTCCGAGGCCATGGGATAGCCTTTGGCCCGCTTCACGCCGAGAGTATCGATATCCTCCATAAAGCCGGCAATAAACTGCTGGGTATATTCCCTTAGCGGCATCCCTGCTTCTTCCGCCCCGGCGATAGTATTGTCGTCGATATCGGTAAAATTCATATACGCATCGACCTGCAAGCCTTTTGACTCCAGGGTGCGAGTAATGAGATCGGATACCAGGAAGCGACGACAAAGCGAGAGGTTGGCCGGCTCATAGGCCGTCGGACCGCAGGAATAGAAGGTAACATGCCCCTCTTTCTGAGGTACAAAATCTTCTTTTCTTTTGGTCATGGTATTGTAAAAACGCAGTTTTTTCCTGCCGTCGGCCTTTTTGGCAGGCGTAAAAAGCGGGGTGCTGAGATAGCGCTCACCTCCATCAGGCAAAATAACCACCACCATACCTTTCTCAAGCTTGTTCGCATAATCGATGGCAGCAGACATGGCCCCGCCACTGCTCATCCCCACCAGCATGCCTTCTTCACTGGCAAGTTTTCTGGCCATACTGAAGGCATCTTCATCATCGACGAGGACTATTTCATCCGGTACTGATTTATCAAATATTCCAGGCTTATACGACTCCTTCATATTTTTCAGACCCTGGATTTTATGATCAAGATGCGGTTCAACGGCAATTACTTTCACCTGAGGCTGAAACTCATGAAACCAGGCGCACAGCCCCATGATGGTACCGGAGGTACCAAGAGTCGCCACCACATGGGTAACCTTACCGGAGGTCTGCTGCCAGATTTCCGGGCCGGTATGATTATAATGGGCCCGCCAATTTGCTTCGTTATTGTACTGGTCGGTCAAAAAATAACGCTCGGGAAATTCCCGCACCATGGCATAGGACTTTTCAATGGCCCCATCAGTTGCCCGGTTGGCCGGGGTAAGAAGAATTTCCGCACCATAGGCCTGCATGATCTTGCGCCGCTCGATGCTGGCCGACTCCGGCATTACCAGAACGCAGCGGTATCCTTTCGCGGCGCAGACCATTGCCAGACCAATGCCGGTATTGCCGCTGGTTGCCTCAAGAACAATTTTATCTCTGGTCAGTTCCCCGCCGGCCTCACCTGCTTCAATCATCGACAGAGCAATCCGCTCTTTGACCGAACCACCAGGATTGGTCGATTCCAGTTTGCCGTAAATAACCACCAGATCATGATGAAAGAGACGGTTAATACGAATGATCGGCGTATTACCAATGGCACTTAATATATCGTTATGTAACATTTTTTTATTAATGGCGGGTTATTTAGTCTTTCTTTTACATGCCTGGGCGAGATACCAGAACTGCATCAGTGCTTCCCGGCATTGCTCATCGGCAATGCAGCCAACCTGATGCTGAAAGGCGGCAATTTTTTCGTCACTGGGTTTGATGAATTCTATAGTCGAAGCCGATTGTCCGTTGGACTTGTTATTCTTGCCTGCTGGACCTTTAGGCAGGACCATTTTAATATCTCTGAGGCGGGCAAGCCGAAAGCAGCTATTGAAGATGTCCAGCAGTTCCAGTTTTTGGTATTGCAGTTGCTGAAGCCAGGAAGAATTTTCAACCTCCATCCACAGCACGTCTTTTTCAATCTTTAAGGGCCGGGCATGTTGATACACTTCCTCGCCAACCAGTTCCTGCCACCTGGGAAAAATCGAATGCAGATCGAGTTGCCTCTCCCAGCCTTTATCCTGCACAAGCCCCGGAAGCAGTCGTGAGATCTGGTTTTCTTTGGGATTTTTCCTCTCGGCCATACGCCCACTCCAAATTTTGTCGACAACTTTAGTCTTCACTCTTTAACTGGAAATAAGCGACTTGGCAAGCTTGATGGCGTCGTAAAAAAACGAAAAAGCCCGCACTCCTAATGCGGAGTGCGGGCTGGAAACCTTTACCTGATATTGCCGATCAATAAACAGTTAAGTACTCTGCCACTTCCCAATCAGTTACCGCCGTTCTATAGCTGTCCCATTCTTTTTCTTTGGCCTCGACATACTTGCCAAAGATATGATCGCCGAGAGTTTCCTTGCTCAGCGGGCTTGCTTTAAACTCATTGACAGCTTCCTTGAGGCTACCGGGCATTACAGCAATACAACTTTCATCCATCTCGGCGGCAGTCATCTTAAAAATGTCCCGCTTTACTTCCGGTGGATGGGCAATATTATTCTTTATCCCGTCCAGCCCCGAGTTGAGCATCATGGCAAAAGCAAGGTAAGGATTACAGGCGGGATCCGGGCAACGAATCTCCGCTCTGGTCGACAGGCCGCGGGCAGCAGGAATACGAATGAGCGCAGAACGGTTCGAGGCGGACCAGGCACAGTACACCGGGGCTTCATAGCCGGGAACCAGGCGCTTGTAAGAGTTGACCAACGGATTCGTTACTGCTGCGAAATTGCGAGCATTTTTCAATGCACCGGCAATGTAGGAATAGGCAACCTTGGACAGTTGCAAAGGATCTGATTCGTCAAAAAACGCATTGGTGCCATCCAGATTAAAGAGCGACTGGTTGGTATGCATACCCGAGCCATTAATACCAAAAATTGGTTTCGGCATAAATGTCGCATGCAGGCCATACCTGGAGGCGATTGATTTGACAACCCATTTGAAAGTAACGGTGTTGTCGGCGGCAGTCAACGCGTCGGCATATTTAAAATTGATTTCGTGCTGTCCCTCGGCCACCTCATGATGCGAGGCCTCAATTTCAAAACCCATTTTTTCCAGCGTCTCGATGATCTCACGCCGGCAGTCGTTGCCCATGTCATCCGGATCAAGAGAGAAATAGCCGGCAACATCATTGGTAACGGTTGTAGCCAACCCGTTTTCGTCCTTTTCAAACAGGAAGAACTCCGCTTCCGTTCCAACATTCATGGTATAACCAAGCTTTTTGGCCTCAGCCAGAACACGCTTGAGATTGACGCGAGGGCAACCAGAAAAAGGTGTCCCATCAGATTTGTAGACATCGCAGATAATTCGGGCGGCAGCGATACCATCTTTATTTCTCCAGGGGAGCAAAGTGAAGGTATCGTAGTCCGGCTTGAGATACATATCGGATTCGTCAATCCGGACAAAGCCATCTATGGACGAACCATCGAACATCATGTCGCCATCCAGGGCCTTTTCAATCTGGCTCTTGGGGATTGCCACATTTTTCATAAAACCAAAGATATCGACAAATTGGAGGCGAAAGAATTGCACATTTTCGGCCTCGATCGTTTTCATAATTTCTTCTCTAGTCATTGCAAAAATCTCCTTTCTGTTCAGTAGTATTATTCCCATTGCCGGCGTTAGGCCACGCAGCACCAATCAAGATCTAATTAACATTTCTGACAACATTTACAACAAACAAATGAATTTTCATTACATGTTTGTCATTTTTACAACACAAAACTTCCCTTTATCTTCAGCAAAACCGACCCTGTCACTATTACCGTCATTATTACAAAGGGGGTTGGCTTATGGTATGCAGCAGTCCCTGTGTCAGCTCTTTGATAAATTCCGCATCAACCAGTTTTTTTCCACTTGAATCAAGTACATAAAAGATATCAATCAGCTGCTCAACTTCCGTTGCAATATATGCTTTATGGATATTCAGACCAAAATCAGCCATGGTCTGGGTAATATGGTGGAGCTGGGTCGGCAGATCGGCCGCATATACCTCGATGATCGAATATTTATCGGAACTGGCGTTGTCGATGATCACCTTGGAAGAGACATCGCCAATCAACTGCGTCCGCCGGCCATACGTCGAAGCCAGTTTACTGTAAAGGCGATGACTCAACCCCATCCTGTGTTCAATAGCCTGATCAAGCTGTTCGTTCAGATCCTCCCAGTTTCTTTCTGCAAGACTGAGGCCATTAGTTGAACGAACGTCAATCACATCGACAACAGTATCATCCCCCCAGGTAAAAATCTGCGCTTTGACCACCGAGAGATTATTCAGGGCCATCACCCCGCAAATCTTCGCCAAAAGACCGGATCTATCTTTGGTCATAATCAAAAGTGACCAATTTTCATTGGCCTTTTCAGCAACAATCAACGATTTCTGACGGATACGCTGATAATTATCCCGCTGGGTCAGGATATGGCGAACGATAACCTCGGGTGAAAAAGTAAGAATATAGTCAGAATTCAAGGTTTCAGGATCAATCTTCAAATCATTACTGCCGTGCAACAGCTGCCTTATTCTTTCCCGCAACCAGGCAGCTCCCTGCTCCTCATGGATCGTCACATCATCAATTTCATGCGGCCCGTGATCCAGAGAGGAAGATACTTTTAGATACATCTCCTCCATCAAGCGTGCCTTCCAGTCACTCCAGGCAGACGGGCCGGTGGCTTTGGAATCGGCAACCGAGAGCAGATACAGCATGGCCAGGCGGCTACTGTCGCCGATCGTTTCAGCACATTTTTGAACAAATACCGTATCGTTCAAATCCCGACGCAACGCATTTTCCGGGATAAAAAGATGGTATCTGACCAGAAATTCAAGAGTGTTTCGCTCAGTCTCAGTCAAACAGAATCGCTCTCCTATCTTTCCCGCCAATGTCGCGCCTTCAATCGAATGATCCCGGCCGGAGCCCTTGCCGATATCATGCAGCAGCGCCGCGAGATACAATATCTTCAGATCGCTGATATTTTCCACCACACTCCCCCGTTGAGCAATCAGGGCATGTAGTTCCACCACTGCCTGCAGGGAATGACGATCAACCGTATAAATATGGTAGAGATCGTGTTGGGCCAGACTGGTAATCCTGGTAAACTCAGGGATACAAGCCGTCAGAACCCCTGTCTCGAGCATAGTTTCCAAGACTGTGCCGATATCTTTGGCCTCGACAAGCAGAGTAAAAAAGGTCTTGGCAAAGCGTGGTGACATCCGTTCCTTATCAGTGATCAAATCCAAAAATCCGGAAATTGTCTTCCTGGTTCGGTGGTGCATCGGCAAACCCATCCGCGCCATGCCAAGAAACACCCGGATAAGCATCTGCGGCCTGGCCTGGATCTGCGATTTATCGGCGACCAGATGCACCCGGCCGGCTTTAATCTCTATTCCGTTCTCAATGACCTTATCCGCGGCCAACCTGGCTTTACCTGCCAAACCGAGTACTTCATCAACATGATCAAAAAAAAGATCGGTGGTAATGCTTATTGTCTGCAGAGCGCTATAAACATCGCGCATGAAGTGTTCGACTCCACGCACCCCGTCACTGGTGTTGTAGTTAAAGACCTTGGCTACGTCCTCCTGCTGCTCAAAATAAAGCTGATCGTTTTTGCGATTACTCAAAAAATGCAGTTGACAGCGCAAACGCATCAAGGTACTTCTGGCCCCGGTAAATTCTTTTTTCTCTTCTTCAAGCAAGAGCCCGGCCCCGGCGATATCGTCCAGGCTGTTCAGACCGAAGACCACTCGGGCCGTCCACATCATGGCCTGGATATCGCGCATCCCTCCCCGCCCTTCTTTGATATGGGGTTCAAGCAGATAGCTGTGGCTGCCGAATCGCTCGCGACGGCTCCAGCGATGCTCCTTCATCTTTTCGACAAATTTTTCCCGATGGCCGTCGACGTATTTTTTTCGATACGCCTTGAGCAATTCCGCAAACAAATCTTCCGCCCCATAGATCAACCGCGCATCAAGGAGCGCAACCAGAAAGAAATATTCTTCCTGGGCATGCTTTATAGATTCGGCAACCGTGCGAACCCCATGACCAATCTCCAGCCCGGTATCCCAGAGGGGATAGAGCACTGCATCAGTTGCCCTCCCGATCTGTTTTTTTACCTTGGGATGATAGAGGATCATCAGATCAACATCCGAGAAAGGATATAATTCCTTCCGGCCATATCCACCAAGGGCGACAAAGGCGATTCGACCATCACAATCGGCAATCTTCGCCTCTTTATACCTGTTAACTATAAACTCATCGACCATCCGGCTATGGTTGAGCAGAAACGCAGACTCGCCACCGCCGTTAGTGATATTTGCCCAACTTCGCTGCAGAGCTTCACGTTCGGCACGAAAGGCCGCAATCATTTATCACACCGCATCTCGGTCTTCTTCCCCGGTGCGTACCCGCACGACCCGTTCAACCGCTAAAACAAAAATCTTACCATCGCCGATCTTCCCGGTATTGGCAGCGTTCCTGATGGTATCGACGACCTGGTTGACTTGACTTGCAGGTATCACTATCTCAATCTTCACCTTAGGGATAAAATCAACAACATACTCCGCCCCTCGATAGATCTCCGTATGACCTTTCTGTCGACCATAGCCCTTTACTTCAGTCATCGTCATACCGGTAATGCCTATGCCGTTCAAGGCGTCCTTCACATCGTCAAGCTTAAATGGCTTTATAATCGCTTCTATTTTTTTCATAGCTTTACCTCGTTAGGAATTTTGCACCATATAGATTAGTTCTTTAAGCCGGTTGGCCGGAGGGCCTGTTCCATGGTCAAGGTAACATACTACATTTTCGTTGGTACATCGGCAAGTTTCAGTTTAGTACCTTACTCCAGAAAGCCTGTAAGAAAAAACAAGAAACCTGAAGATGTATTTGAAATTATGAACTTAAATGATCCTCCAAGGTACTTATACCCGAAGGGTATCATTAATGAATGCGGCTCTGCCGCTTTAGCTGTTATACGCAGTTTCTGAATGTTCCGTCGAGTCCATCCCCTGAATCTCGGCTTCTCCAGGCAAACGCATGCCAAGTGTTCCATGAATGACTTTGAAAAGAATCCAGCTGATCACAAAAGTATAGCCGACAACAACGACAACCCCTAACAGCTGTTTGCCGACCTGGGAAGCATTGCCAAAGAAAAAGCCGTCAACACCACTCGGGTTTACTGTCGTCGAGGCAAAAAAACCAAGACAAATAGTCCCCACAATCCCGCCCACACCGTGAATACCGACCACATCAAGAGAATCATCCAACCCCATTTTTGGTTTGGCATTGACGGCCAGATAGCAAATCACTCCGGCAATGCAACCGATAGCAATTGCCGAGTTCGGCCCGACAAACCCCGCAGCCGGGGTGATGGTTGCAAGACCGGCAATAGCCCCGGAGGCCGCACCAAGCGTGGTAGCCTTTTTCTGGGTAAGCCATTCCATAACCACCCACAGCAACATTCCCGACATCCCACCAAGATGGGTAGCGACGAAAGCGGTCGCGGCAATCTCATTGGCGGCAAGGGCGGAACCACCGTTAAAACCAAACCAGCCAAACCAGAGCAGTCCGGTACCGATCATCGTCATCGGCAGACTATGCGGCATAAAACTGGTCTTGCCGTATCCTTTGCGCGGTCCGAGCACGAATACCCCGGCCAAGGCTGCCGCCCCACAGGTCGCGTGGACCACCAGGCCGCCGGCAAAATCCAGTACTCCCATATTCCCAAGCCAACCACCCTTTCCCCAGACCCAGTGGCAAACGGGGTTATAGACCAAAATTGCCCAGAGCAGGGAAAAAACCAAAAACGGCACAAAGCGCACCCGCTCTGCAAAAGCTCCGGTTATGAGAGCCGGGGTGATAATGGCAAACATACACTGATAAATCATAAAGACCGTCTGGGGAATCGTTACGGCATAATCAGCACTTGGCGCATTGGTCACGCCATTTAAGGCAAACCATGACAAGTCGCCGACAAAACCACCCACATCAGGGCCAAAAGACATCGAATAGCCGAGATACACCCATTCTATTGATATTAAGGAAATTAAAATAAGACTCTGCATTATGGTACCCAGAACATTTTTTCTGCGTACCATCCCACCGTAAAATAAGGCCAATCCGGGGGTCATCAACAGGACCAGTCCGGCAGCCGCAAGAATAAATGCGGTATCCGCTTTATTCATCTGTATTCTCCTTGTTAATTGTTAAGTCTCTGACCACAAGCTTATTCAATCATTATGCCATCTGGGAAAATATGGCGCATACCATCGATATTGCGTTTTTTATTAACCAAAATCAAAAATCAGCCGGCAAGGCCAATCGACAATTTTGTCACATTAAACATTGTTTCTTACAAATATGTCGGGAGATTTTTCCTGTTTTACAGAAATGACAAGAAGAGATGTAGAGAAAAAAGAAAAAATCTGGAGCAGAATAAGGTTTTGTCCGAGGGCGGATATGGTATACTTTTTAAAG
>CAVPXN010000012.1:0-260000 GCA_963709745.1 uncultured delta proteobacterium
AGTGACAGCGGTTTGCTGTAGTTATTGATGAAGGTGCAGGCGGCTTCGATCTGGGGCATGGAGGCGGTAAGCGATTGGCCTTGCAGACTTTGCAGAAAAATCTCATCGTCCTTTGGGATAAAGGCAATAACCCGCCGGCTGTCAAGACCATCGGTCATTACCGCACGCACCGCATCGTCGATCTTATTGAGGATAAAATAGGTCTGGATTCCTGCACTTTCGGCGATCTGCCGGGTGCGACCGGCCATCTGGATTGACTCGTAATTCGGATCGACGACGCAGAGCACCAGGTCGCAGCTCTTATCGACCTGCCGGCCAAAGTGCTCCAGTCCCGCCTCGGCGTCGATAAGAACGATCTCATTGTTTTTCTCCCGCAGACGGGCAAGCACCGCCTTGGAGATGCCGCCGATCATGCAGGCACAGCCCTCACCAAATTGCTTGATTTTGCCGACCACCAGCAACTTGATCCCGTCCGCCTCGGCCAGACATTCGGCCGGCAGATTGTCGAAGGTGAAGACCTGCTTGAAAAACTCGTCTTCATGGTGATCATCTGCCGCCTGTTTAAGTTTTTCCCGTGTTCCGCTGCGCCCGCCCATGGCGTCCATCATGATTGCCGGCTGGCGCAAGCCCAGAAGCCGGTGCAGGCAGAGGTTTGATTCATCGGCGTCGACCACCAGCACCTTTTTGCCGGTTTCCTTAAGGGCCCTGGCGAGAAGGACGGTCAGGGTGCTCTTGCCGCTCCCGCCTTTGCCGCAGATCATAATTTTCATTGTGCTTCTCCCTAAGAAAACGAATGTGTTCTTTCAGTGTACTTTTATGACTACCAGGGTGATATCATCTTCCTGGGCCACAGTGCCTCTGAAGGCTATTACTCCAGTGACGATGGCCTTCTGCAGCGCCTGGGCGGAATCCTCGGCATGTTCCTTAATGATTCTTTGCAGTTGTTGTTGGCCGAAAATTTTCCCATCTTTGTTGCGGGTCTCGTTAATGCCGTCAGTACCGATAACAATAATATCGCCTTCCCGGCAGGCGGCGCCTTTCGTATCCTCGAAGATATACTTGTCATCCACCCCGAGAACCAGCCCTGGCCCGTCCAGGTGGGTAAAAGTTTTTGCCTGTGCCTGGAACATGAGTGCCGGTTCATGGCCGGCCCGGACCCACTGCAGCTTTTTAGTCACGGAGTCGATCTCAAGAAAAAACATGGTGGTGAAGCGGCCGGATTTGGCACAGTCCCGGGTAATATATCGGTTGATGTCGAAAAGAATCTGGGCTGGACTGTGATAGTTTTTAACAGCCGAGGTGAGAAAAGCCCGCACCGACACCATGAGCATCGCGGCCCCGATCCCATGCCCGCAGGCATCGGCGACGACAACACCGATTTTTTCCCCCGGCAGGACAATATAGTCATAGTAATCGCCGCCTGTCTCGTCGCAGTAGATAGAGATACCGCTGATATCAAAGCTCTCCTGGCTCGGGCTGCCGACGGGCAGGAGGTTTTGCTGCACTTCTTCCGCAAGTTTAAGGGAGTTGACCAAGTCAAAGCGGTGTCGCAGACCATCGATCATAAGATTGGTATGACCGGCGATAACGCCGAATTCATCTTGCGTGGCAACCGGCACCTTGATGGCCAGATTGCCCTGGCTGACTTGCTCGAGTACCCTTGTTTCGTTGTTGAACAGAAGCTTCAGGTTGCGTGAATAGGAGAAGATAAGGTTGACGATCACCACCATCAGCACAGCCATTATGAAAAAAATCTCGGAGGTGACCGAGAGTTGGGCTGCCCGAATTGCGTCTTCATCCTGCGGCGTCTGGGTCAGCCAGACCACATCTCTGGTGAAAACCAGGATGAGCACCAAGGCGACAAAAATAGACGCGGTTATGGCGACTAGAGTAAATTTGCGGGTTATGGGGAAAAGTCGCTGGGGTGGGTCAAAAGTCTCATTCTCACCTGTTCTGAGAATGACTTTTCGTTCCTGGGCCAGAGAGGAATCGAGACCGATAAAAAAACCGGCGATGATGCAGCCGACAAGCACCGCGCCGAGGTTGCCCAAAGGGATATGATAGATAATAAAGTTATGAATATTTATGAAAAGTCCTGCCGTCAGACAGAGTAACATCTCAAGAATGAATATCCGCCGGGGCTGGCTGGTCTCCGGAGCCGGCTGAATATATCGATGCTGCAGCATCGGTCTGAACAAAAGTACGGCAGCAAAGGAAAGCAAGATGATCATCCCCAATCGCCCGGGGGATAGCGTGGCGAGTAACGGTCAGACCTGTCCGCCGTAATAGGTCAGGGCAAGAACTGCAAAGGTGTATTGAACAATAACTCGCATATTTTCATATCCTGGGAAGTATTATTTAAAGGGTCAATGGGGTCAAATCTTTATTCTTGACACATCCTGCCGTGTCAAGAATAAAGATTTGACCCCATTGACTAGACTGCGATCAGCTTTTGTTGGGATCGAAATATTTAAATTTCTGCTCGTTGAGAATATTGTCGACCGAACGCATATTGCCTTTCATATAGAAAATGTTCGGTTTGGTATCATCTTCCGGGCGGAGAACCCAGACCTGTTCTTCAAGTTGGTGCACGAGTTTATAGACGATATTTTGCGGGTCGGTCAGGTTGCCAAATGTCCTGGTGCCTGTCGGGCAGGCGGCGGAACAGGCGGTCTCTTTTTCACCCTTGGATAATCTCGCCTCCCAGCAGAAGTCACATTTATCTACCGCTTTTCTTTCGACGTTGAAATATCTTGCATCGTAGGGACAGGCCAGCATGCAGGTCTTGCAGCCGATGCACTTCTTGCTGTTCATGCGGACGATGCCGGTCACCGGGTCTTTATACGTCGCTATTGTCGGGCAGGCGCGCACACATGGGGCATCGTTGCACTGATTGCAGAGGACCGGAATAAACTCCACCTGCTTATCGAGTTTGCCGGTGTATCTTTTGGTGAGTATCCGAGTCCGGTAGTTGTCCTCCGGCACATTATTGGTCGTGTCGCAGGCATAGACACAGAGTTCGCAGTCAATACAGAGCGACTGGCGAATGACCATGCTGTAATGCGGATTGTAGGGGTATTTGACGATGGAATCGACGCCACCAGCAGCATGTGCCGTGCCGATAACCGAAGTGAGTGAAAGTATTTTGCCCCCGGCGTACACTCCCGCTACAGCAAGGCCAAGCTGGAGAAATTTTCTTCTTTCCTTGACGGTGACGGAATCGGTACCTTCATTTTTAAGTTTATCAAAGTCTATTTTAGGAAACTTCATGATATCTATCCTTTTACCTTTTGGTTCAATGTGACACGAGTAAGACAGTGGCTGCTTACCAGATTCTATGGTGCCGTTTCATGGCGTCTTCTTCAGTTTCGCCGGCTTCCATAAAGTGAATGGCACCACAACCGGGGCAGATATACCCACCTTCTGGGACTATCTCATGTTTTTCCAGCTGATGGCCGTTGAGCATCTTCTCGCCGGCGAGATAGGCGACAGCGATAAAGCCGATGCCGAACAGCGAGGCCATGATCTCATGCAGGGTCGGCGTATAGTTGAGGAGATCGGCCGCTTCGACAACTCCGAGGGAATGGTAGACCGATTCGATCTGCCCTGGAATGACAATATCATACCGCATGTAGAAGATGCCGATCATCATCAAACCGGTGGACCACATGATCAGGTTGAAATTATTGCCGCGGGAGCGAATAAGCAGGTACAAGGGCAGCACCATGCCCAGGAAAACCTCAAAGACCCAGAAATTGACGGCATAATCGCCAGTCAGCATGGACATCAGGACCAGCTGCTTGCCTTCCGAAACCATGCCGGTCAGTATCTTCCAGATGGTGAAAAATATGATCACCGCTATCATAAAAATAGTGAGCTGCGTCACCGCTTTAACCGCTCGCTCCATACGCTGATTCATGATTTCGGGATTAATTTTCCAGCCCAGGGTGGTAAAAAACAGAATTGCGCAGCCTCCCGACATGGCGGCAGAAAATATAAAATAAATGGGCAGGTATGGCCCATACCAGAAGGGGCGGCCGTGGAGCATGCCAAAGACCGCACCAAGATTGCTGTGCGCCGCAACACCGACAACCAGACCAAAAAACCCCATCAACCGGGACAGGGTATGGTTTTGTTCCAGCAGAAAATAATATTCTATCATCATGAAAACCAGGTAGGCTCCATAGAGCGTTCCCATCCACCACATATTGGACACGAGGTTTGGGGAAATAACATTCCAGATAGCCATCCGGAAAGGATTTTCAATATCAAAGAAGATGATGCAGAAGCCGCCAAACATAAAAATGATGGACATGAAGACCGCCCGTTTGGCTATTGGCATAAATGCCTCGCCACCAAAGACGTGGCCGACGGAGGACACGATACACAGGCCGGTCGAGGTTACGACACAGAAGATATAGGCAGCGATGAGCAGTCCCCAGGAGATCTGCCGGTAGACACCATAGACATGATCATAGCCCACGAACCATGCATGGAGGCCAAAAGCCAGCCCTGTCAGGGTCATCGCGAGAAAGAAGCCTATGGTCATTTTGTACAGGGGGCTGGCTTCTTTCAGGGCAGTGACTCCATGAAAACCCCATTTTTTAGAAATATTAACAATTCTGCCGGTCATTTTATCCTCTCTAAAATTGTATTAATGGCATGATATTATCAACAGCTGCTGCTGTTCCTGCGCTGCAGGAGAACAAGCTTGGCCGCGTTTTCCGGTTGTCAGGAGTTCTTGTGTTGATGCGCATCTTTCTCCGGTACTTCGCCAGCCTTTCTCTCCAGGCCTTTCACGCCGATATGGCAGACGGTGCAGCGAGTGAGATAACCAAAGGCCTGCGAGGAGTCATGGCATGTACCGCAATATTTTTTATGCAGTTCCACCAGGTATTGCCTTTTTTCCTGTCGATTCTCGGAAGTGAATGGTTTTTGTGCTTCCACCCCCCCTTGCTTCATGGAAAAGACTTGTTTATGGCACGATTCACAGGTCAGCTTCGCCTTGTTCACGTGGATCGAATGGTCAAAGACCACGGCTTTTACCGGCTGGGTGAAGATGATTTTATCAGTCGGCGCATAATGGCAGGAGCCGCACTGTGTCGAAGAGTCAAAGGCATCGCTGCCGTTATGACACGCACCGCAGTATTTACCTTCCGCCATTTCTGCCATGGTGAACGTTTCCCGGTTTGATTCTTCCTTGGATTCCATGGAAAACAGCTCATCATGGCAGTCGGAACATTCAAGGCCGGCATCCATGGTGTGTATCTTGTGATCAAAAGTAGCCCTTGCCGGCTTCTCCCAGACAATGGGTGCTTCCGGGCCATAGGTGTCGGGATCATATTTCTCGTCGGCCGACGCACTGCCGGTTACCAGGAAAAATGCTGCAAGGATGAAGAAGCTTTTCAATAGGGGGCTGGGGGTCATTGCTGTGCTCCGGTAGAAATTAATCAAAATAAGATTTCAATATGTAGTTTTCTGACAAACTTTTTGGAGATCTGCCACATTCAGTAAGGGATGTGGCAGATCTCGCTATATTTTTTTATTAAGTTGTGCGACACGTTCAGCAGCGTCAATGATATTTTGCAGAATTTTTGTTTCTTCAGCACCTATTCCCACCTCGCGATAGGAATCGGCCAATAATTGCGCGTAATTGATTATGCCGTTTGATAAGTTATTGCTTTCATTAATTATAATTGCAAGTCGTTCGTTTTTCGCCGGCTCGGTATGGGTTGCCGCCAGCTGATTTCTTTCCCCGGTCGGCAACAGGGTATTGACCGCTTCGATAACCTCGGCAATTTCGCTGCAGGCACCCGAGGAACAGGTGAAGCCGCGGGTAAGTACTGCCGGATCGCCTGCCTGCGAAGCCATATGAAAAAGAGGCGCCATGGTTCTTTTATAGAGAAACAGCAAGGAAAAGCTCAACAGACAGATTACCGCGCCCAGAGCACCGATCATTACGGTCTGAAATTGCAAAACCTTGGCCCGGGCCTGGCTGACGATGATCCGGTCAAGGTGCATCAGGTATTCAGCAAGCATGCGCATTTTATTCTGCAGATCCAGGCTGTATGCCGTCTTGTCATTGCTCGAAGGAATTTCTCGGGAAGCTATAGCCAAACCGGAAAGATCAAGCTGTCTGGCCATGTCAAGTCGATACTCTCCCGGGATCAGGCTGTTCTCCTGCAGCCTTGCCAAGGTGGAATTGAGGTTTTTTAACTGATCGGCGGCACTGACGATCTTGGTCCAGTCTTTTTCAATCAGAGCAGCGGTTATCTGTTCGCGGATGGTTGCAAACTGAAAGATCATTCCCTCGCTCTGGGTGATGATGGCATTGTAACTTTCGGTCAGTTGATATTGACGAATGCCAAGGACTATAACCAAAACCAACAGAATAATCACCCCGGCAAAAGCCATATAAGCCATTTTTTTTAAAGACTGCACAACTTAATCCTTTTTGCGCTTTGAATGGATGCAGGTATCAGCGGCGGGGCAGTTTTTACATTGATGGGTTTCCTTGATGCCCGCCTGAATTTTATCGGTGAAATGACAGGACATGATGATCTCGAAATCTTCTTCGTCCAGCGTTTCGACATCCAGCAGAATCGCCGCCAGCTGTTTGAGGAGGTAGTATTTTTCTTTGAGAATGGTGACCGCGTCTTCACTGCAGGTTTCCAGCAGATCGTTAATTTCCTGGTCGATGGTCTGAGCGGTTTTGTCGCTCATCTCCAGCCGTTTTGCCGCACTGTTGAGGAAACCGCCGTCATCGAGGACCATGGCCTGCGGCCCGACAACTTCGCTCATTCCCCATTTACAGATCATATTCGTCGCCAATTCCGTGGCCTGGACTATATCTCCCTGGGCCCCGGTGGTGCGCTGTTTAAAGGCGATCTCTTCCGCGGCCCTGCCGCCCATAAGAATGGTGATTCTGCTGCGCAGATAGTCGTAGGAATAACTGCTTCTGTCACTGACCGAGAGCTGCTGGGTCTGACCAAGGGCACGGCCGCGTGGAATGATGGTTATCTTATGGATTGGGTCTGAATTCGGCAGCAGTTTGGCAATAATGGCGTGACCGGCTTCATGATAGGCAAGGGACATACGGTCCTCTTCCGAGATGATCAGTCCTTTTCGTTCAACTCCCATGAGAATACGATCCAGGGCATGCTCAAAATCGACGTATTCAACCACCTTTTTACCGTCTCTTGCCGCCATCAGGGCGGCTTCGTTGACCAGGTTGGCGAGTTCCGCACCCGTGAAGCCGGGGACCATTCGGGCAATTCGACCCATGTCGAAGTCCGGAGCAAGAGCGACTCTGGCTCCATGCACTTCGAGGATTTTTTTTCTGCCTTTGGTATCCGGGGGGAGAATATTAACCTGTCGGTCAAACCTGCCGGGACGCCGCAGAGCAGGATCGAGAATATCCGGCCTGTTGGTGGCGGCCAGGACGACGATGGTGTCGGAAGTACTGAAGCCATCCATTTCAACAAGCAGGGCGTTTAAGGTCTGGCTCCGTTCATCTGTACCGCCGGCTGTATCCCCGGCGGAACGTCGGCCGCCGACCGCATCTATTTCATCAATAAAAATAATGCACGGCGCCTCGGTTTTCGCTTCTTTAAATATATCTCTTACCCTGGAGGCGCCGACGCCGACAAACATCTCGACAAAATCAGAACCGCTGAAGCTGTAAAAAGGTACCTGCGCTTCTCCGGCTATTGCCCTGGCAAGCAGGGTTTTGCCGGTTCCAGGAGGACCCTGCAGCAATACTCCTTTGGGGCTGACCGCGCCTATCTGGCTATACTGATCCGGGTTTTTGAGAAAACTGACTATTTCCTGGAGGTCTTCCAAAGCCTCAGGCAGTCCGGCGACATCGTTGAAGGTAACTGTCCGATGCCCGCCATCCGGTAGGATAAGCTTATCGGAGGCAAATTTATGGACCTCGTCTTCGCTCTTTTTCTTTTTGCTTAAGGAAATAATGACGGTAAGGGCGAGGAGGATAATATAGAGAAGGGCGATACCTTGAACAAGCTGGTCCGATCGGTCTTTTTCGAAAACAATCTGGATATTTTTATCCTGCAGCTCGGTAATAAGTTTTTCGGCATTCGGCACGATGGTTTCATAACTGTCGCCATCGACATGCCGGACGATTACCTTGTTGCCGATAAAGGTTATCTGGGCGATATCGTGATTGGCCAGGCAATAGCGAAATTCACTATAGTTCACCGTGCGCAATTTATGTTCGACATTCCAGATACCATAGCTGAGGGCGAGCAGGATGGTAAAAAGAAAAAAAAGTAAGAGATTGCGAACTAAAATTGCCATCTAATATTTCTAAAAGCGTAAATATTTTGGGTCGTTTAGAGAGTATCCACAGCTTTTGCCGGTTCTACGTAAAAAAGCTCACGACAACCAGTAAATTGTCGTGAGCTGCAAGAATACTCTATAAGAACCAAAAAATCACATGCTACCGCTGATTGCACCAAACATACTTTTTATCAGAGCGATGGGACCACCGGTGGAAATTACCGCACTGGAGAGGACGATTACGCCCCATATTCCGATTGCTACAGCAAGAGCGCCGGTAATAATCATGCCGACCTTTTGCAGTTCATCGCTTTTCTGTTCTATTTCATGGACAGTGGGAGTAGACGCTGTTTTTTGTTTGGTAATTGCTTTTGCTTCCATATGAGACACCTTCAGTTATAGTATTGAGCAAATGTGCTGGGTGAAAGCACCTTAGCTGGTAATTTATCTGGTAATGGCGGTAAATAAATTGCTTAAAAGCTGTACTGGCCCACCGCTGTCGACCATTCCGGCGATAAGGCAGACAACGGCCCAGCAGCCGATAACACTCGCGGCAACGGCAATGGAATAAACGCCGATCTTGGAAACTTCACTGGAAACATCAACCTTCTCATCGGTTGTGCTAATCGTTTTTTCTGCAGAGAGTAGGCTTTTCATTATGGGCTCCAGGCTATTGTAGGATACTAGTTGTCAGCTAATGGCGCTTAATAGATTTGTCACAAGCTCTCCTGATCCACCACTGGCAACAGTGCCTGCTATCAGACAGACCACCGCCCAACAGCCGATAAGCAGTGAAGCAACTCCAATTATCCCCACGGCCAATGTATCATTGCTGGAGCCTGAGGTAATTTGGGCAACACTTTTTTCTCTGATTATTGCAGTTGTTCTGTTCATGTTTTCCTCCTGCTGAGAAGAGTGGTATGTTCGCTGTGATGATCTCCTTATTCATAATTCATAACGCACATTGTGTGCCAGAATAAGAATCTGTTGCCGGAAAGAAGTTGTGTTAATTAAGGTATTGATTTTAAAACAAATCATATATTGCAAAAACTTGTGTAGGGAGTTGGCGGCGAAGGTGTACCATGGATGTAAAACTGTTGCATTTGTGTTGCAGTGCGGGATTGAATGTTGCATTTATGTCTCTTGCAACACAATCGCGACACTTTTGGAGTGTCGGTAAATTTTGAGATATTTAGAGGCTGGAACTGTCGTCCGCAATTCCTAGACGCTGCATTTTGCGATAGAGGGTGGAACGATTAATCCCCAGCAGGCGCGAGGCCTTAGCTTTATTACCGTGGGACCGCTTGATCATATCGAGGATTTGATCCTTTTCATCAATATATGGTGGGAGATCCGGGTGGTGGGCAAGCTGGGCCTCTATCGCTGCCGGGTCATTAGGCGAGGGCAGGGGATTCTGGATCTCTTCCGGAAAGTGACCAAGGGAAATAGTTGTCCCGGGACAGAGAACGCAGGCCCGCTCAATGACGTGGCGAAGTTCACGGACATTACCCGGCCACGAATATCGAATAAGTCCCGCCATGGCCTGATCGGAGATGCCATAGATATTGCGTTTGAGTTTATCTCGAAAGAGCGACAGGAAGTGATGGGCCAGAATAGCGATGGAATCCTTGATGGTGCGCAAGGGTGGGAGTTTTACCTCCACCACTTTCAATCGGTAATATAAATCTTCGCGAAAACTGCCTTCGGTGATTTTCCGGCGTAAATCGACATTGGTTGCGGCAATAACTCGTACATCGACTGCAACCGGCGTATCCTGCCCAACCGGCGTAAAGGTTTTTTCCTGCAGAAAGCGAAGCAGACGCAACTGCATTCGCGGTGAAATATCGCCGATTTCATCGAGGAAAAGCGTTCCCTTGTCGGCAAGGAGCAGTCTCCCCTGGCGATCATTCTGGGCCCCGGTAAACGATCCTTTCTTATGGCCAAAAAGCTCACTTTCAAGTATTTCTTCGGCAATTGCCGCACAATCAACCTTTATAAGAGGCATGTCCCGGCGCGAGCTTTCCGCGTGCAGTGCCTCGGCCGCCAGTTCTTTGCCGGTTCCGGATTCCCCGCTCACCAGAACTGCCGTATCGACTCTGCCGACATTTTCAATTAATTGGTAAATCTCGCGCAGAAGCGGACTTGATCCGACATAGCCATGGAAATTGTTTCTCGAGCCGGCATCAAAGGCAGGAGAGGGCAGAGTAATATCTCTTGCCACGATGACCACCCCATTGAATTCATCCGAGCCGTCATTGAGTGGGGCGGCATTTAAGCTGATAATGCGCAGGTTGCCGTCGTTTTTGCGGCACTCGAGCTGGTGTTCCAGAACGGCCTGCCTGGTGTCCAGTACCTGTTGTGCATCCTGCAAACAGGCCAGACCCATGGCACTTTGATAGGATTGCAGATCCGGCTTTTGGTCGGCGACAGCATATCCCAGCCAGTGTTTGGCCGTTTCGTTGAGCTGGACGATCTGTAGCTTGTTATCAATAGTGATAATGCCATCGCGCACTGAACTGAAGATTGTTTCCAGATAGCGCTTATATTTCTCATTTTCCTGCTGCAGCTTTTTCTTTTCGTTCTCGAGTTCCCAGTGCTTGAGCGCCTGGCGGACAAATTTCAGCAGGGTTTCCTTATTTACCGGTTTGGAGATATAATCGAAAGCTCCGTAGCGGACCGCATCGGCGGCGGTATCCAGATTGGGAAAACCGGTAATCATGACGACCGGACACCTGATGCCCGATTCTCTGATCGCATGCAGGAGGTCGGTACCTTTTTTTTCTTCCAGCACGATATCGCTGATTATCAGGTCAAAATCCTGCTTCTTGATGGCGACCAGTGCTTCATCGAAGGTGGAAGCGGTGGTTATCGGCCCATAGCCTTCGCGGGCAAGAAACATCTCGAAGGTCAGGCGAATACTCTGCTCATCATCGACGATAAGGATCCGGCTGTCCTTGTCCTCGGTAGTTTGATGATCCATGTCAGATCCTCGCTAATGGCAGTTCTATGAGTATTTTGGTGTATTTATGCATAATCGAATCGATCTTGATGATGCCACCATGATCCTGCACGATGCCATAGCTGATGCTCAGTCCCAGGCCGGTGCCTTTGCCCGGCGGTTTGGTCGTGAAAAATGGTTCGAACAGCCTTTTGAGAATTCCCTGGGGGATACCGGTCCCGATGTCCTGAATGCAGATCTGAATGATTGGACTATTGTGCTCATCGAACATTTTACGGCAGCTTACGTCTACTTTCTTGTCCGGCGATGTACCCTGGTACCTTTCATTCAAGGCATATCGGGAATTGCTGATTATATTCAGGATAACCTGCTGTAATTGAGTGAAATTCCCCAATACCCGGCAGGGTCCTTGCGGATAGTCTTCCTCTATCTTGATGCCGTCTTTTTTGCATTGATGCTTAATAAGAGAGAGGCTGTCTTGAATGACCTGGATGATATCTATCGGTTCGTTGGCATTGCCGCTTTCGCGGGCAAAGGACAACAGGTTTTTAGTGATCAGAGCGATCCTTTCACCTTCCTTGACGATTCGTTGTAAAAGCTCCGCCTGCAGTGAATTTTTTTCGCTGTCATCGAGCAGCAGCTGGGCAAAATTAATGATCCCGGTGATAGGATTGTTGACTTCATGGGCCACTCCGGCAGCAAGCTCACCGATGGCCGCCATCTGGGCTGTCCTGAGAGAATCGGCCTTGCGCATTTCATCACCGGTCAGCTCTCTAGCGATAAGGAGAATTTTTTGCACGGTTTCATCCTTATCCTTCACCGGTGAGATGGTGAGAAGATATTCGCCGCCAAAACCGGGCAGGGTTGTTTCTTCAACACGCGAGGTACAAGTGAGCAGAAAATCTTCCAGCGGACATTTAAGGTGGGGCGAACTGCCGCCATGGATAATTTTGCAGATCCCCTGGCCAAGAATTTCATGCAAATCCTTTTTCGCAGCGAGCTCGGCTGCCTTGTTGGCATCAATGATTGTGCCATCAACAGTGACGACCAGAATAGGATCCTGAATGGCCTGGAAGAGTTCGTTTTCTACCCCGGTAAGACAAAGCATAAGCGGCGAGGGATGGTTGGACGGTTATGGTTAGTAGAGCTGATCCCATTACATTATGAATTCCTCATAATGTAATGGGATCAGCAGTGATTTGCAACTCATGATGACTCCGGCATCAATCCCAATCTGTCTAAATGACTCTCTTCTGTCGCTTCTTATGTAATAATATCACAGATTCTTTTGCCAAAGGGGTTGATGTGCAACCTGCGGCGTTATATACCTTTGGTTCACCCAGAATGGGCAATAGCCAATTTGTCAGCTGGACCAGGGATATTCCTATCTATCGAGTCGTCAATTCGAGGGACATTGTCGCGAGTGTTCCGCCTCTTCCCGGCATTCTCCATGGAGAAACGACTTGCCAGCAATCAACCAAATCGTCCGGTGATATAATCTTCCGTTAAACGGTGTCGGGGATTGGTAAAAATCCTGTCAGTGGCGCCGACTTCGATAAGATCGCCCAGGTGAAAATAGGCGGTGCGCTGACTTACCCTCGCCGCCTGTTGCATCGCGTGGGTGACGATGACTATCGAGTACTGGGTCCGCAGTTCGGCAATAAGTTCTTCAACCTTGGCAGTGGCGATCGGATCAAGAGCGGAACAGGGCTCGTCCATCAGAATCACCTCGGGCGATACGGCGATTGCCCTGGCAATACACAGGCGCTGCTGCTGTCCCCCGGACAGGCCGGTTCCGGGTTCTGCCAACCGGTCTTTTGCTTCCTCCCATAAACCGGCTTTCTTCAGCGAAGTTTCAACGATTTCGTCCAGTTCCGCCTTATTTTTAGTGAACCCGTGAATCCGCGGGCCGTAGGCGACGTTGTCATAGATGGATTTTGGAAAGGGATTAGGTTTCTGAAAAACCATGCCGACCCGTGCCCTCAGAGGAACGACATCGACGGACGGATGGTAGATATCCGTTTCGTCAAGACGGATACTGCCGACAACTCGACAGGAGGGGACAGTGTCGTTCATTCGGTTCAGGCAGCGCAGAAAAGTAGATTTGCCGCATCCTGAGGGCCCGATCATTGCGAGGACCTCGTTGCAGCCGACATCAATGCTGATTTTGTTAATGGCACATTTTTCACCATAGAAGACCTCCACGTCCCGGCAGGTCATGCGCGGATTATCAACGAAAGGAGTGCCGACGGTCTTCCTGCCGGTGGTGTATGCCTGACCGCGATTCTGCGCCGAATCCTGGGTGATATCACCGCTCAACAGGGTCGGAAAGGCCGGGTTTATCTGACTCGATGCGATTTCCATTGGGTATTCTCCACTATTATTCTCTACTAGTACTGATTGCCGCCGACAATGGGCGACCGGGCTGCTCCTGCAGGATGTGAGGAACAGCCCGTTTGGGTAGTCGTGCTCTGTCGATTATGATTACTTCAAATCCATGATCTTGAGATTTACAACAGCGTCGCTGTATTTTTCTCTTTCTTCTTTGGGCATGGGGATCATGCCTTTGTCGGCCAGATATCCCTGCTCTCCCCAGGCTTTTTCGCTGGCGAATTCAGCGAGATACCCTTTCATTCCGGGGATCACGTCAACATGCGCCTTCTTTACATAGAAAAAGAGCGGACGGGAAACGGGGTAGGCACCTTTGGCAATCGCTTCAAAAGTTGGTGCTTCACCTTCGACTATTGATCCCTGGATGGAGTCGGTGTTCTGGTCCAAAAAAGAAAAACCAAAAATACCGACGGCATCCGGATTGGCCTGGAGCTTTTGGACAATCAGATTGTCGTTTTCTCCGGCTTCTATGTACCCACCGTCTTCTCTGACGGTCTGGCAGACCGCCTTATAGGCTTTTTCGTCGGTCTTTTTCATGCCTTTGATGGCCGGAAAAGCATCGCAGCCGGCATCCATCACCAGTTCAACAAAGGCATCGCGGGTACCGGATGTAGGCGGAGGGCCAAGCACCTCGATTTTGGTGTTGGGCAGTGAGCTGTTTACCTCTTTCCAGGTTTTATAGGGATTGGCAATGATTTTCTCGGGGTTCGCCGGATCCGGTACATCTTTGGCCAATGCTAGATAGATGTCCTTGCGAGTCAGTTCCAGTGGAGCTGCCGTCTTGGCATTTGCCAGGACGATACCGTCGTAACCAATCTTCACCTCGACGATCTCTTTCACGCCGTTGTCGGCACAGGTCTTCATTTCCGAGGACTTGATTGCCCGGGAAGCATTGGTGATATCGGGAAAATTTACCCCGACACCGCCGCAAAAGAGTTTAAACCCGCCGCCGGAACCTGTCGATTCGATTTTTGGCGTTTTCGATCCGGTGGTTTTACCGAATTGTTCGGCAACGACCGTCGCAAAGGGATAAACGGTTGATGATCCGACTATGGATATATAGTCACGGGCGGCCATTGCCGGGGCGGTCAGGGCGAGAGTCAGGGCTCCGGCTGCAAGAATACTTGTTCCTTTCATTCTTTTTTCTCCTAATTAGGTTTGGATAAATTCGTAAAAAGTTACATTTACGATGGCTACGTCATCAACGGCTATAAACATACACAGCAAATATTAGGGTAGTGTTACCATTTGATTTCAAATTTCTTACGCAGAAAGACTGCCAGGCTGTTCATGGCCACGAGAAAAGTGAGCAGGACCATGATTGCCGCAGACGTCTTCTCAGTAAACGCCCGTTCGGGGCTGTCTGCCCAGAGGTAGATCTGGACCGGCAAAACCGCCGACGGATCAGTTATGCTGCCGGGAATGTCGACGATAAAGGCGACCATGCCGATCATCAGTAAAGGGGCGGTCTCGCCAAGGGCCTGGGCCATACCGATAATGGTCCCGGTCAGCATCCCCGGCATAGCCAGCGGCAATACATGATGGGTGATGGTCTGCATCTTCGAAGCACCGACACCAAGAGCTGCCTCCCTGATAGACGGCGGGACTGATTTAAGAGACGCCCGCCCGGCGATAATAATGGTCGGCAGCGTCATCAGGCTGAGAACCAGTCCACCGACTACCGGTGTTGAGCGGGGCAGACCCCAGAAATTGATGAATATGGCCAGACCGAGGAGGCCGAAAATAATCGATGGGACAGCGGCAAGGTTGTTGATATTGATCTCGATCAAGTCCGTCCATTTATTTTCCGGGGCAAATTCTTCTAAGTAGACGGCAGCGGCAACCCCGATCGGGAAACTGAGCGACAGGGTAATAAGCAGCGTGAGAAACGACCCTTTGACCGCCCCAAGGATACCCGCCAGTTCCGGCTGTCTCGAATCTCCTGAAGTAAAAAAGGTCCAGTTGAATTTCTGTTCTAGTTTTTTCTCGCTGATCAGCCGGTCTATCCAGGCCAGTTGATTATCCTGAATCCTCCTGTTCGCCTGTTTTTCTTTTCGGTCGATTTTACCTTTTATAAGCATATCGACGTCATCGCCGGCCAGCACCCACAGTTTTTGCGTTGTGCCGATTATCTTGGGATCGGCTTCCACCAGTCGCTGCAGTTTATAGGCCGCCGCCGGACTGATGAGGTTGTCAAGCTCTTTTAAGCCTCGCCTGGTATTGACTTCGGGAAACATGGCATGCATCGCTTTTTTCACCAGACCGGGATAATCTGCCTGCGCGAGCTTCTCCTGGGTGAATTCTTCCGCCGCAAAATGGACATTGAGCTGGACATAGCTTTGCCTGAAAGCGGTGTAGCCATCAGAGAAAATCGTGAAAAACAGAAAAGCGATGAACGCCAACGATAAGACGATCGCCGACAGGCCGAGACCTTTGAACAATCTTTCGGCACGGTAACGTCGCCGCAGTTGTCTGGTTGGCTGAAGAAGATCTGTTGTTGTGTCGCTATTTTCGACTGGATGAGTAATCATGGTTCTTCTCTGTATAAAAAAGGGAGGTGTGAAAAAATTCTCGAGTGATGTAACTTATTCATAGTGTTCACGATATTTTCTGACGATCCGGAGGGCGATGAAGTTCAGGAAAAGGGTGAAAACGAAGAGTAACAGGCCGAGGGCAAAGGCTGCCAGGGTCTTCGGGCTGTCAAATTCCTGGTCTCCGACCAAGAGGGTAACAATCTGCACGGTGACCGTGGTGACCGCCTTTAAGGGATTGAAGGTAAGATCGGCAGACAGTCCAGCGGCCATAACCACAATCATGGTCTCGCCTATGGCCCGGGACACGGCGAGCAGGATGCTGCCGACGATACCCGGCAGGGCAGCCGGAACTATGACCAGTCTGATGGTCTCAAAACGGGTGGCACCAAGGGCAAAAGAGCCGTCACGCATTGCCTGGGGGACGGCATGGATGACGTCATCGGAGAGTGAGGAGACAAAGGGGATGATCATGATTCCCATGACCAGCCCTGCCGCCAGCGCACTTTCCGAAGCAACTTGCAATCCGACGGCTTCGCCGATGTTTCTGATCAACGGGGCAACGGTGAGGGCGGCAAAAAATCCGTAAACGACTGTGGGAATACCGGCGAGAATCTCGAGCATCGGTTTGGCCCAGGTGCGCATCCGTGAACTGGCATATTCCGAGAGATAGATGGCGGCAAGTAAGCCGACGGGGATGGCGACCAGCATGGCAATCAGGGCGATAAGAATGGTGCCGACGAATACCGGGACCGCACCAAAGGCGCCGGATGAACCGGCCTGATCGACGCGCATGGCCGTCTGCGGGCTCCATTGCAGGCCGAAAAGAAAGTCTAAAAAAGGCACGGACTGGAAAAAGCGCAGCGATTCTAACAGGACCGAGAAGACAATGCCGAGAGTAGTGAAGATGGCTACCGCCGAGCAGCCGATGAGGAAAACTCTGGCAATGCCTTCGACCAGGTTCCGCGCGCGCAGATCTTTTTTGATGCTTCTGTAGGCAATTATGGCGGGGAGTATTCCACAGATAAGCGTACTTACGGTCAGCATATTTCTCAGCCAATGCATCGTTGCCACGTAGGTATCGGCGGCTGCCTGGATGGCCGGATCGGCGTTATGCGCAGCAAAACCACCGAAAACGATATTCTTAATCTCATTGATGACAAGGCTCAGCTGGTTGGCAGAGAGCTGCTGCAGTTCGACCGGCAGGCTTTTGACGACCAGCGAGGTGATGATCGTTCCTTCCGTGATCCGCCCCACTGCGAAAATTAACAACGCCGGAAGGGCAAAGCTTAACAAGGTCAGCATGCCGTAATGACTGGGCAGGGAATGGAGCGCCCGCATACCTCCCGAAGTTTCGGCAATGGTATTGGCGCGGGATTTTCCGCCCAAATAGGCAGCCGCCGAGAGAAACAAAAGGCAGGGGAGCAAATAGGTATACATTATCTTTTTAATCCAGGATGATAGGGCCAATTATACAAAAAAGCTTCATGTTCGATCAGTTACCGCGGGTGATGGTTCCTTCGACGAAATAGATAACCTCTTCGGCGATATTGACGGCTCGATCCCCGATACGTTCCAGATGACGCGCCAAAAGATAGGTGTTGATATGATAGCCCGGGTGGTCAGGGTCTTTTTTTATCCTCTCCTTGACATCTTCATAACAGCGGTTTCTGCAGGCATCGACCACGTCATCGTCAACAAATAGAGATCGGGCAAGTGCCGCATCGCCGTTGACCAGGGCATCGATGCTCTTTTTCAGCATGGCGATAACCTTGTCGCTCATTTTCGAAAAATCATAGGAAACGGCCGCCTGGTGCTTGAATTTGGCGATATTGTCGACCCGCTTGGCAATATTTACGGCAATGTCGGCGATTCTCTCCATCTCGTTGTTGATTTTTATGACGGTAACAATAAATCGGAGGTCACTGGCGACCGGCTGGTGTAATGCGAGAATTTTCAGACAATCCTCTTCGATATCGATCTCCATCTCATCCACTTCGTAATCCGCCACAATTATTGCCTGGATGGCATCCAGGTCCTTGGATTCGATGACTGCCGCGGCTCTACGGACACGGTCCTCCACCATAGTGCTGAGTTTGAGGAGTTTTTTATTGAGTTTAGTCAGTTCGTGATGAAAAGTGTAATGGTGTTCCATTGTATGAATTCCTTGGCTTTAGAGTATGTACGTCTCTTGCCTGAGAGTGGTTCCCGGCCAGAGTGAATGCAATAATAGAGAGTGAATGTTTTGTCCTCGTTAGGCCTTTGTTAAGATATGGTTAGGAGGATAGATTGGGGCTTGCGGTGGAGTAAAAAATGGTACACGATAGGCAAATATTGCGAAGCCGAAGACTGGTCGGCTGTGCATGGGCAGGGCGACCATCGGCAGAGTGATCAACCTAACTGACTGAAATATAATAAAGAAAATATCATGGGAAAAGTTAATGTTCTGGTCGTAGAGGATGAGGTGGATATTCAGCAGCTGGTCAGCTACAATCTGATCAGGACAGGGTTTCACGTAACCTGTGCCGATACAGGAGAGGAAGCGCTGTCTCTCTTGCGCACCGAACAGATCGACTGTGTCCTGCTTGACCTCAACCTGCCTGGAATAAGCGGCCTAGAAGTATGCTCCGCGATGCGCAAGGTTGAAGTGAATAATGGACGTTCCATCCCGATCATCATGCTCACCGCTAAGGGTGAAGAGGAAGACGTGGTAGCGGGTCTTGAGTGTGGTGCCGACGATTATATTACCAAGCCTTTTAGCCCGAAAGTGCTGATTGCCCGGATCAAAGCGGTGTTGAAACGCTCTTTTGTCGATCAGAGTGAAGATGACGACCGGGGAAAGTCGGTTATCGCGGTTGACGGCCTGGAGATAGACAAAGGCCGGCATGAAGTGCGGTTGAATGGTTCGGTGGTGCTCCTGACAACCACTGAATTCAGTATTCTTTCCCTTCTGGCCGGCAAACCCGGCTGGGTCTTTACCCGGCAACAGATAATTGATTTTGCCCGGGGCTACGATTTTCTCATTACCCCTCGAGCCATCGATGTGCAGATCTTTGGTTTACGGAAAAAGATGAGCGAATACGGTAAGATGATCGAAACCGTCAGGGGTATTGGCTATCGCTACAGGTCAACTCCGGAGGACCAAGAGTAGACGACTATGTTACAACCAAGAAAATTGGTCTGGCAGATTTTTCCAACCAGTGTCCTGACCATCCTTATTGCCATTATCGCCGTGAGCTGGTACGGAACCACCGCCTTGCGGGAATTTTATCTCCAGGAGACCGAGGCCGATCTTGAGGCCCGGGCCAATCTGATCAGTTCCAGGGTGGTTGATTATCTGGAAACCGGCAATATCGGCGCGCTTCGCGGCTATTGCGTGACTGCTGGTCGTGAGTCAAGGACGCGAATTACCGTTGTCGGGCTTGACGGCAAGGTGATTGCCGACTCCAACGAAGATCCCAAGGCGATGGATAACCATCGGCACCGGGTGGAAATCGAAAAAGCCTTTAATGGGGGAGTCGGCACTTCCCGGCGCTACAGCAAAACACTCGACGAAAATCTGATATATGTGGCGGTGCCCTTACGGATTTCCCCGCCGGCTGCAGTACAAGGTGGGCCGACAGGTATTAATGCGGTACTCAGAACATCGGTCTCGGTTGCCTCGCTGGATCGCACCCTGGAGGATATAAAGATCAGAATAGGCGCTGTTGCGGTGGCGGTCATGCTTCTAGCCGGGACGATTACGCTGCTTATCTCCCGCAATATCAGTAAACCCCTTGAGCAGATGACCAAGAGTGCCGCGCAGTTTTCCCGCGGTGACTTCAGTGAGCGGATGCTACCGCTCGCCAATAAAACGGCATCACTCGAGGTCATTACCCTGGCCGGCTCGATGGATCGCATGGCGGAACTCCTCGATGAAAAAATTCAGGCCATCGTTACCCATAGAAATCAGCTGGAGACGGTTTTTTCGAGTATGGTCGAGGCGGTTATAGCCATTGACACCGAGGAAAAAATCATCAGCATCAATGCCGCCGCGGCCGGGCTCTTTGGCGTGGACCGAAAGGTCGCAACAGGCAGGATAGTCCAGCAGGTAGTGCGCAATGTCAAGCTGCAACAACAGATCAGCAACACCTTGGCCAATGGGGAGTGTATCGAGGATGAAATTATTTTGCACGATGAGGATGGAGACAGGTTTTTACAGACTAATGTGGTCCCTTTAAGCAACGGCATTGGAGAAAGCGTCGGGGTGCTGGTGGTAATGAACGATGTGACCCGGTTGAGGCGACTGGAAAATGTCCGGCGAGATTTTGTCGCCAATGTCTCGCATGAACTGCGCACTCCGATTACCTCGATTCGTGGGTACGTGGAAACCTTGCAGGATGGGGCACTTGATATCCGAGAGGATGCGGAACGGTTTCTCCAGATTATCCTGCGCCAGTCCGAACGCCTCACCACGATTATTGACGATCTCCTGGTGTTGTCCAGAATTGAAGAAGATGCCAGACAGGATGAGATTAAGCTGGAAAAAGGGCATGTTTGTCAGGTCATTGAATCAGCGTTGCAAACCTGTCAGTTGAAGGCCGATGAGGCTGGGATCAAAATGGCTGTGGAATGCCCCAATGATATCGTCGTCGCTATGAATGCCGCCCTTTTGGAACAGGCACTGGTCAATCTTCTGATTAATGCGATCACGTACAGTAAAAAAGGAGACTGGGTGAGCATCGAAGGATCTGTCATCGATGGCGAGTTCGACAAAGAGGTGCGGATCGTCGTTCGAGATACCGGCTGTGGAATCGCCCGAAAACATCTGCCCCGCCTGTTTGAACGTTTCTATCGCAGTGACAAGGCGAGAAGTCGCAAACAGGGTGGCACCGGACTGGGTCTTGCCATCGTCAAGCATATCGCCCAGGCTCATAATGGCCGAATAGAGGTGAAAAGTACCGAAGGAGAAGGATCGGAATTTATTCTGACTTTAGGTGGTTACCTGCAGGGTTGAAGGGGCTCTTCATATTTGCCAACCTCAGCTTCAGCAACAACCGGATTATGCAGGTTGTCACCCACTCGGAAATAAAACGGAATACCGAATTTTTTAAAAAGGGCTCTACTTAACCTTGAAATCCTCGTTGTAAAGAAGTAAATAAGGGACTTCGAAGCACAAAGCGGGATTAACTCAGTGGTAGAGTGTTAGCTTCCCAAGCTGAAAGTCGCGCGTTCGAATCGCGTATCCCGCTCCAAAATAATGAAGGGTTTACAGTGGGTCGCTGTAAACCCTTTTTCTTTGCAAACCCGATGTATGCAACTTCTATGCAACTTTTCCACGGAGATGCCCCGCATCACCCTTTGGATTTCGCCAAACTGAACTCACCATAATTTAGAGCAGGCAACAGCCATGATCCGAATGGCAGCGCAGTAGTGGCCATCAACCATTGTGGCCAGAAGGGATATTGGAAAGTTTACCGGAGGCGTTTATACTCCAGCCACAATGCGGAACAAAGACTGCACTGGGGATAGACCGCAGGGGACTTTCAAGGTGGGCAGGCCACATGGTCGGGTACTTTTCCAAGAGGTCATCTTTTACCTGCTCCGACATCATGTCATGGTAGCAGGCCCAAGATCCTCATTCTTATACATGAATGCCAAGTCTCGCAGTTCGGTACCCTTGGCACCGTTTATGGTGAAGGAAGCTATGCCGGAGATGTAGCTGGCCTTGGAGCCATGCTTGGCGACATACATCGTTAATGGTCTTGGGTCCGCCATATCGTCAGGGTCACGAGCCAGTATCCGGTTGTACCTCTTATACTCATAGGAGGCCATCAGTTGCTCATCGGCAGGGGAAGACGGCGATAAAAAACCTGCAGGATGCCCTCAGTATATTTAACAGGAACCAAAAAATATACCGGGATCTCCCTGCAGACGGGATTCTCGGCAATGAAACTCTGGGCGCTTTGCGGCTGCTGCTCGATTATAAGTCCGCGCCAAAGGCTGACAATAAACAGATGTTGCTCCTTATGAAGAAAAGGCATGAGAAGAGGCAGTGGCTCGAATGACGGTTCCCATGACAGTTCGGGTGGCGGTGGGAAGATGTAATTGATCATACCCGGAGCATTTGATCCTGTATTTCCCGATACTCCATTGAATTTGCGGGTGATGATGGTCCTATGCCTATCATTTTTCTCCATCCAGTACTTTCCTGATGAGGCCGGCAATATCCTTCTGGACTAGAGGCTTCAGAGCAAACCCTTTAATTCCTAAAAGATTTGCCCTTTCTTCGGAAACAATGCTGCTGTAACCGGTACAAAGTACGATCGGCAGTTTGGGACGGAGCTGCAAGAGACGCCGAGATAGATCAACCCCTGTCATATTTGGCATGGTTTGATCAGTGATGAGTAAATCGAAAGCGTCAGGATGGTTTTGAAAAATTTCCAGAGCATCGAGACTACTTCCACAGGTAGTTACAGAATATCCGAATCGTTCGAGCATGACCTTGCCCAATTCCAAGAGTATCTTTTCATCGTCAACCAGTAAGATGTGTTCATTGCCGTAGAGGACGGACTCCGTCGCTTCTTTCTCCTGTAAGGCATTGCTTTCCAAAGTTGGCAGGATGATTCGAAACTCGGTGCCTTGACCGAGTTGACTGTCGAAGGCAATAGAACCGCCGCAGCTCTTAACGATTCCGTAGACCATGGCAAGCCCCAGACCAGTACCCTTACCGACCTCTTTGGTGGTGTAGAAAGGTTCAAATATCTTCTCCCGAATCTCAGGCCTAATTCCTTCTCCAGTATCCCTGATCGACAGTTGCACAAAAGTCCCCGGCTGCAGATCCAGCTCGGCTCTGAGATCATCTTGAACAAGGGTTTTCTGGTTTAGGGAAATGGTGAGTGTGCCGCCCTCTGCCTCCATGGCGTGGAAGGCATTGGTGCAAAGGTTCATTACAATTTGATGGATCTGGCTCGGATCGGCGAGAATAACCCCGGCTTCAGGGTCAATATCTTGCTTGATGGTAATGGTAGTCGGTAACGAAGAACGCAGCAGATTGATGGCTTCTGTGATAATAGCAGCAGGCTGCATTGGAGTTTTATGGTCTTCGGCTTGGCGGCTGAAGGCCAGTATCTGTTTAACAAGGTCTTTGGCTCTGTGGCTGGCCTTCAGAACCTGTTCAATATCATGGATAGCTGGCGAGCCAGGAGAACAGTCATCCCGGATCATTTCAGCATAACCAAGGATAGCTCCAAGCATATTATTGAAGTCGTGGGCAATCCCTCCTGCCAAGGTGCCGATTGCTTCCATTTTTTGCGATTGTCTAAGTTGCTCTTCAAGGTGGATACGTTCGGTAAGCATCCTGGATACCTTAATCGAGGTGAAGCTCAAATCTGATATCATTTTTGTGACTTTCGCATAGAACTTGATGCCCGCATCCACCATTTCTCGACTGAGCCGGGGCACCCGGTCAAGTGTGGCAAGGTATGCGTTCTCATCGAAGCCGTAGTTCCGAGCCTGTTCGCGGAACAATTCAATATCAGGTGTTTCATCTTCGTAGAAGAATTGCCCGATAAAAATATTACCCATATGCTTGCCCCCTACCTCAAGCGGGGTTACCATATCCCACATGTTGTTCTTGCAGCGATATTGCCTGAATGTCCCAACAGGCACATCAGTGGTGAGGATCGTGTCACTTTCAAGACAGTTTCTGTTTGTGTCAGGATTACATCGGTGAAACTTTGTGCAGATATCTTGCCAACCAACCGCAACCAGAACATTTCCTGAAATGTCGAGGACTGCTCCCAATATTCCAGTAAGCTGGTAAAAATTCTCCATAAGAGATTTTAGCATCTCAGTATCAATGATATCGGCGAGTTCAAGAGAGCCGATATCGCCTTCAGGTTCCAGGATCGCTTTGAGCTTATTCCTAACGATGACGTCTTTCTTCTGCAAAACCTCCTCCACCTGCTTACGCTCGGTAATGTCGGTGGCAACTTCCATCCGAACCAACCGCCCACCAGCCCAGGAAATTGCTTGGTCGTGACACTCGTACCAACGCCCGTTGAGGGTGTTTTGAAATTCCCATACGATCTGCCCTGCCGGCCTTTCGCCCGAAACAAGCAGATCATTGGTACAGAAAGGACATGGGCCGCCTTGACCTTCTTGAAGAGATTGCCAACAGGTTTTTCCAACAATATCTCCAAAATTATCACGGCCATATTTGTTAAGGAAAAGTATTTCGTGGGTTTCAAAATCAGCCACATATACCAGCGACTCCAAACTGTCCAGAACCATCTGCAGTCTTTGCTTGGATTCAAGAAATTTAGCTTCTGCTTTTGTTCGTTCAATTATTTGTGACTGAAGAAGTGAGTTAGTGTTTGTTAACTCTAGTGTTCGACTTTGTACTTGTCGTCTGAATATTAGGGAGACTCCCAAAAAGAAAAGCGTTGCTCCAACTACCGCAGTGAATAAGTAGATAACCCATCGAGGTAATACTTTTTTAGTATCACCAGCAAGCCATCTGTTTATTAGGTGATAATATATAGAATCCTTATCAGCTGAAAAACTGAGCATGTGAGAATCAATTTTTGCGAGAATATCTTGGTGTTTACCTTTTGTTGCCCCAAAACGGATCTCTATAGGGTTTAATATGACAGGGGTCTGTTTTACAGAATACTCGTGTTTATTACTATTTCCATAGAGGCGATTAACGACACCTACATCAATAAAATTTGCTTGAAGCATTTCGAAGACAATCTCATACTCCTCAACCTCTATAAATCTGCAAGAAATATTAAAGCGATCAGTCAGTGCCTTTAAAGCTGTAAAATGAATATCTCCATGCACTACTCCGACTTTTTTACCTTCCAGTTCAAGCAGAGAGGAAACCTTTCCGTTAAGTGGTGCATATATTTCTGCCCAGTTGGACAGGATGGTTTCTCTTGTATAATCTATTATCTCTTCACGCTGTTTTGAATAAGCGAGAGCGGGGAGAATATCTATTTCCCCTTCTATTAATTTGCCAAGCACATCGGAAAAATGACCAACCACATATTCTAATTGCCAATTCTCTTGGCTTGCAATTTCCTCTAATACATCAACAAATAAACCCTGCACTTCGCCATCATCATCAACAAAGATGATCGGTTTATTATCATATACTCCTATCTTGAGTGTTGTCTCTGCATGCCCATATGGACAGAACCCTATTGACAGTAGGAGACAGAAGAAAAATATTTTTCTCGCCTTGTTGTTTTTGAAGAGATTAGGCATCTGTAATGACTCATTTATTCATGTATGAACGGTATGTTTTTGATCTTGTGGCAAAACCAAAACAACTGGCTGATCTGACAACTCTACTTATGTAGTACATCAGTAAGAAGGCACCAGTCAAGTCGATACAGACACACTAGGGTCCAATGGTGTTAACCTGTTTGTCTAAAATGTTTTTGATATTACCAGGATGAGCAGTGGATGTGATCTTGACAAATAGAAGGCAAATTGTGTCAATTTTACTTATATATGAGGAGTTTCCTGTATCTTATCAGTGCTAAACCCTGAAAGGCTGGCCGTTCAAAAGGCCAGTTTTTTTTCCAGAATATAGCCACAGATGGAACAATTGAAACTGTTGATTACGTCAGAATTTACGTAAGGAACCCGATCGGTTAAATGTATTAAAACATAACCGACGGAGCGGGACCAAATAGAGAATAATTTGGACGATTTTAGGCTTTGGCATAAAAGAAAATGTCTATTACAGCTACTCGTAATCTTCACCTTGATGCTGTAAACATCGTCTCCAGCACCTGCTCGACCCGTTCGCTTTGCTCAGCATTCAACGTTGCATCCCAATCCTTGTATTCTGAGAATTTGGTCTGGCATTTGCCCATTTATAACTTCGTAAACTCACGCTGGTAGGCGACCATCAGTAATTCTCCGATTTCACGAAGATATGCTGCTTCATGTGGTGTAGGCACATCACCTCCAATTAACACGATCCTTTGGGCATCTCCTGCTGGATCTCATCGATCTTGGCCATAAGTTCTGCCGGAGTGATGATGCCTTTTTCGATAAGAATGTCTATCAGCGCCTGATTGATCATGATTTCCATGTTCAAGACTTCTTGTAATGGGAAAAGGTATTTTGTGTTCTCCTTTTTCTGCATCTGATCCTCCTGAAAATTCATTCTGAGGAATCTCGCCAACACGTCCTGCCACCTGTAATCAGCGGCACTGTTTAAATAAAGCATGTGTGGCAGATATTGTCAGCGATTTTCAGTTTCCCTTGATTTTTGGTTTGGAACCTGCGAGGCTTAAGGATATTTTTCGTGCAAAATAATTGTCCTGATCCCGATTTTACCAAAGGAATGCTTGTGGTTCGCTGAGGCGACAACTTTTCCGTAAAAATTAATACCTGTATGAATATATATTTGTTTTTCATAGAAACCAGACCGCAAGAGGATAGTCCGATATCTGATTCCCTTTGTGGAGCTATAGCAAGTATTTGGGTCATCGACAAAACGAAACGTTCGGCACAGGAAAAAGCCTTTTGCTATATAAACGCTTGCGGCTGGGTTGTGGTGAAGATCGAGTATGCTTTCCAGCCGACTCCCGCATACATTGCTTCCCTGGATGTAGTTGAAGCACGCACCTGTGAGGAATCTATGGTGAATGGCATTTCAGCTCAATTTGATGTTTTGCCGAAAGAACGGCGTCAGGTGCAGGATTCTTGTCCTTCCTCCTTCCTCAGTGTCCCTTCGTCCAAGCTGAAGGTTGCAGCAAATTAAACAGATAAAAGATACCGCCCAAGCGGTACATTTAATGGAGCGGAATCAATAATGTTGGTTTCCGTCTTGACAAATTTCTGTCATTAACTGAAAATTCATCAATAAAGATTGAGCGCTCGTTCGATATTCCCCTGGTGTTGCAATTCCAATACCTTTGGCATTACTTATGAGTGGTTCGTGGCTGATTTACAAATTACTTTATTTACTGGAGCTTATTCATGCGAAAAATTAATTCACAGTCCATATCCTTCCGACTCATAACAGGCGGATGCTTGGCCGTGATTCTCCCTCTTTTTATCGTCGGTTATTTTGCCATCACCAAGTCATCCGATGCCTTGATTACCAATGCCAAGAGTAATGCCCTCGAACAGGCGCACCGCCTGTCAGCAATCGTTGAATCAAATCTTGAACTCCAGGAAAGACTTGCAAAGTCCATTGCAACTGATGCCTCCATTATTCGGGTTGCTGATCAGGTGAACGAGAAGGGCATTGAGGATGCAAAGGACGCTGTTGCCAGCCTCCGCACCGAAATGAAGAGCAAGTTTAAGGTCCTTGGAGAAAATTATAACGGAATCTTTGTTTCCAACCAGGATGGTTTTCTTTTTACAGGAGAACAAGCCAATGGCAATGATTTTAGTGGGATAAGCATTGCAGATAGAGAGTACTTCAAGGAAGTCAAATCCACAGGCACATCGACCCTCAGTGAAATTCTGAGATCCAAAGCAACCAATGAATTGACCTATGTCGCCTGTGCACCAATACATAGCGCCGTAGGTGAATTTCTTGGGGTTGTCGGGCTCTCTATTAAGGGATCGTCACTGGTTGATTTGGTTGGCCAGGCGAAAGCCGGAAATACCGGCTATGCATACATGGCTGATAAAAACGGGGTTATAAATGCCCATCCGAACGATTCGTTTATTCTCACTTTAGACCTGAAATCGTTGAAAGGCATGGAGGCGATCACTCAGGATATGATGGCTGGGAAAGAAGGTATCGACGAATATATTTTTAAGGATGTTGCCAAAATCGCCGGTTTTGCTCCAATTAAGCGAATGCGTTGGTCCGTGGCTCTAACTCAGAATCAGGATGACTTTCTGGCTAGCACGCATACAATCAGGAACTTCACCCTTGGTGTATCAGCTGTCGCTGTGGCCATTGTGTGCTTGGTGGTCTATTTTGCTTCCCTGGGGATAACACGTCCCATCAATAAAGCAGTGGCAGGGTTGAAAGATATTGCACAGGGAGAAGGGGATTTGACAATGCGGCTGAAAGTAGAATCCAGAGACGAAGTCGGCGAGATGGCGAAGTGGTTTAATACCTTCATTGAGAAACTGCAGGGAATAATTAAACAGGTTGCAGATAATGCCGCGAATCTAAGCGCAAGTTCCACGCAGCTTACCCAGATTTCCCAAAACCTGCAGACGAGTGCCGAAGATACTTCGCATCGTGCAAACAATGTCGCCACTGCGGCGGAGGAAATGAGTGCCAATTTAAACAATGTCGCAGCGGCAATGGAACAATCCTCAACAAATACAAATATGGTCGCCTCGGCTGCAGAAGAAATGAGTGCAACCATTACTGAAATTGCCGAAAATGCTGAAAAAGCCAGGAATATTTCAAGTGAAGCTATGCATCAGGCCAGCAATGCTTCAAACAAAATGACTGAGCTTGGCAGAGCCGCAGACAAGATTGGCAAGGTAACCGAGGCCATTACCGAAATTTCAGAACAAACCAATCTTTTAGCTCTCAATGCAACCATTGAAGCGGCCAGAGCAGGAGAAGCCGGAAAGGGATTTGCCGTTGTGGCAAACGAGATTAAGGAACTCGCCAAGCAGACAGCTGCAGCGACTCTTGATATCAAAACCTTGGTTGATGATGTACAGACAACTTCCAAGACTACAGGCGGGGAAATCAGTCAGATATCCCAGATTATCCAAGCAGTCAACGATATAGTCACAACCATCGCGACGGCGGTTGAGGAACAGACAGCGGCGACCAAAGAGATCGCCAGCAATATCTCCCAGGCCAGCCAGGGGATTCAGGAGGTTAATGAAAATGTAGGTCAAAGCTCTGCTGTGGCAACAGAGATTTCAAGAGACATATCTCAAGTATCCGCGGCCTCCGGCAAAATTTCCGGAAATAGTGATGAAGTGAAAAACAGCGCACATGACCTTCTTGCTCACGCAAAGGAACTCAATACTATAGTCAGCAGATTTAAGGTTTAACTCGGCACATCAACTCGGGTTGTTATGGAACAAACTTTGAATCGATCATCCAAAGTTGTATAACCTACTGGATGATGAATTCGTCAACATATTGCAAAAATTAGTGCTCGAACCGGAGCCAAAATTCCTGCCCAATAGGACAAAAATCAGCCGCAGTGGAGCAGGGTGCTACTGAAGGTGAAAAAACGTTCCACAATGTAAACCACCCTGACATTTTGGCCGAGTTTTGCTTGTCTTCTAAGATAAATGCAGGCTGAAATCATTGCTTTTATTATTGAAAATTAAGTACTTATCAGAGCAGGGTACACCGTGATTGCAGGCGGACTCTACAATGAAGCTATAGCGGTTCCGTTGCTACCACCGTTATATTCTGTTCTGTACAATACATCCGATAAGAACAATATGGCGTACCGACCCGATTTGCAGAAAATTGAGAAATCATATCAGGATGTTTTACTGCACTGGACGCATATCGACAATCAACTCGACCTGTTGAAGATCGGCAGAAAAGACACGCCCTTTGATCAGAAATTGATGGAAAATATGCTCTCTGCCTGGGAGTATATCGATTATTTCATCCGAAAAAAGAAATATGACCTCCTCTCCAGGGAGGGTGGACCGGATATGCTCGAGATCAATCACCGGGTCCACTACGGCCTGGACTTTGCGCAGAGGGAAGAATACCGCAAAGCCCTCGATGCGACCACGGAGAAATTTTCCAGGTATATTGTCCCTATACGGAAATACTATAAAAAAAAGAGCGCTGGCCGGGCCTCTGTCAACAAAATCGCTGCAGAGTTATATATTGCCGTCCTTGGGCAACCGCAGCTTTTTATTGAAGGCAACCATAGAAGCGGGTCGATTATTGCGAGCTGGGTAAATCTCGCCGGCAACAAACCACCTTTTGTCTTATCCGTTGATAACGCCTTGGCATTTTTTAAACCGGCGCAGGAAATAAAGAAATTCAACCAGCGATCAATGTGGCGAAGTTTGACCAAGTTACCGAAATATAAAAAAGATTTTAAGGATTTTTGGGTAAAACACTGTTCTATGCAGTTTGTTATCCGATAGACCGGTCGACGAAAAGTCTGTTCCGAAAGAGGTTTTGTTAACAAAATACTTGCCCGGACATTGGTTGCCATGTATTACTTGGCATTAAAGTAGATTGTGAAATACTCGTTCCGGCGCGGCTTGCTTGACCCGCAAAATTATGCCCTTTTTCCCCATCTCTTCGTTAAACTCGAAAAAATTATTCTCGGAATACTAACTATATATCTCCGGTAATTTTTTCGAGTTTGCCTCGATCTGAGAAAAAATGGCTATAATCCGATAGACTCCTAGGGAAAAATGCAACGGCCATAGGTGCAAGTGAGGTTGAAAATGTCAATCATTACCATATCAAGAGGGTCCTACAGCAGAGGCAAGGAAGTTGCCGAAAAGCTGGCCAGGGCACTGAATTATCAGTGTCTGTCCCGGGAAATTATCCTCGAAGCCTCGGAACAGTTTAACATTCCCGAACTGAAACTGGTTCGGGCTATTCACGATGCACCGACCATTCTCGATAGGTTCACCTCCGGCAAAGAGCGGTTTATCGCTTTTTTTCGGGCGGCGCTGCTGAAACATCTGCAGCAGGACAATGTGGTCTTTCATGGTTTGGGCAGCCACTTTTTCCTGCAGCAATTTCCCCATGTGTTAAAGATCAGAATCAGTGCCGATCTCGAGGATCGGGTTCGCGAAGAAATGGTTCGGGAAAATATTCCGGCCGATGAGGCACGGATGATCCTGGTCAACGATGATGCTGAGCGAAGAAGATGGGGGCAGCAGATCTTTGGTCAGGATTCCTGGAATCCTTTGCTCTATGATATGATGCTGCATATCGGCAACATGAATGTCGATCAGGCTGTGGTCATTATTTTACACGCACTGCAACAACCATGTTTTCAAAGTACCCCGGAGAGCTGCCGGATGCTGGCCGATGCGGCCCTGGCCGCCCAGGTCGAAGCTGCCTTGGTAAAGGCTTTTCCCAAGGTTGTCGTCGATTCAGCCAACGGGGAAGTGTTTGTCAATGTTCGCGGCTCGCGAGCCGATGAAAAAAATCTCAACCAAAAAGTATGCCGCCTTCTGGAAAAAGTTGCCGGAGTGCAGAAGATACATGTGAATGTTGTTCCCTTTATGGTTGAAGATTAATGATGGCGTCGTAAAAACTCTTCATCTGCTTTGTTGCTGCAATATTTCTATCATTGCGCGACTCGCATCTGAAGCCCTTTACTTAGCCATCGTGAAATCTGAGTTTTTTTTGAGGAATTAGCACGAGGGATTATGGCCAACAGATATAAATTACAGCCGCAGGCCGCGGGTACCAGATCCCGGTGGCGCAGGTTGCTGCCGTTTTTGCGCTGGTGGAATTTCATCGGCTGGGACACCTTGAAAGCCGACCTGCTGGCCGGCTTAACCGGGGCGGTCATTGTCCTGCCGCAAGGAGTCGCCTTTGCCATGATAGCCGGACTGCCTCCGCAGTTCGGCCTTTATACCGCCATTGTCACACCGATTGTCGCCGCGCTGTTCGGCTCTTCCCTGCACCTTATATCCGGGCCGACCACGGCTATCTCCATCGTCGTCTTCAGTTCGATAAGCTCGCTTGCCGAGCCTGGTTCCGCTGAATATATCCGCCTGGTCTTAACCCTTACCTTTATGGCCGGCCTCTATCAATTGGGCTTTGGTCTGGCCCGACTGGGGACCCTGGTAAATTTTGTCTCCCATTCCGTGGTTATCGGATTTACCTCCGGGGCGGCGATACTCATCGCCACCAGTCAGCTGAAGCATGTCCTTGGCCTCACTCTGCCGGGCAGTCATGACTTTGTCGAGGTCTGGTTTCATATATTCGGGATGCTCGATAAGATCAATGTCTATGTCTTTGCCGTGGCGATAGTCACCCTTGTCTGTGCGGTTTTTTTCCGGGCGAAGATTCCGCGCTGGCCGGGTATGCTCTTTGCGATGGTTATTGGCAGCGTCCTCTGCCTCGCCATCAATGGCAGCCAGCATGGCATCAAGCTTGTCGGCCAAATGCCTGCTACTCTGCCGCCGTTGTCGCTGCCTGATTTTTCTTTTGAGACCCTGCGTGAGCTGGCACCTAAAGCTTTGGCCGTCGCTCTTCTTGGCCTTATCGAGGCGCTGTCCATCGGCAAAGCCATCGCAGCAAAATCGCATCAGCCCATTGACGGCAATCAGGAGTTTATCGGTCAGGGTTTGTCCAATGTGGTCGGTAGCTTTTTTTCCAGCTACGCCGGTTCCGGATCGTTCACCCGCTCCGGCATCAACTACCAGTCCGGTGCTTTAACCCCGCTTTCGGCGGTTTTTTCAGCGATACTGCTGGCTCTACTGCTGTTGCTTATAGCTCCGCTTACTGCCTATCTGCCCATTGCCGCCATGGGCGGCATTATCCTCATGGTGGCCTATCACCTCATTGATTTCCATCATATTCATACCATCATAAAAACCAGCCGGGAGGAGACGGCGGTGCTTTTAGTAACATTTCTGGCCACCCTGTTTCTTGACCTGGAATTTGCTATTTATGCCGGGGTGCTGCTGTCTCTTGTACTCTATCTGAACCGCACCGCCCATCCACGCATCGCCAACCTGGTCCCGAACACTGACGCCGCCGGACCGCCGCTCATTGAAACAGAAGCTGAATGTTCCTATCTTAAGATCATTCGTATCGATGGCGCATTGTTCTTCGGGGCGGTGAGTCATGTCGGTGAATATCTGTATAATATCGACAAGGCGCAGATGCGTAAACGCAACGTATTGATTATCGGCTGCGGTATTAATTTTATCGATGTCGCCGGAGCTGAACTGCTGGCGCAGGAAGCCCGCAGGAGACGCGGCCAGAGGGGAGGTTTGTATTTATGTGAATTGCAACCGCAAGCTTACAGCGTCTTAGAGCGAGGCGGGTATCTGGACAGTATCGGCAAGGACCATATCTTTGCCACGCAAAACGAGGCTATTGCCGCGATTATTCCCGGCGCCGACGAGATGATCTGTCGGAACTGCAAGAAGCATATTTTTGGGGAATGCCCGCCGCTGCCAGTGCTGTGAGGCTTGGTGGAGATCATTTATCCGGGTTTTATTGCTCGTATCTGAGCAAAAGCAGCGGAATATTGATTTTGTGCTTTAAACTGCTCGACACGCTGCCAAAGAGGATATCACCGAGCAGATTGTGCCCGTGGGTCGCCATGGCCACCAGATCATAGTTCTCCGTTTCAATTTCCTGCAATATAACCATTTCCGGTTCTCCCGCCTTGATAAGAGCGTGCGCCTGTATCCCCCCGGCCAGCATCGTCTCCAGGCTTTGAGCCATGATTGTTTCGGCCTTGTCGCGCAGTGCACGATCCTGATCGAGGGTATGGGCATGGATGACATGGATAAGGGTGACCTCGGCACTGTTTTGTTGGGCCAGGGTCAAGACATGCCCGATAATCGGCTTATCCGCATCTGAACAGTCGATGGTCAGGAGAATTTTTTTATAGAGCTGCATAAAGCACTATCCTCCTATTGCAATTGAGTAGAGCAGGTAGATATTTAAGCTGATAACTATTGCCGAAATAAGAATAGCCGCAGAAAATTCTTTGGTGTCGCTTCGAAATCCGGCCATCAGCTCTTTGTTTCGGCACAGCACAAGCAGCGGGATCAGGGTGAAAGGCAATTGGATACTAAGAACGACCTGACTGAAAATAAGAATTCGAAAGGTGTCCATCCCGCAGAGGATAATCAAAAAAGAAGGGATGGCGGTTATAAAAACGGAAATTTTGTAGAGCAGGGTGCGTGGATCTTCCGGCTTGCCGAGAAATCCGGTGATGACGTTGACCTCGGCCATCGACGAGGTAATCGACGAACCGACCCCGGCAAAGACCAGGGCCAGGGCAAAAAGAAAACCGGCGAGCGGTCCGGCCAGGGGTTTTAAGGTCTCCGAAGCCTGTTCAATGCTATCGACATTTATGCCATGCCGGGCAAAGACTGCGGCGGCGACAATGATCATCGCCGAGTTGACCACCCAGCCCATTATCATCGCCGCGGTGGTGTCTATTTTTTCAAAATGGAGTTGTTTTTTCTTCTCCTCTTCCGACGTACCCCATTTTCGGCTGTGAATTACATTGGAGTGGAGAAAAATATTATGCGGCATGACCACAGCTCCTAGAATGCCCATGGCGACATAGATACTGCTGCTGTTTACTTTGGGGATGATGATCGCTGGGGCGAGCAGTGCCCAATCCGGTTTAACGATGATTATTTCGATGACATAACAGATGCCGATAATCGCCAGAAAACCGATGATGACCGTTTCCAGACGATGGTAGCGCATGCTGATAATCAGCACAACTTCGCAGATCACGGTCACCAGTGCGCCCAGCCAGAGCGGAAAACCCAAGAGCAGATTGAAACCGATGGCCCCGCCCAGCAGCTCCGCCACATCGGTGGCCACGCAGGCAAGGATGATGGTGAGACCCAGGAAAAACACCATTGGTCGGGAAAAGTTGTCACGGATATTGACTGCCAGAGATTTGCCGGTGGCAATTCCCATTTTTGCCGCCATATGCTGGATGACGATGAGCATGATCGTACTGAGCGTTATGACCCATAATAGATCATAGCCGTATTCTGATCCGCCCTCGATATTGGTCGCCCAGTTTCCTGGATCGATAAATCCGACGGTGACCAGAAAGCCCGGTCCCAGAAAACGGAGAATCGTTTTAAAAGGCATGCCCTTGTTACTGTTCATATCTGGACGATTTCAATTTGATTATGCCGGTATTTTGCTCTCTCCGGTAAATGGTTGGTATGTTCTTGTAAAGATACAACCATTTTCGTGAAAAGATAGAGGGCACGTTCAGCCTTAAGAGAAAAATATTCTTTTTGACATATGCTCATTTTGAGTATATGTTGATAAAGCATAAGATTAAATACTTTGTGGCAGCGGTGCGAAACCCCAGAGTAAAAGCGGGCAGGGGTTCGCCCAGTGCATCAGTACAAAACGAAAAATAAGAAATGGGGAGATCACATGAAAAAAGGCGAAAAGCTGGTTATCGTTGGCTGCAGTGGTTCGGGCGGCCCGGCCGCCATGATGGCAAAAAAACTCATGCCGGGGATAGATATAACCGTTGTCCGTAAGGAAGAGCCGATGCCGGCGGCTGCAAAATGTTTGATATGACCATCACTGCAACAGGCCTGACTGAGGCATCGGCTGCGAAGGAGGGTTTTACCACGGTCAGCGCGGTGGTCGATTCCAGAAGTAAACACGGCATGATTCCGGGAATGAAACCCTGGAAGCTGAAGCTGGTTTTTGATAAAAAGAGTGAGAAACTTATCGGTGGGCAGATTGTCAGTCATACGGTCGCTCCGGCCCGGGAGATCGATGCGGTATCGGCTTTTATCCTGGGCGGTAAAACTATTTCCGATCTCACCACTTTTACCTCTGCCTGTAATCCCGACATATCTTCAGAGCCGAGTGCAGAGCCGATCACCATTGCTGCCGAGCAGGCATTGCTGAAACTCAAAAAATAAAATTCTCAACCTGGAGGAGGAACCATGGCGGAAGAAGCAGAAGTTGGATGTGCCAGGCCGACGGGAGGCCCGGTAGGAGAACAAACAAAAGAAAATAAATCAGCTGGAATCAAGCAGGAGGAACGAACAATGATCATGGTTGGTCAGAAGGCCCCTGATTTTATCGCGCCGGGCTATCAACAAGGCAAGTTCATCAATGTCAAACTTTCCGATTACCTCGGCAAATGGGTGGTACTGTGTTTTTACCCAGGTGATTTTACTTTTGTTTGAGCTACCGAGATTTCAGCGGTCGCTGAAAAATACCCGGAATTTCAGAAACTGGGCGTAGAAGTTCTGTCGATGTCCATTGATTCGATGTTTGTGCATAAGATGTGGAATGACGATGAACTCGCCAAAATGGTCGAGGGTGGAGTGCCTTATCCGATGCTGTCCGATGCCGGCGGCAAGGTGGGCAAAATCTTCGGAGTATTCGATGAAACCGCCGGCGTGGAAGCGCGGGGTCGGTTTTTGATCGATCCCGATGGCGTCATTCAGGGCTTTGAGGTCCTCACGCCTCCAGTTGGCAGAAACGTCAACGAAACCATCCGCCAGATCCAGGCCTTTCAACTGGTCCGCGAAAGCAAGGGTGGCGAGGCAACTCCTTCCGGATGGCGGCCGGGTAAAAAAACCCTGAAGCCGGGTATTGACCTCGTTGGTAAGGTATGGCAGGAGTGGAAAACCAGTATGGCTATTGATTGATTTTTTGTAACCGTTCACCAGCACCCCATTTTCGTCCGAGCAGGCACTTCTCGCATAGCCAGTTATAGCAAGAAGGCCTGCTTGAATAAAACCGGGGCGCTGGATGAATGGTTTCTGTTCCAGCTTTTGGGGTTATCTTCTTTGTTCCGGTGAACGAATGCATTGTCTTCGGTAATGGCTGGCCATGGACGAAGTCGTTCGTCGGTGAGTCCGGCAGAATGACTTCGGCGGTCCCCTTTTTGCGCAGGCAGTCGTTGACTATGTCTTTTAAGGACGCAGGTACCGATTTTTCCAGATAACAGACATAACAGGACATGCATTCCCGTAGTTCATTGCCGGCAAGCTCAATCAACTCTGTTTCCGCTCCTGTTTCGGCCAAGGGGTGCAAGCACCTCCCTGAGCAGCAGTGCCGTGTTGCCTTGTTTTCGAGCGCTACCGTTAAATGCTACAACTTTCACCTCTTTTGCCTCCAGCCGTAATGGACACGAAAAAACCCCCCGTTCTGTAACCACGAAACGGGGGCCGCAATAATTCAGCAGTAAAATAAATCAACTACCAGCTGTCACCGAGAACCGTGCTCAGGTCAAGGCAATTCCTTTTCTCTTCTTCTGAGAGATCTTCTTTGTTTTTAACTTTTCCTTGTATGTCATCTAGATAACAGGCATATTCCTTACCCTTGCTGTCATGTACCCAGACCATTTTTTCATATTCTCCAGATATAATTTCTCCGCGCATACTCATAATTGTCTCCTTGTAGTAATGGTGTACTTCGTTCAGCTTTGTCTATAAACAACCAAGGCAAAATGCATGCTCTTGCCATTTTTCTCTGATCAATTTGTTGGTTGTCTGGTTATGCTAGTACATTAATGATCAGTGTTGAAAGAGCAATAGGTAGAGAAAGGCAGTAAAGTGATAGTATATACTACTTTTATAATGGCTCAATCCATTTCAAGGAGGAACATGCATGGGCACAATAGCACTTGTTCCCTGCGATTGTCGCAGCAGGGCACTTTATCTTGATAACCGGGTTTTGCCGGATAATTATATGGCCGATTTTACTTTGCTGGGTTTGGTGGTAGATCAGTACCGACAAAGTGTCACTCTGTTACAATCGGCAGGCTATATGGTGGAAGAGCTGCCGGGCGGGGCCGATATCCGCATTGATACGCCGGCTGCGCTGCAGCGGATTCATATGCTGTTGCGTGCAAATAATATCAGCTGCGACTTCGCTGATATTGCCGACACGCTCTATCAGGCGTGATGATTGCCATGCCGCCCGGGGGGCGGCTGGTTTTGTCATGGTCCACCGGAACGCAATTAAATAAAGGTATGCCCGGATCTGTAACCGTTCTATCAGTGTTCCCATCGTTCAAGCAGGCCGCCGAGCTCTAGTTGGCTGTGTCAGGGGGCCTGGTAGGACGGAAATGGGGTCCAGATCATCGGTTACCTATTTTTCCATGGCGGTTACGCCGGTGCGGGCGATTTCAATGATATACTGCCGGCCGACTTCATCAAGAAAGGTGTCGATCTGCCGAGTTGCCCCGGCCAGTTGGAGAATAAGAATGTCCTCGCCCTTCTGGTCAAGCACCTCAAAATTATACCGGCCTCGAAAAGACGCTAAATGATCGGCGTCAACTTCCAATTTGACGATGGCCACTTCCCGCCAGTAACTGTGTTCGGTATCGAGCTCTTTGGCTGAGATTACTTCGGTGAATTTTTCCAGCTGCTTGATGATCTGGTTCACCCTGGCCTGATCGTCTTCCCGCAGGGTAATGGTCATTCGGCTGATACCCTCGATGCGTGAACTGCAGACGGTCAGGGTATCAACGTTGTACATTTTTTTACGAATCAGCATCGACACCTTGTTCAACACGCCGGGGCGATCAAGCATAAAGGCCAGAATAGCACGTCGAATCATGATTTTTCCCCCTTGCTTTTGCCGGATGCGGATTTTTTCCGGTTCGGGCGGGCAATGATCATATCGTCAAAACCGCCGTCGGATGGGATCATCGGCAGGATAACCTCACTTGCATCACAGATACATTCAATCAGGATCGAGCCCTTATAGTCCATTGCCTGGGTGAGGGCAGGAATCACCTCGTCAGGTTTTTCAACCCGGATATAGGCAATGTTATAGGCCTCGGCGATCAGGCCGAATTTGGGACTGACCATTGGTGTTCCGGCGTATCTGGCGTCAAAAAACAGGGTCTGCCACTGGCGGACCATGCCCAGATGGCCGTTATTGAGGAGAATGATCTTGATATCAAGTTCCTGCTCCATAATGGTGCCAAGTTCTTGAATATTCATCTGGAAGCCGCCGTCGCCGCAGATCGACCAGACTCTTTCGGCCGGGCGGGCCAGTTTGACGCCGATGGACATCGGCAGCGAGGCCCCCATGGTTCCGGCGCCGCCTGAGGCAAACCAGCTGTTTTCGGTCTGATAGTTATAAAAACGGGCAGCCATCATCTGGTGCATGCCGACATCGGGAACGATAAGATCTTTGCCTTTGGTCAATATCGACAGTTGATGGATTATCGATTTCATCAGCAGTCTGCCCTCATCGCCGACGCCGCATTCTATTTCCCGTTGTATATCTTCGGCCATCACCTGTCTGAAGCCGGCGATTTTCTCAAACCACCGTTTACGAGGTTTAAAAGTCAGCATCGGGTCGCCGAGCAGGACATGCAGGGTTCGATAGACGTCGGCATTGATCGCCACCGAACAGGCAACATTCTTGTCGATTTCCGAAGGGTCGATCTCCACATGGATAACATCGGCATTTTGGGCATATTCACTGAGTCTGCCGGTGACCCGGTCGTCAAATCGCATGCCGAAAGAGATGAGTAAATCCGCCTCCATGATGGCCCGGTTGGCTTCGACCGTGCCGTGCATGCCCATCATCCCCAGGCTAAGCGGATGGTCGACGGGCAGAGACGACAGTCCATGGAAGGTGAAGGCGATCGGGATGTTGACTTTTTCGGCAAACTTTTGCAACAACTTGCCGGCATTGCTGCTGATAACCCCGTGGCCGCAGAACAGTACCGGGCGGGCGCTGCGGTTGATCAGCTCGATGGCCCGCCGCAATGGCTCCCGCTCCGGGGTCGGATGATAGAAAAATCCCGGCAGGCTGGGGCGGAAACTTGCCGCATCAAAGTGGTAGTCTTTGGTGACGCTCTGGTTCTGCACGTCTTTGGGAATATCGATGACGATTGGACCGCTGCGGCCGGTGGTGGCGACGTAAAATGCTTCATGTATCGTCGGTTCGATCTCTTCGGCGGCAAGAGGCATATAGGTCTGTTTGCAGATCGGCATCATCACACCGATTACATCACTTTCCTGGAAGGCATCGGTGGCAATCACTCCGGTAGTGACCTGTCCGGTTATGGCCACAATCGGTACCGAATCCATATGGGCATCGGCAATTCCGGTCGTCAGGTTCATCGCTCCGGGCCCGGATGTTGCCATGCAGACCCCAATCTGTGGAGAGGCGGTTGATAAGGATGCCCGGGAGATTCCCTGGGCCATGAATGCTGCTCCTTGTTCATGGCGTGACATGATGAAATGAAAATCTCCTCTTTTATCCATTTCGTCAAAGAGCGGCATAATAGCTCCGCCGGTATAGCCGAAAATATATTTGACGCCCTTTTCTTTCAAGACCTGCAGGGTGAGTTTTTTTCCAGTGACAATTTCTTTATCCGGCATGGGTTCCTCTTTTTAATGGGGTTGGCAGGGGAAGAGATGTCTTTGACGGCAAGCTTATGCCACACTGTGCAGCGTGTCAAGGATTGTCCTATTCAATTGTCCGGCAATTGTCTTGCTCTGATAGATTATTTTATGGTACTGATACACGTCATGCACAATCAATCGGACTGTCAACCGTAAAGGACGTCACGATGAGCGCTGCCAACCTCCAGCCCGCCACTTTAATCAGGTCGCTGTTGCAGCCGGATATCTATGATCCGCCTGTTGAACAATGCACCCTTATCGAAACGCACATCTCCTGGGTCATTCTGGCCGGCGATTATGCCTATAAAATTAAGAAAGCCCTGAATTTAGGTTTTCTTGATTTTTCCACCCTGGAAAAACGACGATTTTACTGCAATGAAGAGCTTCGCTTAAACAAAAGACTGGCACCGGCGATCTACCTGGCTGTCGTTCCCATTATCAGAACGGAAAATGGCCCCAGGTGGGCGGCTGGTCAAAAAGGAGGGGGCGGCGCAATCGAGTATGCCGTCAAGATGGCGGCCTTTCCGCAACAGGCACAGCTTGATCGTCTGCTGGCCTGTGGGGCATTGCAGCCCTGTCACATAGATATGCTGGCCGGTTGCATCGCTGATTTTCATCAGCAGGCCGCTATTGCTGGTGCAGAGAATATATATGGCCTGCCGGAAACTGTTTATCAACCGATAGCCGAAAATTTCCAGCAGATACGAAAGCAGGTGAAAAATCCCCAGGCATTACAATGGCTCACCGAGCTGGAAAACTGGGGACTCAGTGCTTTTTCGGCCTTACAGCCACTGTTCGGCCGGCGTAAATCGGCCGGTTTTGTCCGCGAATGCCATGGCGATATGCACCTGCGTAATATTGCCTGGATGGATGATGCCCCGCTGGTGTTTGATTGTATCGAGTTCAGCCCGAGTCTGCGCTGGATTGACGTTATAAGCGATATTGCTTTTCTGGTCATGGATTTGCAGGACAGAAAACAGCCGCTGCTGGCGCAGCGTTTTCTGAATAGGTATCTGCACCATACCGGCGATTACGCCGGGCTGGGTGTGTTTCGGTTTTACCTGGTTTATCGGGCGCTGGTCCGCGCCAAGATAGAGGCAATACGGGCGCACCAGGATGGTATCACCGAAAAAGAGCGGGTTGAGGCCGAGAGCGATTTTATTAATTATCTTAAATTGGCGCGTAGTTCCATCCACCCGGCAGAACCTTTGCTTATCATTACCCGTGGGGTGTCGGCATCCGGCAAAAGCACCATAAGCGAGGCCTTGCTTGAACAGTTGGGGGCGATTCGTATTCGCTCGGATGTGGAGCGAAAGCGCTTGTTTGGTCTGCAGCCCCAGGAAAATGGCGGAGCAGCCGTGGGTGAAGGCATCTATAGCTTGGAGGCCACCCAAAAAACATATCGACAGATGTGCCGGCTGGCGGCACAGATTGTCGATGCTCGATTTACCGTTATTGTCGATGCGGTATTTCTTCAATATGAAGAACGTCGACAATTCAAAAAACTTGCCGACAGCAAGCGTATCCCCTTGGTCATTATCGACTGCCATGCGGATGAAGCGATCCTGCGCCGCCGTATTACCGAGCGCAAAAACGATGTCTCGGATGCCGATCTCCGGGTTCTGGATATGCAACTGGCAGGATGGCAGCCGCTACGCGCAGTTGAGGAAGAGTGTACTGTGCGGATTGATACTGCCGCCGCTGTTGACAGTCGCTCGCTGGCAAGAGAGATCAAAGAAAAAATTTCTCCCCGAGGCTGCTGAGATACCTTGACTCCATTGCTGCAACTCAGTATTTTACAATTTTTTTTTAAATCCACCTCACGTGATCTTTACTTTCATGCAAACACCGAACACCCATAGTAAGCCTCCCAGAAAAACCGGGTTGACGAGAATCCTGGCGGCTTTTTCCTATTCACTGGCTGGATTGCGTTCGACGTTTTCGACCGAAGCTGCTTTTCGTCAGGAGGGGTGCCTGGTTGCTGTTTGTCTGGTGATGTTGGCTTTTCTCCCTCTTTCTTCCGAATGGAAAGGGTTGCTTTTTTTTGCCACCACCGCGGTTCTGGTTGTCGAATTAATCAATTCGGCAATTGAGACAGTTGTCGATCTTGCATCTCCTGATTATCATCTTCTTGCTAAGCGGGCAAAAGACATTGGCAGCGCGGCGGTTCTTATCAGTATTACCCTGACGGTATTTTTATGGATTGGTGCTCTCTATTCAATATTGGCAGGTAACATCTGATGGACTTGTAAAAAAAGCCCGATCTCCTTCGTTGTAGGTCTGAGACGGTGATTTGCTGTAGTATGGGTACTATCAAATCGCCGTCTCAGTCACTACGCCTTGTATATCGAACTTTTTCCAGAGCCCATCCAGAGGTTCAAAAAGACACTTTTGTGACGCCATCCTTCCTGATATTGAGGAAGATTCGGGCAGGTGTAGTTACTTGTGAAATTACCCATGATCAGACATTTTCTCGTAAATCTTTTATCCCGGGCAAACAGGGGCGGAGTACTATTTCGGGGCATCGGTGAGACTATCGTGTCGTCGGTAGTCCTCGGTCTGATTCTCTGGGCCATCTCCTGGTCTTTTGGACTGGTTGGCGGGATCAGGGAATTCAGCAGCGCCATTCGCTTTGAAATGCCCTACTTGCTTGTCAGTTACGCGGCACTGCTACACCTGATGCGGCCAACTCCCTGGCGGATGGTGATCGCGGCATTGCCGATCATTGTTTTATACCTGGCCATTGATGTGCATTATGTCCTGATGCACAGTGTTTTCAAGCTCGATGAACTGCTGCTGTTGCCCGAAGGGCTTAATGTGTCTCCGGCATGGCTGCGAGTAGGGTCCTATGCTGTTTCGACCATCTGGCTGATATATTTCATTAAAAATTTTAAGCGGCGCCCCTGCGAGCTGGTCCTGCCGGTGCTTCTTCTGGTGCTTGCCCTGGTGCCGCCGGTGACGGCGTATACGCTGCCGCAGCAATTCCTTAAAGCGGCTGATGTATCGGGATTTAAAATCCTTTCCTGGTCCGATCGTTTTACCTCGGCGGTCATCGGCAGGACAACGGCATTATTTCTCTTTGCCGCGACCAAAAATAAGGCCCTGGAGGATCTTGCCCACCATTCGGTGACAGAAGATCCTGATCGGGATCCTGCTTTGCTCAAAGGTGGTCTGCGCAAGGCGCGCAATATTCATATCCTGATCCTGGAATCTTTTCTCGATCCGGAACGTTTCTCAGCCCTGGAATTTCGCAGTCCTCCGGCCCCGCCGCGCTTCGATGCGCTGAGAAAAAACATGCATATTTCCCGGTCGCCTGTCTTTGGCGGCGGCACGGCCCAGGTTGAATTTGAAATCCTCTGCGGGGTGCCGGCTCTCGAATTGTATAGCCCCGCCGAATTCAATATGTTCAAAGGCCTGCCGACCCCATGCCTGCCCAACCTTCTTGATGCGGCCGGCTATCGAACCGTCGCCACGCAGTCATATAAGCCGGATTTTTTTAATTCGGAACAGGCATACCAGTCGATGGGTTTTAAGGAAACCAATTTTCCCTCGGTGTATGCCGAAAAGCGCAAAACCTACCTGAAGTATACTGTGGCCAACAGCTATATATTTGACGGCGACCTCCTGTCGCAGAATCTTCTCTATGTCGAGCAACTGCTTAAAGAGGGCAAACCGTTTCTTAATTATGTGCTGGGCACCTACGGTCATCTGCCGCATCTGACCGATAGTGAACGTTTTCCACCAAAAGTCGAGGTCATTGGGGTAAAACCAGGCTCCCAGGCCTATCTGGCGATTCAGCAATTTTATTATCGAGCCGGAGCGGTTGCCGATTATGTGCAGCGGCTGCGCAATATGGATCCGGAGAGCCTGATCGTCGTGACTGCCGACCACCTGCCACCTCTCGATGGGGGGCCTCTAACTTACGAAACCTTGGGCTATTCCCTTAAGGATAAAGGGGAGTTCAGACAGAACATCTGGTTCTATTTTGGCCCGAAAAAAAAGAGTATCACCTTGCCGGATCAGGATTATGAATTCATGGACTTCATTCTTGATGTTCTTACGGAAGAGCGGATCTGCAAAAAGATGGTGTGCAAAAACCGTGAGGAATGGACACCGGAAAAATTGACCACCAGTTATAACCGGATTATATCACTTGGAGCCGGTATTTCAGCGAATGCTTCGCAACGTTAGACCACCGAATTGGTTGGGCAATACGGCTATTGCCTACTACCTTGGACTTACTGTTGATGCAGAGTGATGCTGCCTGGGAAGACTTGACTTTCACCTGCTGGCTTTGTAATAGTTGATGGTGAGAAATAATCCCAGATAATAACCGGCTTAAGGAGTCAGACAATAATGCGGATTCGAAAAATCAAATTGCCGTCGGCAACTCTTCTTTGTTTGCTGGCGAGCTTTTTTTGCTCGTTTAGTGCCATGCTGCTCACGCCAACCAGGGTTATGGCCGAAAGCCGTTACGTGGTTCCCAGCGCTGAAGTTGTGTTACGCTCCGGTGCGGGCAGAGAGTATAAAGTTATAGCCGTGGTCAATGATGGCGATGCGGTCGAATTTCTTCAAGAAGATGGAAATTACGCCTTGGTGCGGCAGGCCAATGGCAGACAAGGGTGGATGCTGAAGAGATATTTGAGCATCGATCCGCCACCGGCAAGCATAGTTGCCTCGCTGCGCGATGAAAACCAAAAGCTGCAGCAGAAAGAACAGGAGCTTGCCGAAAAACTCAGTGCAGCTTTGGCCAATCTCAGCAAAGCCGAGACTGATCTTAACGCCGCCTTAAATGAGAAAAATCAGGTCGCCACAGATTACCAAACCCTGCAGCAGGATACCGCAGATGTAATTAAAATTAAACAGGATAAGCAAAAAGCAACGGAGCAAAACGCTCTCCTTACCGAGGAAATAACCGCTCTTAAGAAAGAGAATGCCAGGCTGAACAAAGATAAATCCATCCATTGGTTCATGGCCGGTGGCGGTGTTTTACTGGTCGGAATGTTTCTCGGCAGCTTGTTCAGCAAGTCGCGGAAAAGAAAATCATCACTGATCTGAGCATAAAAGTATCGTCTCCGTGACCATCAACCTGCAGTGTATTAATGCTCGGGATGGAGCCATTTTTCCAGAACCCGAAAGACGATCTCTCTTTTAATCGGCTTGCTGATATAGTCGTTCATCCCCGCTTCCAGGCAGAGTTCCCGGTCGCCGCTCATGGCATTGGCGGTCATGGCAATGATCGGAACGGCAGCAAAGCCTTTTTGACGGATACAGCGGGTCGCTGCATAACCATCCATCACCGGCATCTGGATATCCATGAGGATGGTATCAAAAGCATCCGGGGTGCCGGTAAAAGCGTCTACCGCCTGTTTGCCGTTGGCGACTGTAGTCACCTGATAGCCTGCTTTGCTCAGGATAACGGTTGCCAGTTTCTGATTCACCGGATTGTCTTCGACAAGAAGAATTCGGGTGGCCAGTTTCAGCTTTTCACGGATTGAATATTGCGTGACCAGTTTTTTTTCGTTGGGCTCACAATCTTCGCCTTTGGTTTGGATAATTCCAGCTATGGTCCGCAGCAGGATCTGCCGCCGGGCTGGTTTGGTTAAAAAGGCAGTGAAGCCTGCATCCTTGCATTTTTGTGCCACTCTTTCCGTTGATGAGGTATAGGCAAGAAGCGGGATATCCGGCTGGATGAGGGACGAAGTCCGAATCCGGCGTGCCAGTTCGAGCCCTGAAATAAGGGGCATCTGTAGATCGAGGATTGCTGCCTGAAAGGGCTGGTGCGCATCTTCCGCCGCTGCAAGAACGGCAACAGTCATCATCTCGTCGCAAAGGGCAGTGACCTCCATGCCCGCCTTGCCAAGCACCGCCCGCACAATTTCGGTGTTGGCCTTGTTGTCGTCGACAACGAGGATTTTGACTCCCTGCAGGTTGGGAATGGTCCGTGCCGGACTAGAGGAAGTGCCCTCGGCCGCTTTGTGCAGCACCGCCCTGAAGAAAAAGGTGGTACCCTCCCCTTCTTTTGATTGCGCCCAGACCTGTCCTTTCATAAGTGCGGCAATTTTGCGACAGATCGACAGGCCCAGACCAGTACCGCCGTATTTTCTAGTGGTCGTACCGTCGGCCTGTTTAAAGGCGGCAAAAATTGTTTCGCATTTATCCTTGGCGATGCCTATTCCGGTGTCTCTGACTTTTGTTAAAAGAGTGATGGTCTGAGCCGATTCTTCCTGCACTTCAAGGCTCAGTTCCAACTCCCCCCGTTCGGTAAATTTGGCGGCATTGCCGAGGAGGTTAATGAGGATCTGGCGAAATCTTCCCGGATCACCCTGAATGCGTGCCGGGAGACGGTCGTCGATGCGGCAGAGTACCTCGATGGGTTTGCCGGCTACCCGCGGTCGGATCAAATCGCAGACATCATGGGCGGTAATCTCAGGATCAAAATCAATAACTTCAAGCGTCATCTGCCCGGCTTCGACCTTGGAAAAGTCGAGAATATCGTTGATCAGGCCAAGCAGGGCTTCAGCGCTGCGTTTGATAGTCCGGGCGCTGTCCTGCTGTTCTTCATCCAAATCGGTAGTCAACAGGATGTCAGTGAAGCCGATAATACCGTTCATCGGCGTGCGTATTTCATGACTCATGGCGGCGAGGAACTCGCTTTTGGCGCTGTTGGCCATCTCCGCCGCCATCTTTGCAGCACGGAGCTCCTGGGTTTGCGCCTCTATCTCTTGCTGTAGGGTTTTGGAATAATTTTCCTGATGATCATGAATGGTTCGATAGCTTTTTTCAGTTTCTTCCAGCATCCGCTGATGCTTTTGGTCCATCACCTGAAATTTTCTGTTGAACTGATTCTTCTGGATAGCTATTTTTTTATTGAGCTGTTCGACTTTCTGCTGCGCAAAATAGCCGCGCAGGGCCAAGCAAATAAGGCTGGCGAAGTCCTTTTGCCTGGATTCTTCGTTGCCGGTAAAAAAAAGTAGAGTAACCAGCAGCGACTGGATAAATATGCCCATATAGCCTCTGTTAACCGGGTGCGGCGACAGTATTTCTTCGGTTCGGTCAACTAGAGCAGCGAGTAGTTCGGTGATAATGGTTGTTGGGAATATGCCGGCTTTGTGAAGGGAAAGTTGCTTTCCCTCACCGGTTATGGCGAGAATATCAACTGATGGTATTTCACGGTGCAGAAAGTTGAGCAGGTCGGTTATCTGTTCTTCGTAGGAGTTCTCTCTATTGAACAAATTGACCATGCGGATTTTTCCCTATCGCTTACGGTTGCCGGCGTAGGCCGGGATTTAGGCGTACAGTTCCTGCGCCCGGTCCATCTCCTCAGGCAGGTCCTCAATCAGTACCGTGTATTCATCCGCATTTTCCTGCAGGTGATTGATCAGGGGGGGGGAAATTTCCATCACCAGGTCCGGCAGTGTCGCCATGCTCATTTGGCCGCTGATATATTCAGCAATCTGAATTATTCCCGTCAGGCTTGACGGTTCGATGTCGCTTTTCTGCAGGTGATGATCGCGAATCGCCTGTTGAATACCAACCGGCATTTTCCAGTCCAGCGTCATAATATAGCAGATCTGGCAGTGATCGGTGGCAAATGCCTGCTGCTCGAGGTCCAGCAGGGTGCCGGTTGAGCTGGACGAGAAGCAGATCTCATGAAAATTCTTCTGATAGAGCTGTTCTTCAACCAACAAGCCGAAGTCATGCAGGATGCCACATAAAAAGGCATCGTCGCCGTTAATTCCGAAAATTCTTTCGGCAATCATCTTGCTCAAGATGGCAACCGCCGCACAATGCATCCATAACTTTTTTTTGGAAAAGACCGGAGTAACTTCAGCTCCGATAAAGATATTTTTCAAGGCATCGGTTACGACCAGATTATGCAGGTTTTTCATGCCTAAAAAGGCGACCGCCCGGCCAATGGAATCGACCGACTGAACCAGTCCGTAATAGGGGCTGTTGACCAGCCGAAGGAGACGACTCACCAGGATGGGATCCATCTTGATAACTTCTTCCAAATCCTTCATCGTTGATTCGGGATCGTTGATCAGGCGGGTGACGGTGCCGACAATATGAGGCAGGGGATGAATGTCGGTAAACTTGTCAATGCATTTCCGGGCAGTAGGCACGCCAAGTCTCTCATGAAACAAAAATTTCTTTCTTGGCTACCGCCTCGGCTTTAATCCGATCAAGGAGCTCAGCCAGCACCGGTTTGATGTTTTCCCGAATGTCGCCGGCGACGATAATGTAGAGTAGGTCGTCGCCCGGCTGAAAAGTTCCGGTCAGTGCCTCGACAAGTATCTCAAAAATGCCTGGCCGTTGCAGATATTCGCGGCGCAGGATTTCGATCTTTTTCAGATCAGGCGTGACCTGGAGGGCGGTAACGGCGCTTCGGTCTTTTCTTGACCAATTGCGTACGACTCCGTTATGGATGAGGATCATTCCCACATTGTCAGTAAATCCGGGTCTTTTCTTTAGTTCTTTTATGGTCTTGGTTATATCCATTACAACCCTTTTAATTTAACCATCGAAAATCTTACGTTTTGACAAAGTTGTCTGTACCGGTGGCAATGCTTTTTATGCCGGGCCAAGATAACAAATTTATTATAGTAAAAATCCCACATTGTGTCATTAAAAAATCTGTTGGTCAGCCACCGTAGAGACTTGACCCTACGATGGTTTGGTTCAATGAAACTTTCTTGGCTTCGCTGCGCGGTGATATTTTTATAATGTCTTTTTCTGATTCCGCTAATTTTTTAGCAGATTTAGGGATAGTCAGTTTTTGTTGGAGTTTGATCGTGGCATATTTATCAAGCTTATTTGCCTGGATCAGACTTTCCAACGAAATGCCGTGATAGCGCGCGATGCTGGAGGCGGTATCGCCCTTTTTCACTCTATGCACAAGATCTGCCGTCTGCCGCCGTTTATGAACCTTGGAAGGTGTTGCCGCAATGAGACGGGATGTGGTTTTTGTCGCCGGGAGGCGCAGTACATATCCCCGGGGAATACTTTTTCTGCCGGTTATAACAGACGGTAGCAGCGCCGGATTGAGCGTTGCTACTGTGTTTGCCGAAACACCAAAGTGTTTTTTGCTTTCGGATATGTGGACATATGCCGGGAGACGGTGATATCGAGCAGGCTGGGCGTGGTCGATCCTTACGACTGGGTTTTGTTCCAGTTGTCTGGCTACCTTTAGTGCCGCGAGAAATTCGGCATAGAAATTTCTGGAGGCAAACTTAAAATAACCTTTGTTGTAATTATTGAAAATATTCTCATATGTTCCTAACTCGTTAACCGCGCGCAACATGCCTGGTAATCCATAGTTGTATGATGTCAAAGCAAGAGGCCAGTTGTTGAGGGAGTCGTAGCTGTTTTTGAGATATTTTGCCGCAGCGTGCGCGGCCAGTATTGGGTCTAGACGTTCATCACGGGAATGATCTATGGTCAGATATCTGTTGCCGGTTTCCCGGGTGAACTGCCAAATCCCGGCTGCCCCGTATTTTGAATAGGCTTTAAAATTAAAAGAGGATTCAACATGGGGCAGATACGCGAGTTCCTCCGGAAGATTATAGCTTCGAAAGAGCCTTTTGATTTCCTGCATATATCTGCCGGAGTGGATTACTCCGGCCAGAAAACGCTCCTTTTGGCCTCTCTGGCTGCGGACATTGTCAGCGGCTATCCGGATGGCCCAGGCACGGTTTTGTTCGGAAAAAAGTGCGGCGACCCTCTTTTCGTTAGGGGTTGTCGGTTTCTCGATGGCAAGTTTTCGCAGAATGGAACGGTATTTGTCTTTGGTGCGCTGCTGAAAGATCTCATTGTAATGAGAAGCTCCGGGTATATCTGCGCCGAGCAGAGGGATGACTTCGTAAATCTTGGCTAAATCTTCCGAGTCATGTATAACTGCCTGGTTGAGGGAATAATGGCCATAGATATTCTCCCAGAAAACGACATTTTCACTGATGGCCCGGTAGAGCGGAAATTTTTTTTTGGCCGGCGTCGCTGCCTGGCAGGACAGTACCATACAGAAAAATGCCAACAGCACACTGAGGCTGGCTGTCGTTCGGTGGGGAAGATAGACAGAGGCAGGAAGAAAAGCTCGCATAGTGAGATAGTCTGATCTTTCGTAGAAGATTTGTTAAGTAAGAGTAAGAGCAGGATAAACAATTGTAGCACAAGAAAAGGAGCAGCGGAATATGTATCTTCGATTAACAGCAAAAAATAAGGACCGGCAATGTACACGCCGATAGTGGCGACACTTGGATATATTTTGTCTCCCGATGGTAAACAGACGCTGCTGGTGCATCGGAATAAGCGAGCGGAAGATCAGCATCTCGGGAAGTATAATGGTTTGGGAGGCAAGATGCTGCCTACCGAGGACATTTATCAGTGCCTGGTCAGAGAGATTCAAGAAGAGGCAAATATCGTCTGTGATAAAGCGGTCTTGCGAGGTACCATCAATTGGACCGGTTTTGGACCGCAGGGCGAAGACTGGTTCGGTTTTATCTTTCGTATCGATCAGTACAGCGGGACGCCAAAGAGCGTCAATGAGGAGGGCGATCTGGTCTGGGTGGATGTCGAGAATATTATCTTTTTGCCGATGTGGGAAGGCGACAGATTTTTTTTACCGATGGTTTTCGATAACGATCCCAGAGTTTTCCATGGCTTCATGCCCTATGACAATGCCCGACCGATCGGCTGGAGTTATTGCCGAATCTGATAGAGGTTGCAGTGTGCTGGGCGCATGGTATATTCACTTTTTAAGAGAAAACACATTATACTTTACTGGCGTGCGACCTCTGACTACAGATAATCAACCCAAAAGAGAAATATGTTAATAAATAAGGAGAGGGGAAGAGATATGGACCGAGAAAGTGAACTCCAGCGGCTTGAAAAATTTGTCGAGAAGATTTTAACGCGATATACGGCCTTAAAGGCTGAAAAAGTGCAACTTGAACAGGATCTGACCGAACGTAATCAGCTTATCGAGGAATTGCAGGAGACTATCGACTCTAAAGTAACCGAACGAAACGAGATAAGCGACAGAGTCAATAAGATCGTTGATCAGATAGAAGACTGGGAGCTTAATCTCGATGAAGAAGAGATGCTGATGGAAGATGCATCTTCAGAAGGTGATCCCGATGAAGACGATGCGCATGCGGAAGAAAAGGAAGCTGCCGCCGCGATGGATGAAGATGATAAGCGGGTGCAGCATGACCTCTTTTCTATGGGTGGCTCCAGATAATAACCGGATAGACTTCAAAGCGCATAGCTTAAGGAAATTAATGGTGGATCTGGATTGATATGTCGGATACGGAAAGGTTGGTAAGATTCGAACTGCTTGGCCAGGAGTATAAATTTTATACTGCCTCCACGGACGAAGAACTGCGAACCATTTTTTCTATGGTCCGCCAACTTGTTGAGACAAGTTCACCTCAGACGACTGGAACCCTGCCTGTAGGCAAGGTGGCGATATTGGCGTGTCTCAATATCGCCTCCCGGCATGTGAAACTCATGCATGAATTCGAAGGATATAAAAGAGATTCCGAAGATAGAATAATCCGCCTCAACGAAGAAATCAGACTGAAATTACTTGCTGATTGAGACCTTGGGGATAAATTGTTTTCGTTTACCCGAAAGTCTGTTATAATTTGATTAAGTAAGACAAAGATGAAGAGTTTTAACGACGGCATCAATATTTATACGAGATAACTAAGTAAAATTTACAAGTTGCGATGGCGGAAACGCTGTCCATGAAAAATTTTCCCTGCACTGTTGGTGATCTTCAGTGTGTGTTGAGCCAACTCTCAAAAAAAGGGTAACTCCACTGTTACTGAAAGGAAGATCGCTCAGCGAATTTCCTGAAGGTAGTATGAGGCTGCCCACCTATTTTATAGGTTTAACTTTCCTGGTGACACGGCAGTGTGGGGAAGAGAGCAGTCGCCATGATTGGCGCCGGCTTGTTACATTTTTTCTATCCGGTCTGGAGATTGCCCAAAAACTGTTTTTGGCAGAGATGCAGCCGGTTTATCATATAAAATAAGATTGACCTGAGCAGAAAAGTAGTGCTGGAAAAAAATATAAAAAAAGGGAAGCAGGATTGCTTTTTTAGATATTTCTCTGGGCAATGCGTTGCAGTTGTTTGTCCGGATTGACTTATTCTAACACAACAGTTTGGAATAACTCCCGAAGAAGGAGCAGCATGCAATCAGATCGTGTGCTGGTACTGCAATTATCTGAACGGAAAACGGATTGTTCAGTTTCAACCTGACAGGGTCAATGAGGTGTTGCCTCGTGATGCTGTATGCGGTCAGGCAAAGAAAAATGGTCAATGACCTTGGAACTATCTGCAAATTTGAGGAGAGGTCACAACTGGTAGTCGGTGTCTGTTCTAAAAGGTTGTTGATTTCAGGTAAATAACAGCAAACTTCGCAATGGTGGTCAGGCTGTTGTTTATTCTGCTGGTTCCGGTGTGCTGGTAAAAAACCGGTTCGAGCTGCCGCAAAACTCCCTCCATGTATTTTGTTTTCCTCTGCTTTTCTATCTGTCCTGTCAGTCATCACCAGATAGGAATGTCCAATGGATCTATTAAGTCATCCAATTCTCCTTACCTTCATCGGGCTCTTCAGTGGTGCGTTCCTGGGTATTTATTTCCGGAAACTGGTCATTGAGGGGCACGAAAAAAACATAAAAATTCAAAGTAATCAGATCATCGAAAATGCCATAGTCGAAGCCGAGCAACTAAAAAAAGAAGCACTCCTGCAGAGCAAGGAAGCGGCATATCAAATCAAACAGGCCCTGGAGTCAGAGCTTAAGACGGAAAGATTTGAGTTTAAAGAGGAACAACAACAGCTTAAACGTAAAAGAGACAGTCTGAAACGGGAATGGGACAGTTTCGATCGGAAACAGACGGAGCTGTATAACAGCGAACGACTGCTGAAACAGCAGGAAACCGAATGGCAGGAAAAGCACAATGAGATAGATAATCTGATCGGCAAAAGACGCTACGAATTGACCCAGCTGGCCGGGATCAGTCAGGAAGAAGCTAAAAAACAGCTGGTTGATTCCATGGAGAGCGAAGCAAGAATGGAAGCGGCAAAAAAGCTGGTCAGGATAGAAAACGAGATGAAGATGGAAGCTGATCGAAAAGGCAAAAATATCCTCGCCCTGGCTATCTCTCGCTATGCCGGAGATTATGTTGCCGACCGGACCGTATCCATGGTGCCTCTGCCCAATGACGAGATGAAAGGACGGATTATCGGCCGGGAAGGACGCAACATCCGGGCTATTGAAGCCGCTACCGGCATTGATATCATTATCGATGATACGCCGGAAGCGGTTATTTTGTCAGGTTTTAATCCCGTAAGACGCGAAGTCGCCCGCTTGTCACTGCTGCAGCTTATCGGCGATGGTCGGATTCATCCCGGTCGGATCGAAGAGGTGGTCGAAAAGATGACCAAGGAACTCGAAGTGACCATGCGTGAGGCCGGTGAACAAGCCACCTTCGATGTTGGCGCGCATGGCGTCCATGTCGAACTTATCAATTTGTTGGGCCGGTTGAAATATCGGACAAGTTATGGTCAGAATGTTCTGCAGCACTCTTTGGAAGTAGCCTTTCTGTGCGGCATTATGGCCTCCGAGCTGGGCGTGGATGTAAAGATGGCCAAACGGGCAGGTCTGCTGCACGATATCGGTAAGGCGGTGGATCATGAAGTTGAAGGATCCCATGCCATCATCGGCCGTGATCTGGCCAGAAAATTTGGGGAACCGGAGTCGGTAGTCTATGCCATAGGAGCACACCATGAGGAGCAGCCACCAATCAGCGTGATCGACATTCTGGTCCAGTCGGCCGATGCTCTTTCCGGGGCCAGACCTGGGGCGAGAAAGGAAATGCTGCAGAGTTATGTCAAGCGGCTCGAGGATCTCGAGGCTATAGCCAATGGCTTTGCCGGCGTTGAAAAATCATATGCTATCCAGGCCGGACGGGATTTACGTATAATTGTTGATTCCGGCAAGGTAAAAGATGAGGATGCCACCTTGCTGAGTCATGATATCGCCAGATCGATAGAGAGTAAATTGACGTATCCAGGGCAGATACGGGTAACCGTTATTCGCGAGACGAGAGCGGTCGAATACGCTAAATAATCACAAATATTTTGAAGGTTGAACAAGACATGGTGGCGATTGAAGAGCAGCTGGAGTTGATAGAGCGGGGAGTTGTCGATTGTATCTCCCGCGAGGAATTGATTAAGAAACTGAAAAAGTCCATTGCAACCGGGGTTCCGCTCAAAATAAAGGCTGGTTTTGATCCTACCGCTCCGGATCTGCATCTTGGCCATACGGTGCTGCTGCAGAAACTGAAACATTTTCAGAGTCTGGGGCATGACATCTACTTTCTTATCGGTGATTTTACCGGCATGATCGGGGATCCCACCGGCAAATCGGAAACAAGAAAGGCCTTGACCGTCGAACAGGTTGCAGAAAATGCCGAATCATATAAAGAACAGGTCTTTAAAATACTTGATCCGGTTAAAACCAAGGTCGTCTTCAACAGTACCTGGCTTGGCCAACTCACCTCGATCGACATGATCAGACTGGCCTCTCAGTTAACCGTGGCGCGGATGCTCGAGCGCGATGATTTTAACAAGCGGTTTGCCTCGGAGAAACCTATTTCTATTCATGAGTTTTTGTATCCCCTTATCCAGGGATATGATTCCGTGGCCATGGAGGCGGACGTCGAATTGGGCGGGACCGATCAGTTGTTTAACCTGTTGATGGGCAGGGATCTGCAAAGATCGCATGGGCAGGAGCCACAGATCGTTATCACCACGCCGCTTCTTGAAGGTCTGGATGGCGTCAATAAGATGAGCAAGTCGCTTGGCAATTATATCGGTATCGCGGAATCAGCCGATAATATCTATGGCAAGGTGCTGTCCGTCTCCGACGAGTTAATGTTTCGCTACTTTGATTTGCTCAGCGATTTAAGTAACCAGCAGATTGCGGTATTAAGGACTGAAGTCGAACAAAATAGACTCCATCCGAAAGAGGTGAAAAAGCAGCTGGCTCGGGAACTTACCGCCCGTTTTCATGATGATGTGGCGGCCCTGGCGGCAGAAGAAAATTTTGAAAAAATATTTAAAAAAGGTGGTGTTCCCGACGATGTTCCAGAGATGCGGCACGCAGCCGCCGCCCCGGTGTCTTTGCCCCAACTCCTGGTGGATGCCGGACTTGTCGGTTCAACTTCTGAGGCGCGAAGAATGATTAAGCAGAGCGCCGTGTCCCTCGCTGGGGAAAAGGTCATCGATGTAGATGCCATGGTCGAGCCGAAAGGAGAGCTGCTTATCAAGGTGGGGAAGCGCCGATTCAGTAGGATTATTTTTGGTTGATGGCTTCGTCAACAGCCTGATCTTCACCCAAAAAAAGGGGCAGCAGCGATTTTTCGCTGCTGCCCCTTTTTTTTGACTGTGCTTGACTTGGGCGGTGCTGTTGATTCCGTGCAAGGGAACTAGTTCACATCCATCTTTTGCATTTCTTCCTGACAGCCGGTACATATTCCGGAAAATTCGATATGATGGCCGAGGATTTTGTAGTTGCTGGCTTTCTCTGCCATCTCGTTGATCTGCTCCTGTACCGCGATATCAATATCGTTTACCTTGCCACAGGCAGTGCAGCGGACATGGTAGTGAGGTTCCACTGTGGCGTCAAAACGTTTCTGGGTGCCGCCCACTTCCAGCTTGAGGATAACTCCAACGTCGGCCATGAGTTCGAGGTTCCTGTAGACAGTGCCGAGTCCGATACGGGGCAGACGCCGGCGCACCATATCATATACCTCATTGGCCGTCGGATGAGAGGTAACCTTGCCCAATTCTTCCAGGATAACTTGTCTTTGTGCGGTTAACCTCATATTTGGCAACTGTTCCATAAATGATTCCTTAAGGTAGATATTGATAAAGGTTACTAAACAATAGTATATCCCATCACCAATATAAATCCAAGGAAAAATAGGGAGAGCATGTTTTCTTATGTGCCCATTTTTTCAATAAATTCCAAATGAGCAGACACAGGTGTCCCTACGAGTGCCTGCAATGAAGAGTTTTTACTGGACTATCGTCAATGGGAGTCAGTAGAAGGGATTGTTGCTGTATGAACCTGCGGATTGAAATAGCCAAACCGAAGCGAGGGGAATTCTTTCTGCAGACGATCGAGCCATTGGCGAATGCCGAGAGCCTTGGTGTTTTGCGGGATAGCAAGATTTTTCAGATACCACTCAGGATCCATATTCAGGTTACGCAGTTGAATGAAATCAGGATGATGGCTGCGGATAAGTGCACACAGGGCGTCAAACTCCGGTAGCGAGTCGGTAAAACCGGGAAGTATAAAATAGTTAAGCGACACGAAGCGACCATTTTTCTTCATGATATCTATAGACTCTGTGACGTTGGCAAAGCGGTAATTTTTCGGCCGGTAATACCGGTTATAATAGTCTTCCTGAGCCGAATTAAGGCTGACCCGCAGGCTGTCCAGACCGGCCTGAGCAAGTTGATTGACGGCCTTGGGCAGGCTGGAGTTTGAGTTGAGGTTGATTGTGCCTCTGCTGGTCTTACGGCGAATATGGCGGATTGCCTGTTCAATAACTCCGGCCTGCAGCAGTGGTTCTCCCTCACAGCCCTGGCCAAAACTGACAATCGGGTTTTCTGCCGACTGAAGATGGGCGATGGCAATTTGACTTATCTCTGCCGCACTTGGCACAAAAGTTATGCGATCCTGGGTTGATGGACAACAACCGGAGGCTTGTAGAGATATACAGCCGAGGCAGCGGGCATTGCAGTCGGGCGACGTCGGCAGGGGCGCTTCCCAGCGGCCGAGAAAATAATTACGGGCAGCCGGGCAGCCATACGTCAGACAACATTTACCTAAATGCTGGATGAGCCTGTTGTCTTTTGCCGAGCGGAGTTTTTTTTTGGTCTTTCTGACAACATCATCTTGCCGGTACTGGTTGGCATCCTGACGTTGGTCCGGATCGCTGCGAAATCCGCTCACCCAGAATCTGCCATCATGCCAACCGACGGCGCTATAGGCGAAAAGGGGCAGGGTTGGGGCTCCGGTCTCGGTCTGATAACCACTGGTGAGAATAGCGGTATGAGCCGGTGCCATAAAGGCAGCAACCGCTTGGATTGGCCGGCCTGCAGTATATGGATTTTCGGCAAGGAGCACCGGTTCTTCCGAGCTGCGGTCCCAGCCGATCGGCAGGCGACCCGGCAGGGTGAAGATATCACTGCCTTCGGGCAGGGGAATCAGATCGGTCAGAGCAGGGCGGATGAAAGTACCGTTGCTCATCCCGACCATGTCCAGCTCAGGGAATTCCTGGATATTGCCATCCCCATCGGCAAAAAGAAGCGCGGGGATGTCGGACGGATGCATCATTTATTGACGGAGAACCCTGAAAACGGAATCGACAGCACGGTAGATATCCAGGTCATCACCAAAGATATCCTGGATCGCCGGGTGCTCGATGAGATCCTCGACTATATACTGGGTGATATAGAGGCTGACAACATTGGGGTCCTGGGCAAGGGTTCGCACAGGAGCAATCTTCATTTGCAATTCGAATTCTTCAAGATAGCCGAGTTTGCTGAGCTGCGTCTCAAAGGCTTCCCGCATTGCCGAAACCGATGTCGTTTCGATAATTTCCCGATCAATCAGACGTTGCACCAGTTTTGCGGAGAATTCCGGAGCGTGATCTTTTGCTTTCATAAACATTTTCCGGCGTTCCTGCTCCCGTTTCCGATCGATGGTGCGAATAGTTTTGTCGGTTGTCCTGTTTGGGCTGATATTGACTTTGGCCATTTAATTCTCCATATGATTATCATCCCTTTCAAGAGATGGATCGTTTTGTTTTCTGCTTTGCCTCCCCGCCAATCTATTTTGCAAGGGCCACTTCAATGAGCAACTCGCAGGAAAAAAAGCGTGCCATGGGTGAAGGGAGGATAGATGCTTTATAATCTGAATATATAATAATCACTAGCGTAAATTTGCCTGTAATCAGTTAAAAATTTTAATCGATCGACGCTGTTGTTCAGGCGGGCGCGCATCCTCTTGCAATCGACTCTATCGGCAATGACGAAGCTGCCGCCGTCACGGGTTGTTTTTTTGTTAGATCCGCCTTGCGCCGTAAAAAAAATCTGTTGATTTTCTTTTATAACTTTGTATGCTTAAATGCTTGTGCAAAAGATTGGGAGTGAGGCATGTTGCTCACCGCAGTTGGCGCTTTCATATTATAGAAGTAGAGTTGTAAATTTAATTAAGGATCTTTTGGAGGTTCTTGCCATGGTTAGTAAAGTTAAAGTTATGGTGCCTGTGTTGTTGTGTGCTTCTGTTCTCGCTCTGTCCGGTTGCGGTTCGAAAAAACAAACCGATCAGGCAATGCAGACAGAAAAAAAAGCTGAAGCAATTGGTGCCGAAGAGTCGCTTGATTCAAAGCCTCTCGGAATTAATGAAGGTCGGACGACAGAAGGTATGCTGCCTGTTTATTTCGATTTCGATTCTTCGGAGATTCGCAAAGACCAGGTTGCCCGTATCCAGGTAAATGCTGAATTTATAAATACCAATCAAAAAGGTTATGACGTTCGGATCGAGGGCAATACCGATCCTCGTGGGACCAATGAATATAATATGGCTCTTGGCGAGAGACGCGCCCTGGTTGCTAAAAAGTATCTGATGAATCTCGGTGTGGATGAAGCAAAACTTACCACGGTAAGCTATGGGGAAGAGAGACTTTTGCTACAGGGCAACGATGAACTTTCCTGGGCCCAGGACCGACGTGATGACTTTGTTGTAGTTCAATAGGGTCTATTAGGCGTTATTCGGCTTTATTAAATATTTCGGAGACAGTAATGGCATCTCGAAGAAACTTCTTGGCAGGTTTGATTTTTGTATTTGTTTGTTTTACGGCAAGCAGTAGTTTTTCCGCCGAACTGAAGCTGGGTATCATGAACGTCCAGCGGATTATTGTAGAATGTGATGCAGGAAAAGCTGCAAAAACCCGGTTTGACTCGAAAATGAAAGAGCTGCAAGCCAAATTTAAGGGGGAAGAAGAAGCCCTTAAAACTTTACAGGACGAGATCAAGAAAAAAAGTTCCGCCTGGAGCGAAGAGAAAAAAGCCGAGAAGCTTCGCGAGTTTCAGAAAGATGGCCGAGAACTTCAAGCCAAGACTGAAGAGGCCCGTTTTGAGATGAAACAATTGCAGGACAAGGAGCTTGAACCAATTCTCAAAGCCCTTGAAGAGATAGTTAATAAATACGGCAAGGACAACGGATACACGGCAATAATGGATGGCAAGAACGGGGTTGTATATTATAATCCTGCAATTGAGATAACTGATATTATTGTTAAAAAACTGAACGGAGCGCTAGCGAAAAAATAGTCTTCGGGAGTGTGACAGTGCATTGATCGTTGGCAAAACGATGTAGAGGGAGTCCTTCTACATCGTTTTGTTGTTTATAGACCAAAGATGAAGAGTTTTACTTAACCATCGAAAATTTTCGTTTTTTATAAAGTTGTCAGTCGCGATAAAGGAACCAAAGCTTATGGCAATAAAGAGTATGACCGGTTTTGGCCGGGGAGAGTTGGAAAAAAGCGGCAGGGTCTGGATAGCGGAAGTGCGCTGTGTGAATAACCGGTACCTCGATCTTAAAATGAAGCTGCCGCGAGGCTATTCCCCTTTAGAAGAAAAAATTCGCCGGATGGTGGCCGAGACGCACCTGCGTGGCAGGGTTGATTTACTATTGTCGGTGAGCGGTGATTTTTCCGATCTGCAAGAGGTGAAAGTGAATATGGCTCTGGCTCAAAGCTATCGGGATATCCTGCGTGCCATGGCGGATGAACTGCGCCTTGCCGATGAGATCACGCCACAGCTATTGGCTGCGTATCCCGATGTCGTGGTACGCGAGCAAAAAGATGAAGATTTAGCACTTGTCTGGCAAGTGGTGGAAACGGTTATCGCGACGGCTTTGGCGGAATGTGATACGATGCGCAGCCAGGAAGGCAAGACTTTGGCCGATGACCTTATCAGCCGGCTGCAGTTCTTTGAACAAACCATCGCCGGCATTGAAAAAAATATTCCTGAATTACTCGAGCATAGGCAAAGGAATCTGCAGGAAAGACTAGATAAACTGTTAGCCAATGTACAGCTTGATCCGACGCGTCTGGCCCAGGAAATTGTCATTATGGCCGATAAAACCGATGTTACCGAAGAGATTGTGCGACTACGCTGCCATATCAGCCAGTTTAAGCTATTTCTTACTGAAGAAACCGGTATCGGTCGCAAGCTTGATTTTCTGATTCAAGAATTTCTACGCGAGGTGAACACCCTTGCATCGAAGATAAACGACGCCGCTGTGGCGCATCTCACCGTCGATTTAAAAAGTGAATTGGAAAAAATGCGCGAACAGGTGCAAAATATAGAATAATTGGGGAGAGTGCCCGATGCAGTTACTCAACGTCGGTTTCGGCAATACCGTAATAGTGGAAAAAATTGTCGCAGTTATAAATACCGGCTCTTCTCCCGCCAGAAAACTGAAGGAGGCGGCAAAAACCGCCGGCAGGCTCATTGATGTCACCGAGGGCAGGCGGACGAGATCGATTCTGATAATGGAATCTAACCATGTTGTTCTTTCCTCGGTTCAGCCGGATACCATCAATCAGCGGATGCATGCCCTGCAACCCATTCATAACCTGACGGAATATTTTGCCCAGCACAAATCCTCAATCGCCATGGAGCAGGTATGACTGAGGGACGACTGTTTGTCATTTCCGCACCATCCGGTGCGGGAAAGACGACTTTACTGAAGATGGTCATGGCGGAGGTTCCGGGCCTGGTTTTTTCCATCTCCCATACTACACGAACCCCTCGACCAGGCGAACAGGACGGCGTTGATTATCATTTTGTCTCACGGGAAAAATTTGCCAGGATGATTGATCAGGGGCTGTTTCTGGAATATGCCGAAGTGCATGATAACCTCTATGGTACCAGTATTGGGGCTATCGGCGCGCAGCTTGAAGAAGGGCTGGATGTTATTCTTGACATCGATGTGCAGGGAGCAACTATTTTGCGCCGGGAAAAACAACTTGCGGCGACCCATATTTTTATTTCCCCGCCTGATCTTACCGAACTGGAAAAAAGACTCCGCGGCCGTGGCACAGAGAGTGAAGAGGTCATTCAACTGCGGCTGAAAAATGCTGCGGTCGAGATGCGCGCAGCAGGGGAGTACGAATATCTGGTCATTAACGAAACAATCGATGAATCGGCTCATCTACTGGCGGCAATCATTGTAGCGGAGCGGGCCAGAGCACACCGATTGCCATCCGGTAAACCTATTGGAATAAGAGTATGTCCATGAAAAAACGGGGGATAAAAACAAGGCCGGCAGGAGAAAAAAGCCTTCGCTTGAGTGAGGATCTGCTGTGGGGGGTTCATCCTGTTTTTGAGGGATTGGTTAACGAACCGGATCGTTTCACCGAGATCATCCTGCAAAAAGATAAGCGGGGCAAGAAAATCGAAGAGATTATCGATATGGCCCGGCAACAGGGTGTCAAGCTCACCTTTGTCGAGACCCTTCGTTTGATCGGCGAAGAGAGCGCTCAGGTTCGCCATCAGGGAATAGTCGCGCGCATGAGCCAGACGCCTCTTATTGCTCTGGATGCCTTGGTCGACAAATTGAAGTTGCGTATTGCGGCAGGGGAAAAACTCCGCCTGATGGTTTGTGATTCGCTCCAGGATCCGCATAACCTCGGAGCAATCATCCGCTCCAGCCTGGCTGCCGGGGCGGCCGGTGTCGTCGTGACCAGGGAGCGCTCCGCACCGCTAGGCGGGACTGCGGCGAAATCGTCGGCCGGCGCAATGTCGCATATTGATATCTGTCAGGTAACCAACCTGGTACAGGCATTACAAGAGCTGAAAAGAGCCGGCTTCTGGATATTTGGCGCGGTAAAAGATGCCGATGCCCAATCGCTCTATCAAACCGAGCTGAATGTCCCGGCCTGCCTGGTGGTGGGCAGCGAAGGCAAGGGAATTCGGCCACTGGTGAAAAAGGAGTGCGACGTTTTGCTGTCTATCCCGATGGCCGGAACCCTTGACTCGCTGAACAGTTCAGCTGCCGCCGCGATCATTCTCTTTGAGGCCAGGCGACAGCACCTGTTGGCTTGAGGGCTTCTCCATAGGCCTCCGGTGCCAGGCGATGCTAAATGCCGCCCATATGCTGTTCCCGATACTCTCTGATTGTTTCCTTGTTGACAAAATGCCTGATCTGGCTGAGACATTCCTCGTCAGTACAGACTTTGGGCATTATTGCCGTCATGACCTCCATAATCAATCGTTTCTGTTCGTGTTCCTCAAGATCCAAAACCGCCGATTTTACTTGGTCATAGTTTTCCATGCTGTTCCTCCTGTTTCAATTTTGGTTATACAGTTCCAGTAATTGACCAGCTGATTTGCCGCCCAGCCAGAAACGGCTTGACCGTACCGCAGAGTTCCGGAACAACCCAAGGGGTCTTTTCCAGGGTGACAGTTTTTGCCGGTGGCTGCAGGCCGTAGCGGCGGCAGGCGTTGCCACTGACAAATTTCTGCAGCAGCTCCAGGCGGTCTGCTGCTTCGAACAGCTCTGCCAACATCGGCAGGGCCACGGGAGCGGAAAAAATTCCTGCGGCACAGCCGCAGCATTCCTTTTTATGCCGGGGGTGGGGTGCGGAATCGGAGCCGAACATGATTCTTTGGTGCCCGGAAAAAACTGCCTCGCGCAGGCACTGGCGATCCTCCGGCCTTTTGGCGATCGGCTTGCAGAAAAGATCGGGTTGTAACAGGCCGCCGGCAACATCGTCTAAGGTGATGAGCAGGTGATGAAGGGTCACCGTGGCCGAAACATTTTGATACCGCTCCAGAAATTCGACCGCAGCGGCGGTGGTGATGTGTTCCATGATGATATGCAGCCTGGGAAAGGATTCCGCCAGATGTTGATACACCCCGAGAAATTCTTTTTCCCGGTCGAGAACAAAACCATTCGATTCCCCGTGGACCAGGAGTGGAATCTGCATTTCCTCCATAAGCGCCAGGGTTTCGTCAATATCGTCAAAATCGGCGACCCCGTTTTCGCTGCGGGTAGTAATGCCCGCCGGATAGAGTTTGATGCCGATTATTTCATTCTTGGCTTCTAAGAGCTCAGCCCTTGAATACTTTTTAAAAAAAAGGGTCATATAGGCGGCAAAACCATCCGATTGAGCCACCTTGCCTATCTCTTCCCGATATCGGCGCAACTTGTCCAGCGAGTCGACGGAAGAAAGGAGATTCGGCATGATCACTGCTCCGGAAAAAAAGCTGCAGGTGTAGGGTGCCACCGCCTGCAGCATGGCATTTTCCCGGAGATGCAGGTGCATATCAAGTGGCGAATGTAATACTATTTTCATATAAACCGTTTTCAGCTTGAGAGATGAGCAATTTTGCCGGGCAGTGCCAGTTTAACTCTATTCAATCGTGATTTCATCGCCACCGACCAGTGCCAGGACTTTTTCTACCGAAAACCGTACCGCAAAGCGAGCTTCATCGTCGTTGTATCTTTTGCCGGCGATAGTTCTCTTGGTCAGCGACGCTATTAATTCGGAGTCTGTCGATTCGTTAATCATTTTTAAGCGAAGGCGCATTCCCTTGTAGGAAGCTCCCGATTCGACAAATAGATAATTAGCAGAGCCGTTTTTCAATAGATTCTGTCTAGATAGCCTGTCCCGCATGATAAAAGCGATGGTTTTGTCATCAAAAACCTGGGGTCGGGCATATATTGCCGTGTTCACTACCCCCTTATCGTCAGCTGTGGCCAGAACGCCGGTACCGGTATTTTCTTGAAAATATGTCTGTAAATCCATAAAACTATTCCTCCTGTGTTCTCCTTGAGTGAGCAAAAAATCCACACCAATGTACTGCCTTCATTTTTCATTTCACTAAACTAACGTCTTTCTTGTTACAAGAGATAATAGGTACGATTAATATTGACACAAGAGGTGATAATCTCTACTACAGTAACAGCAAAAACTACCAGAAAGGAGGAGGAAAAACGATGCAGGATCAAAATCTCTACCAAGTGGTAATCGACTCAATGTCCGCTCACATAGCAATCCTGGATGAGCAGGGGGAAATCATCGAAACGAATCGAACCTGGCAGGAATACGCTCGGCAAAACGGGATGGTTGATTCATTTGCCGGGGTTGGCCTCAACTACCTGGCAGTCTGTGCATCCGCCAGCGAGCATCCCGATGATGATGCGGACCGGGTCGCCGGAGGCATCCGCCAGGTGCTGGCCGGAGAGGTGGATGAATTTTTGACGCAGTATCCATGTCATTCGCCTGATCAAAAGCGATGGTATGCGGTTCGGGTTGTGCCCTATCGCGACCGGCATGTGCATCGGGTGATCGTCACCCATGAAAATATCACCCAGATAATGGAAGTGCACGAAGCCCTTGAGAGAAAAGAAGCGGAACTGATGCGGGAGAGGGAACGATTGGGCGAAACCAATATTGCCCTGCGGGTGCTGCTGCGGCAGCGCGAAGAAGATAAAACACGTATTGAAGAGACCATGTATGCCAACGTCGATCGCCTGGTTTTGCCCTATTTGCAGAAACTGCTGCAGGGGAGCCTGACGGAAAAACAGCGGACCCTGCTCGAGGTGGTTGATACCAACCTCAGAGATATTGTCTCGCCGTTTCTGCACAGTCTGGCAGCTTTGAATATGTCGCTTACGCCGCAGGAGATAGAGGTGGCCAATATGGTACGAAGTGGTAAATCAAGCAAAGAGATTGCCGAGGTCCTTAATCTGTCCGTCAGTGGGGTCGACTTCCATCGCAAGCGTCTGCGCAGCAAATTGGATTTGACCCATACCGCCAAGAATCTTCGGTCATATTTGCTGTCTCTGGCTTAGATTCCTGGAGCTTGGGTGAGTGGCCGGCATTACCTCGTCATTGGCAAAAAAAACTTCCCGGTAGAGCGTCGATACCCCTCGATGCTGCTTGCGCCAAGCCACCTTTTGCCGATAATATATTTGCGGCTTTGGAGAATATCGGTGAGACGTACGGTTTTGTTACCTTCGAAGGCGGCAAATTCGTCTCGTTCCTCTGGTAAATTTCTGGCAAAATTTTGCCGCGCGGACTCTCGTTCGTTTTCCTCTAAACATTGGAAAATGTTTGCACAACTGCTTTGTTTAATTGTAAGTTGTAACTGTTTTTTGGCCGCCTCGTTGCATGGGTGAGATCGCCAAGCAGATCGGTCTCGATAACCATTTCCGGCAGCAGGTGGACAAGCTCATGGAAACGCCGTTCGCTTTCCCGAAGATTTTTCGTCCGCTCTTTGATCTGCCGCTCGAGAATTTCCTGCCGGCGAAGTGGTGATTGACGAAAATTGCCGGTTCCTTTATGTAATCAAGAACATTAAAGCTTGAGTGAGGATAAAAAAGGAGAAGAGATGGAAGATAAGATACGACTGGGAGTCAGTTCCTGCCTGCTTGGTAAGCGGGTCAGATATGATGGCGGGCATCAGCATGACCGGTTCCTGACCGATACTCTGGGAAAATATGTCGAATATGTGCCTGTCTGCCCGGAAGTGGAGTGCGGTCTCCCTGTTCCCCGTGAGGCCATGCGATTGGTCGGCAATGCGGAGGCCCCTCGCCTGGTGACCCGAAAAACCGGCAAAGACTATACCGATCAGATGAAAAGCTGGGCGTCACAGCGGCTGCAGGAACTTGCCGGGGAAGATCTTGATGGTTTTGTTTTCAAACGCATGTCACCCAGCAGTGGCATGGCGAGGGTCAAGGTCTACTCCGGGACAGGGATGGCTGTTAATAATGGCGTTGGCATCTTCGCCGGAGCCTTTATGCAGCGTTTCCCGCATCTGCCGGTTGAAGAAGACGGCCGACTCAACGATCCCGGACTGCGGGAAAATTTTATTCAACGCATATTCGTCCATAGACGATGGCGGGAACTGGTCGCCACGGCGAAAAAGCGAGGAGGCCTGGTTGATTTTCATACCAGCCATAAATTGCTGCTGCTGTCGCATAATGAAAAAGATTATCGGGAAATGGGCAACCTGGTGGCAAAAGCCAAGGATCTTGCCGTCGACGATTTATTCAGCCGTTATGAAGAACTGCTGATGCAGGCTCTTACCAAAAAGAGCACGATCAAGAAACACACCAACGTCTTGACCCATATTTTTGGTTATTTTAAAAAAGACCTTACCGCTCTGGAGAAGCAGGAAGTACTGGAAGTACTCGATCAGTACCATCAAGGGATGATCCCTTTAATTGTGCCGCTGACCCTGATGAAATTTCTCACCAGGAAATATAATCAGGAGTATCTGGCCAATCAACATTATCTTGACCCGCATCCTTTAGAATTAAAGCTTCTCAATCATGCATGATGGCGTCGTAATAACGTTTCATCTGCTTCGGTGCCACAAAATTTCTATCATGACGAAGTACTTTAGTACGTCGAAACGATAGAAATTTTGCGCGCCTCGCAAATTAAATTTTTCGAAGTCTACGCTTATCTGCTTAGTCACCGTGAAATTGGACTTTTTGCAGTTTAATGGGTACTGTCTGGCGCCGGTAGAGAATTGAAATTTATTTCTTCTTCTCCGCCATCTTGGCCTTGAGCAGGGCTCCCAGGCTACCTACTGCTGAGGCCGGTTGGTTTTTCTTTTCTTTGGTTACGAAGGTTTTGTATTCGTTGCGCTCTTTATCAGCTTCCGCCTCCGGGGAAACATAATCGGCCGGTACCAGGCTGATCCTTTTTTCCGCAAGATCTATTGCATCAATTGTGACGTCGATATTCTGTCCTTCTTCCAGCACTTCACGGGGATGATTAATCCGCCGGCCACTGCCCAGCTTGGAGATATGGACCAAGCCGTCGATGCCGGAGGCAAGGGTCACAAAGGCCCCGAAAGGTGCGAGTCGTACGACGGTTCCCATATGGGTACTCCCTTCCGGAAACAGAATCGGCACTTCATTCCATGGGTCGGCCTGGGTTTCTTTGTAGCTGAGCGATATCCGGTCTTTTTCCCAGTCAAGTTTTTTGATTACCGCCTGTACCTTCTGGCCGACGGCGAAGTATTCATCCACCTTATCGACCCGGCTCCAGCCGATTTCTGAGATGGGGATCAGGCCGTCCACCCCGCCGATATCGACAAAGGCCCCGAATTCTCTGATGGAGCTGACCACTCCTTCGATAGTCTGACCTTCCTCAAGGGTCTGCTGTAATTTTTCCCGCAGCTCGGCCCGTTCCGCTTCCTGAATTGCTCGTGCGGAAAGGACAATATTACGGCCATTTTCTTCGAAGCGGGTAATCTGAAATTGCATATGTGTTTCCAGATATTCTTTGCCCGCATCTTCCACCCGCCGCAAGCCCATTTGGGAAAAGGGGCAGAAGCCGCGGACATTGCCGCCGAGGGTAATTTCAAACCCCCCTTTAATTTCGGCTTTTACAAATCCTTCCACTGGAATACCGCTGCGAAATGCCTCTTCGAGGTGGGCGGCGGAGGAACCGGAACCGATCGAGGTGGTGAACAGCTGCTCCGACGATTTATTCTGCAGAAAATAAACATCCAGCTGGTCGCCGAGCTGGTAGCGGAGATTTCCATCAACATCTCGCAGTTCAGAGCTGTTCAGCACTCCCTCGCTCTTGCCGCCGACATCGAGAAAAGTCGTCTCGTCATTTATGCCGACAATGGTGGCTTTAACTTTTTGTCCTGGGTTCAGGTGTCTGATTTTAGTAGTTTTTTCGGCTTTGAAGAGTTCTTCGAAGCTTTCATTGTCTATTCCTGTCATGTCAATCCATTATAGAAAAAAAAGAAAACTGCGGTTTATGGTTTTGCTGATGATAGTCAAAGTGGAACAGATTATAGCATAGCTGGCCGGCTTGACAAGTCTTCGTGGTTGTTTCGGCGGGACTGCCATGGCAAATTGGATCATGGGCGCCTGCTGCTGTGCGGCACCGCTAGCGCGAGAGTGACTCCGTTTTCCTGGAACATAAGACGTTTTGCGCACATTTCATCAATAAATTTCTGGAGAACATCTTTAGTGATTTGTGGAAATGTCTGCAGGATGGCGGTTATTGTCATTGGCTGGTCACAAAAAAGGTATATCTTTCTTGAGGTTCCCCGCAGCCGGTGCAGCAGCGCAGTCCCCGATAGCCGCTCCTGGCGGATGATGAGAAACGTCCCGCCGTCACGGTAATTGAGCGGATGCTGCCGGTTTTTCACCCGGTGAGTGTGGAAATCCTGCCACGCCCGGATCTTTTGTTTTACCGGCTGCCAGGCTCTCTGCTGCTGCTTTTTATCGCCCCGATAACTGTTTATCAGCATGATCATTGACTGCAGGTATCTTTTGGGAAAGAGGCCGCGGTTTTTAGCATGAGGAATAATTTTTTGGATTAAGGAATTATCGGCAAGTGAGCAATTGTTGTAGAGCGGCGAACCAAAGCCAAGAAAAAAGGATGCTGCCTGCAGGGGAGGAAAAGGCAGGATGAAATCAAGATTATCCATGGTCTCGGCAATTTCCGCCGCAGTTGTGCCGGGAAAGTCGGTTATCAGGTTGCCCTCCAACCGGATTGCCGATGCGCTGCACATTTTCATGGCGGCAATGTTATCAATAAGCCTTGTCCCCTTGGCCATCTTGGTGAGCAGAGAGGTGGATAAGGCCTCGATTCCCACCTGGACGGTTGTAAGACCGGCTTGCTGGTAGAGATGAAGTTTTTCCTGTTTCGTGCCGGTCCTGATCTCGGCAAAAAAATCAAAATCAATTCTGTGGGGCAGAAGTTTGGTGAAAAAACGATCAGCTTCCTTAGGCGGCAGAGCGTTGTCGGTAAAGGCGAAATGCAGGCATTCGTTGGTTTGCGCGAGATGCAGTGTTTCCGCCAGCATCCTGCTACTTGTTTTAAAGCGATAGTTCTGCCACTGAAGATTGAGATTGCAGAAGGTGCATTTATTCCACCAGCAGCCTCGAGAGAATTCCACCGGTAAGCAGGGGATAAATGGCTGGTCGCCGAAGTGCTGTTGTATCTGCTCGAAATAAGGCTGATAATCTGGGATGGGCAAGTCATCCATCGGTAAGGATATTGTCAGGCTATCGGGTCTGATCGCCGAGGCAGGTGCCTGGCAGCGGATCTTTTCCGGCAGGGTGGAGGTTTTCCCGGTAAGAAGATCAACGAGGAGAAGGAGTTGCTGCTCGCCTTCGCCGTCGATCAGATAATCGATTTCCGGAAAATTTTGGATAAGCGATTTGCCGACATCCCCTGAACAGGATGAGCCGCCAAAGACAATGGGTACCTCAGGGGATCTCTCTTTTATTTTTCGAGCCAGATAAAGTGAGGCAAACAGTTGGCTGAAACAAAGAGAAAAACCAAACAGCTTATAGTGGTGTAGGGGGATTGTCGTCAGCAACTGCATGCAGCTCTGCTCAACGGCTGTTACCAGAGTATCGAAATCGGGCAGGGGTCTGATTTTGCCACGCAGGCATCGACCAAACAGTTTTTGCGCATCGGCTCTTTGTTCAGGGAAAAGCAACGGTGCAAAAATTGCCTCCCCGGCCCAGCCGGACAAAGCTATCTGAGCGTAAACTTTCGGAGAAACTGCTCGTGCGATGGGGAGATAGGCATGATAATTATCTACCTGATAGCTCGATTCACGCTCGACAAAAGCCTTAAGGGCTGCCAACTGGATCGACGGGCGGTTGAAAATAGACCAGGGCATGGCAATGAGTGCAAGCCTGGTTATAGGGGAAGCTGTGGCACCCATGGAGGTAATCATTTATTGTCTGATAATTTCCGTTCCTTCCGGAGGGATAAAGGTAAAAAATGTCAGCAACTCCTGAGGATTTTTTCCGACCATACTGTTTACGACAATATCAGAAAAATTGAGAACCGTGAGAGTGCCGAAATGATCGCGGATATGGATGCGCCGGATCAGCGAATCTTTTGTCACCCATAAATGGATGTCCTGAACCTGGGACTGGGGCGTTTTGGGGATAAGTTTAATCACCTGAAGGTCGGCACTGTTTTCCGACTGCAATTCTGCATCGGCCGGACGAATGTGAAAGTCCTTTTTGAGGATTCCTTTACCGGTAAAAAAGGCGTAGGTGAGGTCTGTATCAAGCGTTTCGGCCGGAGAGACGATCATCTGCTGCAGCTTGGCAAAATACATGGAGAAGGTTTTACCGTCACTGATCAGCACCTGTTTATCGGGGCTGGTGTAATCCCAGCGCATATAATTTTTACCGCCCAGTTTGACAAAAGAGGCCATGCCTGAGCCTCGGCGCGGTCGTCCGGTCATGTCACCACTGGTGTTCTGAATAAAGTTGAACGACAGGCTGATAATTTTGTCATAGCGCGCCTGCAGTCGTTGTGCAACATCTTCAGGATATTCGGTTCCGCATGTTCCTTCCTGGCCGATTATAATCATCATCAGCAGGCAGAGAGTAACCATTAATATTTGGCGTATTTTTTTCATCGTATCGGCATATGCTCTGATTATATTGGCAGCAGTTCCACAGTGCGGCCAAATATTTTACCGGCAATCGCTGCAGCCGTTGCCGTCAGATCGGTCACGAAAAACCTGTTCAGGTCGGGCTGATGGCCTTGGAGTGGTTGGCAAATACCATCCTTTTCAAGAGCGGTTTTTAGAAAAAGGGCAGTTGCCGCGGAGGAATCGATGAGCCTCACCTTCCTGCCGATTCGGGCCTGGATCAGGTCCTTGAGCAGGGGATAATGGGTGCAGCCGAGTATCAGCGTATCGATCTGTTGGTTTTTCAGCTCGTGCAGATAACGGCGAAGGATCATTTTCGTTTCCCGCTTATTGATCCAACCTTCTTCAACCAGTGGAACGAGCAACGGACATGCCTTGGAAAATACCTTATAGCCGGGCGACCGCCGGCGAAGTTTGTCTTCATAGACCCCGCTGCGAATGGTGGCCCGAGTGCCGATAATTCCGATTCTGCCGGTATGGCTGATCGCCAGTGCCTGATCAATAGCCGGAGTGATGACCTCGATGATTGGAATATCGAACTCCCGGCGTAGCCGCTCAGTTGCGACGCTTGATGCTGAATTGCAGGCTATGACAATAACTTTTGCGCCGTTTTGTACCAGAAAGGAGGTATTTTCCACCGAGTAATCAATAATGGTCCGCGCGCTCTTGGTTCCATAAGGGGTCCGGGCAATATCGCCCAGGTAGAGCAGGGGATAGCTGGGTAGGAGCTGTTCGACGGCACGGGCGACAGTCATCCCGCCAACCCCTGAATCAAAAATACCAATCATAAACCAAGTAGAGAGTACCCTCGAAAAAAATGCACTTTTATCTGGACATCAGCTAGGGTCATATGTATACCAAAAAAAACGAAGAACAACAAGCAGACATCAGGGTGGGTTGAAGGACGAATTTTTTCCATACAATGCCCATGGATGGTTGACAGAAAGGGAGCTGGGAATTATTTTTGGCCTGAATTTAACAAGCCTTATTCGGAAATGATCGCGCTTAGGTTGTTTCTGTTAATAATGAAGAGCAGGAAGACTTCCTGCAAAGTTTTGCAATGAGATAGGTGGAAGAGAAATGCCGGTATACGAGTATGAGTGTCAAAAGTGCGACAAGGTCTTTGAAGTGCAACAGAAAATCGCCGATGAGCCGCTTGGTGAGTGTCCGCAATGCCAGGCGCCGGTGAAAAAACTGATGTCAATGAGTTCTTTTCAATTAAAAGGTGGCGGCTGGTACGCCGATGGGTATGCAAGTGCCGGTAATGGCAAAAAAAATGATGATTCCTCTGCTAAACCGGAGGCAAAGCCTGAAGCCCCTGCTCCCTGTCAGACCGGCGGCAGTTGCGCCACCTGTCCCGCGGTCACCACATCTGCCTAGAGATATGGCTATTGGGTAATAATAGCCATGGCGTCCCCGTAGGAAAAGAACCGATAGCGCTCCTTGATGGCTGTGGCATAGTAGTCAAGGAGGGCTTTCCTGCCGCATAGCGCAGCGACCAGAAACATTAAAGATGAGTCCGGCAGGTGAAAATTAGTAATTAAATTATCAATTACTTTGAAGCGATAGCCGGGGTAGATATACAGGTCGCACCAGTCTTCGATTGCTTCCAGTTTACCGGTTTTGCTTGCCCCGTATTCGAGAGCCCTGACCGTTGTTGTGCCTACCGCCCATATTTTGCCGCCTCGTTTCTTGATCGCCGCGATTGCCGCAACTGTCTCCTGATCGATGCTCAGGAATTCTTTATGGATCTGGTGACGGGTGATATCCGTCTCCCGCACCGGGGCAAAGGTGCCATAGCCGACGTGCAGGGTAACCTTTCCTAGAGCAGTACCCTGTCCAGTGATGCCGCTCAGCAGTGCCTCGGTAAAGTGCAGTCCGGCTGTAGGGGCGGCAACCGCTCCCGGCGAGCCGGCGTACACCGTCTGGTAGCGCTCAGCATCCTCGGCGGTGCAGCCGTTTTGTCTTGTGATATAAGGCGGCAAGGGGACTTGGCCGCAGCGCTGCAGGGTTTGCATCAGGCCGACAGCCGGGTCGAAATGCAATCTTAATTGCAGTTTATTGCCGTCTAGATCTTCTTCAACCGTGCAGAACAGCAGCGGGTCAAGGTTGATCTTCGCCCCTTTTTTCGGTCGTTTGGAGGATTTAATCAGGCCAGGTGCCACTGCCGTATCCTCATCGCCATCACTTACCGGAAACTCCAGCAAAAAAACTTCCGCCTTGCCGCCGGTCTCTTTGATACCCAGCAGCCTGGCCGGAAAAACCCTGGTGTCGTTGATGACCAGCATATCCTCTGGGCCGATAAATTCAGCAATATTGCTGAATCGGTAATGCCTGGGTTTATTTTCTCCGACACGAACGACCATCAGTCGGGAATTGTCACGCTTTTCTGCGGGATGCTGGGCGATGAGCTGTTCGGGAAGATGGTAGTGGTAGGAACTTAAATTAAGATCGTCGAGCATGATACTTTTATGGCGTCGTAAAAACCTTATATTGGCGATGGGCAAGTAAAAACATTCATGTTTGCGGTGTCGTAGATACCATGATTTCCGCTGTTGCTGCAACTATAATAGCAATGGCATTTTTTTAGAGCAGAACTAACCATATGATTATTCACGTAGATTTTCCCCTGATCGGCTATGCCGATCTTCCCGTATTGCGCGTTCGTGCAGGATCGGTAGCAGCGCGAAGAAAATATATCGACCAGGTAAGGCATGCCCTGGCGCAGCGCTCACTGACCTGTACTCAGCAGAAAAAAATCGCTCAGCGTCGAGATGAGATACTGTCGCTGGTCCGACAATATGATCTGGTTATTATCGATGCAGAAATCGATGGGCCAGTGCCGGACAATCTAACGCTGCCCGGCGAGGATCGCCAGATGAGAACACCATCTGTCGATAAAATCATCAGACAGCTGGATACGCTCGTGCGCCGGACGCCGGTCTGGGCCTGCATTCTCATCGGTGGTAAAAGTTCACGGATGGGGCAACCGAAACATCTCATCGAAGATGCTCGGAAAATAACCTGGCTGGAACGAGAGATGAAAATCCTTGCACCTCTGGTCGACAAGGTGGTGGTTTCAGGAGCCGGTCAACTGCCGCACAAGTTCAGCGACATCGTCCGTCTTGACGATATTCCTGGAGTTGCCGGTCCCTTGACTGGGATTGTTGCGGCCAGTCGGTGGCAGCCGATGGTGAGCTGGCTATTGGTCGCCTGCGACATGCCAAATCTCTGCATTGAGGCCATACAGTGGCTTCTCGGGAACCGTCATGCCGGTTGCTGGGGGCTGGTGCCGCAACTTGCTGGGAGCACCAGAGCTGAACCACTTTTAGCCTGGTACGATTATCGTGCCGGGCCCATCCTTGAAGAGCAGCTCGCCAGGAAAAACTTGCGGATCAGTGATGTTGCCGCTCACCCAAAAATCGAAAATCCGGTGATACCTGAACACCTGCGGCAAAGCTGGAAAAATATCAACACTCCGGAACAGTTATCGGCATTCGCGCAAAATCAGCAAGGCTATTGACCACCAAGGATTCGAGGTCAGAACTGCGCCTCCGGTGGCCGCTGTCGCTTTCTAATTTTTTATGGGTTCTTTGCAGCATTCCATGTATTCTATATCAAAACATCTTCCTTAATATCCATATGTTTATAAACTACATGCAGGTGAGCTTGGGGTAATGTCGCAAAAACCGACCTACAAAGAACTGGAACAGAGAATAGACGACCTGGAAAAAGAAGGCGCTGCCCGAGAACGTGCGGAAAAACTTAACGGCGCTCTTTTGAAAATATCCAAGGCGGTTCATAATTCGATCAGCCTTGACGAATTTTTCACCGCCGTCCATACCGCTTTAAGCCGGGTAATTGATACCACTAATTTTTTTATAGCCCTGTACGATGCAGCCGGCGACAGCATCCGCTTTCCTTACTTTGTCGATGCCATCGATACCTCCTTCCCGCCGGTAATGGAAATCAGCAAAACCGCATCGCTGACGGCGGAAGTTATTCGCAGCGGCAGCCCACTATTGACCCGAAAAGACGAGGTACTGGAGAGATGGGCGAAAAGTTCCTTCCCTACTCCTCCGTGCACCCCGTCGGAAATCTGGCTGGGAGTCCCCCTGCAGATCAAGGGAAAAATGCTCGGGGTAATGGCGGTACAAAACTATTATGATCCTGCCTGTTATGACCGGATTGATCTTGAGTTGATGGTCTCGGTCGCAGAATTGGTCGCTCTGGCAATTGATAATATGACCGCGGAGGAATCCCTGCGGGCAAGTGAAGGCCGCTATCGGGCGCTTGTCGATCTAGCGGTCGGCGGGGTTGCGCTCGGTTCATCGGACGGAAATATTATTGAGGTGAACGAGTATTTCTGTACCCTGATCGGCAGAACTCGAGAAGAGCTGCTGGGACGACATATCAGTACCTTAACTTTTAGCCGGCAGAGTCTCAAGAGATCTCCCTTTCGCTTTGATTTATTAAGGAAAAATGAAAAAGTTGTTACTGAACGGGAGCTTATTCGTTCTGACGGCACGACGGTTACGATAGAGATGCGCACGAAAATGATGCCGGACGGTACCTTTCAGTCGATTTTTTTTGATATTACCGAACGGAAACTTCGGGAAAAAGGTTTGCGCGAGGCGGAAGAACGCTTTCGCCGGACTTTTCTGACCAGTCCGGATGCTATCAATATCAATAAAATGGATGGAACGTTTATCGATATCAACCTTGGGTTCACCGCATTGACCGGCTATTCTCGCGAAGAAGTAATCGGCAGGACTTCATCTGACATAAATATATGGGCTGTTGCAAAAGATCGCACGCGTCTGTTGGACGGATTGCGCCAGACAGGCCAGGTAAGAAACCTGGAAGCACTATTCCGTCTGAAGGACGGTTCAGAAAAACCGGCACTGCTTTCCGCCAATATTATAGAGCTGGGCGGAGAACCGCATATCCTGTCGATTACCAGGGATATTTCGCTGCTGAAAAAAACCGAAAAAGAAAAGCATGAACTTGAAATTAAATATATGCAGTCGCAAAAGATGGAAGCGATCGGCATTATGGCCGGTGGCATAGCCCATGATTTTAATAATATGCTGGCAATTATCATGGGCAATGCCGAGATGGCTCTTCTTTCCCTGCCAAAAGAAAATCCGGAAACCTATTGTGTGCAGCAGATTATCCTGGCATCGCAGCGGGTAAAAGAGCTGGTTAAGCAGATCCTCACCTTCAGTCGCCAGACCGACCATGAATTACTGCCGCTGGATCTCTGCCTTGTCGTTGGCGAATCGCTGCAGCTTCTTCGCTCCACCATTCCGACAACCGTCAGCATCGTGCAGGATTTCGCTAAAGACTGTGGTCTGGTCATGGCCGATGCGACGCAAATGCACCAAGTGTTTATAAACCTCTGTGCGAATGCCGTCCATGCCATGGATGAAAAAGGGACGCTGCATGTCTCCTGTCATGTAGTTGAACTTGCTGCCGCCGATATCGCCCACCAGACGGATCTTCTGCCCGGAAGGTATTTCAAGCTCAGAGTGGCTGATACCGGCAGCGGGATTGCCCAGGACATCCAGCAACGAATCTTCGATCCTTTCTTTACCACCAAGGGTATTCATGAAGGCACCGGTATGGGACTGTCGATAGTGTTGGGGATCGTAAAAAGTCATAAAGGGTTTCTGCAGGTAGACAGTGCGCCGGGTGAAGGGGCGATTTTCACCATATATTTTCCCGTTCTAAAGAATATGCCGGCTGATAAGAAGGCAAAAATCGCGGTTCAGCACAAAGAGGGGACTGAGCACATTCTTTTTGTCGATGACGAAGAAATGCTGGCCGTGCTCGGCGGCCGGATGCTTGAACGACTGGGGTATACAGTCAGTGTTACCTTAAGCAGCGTCGGTGCCCTGGCGAAGTTTAAGGCCAACCCTGCCGCATTTGATGTGGTCATAACCGATCAGAGCATGCCGGATATGTCAGGGGTGGAGTTGGCACTGCAGCTGGTAAAAATCCGGCCGGATATTCCCATCATCCTATGTACTGGCTATAGTAAGAAAATAACCGAAAAAGAAGCGATGGCGCTGGGAATTAAAAAATTTATGACCAAACCTTATGACACGAAGCGCTTGGCCCAATGCGTCCGGGAGGCTTTGTCGGAGTAGACAGAAACAGGTTTTACGGCACCATCAGTGTTTGCCGGTATAGAAAAGGGCATTGCAATGCTTGAAACAAAAATCAGGGAACTGTCCCATAAAACCTCACGCCGCATAGCCTTGCCGGCTTTTTTCACCCTTGTCCTTTTTGTTATCACCATTTTTTTTGTTCTCCTGCCGCAGCTTGAAGAAAGTTTTCTGGCCAGGAAAAAAGAAATGATCCGGGAACTGACCGAGACCACCTGGAGCCTGCTTGGCACGTATTACGAGCGGGAGATAAATGGTGAACTAACCCGGGCCGAGGCGCAGAAACGGGCGGTGCTGCGCATTCAGAACCTGCGTTACGGGCCGGAAAAAAAAGACTATTTCTGGATCAATGATATGACGCCCCGGGTGATCATGCACCCTTACCGGCCCGATCTGGACGGCAAGGACGTCAGCAATTTTAAGGATGCCAACGGCAAGTATCTTTTTGTCGATTTTGTCAAGGTGGTCGAGCAACAGGGGGCCGGGTACGTCGACTACCTGTGGCAATGGAAAGACGATCCCGGTAAAGTATCGCCGAAGATGTCCTATGTCAAAGGCTTTGCGCCCTGGGGCTGGATTATCGGCACCGGTTTATACATCGATGATGTCTCTGCCGAGATTGCCAAAATTCGCACCAAGCTGACGCTTGTTTCCCTGGCGATTTTGCTGGTTGTCTCGCTCCTTTTGGTTTACTCCATTCGCCAGACCATACTGGCTGATCGGGAACGACTCGGCATCTTCAAGGAGCGGGAAATGCTGATGCAATCTCTGGAAATAAGCAAGGAGCGATACCGTAACCTTCTGGAAACAACCAGTGACTGGATCTGGGAATGCAACAGCTCCGGTCGATATATCTACTCCAGTCCCAGAGTTTATGACCTGCTGGGCTACCAGCCGGAAGAAGTAATGGGTAAAACCCTGGTTGATCTGGTATCGCCTCAGCAGGCAACCACCTTTGCCGCCATTTTTGAGGAATTGCTGGTCAACCGGAAATCGATCAACGGCCTGGAGAATATCTGTCTAGGCAAAAATGGCCAGATTGTGGTGCTGGAAAACAATGCAGTACCGGTTTTTGACAATGACGATACCTTCCTTGGCTACCGGGGAATTGCCCGGGATATCACGGAACGAAAAGTGGCCATGGAAGAGCTGAAGAAAAGTCGCGACGACCTGCATGCAAGTCTTGAAGAAACTGTGACCTCGCTGTCTTCCACGGCCGAAAAACGCGATCCTTATACCGCCGGTCATCAGCTGCGTGTTGATCTGCTCGCCTGTGCTATCGGCAAGGAACTTGGCCTTTCGGCGCAGCAGCTCGAGGGGCTGCATATCGCCGCCCTGCTGCACGACATCGGCAAAATAACCCTGCCATCCGATTATCTCGCCAAACCGTCCAGACTGAGCAAAGAGGAGAGAGCGATCGTCAGATGCCATTCCGAGGTGGGCTATGAAATCTTAAAAAATATTCATTTCCCCTGGCCGGTGGCGGAAATCGTCTATCAGCATCATGAACATCTGGACGGCTCCGGTTACCCTCGGGAGCTCACCGACCAGGATATCCTCCTGGAGGCAAAGATTATCGCTGTCGCCGATGTGGTGGAAGCCATGTCTTCCCACCGGCCATACCGCGCGTCGCTGGGGATAGACAATGCTCTCGATGCAATCCGTGCCGGCCGAGGAACGATTTATCACGCCCCGAGCGTCGACGCCTGCGTCCATTTAGTTACCGAGGGAAAGGTCGATATTTGTTCAAAAGATGTCTGTCCGGTTTTTCTCTAGTTGGCCGATCGAAAAAAGCAAACAGGAGCTTTATGAAAGACAAGGCTAATCTTGTATGGATAGATCTGGAAATGACCGGGTTGAATACCTTTACCGACCGGGTTCTCGAGGTGGCAACCATCATTACCAATGGGCAGCTGGATATTCTTGCCGAAGGTCCGGATATTGCCATCCATCAACCGGAAGAGCTGCTCTCGGCAATGGATGACTGGAATAGCCGGCACCATGGACAATCAGGTTTGATTGAGCGATCCCGCAAGAGCACCTGGTCCTGTCGGCAGGCAGAGCTCGCGACGCTTGATTTTATAAGCGGATGGGTTGACCATCGGGTCTCACCGATGTGCGGCAATTCCGTGTGGCACGACCGGCGCTTTCTTGCCAAATTTATGCCCGATTTGGAACAGTATTTTCACTACCGCAATATCGACGTCAGCACAATCAAGGAATTAGCCAGACGCTGGGCCCCAGAGCTGGCGTTTTTTACTAAAGAGGAGAAGCACCGCGCCTATGATGATATTAAGGAATCAATCGCGGAGCTGAAATATTATGCCGGTTGTTTTTTGAGAAAAGATTGATCCGTACGATTTTGCCGGAACCGTTTTCCTGTGCCTTGCGGGTTGGTTACCATCATAAAGGAATGTCCTGCATTACCGGGCATTTTTTACAGGTCTCCATTTTTTTCTCCCATGATGCGTGGACGGTATTGTTACAATTGGTGCCGCCGATAAACCAGCATAAACTGCCGGCGTTGAATTCAAAGGCCGGACATTTTTTCACCCTTTCTTCGGGACACTTACGGATATCCCAGCAGTTGGCGGCTTGACCGGACATGCTGAATTTTCTGGCCAGGAGAAAAATAAGCTGGCGCTGGGCATGACCTGGGATGCTCCGCCAGCCCTGTTCATAGCTGCATACAGCCTTGAGAGAAATTCCCAGCAGAGCGGCAAGCTCTTTCTGGGTTTTATCAAGTTTTTTTCTGATATCGATGAACTCCTGGCTGTCCATAGCGTTTTTTCCGGGTGAAAGAATGAAGTTTACGGGTGATGCAATTATCCTGTAAGGTGTCCAGTTGCGTACTGCTGTGTCACACGGTAACATATAAACGACTACTTATGCAAACACTGATCGAGATTGGCGATGCGTTATTATAGTAAAAAAAACAAGACCTGGATTGTTCTTCTTTTGTTGATTTTTCTATATTCCGGCTGTGTCCAGGAAGAAAAAAATAAGCCTCTGCAACTCGGTGACACGGCTCCTGATTTTGCCGTTAAGGATTTACAGGGCAAAGTCATTGTTCTGTCAAATTTACAGGGCAGCCCGGTGATCCTGCGGTTTTTTGAAACCAATTGTCGATTTTGCCGGGCCGATACTCCGGCATTTACGAAGTTTTATATCGCCCATAAAGACCAGGGGCTGAAGGTGTTATATATCGGTAGTTTTTATGAAAAAGAGGCGGATTTGCGGGCTTTTGCCAAAGAGCTTGGCCTGGTTTTTCCGGTGGCGCTGGATAAAGAGGCGAGACTAGCCGATCTGTATGGAATTCGTGCCTATCCGCAGACCGTCTTTATCAGTCGAAAGATGAAAATACTCGCGGCCCTTCTCGGTGGAGTCGGAGAAGCGGAGCTACGGGAGATTTTCGACTACTGACCGGAAGTTAGGTAAGCAATCAATTTCATCCATGCAATAAAAGGGAAATACCATGAAAAATTTGGCTTTAACCATAACAGTCCTGCTTTTGATCGTTTCCGCTGAGATCGGCAGGAGTGAGGGGCCAACGGCCGGCGAAAACATAACTCACGAGAGCCGGTGTCCGGTCTGCGGCATGTTTGTGGCCAAGTATCCGCAGTGGTTGACCCAAATGAATATGGCCGACAGCAGCACCCAGGTATTTGATGGGGTAAAGGATATGATGGCCTATTATTTCAGCCCCCAGCAATATGGCGCTGCTCCTGATATTGCGGTTAATGAAATTTTTGTCAAAGACTATTACAGCCAGAAGTGGATTGCCGGCAGAAAAGCATTTTTTGTGCTGGGCAGTGACGTCTACGGCCCCATGGGGCATGAACTTATCCCCTTTGCCGAGCAGGCAGCAGCGGCAAGTTTTGTCAAAGACCACCAGGGCAAGGTAATATACCGTTTTTCTGAAATTACCCCGGAAATTATTGAATCCTTGCGTAAAGGCCATAAAATGAAAGCCGAAAAAATGAAAAAGCATACCATGCAGGACCATACAATGCCGAAGAAAACCAACTGACCATGCGGCCCTCTGCCTGTTTACTGATACTGGTGCTGATAATGGTGATGCTCGGGAGCGCTGTCGGTCATTCAGCGTCGACCAGGAGGCGAGGCCAGGCGGACAATTTTGCATTGCTCCGCCGCGTGACTGCAGACCTTGGGCTTTCTGATCTCGCCTTGTCCACCGAGGCCCGCTATACCCGCCACCCGGCGGTCAGTGATTCGGTCGTGGTATCAATGGATCATCCGGGGGCAATCGATCATTTTCCTTCGACTTTTTTCTGGGCTCCGGTGCGCTGATTTCATGACTGGGAATACCGTAGGCCGAATACTCAATATTCTTGATTACGCGTTGTATTCCCTGCGGCGAAAATCCCTTAAAAGTAGCAGTATCTTTCTCATCTTCACCCTGGTCATTTTTCTTTTTGCCTCCTTTCAACTGATGAGCCGGGCACTGACCGAAGCAGCGATAAGTATTCTGTCAACGGCGCCGGATATTACCGTGCAGCAGATGTCGGCCGGCAGGCAAGTTGGTATCGCCTCTGCAGCGAAGTCGCAACTGGCGCCGATTTTCGGGATTGCCCGCATCAAGGAGCGGATCTGGGGCTATTATTTTGATGAAAGCAATGGGGCCAATTATACGGTGATTGGTCTGAGCAATCCGATCAAAGATTCTACCGGCAGGCAACCGGTCGGCCTATCTCAAGGGCGCTGGCCTGCCGCCGATACACGGGGAGAAGTGGTTATCAGTGATACTCTCCGCCGCCATCTACAGCTGGGCAACAGAAAAAAATTTTCTTTATTCCGACCAGATCTCAGCCAGGCCTCCTTTACGACGGTGGGTCTTTTTGCCGGCCAAACCGAGATACTCACCGCCGATCTGATCATGATGCCGCTGGCTGATGCGCGAGATCTTTTTGCTATTGCCGATGGTCTTGTCACCGACCTGCTGGTTGAGGTGGCCAATCCCGACGAAATTGACACCATTGCCCGTAAAATAAGTGAAAAATTGCCCGGAAGCAGGGTTATCACCAAAAACCAGATTCTGAAGACCTATAAAGTGGTTTTTAACTGGCGCAGCGGGCTGGGTACTGTCTGCCTCTTGACGGCTCTGGCCGCCTTTGTCATTTTAGCCTGGGATAAAGCTTCGGGTCTGTCGCAGGAAGAAATAAAAGAAGTCGGGATATTAAAGATCCTCGGCTGGCAGACGACCGATCTTATCCTGCTGCGTTTTTGTGAATCCCTGTCGGTCGCTCTTCTCGCCTTTTTCTGCGGCTATTGGCTTGCCTGGGTACATATCGTCTATTTTCATGGCGCCTTGTTTCGTCCGGTATTTCTCGGCTGGTCGGTTGTTCGTCCGGTTTTTTCCCTGGTGCCCTCGCTTGCTGCCGGCGATCTGTTGCTCGTCTTCTCCCTGTCGGTCATCCCCTTTCTCTGTGCCACCGCGGTGCCTGCCTGGCGGGCGGCCACCGTTCGAATCGATTCGGTGATCTGAGATGGGTGATGGTTTTATCGAGTTGCAGGCGGTGACCAAGATCTACAACCAGGGACTGGCCAACGAAGTGATTGCCTTGGATAATGTCAATCTCAGAGTTGCCAAAGGCGAGATGATCTGTGTGCAGGGACCAAGCGGCTCGGGCAAAACCACTCTCTTGAATATTATCGGCTGCATCCTTGCCCCAACCAGTGGCAAAGCGACGATTGCCGGCAAAAAAATATCCCGGTTGCCGGATCACTTTCTCACTTGCTACCGACGGCAATTGATTGGTTTTGTGTTTCAGAATTACCATTTGATCGATCATCTGAGCGTTCTGGAAAATATCACCCTCCCGCTTATGCCCTTAGGTATTTCTCCCAGTATTCGCGAGCGAAAAGCCGATCAGCTGCTGGAAAAATTTGCCTTGAGCCACCGGAAAAAATTTTCCATCAACCAGCTGAGCGGTGGAGAACTGCAGCGGGTAGCAATAGCCCGAGCCCTGGTCAATGACCCGCCGATTATTGTCGCCGACGAACCGACTGCGCATCTTGACGGCAAACTGTCGCTTGCAGTGGTGGATATGCTGGCCGCCTTAAGCGATGAGGGCCGAACCGTAGTTGTCACCTCCCATGACCCGATTGTCAGCGCCCATCCGGCAATGGCCAGAATTATTGAGGTGCGAAACGGGACAATCCAGCATCATCCGCTGGTTGACTGAGGCTGCCATGTTGCTTAATTCCTGGTCAATTACCTTAATCGTCATCTCCGCCGCTGCTTTATTTCTAGTTGGAGGAACAGTCCCAACGGCCATCAGAATTCTGCGATTCTGGGATGCTAAAGCTGATACCAAAAGACAGATCCAACTGGAAAATGAGACCTGGCTGTCGGCTTTGATGATGGAATACGGCATGGTCCTGCAGCTTCTTTCCCTTCTTGCCCTGGTTCTGGCCGCGGACAGCTATGCAGAGACGCTTATCGGCGCAATGTGCGCCACCGGCGCCTTTCTCGCCAACAACTATGGCATCCCGCTACTGCTGGTGAAGATCGTCGGGATATTCATGTATGGTTTCTGGATAGTCCTGCACCGCCTTGATATGCGCTGTGAGGATCTGCCCCTGACCCGGACCAAATTCCGCTACGCTATTTTTCTGGCGCCGCTCCTGTTGGTTGATCTGCTTTTGCTGCTGCTCTATCTGGCACAACTGCAACCGGATATCATCACCTCCTGCTGTGGGGTTGTTTTCGGCAGCACCGCCGGTGACGGTAAAAATCTCATCGGGCCGGCGCCGGTCCACCTGCTAATGGCTGTTTTTTACGGGCTGGCCGGCCTGTTGTTTGGGGTTGCTTTTTTGCTCTTGAAAAAAATCGGCACGACCGCTTGCCTTAATAATAAAATAACCGGCCTGGTGTTCAGTCTTCTGTGGATGGTCTTTTTCTTCCTGTCCCTGCTGGTTATTACTACGGTAATCTCCTCGTACATATATCGGATGCCTTTTCATCGCTGCCCTTTTGATATCTTGAAAAAAGAATACCATTTTATTGGCTACGGTATCTATCTGCCCCTTTTCGGGGCCGCATTCTTGGGGATGAGCACGGGGCTGACGTCACTTTTTGCGACAATCGCCACTCTGCACCAGCCGGTCCGTGCGTTTCAGCGCGCAGCGCTGCGTTTGACTCTTTTTTTGCTGCCCGTTTTTCTGGTGGTGGTCAGCTGGTTCCCCACTGCCTATCTTTTTTTCTGATTGTCTTTTATTTTTCTTAACAACAAGCTTACAGTAAGAGATAACCAAGAGGAGATGCGACCTGATAAATGATGCTTCTGGATGAGGAAACAATGCCGATTACTCAAGAACCATATGAGGTGATTGCTGATTTTGATCCCCATTTCAAAATTTTTCATGACCTCATGCCCTTCAAAGTCCAGGAAATCCTATTAATCTCCAGTCTCTATGACGCTTTTATCATGGAGGAGGACGGTAATATCGCCACCAGGCTTATCACCGAATATCATGGCTTAAATCTCAGTAAACCACCCAAAATCACCAGAGTTTCCTCAGCTGTTGAGGCCTTTGCCCTGGTCGACCAAAAAAAGTTCGATATGGTCATCACCATGCCATTTCTCGGCGGGATGGACGCCTTTGCTCTGGGCGCGGCCATAAAAAAAATGCAGGCCGATCTGCCGGTGATTCTGGTCAGCCATACAATGCTTTCAACCTTTCCTGACAAGGTGGACAGCCATGGCATCGACAAGATTTTTATCTGGTGCTGCGAGGCGGATCTGCTGCTTGCCATAATAAAAAATGTCGAAGATCATCGAAATGTGGCGATGGACACCAGACGGGCGATGGTGCGGGTCATTATCTACGTGGAAGATTCGCCGTTTTATCGCTCGCTTATTCTCCCCCTTATTTACAGTGCGGTGGTGCGCCAGACCCAATCGGTGCTCGATGAAAGCCTCAATGAGCGGCACCGTCTGCTGCGAATGCGGGCTCGGCCAAGAATACTCATGGCCAAAAACTATGAAGAAGCGCAGCAACTGTACGAGACCTATAAGCCGTATGTCTTTGCGGTAATTTCCGATGCCGCCTTCAGAAGAGCAGGCCGAGTCGATCCAGGAGCCGGGTTTGATTTTTTGCGGTCTATCCGCGCCGAAAGCCATGACATGCCGTTGTTGATGGTATCCACGGAGCAGCAAAATCGTCAGGAGGCGGAAAGGATACCAGCGGTATTTATCGATAAAAATACACCCAGGCTGCGCGATGAACTGCATAACTTTTTTTTAATCAACCTTGGTTTCGGCGATTTCATTTTTCGCATGCCCGATGGTACGGCCGTAGCTCATGCTTCGAATCTGGCCGAATTTGAAAAACAGTTGCATGTTATTCCGGAACAGTCTCTTCATTATCATACGGTGAGAAACCATTTTTCCAACTGGGTGATGGCAAGAGCCGAGGTCATCCTTGCCCGCAACCTGCAGAGCGATGCGATGCCGGATACCGATGATCTTAAAATTATCCGGGCCGATCTGGTCGAGAAGGTCCATTCGCTACGCAAGCTGCGGCAGCAGGGCGTGGTTGTTAAATTTTCAACAGACGGCTATGACCCCGACATCATGAATTTTGTCAAGATAGGCAATGGCTCGATGGGGGGCAAAGCGCGGGGGATCGCCTTTATGTGGGCCTGTCTGCAAGGCGCTCATTGCGACAATCCGCTGCTGGCGACGCATAATGTGGCCATTCCAAAAACCTGTGTGGTTACCGCCGACGGCTTCGACGCATTTGTTGCTGAGAACAATCTTTATTTTTGTAAATTCATGCCGGATGAGCAGGTTGCCGATATCTTCCTCAATGCTCGCTTGCCGGCCTGGCTCAGGCAGGAACTGCGGGATTTTTTACGAAAGACCGACCATCCCCTCACCGTTCGCTCGTCAAGCATGCTCGAAGATGGCTTGTCTAAACCCTATGCCGGCCTCTATTCCACCTATTTTCTGACCAACAATAATCCGGATTTTACCGAACGGCTCGGCCAGTTGGAAAGCGCTATCAAGCTGGTGTACGCCTCGACCTGGTTTGCAGGCCCCATTGCCTATGCCAAAGTGACCGGCCATGGCCGGGAAGACTCGATGGCGGTGATTATCCAGCAATTGGTTGGAGATCAGTACGGCAGCTCTTTTTATCCGGCTGTCTCCGGCGTTGCCCAGTCGCATAATTTTTATCCGGTTATGGATCTAAACGCCGATGACGGCATTGCCCATATTGCCCTGGGTATCGGCAAAACCGTCGTCGAAGGAGGCAAGTCGTTGTGGTTTTCGCCGGCCAAGCCGAAAAAACTGATCCAGTTTTCAAGCGTTGCCAATATGTTGAAATACTGCCAGCGGGAATTTTATGCCTTGGACATGGATCCGGCAGGGTGTTTGCGGCGAGACAACTCCAACCTGGTGCTGCGCAGTGTCCAGCAGGCGGAAAAAGAGCTGCCGGTAACCTTGCTGGCCTCGACCTATATCGCCGACGAAGACAGGGTTCGCGATTCCTGTCAGGTGGGGATCAAGGTCATGACCTTTGCCCATTTGTTGAAATACTCCAGTTATCCTTTAGGAAAAATTTTGACCGAATTAGTCAAGACCGGCAAGTTGGGGATGGGGCGGGAGGTGGAAATTGAGTTTGCCGTGCGCCTGAACCCGGAGTTGGGGAAATCGATTTTCTACTTTTTGCAGGTGCGGCCAATGGTTGCCGGGGGGGAAATGACAGAAGTCCAGATCTGCGATCACGAGAGAGAAAAGGCCTTCTGTCGGGTTGGCAAATCACTTGGCCATGGCATTTTTTCGAACATGGCCGATATAATTTACGTTTGTCCGGAGTCATTTGACGGGACGAAAACCATGGAGATGGTCGGAGAAATCGGAGTGATGAACCGTCGGCTGGTTGGTGACAATAGACCATTTTTGCTCATTGGCCCCGGGCGATGGGGCTCGGCCGATCCCTGGCTGGGCATACCTGTTCAGTGGGGTGATATCGGGGGCGTTGCCGCTATAATTGAAGTACAGAACGATAAAATCAGGGCCGAGCCATCCCAGGGGACTCATTTTTTTCAAAATATCACCTCCCTTGGTATCCCTTATCTGAGCCTTCATGAAAATGGTCGGCAGAATGGCGCACCTTCGACCGATTATCTTGACTGGTCTTGGCTGAAAGAGCAGACTCTGGTGGACAAAGGGCGCTATGTGCATCATGTGCGGCTTGCTGCGCCCTTTATCCTGAAATGTGACGGCAAAAAAGCGGAAAGTGTTCTGTTCCAAATGGAAAAACCATGTACAATGGTCTGCACCATAGAGGGAAAAGAGGTGTGGAATCAAAGATCGAGCTTACCAGGAGAATGTTAGTGGACGAGATAACTGATCAGATCAGGGTCCGGGACCCGGAACAGCATGAATTCCACCAGGCGGTGCAGGAAGTATTGACAAGCGTCAAGCCGGTACTCGATCGTAACCTGTCCTACCGACAACAGTCGATTTTGGCCAGGATAACCGAGCCGGAAAGAGTTATCATGTTTCGGGTGCCGTGGATGGACGATGAGGGGCAGGTGCAGGTGAACAGAGGCTACCGAGTGGAAATGAACAGTGCGCTCGGCCCATATAAAGGGGGGTTGCGCTTTCACGCCTCAGTCAATCTCGGCATTATCAAATTCTTAGCCTTTGAGCAGGTCTTTAAAAATTCCCTGACCACTCTGGCTATGGGCGGCGGTAAAGGGGGGGCCGATTTTGATCCGAAGGGCAAGTCGGATAACGAGGTTATGCGCTTCTGCCAGTCTTTTATGAGTGAGCTGTATCGGCATATTGGTCCCAACACCGATGTGCCTGCCGGAGACATCGGGGTCGGTGCCCGGGAAATTGGCTACCTGTTCGGTATGTATAAAAAGCTGAAAAATGAATTCACCGGGGTACTGACCGGCAAGAGCCTTGCCTGGGGAGGGAGCCTTATCCGCCCCGAGGCCACTGGTTACGGCGCAGTGTATTTCGCTGCGGAAATGCTGCACACAAAGAGCGATACGCTGGAAAATAAACGTTGCATCCTGTCCGGATCGGGCAATGTTGCCCAGTTTACCGCCGAAAAAATTATTAATCTTGGCGGCCGGGTGCTCACCCTTTCCGATTCCTCCGGTTATATCTTTGATGAACAGGGCATTGACCGGGAAAAATTGGCATCTATCAAAGAGTTGAAAAACATCCGCCGGGGAAGAATAAGCGAGTATGCTGAACAGTTTCCAGGTGTCGTCTATACCCCGGTCAACCCATCTCTTGGCTATAATCCTTTGTGGGACCATGCGGCCGATTGTGGTTTTCCCTGTGCTACGCAAAATGAAATAAACGATATGGATGCGCTCCATCTGGTCAAAAACGGTGTCCGGCTTATCTGCGAAGGGGCAAATATGCCGACCACCCCGGAAGCTATCGATATATTTCATGACCACCATATCAGCTATGCACCCGGCAAGGCTGCCAATGCCGGAGGTGTTGCGGTTTCCGGGCTGGAGATGGCGCAAAACTCAATGCGTCTTTCCTGGCCGGCAAAAGAAGTCGACGACCGGCTGAAACAGATCATGAAATCGATTCACCGGACCTGTCTGGAGGCAGCGATTGAATATGGCAGTCCCGGTAACTATCTGGCCGGGGCGAATATAGCCGGTTTTGTCAAGGTGGTGAATGCCATGCTCGATCAAGGATTAGTGTAGATTCTTTGGCTGGAGAATAATGCTATGCGAGATGTCACGTTTAGCTATGATGAGAAATGCCGGGCGGAATTTGCGTCGGTTATATCCCGGGTAGAACATCTCTTTGTATCGATAGATATCAGGTGTCCGTATGGCCTGCCCTTTGTAGCTCGGTTTCACCAGGCCAACTTCGCACCGCTTGGTGAGCGGGCGATGGAGCTTTTTCTGGCCGCCGGCTATCGGCGAAACGGCAACTGCCTGTATAATATGCAGTGTCCGAGCTGTTCCGCCTGCATCCCAATTCGGCTACATCCCGAGGAGTTCCGGCCTAATCGCAATCAGCGCCGGGCGCTGAGAAAAAATCAGGATGTGGCAATGACTATTTTGCCGCTGTATCCTGATTCCGAAACCCTGGAGTTATGTGAAAAATTTCTGCAAAACCGCTATCCGAAAGAAAATAACAATGCCTCGGGTTATTATCGGGACTTTTTTCTCAATACAATTGTTAACAGCGCTCAGATTCAATACCGGGTCGATGGGCGACTGGTCGGCACGGCAATTGTCGATATAGGTTATAACTGGCTGAACGCCGTCTATTTCTTTTTTGATCCCGAGGAGTCCCAGCGTAGTCTGGGCACCTATAATATTCAGCAGTTGGTCGATTTATGTCGGCAATGGGATGTCGCCTACCTCTACCTTGGATATCTCATTGATTCGGTTCCGGCCATGAATTATAAAAGGAACTTTCGACCGCACTTTATTAGGGTCGACGACCAGTGGCGCTGTGTACGGTAGAACGAGCTGTTGTTTGTAAGTAAGACTGAGAACTCCGCAACAACTTTATTCTCAGAAATGTACCGAAAAACAGGCACACACGCAGGTGAGCCCCTACACAAGTGGTAATGAAGATCTTTTTACCAGTCCATTAATGTTTTTTGACGGATAAAGAGCGACTGATCAGAGTCAACAGGATAGCCAGCAGTGCCGCGGCGAGGCCGAGCAGGGCATTGTATAATGGCGGTGCGGCCAGGGCGAGCCGGATAATCAGAGTTGACAGTGCAAAGCCGGAGTTGCGAAAAATTGCATAAAAAGAAGGTTGAAAGCATTGCGAGATGAGGACGATAAGGATGTCGGTCAGAATCAGCAGGGTATAAAATCCGTGGAGAAAATCCGGGTGAGGGATACCGGCCAGGGTGGCGATCCCGCTGTTGATCCCCATGAAGATGAAAAAAGCCAGCAGTACCAGGGCGATCCCTTTCTTGGCGGCGACGAAGATGTAGAGATCCGCTGCCACCATTTTTTCATCGGTACCCCGGGCCTGCACCCTATAATAATAACCCAGCAGGGCAAAGATAAGTAGTGCTCCAAAACCATTATAGAGAATGTTTAATATCGCCTGTTCGTTGCCGATATAGCTTATCGGCTCCGGAAATTGCGCCAGTTCCTTAAAGGCGTTGCGCATTAGAATAAGGGCTAGAATCTCAAACTGCTTGCCGACGGAGCGGCTGAACGAACAGGGGATGGTGAAGACCAGACTGATCACCTCGAGGATAAGGACGACGGTGAAGGCTCCTTGGACTGCAAAAAAATGATTTTTTGGTACTATTGACGAAAAGGCGGATGGCAGCAGGCTTTGGCGGTTCAACTCGATACTGATGACGCTGCATAAAAAGAACAGCACCAGGGCAAAAGAGAATTTTCGATGGATTTTTTCATGCTCCCAGAGGTGATGCAGCGGATCGAAGAGATAGGTTATCTTATCGTAGAAAAAATTCATGAGCTCTGGAGATACCGGAAATTATCAGCTATCTTATAGGGTTGCAGTTTCTTAAGCTGTCGGTTAGTACCATGAAATGCTCTAAATGGCAAACATTAGGTATTTGCCGATTCAGCTGCAGTACCGTCGCTATTTTTTGTCTGCACTCTCCTCCTCATCTTTCTGCTGCCGTTTTTTCAGGCTGTTCCACCAATCGAGCCTTTTACGGATTTCCTTTTCAAAGCCAAATGTAGATGGCTGATAATAGTTTTTTTCGGCCATTTGGTCCGGGAAATATCTCTGATAGCTGTAATGATTGGCAAAATCGTGCGAATAACGATAGCCCTTATGGTAACCTAACTCCTGCATCAGCTTGGTCGGTGCGTTGCGTACGGCCAGAGGTACCTTAAAATGGCTGGTTTTTTCGGCGTCGGCTTTGGCGCTGTTATAGGCGGTTTCCAGGGCGTTGCTTTTGGGAGCGGCAGCGAGATAGATGGTTAACTGGCTGAGCGCAGTGCTGGCCTCCGGCATGCCGAGAAAATGGACGGCCTCTTTAACCGCCATTGCCTGGACGATCGCCTGGGGATCGGCCAGGCCAACGTCTTCCGAGGCGATACGCACCAGTCTTCTGGTAATATAGAGTGGATCCTCGCCCGCCTCGAGCATCCTCGCCAGCCAATAGAGCGCCGCCTGGGGATCGCTGCCGCGGATTGATTTCTGCAGGGCGGAGATCAGATTAAAATGCTCTTCGCCGCGTTTATCGTAGAATAACGATCTTTTTTGTATCGCTTCGGCGACAAAATCGCAGGTGATATGATCGCCGATTTCGGCAATTCCAGCCACCAGCTCGAGGTCGTTGAGGGCCCTTCTGGCATCGCCCCCGGCTTTTTCAGCCAGCAGCTCAATTGCCTCATCGTCAATTGTCAATCTTTTGGTAATTTCCGGCAGGGCCCGGGCCAGGATAGTCTGCAGATCGCTATCCGTTAATGACTCAAGGACAAAGACGTGACATCTCGACAGCAGGGCGGGAATGACCTCAAACGACGGGTTCTCAGTTGTTGCGCCAATTAGAATGACGGCGCCGGATTCGACGTAGGGAAGAAAAGCGTCCTGCTGCGATTTATTGAAACGGTGGATCTCATCGACAAAAACGATGGTATTGCGATTTTCCAGCCGATGGATCTGTTGTGCTCCGGCCATCAGTACCTTGACGTCACTGATTTTGCTCATAACAGCGCTCAGCGCGCAAAAGGTATGACGTGTCGTATTTTCAATAAGTTTGGCTACTGTTGTCTTGCCGGTTCCAGGCGGGCCCCAGAGAATAAAGGAATTGTAGGCGTCCTGCTCGATCATCCGGCGCAGCGCGGTGCCGACAGCCAGGAGTTTATCCTGACCCTTGATATCGTCAAGACTGTGCGGTCTGACTTTTTCGGCCAGAGGAATGTCGGTCGGCCGAGCGGATGTTGCAAAAACCGATAACTGTTTCATGGTTTTTTGGTTAGATAAAAGTTCTCTAGTTTCGGGCTACGCTAAATTTGTTATACTTTATCTTATCTATAAATTACCTGTTTTTTTAGTACTGCCTGGAGGAAAATCAGCATGAAACAATACCTGGAATTGTGTCGCCGGGTCATTGACAGCGGTGAATGGGTTGAAAACAAACGCACCGGAAAGCGTTGCCTGACTGTTATCAATGCGGATCTGGAGTATGATGTCAGCGATGGTTTACTGCCGGTATTGACCACCAAAAAGCTGTTCTGGAAACCGGCTATTGCAGAAATGCTCGGATATCTGCGAGGCTACACCAGTGCAGCCGATTTTAGAAAAATCGGCTGCAATACCTGGAATGCCAATGCCAATGAAAATCCTGAATGGCTAAGCAATCCATTTCGCCAGGGCAAGGACGATATGGGCCGCTGTTATGGCGCCCAGGGCCGAAACTGGCGTAATCCCGAAGGTAAAGTTATCGATCAGCTGGTAAATGTCTATAATGATCTGCGCCATGGCATTGACAATCGCAGCGAGATCATGACGTTTATGAATCCCGGCGAGCGGGACCGGGCCTGTCTGAACTCCTGTATGCACACTCATACCTTTAGTATCTTAGGTAAAAAATTATATTTAACGTCCTATCAGCGTTCCGACGATCTGCCGCTGGGACATGGTTTTAATCAGATCCAGGTAGCTTGGCTGCTGATGATCATGGCTCAGATAACCGGCCTGGAACCAGCCCGGGCGTTCCATAAAATTGTCAATGTCCATGTCTATGAAGACCAGCTGGAACTGCTGCGCGATGTTCAGATGCAGCGCGAACCCTTGCCGCTGCCTCATTTGAAAATTAATCCGGATATTAAAGCCCTGCACGATCTGGAGACCTGGGTGAGTACCGATGACTTTGAGCTGGTGGGGTATAAACATCATCCGGCGATCAAGTATGAGTTCGCCGTCTAAGGCCCCGGTTCTGATACGACGGCGTGGTAATTGACTTAGGCAGGTAAATACAGTAGCAATTATGAACAGTAATTGCCTCTTTTAAAGCTTGCAGTATCTTGGTGAGATGTCCCCTATTTCTAACTCTAAGGTGCAGGAGGAAACATGAAAAACGCTTGGCCCATTGTGTTTGTGTGCATAATTGCATGCATGTTCTGGTCGTCAGGGGCCTTTGGTGAGGGCGGTCCAAAGCCCAAACCACTGCCCAAGGCCAAAACCATTGCCGAACTAGCCGCCCGATATGACTCCAGCAAGTGTATGGAGTGTCATGAGGATGTGCATGATGAATGGTCGGAATCGCTGCATGCCAAATCCATCCTTGGCACGCCCCGTACGGCGCCGACCATCATTACCGCTATTGACAAGGGTCTGGAGCTTTTCCCGTATTCCGGGGTAAAAAAAGATTCCGATATCACTGTTGAAAGCCTGATGATGTGCATGAAATGTCATCTGCCGCAAATTGATGAAGCAACCGATGACGTCGCCCGGGAGATTGTCGCCACCATCCGTGGTTGGCTTAAAGCCCATAAAGATGGTGAGACGGAAAAGGCGGAAAAACTGGAACAAACTATCGCCAGCTTAAATATCGGCTGTATGGTTTGTCATAATAAGATGGCAATAATTCATAAGTATGCCGACGGCTATCCTCAGCCTGATACGGTATATGGTGCCCAGGAAGGCGATCATGAAGATGAAAGCCATCCCAAGATGGCGATAGCTCCGGCCATTAATGAATCAATTTTTTGCGGCCAGTGCCACGGTCTCGGACCGAATTTTGAGCTGGATCATCCGTCTCAGTGCGCCACGGCCTATGGCAGCTACCTTTTTGCCTATGTCGCGCATGGCGGTAGTGAAACATGCCAGGAATGTCATATGGTCAAGTCTGGACTAGGCCATAATATGCAGTCCTACCGTGATGAAACGATGCGGAAGATGGCAGTTGATGTCAAGGTCGAAGGAAGATCCCTGTTCTGGCGGAAAAATAAGGAAGAAGGGGTCCTGCCAATTGGTATCGTCAATGTTGAAATCTATAACAAGACGGGACATGGCATCCCGGACGGCTGACCTACTCCAAACCGGCTGGTCCTGGAAGTGACCGCGAAAACAGATGATGGTAAAGAAATCTATAAAAGTGAACGTATTTATATGCCCTTTCCCGGACGTCTGGGACGAGGCAAAGAAATGGGCAGAGGGCCGTACGAAAAGAGTGGCCTGCTGCGCGAAACAAGTATTCCACCTCTGGCACGAGTTCATGAAACCTTTGAAATCACCTATCCTTTTAAAGATCCCGCAGAAGGTGCAAAAGGACAGAGGGAACTGGTAAATGACGAATTGAATGTCTCCGTTGTCTTATGGTATGTTCCATTTGGTGAATTCGACGGCAATGAAGTCGTTTTCTTCAAAGACGAAAAAAAGCTTGATCTGAAAACAGAATGGGTCTGGAGATAGCCTCTCCTGTCTCTGTTCCATAACTTATACCCCACATTAACCGGAAAAATCTGGTTGATGCGGGGTATTTTTTTGTCTCTGTTTCTCTGCAGGAGCCGCTCTGTCCGGAAATTGAAGCGATTGCCCTTGGTTCCTCTCAGCATAAAGACCCTCCGGCGATCATCGGCAGCGGCTCTGTCGTCGAGTCTCTGGAGGCGGCTCTCTGGGCCTTTGCGGGTTCCACCACTTTCATTGAGGGCGCACTTCTCGCGGTCAATCTGGGTAATGATGCCGACACCACCGGCGCCATCTATGGTCAGCTGGCCGGCGCCTGGTATGGGGCAATGGCCATCCCCGGTGCATAGCGAAGCTGTCTTGCCCACCGGGATCTGATCGAGTCAATGGCGAGGGATTTATCGGCAATTTACTTGAAGTCGTCCAGGAAATCCTGAAGGAAGGTTTCCATCCCGGCATGTGGCAGGGGTTGGGTGGGAATAAGGCCTGAAGTATAGCCGCGCCTCCGAAATGGGTCGAGCAGCCGGGTACTGCCGCTGATGATATGCACCGGCACCGAAAAAGGTTCTCCTTCGTCGGTGAGTTGCAGGTTTGGCTGATGGTCGCCTAAAATGATAATCAACGTATTGGGTCTGACATATTTGGCCAGATAGTCGCCCAACAGATGGAACTCGTAATCGAGAGAACGCAGGTACGCCTCGCCGGCATTTTTCAGATTAGGCCAGGATACAGGGTAACGGATCGGCGGCAGCTTATGATAAATAGCACCATTGCCGACGCTGTCCCAATCGGTAATGTAAGGTGGTTGTACCTTAAAGGATGCGTGGCTGCTGACTAACACGTAGCGAACAAAGAGCGGCTGCGAACGCTTGACGAATTCATGGCGATGCACCTGGTCGAGAACGAACTGGTCGGCCATGGGTGCCCAGCCAAAGGCGGGGCCGTGATAATCGAGGTGTTCGGCGTAATAGACCTGCTTATAGCCATAAGCTGCGCCTTGCGGATAGATAAAACGGGTGCCGGGCATTACCGAAACACTGCGGTAGCCGCTATGGTTGAAAAAGGACGCCATGGGCGGAAGTTTGGAACGGAGCAAAGCGTTATATTCAAGATCGTTCTGTACCTTGAAACCGAATTCCAGGGTGCCGTGGGCCAGATGGGAAATGCCGCCGTATGTCGGTGACACCAGATACGAGGAGACCGCCATAAAACCATGCTGTGAGAGCGTATCGGCAAGACCGGTCATGGTTGCCAGCATCGCCTGCCGGTACTGCGGCCTGGTGTAAACCGTCCGGCCATAGGATTCCACCACAAAAAGCAGCACATCGGCCCCCTGCAGTGCAGCGAGAGAGACCGGTTGATCATCTCTTTGCCGGGCCGTATCCTCCATACGGTTGATAACGGCCTGCTGCAGCTGGTGCTGGCGATGGCTTGAACGTATTTCCTGGCCCAGCCGGAGGATGCTGGGCGTGGTCGGCGGATACCAGTTCTGCTGAAAAGCCATGCTTAAAAAGAGCAATGAACCGCCGAGAAAGAACCATCGTACCCGTTTATCGGCAGCAAGGGCAATGGCCGCTGTTCGCCAGGCCACCCAACTGAGGGTGATAAAACCAAAGCTTACCGCTGTTGCACTTACAGCCATCAGGATTACTCCTTGAGTATCGGATGTAGTCTGCAGCAGGTCGAAGAGACTAAAAATATATGTCGAATCGAGATACAGGTTGAAGGGGCGATTAAGATACATAGGGGCAACGGCATCGCCGATTTCGATCAACCGCAGCACCATGAAGACCAGCCAGACCAATGCCGTGGTGCAGGTGAGCAGATGTTTGCCCCAGCCGGCAGTCAGGGTGAGAAGGACGAGGAGCAGCCAGACATCGATCGATGGCTGCAGCAGCTTTAAAGAGAAAAAATGATCGGCCGGGTACTGCAAGTGCAGCAGCACGCTGAGCAGGGCGAAGGCGGCAAGAAATGACAGAGCCGGCGGCAATTGAAACCTGGTATATCTCATGGCGGTGCCTGTATACGCCTGACCAAAAGATCGAGGTGTCTGGCCAGAAAAGATAATTCTCCCACCTCCACCTGCCTGTGCCGTGCCTCGGCCCAGGCGAAGAGGCCAGCTGGCGGATTCGCTTGTCGGGCAAGTTCTGCGGCCACGGTGTCGATGATGGCATGCAGGAAAAAGCATTCATCCTGCGTATACTGTCGACCAACGGGATGGATTATCCAGTCGGAGCTGCCGGCAGCCAGGATGTCGAGCTCCGGGCCCTGCATCATGGTCAGCAGGCTGCGGCCCGTTCGACTGGCCCCGGTTTGGCGCATCTCCATGGAATCATGGTAGCGCCGGATGATCACTTTATCGTCTTTACTTGCCGGCAGAAATACGGTTTCGCCGTCGAAATTGCAGCTTAAATAAGCCAGACCGCCATCGGCCAGCTGGGCCAGGAGCTGCGGCAGCACGGCAGCGACATCGACCAGATCAAGCACGGCATGGGCGAGCAGCAGATGAAAAGGGCCTCTTGGATGGATGCTGGTCGTCAGCTCTTCTATACTGCGAGTTGTAAGAATAAGTGATATCTCTCCCCTTGGCGTATTGAGCAGGCCATGATACTGCTCAGGCCAGGATAAAACGTGCCCGCGTTGTTGCGCCCAGTGGGCCAGATAGCAACGCGCCGCCTGTTGCTGGGCAGGGTCGTTATCGGTGGCCAGATACGTCGCAGGACCAGGCAAAAGCTGCCAGTCGACCATCCGGGCAAACATGGTACCGATCCCGGCACCGACCTCGATAATATGCACCTCCTTCCCCTTTTTTGGGCCAAGCTGTTGCAGGGCTTTGAAAAGAGTTTGCCGGACATAGTGGTTGAGGGCCCGGTCATCGATGCTCTTTTTTACCGCGAGATAGTGGGAGCTAAAGCTCTTGCCGGTGGCATCGGCGATTCCCTGGATTTCATGTCTTTTCATGATCCTGCTACCGGTCGTCCCTTGTGCATCTGCTGTAGAAATGTATTGATAGCCATGATACTGTCCTGCCAGCCGGGATGGTTGAGAGATGTGGTTTTCGCTGCCAGAGCGAGGCGGAGCAGTTGCTCGCGATCCTGGTGCAGGCGGGACAAGAGTGGTGCCAGCCCTGAAATATCGTCTGCTGCGAGCAGGTAGCCATTGACTCCATGGTCGATAGTTTCTCCTGCTGCTCCGCTGCGACAGCCAATGGCCGGCAAACCAAAACCCATTGCCTCAATAAGAGCAATGCCGAAACCCTCATAGGCATATGGCATGCAGAAGATATGGCAGCTCGTCAATACCTTCCGCAGCTCATCGTCATGGAGTAAGCCAAGAAATTTGACCGATGGTAAGAGATCAAGCTTTTCAACCAGCTGGTGCATCTGTCGGGAGTAAGCAGGGTCAAATTCAGGTCCACCCACAACTGTGAGGTGCCAGGATTTGCGATCAAGTCCGGCGAGCGCCTGCAGCAAGGGACCCAAACCTTTTCTTGGTATCAGATTGCCTAAAAAAAGCAACTGCAGCGGGCCGGGGAGGTGGGTTCGCCGATGAATAATGTCAGTTGCCAGGGCTTTTCCCAATCGGTCTCCCGCAGGATAAGCAATGACCTGGGAGAGATTATGCGGTGCCAGGGCTGCCACCTTATCCCGGGTCGTTACCGAGTTATGGATAAAGCCGTCTACCGAGGTGAGAAAGCTGCGTTCGATAAGAGCCAGCAACCTGTTCTGCAAAAGATGGCGGGGTTCGTCGCTCATGGTATGATGGACGAGGGCGATGAGCAGCGGGCGATCAGCCTGTCGCCGCAGTCGCCTGTTGATCAGCGTTAGCGAAGGATGACACAGTTCGTCTTCGATCAGGATATCGAGGTTTTTCGCCAGCAGGCGGCGGTAGAGCCCCGGTCGAAAATTATGCCAGAGCCGCCGGCGGTATGGCACAGAGGGCAGCTCGATCACCTCCACTTTGTGGCCAAGTCCAGCGAGGCCCTTGACAACGATTCGGTCATAGAGGTTGCCGCCGGTGAGGATATCCAGGCTGCCGTAGCTAATCAGGCCGATACGCATCAGCAGGCAACGCGGCAGGAAGTCCAGGCGATATCATCCTCGTGGATGATGATGGTGACGGCGCTCAGCCCATAAGCCGTAAATCGCTTGCGGAAGATATCGTTGAGGATGGTCGCCAGCCTCTCGATGCTGGGGTTACCTCCGGCAAAAGCGGCCAGGATGTTGAGGGTCTTGCCGGAAAAATCGGCGACGACCTGATCCAGCTGACTTTCCACCTCGACGATATCGACCAGAAAACCATGCTGATCCAGGGTCGGTTTTTCCAGGATGAGTTCCAGCCGGTAGTTATGCGAATGCTCGATATTTTCCTCTCCCCAGTCGCCGCCGATAAGGTAATGTCGGGCGTTGAATTTGCGCTGTATGCCAAGGCTGTACATCATACTTTTGTCTCCTTTTCAAGTCTTCTGCCGCTTGTTCATTTGATAGTCAAAAATGACCAGAATAGTTTCTTCCGGGCTGCGGTCAATGAGGGCATAGGCCGGAGCTGCATCCGCCAGGGCGAATCGGTGGCTGATGCAGCCGACCGGCCGGATTTCACGCAACATTTCCCAGGCCAGCGCCAGTCGCCGACCGGACGACCAACGACCCCTCAGCTGCGGGGCGATGCTGCTCACCTGCGAGCTGATAAGGCTCAGCCGGCCGCGATGGAAAAATGAACCCAGATCCAGCGGCAATTTCTTTGCGCCATACCATGAGCCCACCACTACCCGACCACTGAAGCGGGTCAGCGCCAGGGCCATATCCAGCCCCGCCGGGTTGCCGGAGAGTTCATACACCAGATCCGCCTCCCCACCCTGCCCGACCACGCCGCCCAACTGCGCAAAAGCACTGGCATCCGCCGGATCCAGGCAGGCATCTGCGCCAAGGCGCAGGGCGGCTGCACGCCGCAGGGGATAGCTGTCAAGGGCGGTCAGAGACCTTAGAGGAAAACGAGCGAGCAGGGCGGTGGTCAATAGACCGATTATACCCGTACCGATGACGATGACTTTTTCGCCGATCAGCGGATTGCCATCCAGCAGCAGGTTGACCGCCGTTTCCATGCTTGGCAGAAAAAGCGCGGTTTCGTCATTGATGTCAGCGGCAATGGGACAGAGGGTCTCTGGTCTTGCGCAAAAAAGATCCTGATGGGGCTGGAAGGCAAAGACCCGGCGACCTAGCCAATCGTTTTTAACCGCAGCGCCAACACCGATAACCCTGCCAACCGCACAGTACCCGTAACTGAGCGGATAGGCAAAGTCTCCGGTGAGAGCATCAATGGTAGTGTCCAGCGGTACCCCCTGCGGCCACTGACCGCGATAGACCAGCATCTCGGTTCCGGGGCTGATGGCTGAATAACGGGTCTGAACCAGTACCTCGTTTGTGGCAGGCTCCGGAGTTTCTCCGGCCTCGATGGTGATTTGTTTCGGCGCAGGAAAAACCAGGCGATGCTGTCTCATTGCACAAGCCCTTGCCAATGCGGCTGTCCCCAGAGGATGATGTCCTGACCACAGATTTGGTAGGATACCGCATCGAGTCGCAGCAGCGAACCATTGCTGACTATCGGCCTGTTCAATAGGGGCAGGCCTCCCACCAGGTGCGGTGCGATGGTAATGATCATCTGGTCCACCAGTCGCGATTCGATAAAGCTGGTGATAACCTGACTGCCGCCTTCAACCATGATGCTGCGGATCCCTTTTTTGCCGAGCTGGTTTAGTAGATCCGGCAGATCGACCCGGCCAAGATGGTCGTGGCGGCAGCAGATAAGCTCTACCCCTCTATCGCTCAGGGCATTGATCCTGTGAAGATCGTCGGTGCGCAAACAGGCCAGCCAGCATTTATGGTCGGTGCGCGCCAGCAGTTTAGCCTCCAGGGGAGTGCGCAGATTACTGTCAAGAACAATCGGCTGTGGATTCATCCCATTAACCAGACGGACCGTGAGTTGTGGATTATCGACGAGTACGGTGTTGATGCCGACGACAATGGCATCGCATACGGCCCGGATACGATGGGTTAAAATCATCGATTGGTCACCGCTCAGTTGCAGAGGCTTGTGGTTGCGGGAAGCGATGCTGCCATCGATGCTCTGGGCATAGGAAACCGTGACCAGCGGCCGCTGGTGTCGGGCCAAAAACTCTTCGGCCAGGCTCGGCAGCCGATCAAACCATGCGTTTTCCGGGCAATAATTCATCTATTCTCCTTCTGTTTTAGTACCCCGGTTAATGGTAACTCTCCGCTCCAGGCGGTCATGCCTTCTGCTGGTATAATATTTATCTGATGGGTCAAATATTTCCAGGTGAGTCCGAGTCCCGCTATACTAACGGCAACATCACGAAATCGAATAATAAGACAGAGGCCCATACCCAGAGCACTGCCCAGGTCCAGCATGGCCGTCACCCAGGGAAGGGCTGTTTCCAGAACCCCGATGCCTGCCGGCAAGGGAGTGAAAAAGGCCAGTCGTGCCACGACAACTATGGCGGTGAGCTGGCTGAAAGAAAGAGGAGTACCTAGAAAAAAAGACATCAGCCAGAATTCAGCAAATATCGTCACCCATTGGCCTAGAGAAAGTAGGTTGGCGAGCAGAAAAGAGCATGGATGGTCGCGCAAGAGCGATTGTGTCAGATCTTCTCCTTTGGCGATTGTTTTCGTCATTGACCATGTTCTGCCCCCTGCTGTCGACCAATATTTTCGATGAAGATTATTGACCAGGTCCAGCAATCGCGAAAGAGGCCTCATTCCAGTAAAAAATGCCGCTGCGAGGCCGGTGAGACCTGTTAGCAGAGCGATCAATAGATCCAGTCCCCGATCTCCCGGCAAGAGTTTGCCATCGCTTACGCCGAGAGCGCTCAGACAAAAAAGCAGGACGATAAAGCTGGCCAGAAGTTCCAGCAGCCTGTCGATAGCCACCGATGTTGCCGCCGTGGGCAGCCCTATGCCCTGTCGCTGGAAAAGCAGATAAATTGCCAGTGGTTCGCCGCCAAAAAGAGGGCCCGGAGTAAGATAGCTGATGGTTCCTGCAGCCATGCGATAGCCGCAGGCACTGAGCAGGGTGATCGGGGCACCCAGGGTTTTCAGAAGCAGCCACCACCTGGCCGCCATCAAGGGCAGCATCAGCAGGTTAACCATGACTATGACCAGGATAGCCGGTATGCTGATACCACTCAAAAGGCGCCAGACCGGATCCCAGCTTATGCTGCGCAGCGCGTACCAGACGAGAATCAGGTTCAATACGCCAAACAGCCGATTGCGGGTGATGACTCTCGTTCGGCTCATATCGCCTCGCAGGCTGTCGTATTGCTGCTTTCTTCGTCGCGATAGAGAAGGGGTTCTTCCGGGGACCACAAGGACAGGCGACCAGTTCCGGCAAGAACCAAAATAACCGTGATGCTGAAGATACCGATCGATAGCGGTGAAGTGCCAAGGGGTGAGACAGTGCAGCCGAGCAGCAGCACCAGCACCAGCGCTGCGCTGCGGCCCAGAAACCCAAGCCCCGCCATAAGGCAGCAGAGGTAGAAGCTGGTTTGCCAGCATATATGGGTCGATAACATGGTGGAGTGGGTGACAGTGACAACAGCCCCTATCAGAAGAAGCAGACGCAGGATTGGCGACAGCCACTGCATAAAGGATCGCACCTGCAAGTCAATTGATGCCTGCTGATTATCATTCGTTGCCAGCTGGCCGGAGACAACCAGCCAGTCGCGAACAAAGCCGAACAGCAGGGGCGTCATAAAAAAATAGCCGGCGACAAACGAGAAAGGACGATCAAACATCGGCAGCAGCGCCATAGCAACCAGACCCATCTGGCAACCGGCGATAATTCTTGCGTAAGGCCGAGCCCGCCAGGCAATTACCGGCAGCGCCCAACAACGGCGCAGCCAGATGCCGAAGGTATACAGATAGTAGGCAATTCCGACCAGCAGATAAGCGATGGGCAGACGGCCAAGAGTCACGGCCACCAGGCCGGCGACCAGCAGGCCGGCGGCATCGGTTGCCATATCGAGTTTTTGGCCGAGCTCGGTTTCTTGGTTTTGTCTGCGGGCGATATAGCCATCAAGGAGATCGGCCAGGGCGACAGCCAGGTAAAGAAGTCCCGGAATCCAGGCCCGGATCGGAGAATCAAGGCTCTGCAGCGGCGTATCGCCGGCAAAAAGAGCAAGGGGCAAAGAACCGGCCAGGACGATGATGCCGCCGGCCCGGGCAAGGGTTATCCAGTTGGCTGCTCCCAGGGTTATATACATTAGGTCGTTGTTGTCCGGGTGATGATTGGCGGCCAGATGCCGCACCAGCTGTCGCCGGATATAAAAAGTTACTGCAAGCCCGGGTAAAAAAGAGACAACACTTTTCAGATTGATGGGCACTGCCGGCCAAACTGCAAAGACACAGAGCAACCAGAGACCAAAAAGCAGCACTGCCGCCAAACGGGACTGGCGATGCAATGACGCGGGTAAGACCGATGGCGTGAGAATTTCTCCGCCGCAGCCGGTGCGATCATTATGCCCGGTCCAGTTGAGCGGGGTGTTCATTGCAGCAGACCGGCCTGCAAGGCGCAGAGAGTAGTCTGGTCCAGTCCTGCCTTCTTGAGCAGATATTCATCAACGCTCCGGTACTTCTTTTTCAGATGCTCCAGCATGGCGACAAGGGGCTCGGCCGGCGCCGCCAGGTAGGGCGCGGCCCGGTCAGGAAGGATGCCGATTTCGGCAAAGCGCGCGTAGATAGGTTGCAGCCGTTCAGCGTTGCAGCTATTGGAGAGATCATGATCTGACAGAATGCTATCCTCCGGTACCCCGAGTGTGGCCAGCAACAGCGCGGCGCATATTCCGGTACGGTCCTTGCCGCCGGTACAGTGAAAAACCAGAGGCAGGTTCTCGCTGTGGGAAATCAGACGGAGAACCGTACCCCATACCGGCCCAAAATCATCCAGATAACGCCGGTAGAGATCAACGAAAAAATCCATGGTCAGCCAGGCGTCATCTCCTGCCTGCAGACGGCTCATCACCGTTGATGGATCAAAGCCATTAGCCTGGACCGGCAATGAGAGCAGGCGAATTGAGCCGTCCTGTGGCAGAATATCAGGGGCTTGTTGCTGTTCGCGCTGCGTTCGCAAGTCGCAGACCACTTTGAACTGCAGGTTCTGCAGGGTTGTCTGGTCTTCATGGGTCAGGCGGGAAAGATGGTCTGAGCGAAAGACCAGCCCTTTTTTTACCTGACGATTGTCCCCGGTCTGATAGCCGCCTAGATCTCGAAAATTGACCGGTCCTGCAAGCGACAGCCGTTTGTCTTCAGAAGAATAAGGACATTTTTGCGTCATGAACACCTCATTGTGCGGGGTAGATATATACGACAGCTAACTCAGCTTTATTGCCGAGCGTCTCATTACCTATAAGCCGGCAGATTCGTCCGTAAAATCTTTTGGTATCCGCACCACCAGAACCGGCTGCGTTGCACTGTGGAGAACCTTACGGGTCGTACTGCCCATCATGATTTCACTGACCGTGCCGTGACTTTGGGCGCCCATGACAATCAGATCGGCAGAAATGTCATTGGCGAGCTTGACAATAATCTGAGCGGGGTATCCTTCAAGCACGTGAATGGCACTGACCGGATTGTCACATTGCGGGACGTGATCGCATTCGTCGGTGCACATTTTCTCCATCCGCTTCTGCATCTTCGCTTGCACAGTTTCTCGGGCTTTAGAGTGCATCTGTTCTGAACTGTCGTGGGACACATACTGTTCCACCAGACTCTGGCCAAAAGTGGTAAGAGGTTCCATGCCATAGACGGCGACAATTTTGGCTTTATGCTGACGGGCCAGGGCCAGAGCGTAACGAAATATATACGGTGAGCCCGGGCCAAGGCCGGTAGCATAGAGGATAGTTTCTATTTTCGGCAGCATCTTGATTCTCTCCTGAGGTCTACGCAACTTTATCTCTTCTGCCTGGCATTGTGGTACAAAAACCTGTGCAAGGCAGAAGAGGTGGCAAACTAGCTTATTCTTTCCGGTTTACAGACGTTTTCCGCCTTCGCCGCACTCCGGCCGCATCCCTTACAGTAATGGGTTGCCGGTTGAATCAGCGCTATATAGGCTTGAGGATCTTTGATATGCAGCTCTTCATCGACATGAGCACAGAGAGTCTTTGTATTGTTGTCACTCATGATGCACCTCCAACAAGAATATTTTTAGAGTATTTTTTACTAGAGAAAATATTCCCGGTTTATTGCACAATAACCGGGGTTCAATTAACGAATATCTCCTGTCCGGATATATCCGATAATCTGTAATACAGGATAGACATAGAGAGGTTCATGTCAAGCAACTGCGGGGGAATGTTTGGAAGTGCACGCTCGGCAAAACTCTCTCCGTTTCCTGGTTGAAAGATTGCAGATCCTGCCCCCACTGTGCGAATGCTCCGAGAAAAGTTCGAGGCGAGGGTTTGTCGATTGCTGCATGGCGGATGAGATAGATCAGAGATTCCATGATGCAAGAGACTCGGCGACAATATCGTTTAAGTGCCGACCGACTTCTGCTTCAAAGGCGGCGGCAAGCTGTCGGGCCTCTTGGTAACGACCATTAATGGAATGGACCGCCACTTTATTGTTGGCATAAAGCCCCATCTTTTCGACAAATCGCTCTTGTATATCGACGATTCTGTTGCCTCGAGCCATTTTGTCGGCAAGGTGGACCAGTTCTTTTTCGGTAATCGATGCTCCCGGCTGCCAGGTCATATCCTTATGGGCGGCAACGATTTCCGCTACCCTGGTAAAACCGAGGTCCTGGAGCCAGCGCGCCCCGGTCTGCTCATGGTCGGAATGGCCTTTAGCTATATCATGGAGCAGACCGCTCACCCGGCAGAGTTCCAGATCTATGTCTCGTCGCCCATTCTGCATCATAGCCTGGCCGAGGGCAACCGCTATCTGCGCTACGAGACGACCATGCGCCAGACCCTTTTTGGGTATGGGATAGTGAAGAAGAAGAGCTGCATATTCCTCTTGTGTGGGGCAGTCCAGGCGGGAAAAACGATTGAGACCGGCCGCATAATCCTCTGGAGTATCCATATCGAAGAGGATATTGGCATCGGGCACTGCAACCTCGACAATCTGGTGCGGCTTTTTATTTTCAAGTTTTGCCAGCAGGGTACGCAGTCCACCTTTAAAGCGGTCATTTTTGCGGATGGAACCAATCAGTTCGCCGGCGATAAGCGGTGGGTGGCCACGTTTGCCGGCAAAGAGGGGGTAGACGGTCTGAATTTTTCCTGAACGTGCGGCAGAAAAAGATTTGCTGAGCAATCTGATTGTGCCGGGTCGAACCAGAGGAATATCTACCGGCAGCAGGAAAAAGCCATCGCTGTGCTTGCCGATATGGCGAACCCCGGTGCGAATTGAACTGTACATCCCGGAGGCAAACTTGGGGTTGTAGGCAATTTGCGCCCCGGCCCGTTCGGCGATTGTGCCGATTTCTTCTCTCTTATGGCCAATGACCACAACCAGGTCATCAATGCCGCATTTTTTGAACAAGCTGATACACTGTTCAAGTACCGTGCCTTCCCCCAACGGCAGGGTAGGTTTGGCCTGACCCATGCGGGAAGAAAGTCCTGCCGCCAGGATTATGGCACTTAGACGAGCTGCCATGCCTTCCTGCCGGTTGCTCGCTGGGAAATCAGTTCGCCGACTATACTCACCGCAATTTCTTCCGGGGTATCGGCTTCTATAGCCATGCCGATCGGGCAGTGCACCTGCTCCAGCTGTGCCTCTTTGACGCCTTTATGCATCAGGTTGGCATAGATGGCCTTGCGTTTTTTACGGCTGCCGATCATGCCGATATAGCCGGCCCTGGTCTGCAGTGCCTGGTCGAGCACCTCCATGTCATGCATATGTCCACGGGTGACGATGACCAGATAGCAGTCCTCGTCAATATCATATTCTTTGAAACAATCAGCAAAAGAGGGTAGAACCTTGAGCTCTTCAGCCAGGGGAAAACGCTCCCGGTTAGCAAAGTCGCTGCGGTCGTCCATGACAATGACCCGAAAACCGACCCGGGCCGCGGCCTCTGCGGTGCAGGCTGCCACATGTCCTGCGCCGATAAGAAACAGATTGCCGCCGACGGCAAAGGAGCTGACCAGATACTGCTTTTCAGCATACGTGGTAATGGTGCAGCCCGAGGTTGAAGTACGCATCTGCTTGACGGCTGCTAGAAGTTTATCCGGGACATCGTTAGGGCTTGCGTGCCCTGTGTGATCGACGACAAAGCGGTTGTCGCCACCATTGGGGTTGAGCGGACACACCAGCGCTGCCCGGCGTCCGGCGGCCATGGCGGTATTCAGGGATTGAAAAAGCAGCCGATTGGCGTCATCGGTCTGAATAAACTCCAGGAACAGCTCCAGTTTCCCGCCGCAGATCATATCGGTGATAGCCGCATCGTCGTTGCTGAGATCAAAGCTGCGCCTCAGGGTTCGCTGGTCGGCAAAACATTTGTCGGCCTCCTTGATGGCCAACGCCTCAACCAGACCGCCGCCGATGGTGCCGGTTATACTGCCATCGCGCCGAACAGCCATTTTGGCCCCGGCCAGCCGAGGCGTGGAGCCGGATTGGCTGGCAACGGTGACGAGGACCAGATCTTCCCCATGGTCAAGCATAGTACAGACTTGTTCAATGAACTTTCTCATTTGGTGTTGTCCTCTCTTTTATCTTCGAGCATGGCAAAGCCCCAAAATGATACTTTGACATATCTATCTGTCGGTGATTATTGATCGTTTGGCTGCGAAAAAAATAATCCGTGGCCGGCTAGCAAGAAATATTAACCATAAAATAGCCAAAACAGGTTGCTTTTTTTGAATATATTTCCGAGCAGTTTAAAATATAGGATATATTTTTATCTATGAAATAGGAGGCATAGTTAGTTCTCGATTCCATTGTCCTCTTCTTCTGTGTGATCAAGACGCAGAGCGGCTTGATAAACGTTCAGCCTACAGGTGTCTGCGATGGGTACCCCCTGGTTGAGCGCCTGGTTAACCAAAATATAAAATTTGCTGATTGTAATTTTTGGCCACAAATTTCCATTCGGACTTTTTATTGTCATCGCACGCTCACCCATTCTTCAAGGCTTAAGGAGAACGCACTATGAGAGCAGAGGCCGACCCCCGCACCATACCGTCTCATCTGGTCGCTTTACGTCGACATTTTATTGATCTTCGTGACGGTAATCATGGCGACAGTGCCGTCACTCGGCACGATAAGGAAAGCCTTTTCGCCAAAGCAGTCGACTTACTGGAGCCATACGCTCGACAAGCCCTCATGGAGATGAACGAAGCACTGCTTTTGAACACTGGCATTGTCTCCGCATCCGGGCTTATCCGGCCTGGTGACGGTGACCTCGCTGCGATCTGGTCTCTGAGTTGGCGGGAGCAAGCGGAGCATCGTATTGATCCGGTGACTCTGCACGCCTTCTTTGGCCATGCATTCCACCACCCGCATTTGTTGGGTGCAACTATCGGCAGTTGGCCTCTGAATGTTTTTAATAAAAGCGACGCGGCAGCCGAATTGCCTACTCTTCGGGCTATCGCTAGTGCCGACCTGCATAACCTTGTATTCCAAAGTGATTATCGAATTATACCGGCTGTGGTAACTCAAAGCCGTTAACACCTGCTTCCTATAGAGCATGATCAGCGGCCATTACTTGCGATGCCAGTTAGTCAAATTGTTAGAAGATATCTTTGCTATCGACCTGGGCAAACCAATATAGAAATGTTGTCTTTTTGCGACCTGGGAAAGCTGTCGTTCACGGCACCAAAATGCCCTGTGTGCTGTTAGAGATGAGATCCTTCGGGTAGTTGTATAAATAATATTGATATGTATTTGGTTTTAAGCTAATATCCCGCTTTGACACCAAAGTGCAATGGCAGGCCCGGCCCGTTTAAAAAGGATTGCCTGAAAAGCAAATTTTTATCACCCCATGGTAATTGAAGAGAATATGTAAACAAAAAAGGAGATCACCCCCAGCGGGATCTATCTACGAAATCGGTGATGTTTCGTAGTCGTTCGCTATAGCATAAAACATCATTTAGACGATATACGATAAGATTTAACCAAAAGCGCTTAAGGAGTTAGCAATGGGAATTGGCACAAACACGAAAAGTGGATCGGTAATGGTTGTTGGAGCTGGTATCGCAGGTATGCAGGCATCGATTGACCTGGCAGAGTCCGGCTATTACGTTTACCTGGTTGAAAAATCCCCCGCCATTGGCGGAGTGATGTCACAACTCGATAAGACCTTCCCGACCAATGACTGCGCAATGTGAGTAATCTCACCTAAACTGGTCGAGGTCGGCCGTCATCTAAATATTGAGCTACTGACAAACACAGAGCTTACGGGCATCGAAGGCGAGCCTGGAAACTTTACCGCAAAAATTCATCAGACACCGAGATACGTAGATCTATTAAAGTGCACGAGCTGTGGCGAGTGCGAAAAGGTTTGCCCTGTCTCACTCCCGAACGAGTTCAACGAAAGACTTGATTTCCGTAAAGCAATCTACAAACTCTATCCGCAGGCAATCCCCGGGGCCTTCGGTATTAATAAGTCAGGAACCGCCCCCTGTAAGGCCACCTGTCCTGCCCATGTCAGCATCCAGGGTTTTGTGGCCCTGATCAACGATGGCAGATATGACGAGGCGCTGAAGCTGTTCAAGGAAGAGCATCCGTTTCCTGGAGTCTGTGGCCGGGTCTGTCATCATCCATGCGAAAGTGAATGCACGCGTGCCCAGGTGGATCAGTCTCTGGCCGTCCGTGAGCTTCATCGTTTCCTGGGTGACTATGAGCAGGAAAAAGGTGAGCTATATATCCCCGCGCCCAAGGAGTCAAAGCGCAGCGAAAAGATCGCTGTGATCGGCTCTGGTCCTGCGGGTGTTACTGCCGCCTATGAATTGCTCAGACAAGGGTATCATGTCACCATTTTTGAAAAGCAGGATGAGCCCGGCGGTATGATGCGCTATGGTATCCCCGAATATCGTTTGCCCCGGAACATCCTGGCAGGCGAAATCAAGGTGGTCGAGAAGATGGGTGCCGAACTTAAATGCGGTGTTACCTTCGGCAAAGACATCACCCTGGAAAGCCTTAAAGCAGATGGCTATTCAGCCACCTTCCTGGCGATCGGGCTGCACAGCGGAAGAAAGCTTGGCATCGAAAACGAGGATATCGAAGGCGTTTTACAGGGTGTTGACTTCCTCCGCCATGCTTCAAAGGGTGACAAAATTGATGTTGGCAAAGAAGTCGTGGTTGTGGGTGGTGGAAATGTTGCCGTCGATGTGGCCCAGGTTGCCAAGCGTCTGGGTGCCGAGAAGGTGACGCTTATCTGCCTTGAACGTCGCGAAGAAATGCCCGCGTGGGAATATGAGATCACCGAGGCCCTGGAAGACGATATCGAAATCGTCAATAGTTTTGGCCCAAGGAATTTGTTTCTCGATAATTCAAATAAGAAAATTTCCGGCATCGAATTCAGGAGCTGTAAGCAGGTCTTTGATGCAGACGGCCATTTTAATCCGGAATTTGACGATAATGTATGTCAGACCTTTAGCGCTGATACGGTCATCATGGCCATCGGCCAGAGCGCTAACCTTGAAGGCATCACCGATCAAGGAATTGCCGTCTCGAGGCCGGGCGGCCTGGAGGCGGATCCTGTCACCCTGCAAACTCCCATTGACTGGGTCTTTGCCGGCGGCGACGCCTTCTACGGACCGAAATCTGTGGTTGACGCGGTTGCCTGCGGTAAGGAAGCGGCGATTTCCATCCACCGTTTTATAAATAACATGGACCTCAGGGAAGGCCGCGAAAAAGTTTGGGAATATGTGCGACCTGCCATTGAAGGTGAAGGCATCATTGAGCGAACAAAAGCTGAACATCGCTCGCCTGAAGAGCGGGCGGGCAATTGGCTCGAAGTCGCTTACGGATTTAACGAGGAAATGGCCAAGAAGGAAGCAGACAGATGCATGAGCTGCGGTATCTGTTCTGAGTGCTACCAGTGCCAGGATGCCTGTCTTGCGGGTGCTATCGATCACAGCCAGGTTGCCGTTGACAGGGATCTCACTGTCGGTTCGGTCATTCTCGCAATCGGTGCCAAACCATACGATCCAACTCCTCTTTCAGAGATCTATCTGTACAAAAAAAATCCCAATGTAGTGACCAGCCTGGAGTTCGAGCGGCTGCTCAGTTCGGGCGGACCCTGTCTGGGTCATCTGGTTCGGCCATCTGATCATGAGGAGCCTAAGAAAGTCGCCTGGCTCCAGTGTATCGGCTCAAGGGACAACAATAAGTGCGGAAATGGTTATTGCTCCTCCGTCTGTTGCATGTACGCGATAAAAGACGCAATGATCGCCAAAGAACACTCCGGAGGCGAAATCGATGCGGCTATTTTCTACATGGACATCCGCTCCTTCGGCAAGGACTATGAGCAGTATTACAACCGCGCCAAGGACAGGGAAGGTATCCGGTTTGTGCAGTCCAGAATTCATTCGGTGACTGAGAACCCGGAGAACAGAAATCTTATTCTGCGCTTTAGCGATGAAAACGGCGTAATCATGGAAGAAGAGTTCGATATGCTCGTTCTCTCAGTCGGTCTGGAGGTTCCTGCCGAAACCATCGATCTGGCAAAAAAACTGGAGATAAAGGTCAACAAGAACAAATTTATCGAAAGTGAGCCTTTTGCCCCCTTAGCGTCTTCGAGACCGGGTATCTACACCTGCGGTACCTTCCAGGGACCAAAGGATATCCCAGCCTCGGTGACTGAAGCCAGCGCCGCAGCAGGCCTGGCCGGTTGCATGATAGCCGAGGCGCGGGGGACGGACACCAAAACAGTGGTTGTTCCTGAAGAGATCGATATCTCCGGTCAGGAACCGCGTGTCGGTGTCTTTGTCTGCAACTGCGGCTCCAACATTGCCGGCGTAATTGATGTTCCAGGCTTACAGGAGTATTCAAAGAGTCTGCCGGGAGTGGTCTTTACCGACAGCAATCTCTTTACCTGCAGCCAGGATACCCAGGGCAAGATCAAAGATAAGATCCTTGAGGAAAAACTGAACCGGGTGGTTGTCGCCTCCTGCAGTCCCAAAACCCATGCACCGATGTTCATGGAGACCTTGGAAGCATGCGGGCTGAACAGATATCTCTTCGAGATGGCCAATATCAGGAACCAGGACTCTTGGGTGCATGCCTATAATCCTGAACTCGCAACCGAAAAGGCCAAGGATCTGGTGCGTATGGCAGTCGCCCGTGCAGTCAAGTTAAAACCACTCCATGGCAAGGTCATTCCCGTCAACAAACACGCCCTTATCGTTGGCGGTGGAATTGCCGGAATGAACGCCGCTCTCGATCTTTCCAGGCAGGGTTTTGCATCCACCTTGATTGAAAAAAATGGAGAACTTGGCGGTATGGGCCGAAAACTGCATCATACCATTGAGGGTGCAGATGTCAGAGCCTATGTCAGTCAACTTGCATCGACGGTGAACTCGGATAAAAAAATCACTGTTCTCACCGATTCAAAGATCGCCCACTTCGAAGGTTTTCAGGGTAACTTCAAGACCAGGGTTCGTGCGGGCGGGCTGGAGGAACCGCAGGAAATCGAGCATGGTGTCATCATCGTCGCCACCGGTGCAGGGGAATACACCCCAAAGGAATTCCTCTACGGGGAAGACGACCGGGTACTCACCCAAACCCAGCTGGGTGACCGGCTGGAGGAAAAAGGCGCCTCTGACCTAGATTCTGTCGTTATGATCCAATGCGTCGGTTCCCGCAATGAGGGGCGGCCTAATTGTTCGAGGATCTGCTGTCAATCGGCGGTGAAAAATGCGCTGGCTATCAAGACAAGCAGCCCGGATACTCAGGTTTTTATCCTCTATCGCGACATGCGCCTGTATGGCCAGATGGAAGAGTATTACACAGAGGCCAGGAAGCAGGGAGTCATCTTCGTCCGCTACCATCAGGAAAACCCACCAGTGGCTCATGCTTCAGACGAAGGGATGCTGGTAACGGTCAAGGATCATGTCCTGCAGCGAGACATCGAGATATGTGCTGATCTCCTGGTACTTTCCGCTGGTGTGATGCCAAACATTTCAGATGAACTGGTCAGCAAGATGAAACTGAACGCCAACCCCGAGGGATATTTCCTCGAGGCCCACGTCAAGCTGAGGCCGGTGGAGATGGGAACTGACGCAGTCTTCTTATGCGGCACCGCCCATGGCCCGAAACTGATCTCGGAAACAATCATCCAAGCAAACGCTGCTGCATCTAGGGCAGTTACTTTTCTCTCCAAAGATGAGATCAAGTTGTCGGCCATCAAGGCTGAGGTGTTCCCTGATCATTGTGTCAAGTGTCTGACCTGTGTCCGGTCCTGCCCATTTGAGGTGCCACGCTTCAATGTGGCGGCGGGGGAGATCCAGATTGACCCGGCGCTCTGTCAGGGATGCGGAGTATGCGCCTGTGTCTGCCCGAGACAGGCCATCAACCTCAATAACTATGAAGACGATCAAATTACCTGCGAGATTGAAACTCTGCTGGCGGAGGGAATATAATGGCTGATTTTAAACCAACTATTGTAGCGTTTTGTTGTGACTACTGAGGGTACTCCGCTGCGGACCTGGCAGGTTCGATGAGACTGACGTACCCCGCAAACATTAAAATACTCCGAGTCCCATGCACCGGTAAAGTGGATGTGATGTACATGCTCAAGTGTTTTCAGGATGGTGCCGACGGTGTTTATTGCGTTGGCTGTCTTGAAGGCAATTGTCATTACAATGAGGGAAATCTCCAATGTCGGGAGCGTGTCAATTACATCCATGATCTTTTAGAGGAGATCGGCATCGAGGGCGATCGTGTCAGGATGTATAACCTTTCCTCTGGTGAAGGACCGACGTTTGCAAAATACGCTCAGGAGATGACCGAGCATATCCTGGCCCTCGGACCCAATCCATTGAAGGCAAAACCAAGAAAGCTCACTGCCGCTGCATAAGGGTGATTTGACTTGGACCAAACCTATCATGGGATATGTCGCATTGTCTGTCGATGGGCATGCTTGGGGAAAATGAAAGAGTATACCTCGGGCCGGGTCTTGCAAGCCTCGGTCTTTAGAATTTTACTGGACTGGGAGGGATAAACAAAAATCCCGGTCTGTTTTGGAGGATTTTATGATAGTTGCCCAAAGAAAACCCTTTGCCGAGATTAAAGAGATGCTCAAGGGGTACAACAAGGTTTTGAATGTCGGCTGCGGAACCTGTGTTTCCGTCTGCCTGACCGGCGGGGAAAAAGAAGTCGCCGTGCTGAACACCCAAATCGAGATGGCAAGACGGCTCGATGATGAGCCCATCGACATTCAGGCCCACACCATCGAACGGCAATGTGATCGTGAGTACCTGGCCGAACTGGACGACATCATCACAGAGGGAAAATTCGATGCCTTGATGTCTATGGCCTGTGGGGTCGGCATTCAGTTTCTGGCTGAAAGATATCCGCTCATTCCTACCTTCCCGGCGGTCGACACCAGCGGGCTCGCGGTAAATCAAGCCGTTGGCTGGTACGAGGAAAGATGCCGTTCCTGTAGCGAGTGCGTTCTTGGATGGACCGGTGGAATCTGCCCGATTACCATGTGTGCGAAAGGTCTCTTGAACGGTCCTTGCGGAGGAACCAATAAAGGGAGTTGTGAAATCAGCAACGAACAGCCTTGTGCCTGGTTTAGAATCTGGGAACGCCTCAAAGGTCAAAATCGCCTGAATGCTATCAAAAAAATAAACACCACCCGTGGCTGGAAAGATCAATCCCCAAGGGACCTGATCCAGCCAGGATACAAAAAACCAGCAAAGATGATAAAATGAAAGGATAAAACCAATTATTCTTTTTTCCTCTTACCCTTATCAAGAAGCAGAGGATTACATATGAGCACAGAAACGCATTTCAATACCGGAAGTAACTTGGAAAAGGTTCTAAAATCGGGTCAGTTTGCCTTCACAGGCGAGCTGGGCCCGCCGAGGGGCAGCGATATTGAAGAAGTGAAGGAAAAGGCCAAGTTTCTAAAAGGAAACGTCGATTCGGTAAATATTACCGACAATCAGACAGCGGTCGTGAGAATGTCCAGTTGGGCAGCTTCCCTCATTCTCATTCAGGAAGGGCTCGAGCCCAATTATCAGATGGTCTGCAGGGATAGAAACCGGCTGGCCATGCAGGCCGATATTCTCGGCGGTTCCGCACTAGGTATCCGCAATATGCTGTGTCTTTCAGGAGATCACCAGCAATTCGGCGATCATCCCGATGCCATGGGCGTTTTTGATATCGACTCCATTCAGCTGATAGCCATGGTTAAGCAGATGCGGGATGATGGGCAATTTTTAAACGGTCAAGAAATCCATACACCGCCGAAAATGTTTATCGGTGCAGCCGCCAACCCTTTTGCCGATCCCTTTGAGTGGCGCATTCATCGCCTGGCCAAGAAGATCGAGGCCGGGGCCGACTTTATTCAGACACAATGTATCTATAACATGCCAAAATTCCGAGAGTTTATTCGCCTTGCCAATGAGGAAGGCCTCTCCGATCAAGTCTATATCCTGGCTGGCGTTACGCCGATGAAGAGCGTTGGTATGGCAAGGTATATGAAGACCAAGGTGCCCGGAATGGATGTCCCGGATGAGATTATCAATCGCTTAAAGGGTGTGGACAAGGACAAGGTCGCCCAGGAAGGCATCAACATCGCCTGCGAGCAGATTCAAGAATTCAAAGAGATGAAGGGTGTCCACGGCATCCATATGATGGCCATTGAATGGGAGCATATGGTACCCCAAATCGCTGAACAGGCCAAAGTTCTCCCTCGCCCGGTTTTCAGTTAACCTTGTACCGGCAACACTACCAGCTGGACCCGATGAGCGTAAGCACCAGGTCCCGCTGGTAGGACACCAGTTAGGATGGAGGGAAATCCCCATCTCGACTGCTTCCTGAAGAACCTTCTACTAGAATAGACAAAAAAGTGAAACAACCTTCAATTGAAGATTATTCGTTGTAGGAACCTTATGGAAAGCAATAGGCCTAAGCGCTTTCGTTGTTTTGGATACCAAACCTCGATCACCGGCCAAACGATAAAGACGACGATGTGACAGAAAACAAAAGAAGGAGTGCCATAACTGCTTGCTTGGACATGGTAACATGCTGTTATTGCAGTATTATGTTATTTTCAGTCACAAAGTTGGGCTAACTGATGGTAATCACCTTGTCGGCAAGTTGGGTGGCCATGACAATGTCGAGCATATTGGTGGTGCCGCCGACTTTTTTGTCCGCGGTGAGGCCGAAATGTTCAAGACAGGTGCCGCAGGCAAATATGATCACTCCGGATTTTTCATACTCCAGCAATTCCTGCAGTACAGGTGAGGATTCTATGGTCAATTTCACCCCCCCGTTGACAAAAATTAGCTGCCAGAGGTCGGGTCCCATCTCTTTGAGGGTTTTCACATAACTAATCATCAGTTTTCGTCCGAGTTCGTCATCGCCTGCCCCAAGAGTGTCACTGGTGATGAGGACGAGATTCTTTATTTTCGAAGTATCCCGGTTGATCACCTCGATTTTATCCGCACTGGCCACAGTGCCCTCCGTGTTGCACCGGGCATCAATCTGAAAGACCCCATCTCGTTGGCTGTCGATGACCGAGTAGCCTCTCGAGGTGAGAAAGCGGCTGACGTTTTCCATGGAACCTGCATTATCGACCAGAACCGTTATCTCCGGTGCCCCGGTCTGTTCGATTTCGTCTTTGACCAGCAGTACCGGGCCGGGGCAGGTGAGGCCGCAGGCATTGATTATTTTTCCCATGATCTTTTCCTATGTTATAGAAGTTGTATTGTGGCGCTCAACTCGTTGTTGACAAAACCAATTATTGCCGCCTCGCCAATGCCTTCATTGTGCAGCCGTCGTACCAGGCCTGCTGCTTCTTTTTCCGGGCAGCCGAACAGCAAGCCACCGGAAGTTTGCGGGTCAAACAGGATATCGCGGAGAACGGGATCGAAAGCGGCGGCTGCCTGGACCATCCCCTGTCTGAATTCCCTGTTCTTGTGGGCACCGACCGGGACCAGCCCCATTGCTGCAAAATTATAGGCTTCGGCGAGCACCGGTACCTTGTCTGATTCAATGGTGACGCCGGTGCCGGTGCCAGAGATCATTTCAGCCAGGTGGCCGAGCAGGCCGAAGCCGGTAATATCGGTACAGGCGGAGATCGCCTGTGAGCTCAAAATCTCGGCTGCTTTTCGGTTGAGGGTGGCCATCAATTCCGTGACCCTGATAATAGTTTTATTGTCGGCCAGGCCTCCTTTAATGGCGGTATTGATTATGCCGGTACCCAGCGGTTTGGTGAGAATCAGGTAATCGCCCGGTTTCAGTCCCTGGTTGGTGAGAATTTTCCTTGGATGGATGAAGCCGGTGACCGACAGACCGTACTTCATTTCCTCATCCGCAACACTGTGCCCGCCGAGCAATACCGTGTCCGCCTGCCGCAGTGTCGCTGCGCCACCCGCGAGCATCTCCCGCAATGGTTCAGAGCCCATGGTGGCTAGAGGATAGGCGACGATATTCATCGCGGTTTTGGGAACACCGCCCATGGCATAGACGTCGGAGAGGGCATTTGCCGCGGCAATACGGCCAAAGTCATAGGGATTGTCAACGATCGGCGTAAAGAAATCGACAGTCTGGATCAGCGCCAGTTCATCGGATACGAGATACACGCCGGCATCATCTGCGGTGGCCATTCCGACGAGTACCCTATCGTTAGTAGGAAAGTCAATTCCCACGAGTGCCTGCTCCAGGTCCCCTGGAGAAAGTTTTGAAGCTCAACCGCCGCCTTTGACGCAGGTGGTGAGTCGAACAGTCTTATTGTGCATTTTTTCCTCCAGTAATCGCAATGCGTATCTTATCGCGGATAAATCACTAATTTTACCTCTATCGAACAATTTATCAAATAGCAATTAACGATGGTTTAACTTATAATTATAGTATTTTGCATAACAAAAGGGGCTGTTATTGATTGTTTCGGTATGTTAAAAGATGAGAACGAGTAATGAGCGGGTAAAAATGGTCCAGGTAGCCTTGAAAACTTTACAAACTATAGGCAGGAAGTTGAGCATGAAATTAAAAATGCTTTTAACCGTGATGTGCTTCCAGATCTGTATGCTGGCTGCCGCCCAGGCGCAGACGACAATTAATCTTTCCGTTGCCGCGAGCATGACCGATGCCTTCAATGCGATAATCGCCGGCTTCACCGCCCAGCACCCTGATGTAAAGTTTCAACCGAACTTCGCCTCTTCCGGGAGTCTGGCAAAACAGATCGAGCAGGGTGCACCGGCGAATCTGTATGTCTCGGCTAATGCCAAATGGATGGAATATCTCTTAGGAAAACAATTGATTGAACCAGGCAGTGAGCGAGTTTTAGCCTATAATGAACTGGTATTCGTCGGCGAAAAGAAAGCAACTGATATCAGCCTGGAATCTCTGGTTAAACTTGAACGTATTGCTTTAGGCAGCCCGCAAAATGTACCTGCCGGGCAGTACGCCAGACAGGCCCTGGAAAAGGCCGGTATCTACCGCACGCTAGAGAAGGATAAGAAACTGATTATGGCAAAGGATGTTCGCCAGGCTTTGATGTATGCCGATCGTGGTGAGGTGGACGGGGCATTTGTCTATAAAACCGATGCGCTCCTTGCCACCCATGCCCAAATCCTCTTTACAGTTGCCGACAATTTGTATGATCGGGTCTCTTATCCAATGGGTCTGACCGTTACCGGTGCCGAAAATGAACTGGTCAGGTCATTTTACGCCTACCTGAGCAGTCCGGAAACTCAAGCCATTCTCACTAAGTATGGTTTTGAATCACAATAGCGAAAAAATATCACGTTCATGTTATCCCTCAACCCAGCTGATATAGAAGCGATCAGCTTATCCCTTCAGGTAGCCGTAACGGCTACAATTATTGCCTTACCAGCAGGGTTTGCTGTTGCCTACCTGCTGGCAATGACCACTATTCGCGGCAAGGCGATACTGGAAGGCATGGTCAATCTGCCGCTCGTCCTGCCGCCGGTTGTCACCGGTTATCTGCTGCTGTTGCTCTTTGGCCGCAACGGCTGGCTTGGCCATCTGCTGGGACGCTTTGATATTCGGATTATTTTCACCCTGCGCGGGGCAATCATCGCCTCTGCGGTGGTCGGTTTTCCGCTCCTGGTCCGCTCTATTCGCATCGGGCTGGAAGGTATTGATCACCAGTATCTGCAAGCCTCGCGGACCCTCGGGGCAAAATGGTGGGACACCCTTTTTACCATCACTATTCCGCTGTGCAGCCGCGCTATCCTGGCCGGGACTACCCTGATGTTTGCCAGAAGCCTGGGTGAATTTGGCGCCACCATCGTGCTGGCCGGGAATATGCCTGGGGTGACCCAGACCATCCCTTTAGCTATTTATCAATATACCAGCACTCCGGGCGGGGACAGCAAGGCCCTGTCCCTCTGCCTGGTGTCGATCTTCCTGTCTTTTGTCGTGCTGCTGATTGGCGAAGGGGCAAACCGCAGGCTCGCAAGGGAATAGGCCAATGCTGCTGCAAGTTGATGTTGAAAAAGATTTTGGCGATTTTCAGTGTCGGATCGCTTTTTCTCTTGAATCGGAAAAATGCGGAGTTTTTGGACCTTCCGGCAGCGGCAAAACCTCGCTTATGTATATGCTTGCCGGGTTGCTGCAACCGGATAAAGGGAAAATTGTGTTGAATGGGCTGACCCTGTTTGATAAAGCGGCAGGAACCAATCTATCGCCCGAGACTCGGCGAGTGGGCGTTGTTTTTCAAAATGCCCCTCTTTTTCCCCATATGAGTGTGCGGAAAAACCTGTTTTACGGTCTGCGCAGGACTGTCCCCCGGCAGCGAAACATCAGCCCGGAGCATCTTATCAGCGTCCTGCAGATCGAACCCTTGCTTTCTCGCAGGGTAGCCAAACTTTCCGGGGGAGAGCGGCAGCGGGTTTCGCTGGGCAGGACGATTTTAGCCTGCCCGCAGCTTATTCTGCTTGATGAACCCCTGGCCGGGCTCGATGGGATGCTTAAATATCAGATTATTCCCCATCTGCGCCAGGTTTTTGCCGAATTTTCCATCCCCATGCTGTTTATCAGCCATAGCCTGCAGGAAATGCGCATGATGACCGAGGAAGTGCTCGTCATGAACCATGGTCGCATTGAAAAAAAGATCAACACAGAAGAGCTGGCCAGAACCAGTCTTGGCAGCGGCGGACGAGGTTACAGCAACTTGCTGTGCCTTGAATCACCCCATGATCTTGGTCGACTGCTGCGGTATCACTGGCGAGAGGTTCCCCTGATGCTGGTGAAAACCGAAGACTCAACCGCCGGCGAGTTTGCCTTGAACAGCCGGGATATTCTGCTCTTTAAAAAAGACCCCGAGGCCAGCAGCGCCCGCAATATGCTGCGCTGCATCGTCCGTAAAACCTATCAGACGGACTGGCTGATCGGGGTTGAGCTTGACTGCCAGGGCAACACCCTCATTGCCGAAATCGTGCCGCAGTCCTTGGAGGAACTCAACATTCAGCCGGGAAGCGAGGTCGTTGCCGTTTTTAAGGCCTCTGCGTTTCGGCGCCTCTACTAATGAGGCACTATTTGCTGTACCTCTGATTTGATCTGCCGTGCCAGGGCTGGAGACGCCGTCCCTGGTTGTTGTTCTGATCCTGCTGCTGGAACCCCTGATTCTGTCGATCGGCATTCTCCTGCCGTTCTTCTTTCGATGTGCCGGTCGGGACCCGAAACGGATTCAATTTCACGGGTTCCCGGCTTCCTGCATGCACCTTCCTGCCCTCTGTGTGAGGTTTGTTAGCCCGGTCAGCCTTGTTACGGCTGGACGGGACAGGACTATTTACCCCGGGAGATGACCGTAATTCCCGCCGTCGATCTGGTTGATCTGGGGCCAATTGTTGCCGCTGCCCTCGGTTGCTGTTATCCATGACATCGCCGAAGAGTTTGCCAACTCCGCGACTGAAAGGAGAAGGCGATTGTTTAAGATTGTGCCCTCTGGGCGGTTCATATCTTTGCCGGCCATGCTCATTTCTTTGGTTCCGAGGAGAATCAAACTGTCGGAATTCGTTTTTTTTCCATCCTCGGCTTTCGCGCAGGCGATGATCGCGATAGTTGCGGTAAAATGGGTCATGCCCATATCTGGTGGCGTGCCGATCTGACCAGGGGCGAAATCCCCGTTTTTCATAACGACGGTCATGGTAGTCACCAAAATAGTAGTGATGGTATCCGCGCCGGATAAAAAGAGACATAAAAACCGTATCGGTGTTGAGGGCGACATGCGGCCGATAAAAGTAGCCCCGATGACGGTAAACGGGGCGTGGGTAATAGAGGGGGGCAAATATCACTCCCCGGCTGCCCGGTTGATAGTCCCAGTAGCCCATGACAAAGACATACCCTCGAGGGGTCCAGACATAATGCGCCGGAATCCAGATCATGCCCGGATTTGGCTCATACCAGTATCCTGATTGCCAGGCATAGCTATTTGACGTCCAGATCCAGTAACCATCTATCCATACATGATCAGGTGCCGATGGGGGAGAACTGGGCTCCGCCGGCAATGGCTGCGGCGGTGGAGGGAGATACTGCGTTGCGGTCTGGCTGCTGTCGGTCCAGTAACCGGAAATATATCGGTTGCCGCCATCAACCGCCTGCCAGTACCCGGCAATCCACTGTTTTCCCGGCGGCACATCCCGCCAGATGCCGCTTATCCAGATAAAATCATTCCGATCCTCGTCCCAGCTCCAATATCCAGGAATCCATTCGACCTGGTTACCCTCCGGGCGAATTTCCGGAGGAATTTCGTTTATCGGCTCGGGAACCGGGCGTGAGATGATTGGAGCCGAAGGTGTTTCATCAACACTGACATCGGCAAAGGCTTCATGAATCGGACCACGCGTCAGTACTTCCATGTCTGTCTCGCTCGTCGTCGATATAACGGCTGCAAAGCTTGAACTCAAAAGAAAAAGCACTGCCGATCCCACCACTAAGGTACTGAGCAGAAGCCTTTGCATAATCAGAGTCAGCACGATGAGCACCTCTTTTTTCAATAACATGGAACCTGGACCCGCTCGGTAACCGGATAGCTGTAGGGCACCCAGATACGACGACCGCTATATGAATCGACCCGCCACTGACCGTTGACGGTTTGATCCTGGAAACAGACCCTCGGCGGAGGCGGGTAAGGAGCACTGTAAACAACTGCCGGTGGCGGTGGTGCAACCGAATACATCAGGGCGGAACCCAGAAGAAGTCCCCCGGCGATACCAAAAGCGATGCCGAGGCCGTTGTTATGATGTCCGCCCCGATGAACGGGTGCGGGTCTATACTCCCGGTGATAACCGCCTTGGCCGCGGTGATTGTAGTCTCGAGCAAAAGCTGGGGACATGCTGAAGATACAGAGCATAAGGACGAGTGCACCAATCTTTGTTTTCATGTCTACTGACTCCTTCTAAAAAATTGAACTACCGGTTTTTCCGGTTTGTCGTATCCCACACAATAATCATTCCAGAGGCCAAAAGTACCTATCTGCATTGAAGCGGACCTAAAAGATGACGTTCTGCCTTTGTTCTCTTTGTAATCTAAAGAGTCGGGGAAAAATAGCAGACATCTGGAGAAATAGGGCCATAGAAGCGGGTGATGTCGTGCCATGTCGGGTAGACGTCCAGCGTTATAAGCCACGTATTCTCTTATTCGAGGAGAGAAATAGGATGAAATTTTTTAACGAATGTATATAGCTTCAATTCTTGGCAAGCTTGGCGCGATGTTATGAAGTTACCAACTTAAAGGAGACGGCCATGGTTGAGATCATGCACAGTAATATTTTAGAACTCTTTGAGCTGCGGGAACATGCCCTGGCCGGGGGGGGAAATAAGCGTATTGAGATCCAGCACCAGCGGGGCAAACTTACCGCACGGGAGCGGATTCATCTGCTGCTTGATGAAGGGTCGTTTGAGGAAATAGATATTCTCAAGGTCGGCCGCAGCGATTCGGCCGGAACTGGTGAGAGCACCCCAGGTGACGGGGTGATCACTGGTCACGGCAAGATCAGTGGCCGGGAGGTTTTTGTGTTCAGCCAGGATTTTACCGTTATCGGCGGCTCTCTCGGCGAGGGACATTCGCAGAAGATATGCAAGATTATGGATATGGCCTACCAGGTGGGATCGCCGATCATCGGCTTGAACGATTCGGGTGGTGCGCGCATCCAGGAAGGTGTCGACGCCTTGGCCGCCTACGGTGAAATCTTCCATCGCAATGTCCATGCCAGCGGGGTCATCCCGCAGATATCCTGTATCATGGGACCCTGCGCCGGCGGGGCGGTGTACAGTCCGTCGATTACCGACTTCGTTTTTATGGTGGAACGGACGTCGCATATGTTCGTTACCGGCCCTAATGTGGTCAAGACCGTTATTCATAAGGATATCAGTGCAGAAGAACTTGGCGGTGCCGAGGCGCACTCCCGCAAAAGCGGGGTGGCCCAGCTGGTGTACCCCAATGACATTCTCTGCCTGCGAGCGGTTCGGCAGTTGATCAACTACCTGCCGTCGAACAACAAGCAGAAAGCACCGATTCTCAATCTCAACGATCCACCGGAACGTACCGACCCGACGCTCGACTATCTGGTTCCACCTAATCCTAACCAGAGCTACGACATGAATGTGCTTATCTACTCCATTCTCGACGGCGCAGAGTTTATGGAGATTCAACCGCATTTTGCCGGCAATATCATTTGCGGGCTCGGCCGGCTTGGTGGTCAGACAATTGGTCTGGTGGCTAACCAACCGGCGGTTCTGGCCGGGGCACTGGACAATAATGCCTCGTTTAAGGCGGCGCGCTTTGTCCGTTTTTGCGACGCCTTCAATATTCCGCTAATCTGCCTGGTCGATGTGCCGGGCTTTATGCCGGGGCCGGAGCAGGAACATGGTGGTATCATTCGCCACGGCGCCAAGCTGCTCTACGCCTTTACCGAGGCGACGGTGCCGCGCATTACAGTGATTGTGCGCAAGGCATATGGCGGTGCCTATGTGGTGATGAATTCCAAGCACATTCACTGTGACATCAATTACGCCTGGCCAACTGCGGAAATCGCCGTTATGGGACCGCGTGGAGCCAGTGAAGTGATCCACCGCCGGGAAATCGAGAAAGCAGATGATCCGGAAGCGATGCTCAATGAAAAGATGGAGACCTACCGCAAACACTTTATGAATCCATTTCTTGCCGCTAAACGGGGCTATATCGATGATGTTATTTTCCCCCGCGACACCCGACATCGTCTGATCCGCACCTTGCAATTCCTGGAGAGCAAAAAGAGCAACCGACCCGATCGTAAACACGGCAATATTCCACTGTGAGGCTATCCATGTTCGAAAAAATACTGATCGCCAATCGCGGCGAAATAGCGGTGCGGATTATCCGCAGCTGCAAGGCCATGGGGATTCGCACCGTGGCGGTTTATTCGGAACCGGATTTCAGAAGTGTTCATGTCAAGAAAGCCGACGAGGCGGTGCTGCTTGGCGGCGCCCGTCCCGGCGAATCCTATCTGTCAGTTGAAAAAGTCATCGAGGCGGCGCGTACTACCGGCTGTCAGGCCATTCATCCCGGTTATGGGTTCTTATCTGAGAATCCTCGTTTTGCCGAAAAAGTCGTCGGTGCCGGCTTGAGCTTTATCGGTCCACCGGCCGAGGTGATTGCCGCCATGGGCGATAAGATAGCGGCGAAAAAACTGGCGATGCTTGCCCAGGTGCCGACGGTTCCAGGCCATAGCGAACCGGTGGTTTCATTGACTGAAGCGTTGGATGCTGCCGCGGTGGTCGGTCTGCCGATCCTGTTGAAACCGGCTGCCGGCGGTGGCGGCAAGGGCATGCGCATTGTTGAGCGAATCGAAGATATGGCGTCAGCTTTAAAGCTCTGTCAGCAGGAGAGCCTGAAGTCGTTCAGCGATGACCGGATCTTTGTCGAGCGCTATATCAGAAAACCACGTCATATCGAGATCCAGATCATCGCCGACCAGTATGGTCATGTGGTGCACCTGGGTGAGCGGGAGTGCTCCATCCAGCGGCGCTACCAGAAGATTGTCGAAGAGTCTCCCTCATGTGCGCTGGATCCGATTCAGCGGGAAAAAATGGGCTCGCTGGCTTGCGAGCTGGCCCGGCGGGCCGGTTATGTCAATGCCGGGACGGTGGAGTTTATTGTCGATGAAAACGGTGATTTCTTTTTCCTGGAAATGAACACTCGCCTGCAGGTCGAACATCCGGTCACTGAAATCGTCAACTCCATGGACCTGGTCGAGCTGCAGCTGCGTATCGCTGCGGGTGAAGAACTGCCTTTCACCCAAAACGAAATCAATCTGCGAGGCTGGGCTATGGAGGTGCGGGTCTGTGCTGAAGATCCGCAGCGCGGTTTTGTGCCCTCCATCGGCCTGATCACCCGGTATGCCGCGCCCCGTGGTCGACAGATCAGAGTAGATTCCGGTTTTGAGGCGGGCAGCACAGTCAGTGTCTACTACGACCCGCTTCTGGCCAAGGTCATTACCTGGGGAAAAAACCGCGAGGAGGCCCGCAAGCGGATGGTCCAGGCCCTGAACGGCTATCATATCGAGGGCATTTTCACCAATATTGATTTCGCCAACCAGGTGCTTACTCACCCGGTCTTCATCAAGGGTGAGCTTTCCACCGACTTTATTCCGACCTATTTGTTGGATACCGAGAACAAGCCTGCCCCCTCGGGAGATGTTTTAATTGCCATGGCCACGGCAACAACCCTGATATATCACCTGCGGGAAAATCTGGTCCAGAAGTCCCTGCAGCCGCTGATGGCCAAAGTTGGTGCCTCCACCTCCTTAAAACCGCATTATGACTATGTGGCCAAGTGTGGGGAGCATATTTTTCATATCCGGCTGGAAAATAAAGACGACGATCTGCACTGGCGGGTGCGAGTGGGGGCAACCGTGTATCTGGTCACCATTCCGCCCATGGAATTTTACCGGCGGCGGCTGAAACTTAATATCGATGGGGAGGATGCCTTTTTTCGTCTTAAATACAGCGGCAATTTCATCGAAGCCGCTTTTTGCGGGGTGACGTCTTTTTTTGAGATTTATAATCCCCGGGAATGGGCGCTGGCAGGCTTTATGCCGCCGCCACTTGAAAAGGCCGCCGGCAATATTCTTGACTGCCCGATGCCTGGCCTGGTTGTAGAAGTCAAGGTTCAGGCCGGGGAGCGAGTTTTTCGCGGTCAGGAGCTGGTAATCCTGGAATCGATGAAAATGGAAAGCGCGGTATCTGCCCCGGCGGACGGGGTAATTGAATCGGTCTGCATAGCCCAGGGCGACGCTGTGGAAACAGGAACAGTGTTGGTGCATTTTAAAAAAGACTAAAAACCCATTTACCGTTCAACGAAATGTAGGGGTGGGTTTGGAACCCGCCCCTACATGCTCTTACCGCGGCGCAAAACTGGAACGCAGCATCTCTATTAGCCCGTCAAGGATTGCCGGAATCTCCTGCTCGACATCGAGAAGGCCGGGAAACATAATCCAGTTGGCAACCAACCCGTCGATAAAGGCGATGGTGGCGATACTGCCCAGACGGACATCAAGATCCGCCGGCAATTGGTCTAAAGTGATCGCATTGCGGAGGATTCGTTCAATCTTTTTTTGTCCTTCAAGGTGGCAGTTAACCCGGTGCAGATGCAGCGTGCCGGTGTCCTGTACCGCCTCGCACTTACTGAGGAGAATCTGGTATATCTGTCGCAGCAGGGGATCTTTTTTCAAGCTCGTGAAAAAACTGATATAGGTCTGTTTTAATTTACCAAGCGGATCCGGTTCGTTCGGATTTTCACTGGCCCTGGAAAGCGGTTCAAAGGGCAGGAGCAGCTGATCCCAGAGGGCGCTGAGCAGATCTTCCTTGTTATTGAAATGCCAGTAAATGGCCCCCCTGGTAACACCTGCTTTTTTGGCGATGTTAGCCAGGGTGGTGCGCGATACGCCCTGCACGGAAAAAACCTGTACCGCTGCATCGACAATAGCCTGCCGGGTTTTCAGCGCTTCTTCTTTGGTTTTTCTAGCCATCAAGTAATTACCGGGTTAATTCTCCTGCAACGAAATGGCAACTGGTTGCTGTGCCTGTCTTTTTTTGAAAAGCCGCATAACGACCACAAAAAAGAGCGGGATAAAGACCACCGCCAAGAGCGTCGCCGACAGCATGCCGCCAAAGACTCCCGTGCCGATGGCATGCCTGCTGTTGGCCCCGGCACCGGTGCTGATGACCAGGGGAAAGACACCGAGCATAAAGGCAAAAGAGGTCATCAAAATGGGCCGGAGCCGCATCCGGCAGGCCTCGATGGTGGCGGCGATAAGCTCCATCCCGTCATCATGTAGAGATTTGGCGAATTCGACAATCAGAATGGCATTTTTGGCCGACAGTCCAATGGTCGTCAGCAGGCCGACCTGAAAATACACATCGTTTTCCATCCCGCGCAAAAACGCTGCAGCCAGTGCGCCGAGAATCCCGAGAGGCACCGCCATCATGACCGAGAACGGCACGGACCAGCTCTCGTACAGAGCGGCAAGGCAGAGAAAGACCACCAGGATAGAGATGGCGTAGAGTGCCGGTGCCTGCGAACCGGACTGCTGCTCCTGATAGCTTGCTCCAGTCCATTCATAACCGATACCGCTGGGCAGCTTGGCGACCAGTTGATCGATAACCGCCATGGCGTCGCCGCTCGATTTTCCGGCGGCAGCTTCGCCCATGATCTCTACTGCCGGGTTACCGTTGAAGCGTTCCAGCTGGGGGGAACCAAAACTCCAGTGGCCGGTGGTAAATGTGGAAAATGGCACCATCTCACCGGTATGGTTACGCACATACCAATCCTCGATATCCTCAGGATACATGCGGAAGGGTGCATCGGCCTGGAGATACACTTTCTTGATCCGCCCGTCATGGACAAAATCGTTCACATAGTTCGACCCCCAGGCGGTGCTGAGAGTGGTGTTGATGTCTTTTACGGTAATCCCGAGGGCCATGGCCTTCTCATAGTCGATATCGACATTGTACTCCGGGGTATCCTCCATGCCGTTGGGCCGAACCCGGGTGAGGACATCATTTTGTGCAGCCATGCCGAGAAGTTGATTACGCGCCTCGATCAGTTTTTCATGGCCCAGTCCGGCGCGGTCCTGGAGGAAAAAATCAAAACCGGTAGATGAGCCGAGTCCCCGGATGGCGGGGAGATTGAAGGCGTAAATCTGCGCTTCCTTGATGGTCGGGAAATACCGCATCGCCCGGCCAAGTATCGCATCAACCGACTGGCCCTCGCCTTTACGTTCGCTCCAGTCTTTCATCTGGGCAAAAACCAGACCCATATTCTGGCCGGTCCCGGCAAAGCTGAAGCCGGCGACGGTAAAAGCGGAGACTACATTGTCCTTTTCCTGGGTAAGGTAGTACTCCCGCACCTTGTTGAGCACCTCCTGGGTGCGTTGCTGGGTCGCCCCGGTGGGCAACTGCACCATGCTTAGAAAAACTCCCTGGTCCTCATTGGGAAGAAAGGAGGTCGGCAACCTGGTGAACAGAAATACCATGCCGCCAATCAGCAAGACATAGATTAAACTGAATCGCGTCGAACGGCGCAGGACATAAGCCACGCTGCTGCTGTAACGTTCGGTGTTGCGGGTGAACATCCGGTTAAACCAGCCGAAAAAGCCGCGTTTTTGATCATGATGGCCGGGGCGTATCGGTTTAAGCATGGTCGCACAGAGCGCCGGGGTGAGGGTCAGGGCGACAAAAACCGACAGGGCCATGGCCGAGACAATGGTCAGGGAGAACTGCCGGTAGATAGCTCCGGTGGAACCGCCGAAAAAGGCCATGGGCACAAAAACGGCGGACAGCACGAGAGCGATGCCGATCAGGGCGCTGGTGATCTGGTCCATGGACTTTCGGGTGGCTTCAAGTGGAGACAAACCTTCCTTGGCCATGATCCGCTCGACGTTTTCGACGACAACGATGGCATCATCAACCAGCAGGCCAATGGCCAGCACCAGGCCGAACATGGTCAGGGTATTGATGGAAAAGCCAAACGCCGCCATCGTTCCGAAGGTGCCGAGCAGAACCACCGGGACCGCAATGGTCGGGATGAGCGTTGCTCGAAAATTCTGCAGAAAGAGAAACATCACCAGAAAAACCAGGATGATCGCTTCTACTAAGGTATTGGCCACCTCTTCAATCGAGATCTTGATAAAAGTCGTGGTATCGTAAGGATAGACGATTTGCACGCCGGCTGGAAAATACGGCTGTAGGTCGTCAAGTTTGGCCCGGACGGCATCGGCGGTATCCAGCGCGTTGGCGCCGGTGGCCAGCATTATGGCCATACCGGCGGCCGGTTGACCGTTAAAGGTAGTTACCGAGTCATACGTTTCCCCGCCGATTTCCACCCGAGCGACATCTCGCAGCCGGATCTGCGACCCATCGGTGTTGACCTTGAGCAGGATGCCGGCGAATTGTTCGGCCGATATCATCTTGGTCTGGGCGATCATGCTGGCGCTTACCTGCTGGCCGGCAACAGATGGGGTGCCGCCCAGATCGCCGACCGCTACCTGGTTATTCTGCGCCGTGATAGCTGCGCTGACATCGCCGGGTGTGAGTTGGTAACTATTCAATTTGTGTGGATCAAGCCAGATACGCATGGCATACTGGCCGCCGAAGATGCGAATGCTGCCGACGCCGTCGGTACGGCTTAAGGGATCTTTCAAGGTGGATACCATGAAATCGGTCAAATCGTTTTTGTCCATGCTGCCATCGGCGGAAATGAGTCCGACGACCATCAGAAAAGTCGAATTGGATTTGGCTACCCTCAGCCCCTGTTGCTGTACTTCCTGAGGAATCTGGCTGGTGGCCTGCTGCAGCTTGTTCTGGACCTGGACCTGGGCGATATCCGGGTCGGTGCCGGCCTGGAAAGTCAGCGTGACGGTCACCGATCCCGATGAAGAACTTTGCGAACTCATATACAGCAGGTTGTCGAGACCGTTCATGTTCTGCTCAATAACCTGGGTGACGCTGTCTTCAATGGTCTTGGCGGAAGCGCCGGGATATCTAGCGGTTATAGTCACCGAGGGCGGGGCTATCTCCGGATATTGCGATATCGGCAGGCGAATAATCGATAAAGCCCCGGCCAGCATGATAACTATTGCTATAACCCAGGCAAAAATTGGGCGATCAATGAAAAATCGGGCCATGATTTACTCCGCTTCTTTGACGAGTGCTGAGAGCTCCGTTTTGGGTGCAACTTGTTTAACCAGTGTTTCCTGCTGTTCAACTGCCGTGACCTGGGCCCCCGGCTTGATCTTCTGGAAACCGGCGGTAATCAAACGATCGCCGGCGCTCAGTCCTTCGTTGACCAGCACCTTGTTGCCCATATTCCGGCCACTGTCGATGAGCCGACTTTCCACAGTGGATTGAGCGCTTACCAGCATGACGACGGCCTGGCCCTTTTTGTTGCGGCTGATGCTTTCGGCAGGCACCAGGATGGCATTCTGCTTGACACCGGTGGTGAGGCGCGCGCGTACAAACATACCCGGCAGCAGTTCTTCGTCAGGGTTGCCGACAATGGCCCTGAGGGTTACCGTTCCGGTGGATTGATCGACCGTCACATCAGAAAACTCAAGCGAGCCGGTATGTGCATATTTTGTACCATCCTCAAGCAGAAGAGTGACGTCGGAACGGGGAGATTCACTGTTCTCAAGTAACTCGGTCGATAAACTTTTTTTCAGTTTAAGCAGGTCGGTACTTGACTGGGTGACATCGACATAGAGCGGGTCAAGTTGCTGGATGGTAGCTAGAGGGGCACTTTGCTGCGCCGTGACCAGCGCTCCTTCAGAGATCATCGATTTGCCGATTCGACCACTGATCGGGGCCGTTATCCGGGTGTACGCTAGATCAATGCGGGCGCTGTTGACGGCTGCTTCGGCAGAGGCCACTTCAGCAACGGCCTGCTTCCAGTTCGCCTCAATTTCGACCTGGTCCATTTCACTGACTGCATTTTTGCGGATAAGTATCTTATATCGTTCCGCCTTCAACTGCGCTGAATGTTCATTGGCTTTTGCCTTGGCCAGCGCTGCTTTAGCACTGTCAAGCCTGGTTTGATACAAGGCCGGGTCGATCTGGTAGAGGACGTCTCCGCTGGCGATTTTACTGCCTTCGGTAAAGAACCGCTTCTGGACAATGCCGTTTACCTGAGGCCGAACCTCGGCAACCCGATAGGCACTGGTGCGCCCTGGCAGTTCCGCCTCAAGCTTTACCGGCTGGGTCTTCAGGGTGATAACATCGACTTGAACCGGAGGCTGTTTGGCCATGGTCTTCGCGGCTTCCTGTTTGCAGCCGTTCAACAGGAAAAATGCCAGGATAACAGCCGGCAACATAATGGGTCTACAGCTAAAATTGAACATATCCGTCCTGTTGGTGTAGTGTTGATGATATGGCAAAAAAATGTTTTAGTCTATTAATGTATAGGCAGGCTACTGTATATACATACATGGTTGTATGCAAGTTTTTTCTTATTGCCTGGAGAGATGGCAGGGCGTTTTTGCCGGGTACAGCTTATTGAAGGAGGATACAACATGGCCGACAGAATTATGGAACGAATCGTCCTGGTGCGAGGTAACGCCTGTCCGGAAGTTATCCTGCTGAAAGAATCCCTGGCCCAAAAACTGAGCCCGGAAACTGAATTATGCCGAAAGTTGATTAAAGATGAGCACTTTGATGCCTGCACCGAGACGGCCCTGCGGGTCTGGCAGGCAAGCGTTGGACTTGTTGCCGACGGCATTGCCGGACCGCGGACGATGGATGCCCTTGGTATAGTCGAGCTCGATGATCTTGTCGTCTCCGTCGATTCCGATCTGGTGGGGAGATTGTTTCCTTATACCAAAACCTCCAATATTGTGCACAATCTGCCCTATGTGATGGCGGCGCTGGCGGCATTTGACCTAACTGATATAGATATGATCTCTGTTGCTCTGGGAACCATCCGGGCGGAGACCGAAGGGTTTGTACCGATTGCTGAAATGCCGTCCCATTTTAACACGCTGCCCGGTCAGGCAGCCTTCAGCGCCTACGAAAAGAGGTTGGGCAATAAAAACCCCGGCGATGGGGCGCGTTATCGCGGCCGGGGTTACGTGCAGTTGACGGGACGGTATAATTACCAGAAATTCGGCCGAGAACTCAATATACCACTGGTGGAAAACCCCGACAGCGCCTGTGCTCCAGAGATTGCCGGCTGTCTTTTGGCTGCCTATCTCAGTGCCAAAAGAGATAAATTGAGCACGGCTCTGACCCAGAACAAGCTGAAAGCTGCCCGCAAGGTTGTCAATGGCGGCAGTCATGGGCTGGATCGTTTTACCGAGACCTTTCGGATTGCCCGGCTGGAATTAACTGCGGCACAATCCTTTGTCGGCCTCTCTGCCGCAGGACACCTGTCCACTATCTCCCGCCGTGCAGCCTTGAATGTCTCGCGTGATGCAACTGATCTGCGCGATCGGCTCTATATGCCGCCGCCGCTTTCGTTACCACAGATTTTTCCGACCGATGATGCTGTCAAACAGTATATGGGCGCGTATACCAGAGCGGGGCTCATTCTTGATCAGGGCCGGGAAGGGGCCTGCACCGGTTTTGGCCTGGCCTGTGTTATTAACTATCTGCGTTGGCAAGCGGCCGGCAGACCGACCAGGCTTGAGTCAGCCAGCCCGCGAATGCTCTATAAATTTGCCAGAAGGTTCGATGAATACGAAGGTGAAAACTACGACGGTTCCAGCTGCCGGGGTGCGCTGAAGGGGTGGTATCACAACGGCGTCTGCCTTGAATCCAAATGGCCTTATACGACAGGAGAAAACAGTCTTCCTGTTCCGGGCTGGGATATTGAGGCGGCGGAGTATACCCTTGGCGTCTATTATCGCATTGATCCTCAGGATATCATCGATGTTCAGGCGGCTCTCCAGGAAGTTGGGGCGATTTTCGTCTCATGCTATACTCATAAAGGCTGGGATGATGTTCCGATAGGCGACTTGCCGCCGGACTCCCATGCCGGTCTGCCGTTGATCGACTATGATGGCCAACCGTCGCGGAGCGGGGGGCACGCTTTTGCCCTGGTGGGATTCAATCGCCGAGGATTTGTGCTGCAGAATTCCTGGGGTGAGAAGTGGGGTGCCGGTGGTTTTGCGATAATCAGCTATAGCGACTGGCTGGCGCATGCCATGGATGTCTGGGTTGCCTCAATGGGAGTGCCCGGAGTTATTGCCGGGCGCCTTGCTGCAGGGAGCAGCAGTGCGGCAATTGCTGATTCTGCCGCCCCTCCTGCTGCCCACTGGTGGAATGAGGAACTGGCCTACCAGCACAGCATTGTGCTGGGCAATAATGGCCTGGTCAAGCGTTTTGACAAGCTGGACGGTGTTACCCGAACCTTGCAGAACCAGGCCTGCGTGCTGCCCGACAGCTGGTTTCGCCAGAATTCCCATACCAAAAAACGCCTGGTTCTCTATGCCCATGGCGGCCTGAACAGTGAAAAAAATGCCATACGCCGCGTCCAGGCAATGGGCCGGTATTTTGTCGGCAACGGCTGTTATCCGCTGTTTCTGGTCTGGAAGACCGGTCTTTTTGAATCTATCGGCAATATTCTGGCGGATAAAATGAGCGCCGGCGTTGCCGGTAAATCCGGCGATTTTGGCGACTGGGTGAGCGATAAAATAGCTGATCCGGTTATTGAAAAAAACATCGGTCGTCCTTTTGCCCGTCCAGTCTGGAGCGAGATGAAGGAAAACGCGGAGCTGGCCTCGGAAAGCGGTCGAGGCGGTGACCTGCTGGTAGATGCGCTCCACTCCCTTTCCGGGAGTTGGGGAGAGAGCTTTGAGCTGCACCTGATCGGCCATTCCGCCGGCGCCATCATATTAGGACGATTGCTCAGCCGTCTGGCCCAGAAAGATCTGATCGACAGCGTTACTTCCGTACATCTCTATGCCCCCGCCTGCACGGTCGCCTTTGCCAACCGCTACTATGCAACCCAGACCTGGATAATGAACAGGTTGTATCTGGACATCCTGAGTGATGCCCGGGAACGAGATGACAATGTAGCGCAGATTTATCGCAAGTCGCTCCTCTACCTGGTCGCTAATGCGCTGGAAGCCGATGTCCGGATGCCTGTCCTTGGTCTTGCCAATGTTTTTGTTGCCAATTATTCTGCCTGGGACGGATCCTCTGCGACCGCTGAAACCCTTGTCAACTGGCGAAGTGCCGTTGATCTCAGCAGGTTGCAAAAACGACTGACCATCCATAACGAAGAAAAGATCCTCAGCAGGCGTGAAAACGGTGCCGGCTTACCGGAAAAATTGGAAAACGCCTCCCACGGCAGCTTTGACAACAACATCACCATCCTCAGTAAAACCCTCAGGCGTATTACCGGAGAACCTCTTTTGTTGCCGGTTACTGATCTTGTTGGTTTTTAGTAAAACACTCTCTTTGATGCTTTTCTCATTACGGCTGTGAATCCTTTATCCGGCAGTTGCAGATTTGCAGATTATCTTGACAAAAACCATGTCCTGACCATATAGAATAAGCTTTGCAATTTTTAGTAGCAGCAAAAGCAGATATCATCAACGGTTGGAAAAATACAAATGTGCAGCATTGAAAGAAAATGTATCATGGGCTTGCAGTCGCTTATAATTGTTGTTTGCCTTTTGCTATCCGGCTTGATTAACCCCGGGGGAATTCGGGCGGAGGCAAACAAAGAGCAGGCCCAGTTGCAGGTGCTGCAATCCTTAAACCTGATAGCGGTCTCTTTGACCCATATCATGACCTATAACGACAAGGTGGTTCTCGACCAGGAATACAATACCATCATCAATAATCTGAATCTGAGCAATATTCCTGATGCCGATATTATCACCTTGCTCCAGGAACTGATGGACCTGCTCACCAATTCGAAAATCCAGGATCATGAAAGAGAATATCTGCTGACCCGCTTCGATAAAAACGTCCAAAACGAGCTGAAGAACAGAGTGCGGTCGCGTATTTTTGATACCGACCTGGTTCTCAACCCGTATGCGGGCATTTTAACTGCGGTACTTTCCACCGGATCCTTTTATTTTAATTACCGATCCCAGATGGATGCCTATGCCAAAGAAAAAGAAGAGGGGAAATGGGCGATTGAGGCAAAAACCATGCAGGGGCTTAACAATTTTTACAAAAAGCTGTTGAAATATTCCTGGGATTTGATGCGGCGCTATGAGCTGCCTGACGAATGGCGATTGAATGAAAAACAGCTCCGCGATTATACCGATATTCTCAAAGAAACCGACCTTGACCGGCGGTATCGCAAGTTAGAGCGGATTGAAAACAGTTTTCAAAAATTCCCGCCCTACTGGTATTATCGCGGTCAAGCGGCGCAGGAAATGGGCAACAATAAGGAGGCGCTGGATTGCTTCAACCAGTTTCAACAGATCAATCAGAACATTTTGCGCAAAAATCCATATGCCGCCTCTGTTGCCATGTGTAAAACCATGCTGCCGGGGGAACAAATCGAGCCCCGCCTGCTGAAAAGTGATTTGGCCCTGATTTTAGCCAATTCCGATGACGATGACTGGGGCAATATACTTTTTGCGGCCCTGCAATATGGACGTATGGGCGACCAGGATGCGGCGGGCAAGCTCATCCTGCGCAATCTGGATAACGGGCATGTGGCATTTATCGATTCTCCCGATATGCTTCGGACGGTTGGCCCGGCTTTACTGCAGAATTCGCGGCAGGATGTCTTCAATCGCATCATGGATATGGTGCTGAAAAACGATAAAGTGAAGAATTACGATCTGCTGTGGCTCTACGGGCAGATTCGCAACAGTGATATTCTCAAAAAAATACAACCTGAATTTGATCGTGTCTTGTTGCAGGTTGCCGATAAGTCTTTGCTCAACCCGCTTAATGTTTTTAAGGGCGACAATATCACCCTGTTTTTGCCTACCCGCTGGATGACGGAAAATTCCCTGGTGACCTTGCGATTAAAGGATGAGGCCGGAGAAAAAGACTTTTATCCTGCCGATGCGGCGGTGATGCCCGAGCTTGCTGAAATGACGGTGCTGACTTTTAAGGATGTCTTGCCGATCAAGTCTTTTATCAAGAAAAAGCGTTCTGCCGAGATTTCCATCGCTCTTCTTCGCGAAAAGCTGGCAGCTGACAATACCGAAAAAGTCGCCTACGATATCGAAATGGTCTTCAGATCGCAGATCATTCCCGCCAACGAACAGTTAGCCAAAACTATTCAGTATACCAATGATCTCTTCAAAGTCGGCACGACAAATATCGGCGCTAAATTAATGGAGCAGGATTCAGACGAGTTGACCGTGTGGTTCAGTAAAGAGAAAATCATCTTAAACGGTGAGGCTTTCAGGTGGAGTGACGATGGTGTCACTAAAGTCGACCCCGAAGGCAATCTGCCCAATTTTTCATCCCTGCCCCCGCCGATAATGGAGAAGAATCTGCTTCCGACACCGGCGAAAAAATAATGTGGCACGCTGACCGGCTACAACCCCTGGCAAGTTGATCGCAAGGCGGCAGAGCTGTTGAAATTAGATTGGCGAAAAATCCGCCATATTGCTGCGGGAACCATCTTAGCCGGATAAAACCATTTTTCAATTAACTCATTGTCTTCGATGAAGCAGGACTATAAGGGCCGGGGTCTAAATTTCAGCGCATCGATCTGCCAGAAAATGCGACCGGCATTAACGGGGCTAAACACCACGATATATTCTTGCCAGGAATTGTTTTTCCGCCGTTTCAATGAGTTTGTCGCACCGGAATCCATGAAAATTGCATATGGTGTGCAACAGTTCAAAATCCACATACAGCCAGCTGAAAGGGTCTGACCGGAGCCCTTTGTATATCATGACAAAATCAGTTTCACCGCAATACCTTTCCTCTTCATCATAGACAGCTTCACCATTTTTGAGGAATTTTCCGGTTAGATCGGTAGAATCGGCAAGCAGCTGTCCGTTTGGCGTAAGCAGGGTGTCCAGGTTTTGGATAAAGAGATTAAGGCCATCCAGGGAACTGGATATTCCTATCCCATTCATGAGCATGAGAACGGTATCATAACGAGAATTTGTAAGATCGAGGATGTTGCGGTGATACGATTTTTTGACTCCTCTTCTGCGCATAACCTCCACGCAGCCGGGGGAGACATCAATGGCATCGACATCCAGTCCTTTCGACTGCAGGATAAGGCTGTGGCAGCCGGCGCCGGCACCGACATCGAGAATCCGTCCCCGGCAGGCCGCCAGAGCACATTTTTCGACGTCGTTCATACTCTCAAAGCCACGAAACATGGTTTTTCCCTGCATGGTGAACATTTCAAGCGTCGAGGACCAGACATTGAGAAAAGCCTTTGCATCGCCGTGGTAAAAATCACCAAGCATTGTCCCGAGCGGGTCTTTCTTCTTGTCCAACATCATCCTGCCGTGTACCATTCCTATCACGATTGGTTGCCCACCCGACATTGCCCGCCGACTGATTCATCGCTGCGGAAACGGAGCTCATATTGACACTCAGCTCTTCCGCTGAGGAGGCTACGGCAGTGGCTCTCTCCGACGCATTTTCGGAGTTTGACGAAAGCTGGGTGGCGATTGCCGCCCGTTCCGCCTGGGCCTATGGACTCGGTCTCCCATAAGCCTATGGGACCTTTTTCCGAAGATTTAGAATCAACCATGGCATTCATCCCATTAAAGTCTTTGTATTAGGCAAATGTAAGCAATGTTGCATACTTCTTGTTGCTCGAGATTTTGTTTGCTGCTATCGATTTTTATATTTCCTCGGCGCGATTAGAATGACTGGTCGCTTCGCTTGTCGCTCAAGTCGAGAAAGCCGCATTGGTTCAAATAAAATACTATAAAGGAAACTCTTATGATTAGATTAATTTCAGGACTTCCAGACAATATTATAGGTTTTGAGGTCAGCGGAACCGTCACCGCCGAAGACTACAAAACCGTAATAATTCCGGCTGTTGAAGCAGCAGAATCTGAAAGAAATAAGCTGCGTATGCTGTATCACATTACGCCGGATTTTGAGAAATTCGATTTCGGGGCAATGTGGGAAGATACGAAGGTTGGGCTACAACATCTGACGTCATGGCATAAAATTGCTGTTGTAACTGACGTAAGTTGGATTCCATCAGCCATAAAAGTGTTCGGCTTTGCAGTGCCAGGGCATATTCGCTCATTCGAAAATGTCGAGCTTTCAGATGCAAAAAATTGGTTGGCTGAATGAAAATGGTGCCGGCACCTGCTGTTCTTTTTGCTGCATAGAGTATGACACATTCACGCTATCATAAGACATGGCAAGCAAATTTGCCATGTCTTGAAATTCCTTATCCGTATCAACGTCAATGATATTTACGAAAAAATTCCCATACTCGTACCTCTCTAGTTTCCTGATGATTTCATTGTCATTACCTTGATAGCGGTCGGATACCGGGCACATTGGAAGGACTTGATGCAAAGCATGCGTAAGCAGAAAACAGTGAGCGAATCCGTAAGCCCATGGAAATATTTAATAAGGAAGATAAGTACAAACGTCATGCTGAGATTTTTCCGGAAGACTGCAAACGAGACAAAAATGTTTCTGCAGCCCAGATAGCGTTGGGTTGGTTGCTGCACCAACCAGTGGTCACCAGTGTAATCATTGGTGCTAATACCCCGGAGCAACTAGTAGACACTCTCGCTGCTCCCGAGGTAAAATTATCGACTGAAGAACTGGCGCGGTTGAATGAGGTCAGCGAACTCCCTTCAGAGTATCCGGGCTGGATGCTCAAACGACAAGCTGTAAACCGTTTTCCGGAAAAGGCGAACGAGGCATAACCGTCCTCCCTGTTCCTCCAATCTGCTGATTCCCATTTGGTTTGAGCTCTATAACATCATGCATATTCATATCCCTTTTGACCCAAAAAACGGGAAACGGGCGGACGGCTTCGGCCAGTGCGTCCTGTTATCAATAGAACAATACCGCTAATTAGGCCGTGTCTGGCTCCAGCGTGCCAGGACGAGAGAAAAAGTTCAGCACCGTAACTACCGAAGGCATAGGCGTAGAGTCTGCACCGGCGTCACAAGCCAGTCACGACGATCTCGAAATAGAACTGCTCACAGAAACATACCACCGGAAGCCTCAATTCTCTGGGCATTGACCCAACGATTGTCGTCCGACAAAAGCGAGGCTACCATGCCACCAATATCTTCGGGTAAACCGACACGGCCTAGCGCAGTTTGCCCTGCAAGGTAATCTTTCACCTCCTTGCTGTCACGTACGTGCCCCCCTCCGAAATCGGTTTCAATGGCTCCGGGTGCCACGACGTTGGCGGTGATGCCGCGCGGCCCAAGTTCTTTTGCCAGATAGCGAGTGAATACTTCAATAGCACCTTTTGCTGCGGCGTATACGCTGTAACCGGGCTGCGAAAAGCGCGTGAGCCCGCTGGAAATATTGACGATACGTCCGCCATCAGCCATAAATGGCAACAGTGCCTGGGTCAGAAAAAAAGTGCCCTTAAAGTGGATGTTCATTAACTGATCGAATTGATCTTCAGTCGTGTCAATAAACGGTACATTGATGCCGATTCCGGCGTTGTTGACCAGGAAGTCGAAGTGTTCACGCTGCCACTGCAGTCGCAAAGTCTTCTGTACGTCTTGCGCGAATGTTGCAAAGGAACGACAGTTTGAGACGTCGAGTTGCAGGGCAATGGCTTTGCGCCCAGCCTTGGCAATGGACGCAACTACGTCCCGAGCCTCTTCTTCTTTTGTGTGGTATGTTAAAATGACATCCCGGTTTTTGGCTGCCAGGCTGAGCGCCATATTTTTGCCCAGACCACGGCTTCCGCCAGTTACGATTGCAATTTTCATAGGAGATCTCCTCTTTATTTACTGATTCCGATTAAATGAAATTTTCTCAGTCCAGTTTTTGACAGTAGTTATCGTCTCGGGTTTCCGTTTTGCCTTTGCATAGTATCTGGTTGTAACTGCACTATAGTTATCCTATGGCCAACTGTCTTTAGCATCTGCGGTATTATCAACTGAAATCCCCGCCTCCCCAAACAGGAATGTAATGGAGAAGGGGAATGGATACCCAGACCACTTCCAGCCAGAAGTTCTCGGTGAAGTGCTTCGCCCCCCGTCCTTTTTGCCGGCGGAATCTGATCGAGGCGTACACCACCAGCCTGTGACAATTATAAAAATAACGGCACAAACGCCGACCTTCAGTGATCAGTCATATGGTGTGCCTTATCAGGAAGCTAAAGACGCAGGTTTTCTTGAATTGGTGAGGTCGCCAGCGAACATCTCAACATTCGCTGGATTGCATAATAATTGTCTCTGACCGTCCACTCACGATGGACAGAAATTTATTCAAACAAAGTGACCCACTTCTCACTGCTCAAAAGAAAATACTTAGGGCGATTTTCAGGTCGGTATCTTATGTAGAATTTGCGGGGATAAAGTTAAGTGCTTATTTAGTTTTAAGTCCGCTAGCTAAGGAGAGATTGATCCATTATATAATCGCCGGACTATTTTTAGTTTTATTCTCCTGTCAAATTGATACTGCAACGAAGGAGGGGGTAAAATGGTTACCATAACTAAATTTTTAGGAAGAAGCATGCTTTCATGTACTGTGCTGATAGTGATGTTAAGCAGCTCCGCCTGGGCTGTTGAGAAGAAGCCTAACATAGTTGTTATCTGGGGTGATGACATCGGCTTATGGAATGTTGGTGCTTACACCCACGGCATGATGGGACGTACACCGAACATTGACAGTATCGCTCGGGAAGGGGCGCTATTCACTGACCATTATGGCCAGCCCAGTTGCACAGCCGGGCGGGCTGCGTTTATAACTGGACAAATGCCCGTACGCACCGGCATGACCACCATTGGCATCCCTGGTTCGACACGCGGGATTCAGAAGGAAGATCCCACACTGGCCGAGGTACTCAAATCAGTAGGCTATTCCACCGCCCAGTTCGGTAAGAATCACCTGGGAGACCGCAATGAGTTTTTGCCGACCGTCCACGGCTTCGATGAATTCATGGGCAACCTCTATCACCTGAACGCAGAGGAGGAACCGGAAGAACTTGATTATCCTGGTCAGAAGAATTCGGGCTATACCGAGAAGTATGGTCCTCGCGGTGTCCTGCACACCTGGGCAACTGATGTGGATGATCCAACGTTGGATCCGAAGTTTGGCAAAGTCGGCAAGCAGAAAATCGAAGATACCGGCAAACTGACACGCAAACGGATGGAGACCATTGACGGCGAAATTCTGAACGTGACGCTGGACTATCTGGATAAGGTGGGCAAGGGCGATAAGCCGTTCTTTGTCTGGTTTAATACGACCGCAATCCACATCTGGTCGCATCCGACTCAAAAGTATATTCAGAAAGCCGTGGATGAAGGGCGTGCCGAAACAGATGTTGTGAGAGCCAAGATGATCGAACATGACGAACAGGTCGGTGCGATCTTAAATAAGCTTAAAGAACTAGGCATTGCAGACAACACCATCGTCTTCTATTCGACCGACAACGGTAACGAGCTGATGATGTGGCCTGATGGTGGTTATGCGCCTTTCCGCGGTGAGAAGGGTACTACCTGGGAAGGCGGTGTTCGCGTGCCTGCCCTGGTTAGCTGGCCTGGTCACATCGCGCCGGGAACCACATTGAACGGAATCCAAAGCCATGAAGACATGTTTGTCACCCTGGCTGCTGCAGCGGGATTGCCGGACATCAAGAATAAATTACTCACCGGTTACCAAATGGGTGACACGACCTACAAGGTCCATTTGGACGGTTACAATCAGCTTGACTACTGGACAGGCAAGTCGGACAAATCTGCCCGCCGGGCTTTCTTCTATTACGATGAGACCGACCTGATGGCCATTCGTGTCGATGGTTGGAAGATGCATATCGGCGTGAAACCGGAGGGCAGCTGGTGGAATGAGAAATATTATCCGAGTGTCCCCTACGTGTTTAACCTTTTAATGGACCCGATGGAAAAAATGGATCCGGAGTCACATGAGTGGGGCTACATTGGGCGTAAGTTCTTTGCTCAGAAAATGTGGGCGCCAACTGCCGCCTCTCCGTTCCTCGCAGCCCACCTGAAGAGCCTGCAGGATTATCCACCTCGCCAGGGTGCGGACTCGCTCAGTATGAAAAAAGCGATCGAAGAGGCCATGAAGACAATGGAATCTCCCGGGGGAAGCAGCAATTAACTGATACTGCTGCATAGAGATAAAAAACTAAACAACCGTTGTCTTATCGACGAAGGTTGTTTAGTTGACTGTGATAGCAACGACCAATATTCAATGCTTCAAGAGCGACTTTTAATGAAGCCGGCCCGGTTCTACCCATTCCAGCCCCGATTATTTTCAATGCCATAACCTAATTCTCCTATAAACAGATTTTGTTTTGGCTATAAATTATCATCCGGGTTCTTGATCTCATTTTAACAGAGCGTCACTATAGTCACTATAGGGTACAATTCTATCAACTCACCCGGACTTTAACTGTATGTTGTGCTCTTGATGTATCTCTTTGATGGACCCATAAGGTTCATCCTGGCTACCACTATCGTCATAGACAAGGGCAAAACTATTGCTTTGCGCGCCTATCGAAATCGTGAAGACCTGACACAAAGCGGACTTGCCGAATAGGTTGGTATTGCCCAACGGCATATTTCTGAGATGGAGAACGGAAAGCGGCCTATCGGAAAAGAAATGGCAAGGCGTTTCTCTGAAGTATTCAGTGTTGATTACAGGGTTTTATTGTGAAAATATTTTCGCATCATTCTTATTATTATGTGAACCATGGGTTACAGTTCTGATATGGAGATAATCCAAAGCGACACATTCAAAGACTGGTTTGGTAGATTGCGAGATCGACAAGCAAAAGCTCGAATTCAGCGCGAATTCGTCGGGCGTCTTTGGGTAATCTCGGAGATATGAAATCGATCAGGGAAGGACTGCTTGAAATGCGGATAGATTACGGTCCGGGCTATCGGCTGTACTGCATACGAAAGGGACAAATAATTATCGTACTCTTATCTGGTGGCGACAAAAAAAGTCAGAGTGCCGATATTGAAAAGGCTCTCAATTTGGCAAAAGAGTGGAGGGATTGAAACATGGCGGAAAGATTTACCCGATGGGATGCTTCAGACCATCTCAACACTGAAGAGGATATCACGGCATACTTCGAGGCGTGTCTTGACGATGACCCCGGTGACGGCAGTCTTGTTCGTGCAGCCCTGGGAGATATCGCTAAGGCTCGCAATATGTCAAAGCTGGCCAAAGACATTGGGTTATCCCGAGAAGGGCTGTATCGTGCTTTGAGTGTCGATGGAAACCCGGAGTTCGCAACCATCATGAAAGTGATAAAAGGTCTAGGTTTGCGCCTGCATGCTGGAAATATCTAACAGCCACTTCTCATCCCTGAAGCACCACATTTTAAAGACCCCTTAAAATATCCACAGCACCTTAGTAAAAAAGGTCTGGTTGTCTTTCAATAGGGCAAATTGCCCCATTGACGATGATATTTCCTATGATACAATTTTTAAGGAGCCGACAAACTCGGAATGCTTTAAAAGATGGATGCTTATCATTCCGTAACCTGCCATTTGTATCCGTGAAAACATACAACCAATAAAATAAAAAAATGCGATGTCTTCAGTTTTGGCACTTACAAAATCAAGAATCGTCGCTACCGATCATTTATTGAAAGTGATACGGAAAAACCTGCTGTGTTTACCGGAGAATTCTCTAAGACGAACGGACAGTTTCTTTCCGATTTTTGCAATTTGGATTATTTCCATCCAATCAGCAAGTTCAAAATGATGATTTCGTTTTTCAATTTATACCCATTGTCTTAACGTGATAATCATCGGTTTATTCGGTGCATTTTGTCGTTGGAATTAGGTTCCATGTCCTCGGGGTCCTTCAGATGCATATTTTTTTTGTCTATTGATGGCTAATGCTTTTGATCAGCAATATCTTTGTAGTATTCGATAGTTTTAATTTGATCATCTGGTAATTTTTCACCTTTAGCCAAAGACAATACAATAGCTCTGTTTGTGATTGCTGGCTCATAATTTGGGTCTATTATTAATGCTTGATCAAAAGCTGATATAGCTTTCTCTTGCTCCCCCAAGAAGGCATAACATAGCCCAAGATTGCCATAAGATTGGGCATTGGTTTTGTTAATCTTTATCACATTTTGAAATTCTGTGATTGCACTTTCATATTCACGGTTTTGCATTATTGAAAATGCTTTGTTAAAATCATCCATTGACTTTAAATATAGATCTAATGATAACCCGGTGTCCTTGGAGATACTTTTTTCCATGTAATCAACAAGCTCTTCAGCAGTTTTTACAAAGTCATCCTGTGGGTCACCAAATTCCATTACTTTTTGAAATGATTTAATGGCTTCTCCAACATTAAATAAATTTTTATATGAGTTGCCCCTGTTAAACCAAGCTTCTACAAAATATGGAAATATTTCAAGAGATTTGTCAAAATGGACAATCGACTCAGCATATTCACCCTTCATGGCCAAAACTGTTCCCATTCCATATTGAACAATATGAAGATCGGAGTGTTTTTTCATTAGATAGATAATCGATTTTTGGCCCGCTTCAATATCTCCGCTCTCTACAAATGCTAACGCTTTATCAACAGCATCATTTATTTCAGGATCGATTATTGCCGTAAATCCCCTGAATTTCGATTTTTTCATTTTTTCAAAAGAATGCTTTGCAGCCTGAATATAATGAGAACAACCTTCACAATCGATATTGCGAATCTGGGCACAGCAGTGTGAGCACACAAAAGATCTTTCTCTAAGGTTACACAGACGTTTGCCTTTGATTTTGAGGCAAATCACGCATTTATTTTTTTTCATTTTGCGATTCCCAGCTGTTCTTGCATGTCAAACATTCACATAAAATGTAATCGGCATAAAAGCGCTGAATTTGAGATTTAATTTCCAAAAAGATTCATCCTAATAAGATGTTGCTGATATATCTTTTGTGTAAGTCCAACAAGTAATTCTGCAGAATTGTATACCCAGTGATTAATCATGATATACAAAAAGATTGTTTGTTAAGCAACATGGAAGATATCACGACAGTATCGAGGAACCTCAGATTGAGGGTTTACACCGCCAACCCGAAGCGTTTTGTTGATTGGTATCGTTAAGATTTCCTGAATTTTGCTTGTGATCGTGCCGAAAAAACATGCCTGAAATGGAGCACTCTAATTTATTGATGTCGCACATAGATAATCAATCGAGACGATTGCTTCATTTCTGACCATCATCGGCGTTGATAGTACTTTCGTAGTAGTGCGGGCAGCGATTCGACAGATCGTGTTGTGTCTCAGTTACTATCAACCTCGTTGCCTAACGCTTATGTCAAGGGGACCTACAAATATTTTCTGGATTATTTCGGATTTCAAAACGCTCCATTTGGGACTATTCTTTTAACATGATCCCGGTGACATTTACAGTAAAAATATCATCCTGAGCCTTGGTAGAAAAATTTGACATTCAAGGTGGCAACATTAACCAACTTGGTTGGACTGCATGTCAGTTCCTATCCAAGGTATCTTACAGATAAAAATTGGACTCGAGGTTTGGTGTCCACTTTTGTCAATCTACCTCAATCATTGTATCAGTGAGATTTTGAACCAGTTCTTTTTTCTGGGCCTCTGTAAATACACCTTCGATTACCTTTACGTTAATTAATTGCTTGATGTTTCTCCTAATGTTGATTTTTATCGATTTTCGCAGAAGTGCACTTTTGAGGTATCCTTTTCGAATTACAGGGACCTGCACGGTTCTTACTACCCCCCAATCTGGCTAGATGATATGTGTCCAGATCTACCAACCATACACACACTATGTTTGGATACCATCGTGCGAGCAGAGTGTTGCCTATGACGTGTCAGTGATGTAAATATTTTCCTCAGGTCTCTGCATTGCCGCCGTCGATGATGCAGAAACTTGTGTCATGTATCCCTACATCTTCGTGCCGATAAATTGCGTCTATTACCGAGGCAAAGCGCTGAGTTATAGTTTTACGCCGCAATTTAAACGTTGGAGTCACTTCACCTTCTGTGCCGGTAAAGTCGCGCGACAGGAGGGTGTAGCGACGTATTTTTTTGTAATTTGGCAACTCCTGCTGCATGCGGTCGACACGTTGCCGGATCAACTGGAGGATCAGGGGGTGATTGACCAGGTCACAGTGATCGAGAAAGTCAATTTTTTTGACGGCCGCATATTTATGTAGCGCCTCGAAATCCGGAACGATCAACGCAGTCAGATATGGCCTGCGATCACCGTGGACCATGACATTGCTGATATAGCGGTCGGTTTTGAGAATATTTTCAATCTCCTGTGGGGCGACATTTTTGCCTCCGGCAGTCACAATCAAATCTTTCTTACGTTCGGTTATTTTTAGATAGCCGGCAGAATCAAGTTCGGCAATATCACCCGTATAGAACCAGCCGTCCATAAACGCTTCTTTCGTTTGTTCCGGCAATTGCCAGTAGCCTTGTGAAACTCCTGGTCCCTTGACCAAAAGTTCACTGTCCTCTGCTATCTTTACTTCAACATTGGGCAATATCGGGCCAACCGTTCCTAGCCGGTGGTGTCCAGGATAGTTGACCGAAATGACTGCTGAGGTTTCTGTGAGTCCATAGCCTTCATAGATCGGAATGCCGGCGGCCAGGAAAAACTCAGCGATTTCTCTTAGTAATGGGGCTCCGCCTGAAATGAAGAAGCGGAGTCTTCCGCCGAGTCGTTCCTGCAGTTTAGCAAATACCAGCGGAGACAAAATGGCCATCGCCATTTTCAATCCCGTTCCAGGTTCGACGCCGCGTTGATGGCAGGAAACCTGTGCTCTACCGGCTTTCAGGGCCAGGGAAAAGAGTTGTTTTTTTATCCAGGGCGCAGTGGTAACTCTTTCCAGAATTCGACTGTACATTTTTTCGTAGAGCCGCGGCACGCTGATGACGATTGTCGGTCGAATTTCTGCTAGATTTGCAGGTACGGTATCGATACTTTCAGCATAAGCGATAGTCGCTCCCTGATGGAGCATCATGTAGTATCCGCCTACTCTTTCGTAAACATGAGAAAGCGGTAGGAATGACAAGCATTCATCAGCATCACTGACCTGGACGATCTGGCAGAGATCACCGATAGTGCTGAGAATATTGTCGTGGGTAAGGATAGCACCTTTCGGGGTGCCGGTTGTTCCCGAAGTGTAGACCAGCGTGGCGATCTCATCTCTTTTACCTGCCGCAAGAGACATATCAAACTTTTCCGGTTTTGCACCTTCCCCCAGATCCTGAAATTCTCCAATCATCATGACTTTAGGGTGGCTAAATTTTCCTTCCAACAGGATAATCTTCTCTAGCGCAGGCACCTTCGCGATTTGGGCTGTGAGTTCTGCGACCAGACTAGAGGAGTGTGTAAAAAGGAAGTGGCTTTGTGAGTCGTTAAGGATATGGAGAATTGTCTTGAGCCCCTCGGTATGGTACACGGGCACTGTTCGTCCGCCAACAGCCATGATTCCCAGGTCTGCCCAGGCCCATTCGGGACGGTTTGGAGCCATTACAGCTGCCTGCTGCCCTGCTTTGAAGCCAAGGGCAAGAAGGGCAGACCCATAAATCCGGATCTTTTCTGCGAGCATGTTCCAGCTGATATCGTGGTAGCGACCATCCTGCTTGCGCCGCATGACCGTTCGACCGTCGAAGCGTTCACACTGACGAAGAACCATTCTGGGTAGAGTGTCATTTATGACCAGAGCCTTTCGATCAAGCGTGTTAAGGGAGTGAGGTGACAAGTCGTCGCTTTCTAATGGAGCACTAGGATAAAGTTCTTCCGGTGCAGGCATCAAGAAAACCTGGCTTTTATCATCGGCGAGCATTTGTGTGGATAAGGCGCCCGCCCCAGACATAGCCTTGTAGAGGCCCAAGGTGTGGCCGATTTTGGTCATAAGGCCTGAAAAAGTAGCGCTGATGCCATCAGTGACCTGGCCAGTAAAATTTTCAACTTTATTCGTATCAAGGTTCATTGGGTTCTCCTTCATTTAAAAGTTCCTTTTAACGACTACGAAATTCTTATCTTGTTTTTCACCCCTCAAGGGGGCACTGAAAAGAGTGAAAAAGAATTTCGTTAAGGGACTTATCCCGTGGTTATCAACGGGGTTAGACTTATAACTCTTTAACAATTGTCAATTAAACACCTAGTGCTTTTTGTGCATTGTCTGCGGTGTAAATTTAAATTGATGCCATAGCACCCTCCTCGTTTTGGAGTTTGGGTTGGTAGCAGCAGAAGGGTTTTGCTGCGCTATGAAGAGAATTATAAGGAGGGGGTTAGTTGAAATACACTCACAAATGTATAGTATCTAACTACAGAAAGTGAAGTAACTAATTACACTTTCAATATCTGCTTAAAAGAGATAATTGTCATGGAATATGGTCAGTTTTGCCCTATCGCTAAAGCGACTGAAATCATAGGGGAAAAGTGGTCCCTGCTGGTAATTCGTGAGTTACTTATGGGTGGTCGGCGCTTTAATGAATTGCAACGAGGGCTGAGCCTTATTTCACCCACCATGCTGTCAAGGCGACTAAACTCACTGGCTGAACATGGATTGGTGTTAAAGAAAAAAATCCCCGGCCAAAAAGGCTTCGAATACTTTCCAACGAAATCCTGCGAGGAATTACTACCGATTATCCGTAAAATTGGTAACTGGGGACTGCGCTGGGCCAAAGAAAATCTGACAGAAAAGGACTATGACGTAGAACTTTTGATGTTGTATTTAAAGCGCAGTTTTGTTCAGAATAAACTTATCGGAACGGAAACCGTTATTCGGTTCAAGTTTACAGATATCGAACAATACCCTGACTGGTGGTTGGTCGTGACCGCTGATGATACTGATCTCTGTGTCAAAGACCCAGGCAAAGACGTAGATGTCTATTTCACTACAAATGTTAAAACCATGGTCGATATTTGGATGGGAGATACTACATATAGAAAAGCCAATAAAGAAGGGAGGTTGAAAATTATCGGAGACAGAAATGTAATACGTAATATTCCCGCCTTGACGGCAGATAGCATGTTCGCAGACCTCCCTTCAGCAAGGGAAATATAGTGATACTTTTATTTTGATTGGCAATGGGATAAGATTGCTGCTGAGAGGTGCTTTATGGTCTGATAAAGACATCTCTGTAAATCAATGAACTGAAGGCAATCATTTCTTCAGCTAGATATGAACTTCGTACTAAATGGATACCTTTGGCAAGGTTAAACCTGAAAACATATTTCGTAAGTTAACATAATTCCTGAGAAGGGCAGAGATTGAAAGGTCGGAAAAGAGGTTCACCTCGACCGGAGCAAACTTGGAGATGAACACTCTCTAGAGTTCTTCTTGTTACAATTCATGTCTGGAAATAGGTTCCATCACGTATCCGGAACAGCAAAAAGTGTGATGCCTAATCGTGGTGGTTGCTCGCATTTGAAGGCTGCAAATATCTTGGCGATAGATGCCGCGGCTGGAGTAACGTAGAATCTGGTAGATTGATTTAATATTTCTCGCCTTAGAAACACTCTCATGCCTTCTTTCACTCTACTGGTGGTGAGGTACTTCAAGAAAACTAACTTTCCCGATAACGCTCCTCGATCTCATTGATTTCAACTTCTGGAAGATCATTCCAACCACCTATATCTGTGTGAATTGCCAATTATCTCAATATGACATACTATGTAATAAGTGTTTTGAGGGTCTAATTTCATTAAAATACCCTTTAGATCCGTCGAATCATTTTCATTTAATCCAGTGTATTAAAATGTCAATCACTATGACTGATGGCTGTGCTAATGAATCCTCCATCTGACCTCAAGATCTTAGAGGCTGAGAATCAGGTTCTGCGTTGCAAAATTGATGAGTTGACCCACCACCTTGAATCCCAAAAACAGGATGAGGGGCACTTCAGTCTTTCATCGCTCACAGAAATTATACTTGAAAACAGCACAGTTGTTCTCTTTCGTCGCTTGGCTGCGGTCGATCCCAAAAAACGAAAAATGATCTATGTTTCTCCGAACATATCTTGTTTTGGGTATCGAGCGAAAGATTTCCTTGAGGGAAAGATTATGTTTCGAGAAATCATCTATCCTGAAGATACCGAGAGAACTCTCAAAGAAATATCCGATTTTGTGGATCAAGGCCTCGAAAGCTATACTCAGTCATATCGCATTGTAACTGGAGATGGCGAGGTTCGCTGGGTTGAAGACCGTACATCGATTTTCGTCGAGCAAACGACAGGACTACGTTATCACCAGGGGATTGTGATAGATATCCATGAGCAAAAGAAAGCACTTCAGCTTGCAGCTGAAGTGCAAAAGAGCTTGCTCCCTGAAGCACCTCCGAGTATCGACGGCCTGGATGTCGCTGGGAGAACAATTTCCTGCGACGAGGTAGGTGGAGACTATTTCGATTACTTACCTAATACAGTGATGGGCAATGATAACCTGTCAATTATTATTGGAGATATAACCGGCCATGGGGTCGATGCGGCGCTCTTTATGGTAGGCGCAAGAGCCTTTCTCAGGATGAGAGCCTCACAGCGCGGAGCCATAGAAGATATTGTTATGGCTATGAATCGACACCTAACTAGAGACATGGAAAAGACAGGTAGGTTTATGACCATGTTCTATTTAGTAATCGAGCGCAGTAATAGTAGATTGCGTTGGGTCCGCGCTGGACATGATCCTGCATTGTTATACGATCCGAGCACTGATCAGTTTGTTGAGCTGAGCGGCCCGGGTATAGCACTGGGTGTTAATGAAGAGTACACATACCAGCAGCAACAAACAGAACAACTTTTACGAGACCAGGTTATCATTCTAACGACTGATGGAATATTTGAAGCTTGTAATCACGATGGTGAGATGTTTGGTAAACAGCGTCTTAAAACTATTGTCCAGCAGTATCACTCGAAGAGCTCCCAAACTATTCTTGATAACATCATGCTAGAGCATGCACGTTTCACGTATGGCGTTGATAGAGAAGATGATCTCACTTTAGTCATCGTAAAGATAGTATAGACTTCCTTATTCAAGAAATCATGAGAGATCTCTATGATTTGCACCTCCTGCTGTCCTTGTTTAAGTATGAGTCATGACTTAAATATTTGACTTGGCAATCATCCGCACAAAGCTGAAATGTCTGGTTAAGCTTATTACTGTGAAGCTCTGATTCTCATTAGCCCAGATACCTATCAATTTTTATCGTGTCGCCCATCCGAAATGTTCCAGGAAATCAGCCGAGACATTTGCTCCATTTCTGACCATCGTCGGCGTTGATACTACTTTCATAGCAGTATCTCAGTTAGTTGCGTTAGTATCTTGCAAACTGCTCAAAAGATCCTTCTGATTTGTTCAGTAATTATCCAGGGTCACTAAAGTAACCCATTTTGAAAAGCTAATCGGGTTAGTTCGACGACTGAATTACATTTGAGCTTTTTCAATAAGTTTCGCCTATGGGTGTCGACGGTATGGTGACTGATAAAGATCTCGTCACTGATCTGTCTGCTGGTCTTTCCCATAGCCAATAATCTCAAAATATCCATCTCGCGGGGAGTGATACTGCCAAACGCAGATTTTTCACGGGCGTAGATATCAGAATGAATTGTCTTCAGCGAATCATTACCACACGTAATTTTAATAGTAAGCCGAAGCGGCAACACTTCTTCAGTGTCCAAAATAATGATATTTCCAAGAAACAGTGCTGGATTACCTGCTTGGTCTGTTTCAAGGACATACAGGTGTTCCAGAAAATTTAGATACACTCCATGTTTTGTTTTAAATCTGTAATTAAATTTTGTAACAGAATTTTTAATATCTTCCTTTTTAGCAAGTTCTCTCAGAGTATCAGCAATTTTGGGGTATATTTTTTCCTGTAAAATAACTACATCCTCAGGATGAAGGCATGCAAAGAGGAATTCCATCCCTCTGCTCATCACTTCCTCATTTTTATAGCCAGATACACTTTCCTGCTGCTTCCCCATAAAATGGTATGTGTGGCTTACAGGTTCGACAACAAAGAAAAAAGAAGCGGAATCAGGCAGAAACTTGTCAATCATAATCTGCCGCTCTATGTGTTTTTTGAGTATGTCTCCAGTTACGAGACCACTTTGAAACAGATCCTGACATGCTTGTAAATATACTCTGACCGCCATTTTCCTTTCTCCATAGCAGAAAAATACTCAAGATTGAGTATTTACAAAATGAACGTATTTTTGGCAAGATGTCATACTTTCAAGTAAATATACTTTGCAACCAGTCGGCACTAATAACAAAACAGGAATTCAAGCAGGGAGTTACGATGATCAACTATTGTGGGCTTTTATTTTTCTTAATATTATTTCTCGTTGTCACTCAACTAGTCATTCCACTCCTGATGCTGGCAATTTTTGGGGCCATGCATCCACTGAGGACAATTTTAGCAAGGTAAAAAATAGTGATTGGTTTAAAAGCGAATTCTCAAGCCAATTTTTCCTGGTCAGAGACTTTTTCGCTTTTTGGTTACAGTACTTTCCAGGTGGATAATTTTGTCTTGAAATAATATGAAAACTTCACAACTTAACGAAAAAATAAGAGAAGAAATTTGTGCATCTTTTCCAGTGAAAGACGAAAATGGCGAACTCAAGGAAGTTGTTGTCACTCAGGACATTGTTTCCCATTATCGCAAAGAAGAAAATTACAGGAAAAAATTTCGTTTAGGTTCCCTTGAAGGTCCTGTTGTTTATCGAACGGAGAATTATGATATTTTTCAGCTTTCCGACGGGACCACTTTAAAGAGGAAAAAAAGATAATGCTCTAATCGTGATTTTTGGTAAACTTAAGAAAGAGCTGCTCCATTTTGAACCAGCCGGATTACAGATAGTACTTTCTAGCAGTGCAGGCCGCGATTCGACGGATCGTGTCATGTTGTCAGTTACTATCAACCTCCTTGCCTGACACTCTTCCTGAAATAATCCGTAGAAATAATCTAAATTTATCAATAATATTGAATGCTCCATTTTCGGCTGTTATTTTTGAAAGAATTTTGAATTTTCGAAGGTGCCATAATGCTCCTTTCTAAGCATTGTTTTCTGGCGTGAGCACGTATGTGCTGATCAGGAAAAGTTCAAGATTAGAAATTCTTTTTCGACACAGGCTTTCCGTGCGCAGCATCGCCAGGCAATTACAGATAAATCGAGAAACTGTGGCAAGTACCTTGCAGGTCCCTTAAGGACAAGAACAAACAAGCAACGAGGGGATCTAAGCTCGATCCATATAAGGGCATGATCGATACATTGCTCGAACAATGCCCGGATGTCAAAGCGCCGGTAGTTCTGCAAAGGTAGCGAGACAAGGGCTTTGACGGGGAAATCACTATTGTCAGAGACATGCTCGGACAGCTTCGCGGAAGACAAAAAATCGTTAGGCATTCATTCGTTTCAAATCTGACCCTGGCGAACAATTGCAAGTCGATTGGGGTCATTTCTCCTGTCTTTCCTATGGTGCCAATCGACGAAAGCTCTATGCCCTTGCCGTGATTGAAGGGCACAGCCGCATGCTCTATGTCTATTTCTCGCACAGCCAAAGACAGGAATATCTGCAGCAGGGGTTGCTGGAGGCATTCATTTACTTCAATGGAGTCAGCAAGGAAATAGTCGTCGACAATATGCTGACAGCAGTGACCGAACGGGTTGGCTCGGTTATTCGTTTCAACGATGCCTTCCTGGAATTTCTCAATAATTTTGGTATCAGGCCCCAGGCATGTACCGTTCGGGCGCCGCATGAAAAAGGGAAAGTGGAAAATGCCATCAAGTACCTGCGTAATAATTTCTCGCCATTACGGGAATTTACCGGACTTACCAATGTTCAGACCCAGGTGCAACATTGGTTGGATAACGTGGCCAATATCAGAAAACACCATACCACCGGCTATCGCTCCGTTGACCGGCTACTGGAATTACGGCCGCTGCCGGCTTCTCTGCCGGACGTAAGACAGACCTGCTCTCTGCTGGTTCACAAAGACTTCGGCGTTCGCTTCGATGCTAATGTTTATACCGTCCCTCCTTGTCGGTAAACAGGCGACAGTCAAAGCCGATAACCGGTTGGTGTCCATCTATCTCAAAGATAAGCTGATTGCCTGCCACAGCAGATGCTGGGATAAAAAACAGCGCCTGGAGCTACCAACCCATCGTGAACAGGTGAAAAAAATCAAGAAGCGATTGCTCCAAGACCGACAGGTTGTGATCTTTCTTTCGTTGGGTGAAGCGGCATTGCGCTATCTTGAAAAGTTGACCGAGGCCCGATTGCCGATCAAACAAAATATCTCTGCCTTACTGATATTGCGAGACGAGTATGGAGACACTGCTTTGCAGTTTGGTTTGGATAAATCCTTAGAGAAAAATGTGGTCGGTGCCGACTATGTCCGCAACATCCTCTATCAGGAGATGACTCCGGCCAGCAACCATCTGCCGGTACGGCTTAAAAAGGAGGAACTGAATGAAATCAGGCTTACAACTCCGGCTTTGGCCGAATACGATGCCATCACTCTTAAGAGGAGGAACTCCTATGATTGACGGCGTGCAGCGAAAGTTCAAGGATTTGCAGCTCAAACACTGTGCTGACAATATTGCACCTGTCCTTGAACAGGCCACCCAGAAAAATCTGTCGATGCTGCAAACCATTGACAGGTTGCTGAAGGTGGAAATCGATATGCGCCGTCAGACAAGAATCCAGTTACGCTTTAAGCAGTCGCGTCTGCTTGAGCAACCGACCATCGATCAGTTTGATTTCAATCATCGTATATCGCGCAAAAACCACAAAAACACCATCCTCGGTCTGCTCGACCTTGATTTTGTCCGTAGAAAAATGGACATCATTCTGATTGGCAATCCAGGGCTTGGAAAAAGCTTCCTGGCGAAAACCATCGCTTATGCCGCTACCTAGGCCGGGATAGCCACGCTATGCTCCCGATCATATAAATGGCACTCAATAGCCGTTTTTGGGATGGCTTCATAATCCTTTCGGGGAACCTCCGGCAATTCCTCTTGTACAAATGCGGCTGCCTGGTTTTGAAAAATCAGCTTTTCGAGCATCAAAACCCAATAAAATCAAATCATGTTTATTCAATTCTGTCCTATTTAGGACAGCAGTGACAAAATTCATAAAATCAAGCAGGATCTTGAGGCCTGGCAACTTCCTTGTTTAATCCCGATACTGTTACGGGAGGTCGGCCAAGGTGAACAGCCGATAGATAATCCTTTGCAACCTTCAAGGCAACGTTGCTAAGTCTGATATACCTTGTCGCTGCCCATTTCGTTGACAATAAAGTTGATGATTGCCCGAACTCGTGCCAACCGTTGAGTGTCGGGGTTCACCTGCAGCCAGAACTTTCGCTCGATGAAGAATTCGGGCAGTACCGATTCAACAGAAATTTTACGTGCTGGTATCCTCTCAAACCAGCACTTTAAACTCCGTGCCCTTATCGGTTTTACTGTTTATCTCAACATCAGCATTGAGTTGTTTGGCAAGCATCTGAATCAATCTGATGCCTAGGGAATCGCTATTCTGCCAGTCAACGTTTGCCGGAAAGCCGACCCCGTTGTCCCCCACAACCAGTATTGTCCTATCTGTCTCATCTGTCTTAAGCCTTACCCATATTTCTCCCTGTCGGTCATCTTTGAAGGCGTGCTGCAATGCATTGCTCATCAGTTCGTTGAGAATCAGTCCCAGTGGTACCGCTACATCCACGGCCAGGACAATCGACTGCAGATCCTTTTTAAGACCAATCGTGGAAGAGGTTGCATTATAGGAATTCCACAGATGTTTCAACAGATTGTCGGCATATTGGGCAAAATCAACACTGGAGAGGTCTTCGGACTGATACAGTTTTTCATGAACCATGGCCATGGATTTGACTCGGTTGGACATCTCTTTCAGGACATTTTTCACATCTGATTGTTCCAGCTGATTTGCCTGGAGGGATATCAGGCTGGAGATTATCTGCATGTTGTTTTTTACTCGATGATGAATCTCCTTGAGAAGGACCACTTTTTCCTCGAGAGTTGCTGTTAATTTAGCCTCTGCCTTTTTCTGTTCGGAAATATCATGGGCCATTTCGATTGCCCCGATGATATTGCCCTCATTGTCCCGTACAGGGGCTGAGCGAACGTTCCAATACCCGTGTTCTTCCGACCAATTTATCTGGTTTTCAGGCGTTAATTCACCTTGTTGAGGTTTCCCGGTCTGAAGAGCCAGAGTCACCGGACAGCCATTGCACAAGGATTCCAGCCCCCAGCATGAAAAACATTTGTTTCCCTGCAATTCGGTGATCGTTTTGCCCGTCGCCTGCAAATATGCCTTGTTGGCCCACACCAGGTTTTGCTTAGTGTCGTGATAGGCAATGATGTCATTGGCATTCTCCAGAATGAGGCTTTTCTGTTTTTCAGAGGCAGCCAGCGCCATTTCGGTATTTTTCAGAGCAGTGATATCCGAGCCGACGACGAGCATTTCCACAACATTCCCTGCCTCGTCATAAATCGGTTTGTTGGTCCAGGCCATCCAGAAGCGCGAGCCGTCCTTGCGGACATTTTCATTTACATTGTATTTATATTTTTCCGGATCATGTTTCAAATCTTTGACGAGTTCGGTTAAATCATTTCCCCCGGAATCCTCATCCGGGACTAAGATGCCGACATCCTTTCCGATTATTTCATCCTCATCATAGCCGAAAGAGTCCTGGGCGTATTCATTGAAAAAACGGATTTTCCCATCGATGCCCCAGCGCAATATAGCGCTGTTGGCGTTTTCAACCAGAACCCTGTACTTCTGTTCCCGGTCGAGGATAATTTTTTCTTTTTCCTTGATTTCGCTTATGTCCGAAAAGGTCAGTACCAGACCGTCCACTCTGTTATCCTGGGTCTTGAAGGGAAGAATTCGGCGGATATACCAGCTGTTCTCGTCTGCTTCAACTTCCTGGTAGGAGACGGCCTCATTTTCCATAACCCCGGCAGCATCGATCTTCAGATCAGGGTCATTAAATCTCATGACCAGATCGCCAATGGGTCGTCCCACGTCGGAAGGTATCAGATTGAAAAGTTTTTTTGCCGCCGGGGTAAACCGCCTGATCGCCATAGAGTTATCGAGGAATACTGTTGCAACCTCAGTACTATTCATCAAATTTGCTATGTCATCATTGGCCCGTTCAAGATCCTGCACCTTCTCGCGCAACTCTGCGTTGACCGTGTTGATCTCTTCATTCATGGACTGCAGTTCTTCCTTTGAAGTTTCCAGCTCTTCATTGGACGACTGCAATTCCTCGTTCATCGACATCATCTCTTCGTTGGAGGCCTTCAGTTCCTCGTTGGATGTTTCAAGTTCCTCTATGGTATTCTGCAGATCCTCACGGGTATCGACAAGTTCGGCCTCAAGTTGCTGAACCAGATTTTCTTCTCCGGAAGTGGGCTCATCAAGTTTTGCGGTATCAAGCTCCGATGAGGGTTTATCCTGGAAGGAAACAAGAAAGAAGGTTTCACGAACGTCTTTTCCCTTGATGGGACTGACTGAAAACTTGATGGAATGATATTTATTGTCCCGTTTAACCTTGGCATCCTCAACCGTTATGGTGGTGTCATTCTTAGCGGCCTTATGAATTGCTCCTCTGAGCTTGAGCCGGAGCCCTTCCTTGACCATTGAGGTGATTTCCATAATCGGATCTCCCTGAGGCAGATCAAGATACTGGGAAGTGGGGCCAAAAAAATTGACAATCTCATTATTTTTATCAATAAGGACAGCAGCAGGTGCAAACCTTTTCAGCAGCTGGTTCTGCATCAGCTTGGACAGATCCTTTCGGGACAGATCCATTATTTCGGTTGACCTGTTCCCGTGATATTCTGAAGTATAGCCCATGATAGGAATCTGCATCCGGTCCGTGAGCTTACCGATCCTGCGGTAGATGCGAAATTCTTTGGAAACGGTCTCAAACAGATCAGTATGGTAACCTATGGTTTCGGAGTTGCCTAAAACCAGGCAGCCGGAATCCTGCAGGGAGAAATGGAACAATTCAATAATCTTTTGCTGAATATCCTGATTGAGATAGATGAGGAGGTTGCGGCAGCTGATCAGGTTGAGACTGGAAAAAGGCGCGTCTCCGATGAGGTTCTGTTCCGCAAAGACAACCGATTCCCGTACCCGGCGCAGGACATGATATTCCCCGTCCTCTTTGGAAAAATATTTTTTCAGATATTCTGCCGGCACATAGGCAGCTATTGTTTCGGGGTAGATGCCTCTACGGGCCGTGACAATTGCCTCTTCGTCGATATCCGTGGCAAAAATCTGGGCACTGAAATGTTTGTTGACCTTTTCAAAGGCGTCATGAATAAGCAGGGCGATGGTATAGGCTTCTTCTCCTGTTGAACACGCGGGAATCCACACCCGGATCGGTGTGTTCGGGACTGCTTCCTTGACCATCATGGGCAGGATGTCGCTTCGCACTTTGCCCCAGACCTGTTCCTCCCTGAAAAATCCGGTAACACCTATCAATAGATCTTTTAACAGGGCATCGGCTTCTTGTGCATCTTGGTTCAGGACTTTTATGTAATCAGACATACGTTCAATCTGGCGCAGTCCCATACGGCGCTCTGATCTGCGGATAAGGGTGTTGCGCTTGTAACTGCGGAAATCATGCCCGGTTCGGCTGTGGATAACTGCCAGTACCTGATTCAGTTCATCCTCATCCTCTGCAGAGGTCTCGCCGTGGATATAAGGGTGTGAGACATATTTGACAATGGCATCAGGCATCTCCTCAATGGGCAGAACAAAATCGACCATTCCGGTATCAATGGCGCTTTGCGGCATACCATCGTGCTGGGCCGTTTTCGGACTCTGGGCGATGACCAGGCCGCCGTGCTCCTTGATATCCTTGAGACCCATTGCCCCGTCCCGCATAGTTCCGGAAAGAATTACGCCTATGGCCTGTTCCTTCTTGGAAACCGCCAGGGAGCGAAAAAAGATATCCACTGGCAGGTTGATGCCGCGGTTTCTTGGTATCTCCAGAAGGGTAAATTTCCCATCGTTTATGGTGAGATTGCGGTTGGGGGGCACTATATAGACTTGGTCTCTCTCGATTTTCATCCCGTCTTTCACCTGCAGCACCGCCATTTCCGTGTATCTGGCAATGATTTCGACCATCAGGCTTTTGTGGCCCGGATCGAGATGCGGGATCATGACAAAGGCTATGCCTGATTCGACAGGCATTTTTTCAAAAAAGGTCTTGAACGCTTCCAGTCCACCAGCAGATGCTCCAATGCCCACAACCGGCATATTTAGGGCAACAGATGAAACATTTGACGGCCTGTTCTTTGCTGCTTTTTTGCTTATCTTCTCAGACATAGGTATCTATTATCCTAACATAAAAGGTTCATTTTGACGGAAAGCTCTATTTTACAGGATGTTATATTTTTCTACAATCTTTAGGAGGTTCTATTAGCCCGTATTTCTCATGATGCTATTGTGATTCCAGACGACGGTCCATCGTCCAGATTCTTGCAGAGCATAGGCCGATGCGCCAAAATTCCAATTCGAGTGTAATAATCGTAAAGGAAAATTGAGCAGTCAAAGGAAGAGGTGCGCCTTTTTGCCGGAAAAAGTAGCGAAAGTATGACTTTTCTTCGACAGTTGAGAGGTTGACTCCGCTCCATTCTTCAACGTAAGGTATTGTTTTCACAGTATGGAATGTTCGGCAATGAGCAAAAAGGTGGTGCCAATGGAATTAGATTTTTCTATTGACGAATCAAGCTTTTAACCATAATTTTCAGGGTGTCTTCAGAACAGGATCACCCTATGTTTGCGCGAGTTAAAAAATCCGGCAAGTACCAGTATTTGCAGATTGTCGAAAACAGCAAGGTCGAGGGTAAAGTTCGCCAGCGTGTAATTGCCACCGTCGGTCGTCTTGATCAGCTTCAGGCTACAGGAAATGTAGAGACGCTTATCCGTTCGCTGGCCAGGTTCTCGGAGAAAACTTTACTTGTTCTTTCCGGGGTCGCTTCAGAAAACGGAAAAAATCGTACGCTAAGGGTTTGCTGAGGCTGGCACCCAGCGGTACAGAGTAGGGATGGATACACCGAGGTTCTTGGCCACATCCCTGGGGGGAACACCACTGGCCAGGAGCTTCTTAGCCGACTCTATCTTGCTGTCGGTCATCTTGGGTTTACGGCCCCCTTTCCGACCGAGCTGACGTGCAACTTCCAGACCGGCACGGGTCCGTTCAACAATCAGATCCCGCTCCATTTCAGCCAGACTGGCCATGACATGGAAGAAGAATCGACCGGAAGGCGTGCCGGTGTCGATGGCGTCGGTCAGACTCTTGAACTGGACGCGTTGTTTATGTAGTTCACCAACCAGATCTACCAGTTGCTTGACGCTACGGCCCAGGCGATCCAGTTTCCAAACAACCAGAGTGTCGTTCTCGCGCAGCATTTCGAAGGCCTTGCCCAAGCCAGGCCGCTCGGCACGGTTGCCGCTCAGTTTATCCTCAAAAATCTTCTGACATCCAGCTTTGGCCAGAGAATCCTGCTGCAATTCAAGATTCTGATCCTGTGTTGAGACACGGGCATAACCGATTAACATTGTTGGTCTCTCATTTGCTCATCCATTTGCGCAGCAGGCGTTTTTTTAGGGCAACGCGTTCTTGCGTATTGCGGCCCTGGCCATTGGCAATACGCTCAGCCATCACAACCTGGTGAGCGATGGGCCAGTAGGAATGGCCATCTTTGCCCATCGACCAGACACTGCTGACCTGATTTTCCAACAAGGACAAATGAGAGCTCAATGCCTCCGGTGACGCACTGGCCAGCGCGTTTCGTTCACGAGTTCGCCAGCGCTGGTGCCAGAGTTTCTTATCTTGGCGCTCGCTACGGCAAGTCGTGTTGCCAACAATGGGAGTCTTGCGACGGCTACGGCTCATGATTTGGTACTCCTGTGGAACTTTGGGTTACTTTCTTGTTTCTCAAAACTCGTTGAGTTGATAAACAATCGAGAGTCAAATTTCAAGAATAGTGTTCGAGAAAAGTAACGCCTTAATCTTTCAAGCGGTGCTTGATAGCAAGGGAGGCATTCTCGAAAACCAGCGTTTGTGAGAAGAAGGAGAATGCATGCCCCGCCAATCTATCCTGTCCGCCGCTGACCGAATTGGCCTGCTGGCATTACCCGACACCGAAGATGAACTCATCCGGCACTATACCTTCAGCGAGGCCGATCTGTCGCTGATTCGTCAGCACCGTGGTGATGCGAACAGACTCGGTGTCGCCGTGCAGTTGTGCTTGCTGCGCTTTCCCGGTCAGGGGCTGCTGCCCGATGTTGCAGTGCCGCTGCCGCTGTTACGCTGGATCGGACGGCAACTGCGCACCGATCCAACGTGCTGGCCGCAGATGCCGAACGCGAGGAAACCCGGCGTGAGCATCTGCTCGAACTGCGTGCGTACCTGAGCATGGAGCCGTTCAGTCTGGCACACTACCGGCAAGCCGTCCACACCACTACCGAATTGGCTTTGCAGATAGACAGGGGCATCGTGCTGGCTGCCAGCGTCTTCGACACGTGGCGCCACCGGCACATCATTATTCCGGCTTTGGATGTCATTGAGCGTGTCTGCGCGGAAGCTATCACCCACGCCAACCGGCGTATGTACGAAGCCTTGTCCGAGCCGTTGTCGAACGGGCACCGGCATCGCCTTGACGATTTGCTCAAGCGCCGCGACAACGGCAAGACGACATGGTTGGCTTGGCTGCGCCAGTCGCCCGCCAAGCCAAACTCCCGCCACATGCTCGAACACATCCAACGCCTAAAAGCCTGGCAGGCTCTCGATCTGCCTACCGGCATCGGACGGCTGGTTCACCAGAACCGGTTACTCAAGATCGCCCGCCAGGGCGGCCAGATGACGCCCGCTGATCTGGCCAAATCCGAGCCGAAACGGCGCTATGCCACCCTCGTCGCGGTGGCCATCGAGGGCATAGCCACCGTCACCGATGAAATCATCGACCTGCACGACCGTATCCTGGGCAAGCTGTTTAACGCCGCCAAGAACAAGCACCAGCAACAGTTCCAGGCATCTGGAAAAGCCATCAACGCCAAAGTCCCCCTGTACGGGCGTATCGGCCAGGCGCTGATTGATGCCAAGCTGTCGGGCCGCGACCCGTTCGCAGCCATTGAGGCCGTCATGTCCTGGGATGCTTTTGCTGAAAGCGTCACCGAGGCGCAGAAGCTTGCGCAGCCCGATGACTTCGATTTCCTGCACCGTATCGGCGAGAGCTACTCTACCTTGCGCCGCTACGCGCCGGAATACCTCGACGTGCTCAAGTTGCGGGCCGCGCCCGCAGCCAAGGACGTGCTTGATGCCATCGAGGTGTTGCGCGGCATGAACACCGACAACGCCCGCAAGATTCCCACCGATGCTCCTACCGATTTCATCAAGCCGCGCTGGCAGAAACTGGTAATCACCGACGCCGGCATCGACCGGCGCTACTACGAAATGTGTGCGCTGTCCGAGTTGAAGAACTCGCTGCGCTCGGGCGACATCTGGGTGCAGAGTTCACGTCAGTTCAAGGACTTCGAGGACTACCTGGTGCCTCCCGAGAAGTTCGCCAGCCTCAAGCTGTCCAGTGAATTGCCACTAGCCATGACCACCAACTGCGACCAGTACCTGCACGACCGATTGACGTTGCTGGAAACACAACTTGCAACTGTCAACAGCATGGCGGCGGCCAGCGATCTGCCCCACGCAATCATCACCGAGGCGGGTCTGAAGATCACGCCGCTGGATACGGTGGTGCCCGACACCGCCCAGACGCTGATCGACCAGACGGCCATGATCCTGCCACACATTAAGATCACCGAATTGCTGCTGGAAGTCGATGAGTGGACGGGTTTCACACGGCACTTCACTCATCTGAAATCGGGAGACTTGGCCAAGGACAGAAACCTGCTGTTGACCACTATCCTGGCCGACGCGATCAACTTGGGTTTGACCAAGATGGCCGAGTCCTGCCCTAACACAACCTACGCCAAGCTCGCTTGGCTACAAGCCTGGCATACCCGCGATGAAACCTATTCGACATCGCTGGCCGAATTGGTGAGCGCCCAATTTCGGCATCCCTTCGCCAAGCACTGGGGCGACGGCACCACTTCATCTTCGGGCGGCCAGAACTTCCGAACTGGGAGCAAGGCCGAGAGCACCGGCCACATCAACCCAAATCTGGAACGGGCGGCACATGCGTTGCGCGACAACGGTCATGTCGTCGATGATGCGCTGTGTCAGTACCTGTCGCCGCTTGGTTGGGAACACATCAACCTGACCGGCGATTACCTGTGGCGCAGCAGCGCAAAGATCGGCGCGGGCAAGTTCAGGCCGTTACGCCCTAGGTCTTAGCGTACGATTTTTTCCGTTTTCTGAAGCGACCCTGTTATGCACGCTTTAGTTTGGCACGGCAGACGAGACATACGCTACGAAACTGTTCCGGATCTGATCATCTCTGCAGATACCGACGCCATCATTCAAGTGACGACGACGGCCATCTGCGGCTCAGATCTGCATCTCTACGAAGTGCTGTCGCCTTTTATGGAAGCGGGCGACATTCCCGGTCATGAACCCATGGGCATTGTCGAAGAGGTTGGCAGCGGGGTGACCCATATCAAGCGCGGTGACCGTGTGGTCATTCCTTTCAACATCAGCTGCGGCAGCTGTTTCATGTGTCGGAAGCATTTATATTCGCAGTGTGAAACAACGCAAATTCATGAGCATGATACCGGCGCTGCTATCTTCGGCTATTCCAGGCTGTATGGACAGGTACCGGGCGGGCAGGCGGAATATCTGCGCGTCCCGCAGGCACATTTCGGCCCGATCAAAGTCCCGGAAGGTCCGCCGGATGAAAAATTCATTTATCTTTCCGATGTACTGCCAACCGCCTGGCAGGCGGTGGAATATGACGCCATTCCGCCCGATGGCAGCGTCACCGTCTTCGGATTCGGTCCGATCGGCCAAATGTGCTCCCGTATCGTCAGGTACCGTGGTGCACGAGTCATCGGTGTCGACCTGGTGGCGGAGAGATTGGAAATGGCCCGCCGGTACGATATTGAGGTGCTCGATCTGAGAAAACATGAGGATATTGTTGCGACCATTAGAGAGATGACCGAGGGGCGGGGGACAGACGCCGTGATCGATGCCGTCGGCATGGAGGCACAGGGGCTCCGCTGGCCCAGGTGACACGGAAGATGTCCACATTTCTGCCGAATGCGCTGGCCGCTTCCATGATGGAGAAAGCGGGAGTGGACAGGCTGAGTTGTTTGACGACGGCCATCGAAACAGTGCGCCGCGGGGGAACCATCTCAGTTATAGGCGTTTACGGCGGTATGGCTGATCCTTTGCCAATGATGAAGATTTTCGATAAACAAATTCAAATGCGAATGGGACAGGCCAACGTCAAACGCTGGATAAACGATCTTCTGCCCTTGGTGGTCGATGAGAGCGACCCGCTCGGCGTCGACGATCTTGCCACGCACGTCATGGCTTTGCAGGAGGGGCCGCAGGCATATGAAATTTTTCAGGAAAAACGTGACGGCGCGGTAAAGGCGCTGCTGAAACCTTGATGCAGGCAAGATTTTAATCGGGGAGTGCTGCGGATAAGAGCTCATTCCGCCTGAACTGGAAAAAATCCAGAATTCTCATCGGACAGGATCAGGGGTAAAGACAACAATTTCTTTCATGACCGTTGAAGATATTCCGCGTCCAATCCGGTGGGATGAATCCTATTTGGCCGGACATTCCATATCCTTCGTCCGCATCTCAAATAACCCCCATGATAAGCTTTATCCATGGGGACTGGAAAATGTTGACGCCGGAAGCTGCTTTCTTCCTCACTTTTTCACCCTTTCCTTTTCCGCAGCTTCCTCATCCCGTATAGGTTGGCACATAACCTGCAATAGCATCAGCATTGGCTGAGGGAACTCACTACAAATACCTGCAGAGGGGAGAGTCATGAAGACAAGGAAGATAATCCAGGGACGCATCATTATGGTCCAGGAATCCCGCTTTCGCCTGACCGACACTGAAGGAGGCTCCTTTCTCCTTTCATTATCCTCATGGGCTAATACGGATGAAAATGCCTTGTTGGATTATTTCAACGGTGGCCGAACCGTGCAGGTAGAATATGAGGGTGAAGCGGAGATCAATACCGGTATCGCCCGTAAGATTTGTGTCCTGCCTCATAAAAAGATCTCTCAGCACAATACCTCCTGAAAGTGTATTTGATGGCGTCGTAAAAACTCTTCACCTTCTTCGTTGCCACAAATTTTCAATCATTTCGAAGTACCTCTTGTACGTCGAAATGATTGAAAATTTGCGCGCCTCGAATCTGAAGTTTTTTACTTAGCCATCCCTGCTTTTAAGGTTTTTACGAGTTTGTCGTATTTGACCTTGCCGTATTTTGACAATCACTGGAAATTAATTGTGCAGTATCCACATGGATCGAAGGAGAGATCATTATGGCAAGAAATTATTCTCGCGGCAGAAAATTCCTGAACCAATGGCCGGTGGCGCGTCAGGTCAGGGGAGAAGATCCCCTCTCCAAGGCGGCAGTTTCTCCCCTCTCGCTCAGGTTGCGGCCCAGGGTGGAGACGGCCGATAAAGTTGGAACCAGCATCTGTCCGTACTGCGCAGTCGGTTGCGCCCAATTGCTCTACGCCAAAGGCAATGACATAATCCACGTGGAGGGAGACCCACGCAGCCCCATCAACCGCGGCACCCTCTGCCCCAAGGGCGCCGGAGTGCTCGGCTGGATGCACAACCCCAACCGTCTCACCCGGGTCAAGTATCGCGCTCCCTACGCCACATCCTGGGAGGAAAGGCCGCTTGAGTGGGCTATGGATCGTATCGCCACCCTGGTGAAGCGCACCCGTGACGAGACCTTCGTGCGCGCGCTTCCCGACGGAACCACGGTCAATCACACCATGGCGATTGCCGAACTGGGCGGCGCTACGCTGGACAACGAAGAGAATTACCTGATCAAAAAACTGTGCGCCGGCGGGCTCGGCATGGTCTGGGTGGAAAACCAGGCCCGAGTCTGACACAGTTCCTCGGTGCCCAGTCTGGGCTCCACCTTTGGGCGCGGCGCAGCTACCACCACACAATGGGATCTTGCCAACGCCGACGTGATCACCATCATGGGTTCGAACATGGCCGAGTGCCATCCCATCGCCTTCCGTTTCGTTATGGAGGCCAGGGAGCGGGGGGCAAAAATTATTCATATCGACCCGCGCTTCACCAGGACCTCGGCCATGGCCGATATCTATGCGCCGATCCGCTCCGGCAGCGATATCGCCTTCATGGGAGGATTGATCCGCCATATCCTGGAAAACGATTTGTGGTTCAGGGACTACGTCATGAACTACACCAACATCGCTACCATCATCGATGCTGATTTTCGTGACACCAGCGAGCTCGACGGCCTCTTCTCCGGCTGGGATGAGGAAGCGCTTGCCTACGATCCGATGAATTGGCAGTACAGTGGCGATCATCTGACCTCATCGCTGGTGGAACATCATCTCATCACCGGATCTTCCTACACGGAAAAGCTGCGTCGAATGTCCACAGGTCCACCGCAGACCGACTCAACCCTCCAGCATCCCAACTGTGTCTATCAGATTCTCAGGCGCCACTACGCTGCCTATACGCCGGAGATGGTGGAGAAGATAACCGGTTGCCCAAAAGCGACTTTCACCCGCATTGCCGAAACCCTGTGCAGTAACAGCGGTCGCGAGAAAACCGGCGCATGGTGCTATGCCGTCGGCTGGACCCATCACACTACCGGCGTGCAGATGATTCGCGCAGCCGGGATCGTCCAGTCGCTGTTGGGCAACATCGGCCGTCCCGGTGGCGGCATCATTGCTCTGCGGGGGCACTGCTCCATCCAGGGCAGCACCGACATTCCCACGCTCTACAACCTGCTGCCCGGCTACCTGCGCCATCCCACCGGTCGCAGGGACTATCATAAAACCTTCGCCAACTATCTTGAGGTGGAGACCATCCCCTTTGGCTATATGAACCGGCTGCCCCGCTTCATCATCAGTCTTCTGCGCGCCTGGTATGGTCCTCATGCACGTGCCGACAATGAATGGGCTTATCATCACATTCCAAAGATCATGGGCGACCACTCGCAATTGCCCCTGACCCTGGCCATTAAGGACGGCACCATCCGGGGCCTGCTCCTGATGGGACAAAATCCGGTTGTCGGCGGCCACAACAGCACCATGATCCAGCACGGCCTCGCCAACCTCGAATGGATGGTGGTGCGTGAGACCTTCGAAAACGAGACCGCCTCCTATTGGTATAAATCTCCTGAAGTGACGAGCGGCAGACTGAAACCGGAAGAGATCAAGACGGAAATGTTCCTGCTGCCTGCGGCCCTGCCGGGGGAAAAGGAGGGGACCTTCACCAATACTCACCGGCTGGTGCAGTGGCATGACAAAGTGGTGGAACCTGCGGGCGATTGCCGGTCCGATCTTTGGTTTATGTATCATCTGGGCAGACGGCTGAAAAAGCTCTATGGTGACAGCAAGGATCCGAAGGATGCGCCCATACGTGAACTTACCTGGGACTATCCGGTGCAGGGGCCGCTGGACGAACCTTCGGCGGAGGCCGTTCTCAAGGAGATCAACGGCTACTCCGTCAAGGATGGAACTCAGCTCTCTTCTCCCAAGGAGATCCGCGACGACGGTTCCACCGCCTGCGGCTGCTGGATTTACTGCGGTACCTTTCCCTCCCACGATCACAACCAGACCCGTTCGCGCAAGCCGGATCCTCCGGGAGGTCCGGGATCCCATAAGGGTTGGGCCTTCGCCTGGCCTTCCAACCGGCGCATCCTCTATAACCGGGCATCGGCCGACCCGCAGGGGATACCGTGGTCGGAAAAGAAGAAATATGTCTGGTGGGATAAAGAAAAAGGCAAATGGACCGGCTTCGACACTCCGGATTTCAAGAAGAAGAAGCCGCCGGATTACACTCCGGACTTCTCTGCCAACCCCAAAGGGATGACGGCATTGGACGGCAAGTCGCCGTTCTTTATGCTCTCCGACGGCAAGATCTCGCTCTATGTCACTTCCGGCCTCACCGACGGGCCGCTGCCTACTCATTATGAACCCGTGGAATCGCCGGTACGCAATTTGCTGTACGGCCAGCAGGATAATCCGGCTGCCAAGAAATGGACCCGCGACGACAATGTTTATCACCAGGTAGCCGATGAACGGTATCCGTATGTTATCACAACCTATCGCCTCACTGAACACCACTCCGGCGGCATCCCTACGCGACTGGTCCCGACGCTCGCCGAACTGCAGCCGGAAGGCTTTGTCGAGATACCCGTCGAACTGGCCAAAGAGAAAGGCCTTGGCAATCTCGACTGGGTGGTGCTGGAAACGGCCAGGGGAAAAATCGAATCCCGCGCTCTCGTCACCCAGCGCCTGCGCCCATTGCACATCGACGGCAGACGAATCTATCAGATCGGCATGCCCTGGCACTTCGGTTGGCAAGGCTATGCCACCGGTGCCATCGCCAATGTGCTGACTGCCGTCGTCGGCGACCCCAACACCACCATACACGAAGGCAAGGCCTTTACCTGCAATCTTTATAAAGGCAGACTGCAGGGCTGACAGAAGGTGAAACCGTATTTGACAACGGAACAAGTTTACGGAGGAAATATCATGAGGCATGATCTCCCCGCCATGGAACTGCACCCGCGGGTGCTTGACTATTCTTCCAGCATTCTCGATGGCCCCATTCCAAATGAGTCCGAGTTGACGGCGGGGGTGCGCATCCAACCCGGCGAGACCTACGGCTTTTTCACCGACACCAGCCTGTGCATCGGCTGCAAGGCCTGCGAGGTGGCCTGCAAGCAGTGGAATCTGCTGCCCGCTGGAAAAGAAGGATTGAGCGGCCTGAGCTATGACAACACCAGGGCCTTGACCTCCACCACCTGGAGACATGTGGCCTTTGTCGAACACATCGAGGATGAAAACGGCAGCCGTCCCACAAACCTTCCGGGTTTTCAAAGCCACTGGCTGATGATGAGCGACGTCTGCAAGCACTGCGAACGCGCCGGCTGCCTGGAGGCCTGCCCAACGGGGGCTATCTTCCGTACCGAATTCGGTACCGTGGTGGTGCAGCAGGATATCTGCAACGGCTGTGGCTATTGCGTTCCTTCCTGCCCATTTGGGGTAATCGAGTTGAACTTGGCCGAGGGCAAAGCGCATAAATGCACCCTGTGCTACGACAGGATGAAGGGAGGACTGGAACCTGCCTGCGCCAAGACCTGCCCGACGAACTCTATCCAGTTCGGCGAGTTATCCGAGCTGCGGCGGCGGGCGCTGGAGCGTCTTACCAGGCTGCAGCAAATGGGCAGAAAAGAGGCCAATTTGTATGGGATGCCGCAGGGAGAGGGTGCCACGGATGGACTGGAAGGACTTGCTGCCTTCTTTCTTTTGCTGGAGAGTCCGGAAATGTATAATCTTCCCCTGGCGCCACGGCTGCCGGCACGCCGCCTGGGCAGAAGCCTGCTTTTCGGCATAACGGTGATGGCCGGTATGCTTGCGGCTGCAAGTCTTCTTTTGCCCGGCAAAGACAGGAGGAAAAGATGATGACGCAGGCGACTCTGGATAAGCAACCAATAGATCGGCTCCATTCCTTTTCGGCAGACACACAACAACCACCTGCCAGGGACCGATATGCCGGGCAGTACGGTAAGGAGGTTGTGACTTCCTATCACCATCTACCGGCCGTGAAGCACAGTCATTACCACTGGAAGACAGCCCTCAGTTTCTTCTCCGAGGCCGTGGGCGGCGGTTCGCAAATCATCGCCACTCTGCTGCATTTGCGCGGGGCCAAGGAAAAGAAATTGATCCGTGCAGGCCGCTATCTTGCGCTGACCTCCGCAGTCACCAGTCCGGCACTGCTGATATCGGAGTTGCATATGGTTCGCCGCTGGTACAACATGCTGCGCATTTTCCGACCCACTTCCGGCATGTCCGTCGGTAATCTTTCTCTTACAAGCTTCGGCGTTTTCAGTGCACTGACTGCGGCAGGACAACTGCTGGAGGATCGTGGATACAGACGCGGGAGGCATCCGATGACGCTGCTGAGCTATCCAGCCGCCATGGCCGGCGCCATGGTCTGCCTCTATTCCGGAAGCGAACTGGAACAGACATGCAGCCCGATGTGGGCGCAATCACACCCTCTGCTTCCGGCCCTGTTTGCCGCCACGGGGCTTTCGGTGGGGGCTTCCGCCCTCAGTCTGACCGCCTTGTCCCTGCATGAGCCGCCGGCGACACATGAGCGGTTGCGCATAATCTCCCTCGTCGCCCAGGGAGTGCAGCTGTTTTTCGCGCTGAATGCCAGAAGCGCCTGGCAGAAAAGACCCGGCACGGCCGCCTTCGACCATTCGCGTGCCTCCCGCCGCTTCACGGCAGGTGCTCTGGGAATGGGCATGATTTTGCCCATCACTCTGCGTCTGTTGCGATCATCCACCGTCCCGGGCAGAAAAATGGAATTGGCCGCTGCCGGAGCTACATTGGCAGGAGCTTATCTGGTTTATAATACTGTCATCGAGGCCGGCAACGTATCCACCGAAAAACCGGAAGACTACCTTGAATCTTCACGACAGAAGCACAGCAATGAAATTTCCACCCGAAAGCCAACAGTCAACTGCTGGAAAAAAATCGGCTACGGCCTGTTGGTGGCTTCAGCCTGTGCCGTATTTCTGTGGAAAAGGAGAAACAACGGATGAAAACCAATGTCGATGACAAACACCTTTCGCCACCCTTGTCCTACCGCGAGGAACCGTATGTTCGGGAAAGCCTGAGCCAGATCCTGCTGGACTTGGATGCGGCGATGAAAAAGCCGCCCCTGCAGATGAAGCAAGATGTCGATGGGGTGGTAACGAAGCTCGCGCGGCTGCGCGACCATCTGATAACAGCACAACGCCGCCTTCATGATATGTCCTTCGTCCAATCCCCTGTTCTTGAGCAGGTCAATATCGCCCTGAGCCTGGTGATCAGCGTCGGATATCCGGGCGGAGCCATTCAGCGTGAGGCGCTGGAAGAGGCGCATAAACTGCTGCAGGATTTTATACAGTAATGAACGAATCCACCGGTTTTAGAAGAAACTGTGTCGGTGGATCACGATATTAAGGAGGTAAAATATGGTACCGCAATGGCTGCATCTCCTGTCAATCATCATGCTTCTCCTTGGAGCCGGTTGTGCCGTAATCATCGCAATCGACATCATGGCGGGGCATAAACAACATATGAATATCATGAACATCGTCTGGCGGTGACCGCTCTTTTCGGTACGGTTCTGGCATTGTGGGGCTGCTACAAATATGGCCGCCTGTCGACACACAAAAAGGTGATGGTGGCCAAGGAGAAGGGCGAGGAACCGCCGCACAAACGCTTCACCCCCTTTCCTGCCATGGTCGGCAAGGGTGCCATGCACTGCGGCAGTGGCTGTACACTCGGCGATATTTGTGCGGAATTTCTCGCACTTTTCGTGCCTGCTGTGGCAGTCTGGCTTGGCTGGAAGTCCATTTTTCCCGATTCGCATCATGGAAAGATCTTTGCTGTTTGGGTACTCGATTATATCTTCGCCTTCGGCTTTGGCGTCGCCTTCCAATACTTCACCATAGTCCCGATGCGAGGGCTCTCCTTTGGTAAGGGCATCATTCAGGCAGTCAAGGCCGACACCCTCTCGCTGACGGCCTGGCAGTTTGGTATGTACGTATTCATGGCAGTGGCGCACTTCGTGATTTTCACATATGTCTGGGATATCCAGGTAAAACCATCGATGCCCCTGTTTTCGTTCATGATGCAGATCGCCATGCTCTTTGGTTTTGCCACCAGCTATCCAGTGAACTGGTGGCTGATCCGCCGCGGTATAAAGGAGAAGATGTAAAGAGATAGAAAAGGCAAAGAAGAAAATCGTTTGAGATAGTCGGAATTCCTTAATTAAAAAGCTCACCTCGGTAAACGGGAACAATCCAGGATTCTTTCAGTACCGCCTTGAATGATATAAGGGTCTTGTGGATTGTTAGAAGTTTTCATTTAAAGCCATCTTCAACGTCGCCAAGTCATTGAAAAATTCTGAAGTCGAAATAATCCTGTTCGATCGCAGAAACCATCATCTCTTTCAACCCCTCTTGTATCAGGTGGCGATGGCGGCGCTATCGCCGGCGGATATTTCCGTCCCCATCCGCTCCATTCTCTCGGGACAGCGAAACCTTCGGGTTCTGCAGGCTGAAGTGGAACAGGTGGATGTGGAAGACCGGACAGTGATAACTGCAGTCGGTGACTCTTACTCCTTCGATTATCTGATCCTGGCATGCGGCGTGGGAGAAAATTATTTTGGGCATGAGGAGTGGGAAGAATATGCCCCGTCGCTGAAGTCGATCGAACAGGCGGAACAAACCGACGATCCTGACAGACAGAAACAAATGCAAACCTTTGTGGTCATCGGCGGTGGTCCGACCGGAGTGGAACTGGCTGGGGCCATTGGTGAGATGAGCCGCTACACCCTAACCCGCGACTTCCGCAATATCGATCCGGCCCTTACCCGCATTATTTTGATAGAAGCAGGGCCGACCATTCTGCCAACCTTCAGCAAACCTTCACGCAGACAGGCGGTAACCGACCTGGAACGGCTGGGTGTTCAGGTCTGGATCAACAGCCGGGTAAGCCGAATCACCGCCGAGGAAGTGGAGGTCGGCAATGAGCGCATCCGCGCGGCCACCGTACTTTGGGCGGCGGGAGTGAAGGCGCCTGCCTTGAACGTTAGGCTTCCCGGTGAGAAGGACAGGATGGGCCGTATTAAAGTTGAACCTGATTTATCTCTACCTGAGCATCCCGATATTTTTATAATCGGCGATCAAGCCTATGTTGTCGATCAGCAGAATCGACCTCTGCCCGGCATAGCTCCGGTTGCCTTGCAGCAGAGGCGATATATCGGTCGGCTGTTGCGGGCCGAACTGCAAGGCAGGACACGCCAACCTTTTCATTACTGGGATAAGGGGCAGATGGCAACTATCGGCAAGCGCCGGGCAATAACCGAGATCCATGGCTTCCACCTGAGCGGTATGGTGGCTTGGTGGACCTGGCTGGCGGGTCATATCTATTATCTGTCGGGCTTTCGCAACCGAATCCAGGTATTATTTCAGTGGGCCTGGTCCTACCTCACTTATGCCCGCGGCGCCCGGTTGATTATCGGTAAGGGGGTCACCTCAGAATCCGGAAAAAATCGTACTTTAAGAAATATAATTTCGAAAAATATCAACATATTAACGATTTATCAGGTTAAAAGTTGCCGTCTAAGAGAAGTCATTGCGTAACATCCTGGATTACAAAATATATGAAACGCTAACGTACGATTATTTCCGAATTCTGAGGTGACCCCTTATCTGACCAGAAAAAGTTGTACAGGAGTTGTACAAATTGACCATAAACGAAACAAGCACCTAAGGAGAAAAGCCCTAAGTGCTTGATTTATTTGGTACACCAGGAGGGATTCGAACCCCCGACACCCGGATTCGAAGTCCGGTGCTCTATCCAGCTGAGCTACTGGTGCAGGTATTTGGATGGAGAGAGTTAATCCAAATCCTCATCCATGTCAATTAAAACCGGCTGCTAAATAACAAAATAAAAAATCCTCTCAGGATCAAAAAACGTCTAATCGGCAGGACTTATTGCCTCTGGTGGTGATGGCACGGGGATTTTAAGCGGGCCAGTACAAGGCACAGTCAGTCGCCATAAATATTCACTCCAGGATACAATTTTTTAGCACATTCCGGGCAAATGCCGTGGCTGAATTGCGCTTCCGAATGCTCACTGATGAAGGCTTCCAGCTTATTCCAATAACCCTTGTCGTCGCGAATGCTTTTGCAAGAGGCGCAAATCGGCAATAATCCACTGAGCGTTCTAACCTTCTGGATTACTTCCTTCAATTCTGCAATAAGCCGTTCGCGTTCTTCTCCCAAGCGTTTAGCAGCGGTTATGTCTCTTAATGACTCGATGGCCCCAGTAACATTGCCGTAAATATCGTAAAGCCTGGAAGCTGAGGCGGCAAAAAAAGTGCCTTCCCGAATGAAAGGGTGGAAAGATTCTGCCGCAACCAGCATTCCGTTTTCCTCTTGCAGATTCAAATACTCTTTCTCCCAGCGCGTATCACGTTTCAATGACAAGTCAATGAGTGTCGGCCTGGGTTTTCCATAAAAGGGCACGGCGTGAGCATATCCATCTTTGCCGAGTATATCTTTTTTATCGATGCCCGTTGTCTTTTCAATGGCACAATTCCAGGCAATCACCCGGCCGTGGATATCGATCACCCAAGTAGGATCGGGGAGAAATTCAATGATCTGGTTTAACCGCCTTTCCGATTCAACAAGGGCCTTTTCAACCAGTTTGCGTTCTGCTATTTCCTGTCTTAATTGGGCATTTGCATCTTCTAACTCGACAGTTCGTTCATCAAGTTGGTCGGCAAAAGTTTCTTTTAAGATAACGAGCTCTCTCGTGGAACTGTTAATATGTTGCGCTGTTCTAAACGTAAGAATAGCAAAAAGAGCGGTCATCGCAGCCATGGCCAGGTGAAGTGTGTCATGGATAAGGACAAAGCGGACGATTATGGGCACTAAGGCAGGAATAATAAATACGAGAAAGTTGGGTAGGATTGGAGAGTAAACTCCTACTGCGCCTGCGGTCATTCCTGCAAGGGTAAAGGCGATAAATACCTGGTGGACTAATGATTGGGCGGGAAAAAGAAAGATCGCGGTCGAGCCCCACAAAATTCCAGATATGCCGAGGCCGACGAACAGGAGTTGCCCCCATCGGTGAATATTTTGTCTTTGACCTTCTCGTAAAAAGTATAAATTTAAAATAATTCTTATTAACGATACCAGCAGGATGGTCAAAAACCACGAAACCAAAATCCAATGCAGAATCTGGTTCCATAAAATAAATAAGAGTACTGAAGAGTTAACGAACGTAGCAATAATCCCAATGTTAGATCGTTGATATATTTGGGTCAATAGGATAGGGTAAATGCGGTCGTCAAGCTGGTGGGAATTTTTCTTTTGGCGGCTCATATATGCATCCTCAGGTATTGTAAGAAATTACCACAAGACCGGCCTGGCCCGAACCGTCGGCTCTCTGCCGTTATACTCGCAAAGCAGGAAAAATTACATGGACAAAAGGGCTTCTGGTCATTTCTTTTCCGGCACGGTGCAGCCGATTAATCTGGCCTCTTTCAGGAAAAAATCATCGGTCATGCCGGCGATGAAATCCCGCACCTTTTCTTCTGCGCGGTAATTCTCAAGATAGTGGGGGCTGATATCGGTCATCAGGTCGACATCGCCGCAAAGGTGCGTGGCCGAACCGTTAAGACAGCCTAAGTAGTGATGAAAAAGGCGGTGGTAGCAATCTTTAACCAGCGGGTTTTGCGCCTTGGTTGCCGGCGCAAGGTAGATCCGTTCATAGTTGAAGGTTTTTAATTCCTGCAGCGTCGCGGCCACCTCTTCGCCAAATCCGATAAAAGAGGACTGGTCATCAACAATATGACTATGGGTAATCAGGTCGGTTACCAGGTTATAGACAATGGTGCCGTTGGTGTTGCCCAGAATAGCATGGCAGTTGCGGGGGAGATCTTCCCTTTTAATCAATCCCAGGATGATTGCATCTTCCATATCCCTGCCGATATAGGCGATGGTATCGGCCTGCCGCACCACGCAGCCTTCCAGGGTAGCCGGCATGGTGGCAAGTTCCGGCAGCCGGGATTTTTCCGATAGTTTGCGGTCAAACTCGGCCCAGGATACCATCGGTTCGGGGTGCAGACTCCGGGCATGCACTTCGCCGTCATGGCAGAGTATGCCATTGAGGACCTGCAGGGTAAGATTCCAGCCTTTGCCTTTTCTTTCGAGTCGATCGAGCAGGCGGACCGACTGAATATTATGTTGAAACGGCGGCAGACCGTGGTCTAGACAGATGTCGGACAGAAATTTCTCGCCATCGTGGCCAAAGGGCGGATGGCCGACATCGTGGCCAAGAGAAATGGCCTCGATAAGGTCTTCGTTTAAGTGCAGAAACCGGCCTATAGTTCTCGCGATACGGGAAACCAGCTGCACATGCAGTACCCGGTGGGTGATATGATCGTTGGCTACCAGGGAAAATACCTGGGTTTTGTCAATATATCTGCTGTACGCCCGGGAATAGAGAATCCGGTCGGCATCGAGAGCGAATTGCTGGCGGTAGGCGGCAGTTTCTTCCGGGCGTCGTCGTATTGCCGCAGGCGATTTCGTTGCGGCCGGAGACAGGCGGAGAGCTTCCTCGAGGTCCAGCCGGGCAAGTTCCGTTAAAAGTTGGTTGGTTGCTTGCATCTGAAGAGTAATTAATTTTTGCACGTATTGATATCGACATAAAAAATGGCTACACTCAGGGCTACAGTTACTCTATCTTTAACTGCCGGCGCAAGGCGTAAACGAGATATAAAAAGGAAATAATGCATGAAGATATCCATTGAATACTGTTCAAAGTGAAACTATGAGCCGCGTGCCTCCAGTCTGGGGGATGAGCTGAAAAAGGCCTTGGGTGCGGAAGTGACGTTGCTGTCGTCCTCCGGAGGAGTTTTCGAGGTGATGGTCGATGATCGGTTGGTTTTTTCCAAAAGGAAGTTGCAGCGGTTCCCAGAAGAGGGGGAAGTCCTTTCGCTACTGCAGGCCCGCTAAAGATTATTGAAGGTCGCCTGCGGATTCAGCTGGATTTGGGTGGGTCAAGGCATTGCGCAACACAACTTTCGCAGTTATCGTCTTGCTTTCCCCGCCTGCAGTAATCGGCAAAACCCTTGATTAATTCGTCCCCGCCCCTGGGGCAGACCTGCATGAATTCGGTAAAACTGATCATCCGGGCGATAATTTCCGGTGGTGCGGCATGCTCTATCCGGCAGGCGCCTTCTTCGGCAAGCGAATCTTCAATGGTCAACACCTCAACAAAAAACCGTTTCAGCGCTTCATGGCGGAAAATGACGTCTTCAGCGACGACTTTTCCCTCATCGGTCAGGGTGATGGCTTCGTAGGGAGAGTAATTGATCAGGTCTTTTTTGGACAGGGCGCGCAATGCCTCGGTAACCGAGGCGCGGCTGACGCCCAGACGTGCGGCAATCTCTTTGCTTCTGGCGACGAGTTTGTCGTCGATTATGTGATAGATTGCCTCGATATAATCTTCCAGGCTTGCGCTGAGGTCCGTTTTATCTTTCATATTCAATGATTGTCGGTTTAATGGGGCAGATAAGTGGTTGTCGGAGGCGCGATGACCTCACTTTCTGGAGTAAAGCACTAAACTACTGTCCTTATCCGACAGAGTCAAGAAAGATGATGGACTCGTAAAAAGCCCGATCTACTTCGTTGTAGGTCTGATGCGGAAAAATGATGTACTACATGAACTACCAATTTCTCGCATAAGACCTACCCTCGTATATCGAACTTTTTCCAGAGTCCATCCATAAGCTAAAAAAGAGTTTTTCCAGAACCATCATTGATTTTAGGTTTTAGTAGTCAAGAAAAATAGTGTCTTAAAAGAGTAACGTGAACAGATGCTTTGTGAATTACGAGTAAAAAATTTAGCACTCATTGAATCCCTGGAACTGGGTTTTGACCAGGATGGTGCCGGTGGCTTAGTGGTCATGACCGGGGAGACTGGTGCGGGCAAGTCGATTATGATGCGGGCCATTCATCTGCTTTCCGGTGGTCGGGCTGCAACCGACTGGATTCGCAGCGGCTCAGAGAGCTGTGAAGTGGAGGCCTTGTTCGAGATTAATCCGGGCCATCATCTTCTCCTGCAACAACTGAAAGATGGGGGGTTTGGCAACGAACCCTCGCTGGTCATCAAAAGGGTATTGAGCAACGCCGGACGGAGCAGGTTCTATGTCAATGGATCTCTGGCAACAGCCAGGATTGTTGCTGAGCTTACCGCCGAATTGCTGAACGTCGCCAGTCAGCACGACCACCAGCAGTTGTTGCAGCCTGGGCGGCATCTGGACTATCTCGACACCCTGGGTGATCTATGGCCTGAGCGCCTGCTACTTGGCACGATTCATAAAGACTGGCAGGATAAGAAGAAAATCCTGCAGGGTCTCCGGCAGCAGGAACAGGAGAAGGAACAGCGTCAGGATTTTCTCAGGTTTCAAGTCAACGAGATCAATGAAGCTGCTTTGCAGCCCGGGGAAGACGAGCTGCTGCTGGCCGAAAAGAAGAGGCTGAAAAATGCCCAGACGCTGATCAGTCTCAGCCAGTCGACCCATCATTTATTCTCTAATGAACTGATGGACAAGCTGGTCACCCTGCGGCAGAACCTGGCCCAGCTGGCGGCAATTGATTCAGGCGTTACGAAACTATCCGAGGATATCAGTGGTTATACCTTTCTCGCCGAAGACTATGTCAACGAGCTGAAGGCATATCGGGACTCGCTGGAACACGATCCCTATCGCCTGGAGCAGGTTGCCGAGCGGCTCGATCTTATCCAGCAGCTGAAAAGAAAATACGGCGTGTCGGTGGAGAGCATTCTTGAATTTGCCGAGCAGGGCGAGATTGAGCTGCAGAACCTGGAAAATATGGATAAGCAGATCGCCGCTCTCGACAAAGAGCTAAGATTCATTGAAACTGAGATGTGCGAAAAAGCCAGGCACTTGTCGGAGAGGCGCAAAACGACGGCAGACACTTTGGAAAGCGCGATGATGGCTGAGTTGTCTTCGCTTTCATTTAACCAGGCGAGCTTTCAGATGGTCTGGCATGATGTCGAGCAGGTGTCGGCGACCATGAAGTCTAGTGGCTGGGAAAGAGGCGAATTCTTTTTTTCCGCCAATCCCGGAGAACCGACTCGGCCGCTGGCTAAAATTGCTTCCGGCGGTGAGCTGTCACGGCTGATGCTGGCAATGAAATGTCTGCTCGCCCGGAAAGATATGGTAGAAACGGTTATCTTTGATGAAGTTGATGCCGGGATAGGCGGTGAAGCAGCGGAGGCGGTGGCCAGGAAGATTCAGGAGCTGTCGGCCCATCATCAGGTGTTCTGTATTACCCATCTGCCCCAGATCGCCGCCCGCGGCACCCTGCACTTTCAGGTGTCCAAAACGGTCGGTGGGGGACGGACTCAATCTGCCGTCATCCGACTGTCGGCACAAACCAGGGTGCAGGAAATAGTCAGGATGCTGGCCGGGGACTCCGCAACCGAGCAGACCCAGGCATGGGCCCAGGAGCTGCTGCAGAAAGGAGGTGCCTGCGCGTGAAAAATGTAAAAGCCTTGGCCCTTTTTTCCGGCGGGCTCGATTCCATCCTGGCAACTCGCCTGGTTATGGAACAGGGGATCGAGGTCGAGGCGCTCCAGTTTGTCACACCCTTTTTTAATTACGACATCCTGGCCGATATCTCCGCCCATAAAGCGAAGATGCTGGCCCGCTACGGCATCCATGTTGAGGTGGAGGATATCAGTGCCGGGTATCTCCAGCTGCTGCATAACCCGGCCCATGGCTTTGGTAAAAATTTTAATCCCTGTATCGACTGTAAGATCATGATGTTTGCCCGGGCGAAACGGCTGCTTGCGGATAAAGGCGCATCGTTTCTTGTTTCCGGGGAGATTCTCGGCCAGCGGCCAATGTCCCAGCGTCGTGACACGATGAATGTTATCGAGCGTGATTCCGGGACAAAATCCATTCTTCTGCGTCCACTTTGCGCAAAACTTATGCGGCAAACTGCGGCAGAGGCGGCCGGGCTGGTCGATCGCAGCAAGCTGCTCGATATGAATGGACGTAGTCGCTCGCCGCAGATTGCTCTTGCGGCAAAATTCGGTATTACCGATTTTCCCTCGCCGGCCGGCGGCTGTATCCTTGCCGATCCCATACTCAGTCAGCGAATAGCCCATTTTTATGGCAGCGATTCGGTGTTGCAGGCAGCGGAAATGAACGTCCCGGATATTCGGGCTTTGTTGGTTGGTCGACAGTTTATGTTGCCCGACGGCGGCTGGTTGATTATCGGCCGTGATGAAAAAGATAATAATAAACTGGAAAAACTGGTGCAGAAAGAAGATGCCCGGCTGGAAATGGAAGATTGGCCGGGACCACTGGCGGTGCTGAAAAAGGCCGGCAGTCAATATCCCGACCCCGGTAAGCTGGAGAAAGATCTGCAGCTGGCCGCTGCGCTGGTGGTACGGTACGGCAAAAAGCTACCGGACAAAAATAGCAAGCTGGAGGTTACCTGTATCTTGGGGACAAGCATTCGGCGCATCCTCACCGCGCCTCTGGCCGATGATACTTTTAGGGAGTGGATCTTGCGCTAAATTATCAGCTGGTTCCCATGCGTTGTATGGGAACCGGTAGCTCGGTAGCAAAAAGCTGGTCGACGGCCTGATGATATGCCACCGAATTCTTGCTTTTCAGGATTTTTTTCAGCAGCTTCTTGTTGCCGGGAAAAGAATTGATCAAGTACAGCCAGAGATGTTTCAGTCGGCCGAGCAGATGGCTGGGGCCTTCCAGGCGTTCGGTATATCTGGTAAAGAGTTCCTCGTGAAAATTATACAGACGGGTCCTTCGTGTTGCTGTGGACTGTTGCGGATACCCTTTTATTTCTTCGGCCAGAAATGGATTACCAAGCGCGCCGCGGCCAAGCATCCAGCGGTTAATTTCGGTAAAGCGGTCGGCAAGGGTGGTAAACGTTGCAAGATCGTTGATATCGCCGTTATAGGTCAGGGCATGGGTGGTTAGTTGGCGGCAGACGGCAAAACCATCGCGATCGGTTGTCCCGTTATAAAGCTGTTTGCCAAGTCTGGCGTGGATAATTATCTCTTTTAAGGGAAAACTATTCAACTGCGGCAGCAGCGTTCTGGTTTCTGCGAGATCGTTGAAGCCCAATCTGGTTTTAATCGATAATTCAAGCGGCAGTTCCGGCAGGACTTTGTCCAGGAGGTCAACGATCAATTCCGGGTAAGGGAGCAGCCCGGAGCCCCGTTTCTTGCGGGCGACCATCGGCGCTGGGCAGCCGAGATTCCAGTTGATATGGGTATAGCCAAGACGTGCCAGGCGTCGGGCCAGCACCAGAAAATCTTCCGGATCGGTATGCAGCAGCTGGGGCACGACGGGCAAGGTGGTGTTGTTTGCCGGCAGCACATCGCGGATCATTTTATCTTCGTAGAGGGATTTCTTTTGCGGCGATATAAAAGGCGCTACCGCCGCGTCAAATCCATCGAAATGGCGAAAAAACGTGGCGCGAAAAAGGGCGTCGGTCAGCCCCCGAATCGGGGCGAGATAAAGAAAGAGCTGGGCCTGGGGCATAAGATCGATGAAAGTGAGGGATTGATCTGAAAGATTTTTATAATAGCCTCAATATGGTATATAGCGTGTCTTGCGTTGTTACCCGAAGGCTTGAAGCAGGCCCGAAAAGGGTGCTATCGTACTGCATAGCACTGAATTTTGTAAAGGATTAACAAGAGAAAAGGTGCAGCTAATCGAGTCGGTAAGCGTATCGCAATTGACCACCAGCTTTCCTGCTGAATTACTGCAGGCCCTGAAGCGGACCGTCAAGAGCAGTGGTACCCGCTTGTATTTTGTCGGCGGGACGGTGCGCGATTGTCTGCTTGGCCGCATCTCGCACGATCTGGATCTGGCGGTGGCCGGCAACGCCGTGCCGGTTGCCAGGTTATTGCAGCGTGAACTTGGCGAAGGAACCCTGGTTGATTTGTCCAGCCCGGGTGAAGAGACAGTGCGCCTGGTCTGGCGAGAGGAGCAGATTGATCTCGCATCCTTTCGAGCCGGGGTAAAGTCCATTGAAGAGGATCTTCGTCTGCGCGACTTCACCATTAATGCCATGGCCTTACCCCTTGTCGCCCGTGAAAGTAATGGCGGGGACTTGGCGTTAATAGATCCCACCGGCGGCCTCGATGATCTACGTGAAGGTTGCATCAGGCACTGTCCCGGTGCCTTTGCTGCCGATCCGGTGCGCATGTTGCGGGGCTTCAGGCTGCGGGCAACTCTTGGATTTTATCTGCAGAAACCGACAAGGCAGGCGATCAGTGAGCACGCCCAGCTGATTGGTACTATCGCCGCCGAGCGAAACAGCCATGAAATGCAGCTGATTTTTGATTCGACCAGGACCACTTCAACCCTGCGAGAGATGGCCGAAACCGGACTGCTGCGGCAACTGTTGCCTGAACTTTACCAGGCGGAGGGCGTGGAGCAGCCGGAATTTCATCATCTGGACGTTTTCGAGCACTGCTTTCTTGCCCTGCAGATGATGGAGACTATTATTGCCGAGCCGGAGCGATTTTTTCCAGGACACGGCAAACGCATTGATGCTTATCTGCAAAAAGAAGGAGTGAAGCGATGTCTTAAGTGGGCCGCCCTGATGCATGATATCGGCAAGCCGGCCACCAAAGAAACGCCGGCCGATAAAGATGGTCGAGTCACTTTTTATGGCCATGACGAAGTCGGTCGGGAGCTGTTCGAGCAATTTGCCGGCAAGGCCAAATGGAGCAGGGCGGATACGGAGATGGTCGGCGGTCTGATCACTATGCATATGCATCCGTTTCACCTATGCAATGTACAGCGGCAGGTTCCACTTTCCAAACGAGCGGCCTTAAAACTTTGCCGACGCGCCGGAAAGAGCTTCGTCGGCTTATTTTTACTGGCCATGTCGGACAGCCTCGCCAGCCGGGGAGAAAAAAAACCGGAGCGGATGGAAGAAGAGTTGGTTACTCTTTTTACAGCTGTTCAGAAAATCTATGCGGAAAATATCGCCCCCGTGTTGCACGGATCCCGTCTGGTGAGCGGTAAAGATCTGATCGAACACTTCAAGCTTGCCCCAGGACCTTTGTTCTCGAAAATTCTCAGCGAACTTGAAGCGGTCAGGGTCGAGGGGGAGGTGGTTGATCGACAGGGTGCGCTTGACTGGGTTGAGGAATATTTGCAGGAACAAGGCAGGAAGGGGCCGATCAATCACAGGTCGTGCCGCGGCTGGTTTTGATCTTGTCAAAGAAAAATAAATGGACTAAAACGTGCGTAAAATAAACGATTACTATTCCAGGAAGGCCAAAAAAGATAAATATCCGGCGAGGTCTATCTATAAACTGGAAGAGGTGCAGCAGAAGTACAAATTTCTCCACTGGGGCGATAGTGTCCTGGATCTTGGCTGTTACCCCGGTAGCTGGTCGCTTTATGCCTCGGAGGTGATTGGCCCGAAAGGGATTGTGGTCGGGGTGGACCTGCAGCAGGCCGATCAGGCCGTGCGGCCGGGTGGGGCGCCGATCCACTGGATGTGCCAGGATATTCTTGCCCCGGAGATGGTTGTCATGGTTCGGAAATTTCGTCCGGCCTTCAAGGTGATGATTTCCGATCTGGCTCCGGCTACCACCGGTAACAAATGGACAGATGCCCAGAAATCACTGATCCTGGTGCGCAAAACACTGGCCCTTGCCGAAGAACTTTTGCTGAATAAAGGGCATTATATCTGTAAAGTATTTCAGGGAGAAGATTTCCCGGCATTTGTCGAGGAGTTGAAACAACGTTTTTCCATGGTCAAGGTGTTGAAGCCGAAGAGCTCCAGAATAGAAAGCAGGGAAGTGTTTGTGTTGGGGATGGATTACCAAAAAGCGATATGGCAGGGGCAATTTTTTACTTAGTTAATGAAAACTTTACGTTTATAAGAAGTTGTTAATAATAATCACCAGGTATACTATATGTCAGGACATTCTAAGTGGTCGACGATAAAGCGAAAAAAAGGCGCAAATGACGCAAAGCGGGGGAAAATCTTTACCCGCTTGATCAAGGAAATCACCGTGGCAGCCCGTCATGGCGGCGGTGACGCGGAAGGCAATCCTCGACTGCGCTCTGCCATCTCCTCGGCCAAAGCGGAGAATATGCCCAAGGATAATATTGCCAGAGCCATCCAGAAGGGAACCGGCGAGATCGCCGGCGAGGTCTACGATGAGATCATGTACGAGGGATATGGACCAGGCGGGATTGCTATTCTCGTTGAATGTTTGACCGATAACCGTAATCGGACAGTTGCCGATGTGCGGCATTATTTTGCCAAAAGCAACGGTAATCTGGGCGAATCCGGTTGTGTTGCCTATATGTTCGATAAAAAAGGCCTGATTCTGATCGATAAAACAACAGTTGAAGAAGAGGTATTGATGGATGCGGCCCTGGAAGCGGGTGCCGAGGACGTGGTCGAAGAAGAGACTGAATTCCAGGTCCTGACTGCTCCGGAAGATTTCGATGAAGTGCGCAACGCCCTGGAAGAGAGCGGTCTCAGTTTTTTGGATGCGTCGGTTTCGATGATTCCCCAGACCACCGTGGAAGTACTTGATGAAAAAATTGCCCGCGCGCTGATGAAGCTGATGGAAAGTCTGGAGGATCACGACGATGTCCAAAATGTTTATGCAAATTTTGATATCGATGATGCCTTGATGGAACAGTTGTCGGAGTAAAGCAGGGAGTAAGGTGGAGCGAATCATTGGCATCGATCCGGGCAGCAGGCTTACCGGTTATGGAGTCATCGATGCCGATCGGGGTCGGTTGCATTTTGTCGCCTGTGGCGTGGTGAAAACCACCACCAAGTATCCATTTTCTTTTCGACTGAATGAAATTTTTGAGGGAATAAATGAGGTGGTGCAGATTCATGGACCGGTGGTGGCGGCAATTGAAGAGGTTTTTCTGGCCACTAATCCCCGGTCTGCCTTAAAGCTTGGTCATGCCCGTGGCGCGGCGGTGGTCGCCGTTATGCAGAATGGCCTCCCGGCCTTTGACTACAGTGCCCGGGCGGTCAAACAGGGGGTAGTCGGCTATGGCCAGGCCGACAAAAAGCAGATACAGCATATGGTCCAGGTGCTGCTCGGGCTGTCCGGATCGCCCAGCTCCGATGCCGCCGATGCCCTGGCTGTGGCGATTTGCCATGCCAATCAATTTCACCTCTAGACTAGGCGAGTATGATAGCCACTTTAACAGGAAAAGTATTCTCCAAAGGCTTTGACCGGGCGGTGGTCGATGTGGCCGGAGTCGGCTATGAGGTACTCGTCTCAACGGATTGCATTGCCCGTATGGCGGATAAGGGTGAGGACGCTTTTTTCTATGTCCACACCAACGTTCGCGAAGATGCTATCACCCTGTACGGTTTCTTAGAAGAAACAGAAAAAGAGCTGTTCCTGATCCTCAAAACCGTCTCCGGCATTGGTCCAAAACTGGCTCTGGCCATGCTTTCCGGCTTGCGGGTGGGGGAAATCTGCCAGGCGATCAGCGGCGGGGATATCAAACGGCTCACCACGCTTCCCGGGGTCGGCAAAAAAACCGCCGAGCGGATCTGTGTTGATTTAAAGGATAAAGTCGCTCATCTTATTTCCGGGACAGCGTCGTTGCCGGGCGGCAGCTCAATGGTCTCGGTGGTTGCCGGCTCCGCTGCCGCCGACGCCATTTCCGCCTTGATAAATCTTGGCTACCCCGATAGCGTTGCCCGGACAGCGCTTGGCAAAGTCAAAAAGCAGCTAGGTGCGGAGGTGTTTGCCACGCAGAAAGTTGAAACCCTGATCCGTGAAGCATTGAGAGCACTGGCGTAAGAGCACTCGTATGAACATTGAAGAAGATATCGGTTCGGCAAAGACCGGCAAACGCAATAACCCGCTGGTAGCTCCGGAACCCGATCTGCGTGACCCGGGCAGCGACAACTCCCTGCGTCCGCAAAAACTGGCCGACTATATCGGCCAGGAGCAGGTGCGTAAAAGTCTTGCCATCTTTATTCAGGCGGCTCTGGGGCGCGGGGAGCCACTCGATCATGCCCTGTTCCACGGTTTTCCCGGGCTGGGCAAGACTACTTTGTCCTATATTATCGCTAATGAAATGGGGGCGGGAATAAAAGTCACCTCCGGGCCGGTCATTGAAAAGCAGGGCGATCTGGCCGCTATTCTAACCAGCCTGCAGGAAGGCGATGTGCTTTTTATCGATGAAATTCACCGCTTGAACCATGTGGTCGAAGAAATTTTATATCCGGCCATGGAGGATTTTCAGCTGGATTTGATTATTGGCCAGGGTCCCGGGGCCAGATCGGTGAAGATGGATCTGCCGAGGTTTACCCTTATCGGGGCAACGACCCGTACCGGGCTTCTGACGCCACCCCTCAGGGATCGTTTCGGGGTTGTCTTGCGCCTTGAATTTTACTCGCCGGAGGAACTGGTAACTATCGTTCAGCGCTCGGCGAGAATCCTCGGTATGAAGATTGATCACAGTGGGGCTCTCGAACTCGGCAGGCGATCCCGGGGAACGCCAAGAATTGCCAATCGACTGCTGCGTCGGGTCCGTGATTTCGCGGAAGTGGGCGGTCATCCGGTAGTAAACAAAGTCGTCGCCGATGAAGCTTTGAATCTGCTGGGCGTTGATCAGTTTGGTCTTGATGATATGGACCGAAGGATTATGCTGACCATTATCGATAAATTCGAGGGTGGGCCTATTGGTCTGGAAACCTTAGCGACGGTCGTCTGCGAAGAGAAAAATACCCTGGAAGACGTCTATGAGCCTTTTCTGATTCAATCGGGTTTTTTGAATAGAACGCCGCGCGGTCGGGTGGCAACGGTCAGGGCGTATGAACATTTCACAAGAAAGATCCCCCGGCAGATGGTGGTGCAGCCATCTCTTTTTGACGAGTGATGGTGTCGAAAAAATCTTCATTACAACCACCGTAGGGGCACACACAGATGAGCCCCTATGAAGCAATTCTGGAAATCACGTTTTTGCGACACCATCAAAAGCTCTTTCACTTTCAGTAAAGGACGCCACTATGCGTAAAACCCTTGCAGAAATACGATCCATGAAGGCGGATGGGAAAAAAATTTCCATGCTGACTGCTTACGACAGTTCGATGGCGCGCTTGTTAAGTAGCTGCGAGGTCGATATCCTGCTGGTTGGCGATTCACTGGGAATGGTCATGCTTGGCTATGATTCGACAGTGCCGGTGACGATGGATGAAATGCTCCATCATGTAAAAGCCGTGCGGCGCGGTGCACCGGATAGCTTTATCATCGGTGATATGCCTTTTGGGGCAAACCATACCGGGGAAAGGGACGCGGTAAAAAATGGAATTCGCTTTCTTAAAGAGGGCGGTTGCGATGCCGTAAAACTGGAAGGTGGTCTGGAGATGTGCAGTGTGGTGCGGGCCGTGGTTTTAGCCGGGGTGCCGGTAATGGCGCACATAGGCCTGACGCCCCAGACGGCCAGTCAGCTCGGCGGTTATAAACTGCAGGGCAAGGGGCTTGAAGATGCCAGGCGGCTTTTGGCTGAGGCCCGTGGGCTGGAAAAAGCAGGCGCCTTCGGTCTGCTGCTGGAATGTATCCCTGATGGTCTGGCGCGGGTCATTTCCGAGTCGATTGCCATTCCGACCATCGGCATAGGAGCAGGGGTGCATTGCGATGGTCAGGTGCTCGTCACCCATGATCTGCTCGGGATGTTCGACAAGTTCACCCCCAGGTTCGTCAAGAAATACGCTGATCTCGCACCCATTATCAAGACCGGCATCCAGCAGTATAATGCCGAAGTAAAAAGCGGTAGCTACCCGGGTTTAGGACATAGTTTTTCCAGTGAATTGGACTATCGTGACCTCTTGAAATAAATAAAACCCTTAAAGCACTCTCACCCTGCATGCCAAGAGGCCGGTTGACATCTGTCAGTCGGCCTCTTTCATTTTTTCTTCCCGTTCCTTCACCACTTTGCCCCACTTGTAAAAATATCGAAAATATTGCCTTTCGGGTTTTTTCTCGAACCACTTGAAAACACTCAATTACTTGTCTACTCTGGGTAATCCGTTCGTTGGGTGGGTGGCGATAGAATGGCCTGTTTTTCACTAGATGTTGTGGTTATATAGTGGGCATAGCCCAATATGTTGTGGTTGGCAGATCTGTCGAATTTTTCCTTATCTGCCTGAAGTTGCAAATATATTTTCCTTGACACCGTCCTTGTCTCTATAATAAAAAGGAGTAGAGTGGTTTAAAGTGGGGCGACTGTAAGTAGAAGTGGTATGATGTGGTTCAGGGAGCATATTTTTGACACAGAGCAGATTTCGAAGCAGGACATTTCACGTGCTGGATGCGAAGGGGCGGTTAAATCTTCCCACGCGTTTTCGTGAGGTTTTGCGTCAAAGTGGCTCAGAAATACTCATGGTTGCCCCCTGGAAAACCCATCTGCGGGCCTACCGCATGGCTGAATGGGAGGCCCTGGAGACGAAATTGCTGACCCAGGGTGGAGAGCACGGAATTGCCGACTTTGTCCGCTATGCCGTGGGCGGAGTTGTCGAATGCCCGGTTGATAAGCAGGGGCGCATCCGTTTGCCAGCCGAACTGCGGCTCGATGCCAACCTGACCAAGGACGTGGCATTGACTGGCATGATGGACTGGATAGAGATTTGCGATAAAGACATCGCGCAGGCGGAAATTGATACCACCCGAGAGAAATTTCCTGAGCATCGGGCCGGACTTGCCAAAATGGGTATTCTCTAATGGCAACTGGTCGACCGGCGGAACAGATCCATACATCGGTACTCCTGCCTCAGTGTCTGCACTATCTGGCACCGCAGCCCGGCAAGGTGTATGTCGACGGCACGCTGGGCCTCGGTGGACATACTGCAGCCATTTTGTCCGCCTCGGCACCGGACGGTCGGGTCATTGCTTTTGAATGGGACGAAAATGCCCTGCAGCATGCGCTTTTGCGGCTTGAGAGCTACCAAGACCGACTGACAATTATCCGGCGAAATTTTGCTGAGATTGCTGCCGGGCTTGATGTCCTTGGCATAAAAGAAATCGATGGTCTGCTTATTGATATCGGCGTTTCGTCTTTGCAGCTTGATATGGGTGGACGAGGGTTCAGCTTTCAAAGCGATGAAATTCTCGATATGCGCATGGACAATCGGTGCACAACCACCGCCGGTACGCTTCTGGCAAACTGTACCGAAGATGAGTTGGCGGATATCTTTTATTATTATGGCGAGGAGCGGCAGGCGCGACCTATTGCCGCGGCAATAATCGCCTGCAGAAAGCAGGAGGAGATCCGGACGACAAAGCAGCTTGTTGCTGTTGTTGCCCATGCGGTACCGAAAAGGTTTCATCCCAAGAGGATTCATGTAGCGACGAAAGTATTTCAGGCGCTGCGGATCGCAGTCAATACCGAGCTGGAAAATCTGGCCACCATACTCGATGAAGCCGTCATGTATCTCAAACCTGGAGCAAATTTTTGTGTGATCTCTTTTCACTCGCTGGAAGATCGGATTGTGAAGAGAAAGTTTAGAAATAATGAACAGTTGGAAGTATTGACCAGTAAGCCCGTGATGTCTTCTGCGGAAGAGATCGCGATCAATCCCCGATCACGCAGTGCCCGGTTGCGGGTTGCCCGGAAAAGAATGATAAAACAGGAGGAACACCATGAATTACCATAATTCCAGCCAAACGTATCTGCAGTCGGCAGTAAAGATCGGCATCCAGCAGCATGGCCGGTCTCGGGAACTTTTTGATCTGTCGGGATGGGTGGTATTATGGAAACCGGTAGGAAAAATTATGCTGCTTATTTTGCCGATTATCCTGGGTATTAATATGTTTGTTGCCTCGTCCGTCACCGATACCGATCGCCTGCTTACCGCTGTCGACGATCAGCGCCATGAACTGATGGATAAAAATATGGAATTGCTGGCCCGAAAGGCAAGGCTCTGGTCGCCGACGAATATGGAGCAGCTGGCTGGGGAAAAATTAGCCCTGCACAGCAGTGCCAAGGATCAGGTGGGAAGGTATAGCAGCAGGACGGGCTCTTTTATCTACCCTTAATACCTAGTTTTATAAGACAAAATGATCAAAAAATCCCGCCTCAAAACCCAAAAAAAAAAGGCAGGCGGGTCCTTTTTTCTCTATTAATTGTTGTCGCGATCGGGATAGCCGGCTATCAACTGGAAAAGCATTACGGCATCACCGATTCAATACGAGAGATTGTTCATTCCATAAAAGCCACTTTTTCAGAGAAAGGTCCGGTCAGAGGTACCATATACGATCGTAATCTCAAGCAGCTCGCCATAAATCTCGAGCGTGTTTCGGTGTATGTCCGGACCCGGGAGATCGAATCGATTGACGAGACGGCGACACGTCTTAGCGAAATTTTGGCTCTTGATAAAAATAAATTGGAAGATCAGCTGGAAAGCGGCGTTATGCGGTCCTGGATCGCGGAAAATATAAGTCAGGAACAAGAGACTGCAATTAAGAACCTTAAGCTGGCCGGCGTGCACTTACAAAGAGATGAAAAGAGATACTATCCCAATGATGAGCAGGCCGCTTTTTTTATAGGTGCGGCAGAAAATAGCATCGGCCTATCCGGGGTGGAGTTCTATTACGATCGACTCCTGGCCGGTAGAAAAATCAAACAGCGGGAAGAAAAGAAGCCCCTGAGCAGTGCCCTGGATCTGGTCCTGACCATCGATCTGAAAATACAGGAGATCTTAGAAAACCTCGTCCGTGATGTCGCTCGTATTGAACAGGCCGATAAGGTCGCAGTGTATCTTCTGGAAAGCGAAACGGGGGAAATAATCGGTGGTGCCAACCTGCCGGGCTTTAATCCTAATACTTTTGCCAAATATTCACCGGAACAGACTGAGGATCTTTTTTTTATTCCCTTGTCAATACCGGAAAAATTTCGACTTTTCCTGCGCGATGCCATAATGTTGCAGTCCTATGGCGTCGATCAGGTGGCTTCTGCTGCCTGGAGCCTGATTCCCAAAAAAAATGGTTTCGGCAGTCAGTTGCAGCTCTGGGAATGGCTGGGGCTTGAGGATTCCCCGACAACCGATTTTCATGTGCCCAGCCAATCGAACAAAACCCTTGTGAGCCGGCAGCAGCCGGTGGTTCCCTCGACTATCGATTATAATTTCGTGCCGGAAAGCGCCAGCCCTTTGAATCTGCTGCGGAGTTACTCCATCCTGCTGAATAAAGGTAAAAAAATCAATCCTTTCGTGGTAAAAAAAATTATCGATAAGGAAAGCGGCACGGAGGTAATACTTTCAGAAAAAAAGATCATTAATCAGCAATCGGAACTCTGGTCCGAATTTGCCGAGCAGAGAATCGCCTCGCTCTTTCAAGCTCAGGTCCGAAAAGGCAAGTCCAACAGCTCATTTTTTCGGGATAGTATCCTGGTGAGTGAAGACCATGAAGGTCTTCGCCGATTCATGATCAACGACATGCTGTTTGTCACACTGCCTGCGGGCAGTCATGATTTGAATATGCTGCTTGTGGTGCAAAGGCCACCGCAGGGGGTGATCAGGGAAGAGGGGAGTGAAAAAAACAGTGTCGAGAAACTGGTTGAGGACAAAGTCGAAAGGCTGTCGGTGCTGCAGCAGATTGCCAAGTCGGTCGCCGATGTCGTTGAACCGGAGATTGACAATGATGTTAATTATCAGCCGCAAGGCGAGTTTGTCAATGATCTTTCCCCACGCGCCGAAGAGAGTGCCAAAAAAATTGTAGTCTCCGGCGTGATGCCTGATTTACGTGGCTTGAGTCTTAGAAAAAGTCTGCGTTTGTTGCAGGGAATCAATGTCGAGCTGAAAATTAAAGGAACGGGCCGGGTCATCGATCAGCAGCCGCGACCCGGCACTTCCCTGAAAGGCGTGCAGGAGTGTCTGCTGGTTCTTATGAAATACGAAAACGTATCTCCTGAAAAGTTATCCGGAGACAGTTCCGGTAAAAAATGAGCTTTTGCTCAGCAACCAGTTGTCATCATAAAATGTAATGGCCTTAGCAAACGCAACCCATACCATCGCATCGCTGTTTCAGGGACTGCTCTATACCCTGGTCCATTGTCCGCCAGATAAAACCCTGGATCAGCCGGTTGCGGCAATGTGCGCCGACTCGCGACAATGCATGGCTGGCAGTCTTTTTGTTGCACTGCCGGGAGTGATGTGTGACGGTCATGACTTTATCGAGGCGGCTGTTGCCGCGGGAAGTCGAATAATATTATGCAGTACCGGGCAGGTAACCGAACATCAGGCGGCAGAGCTTGGTGTGATAGTCATTGAGGTTGAAGATACCGCGCGGGCATATGCGGCAATCGCCGCCAATTATTTTCAGCACCCGACAGAAAAGCTGCAATGCATCGGCATCACCGGTACCAACGGCAAAACCACGGTGAGCTATCTCCTTGAACATGTTTTTTTGCAGGCCGGACTGACGGTTGGCGTTATCGGTACAATCAACAACCGATACACCGGTAAAAACGGCAACAAGATCGTGCTGCCTACCGGATTTACCACACCGGAAGCCTTTCTCTTGCAAAAAGTGCTGCGGGAGATGGTCGATAACGGGGTGGAATATGTGATTATGGAGGTTTCTTCGCACGCTCTTGCTCAGTCGCGAATAGGTTCCGTCATGTTCGAAGCCGCGGCCTTTACCAATCTTTCTCGGGATCATCTCGATTACCATGCCGAGATGACCGATTATTTTGCGGCGAAGTCCCGGCTCTTCTCCGAGCATTTACGGCCAGCCGGCAGCGCGGTTCTGCCGGATACAACCGCCGGCAATGATGACGGACAGTGGAATTCTCTGTTGCAGGAAATTTGCCGCAAGCATGGTAAAAAAATGATTAGGTGGGGAAGCGGGAAAGGCGAGGGGACGGAAATCCAGCTGTTACATTTTACTTCAACGCTTGAGCAGACCAGGATGGCAATTCAGACGCCGTCTGGGCTGCACCATGTCTGCTCGCCACTGATCGGTCGATATAATATCGATAATATCCTCACTGTCTATGGCCTCTGTCTGGCGATGGGCCTTGAAGAAATGATGATCTGTCGCGCCCTGGCCACGGCGACCGGCGCTCCGGGGCGGGTTGAACGGGTGACTGCCGGGGCGTCCTGGGACTCAAAAGGTCCGGTTGTCCTGGTGGATTATGCCCACACTCCGGATGCTCTGGAAAAAGTGCTGACTATGGCTGCCGCTCTGCCCCATGGCCGGCTATTTGGTGTTTTTGGCTGCGGCGGTGATCGGGATAAGGGCAAGCGTCCACTTATGGGGGAGATAGCCGGGAACATCTGTGACGTCGCGGTGGTGACCGACGATAACCCGCGTACGGAAGATCCGGACCAGATAGTCGAACAGATTACCCACGGACTGGATAAAACGCGCATAATTGGTCGCGATAAGACCTGGCTGTCGGCAAAAAACGTTACGGATCGCGGGTATGTCGTCATAAGGGACAGGAAAGTAGCTATCGAAGCGGCGATTCGCGCAGCCACAACGGGGGACATTGTGGTTATTGCCGGAAAAGGCCATGAACCCTACCAGATCACTCGTCAGGGCAGGCGTTTTTTTGATGATCGACTGGAGGCCCAAAAAGTTCTCTTCTCCTGGACGGCTGAGCTGGTTGCCACCGCCGTCAAAGGCCGATTATATCCGGGCAAAAGATTCCCCGGACTGCTGGGGCCGGTGGTCACCGACAGCCGAGTACAGAGCCGCGATGGTATTTTTGTCGCCCTGAGGGGGGAAAATCATGATGCCTATGACTTTGCCGGGCAGGCGGCGGACAATGGCGCTCGCTGTCTTATCATCGAAAAAACGCTCAATTTGCCTGATCACCCAAATGTCTGCCAGGTTATCGTCGACGATACCCAGATGGCTCTGGGGGATCTGGCTGCTTTTCGGAGAAGAGCTCTTGCCCGTGCGAGCAGGCCGGTTATCATCGGCCTGACCGGCAGCTGCGGTAAAACCACCGTCAAGGAAATGGTTTTTGCGGTACTGGCCAGGATGTGGCCGGAAGGGTCGGAGTATCCCGCCGGCTGTGTTTTAAAGACCAAGGGCAATTTAAACAATCTCATAGGACTGCCCTTATCCTTGCTGCCTCTTGATGCCGGCCACCGGGCGGCCGTGCTGGAAATGGGCATGAATCTACCCGGAGAACTGCGCCGCCTCGGTGCGATAGCCGATCCCGATATCAGCTGTATCACTAATATCCATGGCGCTCATCTATTGGGTTTGCAGGATATTGAGGGTGTCGCCAAGGCTAAGGAAGAGCTTTTTATGGCGACCAGGCAATCAGCGGCTTTGGTCGTTAATCTCGATGATGAGCGCATTCGGCAACTGGCCGGCAAATATTCACAACGGCAGATCACCTTCGCCATGCAGGCCGACCAGGCCGGCAGCAAACCGGATCTCTGGGCTTCTGATATCAATATGACCGATGTGCGAGCCGGGAAAGGCATCAGCTTCTTGCTGCATCACCAGGCGGAGTCGATAGTCATTCATCTGGCCATAGCCGGAGAACACAACGTCGCCAACGCCCTTTGCGCTGCGGCTATCGGTATTGCCGCAGGTGCTTCGCTTACGCATATCTCTGCCGGCCTGGCCGATTTTCGGCCGCCGGATAAACGCATGGAGATGCTTTATGGCAAATCCGGCTTCACTATCATCAACGACACCTACAATGCCAATCCGGCGTCGATGGCTGCCGGTTTAAAAACATTGGCAACGGTTGCCGGCAAATCATCTCTCTGCCTTATCGGTGATATGCTGGAACTTGGCACTTCTGCGCCGCGTGCCCATTACGATATAGGCAAATTGATCGCCGAATTAGCAATTGATTATGCAGGAGTTGTTGGAGAATTTAGCCAAGATGTGGTAAATGGTGCCCTCGAACACGGTTATCAAAAAGACCGTATGTACGCCTTTGCCGATAAAGATGCGGCGATTGGCTGGATGCAGGAAATGGTCGAGGTAGCCCGGCTGGGAGCCGGCGACGCGGTTCTCGTCAAAGCGTCGCGAGGGCTGCGTTTTGAAACAATCGTCGCCGGGATTATTGACCTGTAATGCAAGGGGTGTGTGCAACGCATCCTGATTGGTAGTTTTAATTGTTTACCTGTGAGTCTGATCTTTTATGCTGTATCATCTTCTCTACCCATTGCATACCAGCCTGAGCGGTTTAAACGTCTTTCGCTATATAACCTTTCGTTCTATCGGCGGAGCGGTGACCGCGTTTTTGATTGTTCTGTTTCTTGGTAAAATGTTTATCCATACCATGCGCCGTTATCAGATCGGCCAGGTAGTGCGTGACGATGGCCCGGAAACCCACCTGGCCAAGCAGGGGGTACCGACCATGGGTGGTCTCCTTATCCTGGTTGCCATAAGTCTTGGTACCCTGCTCTGGGCTCGACTTGATAATTCATTGGTATGGCTGGTATTATTCGTAACATTGTTTTACGGCTGTGTCGGTTCGCTGGATGACTTACGAAAGATTCGCAAAAATAATTCCAAAGGATTAAGTGCCAGGTGGAAGCTGATCCTGCAGATTTTCGGTGCCTCCGTTGTCGGGGTGGTCATCGCGCTGCATTCCGGTTTTGATGGCCATCTGAGCCTGCCGTTTTTAAAGAATTTTCGGCCGGATCTTGGCTGGTTCTATGTCGTCTTTGCCATCGTGGTTATTGTCGGTGCCTCCAATGCGGTGAATCTTACCGACGGCCTCGATGGTCTGGCTGCCGGGCCGACGGTGGTCACCGCCGCGGTGTATTTAGTGTTTTCGTATCTCGCCGGCAATGTGCTTCTGGCTGATTATCTGCAAATCCCCTATGTCGCCGGCAGTGGTGAACTGGCGATATTTTGCGGCACCATTTTTGGCGCTTGCCTGGGATTTTTATGGTTTAACGCCTATCCCGCCCAGATGTTTATGGGCGATGTCGGCTCGCTGGCCCTGGGGGGGGCTCTCGGTTCCATTGCGATAATTATCAAACAGGAATTCCTGCTGGCGATAGTTGGCGGGATATTCGTTATGGAGGCTTTATCGGTGATTATGCAGGTTGGATACTTTAAGATGACCCATGGCAAGCGGATTTTTCTGATGGCTCCTTTTCATCATCATTTTGAAAAGAAAGGCTGGCATGAACCAAAGGTAGTGGTCAGGTTCTGGATCGTCTCGATCATCCTCGGCCTGGTGGCCATCGCTACCTTGAAACTACGCTGATGAAGAATAGGTCCATGCTCTTTGCCGGTATGAAGGTGGCGGTCCTGGGGCTCGGCATTTCCGGGCGAGCAGCAGTGCGGTATGCTCGTCATTGCGGGGCCGAGGTGCTGGTGTCGGATATTCGGTCGGAACAACGCGTTGTCGCTGAAGATGGTGCATTTCTCGCAGAAACCGATGTGGAGTGGGAGGCGGGAGGCCATAGTCGGGAATTTTTAAATCGTGCCGAGGTGCTGCTGGTCAGTCCGGGGGTGGACCTTGCCCTTCCCCTGTTTAAAGCTCTGCAGGATGACGGAGTGCGGATTGTCGGTGAATTTGCAATAGCCGCCGGGCTGATAAAGGTGCCGGTGGTGGCGATAACCGGGACCAATGGTAAAACCACGGTGACCACCCTGATCGGTGATATCCTGACAAATGCCGGCAAAAGGGTGTTTGTCGGCGGCAATATCGGCACGCCGCTGTATGAATATCTGCTGCATCCTGCGGACTACGATATGGTCGTTGCCGAGGTATCCAGCTTCCAACTCGAAACCGCCGGCAACTTTGCCCCGGATGTCGGGGTGCTGCTCAATATCACCCCGGACCATCTGGATCGGCATGGTTCGATGGAGAAATATGCCGAGGCTAAAATGCAGCTTTTTATCCATCAGCAGCCGGAAAGCGTGGCGGTTATCAACGGCGACGATCCGCTTTGCCGCAGACTTATCCCCGGTGTGCCGTCGATTATTCGAACTTTTGGCGTGGGCCAGGCGAGTTCGGCAGTGGTTGGTAACCATACCATTACCGTAAAGATAGAGAACTCGCAGGAGGAATATCGATTTGACGATTCGGGACGTCTCAATACCATTACCCTGATGAATTATGCCGCGGCCATCCTCGCAACACGAACGTTAGCCTGCACGCAGGCACAGATTATGAAGGCCCTGATGGCTTTTCGGCCCCTGCCGCACCGTATCGAGTTCGTTGCCGAAGCCGGCGGAGTGAAGTACTATAACGATTCAAAGGCGACCAATACCGGCGCGGTCATCGGAGCTCTGACGCAATTTCCCGGCAACGTAATTCTGATTGCCGGGGGCCGGGATAAAAATGATGATTTTCGTCTGCTGCGCGAGAGTGTCGCGACCAAGGTGAAAAAAATGGTACTCATCGGTGAGGCTGCCGGACTTCTTGAGGAAGCCTTGGCCGATCTGGTGCCAATCCTTTCGGCCCGGTCGATGGAGGAAGCGGTACGAACCGCTGCCCAACATGCGGGAGCAGGAGATGTCGTCTTACTTTCACCGGCCTGTGCCAGTTTTGATATGTTTACCAGCTATGGTCACCGGGGCAGCGAATTTAAAAAGGCGGTTCTGGCTCTTAGACCTACGCCGGCATAAAAGAAAAAACTTGAGGTATGGGGAATACAGACAAAAATATCAAGGTGTTGTTGACCGGGGGGGGGACCGGTGGGCATCTTTTTCCGGCGGTGGCTACCGCCCAGGAGTTTCAGCACCAGCGGCCGGGAACGAAGGTCCTCTTTGTCGGTACCAAGAGGAAGATGGATACCCGCAGCTTGTCGATGTACGGGTTTGCCGGGGAGAGTATTCGCTGCTACGGACTGAAAGGCAAAAAACCTTTGGAGCTGCTTAAAGCGCTGGCCGTTCTGCCGGTTTCGTATGTACAGTCACTGGCGATCATCCGCCGCTTTAAACCGGATATTATTGTCGCTGTCGGGGGCTATGTTACCGGACCGGTGGTCGCCGCCGCGAAAACCATGGGGCTGCCCGTTGTGCTGCATGAACAGAATTCCTTACCAGGCCTCGCTAACCGCAAGCTTGGTCGGCTGGCCGACCGGATCTGTCTGTCCCTGCCCGGTAGTGGGCAGGCATTCGCCGCCAAGAAAGTAGTCTATACCGGAAATCCGGTACGGAGCAAAATTCTGGATCTGGCCGAACAAGTGCCGCCGCCGAAAAGCGGTCGAAAAACCCTGTTGATCCTTGGTGGAAGCCAGGGAGCACATGCGATTAACCGGCTGGTATCCAAGGCGTTATGCGCTTTCACTGATTCCGAACTGCAGGGAATCAAAGTGATTCATCAAACCGGCGAGACGGATCAGGAGCAGGTGCAGGCGGATTACCGGCAGCGTGGGATAGACGCTCTGGTGGCGGGATTTTTTATGAAGATGGACGAGGTCTATGCCGATACCGATCTGGTAGTCTCCCGGGCGGGGGCAACGACGCTGTCCGAGCTCGCCGTTCTGGGAAAACCGACGATTCTCATTCCCTATCCTTCTGCCGCCGATAACCACCAGGAAAAAAATGGTCAATATTATGTGTCCGGCGGGGGCGCCGTCCAGTATATTGAAAAAGACTTGGCCGCAGAGCAGCTCGGCGCAACCATTCTTGAGTTGCTTTACAGTCAGGAACACTTAACGAAAATGGGAGCGGCAATGAAGGCACTTGCCTTTCCCCTAGCGGCAAAAAGCATTGTCGCCTGCTGTATGGAGCTGATAGAAACATGATGGATAGAATGAACAGGAGAACCAAGCATATCCATTTTGTCGGCATCGGCGGCATCGGAATGAGCGGTATTGCCGAACTTTTGCTCAATCTTGGCTATAAGGTGTCGGGATCCGATCTGCACGGCTCAGCCATCACCGACAACCTGGCGCGGCTCGGCGGCATTATCCATACCGGCCATAAAAGTGAGTGGATGGAGGGCGCCGATGTGGTGGTCACCTCCTCGGCTATCTCCGCCACCAATCCCGAGGTTGTCAGGGCGAGAGCAACCAATGTGCCGGTGATCATGCGGGCCGAGATGCTGGCCGAGCTGATGCGCTTAAAACATAACGGCATTGCCATCGCCGGCAGTCATGGCAAGACGACCACCACCTCGATGGTCAGCTGGATGCTTGCCTCAGCCGGTTTGGATCCGACCATAGTCATTGGTGGCAAGGTCGACGCCCTCGGCGGCAACGCCAAGCTGGGGCAGGGGGAATACCTGGTGGCCGAGGCCGATGAGAGCGATGGTTCCTTTTTGAAATTATCGCCGGTTTTGGAGGTTGTTACCAATATTGATCTGGAGCATCTCGATTTTTATCGAGACCTTGACCATATTAAATCGACTTTTCTCCAGTTTATCGACAAAATCCCATTTTACGGCGCGGCCATTGTCTGTCTGGATGATCCCAATATTGCCGATATTCTGCCCCTCATTAAAAAAAGGACCATTACCTATGGCTTGACTCCTCAGGCGGATATCCATGCCGATGATATTGTATGGCAGGATGGCCGCGTGGCTTTTACCGTTAAAGATGTAACCGGTATTCGCGGCCAGATCAGTGTCGCCCCCCCGGGTCTGCATAACGTCTATAATGCGCTGGCTGCGGTATGTGTCGGTCTGGAACTGGAGCTGCCATTTGTCGAAATACAGCAGGGGCTGCAGAGTTATGCCGGAGTCCAGCGAAGGATGCAGCAGAAAGGGGAAATCGGCGGAATTACCGTCGTTGATGACTACGGCCATCATCCAACCGAGATCCGCGCCACACTGGCCGCTATCACTAAGGCCTGGCCACAAAAAAGGCTGGTCGTGTTGTTTCAGCCCCATCGGTATTCGCGGACCAAAGCACTTTTTAAAGAATTTCAAACCTGTTTCCATGAAGCCGATTATCTTATAATGACCGATGTTTATGCGGCAAGTGAAGAGCCCATTCCTGGGGTCGACGGGGAGAGCTTGCTGGAAGCGACAAAATTGCATGGCCAGCGTCACACACGATTTATGGGTGATGTCAATACCATGGCCGAAGGTATTCAGCCGATGCTGCAGCCGGGCGATCTGGTCCTGACTCTGGGAGCCGGCAATATTGTCAAAGTGGGCGAGGAGTTGCTTGTTTTATTGGCCGGCAATAAACCAGGAGATACGCAGAACTGATGACGCCCCTGCAGCAGCAAAAGCTGAACGAAATCATTGCCGCCCCTATCGCCTGGCAGAGTCGTTTAGACCGCTATACTTCACTGGGTATCGGTGGGCCCGCCGAAGCGGTTGTTAAGCTCGACCACAAGCAGGAGTTGCAGCCTCTGCTGCTGTTTCTGGCTGAGGAAAAGATTTCCTGGCGCCTTATCGGTCGCGGCACGAACCTATTGGCGCGCGACGAAGCCTTCACCGGGGTTATTATTCTGCTGGGCGCTGAATACAAGGCCGTGCGGCAACAGCCGGCGCTGAACGACGATTCGGTTTTCCTAGATTGCGGAGCCGGTTATTTGATCAGCCGACTCGCCGCCGATTGTGCGGAGTGGGCTTTGACTGGACTGGAATTTGCCTGCGGTATCCCAGGAACTTTGGGGGGTGCAGTGATTATGAATGCCGGAGCATGGGGCGGTGATATGGCCTCGGTTGTGCAGAGTGTCAGCCTGATGACGGTTGAAGGTAAAAAAATCATTCATCGTGCTGAACTGGATTTTTCTTATCGCAGCTGGCCGGGATTTGCTGCGTATCAGGGAAAATCCGTGGTGACCGACATACAGCTGGAAGTAAAAAAAGGTGATAGCTCGGCGATCAGGCAGTATTGCACAATTCTGCAGGACCGTCGCAAAAAAACACAGTGCACGCAGTATCGCAATGCCGGTTCATTTTTTAAAAATCCACCAAACGACAGTGCCGGCAGGCTGATTGATGCCAGCGGTTTAAAAGGAAAAACTGTCGGCGGGGCGATGGTATCTGAGCAGCATGGTAATTTTTTGGTCAATAAGGGTGGGGCGACGGCTGACGATGTGCTGCGCCTCATGCAGTTAGTACAGGCAAAGGTAAAAAGAGACAGCGGCGTAATTCTGGAACCTGAAGTTCATTTTATCTGACCATGTCGATCACCAAAAGTATCAAAAATATCAAAGCCCTCTTCTTAAAAAAGAACAGAAAAGGTGCCGGCTATCTGAAAAGTGATCTATTGCTGCAATCACTACCGGGACAAAGCGGCCACCATTCAAGACGAAAGAACTTTGCAGCCCGCTTTCGACAGATATTCTCTACCAAAAAGAGAACGACGCATACGAACTATAACCGGCCGGTAGACAAGCGAAAATTGATCTTCAAGGGTGCAGGTTTGAGTGCGGCAACGCTCTGCCTCCTGATTGCCCTGGTTTTTGGCGCCAAACAGTTATTGCCTGATAATTTTGAAAAATTACCTTTTTTCAAGGTTTCGACAATCACCTATTCCGGCAACGAGACCATCTCCAGTGATCGATTACGTGCGGCCTCGGGAATTTTTCTGCACCAGACGAGCCTGCTTGGTCTCAACTGTGCAGAAATCGAGGCGGCACTGGCGGCTGTTCCCTGGGTGGCCCAAGCCGAGGTAAAGAAAAACTGGCCTTCGACAGTGGAGATTACCATCGTTGAAAACGTTCCTGTGGCATTGCTCCACCAGTATGGTCCGGAGGGCAGTCAACTGCAATATGTTGACAAAGCCGGTCATACTTTCTCGACCGTGAGGACAGGTGCGGATATTGATTTTCCGATCATTACCGGACTGGATACGCTCAAAGAACCGGAGATTCGTCGGAAAGCTTTTGCTGAGGTACTTGTTTTTCTGGATAAAATCAATGCTAATAATCCCCAATTGCCGGCTCAGTCGGTCTCAGAAATATATGTAAATGGTCAGGGAGAAATGGTGGTATATCTGGTCGAATACCCTTTCCCGATTTTCTTTGGCGCCAGTGATACCGCCAGGAAATTTTATCGTCTGGTACACGTTCTCAAAACATTGTATAAACAGAAAGGAAATGGATCGCTCGCGCAGATTGAATATATTCAGATGAACTATTTGCAGGATAAGGTGCTCGTTGTTCAAGCATCAGACAACAAACAATAAATATCAGTATTAAATATCAGGTATTTTTTTACCGACTCATTATAAAAAATCATGAATGACACTAACAAAAACGGAGTAACTACCGATCTCGAGACAATTCGTCCCGGTGAGGGCAACGAAGATGATTTCGAGACTGGCGATCTGGTCGTAGGTCTTGATATCGGTACCACCAAGATATGTTGCGTCGTCGGCGAAGTATTCGACCACCGGACGGAAATAATCGGTGTCGGGACCGTCCCCTCGCTTGGTCTGAAAAAAGGCGTGGTGGTCAATATTGAAAGCACCGTGAATTCGATCCGACATGCGGTAAAACTGGCGGAAGAATCCGCCGGTTGTGACTTACGTTCGGCGCATGTTTACGTCGGGATTGCCGGTAACCATATCAAGGGCTTCAACAGTCCCGGCATTGTGGCGGTGAATAATCGGGAAATCAAACAGGCGGATATCGAAGAGGTGGTTGCTGCGGCTAAAACTGTTAAAATTTCTGAAAATCAGCGAATTATCCATGTCATGCCTCAGGAGTACATGGTCGATGATCATACCGGCATCCAGAACCCGATCGGCATGACCGGGGTTCGCCTGGTCACCAATGTGCACATTGTCACCGCCGACATCGCCGCCGTGCATAATCTGGTTACCTGCTGCAATAAGGCCGGACTGCAGGTAGCGGAAATGGTTCTTGAATCGATTGCTTCGGCCAATTCGGTTTTAAGTAAGGATGAGATGGAGTTGGGCGTGGCCTTGATAGATATCGGCGGCGGAACCACTGATCTGGCAATATTTTGCGACGGTACCATCCGGCATACCAGCGAAATAGGTCTCGGGGGGCATAACCTTACCAATGATCTCTCCGTTGGTCTGCGCACGCCGTTGCAGGACGCCGAACGATTAAAGGAAGATTATGGTGGCGCGATCGCTTCCTTTATTAAGCCGAATCTAGTGGTAGACGTGCCGACTGTAGGGGATCGGGAACCACGTAAGGTCACCCAGAAAGTGCTGGTGGATATTCTAGAGGCGCGAATAATCGAGATTCTCGAGATGATGAACAGCGAGATGATTACCTCGGGGAAAAAGAATAAGATTAACGGCGGAGTGGTGTTGACCGGGGGAACGGCTCTTTTGTCGAATATTGTCGAACTGGCCGAGCAGATTTTTGATTTACCGGTCAGGATCGGTTATCCGACGGGCATAACGGGCCGGGTCGAAGAGCTGCACAGCCCACGCTGTACCACGGCGGTGGGGCTGGTGCTCTTTGGCCGGAACTCGCGCAATGAAATGGGGCGGCACGACCCGACCGTCTTGGACAGGATGAAGGATTGGTTTAAAAAAATCATGTGATTATGACGTTTTTTGTTTAACAGACAAGTCGGGAATGCTATAGTATTGCATTAATAATATTCGTACCTTACCCCATGGGTGGGGTTACAATTTAAGCTATTGATCAAGGGGGAAACATGCCGTTCAGGATGGCGGAATCAGAGGGTGTTGCAGTCGTCAAAGTTATTGGCGTCGGTGGTGGTGGCGGTAATGCCATCAACACGATGGTAACCAATAGGCTTCAAGGGGTAGAGTTCATTGTTGCCAATACCGACAGGCAGGCATTAAATCAGTCGAAAGCCGACGTCTGTCTGCAGATAGGTCCGAGTATCACTAAGGGTCTTGGTGCCGGAGCAGATCCGGAAACCGGCAACATGGCGGCTATGGAATCAATTGAAGAATTGAAAGAAGTTCTCCGCGGCAGCGATATGGTGTTTGTTACCGCCGGGCTCGGAGGAGGAACCGGGACCGGGGCCGCACCCATAGTTGCCAAGGCGAGCAAGGAACTTGGCGCCTTGACGGTCGCCGTAGTCACCAAGCCATTTAGCTTTGAGGGTAAATATCGGGCGCGTAATGCCGAGGCCGGATGGAATGAGCTGCAGAAATATGCCGACACCATTATCACCGTGCCCAATGACCGGCTGCTGTCCATTATGCAGAAAAACAGCAAGCTGTCGGACATGCTGGCGATGGCCGATAATGTTTTGCTGCAGGCGGTAAAGGGGATTACCGACCTGATCAATGTTCCCGGATTGATCAATGCCGACTTTGCCGATCTCAGAACCGTCATGAAAGAAGTTGGTCCGGCGGTCATGGGTTCCGGCGTGGCAGTCGGTGAGCATCGGGCGAGCGAAGCCGCCAGGAAGGCGATTGACAACCAGTTGCTGGAGGATTTCGGTATAGATGGGGCACGCGGCCTGCTGATAAACATCTCCGCGTCGGAAGAAACCTTTACCATGGCCGAGTTCATGGAAGCCTCGGCGCTCATTCAGGAAAAGGTCGATGATGATGCCAAGGTGGTTATCGGCGCGCTGTATGATGATGCTCTGGGAGACGAATTGCATGTTACGGTCATTGCCACCGGTGTTGGCGGGATGATCGACAAAAAAGAGACCATTAACCCGGTCGAAGATCATATGCGTCGGCCGCAACCCAGAATACAGGAGGCTGAAAAAACTCCTGCTGGCGCTCCTGCACCACCGAATAAACAGCCGAGAGTGACCCGGTTACCAGGGTCGAACTTTGACACGCTCGATAATCTTGGCTCGTCGAAGGCTCCGGAAGGCAAGGTGAGCAGCTCTCTCACCTGGAACGACGATTATCTGGAAACCCCGACCTACCTGCGTAAAAAAGCCAACTGACATTTTTGTCGGAGGCAAATTGCAAACTATGAACGGGGGTGATCGGCCAGGGTGTCGCAACAAGTAAAACGAATCAGAAAAATGCATCAGTAGGACCCCTGGAGAATGACAAGATGATGAATGGGGAAGAAGGTACTGATCCGGTTCTTGATTCGATCAGAAGAGAAAAAGTTGAAGCCGGGCTTGAGTCTTTTAAGCTGGTCAAATATTTTTCCTTTTCCAGCCTTGCCGTCATCCTGGTGTTCACCCTCCTCCTTTCCTGGATTATTTCCAATAACGCCCGCAAAATAATGCTCGAGCAAAACGAGGAATACTCGCTTTTGCTCGCTGAAAACATCAACCAGCAGGTTTTCAGGCGTTTTGTGCTCCCCGCGGTTATCCGTTACGGCGGGATCGCCCTTCGTAAACCCGAACAGTTTGAATTGATCGACTCCATTATCAAAGGAGTGACCCAGGGCTTGAAGATCGATTCGGTCACCATTTACGACTCGAGTATGAACATTATCTCGTATTCGACCGATCCGGAGCTTATCGGCAAAAAGGATATGGGCAAAGGTGAGTATTCCAAGGCACTGATTGGTATTCCCAATTCCCGCCTCACCTATAGCGGGTCGGTGCTCAGCCTGATGCATATTACCCCCCGGGTTGAGTGTGTTCTGAAGACCTTCATTCCCTTTCGACAGGTGCGTCGTGACGGCGAGGGGGGTGATCTTATTATGGGGGTTATCGAGATTGAAAAAGACCTGTCACGGAACTACACCAATATCCTTGGCTTTCAGGGATGGATTATCGTGGTATCCAGTGTGGTTATGGCCATCCTGTTTCTGGTGCTGCGATATATCGTTTCTCAAGCCGGAAAAATCATCGAGAAAAGAGCCGTTGAGCGGCTGCGCCTCGAAGAAAAACTGAATCAGGCCGAGCGGCTGGCCCATCTTGGTAAAATGGTTGCGACGGTGAGCCATGAAATAAAAAGTCCTCTGGGAATCGTGCGCAGCACCGCAGAAATCCTTGAAAAACGAATCAAAAAAGTGGCCCCCGGCAACGAACATCTGGCCAAAATAGTCGTTGATGAGACCGTGCGGCTGAATAATATCGTGGTTGAATTTCTCGACTTTGCCAGACCCCAGAAGGCACAACTCAAACCCGGCAGTGTTAATGAGGTGGTCCGAAAAGTGCTCGATTTTCTGCCGCATGAACTGAAACGCCGGCAGATTGACCTGGTCACCGATCTTGCCCCTGATATCCCGCAAAACAATCTCGATGCGGAACTTTTTTATCGTGCCGTACTTAATATATTGATGAACAGCATGCAGGCGATGCACGAACATGGCCAGCTCCAGGTCAGTACCAGACACTCCGAAGCGGGCGGTTCTGAATTGATTATCCGGGACACCGGCATCGGCATGTCCAAAGAAACAATGGAGCAGATATTTAAGCCTTTTTTCACCGATAAGAATAAAGGCACTGGTTTAGGTCTGGCCATCACCAAGTCAATTATCGACATCCACGAGGCTCAGATATCCGTTGCGAGTGAAGAAGGCAAGGGAACAACCTTCACCATTACCTTGCCCCCCGTCTGAGCCCTATACATCCTTCAACCAGACCAGCCGTAGAAAATACATTCAATTGACCCTTGAGTTTTCGGGACAATTAATGTTCATATGTCTATAATATTGCATTGCAGTATTCAGGACCGAATATTTTTACGAGTTCATAACTTATTACCGAAAATGGAGCACAAAATGACAAAAAAAATAGTAATCATCGGAGGTGTTGCGGCAGGCCCGAAAGCGGCGTGTCGACTAAAGCGTATCATGCCGGATGCTGAGGTCACCGTGATCGATCAGGATAATCTCATCTCCTACGGTGGATGCGGTATCCCGTACTATGTCTCGGGTGATGTTTCTGATGAGAAGGAGTTACGCTCGACAAGTTTTCATATGGTGCGGGATGAACGTTTTTTTGACAAGGCGAAAGGGGTACAAACCTTGACCTCAACCCGCGCCCTGGCGATTAATCGAGTTAAGAAGACCATCCAGCTGGAAGATCTGCCGACTGGAACAAAAAAAGAAATCGCCTACGATACCTTAATGCTCGCTGTCGGTAGCAGTCCTCTAATGCCGCCTATTCCCGGCAACGACGCCGAAGGTGTTTTTACCTGTACCGATCTGCATAAGGCCATTGCGATAAAAGAAATGATTGCGAAAGGCAAGGTTGGTAAAGCGGTGGTTATCGGCGGCGGAGCGATAGGTATTGAAATGGCCGAAGCGCTCACCGACCTCTGGGGCATTGAAACGGCTCTGGTAGAATTTATGGACCAGCTTCTGCCGCGAATTATCGATTGGCCGATGGCGGCTATACTGGCCAAACATCTGCGCGATCATAACGTTGCGGTCCATCTGCAGGAAGCGGCTGAAGAAATTATCATTAAAGACGGCAAGGTAGCCGGGGTGCGGACGGGAAAAAGAACGATTGAGGCCGACATGGTAATTATGGCCGTCGGGGTTCGGCCAAACAGTCAGCTGGCAAAAGAAGCGGGACTGCTGGTGGCACCTTCCGGCGGCATTGTGGTCAATGAGCGAATGCAGACCTCCGATCCAAACATCTATGCCGCAGGTGACTGTGTTGATCTTATGCACCTGGTTTCCGGCAAACGTTGTGTCTTTCCCTTTGGCAGCATGGCCAATCGGGAGGGACGGGTCGCTGCCGACAATATTGCCGGTATACCATCGGTTTTTAAGGGAGGCGTGGGCAGTTTTATCGTCAAGGCGTTCGACATCTCGCTCGGTTCGGTCGGCCTCAGTCTTGAGCGTGCCAGGGCTGAAGGTTTTGACGCCGATTGTTCTCTTTCCGCACCGTCGGATCGGGCTCATTTTTTTCCGGGGCAGAGTGTTATGTGCCTGCAACTGGTGTTTGACAGGCGCACCCGCAGAGTTCTCGGGCTGCAGGGTACCGGTGCCGTCAACGACGCCCTTTCCGCCCGTCTCGATGCGGCGGCGGTGGCTCTATCCGTCGGGGCGACAATTGATGACTTCGGCAACATTGAAATGGCCTATTCGCCGCCATTTTCGCCGGCTATCGATCCGATCAATGCGGCTGCCTTCATAGCTGATAATCTATGCGATAAACTGATGCAGCAAATTTCCCTGGAAGATTTTTATCAATGGATAGCCGATCCATCGATTCATCCGGACTGGCAGGTACTCGATGTACGTTATGAAAAAGAAGCGACCCCGTTTATTGAACGATTTGGTCCCTCTTTATGGATGTCTTTACCCTACGAGCAGGTGCGCGATCGCTATCAGGAGCTGCCGACGGATAAAAAGTTGCTGGTCTTCTGCAACGCCGGTTCCAGGTCGTTTGAGGTTCAAACGTTTCTTGCTTCATCTGGTTTCAAGGATTGCCGGGTTGTCCCCGGCGGCTTTAATTTTATCAAACGGATGGGAGGTGACTGGTTGCCGGAAAGCTGAAAAATGTTTCATGATTAGACAAAAAGTCCTCTTCTGTGGTACGATCAAGGATTTAAACAGATAGATATTTTGTCGAGTAAAACACAGAAAAACAGGGGCATGTTGGAGTATGATGGCTGTGCTGAATCCGCAACATATGATCGAAGAGCTGCAGAACAACATCAGGACCGGCGATGCCCTCAAAGCACAGCTTGTACTGGCGCATTTAAAAGAGGTGGAGCCAAGGACCCGTAATCGTCTGGTCTATCTGTTGTCGCGGGCGGATGCCGAGTTTTCCGTGCCTCTGCTTATTTACCTCCTTTCCGAGCACGGAGCGATTGCCGACGAAATGCCGATCATCCGTGACACTTTGCTGTCCATTCTCCTGGCGTATCCTGAGAAGTTACTCACATTCCTCGGCTCGGCAAAGATAAAGGACAAAACGGAATTGATCAAAGTCGTCGGTGAACTGCGTTTTGCCGAGGCAACTCCGGTCCTGCTCGAACTGCTTGCCGGATGTGAAGATGAGCCGCAAATACTGTTGATCATCGAAGATCTCGGTCTTATCGGCGATCCTTCAGCGATAAATACCCTGACCGACTATCTCTATTCCGCCAATCGGGAACTCATAACGGCTGCAGTACAGTCGTTAGGTCAGATGGGTACGCCTGAGGCGATGCACCGGCTGGCCGAACGGATGGGGACCGATAATGATCTTGACTACCTTATTCTGTCAATCTTTGCCGAGGTGCAGGACAGTGTTTCGCTGGATAAACTCAATAGCACCATCCAGTCGCATCACGCGCATATGCGCACGTTCGCCAAATCGGAGCTGGTCAGGATCGGGCCCAAAGCGGTGCCGGTTCTGATTGAGAATCTTCGCCATGACGATGCGGATTTTTTAATCCACACCTTGAATGTGCTTGGAGACATCGGCGATGAGTCGGCGGTGCAGCCTATTCGCAAATTTTTGACTAACGAGCCGAAAAACGCGAATGTTCGTTTTGCCGCCTATGAAGCCCTGGCGCTTCTTCCATTGAAAAAAGGAGCCTACACCCTGACTGCCGGTTTAACCGATGCGGAAGACCATGTATGTATAGCGGCAGCCAGGGCGATTGATAAAAATTTTTCCACGATTCTCGGGGCGGGAATAAAAAATCTCCTGCGTGGCCCGGATAATGAGGCACGGCATATTGCCAAAATCATCGTTAATGCCCAGGTCGATAATATCTTTGTCTATCTGGCGGATGATGATTTTTTTGCAGAACTTGCTCTGATCTATCTCCCCCATGCCCATAAAGATATCCGCAATCATTATAACCATCTGCTGCAGCAGGCGGGAAAATTTGATTTCGCAAGGAAAATTATCGGTGAAGATGAAGATACGCCGCGGCCGAAAATTGTCGCTGTCGATGATTCAAGGATGATTCTCAACATCTATAAGGCAACTCTGCATGAATTGGGGTACGATCCGATTGTTTTTGAATTCCCGGCCTCGGCTTTGGCCTGGCTGCAGACTGAGAAACCGTTGATGGTCCTCACTGATCTCAATATGCCGGATATTACCGGTATCCAGCTCACCGAAAGCATTCGTCAAAAATACTCCGCCAGGCTGCTGCCGGTAATCATGGTAACTACTCAGAATGAGAGCCAGGACAATGCTGCGGCAAACAAGGCCGGGGTCAACGACATCGTTCATAAACCCTTTACCACTAATAGTCTTGGAGCGGCTATCGACCGAGCTCTGCAAAAAGTGAAGAACAAAGAGTGGTAAAATGTCTGCCTGTGTCTTCGGGTTTATGGGCATCTGATCCGAGTACCAGGGGGATACGGTAAGCCGACGCCATGGTCAAAATGCGCTTGTTGGGAAACTGCTCCCGCCGGATATCGATTCCCGAGGTGTTGACTTCAAGAGCCATACCACGGTTTTTTACCACCTGCAGCAAGATATCAATCTGTTTATAATGGGTTTTGTTGAGGCTGATTTCCGGTAGCCAGCGCAGCGCGCCATCCAGATGGCAAAGGAGAGTTCCGGGCAAACTACAGACCGCCTCGGTGAGCGTACTGAAATAGTGGCTGAGGATGTTGTCGCTGTTGTATTGTCGGGCAAGCCGGAGATTGTGCTCTTTACGACTGAACATATTCAGGTGGTGGGCCATGTTGTCAATTTGCAAAAAGTGACAGGAAATACCTACTTGGTCCCAGCACCTTCCGGCCAGCCGTGTTCGGAGTGCGGCTGCACAAATAGGATTGAAGCCGCATTCCACGCCTAGTCCAATCTCAATAACACCTGCATAAACCAAACGCAGCCGTTCACCCTCGATAAAAAAGTTATCGAAGTCTTCTTCAGTAAGCCACGTTTTTTCCTCCTGAGAGTTGATCCCTTCTTCCATATGCTCAAGAAAGATGATTTTTCTCAGTTTGTTTTGGATGGCAGTCTGGACATACTCCTCCATTTCGCCGTCCGCATGACCGCAGAAACGGGTATGGATATGTGAGTCTACCGAGGAGTCGATACTTACGGGAGGATTATTGCTAATCATATCCTGTTTGCCTGAGGCGAGAAAACCCTTACATATCAGGCGTTTCCTTTAGGAAAAAAATGCAGAACTCCATCGATATCGGAGGTGTCGCAGACATGACCGAGTTCAAGTTCCAGATCAAGGTATTCTTCGATCCCTTCAATCTTCAGGGACAGAGCCGGACCATCAGGGAGGTGATAAACTACTGTACTAACGCCGGATAAATCAATTGGACGACTAAATATTTTCATTCTTTAAAAACCCTGTGCTGCCGGTTTGCCGGCAGGCTAAATAATAAATAAAAGATGCAAGCTAGATGACATATACGATCTATTAAGGAAAACTGCAAGGGTAACCGGTGGAAAAAAGAGGTGCACCGCGCCGACAACAAAGGAGATCGGGCTTTTTACCAGCCTGTCAATGATGAAATTGGTTTACACAACCGTACGCGGCGTTTATGGTATAAGGTTGTCTGCGACAAACTTAATCCTGCAGAAAGGGTTGCCCTATAAACTTATTTTTAGGTGATGTAATGAGTAAAGTTGAGAACGATTCCAAGTCGAAAACCATCTTTGGTAAAGAAAAAAACCCATCGTCGATTGAACCAAAAAAATTGACCTTGGACAGTCCGCTGAAATTCCGATGTCATCCTGGGGTGCGGTGTTTTACCGCATGCTGCGGAGGGATTAAAATTGTTTTAACTCCCTTTGATATTTTGCAGTTAACGAAAAGATTGAACATCCCGGCCCATGAATTTTTGCACACCTATACCCAGCCGACCTACCTGGAAAAAACCGATATGCCCGGGGTTATGATAAAATTGCGGGAAGAGGATAATAAATGTCCCTTTGTAACCCCCGATGGCTGCACGGTTTATGCCGATCGACCCACGGCGTGTCGATATTATCCGGTTGGCATGGCTGATTTCCATGAGGGCGGTACACGAGATGCCGAGGGCAAGGAAGTGCAAATGGCGGAAGAAAAGTTTTTCTTCATTGTCCGGGAAGATCATTGTAAAGGGTTTGAGGAAGATAAGGCGTGGACTATTCGTGAGTGGCGTGCGGACCAGGGCGTGGATGTTCGGGATGAAATGAACAAGGAGTGGTTGCGTCTGGTCATGCGGCGTAAATCTTACGGCCTTCAGGCAACTCTTTCGGAGCCGGCAAAGCGGATGTTTTTCATGGCCTCTACCGATCTGGCCACTTTTCGTAAATTTGTTTTCGAGAGTTCTTTTCTCGACACCTACGAAATAGACCAGGAGACTATCGATAAGATCAGGGAAGACGACGTGGAGTTAATGCTCTTTTCCTTTAAATACCTGGCTGCAACCCTGTTTGGCGCCCAGGCCTTAAAGATTAAGGATGAAAAAATCAAGGCTAAAATGGCCCAGATGAAAGAATGTCAGGACGAAACTGTCCAGCAATCGATCAAAGAGTACGAGGAAATGAAAGCGGAAACAGCCAGAGAGAAGGCGGCGACCAAGGTTGAAAAGAAATAATCCGACAGCTACCTGGTTGCAGGATTATTCATAAGCTAATACAAATGGCCCTGTGGTTGATAACCACCGGGCCATTTGTATTGGGTCACGGCTCCATGCCGCAATAATAAGGCATGGAGCGTATGGTGAGAAAAATTATCCTTCTACTTTGGCCTCGGGTTCAAGCGCAACAGCAAGACTCTTGAGGAATTTCCAGCTCTTCAACGTGTCGTTCTGGGATGCGGCAAAAAGTCCTGCGGCTTCACTGGGATTGACCCGCTTTAAGGAACGGTAGCGGTTTTCACCCAGGGCATATTCCTCAAAGCTCATAGTCGGTTCTTTTGAGTCGATGATCAAGGGATTTTTTCCCTGAGCTTCGAGATCCGGATTGAAACGGTATAACGGCCAGTGACCGCAGGCAACCGCTTTTTTCTGCTGCTCAAGGCCAAGAGCCATATTGAAGCCATGGTTGATGCAATGCGCATAGGCAATGATCAGAGATGGCCCGTCGTAAGCCTCAGCCTCGGCGATAGCTTTGATCGCCTGGGCCGGATTGGCGCCGATGCTGATTTGGGCAACATAGACGTTGCCGTAGGTGGCAAAGATCATGCCCATATTCTTCTTGGGCAGTTTCTTACCGCTTGATGCAAACTGGGCAGTAGCGCCGCGAGGTGTCGATTTGGACATCTGGCCACCGGTGTTGGAGTACACCTCTGTGTCGACCACGAGAAGGTTGACATTTTCGCCGGACGCAAGGACATGGTCAACTCCGCCGTAGCCGATATCATATGCCCAGCCGTCACCGCCAAAGCCCCAGACGGACTTCTTGGTCAGGAAATCGGAGACATGCAGGAGTCGACGGGCAACAGGATTACTGCTGGTCTGCAGTGCCGCATTCAGCTGCTCGATTCGTGCGCGCTGCGCTTCGATATCCATCTGCGTAGTCTGATCCGCTTCAATGATGGATGTCGTTAGATCCTGACCGATGATTCCGGCTTCAGCGGCACTCATCAAAAGCTCGGTAGCCTGCTGCGTCATCTTGTTGATGGTGGTCCGCATACCGGCACTGAACTCGGCACAGTCCTCGAAAAGTGAGTTGGCCCAGGTAGGACCACGACCGTCTTTTCGCTTGGTATATGGGGTGGTCGGCAGATTACCGCCGTAAATGGAGGTACAGCCGGTGGCGTTGCCGATGTACATCCTGTCGCCGAACAGCTGGGAAATAAGCTTGATATACGGGGTCTCCCCGCAGCCGGCACAAGCGCCGGAGAACTCGAACAATGGCTGTTTCAACTGGCTGCCTTTTACTGTTGCCAGGTTGATGTCGGCAGGGTTGATTTCCGGCAGTTCAAGGAAGTAAGTAACGTTTTGTGATTGCACAGCTTTAACTTCTTCAGTGTTGGGCATCATTTCCAGGGCTTTTGTTTTCGCCGGACAGACGCTGACACAGAGGGTACAGCCGCAGCAATCTTCCGTGAAGATCTGTACGGTAAAGCGCTGACCTTTAAATTGTTTGCCGACAGCTTCTATGGACTGAAAAGCCTCCGGGGCATTTTTTGCCTCCGGATAGACTTTTATCCGGTTGGCGGCGTGCGGACAAACAAGCGAACACTGGCCGCACTGGATACAATTCTCCGGCAGCCACCGGGGGACGGCTACGGCGATGTTGCGCTTCTCATACTGGGTGGTGCCGGTTGGCCAGGTACCATCGTCAGGCATCTGCGATACTTTCAGTTGCGCCCCTTTGCCTTCGATGAGTTTGGCGGTAACTTCCTTGACGAATTTGGGCGCGTGATCCGGCACGGCCGGCGGCATTGCATTACCATCGACAGTCGATTGCAGGGGAACCTGGACGATATTTTTTACTGCTCCGTCAACCGCACTGTAGTTCATTTCAACTACTTTATCGCCTTTCTTGCCGTAGGTTTTTTTGATCGCTTTCTTGATGGCGGCAATGGCTTCGTCTTCGGTAAGTATCCCGGAAATAAGGAAGAAGGCGGTCTGCATAATCATGTTGATACGTGCACCCAATCCTAGTGCGAGCCCCAGGGAGACAGCATCGATGATGTAGAATTTGGCCTCTTTGTTGATCAGGTCGCGCTGGACTTTACCTGGCAAATGGTCCCAGACCGTGTCTTTGTCATAGTTGGTGGTTAATAAGAAGGTTCCACCTTCATCCAGGTTGGCCAACATATCCACCTGGTTAAGGAAAGTGAAGTTATGGCAGGCGATAAAGTTGGCTTTATTGATCAGATAGGGAGCGACAACCGGATTTTTACCAAATCGCAGATGACTGGTGGTAATAGACCCTGATTTTTTAGAGTCATAGACAAAGTACCCCTGCGCCGAATTGTCGGTTTCGGTACCAATGATCTTGATGGTGTTTTTGTTGGCTCCAACGGTACCATCAGACCCAAGGCCATAGAACATCGCCCGGTAGACATCTTTTCCTTCTATGTCAAATGAGGGGTCGTATTTAAGGCTGGAAAAGGTAACATCATCGTTGGGACCGACGCAGAATTTGCGCATCGGCGCCATGACCTTCATATTGTCGAAGACCGCCTTGACCATTGCCGGGGTAAATTCTGCCGAACCGAGGCCGTAGCGGCCGGACAGAATCACTGGGGGATACATTGAGCTGTTCGATTCGGCGGCTTCGCCAATCGCTGCCCGGACATCGAGATAAAGGGGTTCACCGGGGGCGCCGGGCTCTTTGGTACGATCGAGGACGGTGATTCTTTCGACGGAGGCAGGCAGAGCATTGACCATGGCCTTGCAGTCAAACGGACGATACAGGCGAACCATGACTATTCCGACTTTTTCTCCTTCGGAGATGAGAAAGTCGATAGTGGAACGAACGGTTTCACAACCTGAACCCATCATGACGACGACATTTTCGGCATCGGGTGCCCCGTGGTAATCAAAAAGATGATATTGCCGACCGGTAATCCCGGCAAATTTATCCATGGTCTCCTGCACAATGGCAGGGACCGCATTGTAATATTTGTTGACCGTCTCACGACCGGTAAAGAAGACATCCGGATTTTGCGCGGTTCCGCGAATGGTTGGATGGTCGGGGGAGAGCGCCCGATGGCGATGTTCAAAAACCAACTCTTCGTCGATCATCTCAGTCATCTGGTCGTAGCTGATTTCTTCGATCTTCTGGATTTCATGGCTGGTACGAAAGCCGTCAAAGAAATGGACAAACGGGATTCGGGAGGCCAGGGTTGCCTGCGTGGCAATCAGCGCCATATCCATGGCCTGCTGGACGTTTTCGGCGCAGAGCATGGCCCAGCCGGTCTGGCGGGCGGCGTAGATATCGCTGTGGTCGCCAAAAATTGACAGCGCCTGGCAGGCAATGGCCCGTGCCGTTACATGAAAAACAGTCGGCGTTAATTCACCGGCAATTTTGTACATATTAGGAATCATCAACAGCAGGCCCTGGGAAGCCGTGAAGGTGGTGCAGAGAGCTCCGGTGGTGAGTGATCCGTGGATAGAGCCGGCAACCCCTGCTTCGGATTGCATCTGATTGACTACGGGCACTGTGCCCCAGATATTTTTCTGCAGGGTGGCGGATTTGGAGTCGGCTTCCGCGGCCAGCGGGGTCGATGGAGTAATGGGGTAGAGCGTTATGACTTCACTAGTGGCATAGGCGACGTGGGTGCACGCCTGATTGCCGTCAATCGTTACCATCTTTCGCGACATAATGTGTTCTCCTTTGTTATTCTATTTGTTGGGCCGGGACCATGGCGAAAACTGCCAAAATAGTATAAATGTCCTGAGGTATAAGGTGATCGTTCGTAAAATACCCGGTGATAATAGTATATGGGTGGCTGAATTACAACTAATTCAATGATAAATTTCGTCGTATGCACTTTGTCTTAGGCAGGATGAAGGCAATGAATGAGAAACGTTGATTGGAGCCATCAGTAAAACACATGATCGGGACCGGCATTATTTATTTTTCAAGCCGTAAGTACTTTATATTTTTGAATGTTGTAGAAGCATCAACTGTTGAAGGTTTTTTATGATAAGAATGCAGGATCCGGAGTTGACCAAACTGCTTAATTTTCTTGCCAGGCAAAAAGAATTTGTCTTTCTTGATACCTCGAGACCGGATTGTGAAAACATTGCCTCGCTGCTGTTTCTCGACCCGGTAGACAGGCTGATTTGTCGGCTGCACGATAATCTTGATGAATATCTGCGAGTTCTTCAGGGGCAACTGGATAAGGGATTATATCTGGCCGGTTGGGTAGGCTATGAATTCGGCGCTCTGCTGGAGGGAAAAATTGCGCTCGATAAGAGAGCTTACCCTGACGACAACCCGGTACTGGCCGATTTAGGGGCCTTTATTCGGCCGCACAGATTTGACCACACTACCGGCCAACATGATTTGCCCTTGGCTGGTAGAGATGATAGCGGCAAAGAAACCCCTGTCGCCTGGGCTATTGAAAATCTTCGGCCGAATATGGTTAAAGAGGAATTTATCGCAGCGCTTAATCGAGTGCGGCAGTATATTATCGCCGGGGATACTTATCAGGTCAATTTGACCATGAAGCTGCTTTTTGATTTTGTCGGTTCAGTGGAGACGTTGTATGCCGTGCTGCGCAAAAATCAATCCGTTGCCTACAGTGCCTATATACGCAATAGTGAGGAGCGGATTTTGTCGTTTTCCCCGGAACTGTTTTTCAGAAAAAAACATGATGAAATCACCGTTCGACCGATGAAGGGAACCGCCGTCAAGGGAAGAAACAGCGCGGAAGAGCAGGCCAACACTGCCAGATTGCAGCAGGACGGCAAAAACAGAAGTGAGAATGTCATGATTGTCGATCTGTTGCGCAATGATCTTGCTCGGCTGATAAAAGGCCACGGAGCGGGTCGGGTTGTCGTTCAATCGTTGTTTGATATCGAATCCTATGAGAGTCTGCTGCAGATGACCTCTACGGTGAAGGCAGTTGGGGTATCGACTGCGAGGATCCGGCTTCCTGAGCTTTTTCGGGCCTTGTTTCCCTGCGGCTCGATAACCGGGGCCCCGAAAATCCGTACCATGCAGATTATCAATGAGTTGGAAAAGGAGCATCGCGGAGTCTATACCGGGGCGATCGGTTATTTTGACCCGGACGGCTCGGCGGTCTTTAATGTGCCGATTCGGACCATCAGGCTGCAGGGAAGTCACGGTGAAATGGGCATCGGCGCCGGAATTACCCACGATTCGATCGCCGAAGAAGAATGGTCGGAATCATTACTCAAAGGTCATTTCCTGACCCATCGTCAACCTGATTTTCAGCTGCTGGAAACACTTCTCTGGCAGCCCGGCGCAGGCTTTTGGCTGCTTGATGCTCATCTGCAGCGACTGGCCGGTGCCGCACAATTCTTTAAGTTTTCTTACGATGAACAGGCGATTCGCGCTCACCTTGGCAGGGAGGAACGTCTTCTTGGCAACGACACCTGTTGCCGCGTACGGCTGGTATTGCATAAAGACGGTCGAATCTTACTGACCGCCGTACCATGTCCTGCGCCCGGCAATTTCCTGTTGCCGCGATCTGTGCCGCAGGATGAGATGGCAGCCGTGCCGACGGTCGATTTTTCAGCGCATACGATAGATGCGAGTGGCCCATGGCTTCTTCATAAGACGACCATGCGCCCCTGGTATGATGCCGCATATAAACGTGGCCTTGAAGAAGGCCTGCTCGATGTGCTGTTTTGCAATAGCACCGGCGAGGTGACTGAAGGCTGCATCAGCAATGTGATCATCTATCGTGACGGCCGATTTTTCACCCCTCCGGTGGCAGGTGGTTTACTGCCCGGGGTTATGCGGGCGCATCTCCTGGCCGACCACCACGTACCTCTGGTCGAAAAGGTGCTGACCCGCGACGATGTTATGAACGCCGGGGCACTCTTTATCTGCAATTCGGTTCGCGGCGTGGTGCGGGTAACGATGCGGCCAAGCTCCTGATATCAGTGGACGAAGGAAACATCCTGGTCGGGAGTGATCTGGGCTGGTGGAATAAGCAGATTGTGCAGCTTGCCCAGCTCTCTTACCGCTGTCATAAATGTCGACGGAAGGGGAATATCTCTATCTTCGAGCAAGAAATCGAGTTGTTTGGCGCGAACTAAAGTTGTCGAACTGTCGCCGCCTTCCTGATGATCGCATAGCGTCTGAATGCGCAGGGCGTCGGTAAGAAGCGGGCAAAGAGAGGTAAACTCTTGTTTGAGGGTACGAAGTTCCTGTTCGATAGCGGTCCGGTTCTCCTGACGGAACCGGATAAATCTGTCTTCCGGGTTTAAAGTGCCGAAAACTTCATTAGTGATCGAACCGGCCAGCATAGCCTGGTGTTCCTTGGTCAGCTCCGGTCTTATGTCCATCAGCCTGGTGCGCATTTCCTTGTAAAACACCATCTGCACGATGCTTACTCCCTCGCGCAGCGAGCCGATAAGTTGTGATTGCTTTTTAGTGGTATTGGTTGCCATGGGTGAGAACAGGTTAGAGAATAATTTTTACCGCAAGGCTTGTCTTGAGCGTTTGGTAGATGCGAAGTCTGACTTCTTCGCATGGTGCCTCAATCTCGGCGTGAAGACTGTGATATTTACCTTTAGAGCTTGTGTGTGAATGGCTGATTTTGACGGCCAGAGGGGCACAGGCAGAAACAATGGCTTCTTTTAAGAGGCTGCAGTCTTGGCCGATGACGGTATACGTCCAGATGCAGGGATATTCTATTTCGGGCTGTTCTGATGATTGCCCGGGTGAAGAGTTATATAAGACCATGATGTAGGATGAGGTTGCAAAAATTCTTTATCTTCATATCCACTGTTGTCGATAGTTTTACTAAAAATTAATAATAAATGCGTCGGCGACTGTCAAGGAAAAGGCCGTTTGGACAAGATGAGGAACTGTTCTCAAATAGTCGTTGGAATTAATGAACCGCTGATGATACAATCGACCTTAGTGCCCATTTTCGGATATGCTCAGAGGATGTTGTGCAGGATTAATTGCTGCACCGGAAACCAGTTAAAATGAAAGGAAAAGCCCGTGGATTTTAGTGATAAACAAATAATCGACGATGCGCTCTTTGCAAGCGAGGCGCAGAAAAGAGCAATTTTTGAAGGATTTAGCGGGATTCTGATTCTTTTTGACCATCATGCCAAGGCGCAGTGGATCAACAAGACGATACATGAAAAATATCCCAATGCAATCGGTAAAGCCTGTCATGAAATTTTTTGTGCCCGCACCGAGAAATGTTCCTCCTGCGCATTTCATAAGAGCATGCAAAGCGGCAAAATCGAATCAAGTACTCAGCGTATCGGCATTTTTGAAAAGGAAGGTGACGAGACGGTCTTTGATATAACTGCTTCTCCGGTAAAAGGCCGCAACAATAATATTTTCGGGGTTATTGTCATTGCCCAGAATGTAACGGAACAATATCGACTGGAAAGACAACTGCGGCACACTCAGAAAATGGAGGCTATCGGGACTCTGGCCGGTGGCGTCGCCCATGACTTTAATAACGTGCTTACCCCGATTATGGGCTATACGGAAATAATTCGCCTGAAGCTGCAGCAGGACGGGTTCAGCGATAGAGCGGTTTATGACTACCTGGAACAAATCCTTAAGGCGTCCAAAAGGGCCAAATCCCTGGTTGAGCAGGTATTGACTTTTTCGCGCAGTACCGAGAAAAAAGCGATGTTGCAGTATATGCATCCCATTATCAAGGAGGTGATGAAGCTTATGCGGGTCACCCTGCCCAGCACCATAGTTATTCATGAAGAGGTGAATGAGCGATGTGGCCGGGTATTGCTTGACCCGGTGCAGATTCATCAGGTTCTTATCAATCTCTGTACCAACGCGGCCCACGCTATGACCGGCAGACATGGCGTGATGACTGTCAAGTTCGATAAAGTCAGACCGAAAATTGGTAACAAAGAGTGGCTGGAGCTGAGTGTTGCCGATACCGGCGAAGGTATTGAACAGGAGATGCTCGATAGAATCTTTGAACCATATTTTTCTACCAAGGAAAAGACCAGCGGCACCGGTATGGGGCTGGCTATGGTGCATGGCATTATCAGCCGTCAGGGGGGGCATATCCAGGTGGAAAGTGAGGTCGGCAAAGGGACTATCTTCCGGGTTCGTCTCCCGGTTGCCCAGAAAGAGAATGGTATTGATCATGTTGTCTCTTTGGGCGATTTGCAGGGTGGATCAGGTAAAATCCTGCTGATCGATGATGAAGAACAGGTGGTGGAGGTTACCGGAGAAATCCTGCAGAGCCTTGGCTATGAGATCGTCGGCAGGACCTCGCCGTTGCAGGCACTGGAACTTTTTTCAAGTTCACCCCATGACTTTGACCTGATTATTACCGATTTAACTATGCCCGGCTTAACCGGTCTGGAGTTAAGTGAGAGGGTAAAAACGATTCGGCCGGAAATTCCGGTTATTCTCTTTACCGGTTACTCTGATCAGGTCTCCAAAGACGCGGCGGTTGCAGCCGGCATCAAGGAGTACTGTATGAAGCCGATCTCCATGCGGGAACTATCGCATGTGGTGGGACGATTTCTTGGCACGGGGGCGCAGGTGAAATTGCCTGTCCGGCGTGAACGGCCGCATCATTGATCGTAGCCGTTACGCAGACTGATCTGTTCATTGAGGGTCCAGAGATCATAGAGATAGCCAAATGCAAAGAGTCCACCGGTGCAGAGATAAAGCAGGCCGGTAAGCCATTTTCCCATATACATCCGGTGAATACCAAACAGGCCGAGAAAAACCAGCAGCAGCCAGGCAAGATTATAATCTATCGGCCCCTGGTGGTAGCGGATATCGGCATCTTGATTCATCCCCGGAATAAGAAAGAGATCGATTATCCAACCGATAAAAAACAGGCCGAGGGTAAAGAAGTAAATTGTCCCGCTGATTTGTCGGCCGTAGTAAAAGCGGTGTGCGCCAAGAAACCCGAAAATCCATAGCAAGTAGCCAACCAATAAGGAGTGGGACGTCGAATCATTGTTTTTCATGGTGATGTAAGTATATTGATTGTTTGTATATTTGGATTCGGTTCCAGGCCTCCTCCAACCTCGTCTGTGTTATTGCCCCTTTCTCCAGTCCCCGTAGGATTGTATCTCTTACTTTAGTAAGGATCAATGGATCATATGCCAGATTATTACCGATAATAAGCAGATCCACTCCCGCCGCAAGAGCCTGCCGGCAGGCGTCTTCCAGCCCGTAGTGGGCGGTGATTGCCTTCATCTGCATATCGTCAGAGACGATGACTCCGGTGAAATGCAGCCGGTGGCGGAGAAGAGAATCGATGGTGTCCCGGGAGAGGCTGGCCGGAAAGCGGGCATCGAATTTTTTATTGAAGATATGGCCGAGCATGATTGCGTCAACCTGACCACTGTGCAGCAGATACTGATAGGGAAGAAGTTCACTCTCCTGCCATGTTTCGGTGACATCGACAAAGCCGCGATGGGAATCGGTACGAGAACTGCCGTGGCCAGGAAAGTGTTTTGGGCAACAAAGAACACCCTGCAGCCGATGCTCGTGGATCCATGCCTCGGCATGGGCCGCAACAGCGTCAGGATCGGCGGAAAAACTGCGGCCGTAACGCCCGATTATTGGATTTTCGGGATAAAGATCGAGATCGACAACTGGGGCAAGGTTTAGGTTTATGCCAAGACCCGCCAGCATCTTCGCGGTTTGCCTGGAACTGGCAATGGTCTGCTGCAGATCAGAATATTTGCCAAGCTCCGTGGCCGACGCAGTGACCGGAAAGCCACGCTCTTTTTTAAATCGATTGACCCGGCCGCCTTCCTGGTCGACCGCAATAAGCAGGGGAGTTGCGGCTCGCTGCTGCAGGTAAGCGGTGAGCTTGCGGAGCTGGCCCGCATTGATGATATTGTTGGTATCCTGGGTCGCAGCTAAAAAACGGTCGAAAAGAATCACTCCGCCAAGATTTCTTTGTTCTATATCCTGAACTATGGGATGGTCGGCGCCGAGTTTGTCGCCCATGAATCCGAGGATAAAAAGTTGACCGATTTTCTGTTCAAGAGAGGGTTGCGTCATAATTTCCCCGGTAATGGTAAATGTCGGGTTGTCTCGTTTGCCGTCTGCTGAGCAATACTTTCGGCGGCTGGAGTTGTCAAAGATATTTTCCAGGACGCTACGTGTCAATTTTATGACAGAATACCTGTTTCGCGCGGTTAAGTGTCGAAAAAACTAGCGTGGATACCGGCAATTATTTTTATCAATTCACAATATAATGAAAAATTAAACACTTAGGCTCTTGTCTTGATCGACAGTAGCAGGTAGTTAGAGGTTGGCATGTTAAATGCAAAGAAAAATATAAAATAAAGGTAAAGTTTTTTATACCGGCAACCGATAACAATACTGACCAGCATTAAAATCTTTTGACAATGTTTCAATTTTGAGGATTATCGATCATGACTCTGACAACCAAACAAGCTCAATTTCCAAACCTGAACCTGCAGCAGGTCGAGTTGGAAAAGGTTATGGTTGAGCTTGACTATGTAAAAAAACAGTCTGAACGCCTCGATCTCATTAATAAGCTGCATGCAAGAATGGCCGGAGTACTCAGTCTGACCGGAATGATTGAAGCCTATTCCGTATGGTTGATGCCGTTGGTTGAACACGAACTCATCGGTTATAACAACAGCAGTCGTAACAAGCGACATCTGTTTTGTTCAGGGCATGGACCAAATAGAAGAAAAGCAATTGCCTTTGCCGAACAGCTTATCGCCAATAAAGCCCCTCTTGATGGATCCATCACCAGGAAAAACGGCCGATATGCTTATAAATGGGTCTTTGAAACGGCCGATGATGCCGGTATTCTGCTGATCCTGAAAAAAGGGCATAAGCTGTCATCGGAGGAGATAGATCTTATCAATCATTCCTTTGAAATCCTGGCGGAATGCCTGCGGCGTGGGTTGGAGTATGAAGATCTGTTCGAACGGGCAAGCAATGACCAGTTGACCGGTCTCTCCAACAGGCGAGTATTTGAAGAACGTATTCATGGCATGATCGACAGCGCCAAACGGCACCATCATCCGTTGTCGATGATTTCCATGGATCTGGATAAATTCAAACAGATTAATGACCATCTTGGACATCAGGCGGGAGACGAGGTATTAAAGGTGGTCGCCGACGTGTTGAAAAAGGCCGTACGATCAACCGACCTGCTGATCCGCATGGGCGGCGACGAGTTTTTGCTTATTCTTGACAATACCGATCTGAAAAATGGCCGGATTCTGGCGGAAAGATTATGTGTCGCGGTTGATGATCTGAACATCTGGGCCAATGCGACAACTAAACTGGGCGTTTCCATTGGACTGACCCAGCTCAAACAGGATGAGGGCCTGCGACAGTGGCTGGAACGAACCGATGATATTCTGTATCATGCCAAGGCCGAAGGCCGATCGAGGGTTGCCGTGGAATAGATCTACGCCCTGGATAAACGAAATAAACAACAAGGCCGACTGTATAATAAAAGTCGGCCTTGTTGTTTTTGATGCGTTCTTCTCAGCCGTGCTTGATGGTTATTTTAAGAGGAATAATGTGCAGGGATTTACTGCGCTGCTCGGTATAACCAAGGCTCCAGTCAGTGCAGACAGAGTCATCACCCAGCAGGGCGCCAATCTCTCGGACGACACCGCTGATATTGATTACCGGATGTCGGGAAAAAACTTGTGGCAGCCCCTGGGTCAGATTGCAGGCCAGGCAGCAGTTCGGTCGTTCGTGCAGGAGCAGATCCATGGTGAGGGTCTGGCCATCGTATTGCCGGTAAGCCAGTTCGATGTCATAGGCACCCTCGCCGGCATCGCCGAAGAGGGCTTCGAAAAAATCATCGGTCCTTTTTTTAGGGAAAATTGTCGCCAGATTTTCAGGGGTCAGAACAGTTTCTATCGTGTCGGTTGTCATAAAATTTATTGATCAAAATTTTTCAGCTCAAGATAAACAAGGAGGATGCTTACTAGAAGAACCCGGTAATGATACAACAGTGCGGTTGATTTTGTCAACCGACGTTGCACCGCGAAATGGCCTGTGTTAGAGTACCGGCCATGAAAAATGACCGCATCATCGTCTCTGCAAACACGCCTTCGGCTATAGTCAACCGGCAGGAACTGAACGAATCGCAGTATCTGGCGGTAACTACCACTAAAGGACCGGTGCTGGTAATTGCCGGAGCAGGCAGCGGCAAGACCCGCACCCTGGTCTACCGGGTTGCTCATCTGGTGGAGATTGGGGTGCCCCCCGAGGCGATTCTTCTGCTCACCTTCACTAGAAAGGCCAGCCAGGAAATGTTATGGCGTGCCGGTCGGCTCCTCAATGAAAACTGCAACAGAGTGGTCGGCGGGACCTTTCACGGCGTGGCCAATATGCTATTGCGTCGGTACGGAACGCGCATCGGCTACGGATCATCGTTTTCGATCATCGACCGGGCTGACGCCGAGGGCATTATCAACCTGCTTAAATCCTCACTTGGTCTTGGTAAGCAGGACAAGCGCTTTCCTTCCAAGCGGGCGGTGATCAACATGATCAGCGGCTCGGTCAACCGATCAATTGATCTTGACGATCTGGTTCAGGATCAATATGCCCATTTATCCGACCATCTCGAGGATATTCTCACCCTGCATAAAGCCTATCAGCAGTTCAAGTTTGACCACGGCCTGATGGATTATGATGATTTACTGGTTAACTGGAAACGGCTGCTGGTTGAGGCGCCGGAGGTGCAGAAGGCGGTATCGGAGAGATTTGCCTATATAATGGTCGATGAATATCAGGATACCAACCTTATCCAGGCCGATATAATCCGGCTGGCTGCACATACCCACGACAACGTCATGGTCGTCGGTGACGATTCCCAGTCGATCTATTCCTTTCGGGGGGCCGATTTCTATAACATCATGCGTTTTCCCAAGGTTTTTGAGGGGACCAGAATCATAAAGCTAGAGGAGAACTACCGCTCGACCCAGCCGATACTGTCGCTTACCAACGATATTATCCGAAATGCGGCGGAAAAATATACCAAAACACTTTTTACCAGCATTCAAGGCGATCTCAAACCGATGGTCTTTGCCGCCAGAGATGAACGCGAAGAGGCGGTCTTTATCGTCCGAACCATCCATCAGCTGCTTGCAAAAGGTGTCGCTTTAACCGATATTGCGGTTTTGTTTCGCTCAAGTTTTCATTCCTATAAACTTGAACTGGAATTGGGCTCGGAAAACCTGGAATATGAAAAGCGGGGTGGGCTCAAGCTGACCGAATCGGCACATATGAAAGATATGATCGCTTTTCTTCGCGTGCTGGTCAATCCACAGGATACTCTTAGCTGGAACAGAATATTATTGCAGTTAGAAAAGGTCGGGCCGGCAACCGCCCAGAAAATTTCTGCGACCATTGCCCGGGCAGGCGATGCGTTGCAAGCCCTGCAGGACTATACCCCGGGTAAAGCCTGGCAAGAATCCTACGCCGGACTGGTGCGGCTGTTTGTCGATCTGCACGCCGAAAATTTATCGCCTGCAGCACTTTTTGAAATCGCCCTGGCATATTATCAGCCTATCTTCGAGCGGCTGTATAGCGACGATTTTCCGAAACGACAGAAAGATCTGGAGCAACTTAAAAGCATCATGGGTGGTTATGAAGACCTGCAAAGCTTTATTGACGACACGACTCTTGATCCACCTGAAGAGAGTACCCGCGAGGGCCGGGGTGGGGAACAGCTTATTTTATCGACCATTCATTCTTCTAAAGGCTTAGAATTTGAAGCGGTCTTTATCATCGGTGTGGCCGATGGCCGTTTCCCTCATGCCTCGGCAAGCTTTGGCGAGCAGTGGGAAGAAGAGCGCCGGCTCTTGTATGTTGCGGCAACACGGGCAAAAAAATATCTCTACTTAAGTTATCCGCGGCAGATGATGACCCCGGATCGACAGTTCCGCCGGGTCGGCATGTCGCCATTTATAAATGAGCTGAGTGGGGGGCTTTTTGACCGAATTTCGGAGCAATCTGGTGCCGCTCTTGATTCTTACAGTTTACCGTCGAGCGGATATCCAGCTCCAGCGAAAAAGAAAAGCGCCCCACAGAAAAAGTTGCAAATGACAGATTTTTTTGTGGGGTGTAGAATAAAGCATCCATTTTTTGGCGAAGGCTCAGTGACCAAAGTGTCAAAAGCGCGATCGCTTGACATCCACTTCGACCGGCATGGCCTGAAAACCCTCCATCTGGACTACGCAAAACTGACGATTCTTTGACACCTATCTCACCTCTTTTAACACGTAAAACAAGAAATAATAATGACATACGATGAAGTGCTGGTGCATCTCGAGGCCTTGCAGATGCATAAAATAAAGCTGGGACTAGAGGCCATGCAGGCCTTTTTGGAAAAAGTTGATCGACCGGAAAAACGCCTGAAATGTATTCATGTTGCCGGTACCAACGGCAAGGGCTCGGTTTGTGCGGCTCTTGCCGAGGTTCTCGGTCGGGCAGGATATCGAGTCGGCGTCTATACCTCGCCCCATCTGAGCAGTGTGCGGGAAAGACTCAGGATCGGCCATGAATATATCAGCGAACAGGCGTTCGCCGAGCTTGGTACCAGGATCTGCCGGGTTCTGGGCGATGAGCAGATTACGTATTTTGAATTTACTACCGCGCTTGGCCTGCTTTGGTTTGCCGAGTCTGATGTCGACCTGGTCGTGCTGGAGACAGGCATGGGGGGGCGACTCGATGCCACCAATGTGGTAATGCCTCTGGTGTCGGTTATCACCAGTATCAGCATGGATCATGAAATATATCTCGGCAATAGTCTCACCGCGATAGCCGGCGAAAAGGCTGGAATTATCAAGCCGGGTATTCCGGTGGTCTCGGGCGCTGTTCATCCGGAGGTGGCACCGGTCATTGCGGCGGCCGGCAAAGCAATGCAAGCTCAGGTATTATCGCTTGGTCAAGATTTTGACTATACTGTCCATGCCGACAAAACTTGGTCGTGGAGGGGCGGCAAAAATCTGGGCAACCGGAAAATTGACGGCTTGCAATGCAACCGCTCGAGCCTGGTCCAGCCGGAAAATGATTCCCTTTCGCTTGCGGTGCTGCAACTCCTGCAGGAATATGGCTACGCAGTCAGCGGACAGCAGATAAGCGAGGGACTCGCCCAGGTGACATGGCCGGGCAGGATGGAGTACTTTGAACAGCCATATGTCCTGAAAGCAGGCTCTGGTGCACCAAGAAAGCAAGCGAAGTTTGTTCGTTATCTTCTCGATGGGGCGCACAATACCGACGGTGTCAGAAATTTGGCAAAGACCCTGGGTGAAAATTTTCGCTATGGGCGGCTGGTGGGGATCTGGGGGGCGATGACCGATAAGGATTTGCGCACAACTCTTGGGCTGATAGCGCCAATGGTCAGTACCTTAATTATCACCCAGCCGGACGGCGAGAGAGCCGCCACACCGGAGCAGATTTATTCCATCCTCGACCCGGAGCAACAAGAGAAAGCTCACTGTATTGCTGAAGTTGCTGCAGCACTTCGCGCTGCGCAAGAGGCTGCAGACGATGGTGATTTGATCGTGGTTGGTGGTTCTCTTTATCTTATAGGGGCCATTCGGCGTCTTTTGCTGGGAGACCTGGTTTAGTGGCAAGGGACTACCTTGATTTTGATGCCCCGGGCGATGCCGAGATTCGCACTGAGCGCGGTAAGGCCAGGGACTTACGCAAAACCCGCTGGTGGCAGCATAAAACGGCCTCCGGGCTGTGTCATTACTGCGGCAGAAATGTGCCTTTCAAGGATATCACCATGGACCATCTGGTTCCTCTGGCTCGAGGTGGACGTTCGACAAAAGACAATCTTGTCCCCAGCTGCAAGGCGTGCAATAACCTCAAAAAAAGCATGATGCCGCTGGAATGGGAGGAACATCTTGAAAAAACGACCGGCAAAAAGGATTGAAAAACTGCGCAACATCGATTTTCTTATCGATTGTTTAGTCGATTTCGTTTAAAAGAGTTAGCAAATCTCCATATTGCAGTGTTCCCCACGGGCGGGTAGCTCAGCTGGATAGAGTGTCGGCCTCCGAAGCCGAAGGTCGCGGGTTCGAATCCCGCCTCGCCTACCATACAATGCAGGCAATAAGAAACATCCTTCTAATTGTCTTATTTCTTTCTCTGGCTCTGTTGATGCCATGTGGCCCGTATTGGTTGAGTAACGTACCGATATAAAATCAATTTGTTCTATTCTTCCGAACGTTTTGGTTAACGTTGCTTTCCTCTGCTGTTGCTTTCGGCTCGAGGTTGTTGCCGAACGTTCTTTGGAGAAGCTTCTTTATCGCGCTTCGTTCACCCGCGTTTAGTGCCACGATCTTCGCACCGGTGTGCATCAGAGCTAATGTTAACCAGGCACCCAGCAATGCGCCGCAGCCGTAAAACATCAGGGCTATTGCTCTGGTCAGAAAGTCAATCCCGCTCTTTAGTTTGGGATCTGCTATACTCCCGCCGATAATCTGGGCAATTTGCTGAATGGGATCCGTCAGCTGCGTGGGAGATATCAAGATGGAGAAAATGAGCTGCAGGATGTCAACAGCATATTTAAGCCCGATGACGATAGCGGCAAGGCCAATGCAAGTGGCTATCAGACTGATGATGTTTTTGGTGGTTTCCACGGTTGGCCTAAGGGTTTTATTGTTCGGTAACATGTTTATCATCTGCGGTTCATCTTCTCCAAGTATTTTACCTGTTATTGCCTACACTAATCATTTTCCAGGTGAGAACCATATAGTTTTGAGCCTGGAAAAACCTGCAAGACAAGTTAACAACAGTCTTCCTTTTTGTTGCAACTTTTTGTGATTGGTGAATCATTTTTATATAAAATATCAACTCTGATCAACTTGGATGGTATTTATAAAAGTGAATCGCATAAAGGAAAAATGATTAATGAGTTTGGGAGAAGCTCGCGACATTTGTAATGCGGGAGGGACAGCCTCTGATGCTGCCAACAGTGCAGAACAAGACTGTGAGGCTCCCGGACACGTTGAGGAACGGTTAAGAGTGGACGAAATTTGCTCTGCGTTTGTTCAAGCACTGATCTATGATTTACTCAATAATATCTTATAGCCCATAGCAAAGATTTTATGGACAGGTACAGCCCAGTGCGGTAGAGACTACGGCAGGAAAGATCAAAGGTTATACAAGGATGGGAACTTGACAGGGTATATTCTTATCATATTGGCTGCGGTCTGCTGGGGGTTTATCGGTATTTTCTCCTCCCTTGCTTTTGCCGAAGGGCTTGGTCCCATGGAGGTCGCCTTCTGGCGCGCTATTATCACCTGGGCATTTTTTGGTTCTCAGGCGATTATGCGCAAGGAGACCCATCTAGTCAAAAAAGATGTCCCGCTGCTGGCCGTTTTTGGAATTCTGGGTATTTCTCTGTTCTATATCTCCTATCAGTACGCCGTAAAAACCGGGGGCGCAGCCTTTGCATCGGTTCTTCTCTACACCGCACCAGCCTGGGTAGTTATTTGTTCGTTCTTTATCTATAAGGAGAAACTGACCGTATTTAAAAGTGTCGCGGTACTCCTGGTAATTGCCGGGGTTTTTTTGATATCCCGAAGCGGGGGGAATAGCAATTCCACCATAACCCTTGGTTTCAGCGCTATCCTGTCCGGCTTGATGTCGGGATTCTGCTACTCACTCTATTATACTATCGGCAAGTACTTTTCTTCACGATACTCCTCGGCAAATCTTTTTCTTTACGTCCTGCCCGTTGGCGCTTTAGGGATTCTGCCCTTCGTGGAATTCAGTCAGAAAAGTCCTGCCGCCTGGGCCTCGCTGGTTGCCGTCTCCGTCATTTCAACCTTTGTTGCCAATCATTGCTACTATCGTGGCTTGAAATATCTGGAGGCGGGAAAAGCCTCCATTGTGGCGACTATTGAGCCGGTTGTCGCGGCTGTCGCGGCGTATATAATTTTGGGTGAGTACTTTGCCCCCCTTGGCTATGTTGGTTCTGCAATGATTATTACTGCAGTAATCTTGACCATATATAAAAAATAATGGCGTCGTAAAAACACTTCATCTTCTTCGTTGTACCCATATGCAAGAAGTTTCTTCGCAAAATAGACCTTTTGTCATTATCGCCGCGCTTATCGCCCTTTTCTTAGGTGCTCTTGATGCCCTGATTGTCAGCGCGGCGATGCCTTCCATTGTCACCGATCTCGGCGGCATGACCCTGTACAGCTGGGTCTATTCCGCCTACTTTCTGGCCCGGGCGGTCTCTCTGCCGGTGTTCGGTAAGCTGGCCGATCGATATCCCACCAGGCGGCTCTTTCTCTTTTCCATAGCCGTTTTTCTGCTGGCCTCGCTTGCCGCCGGCGCCGCTCCCTCCATGTTTGTGCTTATTGGCGCGAGAGTCTTTCAGGGGATTGGTTCAGGAGGCATATTTGCCTTAGTCTATATTGTTCTCTCAGATATTTCACCACCTGGCGAGCGCGGCAAGACCTTGTCTCTGGCCAGTTCGGTATGGGGCATTTCATCGATTATCGGGCCGACCCTGGGCGGTGCTATCGTCACTTATATTTCCTGGCGATGGATCTTTTTTATCAATGTGCCACTGGCGCTTCTTTCTTTAGCCACAATCGGCCGATGCCTGCACGACCAGGCCCGTCTCCCGAAAAAGGTGCGATTGGATGTCGCCGGTATTACCTGTCTTTCCGGCTTTATTCTGTCTTTTTTGACGATCTTTATTATTGGCGGCCGGGATTACGGCTGGTTGTCCAATGAAATTCTGGGACTGGCAACCTTGTCGATTCTTTTTGGCGGATTGTTTATACTTATTGAAAAAAGAGCGGCTGATCCGGTGCTCGATCTGCGTTTTTTTACTCGACCGGTCTTTGCTCTTGGTAACGGAGCGGCGTTTTTCGCCAGCTTTGCAATTTTTTCACTGTTTGCCTACGTACCGCTCTTTATCGAAGGGGCATTGGCCAAACCAGCCATGCAGGTGGGGTTAACCATGCTCGCCATGAGCCTTGGCTGGTCGGCAGGCTCACTGGTACTCGGTCGATTCATTGACGGCACCGGGAGCAGGCCGGCCGCAATATTGGGTGGATTTATACTGGTGGTCAGTAGCTTGGCGATGCAGTTTTTTAATCCGCAGACCTCCCTGGTGGTATGTTTTCTGGTCTTTTTGCTGGCCGGTCTTGGTATGGGGTTCGTCACTTTATCCACCCTGTTGCTGGTGCAGGCGGATCTTGCCAAGATCAATCTAGGAGTGGCGACTTCTTTTCATCAGTTTTCCAGGACCCTTGGCGGAACAATCGGGGTTGGTATCTGCGGTGGAGTGGTAACCACCGGTCTGGTGCATAATCTCCAGCAATCTGCAGTCATGATTCCGCCAAAGATCCTCGCGCTGCTGCATCAGAGCATGGAAAATCTTTTTCGCGAAGAATTCAGACAAATGCTTACTGTAGAGACTAAAGACCTACTCGCCTTGGCTGTATCGAACGCTCTATCGATAGTTTTTTCGATTATATTTGGAGCGACGATACTGTGCTTTTGCTGCACTATTTTGCTACGCTGCAAGGAGGCCCCGACAAAAGAACTGCAACGCGAGTAAAAGCATCAGGTGAATGCTATGCAAGAAAAAGAGATTATTGCCAAAAAAAACAAGCAGACGGCGATAGACAAACGCTCTTCCAGCGAAGAAATCACCAATTTTCTGAAAGCTGCCGGCGAGACGGATGCGACCAATAACGGCAGACTGATTTTTTCTCTGGATGCAACCTTAAGTCGACAGCCGACCTGGACCACGGCTATGGCCATCCAGTCTGCAATGTTTGATGCCGTCGGCAAGGTGGGTGGTTTGTCAGTGCAGCTGGTTTTTTTCCGAGGCTACGATGAATGTCGTGCCTCGAAGTGGGTTATTCATTCTGCAGCTCTGCGTGATTTGATGCGGGGAATTGTCTGTCGTGGGGGACACACCCAGATAGCGAAAGTCCTCAACCATGCCATTCAGGAAACAAAAAAGGCAAAAGTTTCGGCTCTCATCTTTATTGGTGATGCACTGGAGGAAAGTGTCGATCTTCTCTGTCAACGGGCCGGGGAACTTGGGATGCACGGGGTGCGCTGCTTTTTCTTTCAAGAAGGGCATGATACGACAGCGGAAAGAGGTTTTCGGGAAATGGCGGGACTTACCCGTGGGGCCTATTTTCGACTGGGCCCGGATTCGGCAAAGGAACTGGCGGAACTCCTCGGGGCGGTTGCCATTTACGCCGGAGGGGGAATAAAAGCCCTCGCCAGCAGCGGCCGGCGTGAGGCGTATATGTTGCTTGAACAAATAAACAAATCTTAAATGATAGGACTTATTTTTTTTCTATTCTTTGTTGCCCTGGTATCTTTTTGGCTGATTCTTAATACGCCGTCACAAAAAAGTGCGCCATTGCTGCTCAAAGCCGGACCGATTATTCTTATGGCTCTAGGCGGTCTGTTAACCCTTTTGCGGCGTGGGGTGATTGGTGTACCTCTGATATTCCTGGGTTTATCGTGGTGGCGGCGCACTCGTGCGCAGCGGCCGATCAATCATTCCGGCGGCCGAAAATCAACTGTCCGGTCGGCTTTCATTATGATGGAACTAGACCATGACACCGGTGAAATGGATGGCACAATATTGAGCGGCAGCAGGGAGGGAGTTCGACTCTCTTCTCTGAGCCAGGCGGAAATTATGTCGCTCTATCAGGAAATAGGTGATGATGGAGACAGTGCCGCGCTGCTCGAATCTTTTCTCGATCGCTACCATCCCAATTGGCGGGAACATCATGATTATAACTCTTCTAAAGAGCACAGCGGCACAGCTGGTTTTGCCTCCATGACCAGAAACGAAGCGTACCAGATATTGGGTCTTGAGCCCGATGCATCGCCCGAGGATATCCATAAGGCCTGGCGTCGGCTGGTGCGGGCGGTTCATCCCGACAGCGGCGGTTCAGCCTTTCTTACCGCCAAAATTAATGCCGCACGGGATCTTTTGCTTGATTAGCGAGTCAAGTTGATATCGACCTGCAACTCATCGGCCAGGGCCGTTGCATCATCTTCGAGTTGTTCCAAAGAGAAATCTTTTGGAACCTGAATATCGATGTCCATGCGGTAAACGATCGCTCCGCTCTCCGGCGAGGCGTGGGAGGTGGATCTAAGTTGGACAATATTTAATTTTTTATCAGCGAGAAAGGTACTGGTTTTATAGACAATCCCAGCCTGGTCCAGACCTTCTATATGCAGGCTGCAGGTTCTTGTGCCAAGTGTTGATTTCTTCTCTGGTATCGGCAGTGATCTGACAAAGGCTGAGATCCCTTTTTCCCGTTCAAGCCGCCGACATTCTTGCAGCAAGTGCTCTTCGATATTTTCTTGAGTGCAGGAAAAGAGCAGGTTCAGAGTGAATTCATCAGCCAGCAGATTCATGGCAGTATCTTCGAGGTTGCAGCCATTTTCATACAGTAGCCGGGTTACATCGGCAACGATGCCGACCCTGTCCGAGCCAAAGGCGGTCATTATAAAATATTTACTCATGGTATCTCCTTTACGTGGCGGTCATTATGGCATGGTAACGATAACCGATCGGATGGTCAATTTAAGTTCTCCCACGAGAATCAAAAAAGGCAGCGAAGAATTATCCTACAACGCGGTATTGAGTATTTCTCGTGAACTCTCAAGGGTAACATCACCGGTTTCAGAAAGCTTTGTCATACCATGTTTTTCAAGAGATTTAAGAATCTTTTCAATATCATCCTGCTTGAGATCGTAATCGGACAATCTGGTTTTTATGCCGAGGCTATGAAAAAAATCTTCTGTTTTGGTGACCGCCAGATCTATTCTTTCATCCTCGCTTCCCTCCTTTATTCCCCAGACTCTTTCTGCATATTGCAGCAGTTTTTGTTTTTTCTGCCGTTTTCTGACTTTCCAGACGGCAGGCTGCACAATGGCCAGGGTTTTTGCGTGGTCAATACCATACAGAGCAGTAATTTCATGGCCTATCATATGCGTGCTCCAGTCTTGCGGGACGCCCATACCGATTAGGCCATTCAAGGCCATGGTTGCACTCCAGACCAGATTGGCTCTGGCATCATAGTTGTGAGGTTCGTCGATAGTTTTTTTGCCGATCTCAATGAGCGTCTGCAGAATTCCCTCCGCGGTTCGATCCTGAAATCGTGCATCGGCAGGATAGGTAACATATTGTTCCACGGTATGGATAAATGAATCAATAACCCCGTTTGCCACCTGAGTGGCTGGCAGGGTGGCGGTGAGGGTGGGATCAAGGATGGAAAATTGAGGAAACGCATGGGGGCTGAAAACAGGCAATTTATCGTCGCCATGGCTGATGACCGCGCCATTATTCATCTCGGATCCAGTTGCCGGCAGGGACAGGACGGTGCCGAAAGGTACGGCACTGTCCACCGGCACGCCGTCAAAGCCACAATAGAGGAGTTGTTCTTCTTTTCCTTTAAAGTCATCGGCGACAGAGGCGATGGCAATAAACTTGGTGCCGTCTATGACCGAACCACCACCCACTGCCAGCAGAAAGTCGATTTTTTCGGTGCGCACCTGGTTAATTGCCCCCATTAGCTGCGACAATTTGGGATTGGCCCCTATTCCGCCGAATTCACTCACTTCTCTGGGTGATTTAGCCAGTTCTTTTTTTACGTTATCTAATAATCCGGTCTTCTTGACGCTGCCGCCGCCATAGGTGATAAGAATTTTCGCATTTTTAGGAGCATAGTTGTCCAGTTCCTGCAATTGGTTTTTACCAAATAAGATGCGCGTCGGATTATAAAAATTAAAATTCAACATCGTTTTCTCCTTTTATCCCGCCAACAGAGTGATGGATTTCTTCTTATTTGTGTGTTTCTACTTTGGTTTCATGGTAAATTAAGGCATAAAGGCGAAATGAAAAGTCGTCTGCTGCACAATATATTTTTTTCTCTTAGCGTTTATATTGACAAGCAAAGGAGGCACTATGCATCGCGTTATGATCCATCCGGCAAGCTATGCCGACTGTCGAAAAGCGGTTGATCACGCTTTTGCGCTTTTCCCGCAGAAGATTACCGGGAAAAAAGTGGTGATTAAGCCGAATGTGCTTCGAACATCCCAGGCTAAAGAGCATATTGTCACCAATCCGGCCTTATTGCGGGCGGTGATTGATAAGGTTGAGGAGTTCGCGCCGCGTGAGCTGGTTGTAGGTGATAATCCTGGTTTGTTTAATTATGGCGATAACGAGAACAGCTTTAAACAAACCGGCCTGATGGAGGCGGCGAAAGGGTATTATAAAAATCTTGGTGACGCCGTTCAGCACCTGAGTTTTAATCCGGATTATATATCCGAAGTAGGGGTGTCAAAAGACATCATGGATGCGGATATCTTCATCAGCCTGCCTAAATTCAAGACCCATGGCCTGACGGTTCTGACCGGTGCGATAAAAAACAGCTATGGTATCCTGCCCGGTGCCCAGAAGGCACGATTGCACCAGCTGGCGGGTAGCCCGGAACGTTTTCATGAGCTGATCGTGGACGTGTTCCGCCTGCGAGTGCCTGATTTTTTTATTATGGATGCAGTGGTAGGCATGGAGGGCAACGGTCCGGCTTCTCCTGAATTGCGGGAAATCGGTCTGATCCTGGCATCGGATAACGCGGTTGCCCTCGATGCGGTGGTGGCCAGGATGATGGGAGTTGATCCGGCCCGCCTGCGGTTTCTACAAAAAGCAAAAGAATGTGGTCTGGGTGATTTCCAAGCGAGCGAGATTGCGATCGATGGTCACATGCCGATACTGGCGGATTTTAAACTGCCGCCTTTAGGTGGCGAAGCCATCGCCGGCAATCAGGCGATTCAGCAGTTAATGCATTCGAAGATCAATGTTACTCCCCAGGCGGACCCTGAGTTATGCACCGCATGCGGCGCCTGTATCGAACACTGTCCGGTTTCCGCGCTCACTCTGGAGGGCGCTGTTCCGGTGGTGGATGCCGACATCTGCATTACCTGTTTCTGCTGCCAGGAGATCTGCCCGGAAAAAGCCATGAGCCTTTGCTGATGGTGAAGGTTTTCAGTCGAGAATTTCCCGAATTTTAATCGACAGCTGGGAAATCGTAAACGGTTTCTGGATAAAGCCATCGCAGCCGCGGTTGAGTATTTCACGAGCCTGACCATCAATGCTGTAACCGCTGGAAAGGAGCACTTTGACCGCCGGATTGATTTTTTTCAACCGGTCAAACAGCTCGCTGCCACTCATATGCGGCATGATCATATCGATGATACAAAAATTAATCGTATCCTGGTGGCAATTGTATATTTCGAGAGCCTCCTTGCCGGAAGCAGCGGTCAGTATCTTATAGCCCAGCACGGCAAGTATTTCTTGAGCTATATCGATTATCATCGGTTCGTCGTCAACCAGGAGAATGGTTTCAGAACCTTTTTCCATAATATCCAGCGGGATTTTCGTTTCAGCTGCGATTTGCTTGTCTGTTGTCGGCAGAAGAATGGAAAAGATCGTGCCATTTTTGGGGGCACTCTGCACGGAAATCGCACCCCCGTGGTTGACAATGATACCATAAACCATTGCCAGACCGAGCCCGGTGCCATGGCCCGTCGCCTTAGTGGTGAAGAAGGGATCAAAGATTTTTGGTATGGTTGCCTTATCCATTCCTTCTCCGGTATCGGCCAGCGTAACCTCGACATAGTTGCCTGGGGCAATGCCATGCCTTCGGGCATCAATTTCCTGTATCAGACAATGGCTGGTGGTAATGGAAATAACTCCTCCGTCGGGCATGGCCTGTGCGGCATTGACGAGCAGGTTGAGCAGTACCTGCTCGATCTGATTCTTGTCAGCTTCAACCGGTTGGAGATTGCTCTGCAAGGAAGTACAGATGGTTATTTCTTTTTTGGTCCTGCCGAACATATCTAAATTTTTTTCGATCAGTTCGTTTAAGTCAATTGGGCGAACTTCGTATTTCCCGCCCCGGGCAAAGCCCAGCAGTCTCTTGGTTAAATTGGCGGCACTTTCCACAAATTGTTCAATATTTTTAAGTGGTGCATAGTGTGGATGCACTGCGGTGAGGTCTTTGAGCAGAAGAGCTGTTCTGCCTTGTATACCCATAAGTAGATTGTTGAAATCGTGAGCGATGCCGCCGGCAAGGGTTCCGAGGGATTCCAGGCGTTGCGACTGTTGCAACTGGTCTTCCAACATTTTTCTGGATTTTTCGGCAATCTTTCGTTCGGTTATATCTCGAGCAATGCCCCTGAAGCCGCGAAGGGCGTCATCTTCGTCGCGGGTGGTTGATACTACCGTCTCAATATATCGACTCGTACCGTCTCGCCGATACAGCTCAAGTTCCAGGGTTTTTGCCGGTTTATCCGTATTGAAGGAGGCCTTATACGCTTTGCTGACCTTTTTAATGGACTGCTTACTCATATACGCGGCGGTATTCTTGCCGAGAAGATCCTTTTCCCTGGCGCCAAGAAGAGCACATGTCGCCTGATTAACCAGAGTCAGGTTGCCCCTGATATCTATTTCATAGTATCCATCATCAATGCTTTCGATAATATTACGGTATTTCTTTTCGCTGGCGATAATGGTTTGCTCGGATCTTTTCCGGTCGATGGCCAGAGCCACCTGGTCGGAAACGGAGTGCAGGACATCCAGATCCATCTCGTCAAAATGGTACGGGTTATGGTAACTCTGGGTGGCCATCACGCCTATGACCTCATCTTTAATCTGCAGAGGAACGCCAAGCCATATTTTGGGCGAGGTGCCGATAATGCGCTTTTCCGTTTCGCGCAGCTGTAAGTCCACTTGGTTAAGGAAAACCGGCTTTTTGGCAAGAATGACTTCGCCGGTCAAGGAATTTTCTTCGCTGAATCGATCGGAATATATGGTCTTGGTGTCAAATTGATCGATGAAGTAGGGAAAAGTGATCCGGTGCGCCAGTTTGTGGTAAATGGCAATGTAAAAATTACTCAGATCAATAATCTCTCCAAGAATGCGATGGATCGAGGCGTAGAGCTCTTCGAGATTTTTGCTGGTGTTGATGGCATTGGAGATGCGAAAAAGCGTGCGGGCTATCTGCTCAGCCCGTTTTCGTTCGTTGATTTCACGGGTCAGCTGCTGGTTGGCTTCAAGAAGCTGCCTGGTGTGCAGATCAATCTGTTTTTCAAGATTATCAAGACTCTTCTTGTCGAGAGTTTGCTTGCTTAGGCTCTGTGTATCGAGACTGGTCATGGTGCTTGTATCAATTTTCCTCAGTTGTAATAATTGTAGTGACTTTGATCTCTTACCTAAGGCGGCCGACATCTTTCGATATAGATGACGTCGTCAAAGCGTCCGACTTGGAATGAAAATTGGTGGTGATAAAGAAGGTTTCTATAACTAGGATACCTGTATGCTGCCTGGTTTGCAAGGAACAGCAATTACCCTATCAAGAAATACTATGGCGGATACCTTTTTGAGAAACAAGGTTTATTTATGCAGGGTTGGAGGTGGAAGATGCGGCGTTTGCAGGGCAACGGTAAGTTCATCCACATCAAAATAGGCCCGCAGAATATCTTTATTTGCGGCAAGTACCGGGATGGCTTTGGCGGCAATCCTGTCGGCAGAGTCACTGAAGCCATATTCGCGTTTAATATAGACCCCGGCCGCGCGGATTAATGCCTGCAGCGTTTGTTTCCTATTGCCTTGTGCGGAATACCAGGCATGCTCCAGCACCTCGTGCACTTCAAAGAACAGTCCCAGGTTCCAGAGCACTACTCCCTGTTCGATTGGGTCGATTATCTTATCCTCTATATGAGCAAGTGCCTGCCGGTAGCGGGCGTATCGATTTTCGAGATACTCTTGATAATAATCGGCAAGCGGCTGACTACGGAATTGAGAAACAATTTCGGTAAGTTTGTCATGGTTGCCGGTTTCTATCGCCGCTGCCAGTCCGCTTGACAGGTCATTGCGGATATCTCTGCTCCGTCGGTCTTCAAAAGGGTTGAATCGTTGATCCTGCATAATTGTTCTTCTTAGTGTTGATGTCTTTTAATCACATAATAGAGAACCGGCACCGCCATGCGACTGATTAATAGTGAGGCAATTTCTCCGAACATCAGCGACAGCGCCAGTCCCTGGAAGATCGGGTCGGCGAGGATAACCGAAGCACCGATTACCACCGCCAGTGCGGTTAGCAGCATGGGGCGAAAACGGATTGCTCCGGCGTCGACTACCGCCTTGGCCAGCGGTTCACCCTGGCTGAGGCGCAGCTCAATAAAATCGACCAGGATGATGGAATTTCTAACGACAATACCGGCTCCGGCCATAAAGCCGATCATCGAGGTCGCCGAGAAAAATGCCCCGAACCCCCAATGAGCGGGGAGGATGCCGATAAGCGAGAAGGGGATGGCGGCCATCACCGCCAGCGGGGTAATATAGCTTTTAAACCACCCGACCATCAACATATATATAAGCACCATAACCACGCAGAAAGCAAGTCCAAGATCGCGAAAAACTTCAAGGGTAATATGCCACTCGCCGTCCCATTTCATCGCTGGTTCATTCTCCGAAAACGGCTGGTTCAGGTTATAGATCTGCACTTTCTCCAGCCTGCCGCCAAAATCACGACCGTCAAGTTCGGCCAGTTTTTTATTCATATCTAAGATGGCATAGACTGGGCTTTCCACCATATCGGCCACATCGCCTGCGACATAGATGACCGGTTTTAAGTTTTTGCGATAAATAGGTTGTTCCACTTGCTGCTCGGAGATGCTGACCAGCTCTCGCAAAGGCACCAGTCGGGCTGTGGGATTGCCCTCGGAGCGCAAAGAAATATTGAGAATCGATGCGACCCGGGCACGATCTTTCGGGCTGAGCTCCAGGACTATATTTATTGGCTCCTTGTCGGTCGGCTGATGGAACAGATCAAGCGAATAGCCCTTTACAGCGATCTCGATAGCCCTGGTAATCTGCTGCTCGGTTATGCCATTTAAGGCAGCCTTCTCCTTGTCGACGGTAAATACCCGGCGCAGGCGATCCGCCTCGCGATACCAGTCAATATCGACCACCCCGGTGGTCGTCGAGAAAATCTTTTTCACTTCCTCGGCTAGTTTAACCCGTGAGGCATCGTCGGGACCGTAAATCTCGGCGATTAAGGTCTGCAGCACCGGCGGGCCGGGGGGAACTTCAGCCACGGCAACGGCGGCGCCGAATCTTGCAGCAATTGCCGCCAGCGGCGGCCGCACCCTGGTGGCAATATCGTGGCTCTGCAGGGAACGTTCGCTCTTGGGTAGAAGATTGACCTGGATATCGGCCACCGTCGGGCCGCGGCGCATAAAATAGTGGCGGACAAGGCCGTTGAAATTATAGGGAGACGCGGTGCCGACATAGATCTGGTAATCGGTGACGGCCGGATCCTGCCGAATGGTGTCGGCCATCTCCTGAGCCACCCGGGCGGTCTGCTCCAGGGTAGAACCTTCCGGCATATCGAGGATCACCTGAAATTCACTTTTGTTGTCAAACGGCAGCATCTTCACTTTCACCAGGCCGAAATAAACCATGGAGCAGGCGCCAAGAAGCATAGCGATGATGACGGTAAAGAACACGATACGCCAGGCTCCGTGGGCCAGCAGCGGGTCCATGATCCGATGGTAAATTCGGGTAAACCAGTCGTTCGGGCTTTCGTCCTCATCACTATCTGTTGAAGAAGATGCCTTCTGCTTGAGGATATGGGTTGCCGCCCAGGGAGTAACGGTAAAGGCAATAATCAGGGAAAACAGCATGGCAGCCGAGGAACCGATCGGGATGGGCCGCATATACGGGCCCATCAAGCCGCCGACAAAGGCCATGGGCAAAATCGCGGCAATCACCGCCCAGGTCGCCAGAATGGTCGGGTTGCCGACCTCGGCAACGGCCTCAATGGCGATCTCCGACTTCGATTTTCTCTTATTGCTCGGCAGACGCAGATGGCGGACGATATTTTCCACCACTACGATCGCATCATCGACCAGAATGCCGATAGAAAAGATAAGGGCAAAAAGAGTGATCCGGTTGAGGGTATAGCCATAGAGATAGAAGATGAGCAGGGTGAGGGCAAGGGTCGACGGGATGGCCAGCATGACGATGATGGATTCACGCCAGCCGAGAAAAAGGAGAATAAGCACGGCCACGCCGAACACAGCGATACCCATATGCAGCAGCAGTTCGTTCGACTTATCCGAGGCGGTTGCACCATAGTCACGGGTGACACTAATGGTAAGATCAGCGGGAATAAGCCGACCTCTGAGACTATCCACTTTGGCCAGGATATCGCTTACCACGGAAACGGCATTGGCGCCGGGCCGTTTGGCAATCGACAGGGTGACCGCAGCCTGCTCGCCGGCGCCGCTCGTGTCGCCGTAGAGAACATAGTCCGCTGGTTCTTCCGGGCCATCGGTAATTTCGGCTACTTCGTTCAGATATACCGGCCGTCCGCCGTATACCCCAACGACAATTCGGCCAATCTCCTCGGCGCTGTGCATAAAGGTGCCGGTCTGGAGCATGATCTGCTGGTTGAGCGCGGTCATGCTGCCGGAATAGGACTGACTGTTAGCCGCCTGGATTATTGGCGAGAGTTCGGTCAGTGACAGATTCCTTGAGGCCAGCAGCAAGGGATCAAAGTGAATATTCAGGACTCTTCTGGTGCCGCCGATAACCCTGGTTTCGGCTACTGCATGGATATTTTTAAGCGCATCGTCGAGCTGGGCGGCCAGCCGTCGCAGGGTGTAGTGATCGTAGCCTGGTCCGTGCAGAGTGAGGGCCATGATTGGCACATCGTCGATGGAGTGTGGTTTAATCAGCGGCTGTCGGACGCTGTGCGGGATCCGATCAAAATTAGTGGCCAGTTTCTGATTCAGGCGAACAATGGAGGTCTCAAGATTTTCACCGACGTAAAAGCGCACCACCAGAAGGCTTTGACCAGCCATCGAGGTCGAATAGATATATTCGACTCCGGGAAGTTCATAGAGCAGTTTCTCCATCGGGATAGACAGCTGTTGTTCAACTTCCTTAGGAGTGGCGCCCGGCATGGCGACCAGCACGTCGATCATCGGCACCTTGATCTGCGGTTCTTCTTCTCGCGGCAGCAAGACTATAGCCAGAAAACCGAGCAGAAGTGAGGCTACGATTCCCAGGGGAGTCAGCTTGGAATCAATAAAGGCCCGAGCCAGTCCTCCGGCAAAGCCTGTGGTGTGCTGTGAAGGCGATTTCATCAGTGTTGCCCTGCTTATTTTTAAAAAATTATTGGATAGCTATCGGCTGTCCGTCAAGAAGGGTCCGGTTGCCCTCGGTGATGATTGTTTCATTTGCCGAAAGACCGCTGAGGATTTCGATATGGCCGGCGCTTTTTGTCCCGCTGCGCACAAGACGCAGTTGCGCCTTGCCATCCTGCACCACAAAAACTTTTTCTATCTGGCCGATTGAGTGCACCGCTTCTGCCGGCACGATCAGAGTCTCTGCTTGTTCCGTGGATAGAGAGATGCGGGCAAACTGGCCGGAGCGCAACCTCTGGTCCGAGTCAATGCGCAATTTTATCGGGAAGGATCTTGATGACGGGTCGGCAATCGGCGATACCTCCGCGACAACTCCGGTAATTGTTAATTGCACAGAAGGAACTGAGACGGACAGTTGGTCACCTTTTTTAATGTACATGATCATCGCTTCGGGGATATCGGTCAGCACCTGCAGATTGTCCCCCTGCTCCATATACAGAAGCGGTTTGCCCGGGACGGCCAGATCGCCGATATTGACCAATTTTCTGGTGATAATTCCGGAAAAGGGCGCGGTGATCCGCGCGTAATTAAGCATGGTCAAGGCTTCTTTATAGGCAGCTTCGGCGATCCTGGTGCTGTCGCGCAGGGATTTGACCATTTGTGGGGTGGCCGCGTTTTTTCGCAGCAGGTTTTCTTCGCGGGTGAAGTTGCGTTTTGCCTGCTCGAGCTGGGCTTTAGACTGTTGCACCTGGGCGGATACTTCACCGGCGGCCAATTCAACGAGAAGATCGCCTGACTGCACCTTTGAGCCGAGATCGACCGGCAGGGTGATTATATTGCCGGTTATCTTGGCGGCAATCTCCGCCTGTTCAACTGCCTGTATCGTGCCGACAAGTTCCACTTGATTTGTGGCCACTTGTTTGCTTACCTTGGCCACGGAGACCTGAGCTATCGGTAGAGTCGTTGTGGTTTTTTCGGATCGTAACCCGTCTTTATCGCAGGCAGTGGAAAAAGCGGTAAAAGTGAGAATCAGGAACATGGAAACCCATTGATTCAGCTTCATTGGTATAACTCCTTTTCCTGTTTCAAGGAAATTGTTCGAGGCCGGCAGCGCGCCGCAGATTGGCGATGGCTACCTGATAGCCGGCCTTGGCCGCCAGTTTTCTGGCTTGGGCGTCGGACAGGCGCATCTCAAAATCGATAAGATCGGAGGCCAGAATAACCCCTTCGGTAAAGCGGGCCCGGCTGAGTCTTGTTGCTTCGGTTGCCGCGCCAACCATCTTTTCGGTGACACTGAGTCGTTTTCGGGCCTGCTCATAGTCGAGTTTTGCCTGCTGCACGTCGAGATTGAGGGCAAGTTCGGTCTTTTTTCTCAACTCCTCTATTTCCTGGACCTTCAATTGGGCCTTGATGATGGCTGCGGAAGTTTTATGGCCGTCGAAGAGGGTGTAGTTGAGACGAACCCCGCCTATCCAGGAATCACCGGCTTCATCCAGAACAAAGCCCTTATCCACCTGGTAGCCGGCAAAGGCATCAACTGATGGTCTATTGCCGCCTCGGGCTTTTTCAAGCTCGGCAAGCGCCGCCTGGTGCATCGCATCAAGCCGTTTCAGCGCGTGGTGGCTGGAGTAATCAACCGCTTCCGGCACCTGTTGCCGGGTGCTCGAGGCAGGATCGAGGACCACATCTCCCTCTTTGAGCCCGAGCAGATTAAGAAAGATTCGTCTGGCGAGTTCCAGCCCGTGCCTGCTGCGGATCAGGTCTTCTTCGGCGCGGGATTGCTGCAGTTCCAGATTGAGTAGATCCTGCTGCAGCAGGTCGCCGGCATCGTACCTGGCTTGACCGACATTTAAGGCCGCGCTGATTGCGGTTAGCGCTTCCTGACGGACCGTCATCATTTGCTCGGCCTGGATAATGGCCTGGAAGGTCTTGACCACCTCAAAGCCGAGCTGCTGGTGCACGGCGATACTGTCGGTCTGGGATATGTTGATTTGCGCCTGTGCCGCTGCCTGGTCGGCACGATCCCTGCCCCCGTTATACAGGCGATAGTTTATCTGTGCCTTGAGCTGGAGGTTATCTGTTCTGCCGGGATCGTTGAAATCGATACTGTTGTCAAAAGCGCCCTGGTTGAGGATATTACCAAAGGAATACATAGGGTTGTTGGTCTGCATATATTCGGCGCCGACATTGACCAGCGGATAGTCGGCGGCTTGCGCCTCTCTTGCTGCCGCTATCGCCTGCTCCATACGTTTTGCGGCAACGGTGCTGTCGGGGTTGCCGGCAATGGCGAAGGCTACGGCCTGTTCCGCGGTCCAGGTCTTGGGGATTGCAAGCCCTGCAGTCGTTTCGGCACTATGAGCATTGATTCCGTACATACAGCTGATCAAGATGGTGATAACCGCAAAAATTGGGTATCTTTGCATTGACTTGTCCGGTTTATGGATTTGTTGTATAGCGGGGATGTCAGTATTTAATAATTTAATTAATTAGATTAAATCCTTCCCTGCCTCTTGTCAAAGAAAAAGTTACGAGGTTGCCCCCACCTGAACGTCTTCTTCAACTGATTGAAACTATTTCAAGAGATACTGTAAATGTACATAAATGTGCATATGCACTGGTTAGAAATCTATCGCGCATTAGATATTGGGTCAAGAGAATAAAGATGTTAGGGGATCAGCACGATGCAGATATTGTATTCTTGGCATTCGTAGCTACTGTTGTGAGTGAAAAGTATCGAAATATATCGCAGGTTTTTATTGGTGATGGAGGACGATTGATGGCAGGAAAAACGTTGTATGATAAGTTGTGGCTGGCCCATGTGGTTGAAGACCGTACCGACGGAACGTCGCTTCTCTATATAGATCGACACTTGCTGCATGAGGTGACTTCCCCGCAGGCCTTCGAGGGTCTAAAGGTCGCCGGCAGAAAAGTATGGCGACCCAGCGCTAATCTGGCCACACCTGACCATAATGTGCCGACGCTGCTCAGTGAACGTAGAGATGGCATCACCGGTATTGTCGATCCATTCTCCCGACTGCAGGTGCAAACTCTGAATCGCAACTGCCGGGAACAGAAAATAGTTGAATTCGGCATGGACGACAAACGACAGGGTATTGTCCACGTGATAGGCCCTGAGCAGGGACTGACCCAGCCCGGCATGACGATTGTCTGCGGTGACTCACATACCTCCACCCATGGGGCTCTTGGCGCGCTGGCCCAGGGTATCGGCACCTCGGAGGTCGAGCATGTGCTGACTACCCAGTGTCTGATTCAGAAAAAAATGAAGAACATGCTGGTCCAGATCGATGGTGTACTGGCAGCCGGCGTTACCGCCAAGGATCTAATTCTTTATGTGATCGGCAAAATCGGCACGGCCGGGGGAACGGGACATACCATCGAATTTGGTGGATCGGCTATCCGATCGCTGTCCATTGCCGGCCGGATGACAATATGCAACATGGCCATAGAAGCCGGAGCTCGTGCCGGTCTGGTGGCGGTCGATGAGAAAACCATCGACTTTCTGCGGAATCGTCCTTTTGCACCCCAAGGGACGATGTGGCGGCAGGCGGAAAAATATTGGCGGTCGCTTACCTCAGACGAGGATGCATTCTTTGATAAGGTGGTGCATATTGATGCGACAGCAATTGAACCGCAGGTAAGCTGGGGGACGTCGCCGGAGATGGTTGTGGCGGTCACCGGACGCGTACCAAGCTTAAAAGATGTGAAAAACGCAACGGCTCGCGAGTCGCTCAGTCTGGCTTTAAAATATATGGGTCTAAAAGAAGACCAGCCGATCATGGACATCATGCTCCATCGGGTTTTTATCGGCTCCTGTACCAATTCCCGTATTGAAGATCTGCGGGCGGCAGCAGCGGTTGTGCAGGGCAAGAGAGTGGCGAAAACAATCAAGCAGGCTCTGGTCGTTCCCGGTTCGGGACTGGTCAAAGAGCAGGCGGAGCAGGAAGGACTGGCGCAAATATTTATCGATGCCGGTTTCGAATGGCGGGAACCGGGGTGCTCAATGTGCCTGGCGATGAATACCGACAAGCTTGGCGAGGGTGAACATTGCGCCTCGACATCCAACAGAAATTTTGAGGGCCGGCAGGGGTTTGGCGGGCGAACCCATCTGGTCAGCCCGGCAATGGCGGCTGCGGCGGCAATTGCCGGACATTTTGTCGATATACGTCAATGGAGTTAAAAGATGGAGCCATTCAATATACATACCGGAATCGTTGCGCCCTTGGACAGGGCTAATATAGATACCGATCTCATCATCCCGAAGCAGTTTTTAAAGTCGGTTAAAAGAACTGGTTTTGGCGCCAATCTTTTTGACCCGCTGCGGTATCTGGATGAGGGGCAGCCGGGGATGGATAATAGCCTGCGGCCGATAAACCCGGAATTTGTGCTCAATTTGGAGAAATACCGGGATGCATCCATTCTTCTTACCAGAGAGAATTTTGGTTGTGGTTCGAGCCGGGAACATGCCCCCTGGGCCCTGCTTGACTTTGGTTTTCGGGTGCTGCTGGCATCGAGTTTCGCCGATATTTTTTATAATAACTGTTTTAAAAACGGAATTCTGCCCATTGTCCTGGCCAAAGATGTTATTGACTCCCTGTTTCGCCAAACCTTCTCCGATAAAGCGTATCAGTTGACTGTGGATTTGCCGGTGCAGCAGGTTGTGCTGCCGACGGGCCAAAAACTACCCTTTGAAATTGATATGTTTCGAAAAAAATGTCTGCTGCAAGGGTTCGATGAGATTGCCGTAACGCTCGAAAAAACTGATCTTATTCGGGCCTATGAAGAGCAGCGCCGAGAAAGTTGTCCATGGCTGTTTGGTGATCTCTTATAACCGGCGAGACAGGTTTTGTGTAATAGTTCACCGGGACACAGTAGATAACCGTAAGACTCGGATTTGTAATCGTTCAACCAGTGCTCCCATCGTTCAAACAGGCCTCCGAGAGTTAACTATGTGAGGGGGGCTAATCGGATGAGGATTGGGTGCTGGTGGTGAACGCTTTCGGTTTCGTTGCTTCGGTGGTCAGTGATTTCAGGCCTTTTTCAAGGGCCTTTATATCAACAGGTTTAGACAAATAGCTGTTCATGCCCGCAACCAGACATTTTTCCTTATCGCCGGCCATCGCATAAGCGGTCAAGGCGATGATCGGTATATTGCGTACATGCTGGTATTGTTCGGCGCTACGAATCATTCTGGTCGTTTCCAGGCCGTCCATTTCCGGCATCTGCACGTCCATCAGCACTATATCGAAAGTGTTGGTCTTCAGCAGTTCAAGGGCTGAATGTCCGTCGCCGGCGATTGTCGCCCGGTGGCCGAGTTTGGTGAGTATCGCCTGCAGAATCTGCTGATTGATCTGTTCGTCTTCGACAATCAGCGCCGCCAGTCGGCGGTTTGGGCTGGTTAGAATAGGGGTCGGCAGTACCTGCTGGGGCTCTGTTCGGGATTCTCCTATGCCCATCACGACGGTGAAGGTGACGGTCGTCCCTTGCGCATCATTGTTTTTAAGCCGCACCTTGCCCTCCATCTGGGTGACCAGCTGTTTGACGATGCTGAGGCCAAGGCCGGTTCCTTTGATTTTTTTCTGCCTCGAGGATTCTACTTGAGTAAAAGGCTCGAATAACTCATCGCCGATATCCTCGGGAACGCCGATACCGGTGTCGGCGATGGTGCATTCCAGACGTATCCGGTTATTGCTCATTTTCTCCAAAGGCTTTATCGCTATATGTATCTCTCCCGCGTCGGTAAACTTGGCCGCATTGCCCACCAGGTTATAGAGAATCTGGCGCAGCCGCACATGGTCCGCCACCAGAGTAGTCGGCACCTCCGGTGATATCGCACAGGTAAGACTGACTTTATTTGGGTTTATCGAAGTCTGAAAGGAGATCAACAGGGGTTTGACTATTTCTCTTAGCTGGAACTCCTCCGGGGTCATCTGTAGTTTTCCCGCCTCAATTTTTGAGTAGTCGAGAATATCATTAATGATAGTCAGCAGGCTTTCACCGGAAGCCATCGCCGTTTCGACATATTGCAATTGTTCATCGTCAAGAGAAGTCATGGTCATCAACTGCAGCATGCCCATAACCCCGTTCATCGGCGTCCTGACTTCATGACTCATGTTGGCCAGAAATTCTGATTTTGCTCGGTTGGCCGCAAAGGCTTGTTCTTTGGCGGCCTCAAGTTCGAGTATTATTTTTTTTCGCGAAGAGATGTCCCTGGTGACGCCAATGATACCGGTGAATTGCTCAGCACTGTCCGGCAGCGGAGAGGCGATGCTTTCTACCCATATCGTTTCTCCGGTGGCGGTTTTCAGCATCGATTCCCAATGTAGTGATCTGTCGTGCAGCAGAACGAGCAGCTGGAAATGATTCCTGGTGAAAGGAGAGGTAGTAATGATCTCCTGATGAATGATAGCCATCGCTCTGTTCTGTTCAAATCCGGTAAGATGACTAAATGAAGGACTGACATGCCGGGGGACGAGCCGGCCATCGGTGGTCCAGATCACGTCGTGGACATTGTCGGCCAGCAATCGATAAAGATGTTCACTCTTGCGCAGGGCTTCTTCCGCGTTTTTTCTTTCGGTAATATCCCTGGCAATGGCCATATACAATTCTTTACCGTCGATAGTCAGGCGCAGCGCGCTGACTTCGACCGGGAGTTTCGTGCCGTCTTTTGTGATATAGGTTGTCTGGTAGGTGGCGTTGCCTTCTTTGGTAAGGCGGGTTTTGAGTCGGCTGTTGCCGAGAAATTCATGGTCGTGGCTGATATCAAAAGGAGTCATCAGCAGCAGCTCCTGGCGAGTGTAGCCGAGCCGTTTGCAGGCGATGTTGTTGACGTCGGAAAAGTAGCCGTAATCAGAACTTTTTTTGTCAAGCGAGATGACAAACATCGCATCGTTGGCATAATTAAACAATTTGCGGTATTTGTTCCTGCTCTGCTTGAGTTGGTCTTTTTCTTCGTCGCAGTAGGAGAGATCACTCACATTGGTAGGCCCAGAACCAGCCTGGTTGGCGATAATTGCTTCGAGTTCAGCGATGCGTTTTTTTGCCCGACGAAGTTCAGACTGGATTTCGGCAATGATAGGTGAGGACATGATCAGAACTCTTTATGTGTATGGACTTGTAAAAAGCCCGATCTCCTTCGTTGTAGGTCTGATATGGCGAATTGCTGTACCACATGTACTACCAAATCGCCATATCAGACTCTACGCCTCGTAGATCAAACTTTTTCCAGAGCCCATCTAAACAACTTAATATGAGTTTTTACGACTCCATCAATTTAAGATGATGGTATCGTATTTCTTGGTCGGGAGTCAAATCGAAAAAGAAATCGGCACCGAGGGGGATTGCCGCAAACGATGCAGATGAACAGTACTATGGTTTGATCAAATGAGTTGCTCCAGGCCGGGCGCTGGAAAACGGCTGCAGAGAGCTTTTGCCTCCTGGGCGGTGTCGCTCAGCAGCATCTCATTTCCCGGGTCGGCGACGACCTTTGCAAGAAGGGTGCTCACTGTGGCCATCTCTTTTTCTTTAAAGCCGCGGGAAGTGACCGCCGGCGTGCCGATGCGAATGCCGCTGGGATCAAATGGCGGACGCTGGTCAAATGGGACTGCATTATAGTTAAGGACGATACCTGCTTTATCCAATGCCTTGGCGGCAATCTTGCCGGATATATTCTTGTTGGTGAGATCAACCAGCATAAGGTGGTTGTCGGTACCGTTGGTGATCAGGTTAAAACCTTTGGCTATCAGTGACTCGGCGAGGGCCTGTGCGTTTTTGACAACCTGCCGGGCATATTCTTTAAACGAATCCGTTGCCGCCTCTTTCATGGCGACGGCGATGGCTGCTGTGGTATTGTCGTGCGGACCGCCCTGCACGCCCGGAAATACCGCTTTATCTATGGCCTGAGCATGTTTGGCTTTACAGAGGATCATCGCCCCACGTGGCCCTCTAAGAGATTTATGGGTCGTTGTTGTGACTACATCAGCATAGGGGATTGGTGAGGGGTGGACACCTCCGGCGACAAGACCGGCAAAATGGGCCATGTCTACCAGAAGCAGAGCGTTGACCTCGTCGGCTATACTCCTGAACCTTTTAAAATCGAGTATTCGCGGATAGGCGGAATGCCCGGCAATAATGATCTTTGGGCGTACTGCCAAAGCTTTTAAGCGGATGGTATCGTAATTCAGAAGTCCGGTAATCGGATCAAGTTCGTACGATTGTGCATCAAAGTAGCGGCCGGAAATACTTACTTTTGCTCCATGGGTCAGATGACCGCCATGGGGCAGGGCCATACCGAGGATGGTATCGCCGGGCCGGAGAAAAGCCAGGTAAACAGCGATATTGGCCGGAGAGCCTGAATAGGGCTGGACGTTGACATGCTCTGCGCCGAACAAGTCCATGGCCCGCTTGATTGCCAGTTGTTCGACCTGGTCGATGATCTGCTGTCCTTCGTAGTAGCGTTTGCCGGCATAGCCTTCGGAATATTTATTGGTAAGAATTGATCCGGTAGTTTCGAGAATGGCTTTGGAAACATAATTTTCCGATGCGATTAAACGGATTTTTTCGGCTTGACGCCTTTCTTCCTGCTTGAGCAGGGTATAAATTTCCGGATCAAGGTCTCTAACGCTTTCCATTTTTTCTCCTTATAGCTCATCTGGCAACAAGCCTGTGTGCATCATCACCGCCGGTTGAGTGGCGCATCCTGGCATCAGTGCGGCAATAACTATAATAAAATCAAAAGTAATTGAACAGAAGAAAGTGGTGGAGTGAAAAAGAAGGCCACCCCATACCATGGCGTGGCAAAAACTCCGGAAGAAGAACTTTAGAACACCATCAGGTAAGGAAAATCAGTAATCACGGCAGTAGCGCCCATGGCGAAAAGTTCTTGCTGTCGTTTGGCGGAATTGACGGTGTAGACATTGACCCCCAGGCCTGCGGCACGCAGCCTTTTGATGAGTGAAGCGTCGGTAATATCATCGGATGGGTGATATGCGGCGACCCGCAAGGATTTCAGATATTCGACAAGGTTTCTTGGATGCGAGCGGTGCTGCAGGACGGCAGTCGATATGGACGGCGCGATATCTTTGGCGATGATAAGATAGTCGTGGTTAAAAGAAGAAATAAGGACTCTTGCGGCAGAATTCGTTCTGCCGATTACATCCAGCACATATTCCGTAACCTGTTTATTTTGTTGTTTGCCGCGATGGTCCTTGATCTCAACATTAAAGGGTATTCTCCGTAATGCCGGATGCTGCAGCACCTCCTCGAGGGTCAATATTCGCTGAGGGAATTCTTTTGTCAGCCGCTCTGCTGTTGTTTCTTGTCTTTGTAAGGTGCCAAACGGATCGGTTCGCAGGAACCATGAACCGATATCCAGGGTTTTTAGCTGGCTGAGGGTCCAATCGCTGACATTGAGAGATTGCAGTCCCAATTGCCCCCCCTGGTCTCTCGCGTTGCTTGTTCTGTCCAGGGTGGAATCATGCATGACCACGGGAACAAGGTCTTTGCTCATCTGGATATCAAGCTCGATGAAATGACATCGTCCCACACTGGCCTTAAACGCCGATAAAGTATTTTCCGGATAAAACGCCCTGAATCCTCGGTGCGCGGCTATAAGGTGAACGTCTGAAAAATTATCAAAAAAAGTCATGGTGGATATAATCCTACTTCATTATGGTAGCGCGATCCCAGTCCTGCCAATGTTCTGTAGATACAGGTATCGGCAGAGCGCTGGTTGGGCACTGTCGATTGTGATAATATAAAGTGCATAACACATTGTTGCAACACTAATGGTGGTTTTCTCTCGATGAATGGCAGGTATACTGGCATCGTTTATTTAAAAAACCGGGTATTCACAAAAAAATGATGAATTTTCGCTTGTTATATGAAGTCGGTCTTGCAATTTCGATCAAAGCTGAGTTACAATTGAATTCCTACAGCAACTTTATCGAAAATTTCCAGATTTAATTTTTAAAGCACAGAAGGTACCGATTACGTTATGAAGTTTTCAGATGCCCGTTATTTTCGTACGTCCTTTTTCGTCTTTGTTCTTCTCTTCGTCGGCGCAAACGGTGTTTTAACCTCCCATGCGCAGGCCGGGAAAAAGGAAAAGTACGATATTATTTATCTTTTGACCAAGGATATTGACCGGGTACTGGATTATAAAGCCGAGCTGGAGACGATCTTTGACGAAAAAATTGTTCAGAAGCTGAAAGTGGTCGGACGAGGTGATGAATACGCCCTGATTTATGACGGCAACGATTCAGCGGCAACAGTTTCCCGTACTCTCATTAATCATGCAGAACTATTAAATAAAGCCGGCTTTGATGAGCCCTATGCAACGAAGGAACAAAACTTTCACGGTCTCTACAACGTCAGCTATGGGATGGGGCCGAATATCGAACCTTTGAAAATGAAGTACGAGCAGATTTACGGTTGCCTGGGGATGGATGTAAAAAACGATCTTTTCATCGAAAAGACCGTTTATGGCAATTTTGCCCTCATTTACCGCCGGCGTGGAGATAAAGCATCGACGACTGAGATTGCCCGCAAGCATGCGGCAATATTACGGGCCAAGAAGATTAAAACATCTATTACCACGGAAAACAACAATCAGGTCGTCTACGGCGAATCCAGTCTGATTAATGATGTAGGGCCGTCAAAGCCAATCGTCTGTACCCTTCCCGTGAGTGATGCTAAGAAGAAAGTCCCGGAAAAGATAGTCGCGACACCTAAGATAGTAAAAACGCCTGCCGCCACGGAACCGATTGTTGCCTCGGCGAAGTTTTCCAAATGTGAAAAATCCATTGAGGAGTATATCGATACCCTGCGCAAAGAGGGACGCATCTCCAAGGATGAATCGACCGGCTGGATGGTCTATGACCTGGAGAAGAACCAAAGTGTCGTCAATATCAATGCCGACCAGGAATTTCAGGCGGCGAGTATGATTAAGCCATTCGTTGCCTTGGCGTTTTTTCACCAGGTCAATGCCGGGAAACTAAAGTATGGCCCCGGGAGCCGCAAAAAACTGGAAGCGATGATCCAGCGCAGCAGCAATTCAGCCACTAATTGGGTTATGCGGCAGGCAGGGGGCCCGGCGAAATGCGATGCTATTTTAAAAAAATACTATGGAAAAATTTTTAAGAAGACGGAAATAAGAGAATATATTCCGGCGGGTGGACGCACCTATCTCAACAGTGCTCCGCCCTCCGATTATGTCCGTTTTCTGCGCGCGCTCTGGAATATGGACTTGCCCCAGGGCAAAGAGATTCGACGCCTGATGGCCTTGCCGGGACGCGACCGTCTTTATCACGGTACCCCCATCCCCAAAGGCACGCTCGTGTATAACAAGACCGGTTCGACCGCGCACCTGATCGGTGATATGGGCATACTCGTACCAAAAACGGCCAAGGGCGGACAATTCCCTTATGTTATCGTCGGCATAATCGAGAGACGTTCCAAAGCACCCAATTATGGCCAGTGGGCGCATTCACGGAGCCGGGTTATTCGAGAAGTATCAACACTGGTCTATGAAGAGATGAAAAAGGAACACCATTTGCTGTGATTGATGGCGTCGTAAAAACTCTTCATTTTCCTCGTTGTTGCGAATTTTACTATCATTACGACGTTCTCTAGTACGCCGAAATAATAGTAAAATCCACACGCCTCAAATATGAAGCTTTATTCTTAGCCATCGTTGAATTCACGTTTTTACGAGATTGCCGCAATTGAAATCAATACATTTTTCGCTTCCCGAAGTTAGATCCAATGACATTGAAACTATTCTCAACGATGAATAGGGCATCAGGATCTACATCAAATACTTTTTCCTCCAGACGTTTTAACTGAAGGTTGTTGGTTATCGTCATCAACATCTGTTTATGTTGCCCTGAGTAGGCGCCTCGTGCCTCGATAAGCGTTACCCCCTGATGCATCTCATGGGTGATCTTGTCGACGAGGCCCTGGTGGTAGTTACTCAGGATGTAGACGATTTTTCTCTGGTTGAACATGGAAAGCACATGGTCAACAGTGATTGAGGCGATAAAAGTCAGGATAATAGAGGCAATGACAATATCCGGCTGGTACTGGCTGAAAACAAAGGTAAAAAGGGCAACGTTATACAGCATAAAAAACTTTCCCACACCGAAATTGAACTTTTGATTTAAGATAATGGCAATAATATCCAGTCCGCCCCCCGAACCCCTTGAGCGGAGATTTAATCCTGCTCCTAAACCACATATCGCTCCTCCGGCTATGGCGGCATACATTTGGTCATGAATTGCAAAATCCAGGGTGAGAAATTCGGCAAAAATTGTTAAGGCGCATACGCCATAGACGCTGTAGAAAAAGAACCGTCGGCTCAGAAAAATCCAGCCGACGATAAACAGCGGAAGATTTAAAAGTAGATACCAGATAGCAGGGGAAAGCAGATTGGTTTTATAGTAGACGAGCAGTGCGGTACCGTAAATTCCACCAATGATAAATTTATGATGGACCAGGATGGCCTCAGCACCTACTGCATAGACAAACGCGCCGAGAGTGAGGAGAAAAAGGTCCCATAAGACGGCGAGAGTCGGATTTTTGAAGATCATGGAGTCGCACTCATCAGGTTAGAAGCTAGGATTTATGATAGTTAAGTAAAATGAAGATTTTCACGACGCCATCAGTCTTTTTTGTGCCGCTATAGTTACCGGCGAACTCCCTTGTGTCAAGCCGTACTTGTCTCGGGTACTGATTTTAAACAAGTCGTCGTTATAGTATTGTAAAGCGTTGTTCGCTGCCTGCGGTGCTCTATTTACTTAAGGAGAAAGTTATGAACGTTATTATGGATGTATGCATAATACCCATGGGTGTTGGCGTTTCGGTATCGGAATATGTGGTTGAATGCCATAAAATACTTGAAAAAACCGGGCTAAACACTCAATTGCATGCTTATGGGACAAATGTAGAGGGCGATTGGGACGATGTCATGGCCGCAATAAAAGCCTGTCATGAAAAAGTGCATGATATGGGCGCGCCGCGTATAACGACCACCTTGAAACTGGGAACCAGGACGGATCGTTCGCAGACGATGGCAGATAAGGTCTCAAGCGTTATGAATAAATTAGCATAACGATCTAGCTTTTTGCAGATGAAGGTGGAGCTTTTTTAGGGCGGTCTGCTCCAATTGGTAGATACTGCCTCTCGTGACTCCGTAGACCTGGCTGATGGTAATAACCGATTGTTCCTGGTTTTGATACGGTGGAAAACCATATCGACGCTTGATAATATCGGCACATTTATCGGATAGTAGAAGATCAATAGCCTGCATTAATGTTGCGCACAGTTCCCGTGCTTCCATGACTTTTGCCGGTTTTGCAGAAGCCGGGACTAATTCAATAAAAGAGTCGGTTACTCCACCAGCAGAGTGCTCCTCCCCAAGAATTGTTGCCTGTTCAATCCGGCTGAGATATTTATCGATATCCGGCGTTTCGGCATTTCTTTGTGCTCTGCTGTATTGTTCAATGTTATTGGTGGAGACTCTGATCAGACGACCATTCAGAGACTGGCGCTGAATCTCCTTCAACACCCAGTTGGCGGCGTAGGTTGAGAAACGAACTCCAGAGGATTGATGATATCGATAGGCGGCTCTGGCTATGCCAAAACTACCGATTTGGACGGCATCTTCGAAAGAGACCGATTCCTTATAAATGTTATTGATTCGGGCGGCAATCTTTTTCACTAGTCCAGTGGTCAGCAGAATATAGATATTTCTGATGGTATTGAGTTTTTCGACAATTTGTCGTAACTGGATATATTTTACTCTTTTGTGGAAATCCCGCTCTGTGCTAAGGCTGATAATACGATTCCATACCCGGGCAAGGATAAGATGCTGGAAGGTCATGGCCAGGGGCAGAGATCTTTCGCCAGGGCCGGCACTGAATAAATGCAGTGCCGCCTGCCGCTCCTGCTCAGAAGAGAATGAATCGGAAGTTCCAAAAAATATTTTTCTGTTTTGAAACAGATAGATGTTTTGCACGATGGTCAGTGCTGCCTGTCTAAATTGGCCCGAGTTGAAAACGAGTTCCGTAAATCGGTGCCGCAGAAAAAGCATTTCCGTTGCCAGTTCTTTTTCTTCAGTGCTTGTCAGATGGGTATTATTCTTGGTTACCGCATGGCCTGCGGACAGGAGCCTGACTTCTTGTCGCAGCACTTTGTGTTCCAGAGACTCACTGAGACAAAGCGCCTTAACCCTGGCCCCAAAACAGACTTTTGAGGGGGAAACAGCCAGGAGGTCAATGACCTCTGGGGTCGCTATTTTGCCAGCAGTTCGTTGCGGGTGATCCTTTGTTGCAGGGTAAGCCAATTTGTGACCTTCTTGAAAGATAAGAGCATATCAAAAAGGATATCACAAAAAAAATCGGTTAATCAAGAAAATGAAGAGCTTTTACGACACCATCATTTTTTTAAACTCACTTTAACGGTGATAATTGCTGCACAGACTTCGATACCATCCGTGTCGGTGATGCTGACGGGAACGTCTTTATCTCCTAAGGTCTGCCAATCAATCTGTCGACCATCGGCAATACCGCGCAGAGCAGTTTTGGCCCTGGCCAGATATTTGACGCTCATGCCGATAGGAATCCATCGGCAACTTTCAGGAATGGAAACATCGGTCATAATTCCAGCGGCTATTTCTGCCAGATTACACATGGCAATCGCATGTACTGTTCCCAGGTGATTATGCACCTTAGGGGTATTGGGCATACTGACTTCACTGTAACCAGGTTTAAGATCAATAAACTGAGGATCAATAGTGGCGAAATAGGGGGCAATCTCGCAAATTTTTTGAGTGAACAGATCATTGCCTACCGCCAGGTAAAGATCATTAAGCTGGCTCATAGAGATATCTCCTGAAATTTTTCAAGTGTTGATATGATATTGGATGGATCGGTATCAACCACCAAAAGTCATTACCGATTATAAGGTATTTCTATCACTGTACATTTAAAAGATGACGAAACGGCAAAAGCCCCAGCAGAAAAATCTGCTGGGGCTTAGTGCTATAAAAAACGGCGGTGACCTACTCTCCCACACAGTCGCCCGTGCAGTACCATCGGCGCAAAAGAGCTTAACTTCCGTGTTCGGAATGGGAACGGGTGGATCCTCTTTGCTATGACCGCCGAAAACAGAAGACGGATGACAGAGAACAGAGGACAGATCGATGCGTGCTATCGCCAGGATAGCAACTAATTCCCGTTCCATGCCTTTGTGCTTTGTCATATAAAAACAGCGACAATTGAATAGTATAGTAGTCAGTAGTCTAGTTAATCAAAAAATATGGATAAGCCGCACGGCTGATTAGTATCGGTAAGCTCCATGCATTACTGCACTTCCACACCCGACCTATCGACGTTGTGGTCTACAACGAGCCTTCAGATGGTTTACACCATGGGATATCTTATCTTGAAGTGGGCTTCCCGCTTAGATGCTTTCAGCGGTTATCCCTGCCGAACTTAGCTACCCAGCAATGCCCCTGGCGGAACAACTGGTGCACCATAGGTTCGTCCATCCCGGTCCTCTCGTACTAGGGAAAGATCTTCTCAAATATCCTGCGCCCGCAACAGATAAGGACCAAACTGTCTCACGACGTTTTAAACCCAGCTCACGTACCACTTTAATTGGCGAACAGCCAAACCCTTGGGACCTGCTTCAGCCCCAGGATGTGATGAGCCGACATCGAGGTGCCAAACCTCCCCGTCGATATGGACTCTTGGGGGAGATAAGCCTGTTATCCCCGGAGTACCTTTTATCCGTTGAGCGACGACCCTTCCATGCGGAATCGCCGGATCACTAAGACCTACTTTCGTACCTGCTCGAGGTGTCCCTCTCGCAGTCAAGCTCCCTTATGCCTTTACACTCTACGGCTGGTTTCCAATCAGCCTGAGGGAACCATCGCGCGCCTCCGTTACTCTTTAGGAGGCGACCGCCCCAGTCAAACTACCCACCAGACAATGTCCTGGATCCGGATTACGGACCGCAGTTAGATTTCTAAGATAACAAGGGTGGTATTTCAAGGGTGACTCCACGACTACTGGCGTAGCCGCTTCAAAGTCTCCCACCTATCCTACACATGTTATCTCAAAAACCAATGCCAAGCTATAGTAAAGGTTCACGGGGTCTTTCTGTCTAGTTGCGGGTAACCGGCATCTTCACCGGTACTACAGTTTCGCTGAGTCCCTGGTTGAGACAGTGGGGAAATCGTTACGCCATTCGTGCAGGTCGGAACTTACCCGACAAGGAATTTCGCTACCTTAGGACCGTTATAGTTACGGCCGCCGTTTACCGGGGCTTCGGTTCAATGCTTTACCTTGCGGCTGACATGTCCCCTTAACCTTCCGGCACCGGGCAGGCGTCAGACCCTATACTTCGTCTTTCGACTTCGCAGAGTCCTATGTTTTTAGTAAACAGTCGCTCCCCCCATTTCACTGCAACCTGACTGTGCTCCATCAGTAAATAATTTCACACTGCAGGCACACCTTCTCCCGAAGTTACGGTGCTATTTTGCCGAGTTCCTTAACCAGAGTTCTCTCAAGCGCCTTGGTATCTTCTACCTGCCTACCTGTGTCGGTTTACGGTACGGTCACATTCATAACTAGATACGAGGATTTTCCTGGAAGCATGGAACCAGCCACTTTGTTGTCTAAAAGACATCGTCATCACGCCTCAGTGTTAACAGGAACCCGGATTTGCCTAAGTTCCCCACCTACACGCTTAAACCGGGACAACCAACGCCCGGATGGCCTTACCTTCTCCGTCCCCCCTTATCATCAAACGCTATGAAAGTGGTACAGGAATATTAACCTGTTTCCCATCGACTACGCCTCTCGGCCTCGCCTTAGGAGCCGACTAACCCTGAGCAGATTAACTTGACTGCAGGAAACCTTAGGCTTTCGGCGTGAGGGTTTCTCACCCTCATTTTCGCTACTCGTGTCAACATAAGCTCTTGTGGAACCTCCAGCACTCCTTTCGGTGTACCTTCACAGGCGGCCACAATGTTCTCCTACCATTCAGAGGACAGAGGACAGATGACAGAAGTCAGAATAGTTTGGCGCTTGCGCGCATTTAAAAACTATTTTTCGCTTCTAACAAAAATCCTTCTTAAATGACAGTTACTTATACAGAAACCTTAGGTGCAGAAGAAGATTTTTTCTGTCTTCTGTCCTCTGGCTTCTGTCATCTGAACCTGTCATCTGTACTCTGTCCTCTGAATCCGTAGCTTCGGTACTATGCTTAGCCCCGGTAAATTTTCGGCGCGGTATCATTAGACCAGTGAGCTATTACGCTTTCTTTAAAGGGTTGCTGCTTCTAAGCCAACCTCCTGGTTGTATAAACAATTCCACATCCTTTTCCACTTAGCATAGATTTGGGGACCTTAGCTGACGGTCTGGGTTCTTTCCCTTTCGACCACGGAACTTATCTCCCGTAGTCTGACTCCCGCACTGGAACTTGACGGTATTCGGAGTTTGAAAAGAGTTGGTAATCCGGTGGGACCCCTAGTCTTGTCAGTGCTCTACCTCCGTCAGTCATCATGCGAGGCTATACCTAAATATATTTCGGAGAAAACCAGCTATCACCGAGTTTGATTAGCCTTTCACTCCTATCCACAGCTCATCCGAACAGTTTTCAACCTATATCGGTTCGGGCCTCCATCTCGTGTTACCGAGACTTCACCCTGGCCATGGATAGATCACCCGGCTTCGGGTCTACCCCATACAACTATGCGCCCAGTTAAGACTCGCTTTCGCTGCGGCTCCACCTCAGTGGCTTAACCTCGCTGCATAGGGTAAGTCGTTGACTCATTATGCAAAAGGCACGCGGTCACACTGTATAAATACATAGTGCTTCCACTGCTTGTAAGCTAACGGTTTCAGTTTCTATTTCACTCCCCTCCCGGGGTTCTTTTCACCTTTCCCTCACGGTACTCGTTCACTATCGGTCATCGGTTAGTATTTAGCCTTGGAAGATGGTCCTCCCGGATTCCCACAGGGTTTCACGTGTCCCGTGGTACTCAGGAAATCCCTAGGGTGAAACTGCATTTCGCGTACCGGATTATCACCGTCTATGATCAGCCTTTCCATACTGTTCCGCTATACATTTTCAATCCCATATCGGGCTCCTACAACCCCAGATAAATCTGGTTTGGGCTCTTCCGCGTTCGCTCGCCGCTACTGACGGAATCTCTACATTGATTTCTTTTCCTGCGGGTACTAAGATGTTTC
>CAVPXN010000012.1:262500-352677 GCA_963709745.1 uncultured delta proteobacterium
TCACCCGTGCGCCACTCTACTCGTCTTCCGAAGAAAACTTTCGCGTTCGACTTGCATGTGTTAAGCACGCCGCCAGCGTTCGTTCTGAGCCAGGATCAAACTCTCCAGTTTGATATCCTAGACCATTCGTTAGAATGGTTACTTATATACTGCTATATATAAGAGCTCACTTTGCATTACAAAGTTTGCCCAGTGTCCCCCCATAAAGAGGGTACACTTTGGGCCCGTTTGCGTATTTGTTGTTATTCAGTTTTCAAGGATCGTTCAAGCCTGCCAGACAACGGCAAGCCCCGCGGTATAAGTGCCGCGATGAGCAGGATAAACTAACACAACCAAAATGGCCGGTCAATGTTTTTCTTTGCCCTTTTTTGTTTTTGCGGCACGGTATAAGGTTCCCCGCCGGTCAGGGGCGGGCTGGCTTTTCCCTGTGACGCAAAGACCGCGGCAAACTACTTGATTGGCTCCGACTCGTCAAGGGGAAAAAACAAAAAAAGCCGAGTAAATCCTATTTACTCGGCTTTTAGGGACATAAAAGGCTCAATCAGAGTTACTCTCTTCGTACGTTACGAATATAATTTTTAGTAAGTGCAGGATGATCCTTAACAATTTTATCCAGTTCAGGTGAGAGGGTTTTGGTCAGGTGCTCGTCAATTTGTGCATAGGTCAATTCCAGGCCAAGAGCCTCTTCTACTTTTTCTACAAAGAGTGTCTGATCTTCTTCCTTCTCAATATAGGTAAAAATACCTGATACGGGGGCCTGTTTGAGACTGGACTCCAGGGTATTCAGCCGTTCCATAAGATTTTCGATAGAATGGTGCGTATCCCCGTAAAGCTGTTCCAGGTTTTTTATCTGGTCTGTAAGTTCCTGATCGATACCGGCCTCTATTTTCGTGGTCAGTTTTTCGACGAGGTCCTTGATCTCCTGTTCAGAATTCTGCAGGCGATCAACAGCAACACCCATCTCTACGATTCTTTCCTTAAGAGTCGAGTTCTCGTGGGCAAGCTGGGTTACATTATCTTGAACCAGTGTTTTTTCCTGCAGTATTTCGGTGATGCTTTTTTGCAATATGAGATTCTTATCATGAAGCTGAGTGATCTCCTGGTGCATGCGGTCGTATGCCTCCGTGGTAATTCCTGTCTCTGACTGCCTCTCTGTACACCATTGCCTATTCGGCAACATTTCCTTTAGAGAGAAGTTTTTTTTTTAAGTCAGAATACATCTGCGATGCCTGTTCGGGGTTGACCATCGCCACAGCTGCGAGAAAAATCGCAATAAGCAAAATGATGGACACCGGAAGAGCGATCGCCATACCGATGAAGAAAAGGATGAGATTACCTATCCCAAAAATAATAGCGAGAGCACCTCCACCGGCACTGCTGGTTTCTGATGATGCAACTATCGCAAACAGGATAAGTACGCCACCGAGTACCGCAGCGGATTGCATGAGAGGACCTCGAAATTCATTTTTTTGCATTGTTGTTCTCCTATATTGAGATATTGATAATTATCTTAACTAGTTTAGATTGATTGTTGACACCTTTTCCCAAAATAAAATCTACCACGTATTCTGAATGAAAATAATATTTTAAAATAACCATCTAATCGTCTCTGGTGTCAAGTTTAATGTTATGATTCACCCTATTCCAACGTTGTTGTCGAACCGTTGGAGTTTCTTAATTCGTCTTAATACCGGGGGATGACTGTAATGTAGAAAAACCATCGCCGGGTGGGGGGTTAGGTTGCTGAGATTTGCCTGGCTGAGTTTTTGCAGACTGGAGATTAAAAATACCGAGGAACCAGTCGACTGCGCTGCATAGTTATCTGCGGCAAATTCATTCTTGCGCGAGAAGACATTAAAGAGAATAGAAACCAGACAGCTTATCGGTGTATACAGAAAACCAAAAAACACCAGGCTGGAATAAACAGACATCTGCTGCATGCCAAAGGCAGCGGAAAGTTCGGTGTTGCCGAGAAAAATGGACAAAAGGTAAAACATGATCCCGGTCTGGGCGATTGATGCGCCAATCATCTTGACAATGTGCTTTAATTTGAAGTGACCCATCTCATGGGCCAGGACGGCAACAATTTCATCTTCATCAAGTTTCTTGAGCAGGGTGTCGTAGAAAACAATTTTTCTGAATTTGCCAAAACCGGTAAAAAATGCATTGAGTTTGGTTGATCTTTTCGAACCGTCCATGGTGAAGATCCCCTGCAGCTTGAAGTTTTCTTTTCCGGCATAGTCGAGGATTTTGTCCTGCAGCGATCCACTTTCCAGGGGAGAAAATTTATTAAAGAGCGGCATGATGAGTACCGGGGCCAGAAACTGTAAAACAACTGAAAAAACTACCACTCCAAGCCAGCAATAGAGCCAGCCATAGGTGCCACTGTGCATAAAAAACCACAGAATTACGGCTAATAATGGTGCACCGAGAAGGATGGCAAGCAGGCCTCCTTTGCATATGTCTAAAATGAACGTTTTTACCGAAGTGCGGTTAAAGCCAAAGCGTTCTTCCAGGACAAATGTAGAATAAATTGACAATGGCAGGTGGGCGAGAAACGTAAAAAGACCCAGGCTGCCAATAAAGAATAGGCCGGTAGTTATTTCACTCAAGCCAAGGCTTCTTGCCCATATATCGACATAGTTAAATCCCCCTAGGAGGAGAAAGGCTATCGTGAGGCCTGTCGAGTAACTGTTTTCAAAAATGGAAAAGAATCCAGTTGCCCGAGTATAATTCTGTGAATTTTTATATTCCTGCGCATTATAGATGGTGGAGAATTCCTGGGGAAGAGCAGGATCGAGGGATCTGATATTGAGAAGAGATACGGAAAGCTCAAGAAGATATGAGATGACAAGAATCAGTACAACTGTATACAGCCAAAAATGCATAATTCCCTAAAAATTTGCGCCCCAAGGGTACTTCCTTCGGGCGCGCAATGAGGCAGATAAGCGCAGACTTCGGATGAAGAGTTTTTGCAACACCATTACATGAGTGTTTGTATTGCAGATGACGTCATGGCAATAAACTGCGACGGCATGACTCCCATGATGATAATTGTCACGATAAGCAATAACGCAAGAGCGTTATTCAGGCCGGAACTGGCAACTGTCCCACGTTCTTCGGAGTCGGTGCAGAAGGAAACCCGGACAATGGAGAGATAATAATAGATGGCTATGCCGGTATTAATTGCCGCAAGAATAACCAATATAAGGTGTCCTTCCCGCAACGCGCCGAGCAGCAGCAGAAACTTTCCGGTAAAGCCAACAAACGGAGGAATCCCGGCCAGGGCAAATAGCCCAACAGTCAGGGTGAGGGCAAGCAGCGGTGCTCGTTTATGCAGGCCGGTAAAATCTTCGACAACAACGTTTTTGCCCTTTTCAGCAACGGTACAAATAACCAGAAAACACGCCAGGTTCATAAAGACATAGCCGGTGATATAGTACATGGCTGTAGCGAAACCGGTAAGTTTAAAGGTCAGTAGACCGACCAGAACAAAACCGGCGTGAGATATTCCGGAGAAGCCAAGAAGCCTTTTCACATCTTTTTGGATAAGCGCCGATAAGTTGCCGTAAAACATCGATAAAAGTGCGCAGACCATAAGAACATTGACAATGACTTCGCCTTCCCCACTGACGAGGGTAATGAGCCGCAACAGCAATGCCACTGCTGCAAGTTTTGGTACCGCGGCGATAAAGGCGGTTGTTTCGTTGGAAGCACCTTCATATATATCCGGAACCCAGAAATGAAGAGGGAAAAGGGCGAGTTTATAGAAGAATCCGGCAAGCACTAAAATGATGGCGATGATAGCCGCCGGCTGGCTATAGAGAAGGGCTATTCTTTCCGCAATGACCGGCAAATGGGTCGAACCGGTCAAGCCATACATATAGCTCATGCCAAACAGCATCAGACCGGTCGCCATAACGCCGAAGAGCAGATATTTGATACCCGCTTCAACCTGGTTGCCGGAGGCGTTGGTATTGTTGCGCATTGGAACCATGACATAAACGGCAAAAGAAGAAAGTTCCAAGGAAACAAAGATTGCCAGGAGTTCAACACTCGAGACGAGCATCATTAATCCCAAAACAGAGGTTAAGAGAAACAGGTAGTATTCCGCCCGGGTTTCTTCCTGCAGGTCGCCGTCGGCATCACTGAAAATAAGGACAACAAGAGTAGCTAAAGCGATCAGGACTTTGAAAATCTGCGAAAAAAAGTCGACCTGATAGGCATCATAAAAGAGCATTCCCTCGCTTTTAAGGCAGATAAGGCTTACCACCAGGGTCAATGCAGCTAAACCTGTGGCTACTTTTTTCATCGTGCCACTCGCCGGTTTGCCCAGACTGAAAATGAAGAGAATCAGTCCAGCCCCTAACAGTGTTAATTCAGGTAGAAATAGCATCTTGTTACCTTTACTGGGTCTTAGTGACTTAGAAATAAATTTCTTGTGCTTTCTACAAGAGAATTATTTCGTGAAGGAACTTATCCCGCAAAATCTTTAAGGCGGGGTTAGTGACTTAGAAATAAATTTCTTGTGCTTTCTACAAGAGAATTATTTCGTGAAGGAACTTATCCCGCAAAATCTTTAAGGCGGGGTTAGTGACTTAGAAATAAATTTCTTGTGCTTGCTCAAGAGACTTATTTCCTGATGGAACCTATCTCCCTCTAGGGGGGGTCCGCAAATCTTAATGGATAATCACTTCAGCCATTGCAACCGCCTGGGCCTGATGGGCATGAAATTGTTGCAGAAGCTGGGTAACACTCGTATGAATCAGATCCAGAAACGGCTGTGGGCCAAGGCCGATCCAGAACACGAAAAACAAGAAAGGCGCGAGGGTGACAATCTCACGACGGTTTATATCGGTGATCCATGATTGATCTGGATTATCAGTCCCGCCCCAGATAATTTTCTGCAGCATCCGCAGCATATACGCTGCGGCAAGAACTGCTCCGGGAATCGCCGCCAGTGCCAGATAGGGAAAATTACCATTGACGGTGTCGAACCTGAAAGTGCCGGCAAGAATCATGAATTCGCCGACGAAACTGTTGGTCCCGGGAAAACCAAAAGAAGAAAGAGAAAAGAAAGCCAAAAAGGTTATATAAACCGGCATATATTTACCGACGCCGGTGGCGGTACGTAACTCCCGGCTATGGGTTCTCTCATAGATCATGCCGACACAGAGAAACAATGCTCCGGTGGTAATACCATGATTCACCATCTGCAGGATTGCGCCTTCCAGGCCATCGACATTAAGGACAAAGATTCCCAGGGTGACAAAGCCCATATGACCGACCGAAGAGTAGGCGATAAGCTTTTTCATGTCACTTTGGGCAAGTGCGGTAAAGCCGCCGTAGATAATACCGGCAATCGACAACCAGAGGACATACGGCATGAGCACAAGGGTTGCCTCCGGGGTTATCGGCAGGGCAAAGCGAAGAAACCCATAAGTACCCATTTTCAAGAGGATACTGGCCAGAATAACTGAGCCGGCGGTAGGGGCTTCAACGTGTGCTGCCGGTAACCAGGTATGGAAGGGAAACATCGGTACCTTGATGGCAAATGCAAGAAAAAAGGCCAGGAAAAGGTAGATCTGGGCCTGGAGCGGATAATTCTGCCACATCATGGCAGGGATAAAGAAACTGTAATCGTTGCTGGTATACAGCCAGATTATACCGACCAGAAGAAGAATAGAACCAATCAAAGTATAGAGGAAGAATTTTATCGAGGCATAAATCTTCCGTGGCCCGCCCCAGATGCCGATGAGTAGATACATCGGAATGAGCATTGCCTCCCAGAGGACATAAAACAACACGAAATCAAGAGCGACAAAGACCCCGATCATCGCGGTCTCCATGATCAGCAGACAGACCATAAAAGCCTGTACTCTTGTTTTTATATAGGACCAGGATGCCAGAACACAAAAAGGCATGATGATTGTTGTCAGGAGGATAAGCAGAATGGAAATGCCATCGACGCCGATAGTGTAGTTGATGTTGAATGTTTCAATCCATGGGTGGTGCTCGACAAACTGAAATTTATCGGTTGTTCGGTCAAAGCCGGCTATCAGCCGAAAAGACAGCAAGCCGACAACACTGGTAACGGCAAGAGCCAGATAACGACACAGAGACTCGCTCTTCACAAATAAGAGAACCAGTGCGCCAGCCAGAGGCAGGAAGATGAGTACACTTAAAATGGGCAAGCCGGAGTTAAACAGTAGTTGATCCATTACCAGTGATCCTTGAGTTCAAAATATTATAGCCACACATATGAGAGAAGCAGGATGGCTGCAAAGGTGACAGATATAAAAATTGTCTGTTGTATCTGACCTCTTTGCAAAACGATCGTTACTCTTCGGCCGATTGCCCGCACACATCTGGCACTGCCATCTACCACGCCGTCAATCGCGTGCCAGTCAAACCAGGACCAGAATCTGGCCGTTGTCATCAGGGAGTAGAGGCCAATCACTCGATAGGCCATGCCCCACATAGTGTCCAGCCATTGGATAGGATTCTGGGCCAGCCAAAGAAAGCCGCGGCCTCCCATGCGGTAGAACCAGTCCAGATCAAGGCTGATGGTATCTCTGGCAGCAAGTTTGTCTTTAAGAAACACAAAAGCCAGGGCGGTAAATGCAAGAATCTGCAGAGTTTCACTTAAGTGGTAGCTGCTGTATGGATGATAGGTAACTCCGGCATTGGGCAGCATATTGTACAGAAAAGGTGGGTAGGAACCGATCAGCAGACACAGCAGTGCCGCTGCACCCATTGCCAGGTGCATATTCCAGGGTGGTTCTTCTGCTTTAGCCCAGGTCGCATCGCTGCAGCGATTTTCCCCAAAAAAGATCAGGTAGGGCAGCCGCAGCCCGGCGACGAGGAAGGTGCCGACGGAGACCAGGGTCAGCAGGAAGCCTACGATTAGCAGATGCTCTTCAAAACCCGCCGCGATGATCATTGACTTGGACACGAAGCCGGAAAAGAAGGGAAAAGCGGAGACGGAGACGCCGCCGATCACCATGAAAAAGAGGGTCACCGGCATTTTTTTGTACAGCCCGCCCAGGTCGGTAAATTTTGATTTGCCGGTGGAATGGATAATCGCCCCGGCGGCCATGAAGAGCAAACCCTTATACAGAATATGGGCAAAGGCATGGGCACAGGTGCCGTTGATGGCGAGAGCGGTACCGATTCCGACCCCGGTCACCATATACCCTACCTGGCTGATAATTTCCCAGCCGAGAAGCTTGCGGATATCATTTTCCATCATGGCATACACAATGCCGTAGATCGCCATGATCACGCCAAGCACGATCAGGATTTCAAAGCCGGCGAAGGCACGGGCCAGAGTGTATATAGCAGTCTTGGTAGTAAACGCGCACATAAATACCGCGCCGGTAACAGTCGCTTTGCTGTAGGCATCGGGCAGCCAGGAATGCAGCGGCGGTACAGCGGCGTTCAACATCAGCCCGGCCATGATCAGCCAGGTATAGAGGTGTGTGTGCTCCTGGTCGAGTTGCACAAAAGAAAGGTCGCCGGTGGCCTGGTAACGCAGGACAAAGCCGAGCAGCAATACGATGCCGCCGAAGGTATGGACCAGTAAATAACGATACCCCGCGGCGAGTGCACCTTCCTGTTTATTGAACCAGACCAGAAAGGTCGAGGCAAAGGCCATCATTTCCCAAAACAGAAAGAGCACTAAGTAATCGCCGCAATAAATGACCCCAAGGCTGCCTGACACATAAAACCACGCGGCTATATGCTGCAGGTTGTCCTTGACATGCAGGCCATAAACCGTGCCGATTATGGCCATAAGGGCCATAATAAAGCCAAAGACCATGGACAGGCTGTCTACTCTGCCGAAGGTGAGGGTCCAATCACCCATAAAGGTCACGACTCCATGGAGTCCGGGATGCCAGGTGAGATAAATTACATCCAGAAAAGTGAAGACCGGGACAATGCACAGGTAGAGCTTACGAAACGGCTCTTTGATAAACGGCAGTATCAGGGCCCCACAGATCAAGATCAGAGACGGATGGATAAAACTAGTTGTCATAGTAATCCTCTCGGGTCATGATGCCACTTTTGCCGAACCACCCGGCAAAGTAAATGAGAACCACACAGGATAACAGGGTGAAGATCGACCAGAAACCCGGGATGTGCGCTTCCACCCAGGTGTGGGCGTGATGGGTGTCAACCGCCACCATCGTCCATACCAACATGATTGCGATGCCTATGTAGCAGCCTATTTTCACCGCCTGCAACCGCGCTTTTAAAAAATCAATGAGCGTTATAATCATCCCGTCACCGCCTTAACAAATTGCAACATGAAGTCAGGAAAAATACCGAGGAGTATAGAAATTGTACAGGCTATCAGAATTGGTATGAGCATAGCCAATGGCGCTTCCTTAATGCCGGAAAAAGTTTCTCCAGCCGGGAGTTTGCCGAAAAATGCCCGATAGGTGATGGGGGCAAAATAAGCGGCGTTGAGCAGAGTACTGGCAATGAGGATAAGCAGAATGCCTAACTGATGCGCTTCAACTGAGCCGATAAGTAGATTCCACTTGGTTATGAAACCGGCGACCGGCGGCGCGCCTATCATGCTGAGTGAAGCTATGCCGAATGCACCAAAGGTCCAGGGCATGGCTCTTCCGAGACCATCCATCTCCGAGATGTATTTTTTGTGGGTCACCACATAGATGGCACCGGCGCAAAAGAACAGAGTGATTTTGGAAAAGGCGTGATTGACGATATGAATCAGCCCTCCCTGGATTCCGGGATCGGTCAAGAGGGCGGCCCCGAGTATAATATACGAGAGCTGGCTGACGGTGGAATATGCCAGACGCGCTTTGAGATTATCTTTGGAAAGGGCGATGATCGATGCCGCCAGCACGGTAAAACCGACAAAATAGGCAGTGGGAATACCCAGGTTGAAAGCATGCATGGTATCGGTGCCAAAGGTGTAGAGCATGGTCCTGGTGGTACAGAAAACACCTACTTTGACAACGGCAACAGCATGGAGCAGGGCGGAAACAGGTGTCGGGGCAACCATCGCTCCCGGCAGCCAGTGATGAAAGGGCATAACGCCATTCTTGGCAAAGCCGAAGATGCAAAAAATATACAGCATGATCACGAGGGTACCGTTCACCCCGGCAGGAAAGACCCCGTCATGGATATTGGTGGCAAAATCGAGCGTACCGGTCAACACATAAATAAGGATTATGGCCGGTAACAAAAAGGCTTTGGCGGTGGTGGTCAGGTAGATGATATATTTACGTGCGCCACTGTAGCCTTCGTCGTCCTGGTGGTGGGCAACGAGTGGATAGGTACATATGGAAACGATCTCGTAAAACAGATACATGGTGAACAGGTTGTCGGAGAAGGCGACTCCGATAGCGCCGAAAATAGCCAGCGCGAAGCAGGCATTGAAGCGGGTCTGTGCATGTTCCTTCAGTCCCCGCATATAGCCCATCGAATAGAAGACGGCGATGGTCCATAAAGAGGAGGCGACCAGGGCGAAAATCATCGACATGGCATCGGCGCGAAGAGTAACCGATACCCCCGGAAGGATGGTAAAAAGATGCAGAACCAACGCCTTGCCATGGAGCACCGCAGGAATCATGGAGCCGACAATCAGCAGGAGGAGGATGGAAGAGATCGACGATATCCCTTCCCTGACGTTCTCGTTGTCCCCCTTGAACATCACTCCCAGCGTACCAATAAGCGGAATGAGCAGGGCTATGAGTAATTTATAATCCATTCCAGGTGGCTCCCTTGCTAACCTTTAAGTTGCACAGTGTCTTTTGCGTCTATTGATTTGAAATGACGATACACCGCAATAATGATACTGAGACCAATGGCAGCTTCAGCTGCGGCAACCGCCATGACAAAGAGCGTGAATACCTGTCCGGTAATCGGATCGGGGGAAGTGAAGCGGTTAAACGCCATGAAATTTACCGAAGCTCCAGCCAGAATCAGCTCAGCGGCAATAAGCATCCCGATCAGGGTTCTCCTGGTGACGATACCGTAAATGCCGATCCCGAAGAGAACGGCACCGATGACGAGAAAGGTGTTCAAATCATTGTACAGAGTAAGTATTGACATCAATTCTCCCTCCGGCCTCTGGCAATAACCAGGGCGCCAAGAATGGCAATAAGCAGGACGATGGAAATGAGTTCAAAGACCATGGAATAACGGGTCAATAATTGCAAACCTATGGTCTTAATCGATCCATCGTTGACCTTGGCCATGACTTGCCAGTCGGTCTTGAAAGCGAGGATGGAAAATCCGCCGGCAAGAAGGGCTGCGGTAGCAAAACCGATAGGCCCGACCAGCGGCCCGGAAAGTCCAACCTCTTTTTTCTCCTCCGGGGCAGCCAGCATGATGGCAAAAGATATGGTCACCGATACCGCGCCGACATAGATGAGGATCTGCATCATCGCCACAAAAGGCGAATTCAGGTAGTAATAGACTCCGGCAATGCCGACAAAGGCAACAATAAGCCCCGAAACCGCACGGACCAGTCGCTCCGAGTTGCAGGCGATGACCGCGCCGGTAATAGTGATGCCGACCATTATCAAGAAAACTATCCCGACCAGTCCATCGACACTGAAAAGGCTCGGGGACGTAACCATTGACGGGTTCATTTGTTTCTCTCCTCCAGACGTTTGAGAAGATCAAAGATAAAATCTTCCTTTCTGGTACTCGCCAGGTTGTATTCTTTCGAGAACTCAAGTGCGTTGAAATTGCACGATTCGACACAGGATCCGCAAAGAGAGCAGCGGGTATAATCAAGGATGTATTTGGTCAACACTTTTTTCTTTTCGCCTTCCGGTTTTTCACCGGCAAGAGAAATGCAGTTCGATGGACAGGCCCTTTCGCAGAGTCCGCAGACCACGCAGTTGGGTTTACCCTCTTCGCCCGCGATCAATTCGGTATGACCGCGATACTTATCGCACATGGTCAGGGTTTCATATGGGTAGGAGACCGTGACCACCGGGCTGAAGAATTCCTTGAAGGTAATGCCCATGCCGATAAAGAGGCTGATCAGACCATGATAGATGTCGGTGAAATAGGTGAGCATCTTAAAACACCTTTATTAATCCTGCGGTAAGCAGCAGGTTGAAAAGAGACAGCGGGATGAGGATTTTCCAGCTGAGATTCAACAGCCCATAAATTGTTGTTCGCGGAAAGGTCCAGCGAATCCAGATAAATGTGGCAATAAGCAGGTAGAGTTTGAGAAGAAACCACCAGACGCCGGGGAACAGCCCGAAAGGACAACTCCAGCCGCCCAGAAATAAGATGGTGGTCATGCAGGAGCCGATGACGATATTAGCATATTCGCCCATGAAGAAGAGGCCAAATCCCATAGAGCCATACTCGGTATGAAACCCGGCTACCAGCTCACTTTCCGCTTCACCTAGATCAAATGGCGCCCGGTTGGTCTCGGCCAGGGTACAGGTGAAAAAGATCAGAAAAGACATGGGCATCAACAGGTTGTGCGATTTGCCCAGTAGTGGGAAGATGTTCCAGTGCAGGATTGACGCGCTCTGTTGATGGACGATCTCCATAAGATCCATCGAGCCGGCGATCATGACCACGGTAATAGTGGTAATAAGCATGGGGATCTCGTAGGCCACGGCCTGGGATACCGCCCGAACCGAGGACATCATGGCATATTTGTTGCGTGAACTCCAGCCGGCAAAAACCAGCGACATACTGCCCATTGAGGCAAAGGCAAAAATCATCAGGATGCCGACATTCATATTCTGGGCGATGATATTTTCACTGAACGGAATGGTCACAAAACTCATGATGGCCGGAAACATGGCCAGCACCGGGGCGGCGATAAAAAGGACTTTGTCGGCACCGCCGGGGATGGTCAGTTGTTTGGCCATCAGTTTAATTCCGTCAAGAGGAGGCTGCAGCAAACCGAACGGGCCATTAATATTTGGTCCGGGGCGTCGCTGGATCCGTGCCGCACCTCGTCGCTCGGCCCAGACCAGATACGCGGCATTGAGGGCGGCAAAAGCGATAGCAATCACGACGGCAGCAATGACATTTATTAGTGTTAAGCTCATAGATACTCTTCCTCTTATCTGTCTATCTCAGGAATGACCAGATCGAGACTTCCCATGAATGCCAGCGCATCCATGATCATCATGCCCCGGCATGCCTCATCAAATAAGTGCATGTTTGAGTAGGTTGGCGAACGAAGTTTGAGTCGGTACGGTGTCTTGTCGCCGTCGCTGACCAGCCTGATGCCAAAACTGCCCCTGGCCGTTTCCACAGCCTGATAATAATCTCCAGCCGGTGGTTTGATCAGTTTCGGCTTTTTCTCCGGCATGATCGGACCACCGGGAAGTTTGTCCAGGCCTTGTTCAATTATCCGTAAGGATTGTTCAATTTCTTCCATGCGGACGTTGTATCTGGCCAGGGAGTCGCACTCGGTGAAGACCGGAACGTCGAAGTCAAATTCCGGGTAGACCGAATACGGTTCGTTTTTCCGTACATCAAAATTGATGCCGGACCCCCTGGCAACGGCACTCGAAGCGCCGTATTTCCGACACATTTCCGGGGTGAGCGGGGCTATACCCTCAAGTCTTTTATGGAAAATGACATTGCCGGTAACCAGCTTATGATATTTTTTAAGAGATTTTCGCATGCGGGGGATAAAGCGCCTGGCGGCTGCGATGAAATCATCGTCGATGTCGTTGTATAAACCCCCGAAGCGGAAGTAACAATATGTCAGGCGGGAACCAGTGACCGCTTCCAGCATATCAAGGATATATTCTCGGTCCTGCAGGGCGTACATCAGCGGGCTGAAGCCACCTAAATCCATGACGAAGGCACCGAACCAGAACAGGTGCGAGGCAACACGGTTGAGTTCGACCATGATCGCCCGGATATATTCAGCGCGTTCCGGCACCTCGATTCCCGAGGCTTTTTCGACCAGCAGTACATGACCGTGGGAATAGCCGAGGGCGCCGAGGTAATCCATGCGGCTCAGATTCATCAGAAATTGTGGATAGGTCTTTACTTCCCCCATTTTCTCGTGCATCCGGTGGATATAGCCGATGACCGTTTCGGCGTTGACGATATACTCGCCATTCATCTCCATTTTGACCCGGAGGACGCCATGGGTCGCAGGATGCTGGGGCCCAACATTGAGGATGAAGGTCTCGTCCGGCTGCAGTATTATTGGAGAGTTCATGCCTTGAAATCCTTTAAGAGTGGGTGAAAATCTGCGTCTTCAGGAAGAAGGAGCGGCACCAGATGCGGATGTCCGGTAAATTTGATGCCGAAAAAATCATGGGTCTCCCGCTCATGCCAGTTGGCTCCGGCATAGATCCCGGTAATTGTCGACACTTCGGGGTTATTGCGATCGACCCTGGTTCTTATGACCACCCGGCAGAGGTCGAAGTCATACCGGCAAAAATCGTAAATGACTTCCAGCTGGCCTTCTTTAATCCAGTCGACCCCGGTGATACTCTCGATAAAAAATTCTGCCTCATCAATAATGGTGACTGCTTCCAGGATCTGATCAGGGGCAACCTGAGCATCGAGATGATAGCCATGGACCGCGTAATCACGTTCAACAAGACCGTTTTTTCGTGGCTCCGGAGGAGCCTTCTTATCTTTTTCCCCGCCGGCCGCATCGGCTGGTGCGGCCGGTGGCTCCGGAGACGGAAAAAGCTTTTGGAGAGCGAGCTTTGTTTTTTCACAAATCATTTTACTTTGCTCCAAGAACTATAAAAAAACCTGAAATCGGCAACTTCAAATGGCTTATTGCGCGGTCGACTTATACTTTTGCAGCCTCCGGGTCTTTCCACCTTTTCCAGTCGGAGACTATGCATTCAAGTTCGATAATTCCCTGCAGGAGAGCTTCAGGGCGTGGCGGGCAACCGGGTACATAGACATCGACGGGCAGAAACTTATCGGCGCCGAGGACGATGCTGTACTGCCCTTCGAAGGCAAATGGACCGCCGGAAATCGCGCAGTTGCCAAGTGCCATGACCCACTTGGGTTCAGGCATCTGGTCGTAGAGGGTTTTGATGCCCGGCATCATTTTCTTGGTGATGGTTCCAGCGACGATCATGACATCGCTTTGTCTGGCCGAAGGGCGAAAGACCTCCGCACCGAAGCGGGACATGTCGAACCTGGCACAGCCGGTGGCCATCATTTCGATGGCACAACAGGCGATACCGAAGGTTAAAGGCCACAACGAGTTGGCCCTGCCGATATTAAGCAGTTGGTCTAATGGGGCGAACTGAACTACTGACGAAGGTACGTTTTGCGTTCCCACTTAAATACTCCCTTGATCCATGCATAAACTACTGCGAGTGATAATATGCCGACAAATAACACTATTTCGATAAAATCACGTATAGAAGATGCGAAAAACACATCGTTGTATGCAGTAGCTACTGGAAACAAAAAGAGAACGTCTACGTCGAAGGCTAAGAAGATGAGGGCGTACAGATAGAAAACAACCCCATAGCGAATCCAGCTGTCACCGATGGGATCCATACCACACTCAATATGTTGCAGGGCCTTGTTGTCTATTTGCCGGGTTTTGAGCGGCATCAGGAGATATACTATGACAATTGGACCAAGCGCGAAGGATAAACCTCCAATGACAAAAGCGGCAATCCACAGGACTTGCTCCGGATACAAAAATGCAGTGAGCTGTTGTTCCATACTGATCCCTTGTCTGCTTGTATTTATTTAATACAATGCCACCAAGTTACATCATTTTGGCTAACATTTTCCGCTGGTCAAATTTGCGACCTATCTTAAATAATTGTTATACGTGTGTCAATAAGAAACTGAATAACGCTTCACTGCCTCCTACATCTTTGTAATACCTGTATTCCCTGGAAATACTTGATGTAAAAAGGCTTGTGAAACTTCAAAAAAATGCTATTATGACACCTTGAAACCTAAATAATCGAGATGTTAAATATCAAGAACATTGATTTGAGTTTATTAGTGAGGAAGCATGTCTATTACCTTAAGACAATTGGAAATATTTATAGCTGTTGCGGAAACTGCCCAGGTCACTAAGGCCAGTAAAAAGCTGTTCGTTACCCAGTCAGCGGTGAGCATGGCTTTGGCTGAGCTGGAAAATCAGTTAGGTGGTTCTCTCTTTGATAGACACGGAAGGAGTCTTCTCCTGAATGCCCGAGGCCGGTTCCTTCTTCCTCTGGCGAAAGATATTACCGGTCAGGTCAGTAATATAGAAACAATCATGTCGGAGCGTAATGATAAGCTCGACGGCAGGATTGAAATTGTTGCCAGCACCACGCTTGGCAATTACATTTTGCCGTATCTTATCGGTGCCTTTAAGAAAGTGCATCCAAATGTGCATGTGAATCTGCTGGTTTATAATACCAGATATGCCGAAAAACTGGTTTTTGATAAAGAGATGGATGTCGGCTTTGTCGAGGGTCCACTGACGGGAAGAGACGAAATTCAGTGGCGGCCGTGGTTTGAAGATGAACTGGTTGTTCTCTGCGGCCCGACCGATCCGCTGGCGCATAACGAAATTTTTGATATTAAAAATGACCTGAAAGGAAAGAAATGGATCATGCGGGAAAGTGATTCTGGCACTATGGCATCGATCAGGGAGCGGTTCGGCAAGCATATGGATGATGTGCATATTGTCATGGAAATGGGGCACCCTGAAGCAGTTAAACGGGCCGTTGAGTCCGGGGCGGGGATAACCTGTTTATCGGCTCTTAGTATTTGCCGCGAGGCGGAAAATGGCTGGTTGAAAGGATTGAAAATTGAAGGGCTGGATATGCGCCGCCAACTCAAGATCATTCAACGAAAGGATACGGAAATAAGTGATGCCCTCGCTGAATTCCTTTCTTTTTGTGATGTCATGACCATTTGTGATGATTCAAGAATCTGTCTTTCTTCACCCTGGAAACTGCAGTCACTGCTTGCCAGGCATTCTGCTTTAAAAAAATAGTCTGGAAAGTTTCGGCAGAGCCTGAACATGCAAGAATGTTTATTGGTGGGCGTAGAGGCGGGTTCTAATCCCGCTCATTTGCCTCATAAAGCACCTCTTTTAAAAATAAGCCATGGGCGGGCGCGGTTGCTCCGGCCATGGTTCTATCTTTTGCCTCTAAGATTGCCCTGAAATCCGCAGCAGACAGTTTCCCCCGACCCACATCAAGAAGGGTGCCCATCAGGTTTCGGACCATATTACGCAGAAATCCATCGCCGATAAATTGAAAAATGAGGGTCTCCGGCTCCTGGTGCAGTAAATTTGCCTGATGCATTGTCCTAACAGCTCCTCGACCGGAATTCTTGTTTTTATCCCTTGAACCACTATTTTCAAAGGAGCTGAAATCGTGCGTGCCGGTAAAAATCGTCAGGCAGTCGCCCATCGCCGCACAATTGAGGGGGGCGGTGACATGCACACTGTATAAGCGGCGATGGGGCGGGTGTATTCTGCCGGTATAGACAATATACTGATAGCGTTTAGCAACGGCGGAAAAGCGTGCATGAAAATCGAGAGGCACCTGCAGTGCATCCAGCACCCGAATGGCTCCGGGCAGCATCGCATTGAGACCGCGGACAAAAACCGGGCAGGGGAGAGTTGAGCTGGTGGTGAAATGGGCGACCATTCCGTCGGCATGGACTCCGGCGTCGGTACGGCCGGCGCCATGCAGATGGATTTCTTCACCGCTCATTGGGGTTAGACAACGTTCCATTTCACCCTGAATGGTGTGCTCGTGGTGCTGGCGCTGCCAACCGCTGAATTCGGTACCGTCATAGGCGATAAGCAGGCGGATGTTGCGCAGGTCGAGCGACATGGTCGAATTATCTCGAGTCAGATCGCAAGGGTCAGGGAAAAATCGGCACGGTCTGCAAACCGCTGGTCTCGGAAAATCCATACATCACGTTCATATTCTGCACCGCCTGGCCGGAGGCTCCCTTGCCGATATTATCGATAGCCGCCATAACGATGATGCGGTTGGTGATCTCATCGATCTTATAGGAAATATCGCAGAAGTTGCTTCCCCGAACATGCTGTGTCGCCGGAAACGAGTCTTCGGCCAAAAGCCGGACAAAGGGTTCGTTCCGGTACTGATCCTGATAGAGGGCGTCGATTTTTCGTCGATCAAAGTCAGGGGCCAGCGAGGCGTAGATCGTACTGAGGATGCCTCGCGAGATGGGCAGGAGATGCGGCGTAAAAGATACATGCAGCTGTTGCCCGGCAAGAACGCTTAATTCCTGTTCGATCTCCGGGGTATGTCGATGAGCCCGACCGACCTTATAAGGTCTGAATCCGTCCTGCACTTCACAAAACAGTGAACCGGTCTGGGCGGCACGACCAGCTCCCGATGTCCCTGATTTAGAGTCGGCGATAATACTTGACACGGCAATGGCACCGGCTTTCAAGAGGGGGGCAAGTCCAAGGATAATTGACGTTGGATAGCAGCCGGGATTGGCTATCAGGCTGCTGCCGGCAATCGCCTTCCTATAGAGCTCCGGGAGACCGTAGATCGCCTCGCTCAGCAACTCGCTTGAAGAATGGGCTTGATACCACTGTTCATAAACCGATACGTCCCGCAGCCTGAAATCAGCCGATAAGTCGACAACCTTTTTGCCTGCCGCCAGGAGTTGCGGCACCAGGTCCATTGCCGTTTTATGAGGAACAGCAGTGAAAAAAAAGTCGGCTTTGGTGCACAGTTCGGCGACGGAAAGATCTTCGCAGATAATATCTACTCTGGCCCGGAGGCTGGGAAAGATTTCTGCAAGAGGACGACCGGCATACTGCCTTGATGTGGCAACGGCAAGCCGAACTTCGGGGTGGCTGCAGAGGATCCTGGCCAGTTCGGCTCCTGTATAGCCGGAGGCACCTATAATACCGACATTAAGCATGTGGTTAATCTCCAGTAAAAAGAAAGGGGAACAACAGCTTGACCTGTCATTCCCCTTATAACAAACATGGACACTGCAGTTGCCTGCCGTCCTGCAGCCCTGATATAAAACGTTTCGGGTAAAGCCTTAACGCTTGGAAAACTGGAATTTGGCGCGGGCACCTTTCTGGCCGTATTTTTTCCGCTCTTTCTCGCGAGGGTCACGGGTCAGCAGACCGGATTGCTTGAGCTGCAGTCTTATTTCGGGATTGGACTCAAGCAGTGCCTTGGAGATGCCATGGGACAATGCATCTACCTGGGCGGATTTACCACCGCCGCGCAGGGTGGCAATGACATCGAACTGGTCCATGGTTTCAGTGACTTTAAAGGGGCGGACGATTTTCTGCGATTTGAAAGTCTGACCAAAATAAGCGTCTGCTTCGAGTTCATTGACTATTACTTTTCCGGTGCCGGGAGTAAGCCAGACTCTGGCAACTGCAGTCTTTCTTTTTCCTGTGGCATAAAAGCGATCTTGAGCCATTGTCGTATTCTCCAAGATTAAATATCTAATTCGGCGGGTTGTTGCGCTGCATGGGGATGATTCTGTCCGGCGTATACCTTCAGCTTTTTCAATTGAGCGCGGCCAAGTTTGTTTCTCGGCAGCATTCCTTTTACAGCTTTGATCAGCAGGTCAGTAGGATGCTTTGCCAACAGCTCTTTGGCGGATGCCTCTTTGATTCCACCCATCCAGCCGCTATGGCGATAGTATTTTTTGTCGTTCAGCTTGTTGCCGGTAAGTTGAACTTTTTCAGCATTGGTAACGACTATAAAATCGCCATTGTCAATAAAAGAGGAAAAAGTAGGTTTGTGCTTACCTCGCAACCGGGTGGCTATTTCTGATGCCAGACGGCCCAGAACCTTGTTCTCTGCGTCGACAAGGTACCACTTTCTGTCGATCTCGTTGACTGGGGCAAGATAGGTTTTCATTGTATCCCTCGAATGGTCGATCATTTAATAAAAAAAGGTCCGAACAGTAGTGTCGAACCTTTTGTATATATAGTGGAGCGGGAAACGAGATTCGAACTCGCGACGTCAACCTTGGCAAGGTTGCACTCTACCACTGAGTTATTCCCGCTCGTTAAGTTCTTACGTGTCAAAACTGGGGTGTTTATACAAGGTCTGTAACTGTGTGTCAATTAAAAAATCAATTGAGTTAAGTACGCCATTGTAATTATTTTCTTCATAAAAGTCACGAAAAATAGAGATGGTTTTGTGCGTATAGAGTATATATTCGCCATACTTTGATACTATGGTCACGAATTTCTTATGGTTATCCGTGATGCCATGGATGATGAAAACAGGTTTATGAACGGCAAAAACCCGTTGTAACTCAACAAAAAAATGGGGACTATGACCGCATCTGCAACAGTAAGAAGAAAGAGTTCTATAGCCAGAAAAACGGCTGAAACTGCAATAGAGCTGCAACTCTGCCTCGATGGTTCCGGCCGGCATGAAATCAAAACTGGAGTGGCCTTTTTAGACCATATGCTTACCCTTTTCAGTGTGCACGGTTTTTTTGATCTTATTGTTAAGGCAACAGGCGATACGGAAGTTGATGATCATCATACGGTGGAGGATATCGGCATCTGTCTTGGGCAGGCAATAGCGGGAGCTTTGGCCGATAAATGCGGTGTTGCCCGCTACGGCAATTGCTCTATGCCGATGGATGAAACCCTGGTTCGGGTTGTCGTCGATATTTCCAATCGGCCCTTTCTGCATTACAATGCTGCCGTGGTTGAACAAAAGCTGGGAAGCTTTGACACGGCTCTGGCCAAGGAGTTTTTCCGGGCAGTGTGCCAGCACGGTGGACTTACTCTGCATATCGATCTGTTGCATGGTGAAAACGGGCACCATATCATAGAGGCTGTTTTCAAGGGGTTTGGTCGGGCGATGCAGAGTGCGACAACCAGGATAAAGATGGAAGGTGCGCTTTCTTCCAAAGGCTGTCTCTGATCTTTGCATGGTTGCAAACAGGGTAATGGATACGATCGTTCAATGTTTTTTATAAAACCTCCAGGTGTCTTCGTGGCTAAATCAATTAAAGTCTTTCTTACATGTTGTTGTGCCGTGGTCCTACTTTTTGGCTGTTCGTCATCCTCGACCACCGATTCCGGTTTGGCGACAAAGGTGGATCCTGTGCCGCTTTCCTGTATCGCCGTATTGCCGGCATACACCTCGGTAGTCAAAGATGAAACTATTGACTACGAAAAGGCCCAGGCTTTGGAAACAGGTGCCGCTTTCGCCACCGACGTCATGCAGCAGCAGTTGGAGGGCAAGCCCAGGGTACGCATTGTCAGTGCCCATCAGCTGGATGCTTATGGACCGGAGATTCGCGGCGGTATCTCGGGAACCGTTGCGGCGCTGGGCCAAAATCTGGACTGTGATGGGGTGTTGTTAACCACCGTCCTGCAGTACCGACAGCGTCAGGGCACCGAGTATTCTGTTGATGCTCCGGCCGCTGTCGATTTTTCTATGGTTCTGCGCCGTTCCACTGATGGCAATATCCTCTGGTCTGCCGATTTTCGTGAAGAACAGCAATCTGTTCTCAGCAATATTCTTACTTTTAGTAAAGCGAAGAGCAGGGACTTTAAGTGGGTTAAGGTCGAGCAACTCATGGAAGAAGGGATTAAGGATCGGCTTGCGGCTTGCCCATACCTGCAATAATTACGGACATTTCCAGAGCCCATCCTGATTCTGCAATTATCTCCTTAACCATTAAAATAATTTAAGTTTGATTTCACAGACCCACGATGTCTGTCCAGCCAGCCATTCACCATGAAAAACAGTTATAAATTGCCGGCTGGATACAATAGAAAAGTCGGTCGAGCAATGCATGACTACTCGATGTTTGCCGAGGGTGACAGGGTACTGGTCTGCGTTTCCGGCGGTATTGATAGTTTAGCTCTTGCCTGTATTCTTAAAATATGGCAAAAAAAAGCGCCCATCCATTTTGATCTTACCGCCCTGCATATTGCACATGACTTCCGGAAAATGCGCCAGGGCAGCACCGATCCAGGCGAATCGATAAGCAGACAATTGCAGAATGTGTCACTGAAGGTGCAGATTGCCGAGGAATGGGTGATCGGCGATGCAGACAGGACATGTTTTCTCTGCTCTAGAAACAGGCGAAGCCAGATCTTTGATATTGCCCGTCAACAAGGATACAATAAAATAGCCCTGGGGCATCATAAAGACGATCTGATTGAAACTTTTATGCTCAATGCCATCTACAGCGGTAATATCTCGACAATGGTGCCCAAACAGATTTTATTTGCCGGCTCTCTATCTATCGTTCGACCAATGGCATATCTTGGTAAAAATGAGGTTGGCGAGATTGCTTCCGGTTTGCAGCTTGAAGCGGTCGAAAGTCTTTGCCCCCTCGCTGCTGATACCCGACGGGAAAAAGTTCGCAGTCTATTGCAAAACTTATATGAAGCAGAACCGGCAGCCCGGAATTCATTGTTTGCAGCACTGGCAAACGTACGAAAAGATTATTTATTATGAAAATTCATGGAGAATGTTTCCCTTGTTTACTCCGGCAGACACTCCGGACTACCCGCCTCACCCACAGCTCACCTGAGCTACAAATCGATATTTTGCAAGCAGTCGCACGGGTTCTCGCGGAAATAGATCCGTCGCAGAGTCCTCCCGCCAATGCCCGGGCTGTCTATCGCGCGATTGCCGAGCGTACCGGCTGCGAGGATCCGTATTACCAGATAAAAAGAACCAGTAATGCGCGAGCCTTGCAAATTGTTCCCGGCCTGCGTCAGGAAATACGGGGTACAAAATACGAACTGCTATCGGCGGTACGTTTTGCCATCGCCGGAAATATTATCGACTATGGCGCTTATGAAACCTTTGATATTGACGCGGCACTGGCTCGTAGCCGGGTGGCGACTCTGGCGGTTGATCATTTTGCCGTTTTCTCGGAGGCACTTGACCAACTGGCTACGGGCAGCACCGTCCTCTATCTGACTGATAACTGCGGGGAGATCGTCTATGACGCCCTCTTGATCGAATACCTGCAACGACGCGGCTTTTCGCTTATCATCGCGGTAAAAGAAGGACCGATCATCAACGACGCCCTGCTGGAAGATGCCCTGGAAGCCGGTCTGGACCAATTTGGTCGGATAATTACCAATGGCGGCAGGTTTCCCGGTACGGAGCTTGCCCATTGTTCTCAGGAATTTCTAAAATATTTTACTGCGGCAGATCTGGTGATCGCCAAAGGGCAGGGGAATTTCGAGAGTTTATCCGAGGTAGATCGGCATATCTTTTTTCTACTGACGATCAAGTGTCCAGTAGCTGCGCAGCATATGACCGCACTCGCCGGAATTGAGCCCGGAAAGCTTACGGGCAAAGGTGAAATGGCGGTCTATCATTCCCGCAAGAATACTTTAAAATAGTGGTAGGAAATGAAAACACGCATAAAAAATATCATCAAGCACCAGCCGATAGATCAGCATATTACTGTCGCCGGCTGGGTACGAACTAAAAGAGATACCGGCAGCTTTTCATTTATTGAGATAAATGACGGGTCGTGTCTGGCTAACCTGCAGATAATAGCCGATGAAAAACTAGCTGACTATAGCTCTCTGATCAAGCAATTAGGGACTGGTTCCAGTGTCGTGGTTGAAGGGCTTCTGCAGAAATCTCCAGCCAAGGGCCAGGAGGTTGAAGTACAGGCTACGCAGATCAGGGTGATCGGCACGGCCGACCCGGAAACCTATCCATTGCAGAAAAAGCGCCACTCTTTTGAATTCCTGCGCGAACTGGCCCATCTTCGGCCACGCACTAATGCCCTTGGGGCGGTCAGCCGGGTTCGTTCCCGGCTGGCCTATGCCGTACATCAATTTTTTCAGACGCGCGATTTCATCCAGGTGCATACACCGATAATTACCACCAGCGACTGTGAAGGCGCGGGGGAAATGTTTTTGGTTACAACCGGTCAGGAAAAGACCAAAGCGGAGCATTTCTTTGGTCGCGCGGCCGGCCTTACCGTCAGTGGCCAGTTGCAGGCCGAAGTCTATGCTCTGGCGCTGGGCGATGTCTACACCTTCGGGCCGACGTTTCGGGCGGAGAATTCCAACACCTCGCGGCATCTGTCCGAATTCTGGATGATCGAGCCGGAGATGGCCTTTTGCGATCTGCAGGGCAATATGACCATTGCCGTCGAGCTGCTGAAATATTTGCTCAATGACGCCATGACCTTCTGTGTTGAGGATATGCAGCTGTTTGATAAATTTATCGAAAAAGGACTGCTTAATAAACTGCGCGGCGTGGTTGATAAAGAGTTTGCCCATATCACCTATACCGAGGCGGTGGAGAGACTCAAACAGGCAAAAAAAGATTTTACCTATCCGGTCGACTGGGGGTTCGATCTGCAGTCGGAGCATGAACGTTATCTGTCGGAAGAGGTCTTTAACTGCCCCTTGACCGTAACTGATTATCCGGCGTCGATCAAACCTTTTTATATGCGGGTTAACGACGATAACAAGACGGTTGCGGCGATGGACATCCTGGTGCCGGGCATCGGTGAGATCGTCGGCGGCAGCCAGCGTGAAGAACGCTACGATGTCCTTGAATCCCGGATGCTTGCGGCGGGAATCGAGCTTGCCGATTATGGTTGGTATATGGATCTGCGCCGATACGGCTCGGTGCCGCATTCGGGATTTGGTCTTGGTTTTGAGCGCCTTGTCCAGTTTGTCACCGGCATGGCCAATATCCGGGAGACCATCGCTTTTCCAAGAGCGCCGGGTTCCGCACCCTGTTGATACTTCCCCCCATGATCTGCCATAGAGAGGAATATCGGTGAGTAAGGAGCCCGGAGTACAGAAGATGTTTGATGCCATCGCTTCGCGTTACGATCTGATGAACCGGGTGATGACTTTTGGCCAGGACCAGAAATGGCGGCGGTTTGTGGTTGCTAAAGCCGGCGATCCAGGTGCCGGATATACCCTGGATCTGGCCACTGGAACGGGTGATATCGGTGCTTTGATGTCCACTGTTTACCGAGAGGCGAAAGTGGTGGGCGGGGATTTTTCGCTCAATATGCTGAAAGAGGCAAAGAAACGTTTTGCCGACAACAAGCAGATCAGCTGGCAGGCCTGCGATGCCAATATGCTGCCATTTAGCGACGCGGTTTTTCAATCGGTTACCTTTGGTTATCTCCTGAGAAACGTGGATAACGCCCTCAGGGTATTAAAAGAAGTTCACCGCGTACTAAAACCTGGAGGTAAGGTAGTCTGTCTGGACACTACGCCGCCGGCGCAAAATATGCTTGCTCCGTTTATCAGGTTATACCTGCAATACGGAATTCCCTTTATGGGCAGATTTATTGCACATGACAAGGCCGCCTATGCCTACCTTACCGGGTCGACAATGGATTTCTACACTGCTAAGCAACTTGCACAGCTGTTTTCTGATGCCGGCTTTAACCAGATTGGCTATAAAAAATTTATGTGTGGAACCATCGGGGTGCACTGGGGACAAAAATAATGCTTGATTAAAATGCCTTTGATGCCGCCTCGCTCGCCTTGTATCCTTCTTCGCGCATTCATAGAGTTGTTACCTGGTGCTGGAAAACGACAATCTTTCTGCACGACCTACTCAACGATTGGCACTACACCCAAAAGGATATCGATCAGTTCCTGACTGAGAGAAGATTAGTCCTGATGATCTGCTGACGATACTCTACACCTCTGGAACGACAGGAATGCCAATGTCATAGAAAAGGAATATCGTCAGATACTAGACGAATTGCTGCATGAAGGGACATTAGCCTCTCTCCGCCACCTGACAAGGTTGTTTCGATCTTTCCTTAGGCATTTATTGCCAGAGCGAGCGAGTATTACATTTTTGTTAATTCTAAGAAAGAAACTTACAGAGTTGCGCTGTCATTACATCACAGCTGAAGAAGACATACCGCCCAATCCCGTCCACCGCATACAAATTGATATATTGATCATTTTTGGCATATAGTTTGCTAGACGGGGCATATAGCTTATCCTCAGTAATAAGCAGGATTATAGGCCTAATCTGAGAATTCTTGTCAATAATAAATAGTTGAGTTATCTCTAACGAGAAGCATTTATGGATTTAGATACCCTGATAATAATAGTTTTGCTCGCCGCGGCTATCTGCTGGTGGTGCGCAATGCATATAAAAGAAGAATGGCTAATCAGCAAGCAATGCGACAAAGAAAGAGAAGAGAGCCGGGAGAGAGCCGAAAGAGTGCGACGCTTGAGCAATAAATCTTAGGAAGGGCAGGGAAGCGGTAGACCATTTGACCACGAGTTGGTGTAAATGTGCACTGGAAAACATAAAACATCGGTAAAACTTTCGAACTGTAAACGTTTACCAGTGCCGGATATGCGCGGATGAGGTCTTTACATTGGACGGGTGTTACATGTACACTCCGAAGACAAAAAGATTCGGTGCCGGTGAACGTTTACGAGTTGGTCAGGTAAAAAAATGCGTTTATATACAAGCTGTAATTTAGCATTTGATATTATCGTACCAACACCCTTTGTGCTGATGCTAAGGCCGCGCAGCGTTGGGCGGCAATGGGTTGCCGGTGAGAAATATGACATCACCCCGACAGTCGCTGTCTCGGAATTTATCGATGGCTATGGCAATCTCTGCCAACGATTAGTCGCTCCAGCTGGTGTATTCTCGATTCAGACCGGGGCCGAAGTGATCGTTGCCAAATATGTCGTCCAGCCACATTATGCTCCTTTTGTCGAGATCGACAATTTGCCGGATGACGTCCTGAGATATCTTCTGCCCAGCCGCTACTGTGAATCGGAACGGTTTGGTCATATGGCGACAACAATTACCGAAGGCCGGCTTCTTGGGTATAATCAAGTCGCCGCTATCACTGCATGGGTTCGAAAGACGATTCGCTATGAATACGGTGACAATGATCAGCCGGTTTCCGCAATAGAAATTCATGCCAGGCAGTGGGGTGTCTGCCGAGACTTCGCTCACCTGGCAATCGCCTTGTGCCGTAGTCTCAGCATTCCTGCCCGGATGGTTGTCGGTTACCTATACGGTCTGCAGCCTATGGATATGCACGCCTGGTTTGAGGTCTATCTGGCTGGTGGTTGGTATACCTTTGACGCGACCCAGGCGGCGGAATCAAAAGGTGGTTATGTGGTCCTAGGATATGGCCGTGATGCCGCCGATGTGGCTATTTACAACCAGTTTGGGCCGGCGGTATATCCTACCTTACAGGAGGTAAATGTAGAGTGTGTCGGTGATAATTAATTGTTAATGCATGGCATTGTTCATACCTGATTGAGCAACGAGATCGGTAAGAAAATTTTTACGCCATCTACAAGGGAAGGTTCCATGGAAACATTCAGTACCTATGACCATACAGGATTTTATGATGAATTGATCGATGCTGACGGTGTGCCCCGGCCTGGTGTCGAGCTGCTGGTGAATCAAATTAACTCGCTGCCGGGGGGTGATCTCGCCCTGCGTCAGAAAGCTGCCGAGGCCTTGCTGCTGAAGATGGGCATTACTTTCAACGTTTACGGCCGGGATGAAGGGACGGAGAAAATTTTCCCCTTTGATCTTATTCCACGCATTATACCCAGCACCGACTGGGAGCAGATAGAAGCTGGACTGAAGCAGCGCATCTATGCCCTCAATGAATTTATTCAGGATATTTATAACGACAAGAAGATCTTAAAAGACAAGGTCGTGCCCGCGGACCTGATTCAAAGCAGCCGGACTTATCGCCCGGAATGTGAAGGATTCACGCCACCGCGAGGGATATGGTGTCATGTCACCGGCACCGATCTGGTGCGCGGCAGTGACGGTTGTTTTTATGTGCTGGAGGATAATCTACGCTGTCCTTCCGGCGTTTCCTATGTTCTGGAAAATCGCCAGGTTCTTAAACGCACCTTTCCCCAGGTTTTTGAGCAGTCACGAGTACGGCAGGTTGATGACTATCCCGGTAAGCTGCTGGAGATGCTGGAATATCTGGCGCCTGATGAAGTCCAGTCGCCGACCATCGGAGTACTCACGCCTGGTATTTACAACAGCGCCTACTTCGAGCATTCCTTTCTATCACAACAGATGGGCGTTGAGTTGGTGGAAGGTCGCGACCTAGTGGTTGCCGATGGATTTGTCCATATGCTGACCACCAAAGGTCGCAAGCGTATCGATGTGCTCTACCGGCGTATCGACGATGATTTCATCGATCCTACGGTATTTCGGCCCGACTCGCTTCTTGGCGTCAAGGGCCTGATCGATGTGTACAAGAAAGGCCGCATCGCCATGGCTAATGCACCGGGTACCGGCATTGCCGACGACAAGGTTATCTATGCCTATGTGCCTAAAATAATAAAATATTATACTGGAGAAGAGGCTATCCTGCCCAATGTACCCACCTATATTTGCCGGGAGGAAAAAGATCGGGCCTATGTCCTTGCCCATCTGCAAGAGCTGGTGGTCAAGGCAGCCAATGAGTCCGGTGGCTACGGCATGTTGGTAGGACCGCATTCCACTAAAACAGAGCGGGAACAATTTGCCGAACTGATTATCGCCCATCCTCGTAATTATATTGCCCAACCGACCGTTTCACTGTCCCGCGTACCGACTATTATCGGAAATCGCATCGAGGGGCGCCATGTGGACCTGCGGCCCTATATTCTTTTTGGTAAGGATATTTATGTCCAGCCGGGCGGATTGACCCGAGTGGCTCTAAAGAAAGGCTCGCTGGTCGTCAATTCTTCGCAGGGTGGCGGCAGTAAAGATACCTGGGTGTTGCTGCCCACACAAAAATAAGGGGGATAGGATGCTCAGTCGTGTTGCCAATTCAATTTACTGGATGTGCCGCTATATCGAACGGGCGGAAAATGTAGCACGTTTTATCGGCGTCAATCTTAATCTGCTGCTGGATATGCCTTCGGAAAAAAACAAACACTGGTCACCGCTGGTAATGACTACCGGGGATCAAGAGCTGTTTGAAAAAAACGAGACTGATTATAATCAGGAGGCAGTCCTCTGGTTCCTTACTTTTGCCCGGACATATCCTAACTCAATTCTCAGTTGCGTGGCTGCTGCCAGGGAAAACGCCCGCTCCATTCGTGAGATCATTTCCTCGGAAATGTGGGAGCATCTGAATAATTTCTATCTGGAGCTGATCAAGGAAGAAAGCATTAAGATGGCTTTGCTGGATTCAGATCGATTTTACAGCATTATTAAGATGCGCAGCCATTTGTTTACCGGGTTGCTGGATAGCACCATGAGTCACGGGGAGGCGTGGAATTTTGCCAGGATCGGCATGATGATCGAACGGGCGGATAAAACCTCGCGGATCCTTGATGTGAAATACTTTATGCTGCTGCCTCAGGCGGATCTGGTCAACACCCCCATCGATAACATTCAATGGATCTCGGTGCTTCGTTCGGCTAGTGCCTTTGAAATGTATCGAAAAGAGTTTCATCATATAATCCCTCGGAATGTTGCTAATTTTTTAATTTTCGACAAAAATTTTCCCCGCTCCATTTATCATTGCATTTCTAAGGCGCAGGTTGGGCTGCACAGGATTGCGGGTACCCCGCAAGGCTCGGTCACTAATGCCGCCGAAAAGCATCTGGGCCGACTTATGGCAGATCTTGAGTATACTGATATTGATGAAGTCATTGATTCAGGTCTACACGAGTTTCTCGACAATCTGCAGCGTCGTCTCAATACCATGGGGGGTACAATCGGTACAACGTTCTTTAATATCGAACCCCAGGTTACCACGACCGCCAATGAGCAATCGCAGACAACAATTCTGCAATCCTGATCGACTCAGTCTTTATGCACCTCTGTACATTGTTCACCGGGAAAGGTGGATAATGTACCGATAACATACTACTACAAGGAATACCGGTGGGAATCCATATCGCTATAAATCATAAAACATCCTATAGTTACGACCGCGCCATCAATCTCGGACCACATATAGTACGGTTACGTCCGGCGCCCCACTGTCGGACTCCCATCCTCAGTTACTCGATGAAGGTGACGCCCAAAGAGCATTTCATAAACTGGCAGCAGGATCCTTTCAGCAATTATTTAGGGCGGTTGGTCTTTCCGGAAAAAACGACTCGATTCGAAGTAGAGATCGATCTGGTCGCCGATATGATCATTATTAATCCTTTCGATTATTTTCTCGAGCCGGATGCGGAGCAATTTCCCTTTACCTATGACGAAGACTTGAAAGAGGATCTGATCCCCTATCTGGTAAAGAGTGAAACCGGCAAGAAGCTGAAAAAATATCTCAAGGAGATTGATTCCAGTTCGCAGCGCACCATTGATTTCCTGGTTGGTTTAAATATCAAGCTGAGCCGTGATATCAGCTATCTTATTCGCATGGAGCCCAATGTTCAGAGCTGTAAACAGACGCTGGAAAAACGCAGCGGGTCGTGCCGGGACACGGCCTGGCTACTGGTCAATATCCTCAGGCACTTCGGTCTGGCTGCCCGCTTTGTCTCCGGTTACCTGGTCCAGTTAAAGCAAGATGTTAAATCGCTCGACGGTCCGTCCGGCGCTGAAGTTGATTTTACCGATCTGCACGCCTGGACGGAGGTGTATCTTCCAGGTGCCGGCTGGGTGGGGCTGGATCCGACCTCCGGTCTTTTTGCCGGGGAAGGACATATCCCTCTGGCCTGTTCGCCTGATCCCCAGAGTGCGGCGCCGATCACCGGGGCTCTGGATGAGTGTGAGGTCGAATTCAACCATACTATGTCGGTTACGCGCATTCTTGAGGCGCCGCGATCTACCCGCCCCTATCCGGAAAGTGTCTGGGAGCATATTGTCCAACTCGGCGATCAGGTTGACCTGGAGCTGCTGACCCAGGATGTCCGGTTAAGTATGGGCGGCGAACCTACTTTTGTTTCTATTGACGATATGGAAAGCGCCCAGTGGACAACCGAAGCCCTGGGTGAAGAGAAGCTGGAACGGGCGGAAATCCTTATTAGAAAAATTAAGAAGCAGTGGGCGCCGGGGGGATTTTTTCACTATGGTCAGGGAAAATGGTACCCTGGTGAATCCCTGCCCCGTTGGGCGCTTGGCTGTTATTGGCGCAAAGACGGCAAGCCGGTGTGGAAAAACGAGAAGTTGATGGCTGATTTCGCCATCGACTATGGTTTCGGCATAGACGAGGCGAAAATTTTTATCAACACCTTGGCGGACACCTTAAAGGTCAATAAAAAATATATTCGCGAGAGTTATGAGGACATCCTGCATTACTTAAAGAAAGAGCGGGATTTACCGGTAAATGTCGACCCTGCCGATCCGAAACTGGCCGATCCCGAGGAGAGAAAGCGGATGATCAGCGCCTTTAAGCGCGGTCTTGGCGCAGTCGTCGGCTATGTCTTACCCCTGCAGCACGGCTCCTGGAAAAGCGGACCCTGGCCGTTACGATCAGAACACATGTTTTTGCTGCCGGGAGATTCTCCGGTGGGATTGCGCCTGCCCCTCGATTCGCTCCCCTGGGTGGCAAAAGAAGATATCCCCGGTGAATACTTTGTGGACCCTATGGCCGAACGGGAACCGCTGGGTGTTGATGAAAAGAGCATGGCGGAAACCAAGGGTAAGGGTGCTAAAAAAGATAAGATAATAAAATTACTCAAAAAACAAACAGCGGTCGAGGGTATAAACGCCCAGCCCGAACCCTTTGCCGATCCACAACCAACAATGGGTGAATCTGCCGCCTGGCTGGTTCGAACCGCGCTCTGCGTGCAGCCCCGCGATGGCCGGCTGTATATCTTTATGCCACCCATAACCACGCTGGAAGGATATTTGGAACTGGTCGGCTGTATTGAAGTCACGGCGAAAAAAACCAAACTGCCGGTGGTGCTTGAAGGCTATGCCCCGCCAACCGATTACCGCCTGGAATGTCTGAAAGTGACTCCCGACCCCGGGGTCATCGAGGTCAATATCCAGCCGATGCATGCCTGGCGGGAGATGGTCGACGCTACCGCCTCGCTCTATGATATGGCGCGCGAGAGTCGTCTGGCCACCGAAAAATTTATGGTCGATGGCCGCCACACCGGCACCGGCGGCGGCAACCATATCGTGATGGGTGGGGCCACACCGGCAGACAGCCCTTTTTTGCGGCGACCGGATCTGCTGCGCAGCTTCGTCACTTTCTGGAATAACCATCCATCGTTGTCCTTTCTCTTCTCAGGGCTGTTCATTGGCCCAACCAGCCAGCAACCGCGAATCGATGAAGCACGGCATGACAGCCTCTACGAACTCGAGATCGCCTTTGCTGAACAAGACCGACAGACCGGTCCTTTTCAGCCTTGTCCGCCCTGGCTGGTTGACAGATTATACCGCAATTTTCTGATCGATGTGGCCGGCAATACCCATCGGGCGGAATTCTGCATCGATAAAATGTATTCCCCGGACAGTGCCGCTGGACGTCTTGGCCTGCTGGAGTTCCGCGCCTTTGAAATGCCGCCTCACGCCCGGATGAGTCTGGCGCAACAGCTTTTGCTGCGCATCTTTGTCAGCTGGTTCTGGCGGACGCCTTATCGGCAGGAACTGGTTCGCTGGGGAACCCGGCTCCATGATCGCTTTATGCTGCCGCAGTCGATAAGAGATGATTTTTCCGATGTGTTGAATATCCTCAAAGAGGCCGGCTATGCAGTGTCGATGGATTTTTTTCAGCCGCATTTCGAGTTTCGTTTCCCTATTTACGGCAGGGTGCATTACCAGGGGATGGAGATTGAGCTGCGTCAGGCACTTGAGCCCTGGCATGTACTGGGGGAAGAAGCCGGTGGCGGTGGCACGGCGCGCTATGTCGATTCCTCACTGGAAAGACTGCAGGTAAAGGTCTTGGGCTTGAATGAGGAGCGCTATATCATTACCTGCAATGGTCGCCGGGTGCCCCTGCAGGCAACCCATGTTGCCGGGGTATTTATCGCCGGGGTGCGTTATCGCGCCTGGCAGCCGCCTTCCTGCTACCATCCGACGATCGGGGTCCATGCCCCGCTTACCATCGATCTTTTTGATACCTGGACCGGCCGGGCAGTAGGGGGATGCCAATACCATGTCGGCCATCCCGGCGGCCGCAGTTCCGAAGATTTCCCGGTAAACTCCAATGAGGCTGAAGGACGGCGTAATGCCCGGTTCATTCCCCATGGGCATACGCCTGGAAATTTTGTCACCATTGCGCCTGAAGAAACAAATCGTTATTTCCCATATACTCTTGATTTACGAACACCGAAACGGTAAAGATGCGGCTGGAGTGACAATCGTGTCGCGAAGGAACACCGCAATGAGGCAGTAACAGTATTATGATAGATACCGATTTTACCGGTTCATCCAGTCAAAAAATCAAGTCAAGATCACTCTTTGACATCGAATCCCTGCCGGTTGATGGCTATTGTGAAGCGTTTTTCGGCAAGGCGCAACCCCGCAAACATTGGCAGTCAATTCTCAGCGCTCTGGACGCCAAAGGGCCCGACCAACTCAAGCAATATCATGAAAGGGTCAGGCGTATGCGTCATGAAGACGGTGCGACGATAAATCCCTTTGATGACTTCGCCAGCCAGACGACTTCCTGGGCGCTTGATATGATTCCTTTGCCGATTTCGCAAGAGGAATGGACGCAAATCGATGCAGGTGTGACGCAACGGGCACTCTTGCTCGAAAGAATTCTGGGGGACATCTATGGCCCGCAACATTTATTGAAAAACGGCAGTATTCCCGGTGAATTGATCTATGCCAATCCTAATTTTCTGCATTCCTGTCACGGAATCCAGCCCTCCGGCAATCGTTTTCTGAATTTTTATGCGGTAGATCTCTATCGTGGTTTCGATGGTCGTTTCCGCGTGCTGCGTGACTACGCTTCAAACCCGGCTGGTCTTGGCTACGCCCTGGAAAATCGCATCGTTATGTCGCGAATATTTTCTGAGTTGTATCATAAGACTCAGATTCGACGTTTAGCACCTTTTTTTCAGACCTTTCACCACGCCCTGATCCAGCGAGCGTCTCTGCGCCGAGAAAATCCGGGCATTGTGCTGTTCTCGCCGGGACCGGACAGCCAAATCTACTACGAACATGCCTTGCTTTCACGGTATCTGGGCTACCCGCTGGTGGAAGGACAGGATCTCACCGTACGCAATGGCAAGGTGTTTTTGAAAAAACTGGCAGGGCTTGAGCCGGTCGAGGCCATCTTTCGCCACATTCCCGACCTCAGTAGTGACCCCTTTGCCCTGCGGCGGGAAACGGCCAGTGGCGTGGCTGGACTTATTCAGGTAAGTCGGGAACAAAACATCGATATTGTCAATCCTATTGGCAGCGGTTTTGTCGACACGCCAATTCTAACAACTTTTCTTCCCCAGCTTTGCCCGCAATTGCTTGACCAGGAGTTGCTGTTGGAAAATCATCCTGGCTGGTGGTGCGGTAATAACGATGGATTCAATCATGCCATGGCCAACCTGCAACGGTTGATTGTCTCTCCAGCCATGGATACATCGGCAGTCGTCGATCAAACTGCTGATTCGATGGCTCAAATAAGCTCAAACCCGGCTTGTTATATGATTTCCGCGCCACTTGCTCCTTCTTTGGCGCCATCATGGGACAACGGTCGGATCAGCCAGTGCTATAATGTGATCCGCGTTTTTACCTGCGCTACGGAACAAGGCTTTTCGGTTATGCCCGGCGGTCTGGCGATTAGTGCCGATAATGTGGAAACACTGCAACGGGGCGATCTGGACCAACAACAGAGCAAGGATGTCTGGGTGCTCTCCGACCAGCCGGTCGAACCTTTTACCCTGATGGATGGGTTTCATGCGGTCGCCGAATTCAAACGCAGCAATGATCTGCCCAGCAGGGTCGCCGACAATTTACTCTGGCTGGGTCGGTATTTGGAGCGTGCCGAAGGGTTGATCCGTCTTTTGCGCTCGGTGTATCGACGCTTATCCGGCGAGGATCGGCTGGAGGATATTCCCGAGTTACAATTTCTGCTCGATATTCTTCGGACCAAAAATATCATCCCCAAGAATTCTGCGGCGGAAAACGGCCATCTCTTTTACCGTGAGCTGTCGCACCATCTCCGTGATGCCCTGTATCGCAAGGATAAACCGGAAAGTGTAGTTTTTATCCTGCGTCGCGTGCAGGAGACTACGAGAAATGTCCGGGATCGACTTTCGGTTGATTCCTCTCGGGCAATTAATCGCCTGGAAGAATTTACCCAGAATCCATTCAATGATCCGATAGAACTCCTGGACAAGACCTTATTTACCTTGAGCGCTTTTAGTGGACTGGCGATGGAAAGCATGACGCGTGGCCTGGGCTGGCGCTTTATGGACATGGGTCGCAGGGTCGAACGGGCTATGAATCAAGCGATTCTTATTCGGATCGGTCTCCCTCAGATTTGCCGTGATGCCGACAATACTTTGAAATCTTTGCTGGAAGTATCGGATAGTCTGATGACCTATCGCGCCAGATATAAATCCACTTTTCAACTGGCACCGGTTTTAGACCTCCTGCTGGCCGATGAAAGTAACCCTAAATCTCTGGCTTTTCAATTCAGCCGGCTTGCCGACCATGTTGAACACCTCCCTCGGCAGAGGGATCGGCGATTTTCCTGTGCCGAGGAACGCATCACCTTGGAAATGCTGACGACTGTCCGCCTGCTTAATCTCACCCGATTAGAGTCTGGTGCCAACAAGGATCAAGATGAAATGCTGCTGGGATTTCTCTCATCCATGGAAACCCTTCTCAAGGAATTCAGCCAGCAAATCAGTGGGCACTATCTCAGTCGAGTGCCGGCAACCCCACATTATTCAGTGATCCAGGGGATGCGTCCAGAATGAAATATCGCATTATGCATAAGACGGGCTATAAGTACTCTGCGCCTGCTTCGCTGTCTCAGAATGAACTCGTGCTGCATCCTCGCCAGACCCCCTTTCAGGAAGTCTGTGAGTGTCTGTTGTCGATCATACCCCAGCCGCAGTATCTGCATTGCAGGACAGATTATTACGGCAATACGGTGCACGTATTCATGGTGCAGCACCCGCATAATGAATTAACTATGTCGGCCACCAGCATCGTCAACACTTCGCCTCCGATCATCCCGACAGCAGAGGCAACGGTCCCTTATGAAATTGCGGCGCAGCGGTTGGCAGAACGGAGAACTCTGTTCGAGCTTGATGCGTCGCAGTTTGCCTTTGCCAGTCCGCTGGTTACAGTCAATGCTGCAGCGATGGCTTATGCCCGACCATCTTTTTCCCAGGGCATGCCGGTGCTGCTTGGTGCCATTGATCTGGTGCGGCGGATTTTCACCGAATTTTCCTACGATAAAACTGCCAGTACTGTGGATACGACGGTTGAGCAGGTATTGATAAACAGAAAAGGCGTGTGCCAGGATTTTGCTCATCTGGCAATCAGCTGCCTGCGTGGACTGGGGCTTGCCGCCCGCTATGTGAGCGGGTATATGGAAACGAGACCGCCGCCTGGAAAACCCAAGTTGGTTGGTGCTGATGCATCGCATGCCTGGGTCTCCGTCTTCGTGCCGGATTTTGGCTGGGTGGATCTGGATCCCACCAATAATTTACTGGTCAATGAAAGCTATATTACCGTTGCCTGGGGACGTGATTACGGTGATGTAGCCCCGGTAAAAGGGGTCGTGATGGGGGGAGGGATGCATATGCTGTCGGTGACGGTCGATGTTGCAGCACAAGAGGAGAAATAGCAACCAATTGCCATAAAATGACTGCAAAGCTCACTTGAGTTTTCGATAAAACGCTTTGATGTTTTGGGCCGCATTCTTGACGAGCTGAGTTTTATGGTCTTTTGGTGATGTCGGTTGATTTTTCGCAATGCGCACCTGGTATTATTCAATGTTTTTCTTCATTGCACTATTGTGCTGTTCGGTAAGCTCTTTGGCGGCATTGGCCTGCTCGATCGGGGTTTTAATACTCTGCACGGCTGCATGGGCAATTTTGTCGGTCTTTTGTGCGATCCGTCCTTTCTCGCCCTGCTCGTCAGAACTCGAACATGCGGAAATCATAAGTACAACAAGAGCTGATAAAAATATTTTCTGCAGGAGATGAAACATGATGCTGCCCCTTATGGGTTGTTTATGCATAAGAAAGTACTTTTGCAAAATATGATGGTGTCGCAAAAACTCTTCGTAACGATTTCCGTAGGGGCACACCTATCTGTGTGTCTTCTATAATTTATCGAAAAATTGGGGAAACACAGGTGCACTCCTATGCGAGCAATTTTGAAAATTTGGATTGTAAGACAATCTCAAACAGTCATTTAGATCGTCTCTTAATCACAAAATCAATCAATGCTCCAGAATCCAGGTTTTTCGGTTCTTTAACTTCAATCGTATCTGTTTCAGAGATATCAGGAATTTTCTTTGGTTCTTCGATATTTGATATATTTTTCTGATCTAGTTGAGACGGTGTATCCATCTGGGTGCTGGGAGAACTGCTGACTACAACGCTTCCTTCGTCTTCAGGTATCCCGGCCTCTTTGTCGGGCAATTCAGGTAAGATCGGTGCTCGTTCCAAAACATCCGCTTTTTCTTCTGCTGGTACCGCACTGACTGGTTGCACTTCTTCAACTTCAGGCTCCTCGACAGTCAACACCTCCTGGGCACCCGTATCGGCAACTTTTATATCGGGGGCCGGGGCGAGCTTTTCATTTGGTGAGGTCGTTTCCTGGCTCGGTTCCTGGGTGTAGTCTGCTCTGATGGTAGTTACTTTATGTTTACTGCTGTAAGACGACTGTACTTCGTTACTATTGTCATTGGACGGTAAGTCCCGGGATTTTTCCCAATACACCAGGAATGCAGCAATCACAACTACCACCGCAATCAGAATAACAGGACTGAATGTTTTCCAGCCTTTCCTGGAATTGACTTCTTGCAGAGGCTTAGATTCACTTTCAGGTTCAGGATCAGGTTCCGGGGCTCTTTCGGGTAAATTTTCCGAGTCAGCACTGTCGGCAGATGGCTGAGACACCAGAGAGTCGCTAGTGTTAATTTTTGGCAGCTCCGGCAAAAGAAGATCCCTCACCCCCTTCTCGACAATCTCACCAGTTATGGTTTCAGCGCTTTCACCGAATCCCAGGAGCAACGAGTGATCGCATATGACATTTACCTTGCGCGGAAATCCGCCGGACAGGTCATAGACCTTGGCGATCGCGTCAGGGCTGAAGACATCTGCCTTGCCACCGGCAATCTTCAGGCGGTGCCGGATAAACTCACCGGTTTCACGCAAATCCAGAGGTTCGATGACATAGTTGAGGGCGATTCTCTGCCGTAGCGCCCGGTTTTTATGCTCCAGCAGAACATCATTAAACTCGTTCTGGCCCACCAGGAAAATGCTCAGTAACTTTGTATCCTGTCTTTCAATATTGGACAGTTGCCGGATTTCTTCGAGCAGCGCAGAGCTTAAACGCTGCGCTTCATCAATAATCAGCAGGCATTTCTTTCCGGCGGCATGGGCACTGTTTAAAAATTGATCAAAATCGATTAAAAAAGCGTATTTGCTGACAAACTTTTTCTTCATGCCGAACGCATGCGCGATATAATTCATGAAGTCGATTATTTCCATTCCGGGGTCCGGAACCTTGGCCACAATGACCTCATCCCCTAAACTGTTTATCAGCGCATTGATCAGTGTCGTCTTTCCGGTACCGACATCGCCGGTGAGAAGAATAAACCCTTGATTACCGAGATTGCCATACTGCAGGGTAGCAAGTGCTTCTTTATGCTTGTCGCCGAGCCAGAGAAAACTCGGGTCAGTACTGACCTGAAAAGGTTTTTTTTGAAACCCATAAAAGGAAAGATACATTCTACTCTATTGCCCCCCGGCTGACGATTTTCACCAATTTTCAAAAAAATGTACCAGAGGCACCATTCGGGTGCAATAAGATAAGTGGTCTAATTCAGCAAATTAAAAATAGGTGAGACAGCAAATGGACGATACCATGATGCTTTAAGTCTTCATATTTTGGGGCACAATTTAGTGAGGATCTGTGTCCGTTGTTACTGATGCCAGGCTCCAGGAGTACCTTCGCGCGACTCTTATAGGGTAAAATTTCGATACGGCAATCGAGCCGACAATCCGTGATCAATCGATACTCTATCGCCAATCAGATTTAAATGGTCGAAAACTATCCTCCCCCCCATTTGATTTCTTTGACTGCACCTCAATTCGTATCTAAACGGTTACCTGTTCACCACCCTGTACTCTTTTCCATCATCATCTAGATCCGCTTCAACCTGCAGATTTTCACAGGCACAATCATTAACGCCTTGGCACACATAAGAACAGGCCTGGCGAAATTCTGTTTCATCCACAACCGCTACCCACTCGCCGGAATCATCTCGGTATGTTTTCTTTGCGTTTACCTTTGTTTTCCTGCCGTGGCTGCCTTCTCTAACAGTCATCGTTTTCATTATATTACCCCCTTTGTTTATTGCCTTTACTCATATCAGTAAATTAAGCTTTAACCGCACGGTTGGTAAGAGGAAATGGAAAAAAATAATTAACATTTGAAAGCCGCCGCTGTCGAAGTCCACGAGCACATTGTGGCTGCCGTCCGCGCCGCTAAAGAAAGATGCGAGGAGTCTGTACTCGGTGACGGTCACGCTTTGGGGCGGGATAAAAAGTGAAGGCTCAGAACCGTCTCAGACTGGCTGGTCTCCACCATTCCAGGGGGACTATCTTACTCGTGAGGGTCCAGCTGGTATGGCGTTCCCCTTGAAACCTTCCTCCGCTCTGTTCTGCTTGGCAGAAGCCGTTGAGGACCAAGTAGCCGACGATATTAATCACCGCGAACCGATCACTCGGATTTTGCCGGCTCAAACAACTTGTAGAGGCGGAGAAAGCGACATGCCGGCAACGTATACAATCTTGATTCAGTGCTTATATTATTCTTAAAGGAACGCTGTCGGCAGAAAGGATCTGGATGGCTTTTGGCTGACAGATGATTCCGTAACGATTTTTGCTGAGGTCGTGCGATGTTCAAATTACTTCCCTACTATGAATTACCTGATCTGGTAACTGTGCCTGAAGCCGCAAAATTCCTCGGGATAGGACGAAAAATGATCTATCTGCTGCTCGAGGTCGGCATCATAAAAGCAACCAGACAGCACGGCAAGATATACATTGATCCATGCTGTCTGATCAAGATTCGTAATGAAGGAAACATGGTCTAATCCGCTCCTTTTTTCATCCCCGCTTAGCGGGATGCCTGTACTGCTGTGCGCGAATCTATCGTTCAACCTTGCCTTTACCAAATAACAGCCAGGTCCCTCCATTAAAAGCGCAGGGCATCGTGTCGAAAGTAGTCCAGACATTTACCGGAATTCCCGTAATAGAAAGAATCCAGCCATCGATGAGATCAATATGCCCGCCTATGGTTTCGTCGATGACGCCATTGTATGTCTGTGCGAGGGGCAACCGATAATATCCTCAAACCAAGCCCTGCCTCAAGGGCAGAGGCATGATAACGTTATCTTCCCCCCATTTGATTTCTTTGGTTACACCTCAATTCGTATCTAAACGGTTTCACCGCTTGAAAAGAGATCCTTTCGATTGTCTTGAAAGCAGCAGCATCGATCGACTCAGGAAGAACAGATATTGGCCCAAGCCCAAGTCAGTTGCGCCATTCAAAAAAGTGACTGGTGAAATCGCAACGTGACCAATAATTTCTCCATCAGCTTTAGCAACTTGAGAGATCGTCAGCGCTCCCGCACGGCGAAGAGCATCAACAATGAACTGCTCGTTATGATCGGTATGAGGAGCATTTAAAAACGCCCGCTCTGTAACCGAATGTATTTTCGACGTATCAACATAGCTCCCGTTGCTTATTTGAATATTCATCCTGATCGTTCAAAAGGGTTAGCAAGTGATTCTGCTGATCTGTATATCACCCCAAATTGGATGTTATACAGAAAAGTGGCATCGTTTTTGTGACTTGATATAGGTCTTCCAAAGACAAGATAATTAAAATAAATCGTTTCAGGTACATAGGAGAGATCTTGGCTGTCGAAAATCAGAGATTCAGTAGTAGCAGTAGTCAGTACCGCCATTCAAAATGGAGTAATGATATCAATTGATTTCCTGGAACCCTCTCCGATGTGCCCAAGGTCGGTGATGGTTGAGTGGTACACCAATCCGCACACGAGAGTCAGTTATTATCTTGCAGGTTGCCTGGCACTCCATCCGATGTGATCTGCAAAAATAATTTGAAACAATTTATATACATTTTTTTTGTTTGCTTGACTTGATCAGGTCGAGTAACTCTTTTAATTATAGATAAAAAACTTTTTGACCATAAAACCGCGAACCTGAGCCATCTTGAGCTAGGAGGTGGAGGATTGTCCCGGAACTTATATCGATTTACCTGGCTGCGCAAATCAGCCGAACCGATCGCTTTGAATGTGGAGCGTTGGACATTCCAGCTGATACGGTTAATGACGTCGCAAAGGTTTACGAAGTTGTCAACCAGGTGGCGTTACACGCTGGCAGCAGGCATCGCGATAGTGGTGACGGCTTTGCGATACTCACTTGTGCCATGGGGTGGAACAATCGTTCCCTATAACGCTTGGATTGTGGGGGTTGCGGTAACGACTATCCTGGTTGGGTTCGGGCCAGGACTGCTATGCGCGTTGCTGGGTGTTGCCGGGGTCGAAGTGTTTGTGCTGCAGTCGTTGCCGACTTTGTTCGAGGCGACGACCATCGCGAGGATCAGCACTACTTCGTTCGCGGGCGTTGTCATAGCCTTCATGATACACGCTACCCGTGTCGCGGCAACCCAATCGCAGAATAACGCGGAGCGCATTAAGACATTCGCAGCAGCGACATTCGAGGGGATCGTTGAGAGCGAAGCGGGCCGGATTGTTGGCTGCAATGCACAGTTTGCGCGGTTGACCGGCTACACGATGAAAGAATTGAAGGGCATGGTGATTTCCGATCTGATCGTGCCCGAGGATCGGGATCGAGTGCAGGCAATTATCCGACTTAATCTGGATACTTTCGTTGAGCTTGTGATGCAGCACAAAGACGGAAGCCGGAGCACTGTGGAGGCTCACGGCCGGTTATTGTCCCCCGTGAACCACAGCCGGTATACCGTCTTCCGCGACACAACTGCACGTAAGCAGGCGGAGGATGCACTGCGTGAAAGTGAGAGTAGGTTTCGTTCAATCTTTGAGAATAGCCTGGATGCGATATTTTTGACAATACCAGATGGGCGAGTTTTGTCAGCCAATCCCGCTGCCTGTTCCATCTTCGGCATGTCCGAAGAGGAGATAATTCGTGTCGGTCGTTCGGGACTGATCGATCCTAATGACCCCAAACTTGCGGCCGCCCTTGAAGAACGAAAAAAGACAGGGCGCGTTGATAAAATCGAACTGGACTTCATCCGCAAAAATGGTCAGCGATTTCCGGCAGAACTCGATTCGGTCATCCTGCCAGGTGAACCTCAACCCTCAATAGTAATTCTCCGCGATATCACGGAGCGCAAACGGGTTATTGAGGAGCTGCAGCTAACGCGGACGTCAATCGATGCTGCTGCCGAAATGTTCGCCCAATTCACGCCGGATGGCAAGGTTCGGTACGTCAACGATGCTACATGCCGTATGCTTGGATACTCGCGAAACGAGCTGCTGCAAATGACAGCCCTTGACTTCAGCCCTGGTTTCACCTGGGAGCAGTACTCCGAGCACTGGCGGGAGATTCGGGAGAAGAAGTCACTCACTCTGGAAGTCACGCACCGCCGAAAAGACGGCAGCGAGTATCCGGCCGAGGTACTCGTCAACCATGTCTTATTTAGCGGGCAGGAGTACATTTTCGCTTACGGCAGAAACATTACGGAACGTAAGCAGGCCGAAGAGACCTTCCGTCAACGCGCCGAAGAGATCGAGCGTCTGCTGGAGGCTGTGCCGGCAGCTGTGTGGGTCGCTCGTGACCCACAATGCCTGAACATTATCGGAAACCGCAAGGCCAATGAATTCTACGAGGCTCAGCCTGGAGAGAATGTGTCGGCTACAACTTTGCCCGAAACCAGACGCTTCTTCACTCCCGACGGGCGAGAACTAACCGCCGAGCAACTGCCTATGCAGAAGGCTGCCGCCGGCAACCAAGATTTGCTTGACTCCGAACTGCAAGTTGTACTCCCTTCCGGCAGACGGATCATTATGCTGGGCAGCGCGGTACCGCTACGTGACCAGCTGGGCAACGCCAGGGGCTGTATCGGCGCATTCATGGATATCACTGACCGCAAAAAGACCGAAGAAGCTCTGCGTGAGAGCGAGGGGCAGTTCAGGGTGTTGATCCAGAACCTTCAATCGGCAGTTGCACTGGTCAACGAACGCGGGGAGTTCACGATCGTCAATCAAGCGTTTCTTCGGATATTCGAACTGAACGAAGATTCGAGCATCAAGAATGTCAACGACCGTGACTGGAGCCAGTGGCGGGTCTTCGATGAACATGGTACGTTGCTGGACATAGATAACCATCCGGTCCGCAAAGCAGCAATGACTTGCAGGCCGGTGCGGGACCAGCTCATCGCCGTAAAAGCACCGACGAACCCGAAAATGAAGTGGCTGCTGGTGAGCGCTGAGCCCGTCTTGGATTCTCATGGTCAAATCTACCGACTGATCTGCACCTATCACAATATCACCAACCAAAAGCATGCCGAAGAGACGATCAAGACATCCCTTGCAGAGAAAGAAGTGCTGCTCAAGGAAATCCACCACCGGGTGAAGAATAACCTCCAGGTCATCTCCAGCCTGATCAGTTTGCAGGCCGATGCCCTGACCGATGCACGGATACTCGAAGAATTGGACGATGTGCGCGACCGTGTCCGCTCCATGGCCTTGGTTCACGAGAAACTGTACCAAACAAGCGATCTCTCCAAGCTTAACTTTGCCGAATACGCCACCAGCCTGGCGCAGGCTATATGGCGTTCACACAGTGCCTTGGCCCGGAATGTAAGGCTTAATCTTGCGGTCGAGCCTGTGTCTCTGTCGATAGAGACAGTAATCCCTTGCGGCCTGATCCTCAACGAATTGTTGGGTAACGCCCTCAAGCATGCTTTTCCCGACAACAGCGGCGGTGAAGTAGAGGTGGGGGTAAAAATCGATCCTGCCACTAAAGTTGTTTGCCTGCGAGTTCGCGATAACGGCGTTGGTCTTCCCGCAGGTCTTGATTGGAGCCAATTGAAATCGCTCGGGTTGCGGCTTGTGAAAATACTCGCAAGCCAAGTGCTAGGTACTGTGGAAACAACCACCGACCCTGGGACTGAAATAAAAATAATATTTCCTCTGAAAGAGGATAAACAATGAAAAATATCTCTATTTTGATTGTTGAGGACGAGGGTATAGTCGCTGAAGACATCGCCAGTATAGTACGCAAAATGGGTTATGGTGTTGCTGGAATAGTCGCAACCGGCGAGAAAGCAATCGAACTTGCCGGCCAAATGCGACCATCACTGGTATTGATGGACATCCAACTTGCGGGTGCGATGGACGGCATCGAGGCGGCGCAACAGATCCATCATCAGTGCAATATACCTATACTGTTTCTGACCGCGAATATTGACCTTGGCGCGGATGAGAGAACTCGAGAGGCTGGAGCTGTCGGGAGCATTATGAAGCCGTTTGACAGGCACGATATTGGTATTCAGATTGAAAAGGCACTCAATAAAGCCACTACAGAATAGAGTTGATGAGGGTCCGAATGCTCGGGAGTATTCAAAATGGAGCAATTATCCTATTTAGACGTTCATAAGTAAACCTTTCTATTTTAAGAACAGCCAACATCTGCATGTAATAGGGGGCTTCCTGCAAGACAAGTTAGATGCTCACTGTGGTTACGTCCCCAAAGCATCTCTAATTACTCGAGAAATGGTATTTTTATCGACCGGTTTCATGACGAATTCCTTTATGCCTAATGATTCAGCTTTTACTGTAGAGATTTTATCACTATAGCCGGTACACATGATTATCGGTATATCCGATCGGATCTCGAGCAATCTCCTTGATACCTCGAGTCCAGTCATACCTGGCATAGTCTGGTCGGTTATTACGAGATCGAATGCTTCTGGTTGCTTTAGAAAAACTTCCAGGGCTTCGTAGCTATCTGTTCGTGAGGTTACTTCATAGCCGAGCCGATGAAGCATCGTTTCCATCAGATCAACCAACATTTTCTCATCATCTATCAATAGAATGTGCTCTGACCCGATTCTCAATTCAGTTTCTTGGTGTGTAGAGTCGACTTCCTCGACGCCCCGGGCAATAGGGAAACCAACTTTAAAATCACTACCCTTACTTATTTCACTCTTAACTTCTACAAAGCCTCCGAAATCCTTGACTATTCCATGTACAACCGCCAGCCCCATACCGGTGCCCTTACCACTCTCTTTCGTCGTGAAATAGGGATCGAATATTCTCTCTAGGACATCTGGAGCTATTCCCCTACCGGTATCGCGGACGTGTAAGCAGACATAGTTTCCAGGGCCGACTTCGGGAATGTTTTCAATATCCTCAAGGGTGATAAATTCTTCCTCAAGAAGAACCGATATTGATCCACCGGCATCCTCCACGGCGTGATAGGCGTTCGTACACAGATTCATAACAATCTGATGCACCTGATTAGGATCGGCCAGGATTTCTGAAACATCCTTAATACTTTGAGTAAGGGCAATATTGGTCGGCAACGTGGATCGGATCAGCTTTATGGCTTCCTCAATAATACTAGCGGGTCGGAACCATGTACGTTCGGTTTTGTGCTGTCTACTGAATGATAGTATCTGTGAGACAAGCTCTTTTGCTCGGTTGCCGGCTTTTCTAACTTGCTCAATACTGTTCTGCAGGTCTGGATCCTGCTTACAATCTTCCAATGCCAGATCTGCATAGCCCAATATGGCTCCAAGAATGTTGTTGAAATCATGCGCTATACCTCCGGCTAAAGTGCCAATAGCTTCCATCTTCTGGGCTTGTCTGAGCTGCAATTCCAACATTAGCCTATCACTGATATTATGGGCGGTTCCCTGCAAACCGATCGGTTTGCTGTATTGCTCGTCATAAAGCACCTTAAATCTAGCTTCTACCGGTATGCTGGAACCATCCTTGTGCACGATCTCTGTTCTAATGATGCTCCCCTCATCGGAGTCTTTTCTTGCCACTTCTTTCTCAATGATTTTTTGAAGTTCGAAGAAAACTTCACTGGTACAATGATCGTAAAGATTACTGTCAATAAACTTCTCTTGAGTATAACCGATAACCTTTTCTACAGCAGGATTGACATAGGTAAACCTATAATCCATATCCATGGCCCAAATAACGTCTAGCGTATTTTCAGCCAGCAAGCGGTATTGTTCTTCACTTTTTTTTAAGGCTTCCTGATTTCGAGTCACATCGCTGATATCATCAATAATACTGACGACGCCCCTTTGCCAGCCACAGCGCTCATGGATGTTGATGACGGTGTTTCTCGTATCGATGATCGCTCCGTCTTTTCGTTTCATTTGATAGGTGGTACTAAAAACTCCCTTTTGTTCCAAAACAGGTTGACTCTTTTCGCCAAAACGCACGTAATGTTCGTGGTCAACATGGAGTATCTCGGTACTATTTCCTATTAATTCATTCACTTCGTAGCCAAATATTTTCTTCACCTTCTCATTGCAGGATCGTATGTGGCGCGGCGGGTAAACAATACATATGGCCTGGTCGAGGTTCGACATAACGACATCAAAAAGGTGTTCCACCTCATCAAGCTGATCTGCCAGAGTTTTTGCCTGAATTTTGTAGAAAGCCTTACCAGAAAGCCAGTACACGATCACGGCTGTTCCAAGGACGTAAATCACACCCTTGACTGCTTGACCCGCGATGAGGCTACTTGATTCCGGAGCAAACAGGGCTAAAATGGTATCCGTACAAAATACCCATAAGCAGCCAAAAAAAATATATGTAAGCGCGAATTTGATAGCTCTTGAATGATTAAGTTCTGTTTGTTTTTCGCGTAAATGAATTTGCGGTTTTACTGACTTCATGTTTGTGTCCATTTGTTATAACGAGGTGGTGATAAGTAGTTACTTTCTCAACATTTCCGCAAAATCCTTCAAGTCTGCCTTCCGGATAAAGTAAAAATCAATCTCATCGGTGGTTCGGTTTTACTCGTCTCCATGATCCATACCTGACCCAGTCATGCCGGGCCTTTTCCTTAACGCTCACCACCATGGCTCTTTACCACAGCAGCTTAAGGTGGTTTGAAGCCTGCTCCTGCAAGCCGACTCCGAGGGACCTACCCTCATCTTTCGTGTAGCCTCGTGGCACACTATTTCCAATCAGTCTTTCCAGGTCCATAGATATTGACTTTTTAAGGTTCCGCATGAGAGTTGCGATGGTTTCCCTTGTTTCCCTTGTCCTCTTGCGGTGGTTTGCGCCTCCTTATTTCTCAATTGAAGATAAGGCGTTGTTCGATCCTTAATAGTTGATGGATATTCAAACTTGTATTCATATCCCATTTTCTCATAGAATCCTCTGGAATTTGGGTCAGCAAGAACACCCAGTTTATCAAAACCTTGGGAAGTACACCTTCCCGCAAATGTTCGAACATTTTTGTTCCGATTCCTTTTCCAATGCGTTGAGGTTCAATGAACATATGTTCAAGCCAGCAACCCTTGCTTATTTTGATACCTGATACTTCGATATCTCGACCTTCATGCCCTGTTTATGCTATATTTATTAATGCTTCTTTTGTATTGAGAACCTGCGCGTAAGGTACCGCCAATGCGGCCATAAATGATGCATGGACATCTGATGCCTTTATTGTTTTGTCTTTAAATACTAAATTTCTTGTTGCACAGGCGTCTTCAACGACAACACAATTAAAACCATAATCAAACGCGGCACGAGTTGTCGCATCAACGCACATGTGGCTCATAGCGCCACAAATGACAACCGTATCATTTTTTGTCTCTTTCAATATCTCTAAAAGCTCTGTTTCACGAAAACTGTTTGGATAGTTTTTTTGAACTATTTTTTCATCTCTTAAGGGAGATACCATTTCATTTATCTCTACGCCTTTGGTATTTGGAAGAAAGAAAGTAGCCTCAGGTCGTATCGAAATATGTTGAATATGGATTATCGGCAAATTCTTGTTTCGAAATTGCTTTAATAGTCGTCGTGCATTTTCAGTAGCTTGTCCAATATTAACAAGCTCCATATTGCCACCAACGAAATAGTCGTTCTGAAGGTCAATCAAGATTAAGCATGCGTCCATTTATTTCTCCAATTTTTCAAAAGTATAACCAGTAATTATGCTGCCCTGCATAACCTTCCCCGTGGAGCTTCACAGAAAACAATATCATTTTGATACTTTTCCTGTGGTCTTCTAAAGTCAAGATCTTTCCACTCAGTCTTTCCAAATCCATAGGAGGTATAGGGACTCTGTCTGTCGTCAAAATCTAATATAGTAGTATAGGTTCACTTTTTCTGCCCTCTACCGGATATAACGATTTAGTATTTCTGTCCAATTCTCTGTTTTCATTATTTTTAACAACGCTTTGTTTATTGGTTTTCGAAGCGGACTGCTTTGTTGCAGAGCGATGCTCAGGAAGTACTCATCGAAATTGCGGTCAAGGATCCTCAATCTGCCGGAAAATTCTTTTTTCACGATATATTTTAAGATATGTTCATCACCGACAAATGCATCGATCCTCTTACTATCTACCGCTGACAACCCTTTTTGAGTATATTGAAATGGAATTACGGCTACTCCTTTTTTTATTAGAAAATCACACCCTTCAGAATCGAGTAAACACCCGACTCGCTTATCGTAAAGATCATGAAAACCACGAACTTTGCCGCTGAGCTCACCAATGGTCAATTGCGATGTGATGGTCGCCGTAAAGGCTGCGATAAAAACAATTGAGAAAATCATCCAGATGAAAGCAACTATTCGACCGCCCGCTGTTTCTGGGGCCTTGTCTCCATAGCCCACCGTGCTCATTGTCACTATGGCCCACCAGATGCCGTTGCCAATCCCTTTGACATAACCATCGCCGAACATATCGATATTACGCCGCCTTTCAAATAACCACACAATGATGCCAAATATTAGCGACATCAAAAGCAATAGGGCAATCACTTTCAGGATATGAGGTGAAAATATGTTCTTGGTAACTTTGATCCACCTGTAATTAGTATCCTCAGTCGGAACTCCTATGGCTAACCCTGATTGCAAATAAGATTGGCTGAAATCCATAGTAGCATCTAATTGATCATTGACTGCCAGGGTAGGGATGATATCTATATCCTTTTTTTCTAGTGCTCCCAACAAAGATTCAAGGCTATTAAACTCCCTGAATTCGAAGGGAACACCCATGCGTTGTGCCACTGTTTTCCAGATTTCAACGCCGAAGCCCTCCCATTGATTATCAGCGTTTTTCATGCAGACTGGTGGCAATACCGTCACTCCCACCAAAAGCGTGGGTGAAGTCGAATTGTTATCTAGACACAACGCATGGACAGGAAAAAGCAAAAGAAAGCATAATAGCGTCATGGCGCATTTTTTTGCTAGGAATGCCTGGTAATTCAATAACATAGTGCATTTCCTTTACATACATTTGGGATACAGCTTCATGGAGCTCAGCAATTCTAAGTCTAGAAACAGAGCATGAGTGCGGTGGTAAATTTTGACTTTATGTTTAAAAATTTATTCTGAACCCAGTTAGGAAAGAAGTCAACATATTTGCAATCAGTCTTTCCAGGTCGATAGAAGCTATCTGGACGAAAGTTGGAAGAAATAAATCGATTCTCTTTTCCTTTTTCACCCTTTTCATCAAGTCTATTAGACAAATTTGACATCATGAGTTGTTTTGGCTAGGGTCTAAGTAAAAAAATGATGAACCAAGGAGCCCTATGATTTTGAATTATGTCATCTATCATAATCCCGTACAAGACTGGTTGGTCGGCATAGGCGTCGCCATGATCTTCTTTCTTTTTGTTCTGCTCACACAGCGGTTCATTCATAAGAAACTCATTGCCTTTACTGCAAAGACCATAACCATCTGGGATGATCTTGTGGCCGAACTGATTTGCCGGTTGCACCCATTATTTTTCTTAGTGCTAGCTGTCTCATTTGGGTCGGGAAGAATCTCTCTGCCAAAAGGAGTGGAGGTAAACCTCGACCATATTATCTTCATCGTCGTCCTCATCCAGGCCGCTGTTCTGTGTACTCATGCGGTGACCTTTTGGATTGAAAATTTCCGTAAGGAGAAACTGGAAAGCAATGCTGGGGCGGTTACCACCCTAACCTCCGTGGGTTTTGTCCTGCGGATGATGATCTGGGCTATGCTAATTTTATTAGGCCTCGATAATCTGGGTGTCAACATCACTGCCCTTATCGCCGGACTCGGTATCAGCGGCATCGCCGTGGCCCTAGCGTTGCAAAACATTTTAGGCGATTTGTTCGCCTCTTTTTCTATTGTCCTCGACAAACCGTTTGTCATGGGCGATTTTATTATAATCGACGACTGTATGGGTACGGTTGAACATGTTGGCTTGAAGACCACCCGTATCCGAAGCCTGTCCGGTGAACAGCTAATCTTTTCCAATGCTGATTTGTTGAAGTGCCGGATTCGTAACTATAAGCGTATGTTCGAAAGGCGAGTCGTTTTTTCCCTCGGTGTGGTCTATCAGACCCCCCACGGTAAGGTTGCACAGATTCCGGAGATGATTCGTCAGGCAGTTGAAAAAAACGCCAAGGTTCGTTTTGATCGGGCTCATTTCAAGGCTTTCGGTGATTACGCCCTCCTGTTTGAAGTGGTGTATTGGATTCAAGATCCCGACTATACATTATATATGGATATTCAGCAGGCTATCAACCTCGATATGTTCAAACAGTTCAGTGAAGCCGGGATTGAATTTGCCTATCCCACCCAGACCTTGATGATGGAGATGCAGAATGATTCCGTCAAATTGTCTGGACGAAATTAAACCGCCAATGGTGTATCGGCAATAAGTAATCGTTTGCTATGAGAACGCTAAAAAACTGGTCGTCCAGCACTTAATGTAGTCCACATATTTCCACTAATCATAACCGAAAGAATCGGTAACAGACAGCATAATTATCACGAAATGGTAGGAGGATGGTGCACAGAATTGGTGCCAGATAGGATCGAGACTTTACAATGGTATGATGCGTTTGGCTTGGTCTCTGTTAACTGGATTACTTAGGTAATAATAAACTTTTCAGGCCCACTCCAATTGAAGCCAGCACCTCCGACGAGCATGTTTGACTGCCCATTCTCGGAGCTGGCTGTTGATGGACCTACCGACAGAGGTTAATCGGTAGGTGGTTAAGGAAGTGAAACAGAAAATGAGTGGTAGGATAAACCAACTAAGATAAAGAGGCGGATTCTCCATTTCCAGCTGAAGCGTTACACAATCCCCGGCCCTCATTTTCCCGCTAACGCGGCAAGGGTAGAAAATACCAAAATCGGCGTTATGCTTAGCGGTGACCGGAGAAAAAATTATGAAGAATGTGCTGGGACAGGTTGGGATTAATTGCAAGTGAAAAGAGGGTAGTTTTGAATAGTGGTGCCAAAATGGTGCCAAAAGAAAAAAGGACTTAAAGCCAGTAAGCTGTAAGTCCTTGAATTTATTGGTCGGGATGAGAGGATTTGAACCTCCGGCCCCTTGTCCCCCAGTCATGAGATCATGTAGTTTTTTTGATTCTACCCATAGCTACCCAGAGCATCCCTTGTTCTCCCGTTTTACAATTGTATCGTATTTATTACATTGACTTAGATGCTTCCACACACTATACTTTCTTCAATAAAATTTCCCACATCTTCCCATAGCATAATAAAAAAAAGTTTGCAAAAAGTTTGCAAATATATAATTGCAAACCGTTTAACTAAGGAAATATAGCGATGCCTAAAATCAAATTCAGTCCAATGGCTATCAAGAATTTAAAATCAGCTAGTAAGTCAATTGAATACTTTGATAGTGGCAGAGAACATGGCAGTGGTGCATTTGGTTTACGAATCAGCCCCAAAAATAAACGCACATGGTTTGTCATGTATAAAGGTCTTAATGGCAAAATAATGCGATATTCCTTGGGGAATTATCCTGAGCTTAGCCTCAAAGATGCCCGTAAAACAGCCGGTGACATTATGACCGAGGTCAATAAAGGCAAAGATCCAATGCTGGCAAAACAGACAAAAAAAACTGCACCAACAATGATTGACTTGTGGGCAGAGTACAAAGATGAACAGGCACGGATGAAGCAGCAAAAAGCAGTCTTAACAATTATTGAAGAAGACAGGCGATGGGAGAATACAATAAATCCGGGTATTGGTCATCTTCAGGTCCAAGATATTGAGCCAAGAACCATTACCACGATGCTTAATAAAGTGGCAACCAAAGCTCCTGTTTCTGCGAACAGATTGTTTACTCTCCTCAAAATTATGTTCAAAGTTGCGATTCAGCAGGGATGGATCAAAATTCATCCGATGCAGTGGCTTAGTAAACCCGGTGGATCAGAACCTCCCCGAAAGAGGTACCTTTCCGATGAAGAAATAAAAACACTATGGCCTTACTTCGATAAGTTGACACCAAACCCAAGAGATATACTTAAACTCGGACTGCTGACTGCACAACGTCCAGGGGAAGTAATGTCGATGCGATGGGAGGACATCGAATTTGAAAATGCGATCTGGAGACAAAATAACACCAAGAATGGCTCTACCAATTTAGTACCATTGTCCCCCCAGGTAAAAGCTATCCTGCTCACCCGAAAGCCTGAGAATACAGGAGACGTTGAATGGGTTTTCCCCTCGAATTACAATCGTAGCAAAGGAGCCAATCAAGGCCGTGCGAAATCTACAAAGAGCGCACGAAAGAAACTTAAAACATTAAGTGGCGTTGAGGACTGGACTGCGCATGATTTACGGCGTACTGCCCGAACCATTATGAGTCGTTTGCAAATTAAGCAACATATCAGAGAACGAGTTCTGAATCATGCTCAAGGCGGGATTCTGGGTGTCTATGACCAATACGATTACTTTCAAGAAAAGGCTGACGCTCTAAATAAATTGGCTGATGAAATCTCTAGAATTACAGGAATTTCTTGAATTGTCAAATATTGATAGGTGGTAACCATAGGCTATGGCATTTACTCCAGGTATTTCCTTTTACTCTAGCAAAAATTTTAATTCGTCCTTGAAAGTAAGAAGGTGAAAGATTTTATTTTTTTTCATTCCTTCCCGAAAAGCATCTTTCGTCCAAATCAATAGATTTCTATTTTTGTTTACATATTCCTCTAACTTTATTCCTTTTCTCAACGGAGAAAGAGAATCATCATTCTGTGATAGAAAGTGCATTATCGTTAGAATGTTGTCAGTAATATAAAATTTTATTTCTTCTTCTAAGTGATCAAATATCAAATTTTTTTGTCTGTCGAGAAAAGGTTTAAGAAGACGGGGCACTTCATAATTTTCATAAATAATTACAGGTGCAGAGTTGCGAGGAAAGTTAACAAAAGAGTAATCTGATAATTCGAGCAATAATGTACGAATACTCTTTCGGAAAAAGGATCCAGGATCAGTTATTAAAAATTTATTTACATATGTTGGAAGTGAACAAAGAGAATACAATAATTTTTTAGATTCACTTGAAAGTTGATCGAATTGATTTTGAAAATAATATTTCCAAAAAATATCACTTTGTTTGCTAAAAAAACATTTAGCAAAATCCTCAACCGCAATAGCTTTAGACGCGATCTCCTCGACTGCCCACTCAATTGCCCCCGGTAAACCTCCTGTTATGTTTATAATGTTGCTTTCTATAATCCCCCAATCAATCATTCCAGGCATGGTCCCTATCGTATTAAGGATGTAATTTTCTTTATCATCGCGGAATAAATCGTATTTAAGAAACAGTTTTTCACGAATTATTTTTTTTGCAAAATGTTCAGACAATTCATGTAGTCTAATCTCGTTGAAATCAGGGTTACTAACCCTGCTTGTCACTAGAGTTTTGCAAGATTTTGGTAAAGTTTCAAAAAATACAGATGCTCTTCGATCTTTTATACATTCAAAACTATCAATAATCAACAAAACCAACCTATCTGAAAGTTGTTGTCTCACCTTCGAAAACAAATTTTCTTGAGGCAATGTGTCTACAAAATCAACGTCAAGTTTTTTTGAAATATACCTGCAAAGATCTTCAAGAGTAGGTTGTTGGGGAATATTTGTTTTATCTTTACCAAAGACTTCATCTTTAAACGGAAAATATAAATACTCATGGAAGCAATTTTCTTTCAAGAAATAATGAAAAACTTTTTTTGCTAGTGCAGTTTTTCCCATGCCACCGCTACCAGTAATAAAAAGCATTGACTCTTTTGAACTAGGCGATAGTTGCTTTACTATCTCATAAAATTCACCTTCTCTCGAATAAAACGAACTGTTATCAGACGGATAATCTTTATTTTCGAATATATAAGGAGTGGGATGTGGCTTGCGAATCCATTTCGTAAATTCAGAGGTAAGCACCCTATCGTCAAATAGATTTTTGCATAGATTAATTATTTTACCTTTTTCCTCATCTTCCATTATTTGTTTAATGATTTTCCGGAGGTCAATCTCTCTTGAAGGAATATCAAAATCTCTAAGATAATTATCGATGTCCACTCGAGGAAAATTCAACAAATAATTAGTAATTTTATTATATCTTTTGTTAGTGATTTGTATTTTCCCATTCATTATTCTGCTGTAGTCTTCTGGACTATAATTTATGAGAACCGCCATTTCTCGTTGTTTCAGACCCCAAAACTCTCTGATTTCTTTTAATTTGTCAATTCTTGACTGGCTATCAATGTCATCAATTTTCATATGATCCATATCCTCCACATTTGGCTGAGATCGAAAACAGAGCAGAATTATAGAACTGGGCTATGCACTTGGCTCAACCGACCACTATATGTTGTGGTAGCTCAGATTTATGTTTCGATTGAATCCGGCTTTGTCGGCGTGAACTTGCGTGAACTTCCGCCTACGATATCATGCGCTGGAACCGGGTCTACGGCAACAGACTGCTGAACCAATCGATAGAAAAGCTTTCCGCGGGAAGCGGATTTCCTGCGGTTAAAGCGAAATGTGAATTCATCAAGGTAGTAGTCCAGCTGTTGCGCCCGGACAGCTCCTTGGTAGGTGCCTAGTAGCCACCGTTTCAACAACGAGATAGTCAAATGCGTGATAACCAATTTCTTGGATTCAACGACAACGTGGTCAAAACCGTCAACGGTAATCGGTTCATATCCCAACCATCCGTCTGTACGCACTTGGCTTCCCGATGCGACGTTTTCTGCAAGGAAAGACCGCAGAGTATAGGCGGAAGCATTTGGGATGCGAGAAAGCCTGATACGGCCGATCCCTGTCGTTTTTCCGTTAAGAACAGAAATATCCTCGACTGCGACTGCCACGAGCATTTTGTTATCCGCGCCACGGCCCCGCTTTCCCGGCCTTTCGCCTCCGATGTACGTCTCATCTACCTCTACAAGCCCTATCAATTGTTCCCGCTCGGGACGTACCATTGCACGTCTGAGCCTATGAAGCCACTGCCAGGCCGTATGGTAGCTGCCAAGTCCAAGAATCCGCTGCAGACCAAGCGCGTTCGCTCCATATTTCTGGTTGGTAACATGCCACATAGCCTCAAACCACACTCGCAACGGCTTCCGAGTCTGATGAAAAATGGTTCCGGAGGTTACCGAAATCTGGTACCGACACTTCTGGCAAAGGAACAAGCCACGAGACATTTTCCATCCGCTCTTTCCGTCGCATCTTGGGCACTTGAAGCCATCGGGCCATCGGAGGGCAGTTAAATACTCAATGCATGCTTCTTCCGTGGCGAAGCGGTCCCTAAATTCAGACAAAGTGCGCGGGAAGTCTTCCATGCACCTACACTACAGGTAGTGGGTGGTTGAGTCAAGTGCATAGCCCAGTTATAGAAATTAAATTTTCTTAAATTTTTTTAAACGATTTTTCAATCCTAAACATAATCAACTAGAATAAAATCACATTCCTTTTTAGCCCGAGACCTCCCCTCCTTTTCACACAAGTCACACAAGTAAAAAACAATTGCAAACACAATCATAGATTTGGGAAAACTCAATCATTCAGAGAACTGACGCCAAGTTGCTGAATAGTTGCCGTCCCTCATTCTCAATGAAGTTATCAGGTTGAGTATGGAGATATTACTATATTAAAATCTGACTAAAGGAGGTGAGATATTAATGAAAAAAATCTCAAACACCAGTGTTAAGGAGCGAGATACAGAAAATGACTGGTTCGTTGAAGCCATCAGGAGGGCTCTACCAACAGAAGTCTTCCCGCTTTGTAAATTGACGGAACTGACATCCGGATTAGTTAATTCTAAAAGCGTGAGCAACAAATTATCGTTAGGAATCGGTCCCCCTGTCTTTAAGGCTGGATCCAAGATCGGTCTTACCCGAGACACGTTCATTGCCTGGCTGATAGAAAAAGGGCAAATTAAATCTCATAAACGAGTTTAAACTAAAAAGATGTCACTACACAACAGACAGGTTTTTGGTCTGTTGTGTAGTGACAAAAAAGGGAAACAACATGATACCAGAACAATATACCTATAACAACACCATTCCAGATACTTATAGTGGATTTCGCCCACATAGGGTGCCACGGCAAGTTCCAGATTACGATTACAGAGCTTGCTTGAGGGGAGTACTTACAAACTTTCCCGATCAAAGTATCCAGAATCTGGTCGAAAAATTACATAGAGGTTTTTGTGCAGGTTAAGGAGAAACCAGAAACAATTCTGGATGAAATACTCGTCGGTCCGAAGAGGACATCTTATTCAACAGAAGATCCATCCATTTATTTCAGCCATCAAGATCCATCTTGTGACTATATATGCTGTGAGTGTCTCTATCCTCGGTGTAGGGATTCGTATGGATATTTAAACGATAGACGAGCGCGCCATCCGGGTTTTCTTAAACACCTCCGCAAAAATGGTTGGGCAACCCAAGATGGGGAATTGCGCGGTCAAGGTACGTTTTCTCTGGTCAAAACACGTTTGGGTTGCTCTGACTATGAGACTTATCTGTACTGCGCAAAGCAGTATGGAATCAGTTTTGCCGAAAGAAAATTTATCCATAGGCAAAGCCATAAGGAGAAAGAGTTTATACCAAATTCAACCTTTTATCGAGCAGACAATCACGACTCATTGCTTACAGACGCCTTAGGCCCTCCCCAAAACTTTTTTCATATCTATACCGATTACAGTCAGTACTCATTCTCGATTTGGCAATGGCAATTTGGTGAAGAGGAAATTGTGCTTTTCAGAACGCTGACGTTAAACAAAATGACTGGTGCGATTGAATGGAATTTCATGTCTCCACCTTTTAAGTTCATGATATATAACAAGGATTTAATTTTGCGAGATGTTGGCAAGGAAATCCATATTCATGATTCGATAGCACGTGCAGACATTTCCAATACTTCAGATAGCGTTGGAACCTGGTCTGGATACCTAGGTCTGTCAGATAAACTGGACTGGGGTTTCTTGAAGGGAAGGGATGTCACCTACATCTTTGACAATACCAAATCTGACTCATTGGAAATTGGAGCGCAGCTTATAGAGGTGTTTGATAAAATGAATACCCCGCTGAAATTAAACCATATTTCTAATAACCGCATGATGCTGCAGGAGGAGAATAAATGAAAATTACATCAACAGATAATTACGGATCATACCTGGAGAAAAGAGTCTCTACTTCTGCTCTTTCGGGACTGGTCAGTATAACACGACAACAATTTATTGAAATGAGCCAACGGAATGGCATTAAAAGAAAGTTGCCAAAAACTGACATGGAAGACCTTCCCAAGTCCATCGATGATTTAGACGATATCCCGATAGAGGTTTGTTGCTTTCTTGTGATTTCTTTGATTAGGCGTGGAGATTTAGTCTTATTGGCTGCAGAACAGAAAGCGGGAAAGACACTGATTGCCTTAACTCTAGCAATGATAGTTGCATCTAGTGGTTCGATTGGTAAGCGGTTGACCGCTTGCAATGCCGAGAAGATTTTGTATTTAGACCGAGAAATGCCATCCGGGGAGATGCTAAGGCGCATCAAAAGTCTTATGGGCAATTTCCAAAATCAATCACAGCTCAAAAAGAACTTTAGCTACCTCCGAGGGGGTAATGACAAAGGGTATGATCTGTCGACTACAGAAGGCCAACAACGGTTGTTGGGTGTGATCCCTGGAATAAAATTTCTTGTCATCGATAACCTCGATAAATTTGTCCCTGCCTCAATAACTAAATCCGAGCGAGGCTGGGACAAAGTAAGCAGATTTCTTCGATCGATTTCTGACCTGGGGATAACAGTGCTTGTGGTCCATCATCTTAACAAGAGTGGTGTCCATCGCGGTACTGGTAAAATAACGGATGACGTTGATTTGGTACTGAATTTAAGTCGTCCGGATGACTGTCCAGCTGATAAGACAAAAATGGTCTGCAGCATTGCGGATTCTCGTTATCTTTATGGTGAGCAAAGGAATCCATTTACCGTTGAATTTGAGACACAAGATGAAGTTACGACAGTAACCGTTGAAGCCGACGGCTATGAAGCAGCAACCCATATTCTTGAATGGGTAACAAAAGAGGAGATAGACATGTATGCTCTATCTGAACTCATGGTTGATATTCTTAAGGCGGCTAGGATTTCTGATTCTCCTATTACAGCTGGGATGTTTATTGATAATACACGTTATGGACGTGGAAAGACTAGTGTCACTATAGCACTGAACAAACTTTGTGAACTGAATTTGCTTCATAAAGAAGGATCTGGCTCAGGCACAACTTATTCTGCGGTTCCTGCATCAGGCGAAAACAACTAACCTAACCATACTATAACCAGGCTCTCCTTGCTGCAAAAGGCAAAGGGGGCCTGATTTCATTTTACAAGGAGTAGGTATCATGTGTGATGTGACAATTTGGACTGATGGCAGTTGCATTGGAAATCCTGGACCAGGAGGAGCAGCTGCTATCCTGAAGTGTCAGAATGAAATCAGACAAATATCTGAAGGGTATCGACTTACGACCAACAGTCGTATGGAATTGAAGGCCTGCATTGTTGGTTTAAAAAAACTCAATCGTGCGTGTACTGTCGAGATAATATCCGATTCGAAGTATGTTACTGATGCCATTAATAAAGGTTGGCTTTATAACTGGCAAGCAAAAAACTGGAGGAAGTCTAACCAAGGGAAAGTGCTCAACGTTGATTTATGGAAAGTGTTGCTCCCATTGTTAGAGAAACATGAAGTAATTTTTCAGTGGGTGCGAGGCCACAATGGTCATGAAATGAACGAGATGTGCGATGCCTTAGCCAAATGTGCCGCTCAAGGACTCGAATTACCTGTTGATGAAGCATACGAGCTTAGTGTAGCACCAGTTTAAGCTAAACCTAGATTTGGTAATGACTGCATCCAGTCATTGCCTTTTTTTCTCACCAGTGTTGCTCCCCACATTAAACGAACAACAATTTCCTGATTATCCTGGTAACATAAGCTGATTATTTTGCACTGTCTCCTCCGGATCGGTTAATGAGAAAGCAACCCGGAGGAAACAGTTTGAGTGGTATCAGAAAGGAACTTTTTCGCTGTTATTTTTGTCTCTTATCCAATAAGGTTTTTCTTCGTCCTCAGTCATTTCTCGGCAGTAGTCGCGTACCAAAGCTTGTAGTTTATTGATGGCTTCAAGCAGTTCCGATAGAAAATGGATATGATCTTCCGGTTTCATTAAGGTATCTCCTATAATTTACAATAGTTCTGAGTCAGCCGTTCTCACATGATCGGCAGTGACGGACTGGGATTTGTCACCGGCGGCGGCGATCAGCGCCCCTCTTGCCAGATGATTTGCTTTTCTGAACAGGCCACCGGAACCCTGATGCACCGCCGTTATGGCCTGTTCCTCAAACGGATTATTTTTCAATCCCGCAATATTAAGATGATGCAGCAGACACTCCTCCATTCCCTGGCGGTTAACGGCCTCGAGATGTGAACGGGCGATAATCCGTGAAGCCAGAGGAACGGCAGTTCGGTAAAGGAGGTTATCCGCCAGGTTGTTCTGGCCGGCCAGGATGATTGGCAGCCACGGCTTTGAATCACCTTCGAACTGGGTCACGGTATGCAGTTCAGTAAATACGTCGAGTCGGAGTAGGGATGCCTCATCGATAATAAGCAGAGGTTGTTGTTTTTTGATTACGACCAGATTTTCTATCTGGCTCCTAATCTGCCTGGTAAGCGCTGCCCGGGAGGACGAAGCGGTCTTGATATCCAGTTCAGCCAGGAGTTGGCGATACACCTCCAGAATGGAACCAGCGGTCGCCGTCACCCAGAGAACCTTATATCTCGAAGGATGTAGCCTGCCGGCAGCCCAGCGCATTGTCGTGGACTTTCCGGCGCCAACTTCCCCGGTAAGCAGGCCGATGCCGCCGATCCGAATCACATACTCCACCCGTTGATTGACTGCCAGCAGTTCCGGAGTCTGCAGGATAGCATCGAGTTCGATGTTTGCGGTGAACGGTTCCCATAAATTTATTCTGACTAATGCTGGAACAGGTTCTTTTTTACGAACGGACGGATGATGCCTGACAATTAAACCACACCTAGTGTCCTCTCAAATCTTTACCTAATTCATGTTTGATTCGACCAATGTCAGAATATATTTGGCCAAAACACCGGATAATTAGACCGGGAAACAGCCTATTTCGGTCCAGTTTGGGGTCATTTTCAGCCTCTCAAACATGGATTCTAAACTATGTTAGTAACTTGCACAATTGCTTCGGTTGTATTGACTACATCTGTGTCCTTTGTGTTCTTTTGATGTTGCTGATAATTAACCATGTGCAATAAAAATGCCAACATACGGCATGACAGTCCATGATCACCGAACAATGCAGGATACTCGAAAATGGCCGGAACAACTGAACCGACTCATTTAATCCATAAATAAAATGCTCCCAGAAGCATAAACTGCTTCATTATTGAATCAAACAAACAGGCTTCTAGTCACAACAAGAAATTCTTAGACAGGAGTTTTCGAGACAACCTGCGTGATTCAATAAAAAGTTATATAATTACAAGTATCTATATGATGGTAAATAAGTTAGACCCTTCTGTATAGTATGCATGGACCGCACATTTTCACGTAAAACAAAAAAGGAAGACCCTACCTCTATGTCTGGGAGATTGCCAGGATCGATGATAAGCCCAAGGTCATTTCGCAGATCTTTATCGGGTCTGCGGAAAAGGTGCCAGTCTGCTTGGTGGCAAAGAGCTGAGATTCTGAGTTTGGAGGTAGAAGAATACCGTACAATCTGAAACGCATCAGGCAGAGGGATATTGTCTGCGCCAGATCGGTCTGGGACTTCTGATTTCCCGGGACTCCATACTTCCTGTGCATTACAGCGTCTACCCCGGCAACATCCGCGACAGTAAGCATTTTTATACGATAATGGATGAAATATTCGGCATCGTCTGCAGCCTGCAAAAACCTAGGAGCGACTCACCGTGGTCATCGACAAGGGCATGAACGCCGATGACAATCATGCCTGGATTGACAGCCATCTCCGGATTCATTTTATCACCAGCTATTCAACGTATTTCGCCCAGGATCTGGCGGCAACCCCGCCGAATCGTTTTGAACCTGCCGATACAGCAGAAAATTGTCGTCTTCTCGAGCAGGGCAAGGATGAGGATTGTTTGCTTGCATATCGCACCAAGGGGGAGTACCGGGACAAAGAGCGAACCGTGATCGTTACGTCTCCATCATCTGCTCGCAAGCAGGCCTATACCTTTAACGGTAAGTTGGAGTCCGTGCGCCGGGAGTTGTTGGCAAGGTGGGCGAAAGTACGAGGCAATGGTCCACATTGGCGGAAAGAGGAAGTGGTTCGAGAGCGGCATATCCGACCTCCCGTCAGGAGAGTGTTCAAATTCAACTCATAGAGTTGTGGTGCCATATGTTCCTGTTCGCAAAATCGTGTGCGCCGCCTGGAAACTCCCAGTAAGACACAGAACGACGTCCTATTGGCCTTTGGCTACCGTTTTGACGAGAGTGGGGTCTTACAGGGACCTGCGGGTTAAACCTTTATCCTGCAGAAGTTCGCGGCCCACCGCGCAATTTATCTCCGAAACTTCCGTTAAAGAAACACCTTAAACGAAAGGAATAGACGAAATTGCTTACCTTCGATTTGGCAATGTTAACTTTAGCGAATAATTTTAGAAATAACCTTATCTTTGGCAAGCTCAATTTTGCAGTTGCTCCATTTCTAAGCGATTCGTTGTGGTTAGCCGGTCCTACCCTGCCAGGAATAAGGTAAATCCTCGTATCCCTTTACTGACTTATTCCTGCCATATCGAATCTATTGATTTTAATTCCACAATTACTTTTTCGATAAGCCCCTGGAAATCGAGCGGGGGCTGACATTCATAGGTCACCAGAGTGCCGGTATCCGTTCAATCCATAGGGTTTCCGCCCTGGGTAAAGATCATTCTTCAGTTTCGGGGACGCTGGTCAAGTCTTTCTTGTCATGCAAAAAAGTAGTTCCACATCTGCAGGAAAACCGAGACATCCGAAAATGTCCCGCTGGCAATTTCTTGACCTCCATCTCCACCATTACTATGATTTTGAGGCTATCCTTTTAACCAGATGGAGAAAAGACTATGGCTTATAAAATACGGAAAAATAAATCGGTTGAAAATAGCGTACGCAAGGTTGTTGGGGAGCAAATCGACAAGGCGATAGCCGAGATCGAGGATGATCATCTGGATAGCCATGAAACCATTCATCAGGTGCGCAAACGGTGCAAGAAAATTCGCGGCCTGATTCGACTGATCCGTCCGGCCTTCGCCGATTACTCCCCGGAAAACAAATTCATTCGCAATATGGCGAGGGATCTGTCATTTGTTAGGGATGCGCAGTCCACTATAGAGTCGCTAGATTTGCTGGCCAAGCACTATCAGAGTCACGTGGACAACACGATTTTTGCCAGGGCACGCAGTGAACTACTCGACCGCCGGAGGAAAATCACTGAGGATTCGGTTTTAATAGAAGATAAAATCCATACATTTCTTGGCAAACTGAAGAAACTCCGCAAGCACTTGGAAAAGTGGCATGTCAAAGATGACGGTTTTTCGGCGGTTGGGGGTGGCATGCGAAAAACCTATCGCCGCGGCCGGAAGGCCATGCCCTGGGCCTATGACGAGCCAAATATGGAAAATTTCCATGAATGGCGGAAGCGGGTCAAGTATCACTTGTATCATATGCGTCTGCTGCGGGAGATTTGGCCGGAAATGATTAAGGCGCATCAGAAGACGGCCGATGAACTTGCCGATCTTTTGGGCGACGAGCACGATCTGGCGGTGTTGCGCCAGGTCTTCGAGGACAATATCGACGGTTTCGGCGACAAAGAGAAAATGAGCGTTCTTTTGGCCCTTATCGACAGGCGGCGCAGGGAACTGCAGCTGGAGGCCAGACTTCCTGGTGAGCGGCTTTTTGCCGAGGATGACGACCAGCTTGTCAAACGGTTTGGCTCGTACTGGGCTATCTGGCAGGCTACCTGACATCAGGAAAGCTCTTCAGGTATACAATCAGTGCCAACCATATTGAGGGAGTGAGGAATCTGCTCCACTATGTTGCTCTTCGCTGTCACGATCTTCAGGAAACATAGGTAGAATTGGCTGAATTGGGCTATCTTCGCTTGGCCACTGTGAATCCTGGGCTCTGGCTAATGTCGAGGTCGTGCTGTGCATTTTGCCTACCCTGGGTTCTACCGAGTATTTGGATCCTGAGCTGAATTGCCAAGGGGCTGGCGGGGCCATCAGAGCAAAAAATGTTCGTTACTCCGCCGTCTTTCCGTCTCCGATACTTTCGTGGACTGGCATACTGATGAAGGCGAAGGCGGCTAAAGTGCAATCACCGCACATCATATTTCATTCTCAAATCTTGTGCTCGATAGGAAAGAACCGCACTTGCTCTAGCAATCAATTCATCATTTGTTATGCATCATTTGATGCGGTTTCGGCTATGCGGCGGCAGAGAGAGCGCCATTTTCTCCAAATTTTGCTGGGAGAAGACCATGAACATGCTTCAAATCGATACATGGCCGTTGTGGCTCATACTGGTTGTCTTCATTTCGGCTGCCGCCGTCATTGCCTTGGTCGGCATAAGAATGACCAGAGTAGCGGATAAACTGGCAGATATAACAGGACTCGGCGAGGCCATATTCGGCGCCGTTTTTCTCGGTGGCAGCACTTCGCTTCCGGGCATAGTCACTTCCGTGACCACTGCATTTCAGGGATATGCCGAATTATCCGTCAGCAACGCCGTCGGAGGAATTGCAGCCCAAACAACCTTTCTTGCCATAGCAGACATATGTCATCGCAAGGTCAATCTCGAACATGCGGCCGCCTCTGTTGAAAACCTCGTCCAGGGGGCGCTGCTTGTTACCCTGCTGGCCATTCCCCTGCTCGCCAGCACAACTCCGGAAATAACTTTCTGGCACATACACCCGGCTACGCCAATTCTGGTCGCCGGCTATATAGGAGGGTTGCGCCTGGTTTCCAAGGCACGCTCATATCCCTTGTGGAATCCAGAAAATACCAGGGAGACAAAGGTGGATGAGCCCGAGCAAAAGAATGTACAACAATATAATGCCACAATCATCTGGGCACAATTCATCCTCTTTGCCGCCATTATCGCCACGGCTGGTTTCCTGGTGGCCGAGACCGGCATAGGTATTGCCGACAGAACAGGAATGTCCCAGACCGTTGTCGGCGGTTTATTTACCGCAGTTGCCACTTCACTGCCGGAATTGGTCACATCAGTTGCGGCAGTGCGGCAAGGTGCACTGACGCTGGCCGTCGGTGATATCATCGGCGGCAACAGCTTTGATGTTCTGTTCCTTGCCGTATCCGACATGAGCTACCGCAGTGGCTCGATCTATCATGCCATCACCGACAGAGAAGTCTTTATCATTTCACTCACCATCCTCCTTACCGGAATCCTGCTGCTTGGCCTCCTACGACGGGAGAAGCATGGAATCGGCAATATAGGATTTGAAAGCTTCATGGTCATTGTAATCTACCTCGGCGCCTTCTCGCTGCTGCTCCTGACGCAGTGACGTCCATGTATGGAAATGGAAGAACGAAAAGCCAGGTTGCTAAATTTATTTTTCTGGGCACCTGCCATTGTGCCCGCATACATTTTTTCCCTGCTGAACGGTTACATTATCATAAGACAAAACAATTCATTTTGTTTGAATGCTCTTCCCATCGGGCAGATAGTTCCTCGACTCACCGATGAGGGACGCTATCTTGCATCAGAAACAAGCTTTTACCGTATTCTTCACGAAGCGAATGAACAACACCACCCTGGTCGACGTGGAAAACCGTAGCGTGCCCCCACATGCGCTACAGGCCTCTATCATCACCAATCCGGGACATGTATTTTTTATCTGTATATAATTGTTGATATCTAAAGCCCCAAAGTAGTTGACCGGGAAGTTAATCCCGCAGAACGTTCTGAATTTGCGGCGAAGCTCTTGCATAAGGCAATCCTGGCTGAGGGCTGTCTGCTTGCTCCGCCGGTACTGAATGCGGATAATGGCAGCCCCCAAAAAAGGCTTATCCATGAAAGCCAAACTGGAGGCGCTGGGAGTCACTCCATCATACCGTCGGACACGGGTCAGCAATGACAACCTGTGTTCGGAGTCTCTGTTTCGCACCTGCAAGTACCGACCGGAATATCCGGTGAAGGGCTTTGACACTATCGAAGTTGCCAGGAAATGGGTAAAGAAAATCGTTTGCTGGTTTTAAAAATCATTTCTTACCAGTTCTATCAGCCGGAACTATTGGTGATGTCAAGCCACCAGTCCGCGCACCGGTTCAGTTCTCCTAGAAATCTTGACTTCACGATGATAGATATTCTTTGGTTATGTTGCGAGATTAGTTTTGCTGTGTCTTTTCTTCTCTGTTTGCTTTTCCTCCCTCCTTTTGTACAATTCTCTTTACATAGTCAGACCTACCTTGTCAGGAAAAAGATTAATCAATGAGTTGTAATCTCCAATTGAAGCTTGCCAAAGGGAACTACTGCTAGCACGAATACTAGTTAAATCAAAATCCACAGGAGAGGGTTTTGACAATATATCTCACATCAATATGCCGCAGCCTTGGTTGTTGTAGCAGTGACCTTCTTGTTAAGTTCCTTTACTGGAGTGCTAGTTACTGCAAGAGCACCTTTCACTGCAATACCCAGTATTAATACAACCATAAGGTTTGTTTATTTTTCATGTATTTTTCAATCATTAACAATGTTGAATGACCGATTCTGCGAATGGATCGGTGACAAATGTTGCTACCACGATAGGGTGTTCCTTCATTACGGATCTTGCAAAAATTGAGGGTCACTCACCTGACTAATGTAATACTCCGACTATTTTGGAACTTTGGTTTGATCATCATAAATTAGTCGAGATAGAAAAGACTTGTAAGATGCAAACAAATAGTTTTAAGTTCAACTTGTCTGATGAGTAGATGTCTGATAAGTTATATTCTGATCACATTTTATGGAGCTTGATGCATGGAGCCAATACGAAAAATAAGACTTTCGGAAAGTGTTTTTGATGTGATCAAGGAAATGATTGCTGAGAATAATTTTTCTCCAGGTGACAAATTCTATTCCGAGAAGGATCTTACCCAAAAACTCCAAGTCAGCAGATCTTCGATCCGAGAAGCAATCAGGATTCTCGAAGTTACTGGAGTTGTTTCTGTAAAACAAGGCAAGGGTATATTTATTGCCGATACCAACGATAAAAAATTCGAGCCGTTCATTATCTGGCTTCGATCTAACGAGCAGTCCATCACTGACAATTTCCAGGTCCGGCAGATCATCGAACCCAAAGCAGCTTCCTATGCAGCCCAAAAAGCTGATGCCAACGATATTCTGAAAATGGAAGAAGCTCTGGCCCAATTTGCGGAAAATGCGAAGAGCAAAAACACTGCAGAAGTTATCAAACGGGATAGAGAATTTCATCGCTTGTTAGCCGAAGCCACGAAAAACGCTACCTTGCATACTTTGATGAAATCCATGACAACCTCACTTCCCAACGGATGGATTTCCAGTCTTCACACTCCGGGAAGAATAGACAAAACTATCCATGAGCACAGTGCTATTCTTGACGCAGTAAAAAAAAGAGATATGACGGGGGCAGAAAAAGCAATGGCTCTTCATCTGGAAAATGCTCTCGCCGATATTCGATCCCACATGCTCGGAGAGCAGTAATACTGCTGCAACAACCAAGGAGACCGGTCCATGAAGATCACGACACTCATTGAAAATAATCCAGGTGAAAATAAGGCCTTGATTCATGAGCACGGGCTTTCTTTTTTTATCGAAACAGATAACCTCAGAATCCTTTTTGACACAGGCCAGTCAGGGGCCTTTCTGGCCAATGCCGAACTATTAAACATTGACCTCAGTCGCCTTGACCACGTCATCATCAGCCACGGCCATTATGACCATTCTGGAGGCTTCAGATTCTTGACCGAAGTGACTACCCAGTTCAACTTGTTTCTGGGAAAGGGCTTTTTTCAGGAGAAATACGGGCAGCGTGGTGATGCCTGCGATTATCTTGGGAACAGCTTTGATGAAGCCTTCGTATCAGGACTGAGCATACCCTGCATGTTTGTCCATGAACCGCTTTTAGAGATAGCCTCAGGTGTGTTTCTCCTTAGCGCATTTGAGAGGGTCTACCAAAACGAAATCATCAATCCGCGATTTAAAATTCTGAAGGATGGGCAACTCTGTCCCGATTCCTTTGACGATGAGATCGTCCTGGCCGTTGACACGCCCAAGGGACTTGTGGTTTTTCTAGGCTGCTCCCACCCTGGCATGAAGAATATTATAGATGCTGTCGCTTGGAGAATAAGCAGACCTGTTTATGCAGTACTTGGGGGGAGCCATCTGGTAGAAGCATCCGAAACAGACCTGGATATATCTCTGAAGTATCTTCAGCAGGAAACATTGAAAATTGTGGGTCTTTGTCATTGCACCGGCAATACTGCAATGGAACGTCTCTATGCCACCAATCAAAAGTATTTTCAAAATGGGACAGGGAGCTCTCTGTTTATAGTGTAACCAATATCGCCAGCTAGGCGACATTGCCCGGAAGTCATGTTGGTATGCTCTTTTTATAGGGCACTACAACTATGGATTAGACACACAAACCCTTAATTGGAGGAGCAAAAATGGGTACCCGAACACATCTGTTAGCAAAGTCATTAGTTCTCATACTGGCCGCAGGAGTACTTGTTCTCCCGGTCGTGAGTCCGGCCGCAGAGACTGTGAAAAAAATCATCTGGAAATCTTCCGGACATGGACCAGCATCTGATCCATCGCAGATTTACCACGACAAACTGTGCCATGCGATCACTGAAGCCACTGGTGGTCGCCTTACCGTCAAACCATTTGTGGGCGGTTCGATCGTCCCAGCCTACAAAGAACTTGATGCCGTTGATCAGGATGTTCTTCAAATGGCCTACACCTGTCCCATGTACAACCTGGACAAATGGCCTGCCGCCGGCTTGATCTCATCCAGACCCGGCGGCCTCCCCGGTGAAGCGCTCAGGACGTGGTTTGATTTTGGTGGCGGAGCGGATCTCCTGAACAAAATGATGGAAGGCTACAACGTCATGACTTTTCCAGGGGCTTTGTCCCCTTTGCCTGAAGAGGTTTTCTTTCATTCCAAAGTTAAACTCGAATCCCTCAAGGATATCAAAGGCCTGAAAGCACGATGCATGGGTGACGGCGGCGAGATTCTTAAGAGAATGGGGGCTGCAACGGTAATAATTCCCGGTGGTGAACTCTATGAAGCTATGCAAAGAGGAACCATTGATGCCTTCGAATATTCAACCCTGGCATCCAACTGGAAAATGCACTTTAACGAAGTAGCCCCCTATGTGTATCTTTCACCAACTCGTGCACCAAGTGATCCCCAGGTTTTCTTTGTCAATAAAACAGCATGGGAAGCCCTGCCTGCTGACATAAAAGTCATTGTCCAGGGGCTCATAGACAAATTCACCCAAGCTCAACACGAATATCTGGTGTTTGAATCTGTTAAGGCCGTTGATGAATTTAGAGCCGCTGGAAACCAGGTTTTAAAGGTACCTAAAGATATTGAAGAGGCCCTGACCATTGAAGCTGACAAGTTTTATGAGGAAAAATCACAAAAAGAATCACCTATTTTTGCGGAAATCTACAACTCAATGAAGGAATTTGGTAAAGCCTACAACGCCATCAAATAGCAGGCAAGTGAAGGAGGAAAGTATGACCATTTTAAGGAAAGTACTCAAATTCATTGACTGGTTGAGTGAAACATCAGGCTCTCTGGGAAAATGGTTTGCTTTTCTCCTGGTCTTGGTTGGATCATTTGAAGCAATATCACGACACTTTTTCAACGCACCCACAATCTGGGCCTACGATACTATGTGTATGGCCGGTGGTGTCATCTATATGCTGGGAGCCTCCTATAACCACCTGCATAACGCCCATACCAGGGTTGATATTATTTACAGCAATATTTCCCCAAGAAAACAGGCATTCATTGATGTCATCTGCGCCATGATCCTGTTTTTCCCGCTCATGATCATCATGTTTAAATTGTCTGTGACCTGGGCGGTAAAAGCCTGGAAAATTAATGAAGTCATGTTTAATAGCTTCTGGTATCCACCTGCCGCCCCCTACCGAACCGTGTTTGCTGTCGGACTTTTGCTTTTAATTCTCCAGGGAATAGCAAAATTTATACGAGATCTCTATTTTCTAATAAAAGGTGAGACAATTGGTTGAACTAAGCCCTGAAATTATAGCCTTTCTCATGTTAGGAGGCGTATTTATCCTGGTAATGACCGGGTTTCCAATTGCTTTTGTTATCGGTAGTGTGGCCTTTTTGGTTGGAACTCTGGTTTTTGGGCCTACTACGACCTATCACATTCTTTACAGTCGGTTCTATGATCTTTCCCTGAATTATCCTTATCTGGCAGTGCCGCTTTTTACATTTATGGGAGTAGTGCTTCAACACTCAGGAATAACAAAGGAATTGTACGAAAGTCTTTATGATTCCCTTGGCAGGTTGAAGGGGGGGCTTGCCGTAGTCACGGTAATATTCGGAACAATTTTAGCAGCCTGTTTGGGTGTCATCGCCGCATCCGTGACTATCCTCACCCTCATTGCTCTTGGTCCCATGGTAACCCGCGGCTATAGCAAGCCACTGGCGGCAGGAACTATTGTTGCCTCCGGGACTCTCGGTATCCTTATCCCACCCAGCATCATGCTGGTCGTCTACGGACCACAGGCAGGCATTTCCATCGGTCAGATGTTTATGGGTGCTGTTTTCCCAGGTCTGCTTCTCTCAACGTTTTATGTGGCGTATATACTTATCCTCTGCTATTTCAAGCCAGAACTCGGACCGTCACTTCCAGAAGATCAGATTACTCCCTTCAGCATCAGGAAACTCATCAAGCTGATAAAATCCCTGGCACCTCCTGTTCTGCTCATTCTCGCGGTGCTCGGAACAATTTTCTCAGGTATTGCGCCGCCAACCGAGGCAGCTGCAGTGGGGTGTCTTGCGTCCATCCTGTTGACTGTCGCTTATCGCAAGTTCAGCTGGGGTTTGATAAAACAGGCCTCCATTGAAACTCTTCGAGTAAGCGCCTTTGTTGTTATGATTGCCGCACTTTGTTATGCATTTGTGGGCATTTTCATGAGTGCCGGCTCCGGAGATGTGGTAACTGAAATGATTTTGGCAGTTCCAGGTGGAAGATGGGCATCCTTTGCCATGATTATGTTGATCGTATTTCTTCTGGGTCTATTTATCGAATGGATAGGTATTGTGTTCATTATTGTGCCAATCTTTTCCCCGATACTTGAATCTCTCGGTTTTAACCCACTTTGGGCGGGAATGATGATCTGTATTAACCTTCAGATGGCATTCCAGACTCCGCCTATGGCCATGTCCATCTTTGTGCTCAAAGGTTCAGCTCCTCCGGAACTGGGATTAACTATGGGCGATATTATTAAAGGAGTCGTTCCCTTTGTGCTGATCATCATGTTTACACTTTTCTTGTGCACAATATTTCCGGAAATCATCACCTGGCTCCCGGAAAAAATGATAGGTCCCTCGCACTGATAGTATTATATTCAGACTCGGTTGGCGTACTAATATATAGAGCGCCAGAGCAACCTTGTCCTATGTTGAAGAGGACTTAACACAGAAGAAAGAGAGTCCATGAGCACACCCGAGTCTCAGTTAGAAATAATTTTACGAGCCGGTCTCAAGCGGGTTGACCCCTATCAGATGATCATGGACCATGTTCATCTCCTTGACACAAGGTTAATGATAACCTTTGAGGAAACCAACAAAAAGATAGACCTGAACAATTACAAACAGATTTTTATTCTGGGTGCAGGCAAGGCTACAGCTCCCATGGCCAAGGCCTTTGAGACTCTTCTTGGAGATCGTATCAACCAAGGAATCATTTCTGTAAAGTACGGTCACACAGAAACCCTGAGACGGATTAAGATTATCGAGGCAGGCCATCCGGAACCTGATGAAAACGGGTTCAGAGCAGCAACTCAAATAATCCGTTTGGCCAACTTGGCGGATGAAGACACTCTGGTTATTACACTTATTTCCGGAGGGGGATCGGCCTTGCTTGCTCTGCCTATCGACTGTAATATCGGGGGGACGCCAGTAAGTCTGAGTCTCTCCGACAAGCAAGCGATGACGCGAGCTTTACTCAAATGTGGGGCAGACATCACCGAAATAAATTGCATCCGCAAGCACCTGTCGGGAATCAAGGGAGGACGTTTACTTCAGGCCATATCCCCAGCCACGACCCTGAATTTCATACTCTCCGATGTCGTTGGTGACGACTTGAGCAGCATCGCCTCAGGCCTCACCACCTTTGATCCGACAACCTACAGTGATGCCCTGGATATCCTCAACAAATACAGCATTCGCCAATCCGTTTCAGCTGAAGCGCTCAATATTCTCGAGGCAGGAGCCAGGGGAGAAGTTCCGGAAACGTTGAAAATTGGGCATCAGACGCTGAAGCTCTCTACCAATATACTTATCGGCACCAACAGTCTTGCCATGTTAGCCGCTGGCGAGGCGGCCCGCAACTTGGGGTATTCAGTGACCTATCTGACATCGAGGATTATCGGTGAGGCAAGGGAAGTTGGCAAAATTCTCTCTGGAATTGCAGCAGATGTTTCAAAGTCAAATATGCTGAGTCGAAAACCCGCTTGCATCATTTCGGGAGGAGAACCCATAGTCACCCTCAAGGGGACTGGTAAAGGAGGCCGAAACCAAGAAATGGCTCTGGCATTTTTAGCAGAATTACAGCGGCACCCGGACTTATTTAAAGGAGTAAATTTTCTGGCAGCATCAACAGACGGTAATGACGGGCCGACGGATGCCGCAGGCGCCTTTGCTTCTCATAAACTGCTCCGCCTTGCGGAGATGCAAAGGCTTTCCATCAATGAATACCTCGCCAACAATGATTCCTACACTTTTTTTGAGGCTATTGATGGTCTCTTTAAGACTGGACCCACGAATACTAATGTCTGTGATCTGCACATGCTTCTTGTGGACGAGTAACGGCACGGCTTTCATCTGCCATATAAACCCTTTAACCTAGATAGATTTGGCTGCCAAGAGTTGCTTTATAGAAGGATCGAAAAGTATATTAGCGGCATTTGTCGAAAACGACTTAACAGCCACGCACCAATTTGGAGTTTGATGACTCGAAGCTGTAGAGCATCTAAATCCGGTTGAGATATAAAACTTCCTCTTATAGAATCAAGATGTCCCTTTTTCTTAAAAATAAAATGGTTTATTTGATTCAAACTGGTCGTGCCCAAAATTTTTAGCAAAAAGGAGAATGTACAATGAGCGCTATACAACCGAGACTTGCTAAGGGGTATCTCTTCCTGTTGGAACATCGTACCGATTCAATAAAATATGTGATCTAATCTATTGTTTTATATTGTTTATTGATTTGGAAAAACCATCTAACATGATATTCATGTGCCAAAATAGAATGTGATTCACGAATTGATTGCAATCCTTTGAAATACTAGTTTTTTAGTTGTTGTGTCTGGTAAAATATGATTGAAACGTTTATGTAATTAGAGCCCATAAAAAGGCGAAATCCTATCACCAAAACAACGTAAGGAGAAGAGATGAAAAGCAGAGTTTTAAGTATTTTATTGGCTATGGCTTTTATGTTGGTGTCTCTCGCTGGAGCACATGCTGCAACCACGAAGATCGGCTTCATCTACATTATGTCTGGACCATTGTCTGCCTATGGTCAGTTCGCTAAACAGGGAGCCGAGATGGCCATCGAAGAAATCAATGCTGGGGGAGGGATTAACGGTAACAAGGTCGAAGGTTTCTTCGAAGATTCAACAGGTAAGGCAGATGTCGCTTTGCGTGCAATCAGAAAACTGGTTTATCAGGACAAGGTTGATATACTGGTCGGGCTCGATTCAAGCGGTGTTGCAAATACTGTCGTTCCCTCTATAGATCAGATGAAAACTCCATTGATCATCACTCACGCCGCGACACCTGACGTCACCGGTAGTGTTTGCAACAAATACACTTTCCGAATTTCGCTTAATCTAGCTCAGAACGTCAAAGCAGCTGCCTTGATCGCCAATGAAACCGGGGCCAAGAAATGGACCACAGTTGGACCCGATTACGCATTTGGTCACCAGTCCTGGGAGTATTTTGAGAAATACCTCAAAGAGTTGAATCCGGAAGCTTCTTTCCTGCCAGCCGATCAGGTCGCTTTCCCACCATTCAAAACTACCGACTTCAGCGCTTATATCACCAAGATCATGGCTACCAAACCTGAAGGTGTTTTTATTTCTCTCTGGGGCGGTAATCTGATCGATTTCGTCCGGCAAGCAAGCAGTATGGGCTTTTTCAACGAGGGATTATCAGGTATTGATGTCGCTCGGAGGTGCAACTGAGGTTCTGACTGCACTAGGCGATAAAATGCCGGAAGGCTTGTGGGTCGGCACACGCTATTGGTTTCTGGCTAACGATTCGGCACTGAATAAGAAATTTGTTGCCGACTATTTCAATAAATTCAATGCGTACCCGTCCTACAATGCTCACGGTGCCTACAGTGCCGTATATGCCTATAAAGCTGCGGCAGAAAAGGCTGGATCTATCGAAAAAATGGCCATTGTCAAGGCATTGGAAGGTTTGAAACTAGAGATTCCGACCGGTGTAATCGAGTTCGAGCAGCAGATCATCAGGCTATTACCGATGCCAATTGGGGTAAGACCGCTGCCGACAGCAATTATCCCCTGCGTATTCTTAACCCGATCAAGATTTTCAAGGGCGAGGACGTCACTCCGCCTGTCTCCGAGACCGGTTGTAACATGAGTGCTGCAAAGTAAACTGGCCTACTGCTTTTTGGGCTAAAGAAACCTGTAACAGAGCTTAACTAGTCTGCTACAGGTTTCTTTATTGTTCCCGTCCTATCCGGAGCTTCTATGGAAACCCTGTTGTTGAACACCTTGAATGGCTTGAGTTGGGGGATGCTATTGTTTTTGATCGCCGTCGGTCTAACAACGGTATTCGGCGTTATGGGAGTATTGAATTTTGCCCATGGCTCGCTGTTTATGCTTGGTGCCTATCTGTGCCTTCAGGCCATGCAGTATTTTGATTCTTTCTGGTTCGGCTTGATGGTTGGTCCTCTCTGTGTGGTCGTCATTGGGGTACTGATGGAAAAATACCTGCTGAAAAGGATTTACACCCGTGATGTCTCCTATCAATTACTCTTGACCTTTGCAATTCTTCTAGTTCTGGATGATGCAGTCCGCATGATCTGGGGGTCCGGTTATCATGTGATTGAACCACCTGCCTTTCTCAGCGGTGTAATGAGTATTGCCGGCCATGATTATCCTGTATATCGCTTTTTCCTGATCGTCATCGGACCGCTCATCGGAGGTATGCTCTGGTCATTTTTCCACTTCACAAAATGGGGAAAAATAATTCGTGCAGCCTCCTTTGACAATATTATGGCAGAAGGTGTTGGTATCAATGTGCCACTGATTTATACCTCTGTCTTTGCCTTGGGCACTTGGCTTGCCGCCCTGGGCGGTGCTTTGGCCGCACCACTGCAAAGCCTCAACCCTTCAATGGGTGAAAAGATTATAATTGAAAGTTTTATCGTCGTGGTGGTTGGAGGTATGGGCAGTTTTCCCGGAGCCTTTGTCGGAGCATTGCTGTTAGGGTTTGCTTGAGTCCTTCGGTACGGTCTTTGCCGGGCGCTTGCAAATGGCAATTCCTTATATCCTCTTAGCAGTAGCCCTGTTGCTTAAGCCGAATGGCCTGTTCCGGAAAGGGGTGTGATTATGCAAAGTAACAAGTTACACAACCTGATTGGACCAGCGCTGTTAATTCTGCTGCTATTTTTTGCACCATTGATTATGCCCACCTACTGGACGATGATCCTATCGGAAATCTTAATCATGGGCTTGATGGCAATCAGTTTTAATCTGTTGTTCGGCTACACCGGATTATTATCTTTTGGTCAGGGTGCTTTTTTCGGAGTTGGAGCCTATTGCGCTGCACTGATGCTTCAGAATGGATATCAGAATCTGTTTTTGATCCTTTTCGTCGGCATGCTAGCGGCCTTTCTAGCATCGTTGTTCGTCGGCTTTTTCTCTGTCCGGCTCGATGAAATCTTCTTTGCCATGATTACCCTCGGATTTCGGCATGTTGTTCTTTGCCATTGCCCATAACTGGCTGGAGGTTACTGGCGGAAGTGACGGCCTACCGGTTTTTTCCTTACCAACTCTGGCAATCTTCGGTGCTGAAATCACTTTTTATGCACCAACCAACATGTATTATCTGGTTTTTAGTGTTGTTTTGATCGGCATATTGCTGCTCTGGTTAATTGTCCACTCTCCGTTCGGATTAATTCTCAAGGCTATGCGAGAAAATAAGCAGCGAGTATCTTTTGTCGGTGGCGATGTAAAAATAATGCGGATTGTCGCTTTTGCAATCTCCGGCTCATTCACCGGGTTGGCCGGAGTGCTGTTCTGCCTGTTCAACAGCATGGCAACTCCAGATTTCATTCACTGGAGCTTTTCTGCAAAGCCGGTCATTATGTCGATCATCGGCGGAACCGGAGTTTTTTTCGGCCCTCTATTCGGAGCCGGAATCTTCTTCATCCTGGAACAACTGATCATTCAGTATACTGAAAACTGGATGTTTTTTCTCGGCATAGTGTTGGTTTTCATTGTGCTTTTCTTCCCCCAGGGAGTCTTCGGCACTATTCGCAACAAAGTCTTTAAAAGGGGAGGGAAATGAAGCAGAACGAAGCATTACGCATCGAGAATCTAGGACATTCCTATGGCAAGTTCAAAGTAATCGAAGACATTTCTCTTACTATCAGTAAAGGTGAAATGTCCGCACTTATTGGACCTAATGGTGCCGGCAAAACCACCTTCTACAATGCCATTTCCGGCCAATTTCCGCCAACTAGGGGCAAGGTATTTCTCAATGGTGAAGATATCACCGGGCTGCCGTCGCAGCGAGTGGTCGATAAGGGGATGTGCCGGTCGTTTCAAATCACCAATATTTTTAACGAACTTACTGTGGCAGAAAATGTTTATATCCCATTAGTCCTCAAACAAAAAAAACATTTCAAACTCTATGGAAATGTCTTTAAAGACCGGCATATTACTGAAAAGGCCATGCATATCATGGAGCAAGTCGGCCTGGACGAACGTATGAACCAAGTGGTCGCCAGTCTGGCTTACGGCGACAAACGTTTGGTTGAAATGGCGATTGTTCTGGTTCGTAACCCCAGTGTTGTGCTGCTTGATGAGCCAACTGCCGGTATGAACCCGGAAGAGACCGACAACATGATCAATCTCATAAAAAAACTGGCGAATAATTTTAAGACTACATTTTTCATCACTGAGCACGACATGAAAGTAGTTTTTTCGCTGGCTCAAAAGATTTATGTTCTCCACCAGGGGCATCTGCTCGCCGAGGGCAGTCCAGAGGAGATCCGTAACAACGAAAAGGTTCAGGAAGCCTATCTGGGGAGAAAAGTCCATGCTTAAAGTTGTCGATATCCACACCTATTATGAGGACAGCTACATTCTACAGGGGATAGATTTGGAGGTAAATGTCGGAGAGATCGTCTGCTTGCTTGGTCGCAACGGTGCGGGCAAGTCGACAACACTGAAAAGCATTATGGGTTATAACCATCCCCGCAAGGGCTCGGTTCATTTTCTCGATCAAGATATAACAAACCAGGCAGTATTCAAGAATGTACGCCTCGGACTTGGTTATGTTCCAGAAGACCGACGTATCTTTTCTGATTTGACGGTGCAGGAAAATTTTGAAGTCTCTTTCAACCAAGCAACTGAAACCCATTGGAGTATCGAGGACCTATTTACAACTTTTCCGCTTTTGGATAAATTCAGATACCGAAAGGGAGGGGAACTGAGTGGAGGAGAGCAGCAAATGGTCGCCATCGCGAGGTCCCTCGCCTGCCAACCGAAAATGCTGCTTCTGGATGAACCGTGTGAAGGATTGGCACCGGTTATCGTCGAACAACTCGGAGAAATTATCAGCAATTTAAAACAACACTTTCCGATCCTGCTGGCCGAACAAAATGCCCATTTCGCACTGGAAATTGCAGATCGAGGCTATATCATCGACAAGGGGGTGATTCCTTTTTCAGGGACGCGAGAGGAGCTAAAACAGGACGAAGAAGTCAAAAAACGCTACCTGTCTGTTTAATATTCAGAATACCAAAAAAACGGACAATGCCAGTTTAGAAATGCTTCCTGACTGTTTCCCAGCATGCAATATTTTTTACAGGCAGGCTGCACAATGAATTGGAGGTTCACTCTAGAAGATAGCCTCAGTTTCCCATAATGCCGGTGACCCTAGAATCAGAAGCCGAGACGCAGATTTTTGAATTACCTATTGTAAACCAAACCCCACTTCCTTGTTTCCTCTGAAAGACACTTTTGTTGGAAATTGATTCCAATTCAAGTTGCGCGGTTAAGGTTGCCACATCGAAGGTACCCCTTTCTAGCCAATTCACAAATTTAACTACTGTACATCAGAGCGACAAGACCTTGAAAAACCTAACAACAAAAAAGCAATCTGAGACTTGAGCTTATCCATGAGAGGTTAAAGTGGCACACGATAAGACGATGGCAGAGGATAATAGTGGCAATGTTAACCATTTATGAAATTCTAATATTTTACACTATTCTACCAAATCTCTCCCAGTTGTTTGCTCTACTCAACCAATTGGGAGATAATTGAACCAGAATGAAGGTTGTTTTAGGCCAATTTCAGCCTGTTCCCAGGCAGAAAACCCGGCATTTTCAAACACTCGTACCAGCACAGTCCCATTTAATACTAATGACTTTCTTTTAAGGAGGATTTTTTCTTCTATGCCGCGAAAGCGACAATTATTCTCATCATTGTACAAGACTGACATAGCTCTGCCATCGACTTTGCGGCCGCATCAGCCTGCTCTTCTCAGGCTGTTTTCTTGTAAGGTCCGCGTTTACGTTCAGCAGCCTCTTGTTCCTGGTGACGTAACACTGCACCCAGGCGCTGTATGTTACGTGCCACCACCGCCATGACGATGTAGCGTTTAAATCCCTTGGGACCGTGATCGGGACATGTGTCTAGTCCATGAACTTCCAGGGCTCTGATCGTTTGTTAACGGTCGTCAGGGCCGGCCATTTCATAATATCAATGACTTCGCAATTCTGACCAATTTTGTCAAAGCATCCTTCTCTGACAATCAGCGATTTTCTTGTTCGCCGTTGTCCTCACTGATTTGACAACCATCAATCCAACAACAGCGGGTGGTGTTCATTCACTCGGGTGGATGTTTACAGATTCTGATCCATGTGATTTCCAACCTGAGTAGAAAAACTTATCCGTCATATATATTATGAGAAAAGATTACGATTCCATGGCAATGAATGTGTTCAAACTCGAGTGCAAACGGGAAATATTTCTTCCGCTAATAATAATAGTATACTTACTTATTAATATACCTACTCATCTACTCAATGTATACAAGTGACTTACTCATATCTGTATACTTACTCTATTACTGTAAGTACCTAATGGGTTATATATTCTTATCTGTATACTTTAATCATATCTACTTATCTCTGTATGTACCTACCGTATTAATAGTATCTAACTCTGTCTGTACCTGATTAATGCTAACGATGTATGGCTGCACTTATGCTTACTCTCATATAGTTTTTGTACTTACATAACTGACCTTATTAATCCGTGTATCGAACAGTCTATAATTGGTTAGAAGGAAAGATACTAAGGTAACTGAAGAGTAATATCTGAGACCATATTTGAAGAACGGTAATCAAGTATAGCTGTAGTAATAACAAAATCAGTTCATTCCATGCCAATCGTTTCGTCTCTCCTGGTAATGTGATCTATCCCTACGGTAGATCAAACTATTAATCATCATGTTGAGGTTGAAACCATGCCACGTATTACAAACAAAAGAAATCGAGAAATCATTAAAAGGGTTACGTACAATGACTTACCGTTGAGCAGAACCACTAAGAAAAGCAAAGGCTTTGATAAACGCCTTTTGGATAAAATGGAGAGGTGGCTTTCGTATGTAGTCAGGAGGTACAATCGAGCTTACTTTGTTCGCTTTGATCTTAATTTTCCAGACAGAGAGATAACAGGAAAAACTTACCCTGATGACAATGTCCTGTTCACAGACTTTTTAGAAGTTTTTAGAAGGATTTATATCAGACAAAAGATTCGGACTGATTACTTCTGGGTAAGAGAACGTTCGAAGTCAGGTGTTCAACACTATCACCTCTTCTTTGTATTCGATGGTAATAGGACCCAAAGTAGTCACGATCCAGAACAAAGAGTCAAAGATATATGGGCAATGAAGCTTGAGATAGAAAGTAATGCTCCTGTGCATAGACATAACCCAGAGGTAAAGAAAATATGGAGGAAATACGTTTCAGAAAATCACAGTGAGAACTGGCACTATCAAAAAGTCTATGAAGACTTAAGCTATTTAGCAAAAGTTTATAGCAAGGATACTCCACATGGCATTAATGAGTATGGTCAATCTCGGTTTGACAGGAAATACATTTCAGTTGATCCTGTAACGGGAGAGATCTTCTAAATGATGCTTAGTGCGATAAGTATTTTGACTAAATGAGTTGTTACTCCAATATTTACAGCAATGAAGAATCTGCATCTTATGTAAGTGAATATGGGTATTCTATGATACTTGGTACCTCAAATATTCAGGTACGTTGAGATAAGTGCTGGGTAGAGAAAGAAGGGGGCTTATCAAAAACCCCATTGATTACGTTTTTCTGAAAGCCATATGAGATCCATTTTTATACGCATATTCTCGGTGGAAAATACCCCTCTTTTTAAAGCTGAGAGTCAAGCTGTATACTCCTACACAGAGGCATCCTGGAGTACCTTTATTGCAACTATCCTATGATGTAAGAATCCTATCCTAATTCCCATGATACTGCCTCTTTTACCACGTCTTGCTGCTGGTATCACTTGATTCAGTAGTTGTCCCTCGATGTAGTCCACTGGGAATTGTAATTGTCGTTGAACACTCCAGCCCCTCCAGTTCTGGTCTGGTCATAACCGATCAGAGCTGGTGTCTGTCTCTGTGTGAAAATGTCAGTACCATCATTAAACATCAGTAACTAAGCAGCATTTAATAACTCGATCGGACTGAGCCAATATAAGCTAAAAAATTTAACATCGAATAGGAATAACTTATGTATACAAAAAAGCTATTGTGGAAAATAAAGTTGATAGGTCTTACCAAAGATGGAACAATAGCAATGCCTCATCAAGCGAGGAAGGTTAGCTGTTTTGTAGATGTTGACAGGACGTGTAAAATTACCTCTCTCGGTAAAGGTTTAGTAGTCATGGAAACGCGGGACAGACAAGTACTATTTACAAAGCATCACAAGAATAATTATTACAAAGCAGATTTTAATGGCAAAGAACTAAGGGTAGCCTTGAAGAAAACGACCGGTATGCTGAAATTTCTCAAGGATGTTCCTATGCCTGATGATGTAGTAGAACGTTTATTGGCGGAGGGTTATTACCGTAGTCGTGACGACTCTTATTGATCTTACGCCACCAATTGCCGGCCATCAGAGAGTAAATTGTCATTGGTAGTCGATACGGTGAAGCAGAGACATCTCTTTTATCAACCAAGACTTCATCAATTCAGCCTGGAACTTTTCATCATGCATAAGGTTTTTGGCAACTGAACAGCTCTTCTGTGGAAGTCAGATGTCTTCAGTTTCCGCACGGTGTTCGTCGTGTTAAAACTCATCACTTTACGCCCTATATTGGCGAGTTGTATAGTCCATGGCGGAGGCGTTGTAGACTCTTGTTTGAGGGATTTGAATGGCAAAACAAGACCATATCCCATGTGATGAGGTCCTGCATTTCTCTCAGGAACCACAAGCTGGTTTGCGACAGCACCTGTCGAGTCCAGATGATGACCCGACAGGTGCATTTGGTTTCATATTGGTAAGAATGCCGAGTACTGCGGCGTATTGGTTGCCGAGCAGACACGGGCAATCGGGCAGGGTCCGGAGCAAGTCGATACGGTCGTTGGGGCTCGCCCCTTAGCCCACGCCATCGCCCAGGCAGACATACCGATCGACTTTATGGGCAAGCGCATGTTCGAGAACGGCCTCGCGTGCCTCCAAGTTGGCGTGGAATATCCGAAAAAACTGCAACTCTCATAGGTTCCTCTTTTGGTATGAACTGTTGGTGAGACTGGCTTCTGTCCTATGAGTTATCCTTCAATCCCGCTGGTTCAAATATGCTTGGAAGTTATGTCTGGAATAAAAATGGATGGGTGTTTGTAACCATGGTTGTGAGTGCTTTAACCAAATCTCTATGTCCTTGGATTTCGTTCGATATTTCTCCTGTTAAAATCATGGTAACTGAAGCTAAAATTGGGGTACCTGTATGTCCCCTGGACTAGGGCCTTATAGACTCCGGTTAGTGGGTGAACAGTTTGCATGAACCTTCCGCCCTTGGCACCGTTAGATTGTGCAGATAGATCATAACAGGAACCACCCACCAGATGAATATAAGAATCGCTCTGCACTTTGCTGTATAATTCGTTAACCAGAGCCTGCACGACTGTCAGTTAGTGTCGAGCACAATGCCTGACACTCCCCTTAAAATGACCTATAAAAATAAGCTGAAATAATCCTGGGTCCATCCTTAACCTTTCTTAAAAAAATGGCAATTAGGCTCGGTGATGCCCCTTCACTTCTAGAACCTGTTTTGATAGACTAAAATTCTATAAATGGAATGGTGCTCATAAATCAGCATTATTGCATGCACGAGTCTAACTTTTCATGGATACTGATTATGAACAAGAAGATTTTGAGAACAAGTATATTGCTTACCCTGGCGATTACCTGGATGTTGGCCTTTTCTCTCCCTATTCTGGCTGACAAATCGTCATCGAATGGCAATCAGGGGAATAGTTCGAAACACTACAAGAAAGATAAGAGCAAGCAAAAAGGAAATGGTGACAGCTATTCATATGAGAAAAACAGCGATGTTAGCAACCTCTATTTTAATGAACAGCAGCGTAATGTCATAAGCAAATATTATCGTGAAGAGTATCATTCCGACCACTGTCCTCCTGGTCTCGCTAAGAAGAACAACGGTTGCATGCCTCCAGGTCAGGCAAAAAAATGGAGAAAAGGCTATCCCTTACCCCAAGATGTTGTCTACTACGATCTTCCCTCCACAGTTGTCATACAACTTGGTAGGCCGCCGGAAGGGCATCGTTACATTCGTGTGGCGTCCGACATTCTGCTCATTGCAGTAGGGACAGGAATGATTGTGGATGCAATTCAGGATTTAAACAATATGTAGTTGATGTAGTGTAATGGCCCATAATTAATCCTCAAAACAAATCGTTTGTTTATTTGTAGCGGACCGCAATTATAAACGCCCAGACCGGCAATGATGAGACCGGACCCACAATAAGTGAGAATAAGGTTCAGATCTTTCATGGGTTTTGATTCAAAGAAACCTGGTGGTTTGAACTCAGTTACTATCAACCACGCTGCCTGACACTCATTCCAAAGTGATCAGCAAAAATAATCTGGAATTATCAATAATTTAGTATGATCCATTTGCCGCTTGTTTTCTGGAAATAATTTTGAATTTATGGAAGTGCCAGAATGCTCCTTTTCTGGCAAGTCTTTCAGGCATGATCACTTATGAACTGTTCAGGAAGAAGCTCAAGCCTGGCCGTTTATGCTGCTATTAACCATGCCTATCCGGTTAGTACAGGTTGGCACTTTAGAATTGATGTTTCAGCGCAGTTACTCTTGTTAGTCCACCTGCGGCTTCCATATTTAAGGCATATGAAGGCTCGCAGGCAAATCCGTAGCCCCTCGAAAAATAAACCTGTGTTAACCGGATAGGCATGCTATTAACATTGCCATTGTATCTATAATGAGATTGCCCAAAAGGCCTGGTTCACTTTTACAACCAACCTCAATTCATCATGTTTTAATACATAAGAAACCTACATTAAATTGTCATTCGTTTAAGCCTTCGCCACAGGGTTGATCGGCTGATACCCAATATTTTTGCAGCTTCCGTATGCTTGCCTTTGCTTAGAATCAGGGCCTGCCGGATATTGTCCATTTCATCATTTCTCAGTTTGATGTGGATTTCGCTTTCATGCTGATCTTCAAAATGTTGTTTGACCATCTCAGTGCTAATTCTCCTGCCTTTAATCGTTGCAAGGATACGCTCAATGATATTCTGGAGTTCCCGGATATTTCCAGGCCAGCTGTACATTGTCAGTTCATTCAAAGCCTTATTGGAAAACTCCAGTTTGCGATTGATTCTGACTGCATGTGCATTAAGGAAATATCGGGCAAGGGCTGTCACATCTTCAAGGCGGTCGCGCAGGGGGAAAAGCTTGAGTTGCAGAACATTCAGTCTATAGTAAAGATCGGCCCGAAATTCGTTCTCATTGACCAGACGCTTGAGAGGTTTATTGGTTGCAGCAACGATTCTAACATCAACAGGCGTCACCCGGTCGCTGCCCAGGCGCATTACCTGCTTTTCCTGCAAGACCCGCAACAGTTTTCCCTGGGTCATGTATTTCATCTCCGCGATTTCATCAAGAAAGATAGTCCCACCATGTGCAATCTCAAAGAGTCCCGGCTTTCCTTTCAGGCTGGCTCCGGTGAAGGCTCCCCCGACATAACCGAAAAGTTCGCTTTCAAGGATCTGTTCCGGCAGGGCTGCACAGTTCAAAGCTACAAAGGGTCCTTTGCTACGGCTGCTGCCATTATGAATACTTTGAGCAAAGACTTCCTTGCCAGTTCCTGTTTCACCCAGGATCAGGATTGCGGAATCGGTGAGGGCGAAGTCCCTGGCAAGGGTGACGGACTTCTGCAATTGTGGGCTGGTACCTATAATATTATCAAAGAAGAAGCTGGCAATATGCCCGGAGGCAAAAAGACGCCTTCTCACCTTGGCTTCCATCTGTTGAAGTTTGGTCACATCCTGAAAATTAATAACAGCTCCAACGACCTCATTGTTGACACGGATGGGGATCTTGTTACAGACCACATGCTCGTTGTTGATATTCAGCAGCTGGGCTAAATCCTCCTTGCCGGAGCTGAGTACCTTATGAAGTTCGAGTTCTGGCCAAATTTTCTGGATTTGACGGCCTATTGCCTGCGAAGCATTGATCTGAGTGACTCTTTCCGCAACAGGGTTGAAGATGGTAATCAGCCCTTCGGCATTGACAGAAATAATTCCGTCGTAAGCATAGTCCAAAACCACTTTAAAGAGATTTCCCTTGGTTTTTTCCCGTTGTTTGGCCAGGAAAATGTTCTTTGCTTCCTGGGCGGCCTGCTGCATGCTTTCAGAGCTGCTTTCTATGACAGCAAAGGGAATTCCATATTTATTCGCTGCCTTGCCTATGATTGCCCCTCCGACAATGATATCGACATTATCCTCAATGGCAGCAAGAACCTTTGGCTCCACCTCGCTTTCATTTTCTAAGGGATAAAAGCGGATGGATGTGCTCAGCATTGTGCCATAGTGGTTAAGCCCCGATATCAATGAGGAGAAGGCCACGACCCCGATGCTCTTTCCGTGCAGCTTTGCTCTTTCGATAGTCTGGAAAATATCGAGAACCGTAAAAGGGATATCTACTACAGAATATTCAGGGTGGGCCTCCTTGATCATGAACGCAGTTCTTCCCCGGCTGATAAAGATCTCAACTCCCTCTTTAGCCAGCCTTGCTGCTTGCCTAACGCCTTCTTCCATCAATCCGATCTCGATACGAATACCTTGATGCTTGCCTTGAAAAGCAAGGCATGTTTGTTCCTTGAGATATGCGTCAGGTAGAATGCAAGCAATTATCGACATACAGGGCTCCTATTGTGCGACTTGATGAGACATTATGAAACATTTTTGCACATGTATGCAACATAATGCCATTTTTTTCAATTGTATATTTGTTTACCCCTTGATTTATCTGGAAATATCTTTTTGGCACGAATATAGCAAGAATGACGATGACTCAGTCAGAATGCATTTTTGTAGTTCCTGAACAATGGTTGTTATCCGATGCCTTGCAGTGTTGGTTGATGGCCCAAATACGTAAATATTTTTTGAAAAATATTCAAAAAACCAACCTTGTCTAGGAGGGAAAGGTATGAAAAGATGTAAAATTGCTGCAATATCCCGACAAGGATCATGTCGCCCTGCAGGATGAAATAAAAAGCTATGTTGGCCGCGGTTACAACGTTGTCAAGATCAAAATCGGCGGGGCATCCCTTAGTAAAGACCTGAAACGGATTGAGGCGGTGCTACAAATGTTGAAAAAAGGACAACGGCTAGCCGTGGACGCCAACGGGCGGTTCAATCTACAAACGGCTATCGAATATGCCAAAGCATTAAGCGGCTATGATTTGTTTTGATACGAGGAGGCGGGCGACCCGCTCGATTTTGAGCTTCAGGCGGAACTTGCAGGACATTATCCCAACAGTATGGCGACAGGTGAAAACCTGTTTTCGATGCAGGATGCCCGTAACCTTATCCGCTATGGAGGAATGCGTCCCGATTGCGACTGGTTGCAGTTTGACCGCGCTTTGAGCTACGGACTGGTTGAGTATCTTTGGACACTCGAAATGATCAAAAGTTATAGCTGGTCCCCGAGCCGGTGTCTTCCTCCCGGTGGACATCAGATGTCTCTGAATATCGCCGCCGGACTTGGACTTGGAGGCAATGAATCCTATCCCGATCTCTTTCAACCCTACGACGGTTTTCCGGATGGTGTACAAGTCGAGGGTGGGTATATCACCATGCCAGAACTGCAGGGAATCGGCTTTGAGGGGAAGGCAGAACTCTTTCAAGAAATAAAGGCGTTGGCTTAGGCTGACAAATCGAACACAACTGATTACCTGGATTATAAGGAGCAACATATGCAACATGATCAAGCGGTAGTAGCCATGACTGATATTATGGCAAACTTTACCAATTATATCGGGAAGCATCTCCCCGACGACATCATGGATAAACTCCGGCAGCTTCGTTCTGCCGAGAACACCCCGCTGGCCAAGGTGGTGTATGATTCTATGTTTGAAAACCTGGCGAAGGCAGATGAACTGGATCGTCCTTGTTGCCAGGATACCGGAGTGATTCAGTTCTTTTTGAAAGCGGGTGCTGATTTCCCTCTGTTGTCCGACATCAGGTCGATTCTGGATGAGGCTGTGCGAAGAACGACCAAACAAGCACCTCTACGACACAATGCCGTGGAAATCTTTGTCGAGAAGAATACTGGCAACAACACAGGCGACCGCATCCCCTGGATCGACTGGGACATCGTTCCAAAGGACTCTAGCATTACTCTTGAGGTTTATATGGCAGGCGGCGGCTGTAGTCTACCGGGTCAGGGAAAGACCCTCATGCCGGCGGCAGGTTATGAAGGGGTGGTTCAGTTCGTTTTCGATGTCATGACCTCATATGGCATCAATGCCTGTCCGCCATTACTTGTGGGAATTGGGATCGGTGGTTCCATAGAGGTTGCCGCCAATCTTTCCAAAAAGGCCCTCTTCCGTTCCATCGGGTCACGTAATCCCGACCCGCAAGGAGCCGATATGGAACTGCTCATCGAAAAAGGCTTGAATGATATTGGTATCGGTCCGCAGGGACTGACCGGGCAGAACTCTGTGATGGGTGTTCATATCGAAAAGGCGGCCAGACATCCATCGACCATAAGCGTGGCAGTATCGGTCGGCTGCTGGGCTCATCGTCGTGGAACGATTTGCATCAACAAAGATATGAGATATGAAATTCTTTCTCATAAGGGGGTAACACTGTGACAATAATTCTACAAACTCCAATCCGGAGCGAAGATGTCGAAGAATTGAATATAGGTGACATCGTCTTTCTGGACGGCTACCTTATCACTTGCCGTGACATGGCTCATCGGCGGCTTATCGATCTCAAGATGAAGCTGCCAGTCGATCTTGAAGGAATGGCCATTCTCCATGCCGGTCCGATAGTGGCCAAAGATGGTGATGGCTGGAAAATGGTCTCCATTGGCCCAACCACTAGCATGAGAATGGAGGTCCATGAAAAAGAGTTCATTAAACAGACTGGCGTCAAACTCATTATCGGCAAAGGCGGTATGGGACGGAAAGGGTTGACGGGTGTTCTTCTAACAAGGCTGTGCATGCAGTTTTTCCCGGTGGCTGTGCTGTGCTGGCAGCCAGCAAGGTGGAGCAGATTGAGAGGGTCGAATGGCTCGATTTGGGGATGCCTGAAGCTTTATGGATCTGCTGGGTCAAGAATTTCGGCCCACTGATTATTTCTGTGGATACCAAGGGCAACAATCTCTTCGACAAAAACAAAGCGGCGTTTAATGCTAAAAAAGGCCCTATAGTTGAGGAAATTTTTAAGTACGTTCGTTACATAAAGTAAAGAATGAGTATCATATATTCAATATCTTATGTGAACAATGACTCAAAAAATCAATTGTGGGGAAATTAACCACTTTTCCAAATCAATACCCTGATCTTGAGCTGTAACGATAAAACTTTCGTCTATTGGCTAAGACTCAATACCGAAGTATAATGAGAATCTGCAACTCTAGCCGGGTACTAACTATGAAAGAAAAGACACGTATGCATAGCAACTGAAACTACCGACTATAGATAGGGACAGCTCCACGACCAAGCCAATTCATTCTGTATCTAACCCGCGCATATCGGGTTGATCAGCAGTCGTAACACAATGCCACCGTCTTTCGGACAATCAATGATCAGTAATGATTAGAAATGGCTTTTATTCTTTATCAGACCTATTCAGAAATTATGAAAAAAGTAGAATTGCCCTAACGCAGTTTAAGATTCACTTAATTTATCGAGGTGACATTCAATGACTAGAAGAAAGATGGAAAAATTTACACCTGTTCTCACTCAAGATCTGGAAGAGGGATTAACTGAATATGTAGCAGATTTCATTTTAGCAACGCAGTTCGAAGATATACCACGTAATGTACTGGATCGTGGCCGTAAGTCTATGCTTGATGGTTTTGGGCTTGCTCTTTCTGGATCGGTCGCCCAAACAGGTAAGATTTCCCGCCAACACATTTTAGATGTGGCGGCTCCTGGCCCCGGTACAGTCATTGGAACAAAAATGAAGGTACCTGCTCGCTTTGCTGCCTTGATAAACGGCATCGGTATTCATGCAGATGATTATGATGACACCCAACTTGCAGTTGCCAAAGATCGCGTCTATGGATTATTGATGCACCCCACTGCACCGGTCTTACCTGCTGCATTTGCTATCACTGAAGAGCAAAATAAAAGTGGAAAAGAGTTAATGTTGGCATATCAATTGGGCGTTGAAGTTCAATGTAAAATTGCTGAAGCAATTTTACCTAGGCATTACCAACATGGATTTCATACAACCGCAACCTGTGGTCCTATGGGAGCGGCAGCTGCAGCATGTCGCTTGCGCAATCTGGATAATGAAAAGACACTGCAAGTTATCTCCATGGCCGCAAGCCAAGCGGCTGGCTTACGTGAAAACTTTGGTACAATGACGAAACCTTTCCACGCAGGAAGAGCAAGCGAAAGTGGCGTTTTTGCAGCTGACATGGTCGGCGGCGGTTGGACCGCAGCTAAAAACATTTTAGAAAGCCAAAGAGGTTTTTTTCAGCTGCAGGTGGAGGTTACGATCCGAAAGCAATTCACGGAAAAATGGGTGCTCCATGGACTTTTGACATGCCCGGGATTTCTATCAAACCATACCCATCTGGCTCTTTGACCCATCCAGGAATGACAAAAATGATGGATTTGATACTTTCTAATGATATTCGTCCGGAACAGGTAGTCAAGGTGAGGATCGGAACAAATCACAACATGCCAAATACTTTAATTCATCATTGTCCGCAAAATGAATTACAAGCAAAGTTCTCCATGGAATTTTGCATGGCGATCTTACTCATTGAGCGTCGCGAAAGTTTGACAGAATTCACTGATGAGATTGTGCTCCGCCCGGATGTTCAGAAAATGATCGGTCTGATCGATTTTTATGTAAAAAATAGTGAAGCCGAAGCAGCGGGTTATGACAAGATGACAACCATTATAGATATCGAAATGCAAGATGGTTGCATCATCTCAGGAAAGGCTGACTTTGGCAAAGGGAGCCCGAAAAATCCAATGAGCTATCAGGAAACGGCAGAAAAATTCAGAGGTTGTGCGGAATTTGCAAATTGGCCAACGAGTAAGGTAGAAGAGATTATTTCCATGGTCCAAGAAATTGAAACACTGACTGATATTTCTTCACTCGTCAAGAGCTTATCCTTATAAATATCAAAAATAAGTGAAATCTTATTATTCAACTTTCGAACTTGAATTAAATTTGCAGAACACTTTTTTAAATATTTAAAAATTCAAATAACACGTTAAAAGCCTTTGCTTTATGGTATATTGATTTTGCAAAATAAAGGTAGAATCTCTAGAGATTTCGGGGAAATCCATCTAGGCCATTTCCTCAATAAAAGCGGTATTTGGAAACTGAAGAGGTGTGTCGCCTCTGACACTCTTCTCAGTTATTTTCATGCTGCCTTTTGCAAGGTAACAATTTTTTCTGTGGAATCGTCACCAATGCCGGGTTTTCTATGTGTCTTACCGGAACCTTGGAAGCTGGCGAAAAAGTGAACCTCCTTGTTGTCGATCTTCTTCAATACGCTTGTAAATTGTGCTGTGACTCAGTTGTTCATGTGTACCAGCTTCAAACTTCAATCGCTGGCCCGATCGTTTCCGGATACCGTCTTAAAAACGAAGCATTCTTTAATAATAGCATCTGTTCTTTCAACGCGTTTGATGGCCCTTATTAGTTGTTATTCAAGAGATTCACTCAACTGATGAGCAATAACAGGATGTTAACCCCCATCTGATACATTCCTTTGAAGCTCCCGACTTACTGTGTTGAAATGGACGCCAACTTCCTGCGCTATGGCTCTCAGGGACATCCCTGCTTTACGAAGCTCGGTAATCTGGTATCTTGGTTCTTGAGTGAGTTGTAGGTAGTGTTTGTTTGGATTTTTCAGTACAGACCTGTTGTGACTGTAAGAGCTGAAAACATACCTTCAACTCACTCACTTTTTCAAACTTCAGTCTGTTGCATTTATTGTAATACTACTACTCCAGCAGGAGCTTTAAGATGAACAAGAAAATGAAAAATATCTGTTTTGTAGGTCTGAATAGATCTACCTGTGACTACATTGCCCAGCAATTGAATTTTTTTTTGGCGAATTACGTAAATATAACAAGCTGGTGTCTTCAAGATAAACAGGAACTACTCAGCAATATGGACGCAGATTTATACTTGTTTTCCAGTAATGCCGTCTTAATTATAGTGCAAGATAAGCTCCCAAAAGACAAAAATATATTAGTTGCAGGTCGAACATTAAACATTGAGAATCTAGACCGCCTCCTTGAACTAAAGAACGGAATGTCAACTTTAGTTGTGGCGTCTAC
>CAVPXN010000013.1:0-380269 GCA_963709745.1 uncultured delta proteobacterium
CATCTTTTATAAATGAAACCATCACATGGTGCGTCCGTCCTTCGGGATCGGACATGTTCATAGCGGCAAGTTCCATAATCTGGAATTCGGCATGGATCCCATCGACCATTGCCGCATTTTTGAATGTTCCTCCCTCCTGACTTGCCCCATGGTTCATCTCACTATGATCCATCGTTGCCATTTTCGACTGCTCCGCAACCACGGCGTTACCGACCAGAATAATGCCACAATACACTAAAAGAATTATTATTTTTTTCATAGTTTTCACCTTTTTCAGTTGGTGGACTCCGGGTCGCTTTTTGGCAGACCGATTGATTTCCAGAGCCCGTAAATAGCCGGGACAACCACCAGGGTGAGAATGGTAGCACTGACCATCCCCGATCATGGGGGTCGCGATGCGCTTCATAACCTCGGAACCGGTCCCGCTGCTCCACATAATCGGCGCCAGACCGGCAATGATGGCGACAACCGTCATCATCTTGGGCCGCACCCGCAGGGCAGCACCGTGTTCGATAGCCATATTGAGATGCTCCCGGCTAAAAGAAGCACCATAACGCTCCTTGTATTCGCGGTAGGAAATATCGAGATAGATCAGCATCACCACCCCGGTTTCCACCGCCACTCCGGCCAGAGCAATAAAGCCGACGGCCACTGCCACACTCATATTGTAGCCCAGCAAATCCATCAGCCATAAGCCTCCGGTGAGAGCAAAAGGGACGGACAACATGACGATGAGGCTCTCGGTAATATTGTTAAAGTTGAGATACAGCAACAAAAAGATGATTATTAAAGTCGCCGGGACCACGACTTTCAGTTTCTGCTGCGCCCGCACCATATACTCGTACTGCCCCGACCAGACGATACTGTATCCCGGCGGCAGTTTAATCTTTTCGGCCACCGCCTGCTGGGCGGCCTTGACATAGCCGCCGAATTGCCGCCGGTGATATCGACATAGACCCAGGCATTTTTCCGGGCGTTTTCACTCTTAATGGACGGCGCCCCTTTACGGATAGTGATATCCGCCACCTGGGTGATCGGTATCTGCGCCCCGCTTGGCGTAGGAACGAGGATACGCCTCAATTTTTCCGGAGTATCACGCAGTTCCGAACCATAGCGCAGGTTAACCGGATAACGCGCCAGTCCCTCTACAGTGGAGGTGATATTCTGCCCGCCTATGGCGGTCATGATCACATCCTGCACATCGCCGACCGTCAGGCCATACCTTGCCGCCTCCTCCCGGTTGATCTTATAATCAAAAAAATTGCCCCCGGTAACCCGCTCGGCATAGACGCTGGTGGTGCCGGGGACTTCCTTGATCACCGCCTCGACCTTCTCCCCGATTTCGGACAGCGTCTGCAGATCATCGCCCATCAACTTCAAGCCGACCGGAGTTTTTATTCCGGTGGACAGCATATCGATCCTGGTCTTAATCGGCATGGTCCAGGCATTGGTCAGACCGGGAAACTGAATGGCTTTATCCAGTTCATCAACCAGACTCTGAATGGTCATCCCCGCCCGCCATTCGGATTTCGGTTTTAATGTGATGATCGTCTCCATCATCGACAGCGGCGCCGGATCGGTGGCCGTCTCGGCACGTCCCGCCTTGCCGGTCACCTGATCCACTTCGGGAAAAGATTTAATAATCCTGTCCGTCTGCTGCAGCAGTTCTTTGGCCTTGGTGATGGAGATGCCCGGCAGAGTCGTCGGCATATAGAGCAGATCCCCTTCATTCAGGGGCGGCATGAATTCAGAGCCCATCCGGCTGTAGGGGATCCAGGCGACAGCCAAAGCCACCACGGCCAGAGCCACCACCAGAAGTTTCATCCGCAGCACCAGCTTGATAATCGGGTGATAGATCCAGATGAGCAGCCGGTTCAGCGGATTTTTATGTTCCGGCATGATTTTGCCGCGGACCAGATAGCCCATCAGCACCGGCACCAGCGTGATCGCCAGGATCGCCGCGCCCATCATGGCATAGGTTTTGGTATATGCCAGGGGGCGGAACATCCTGCCCTCCTGGGCACCCAGGGTAAAAACCGGCAAAAAGGAGACGGCAATAATCAGCAGTGAAAAGAACAGCGACGGACCGACCTCGACCGAGGCCTCGCGGATCACCTGCCAGTGCTCTTTTTGACCCTGGTTCTGTTCCATATGCTTATGGACATTTTCCACCATAACGATAGCGGCATCGACCATGGCCCCGATGGCAATAGCGATACCGCCAAGGCTCATGATATTGGCATTGATTCCCTGTCGTTCCATGATGACAAAAGCAACCAGCACGCCGATAGGCAGGGTGATGATTCCCACCAGGGCGCTGCGCAGATGAAAGAGAAAAACAATACAGACTAAAGCGACGATGACGCTCTCTTCGATCAGGGTCCGTTTCAGGTTGTCGATTGCCCGGAGGATAAGCCCGGAGCGATCATAGACCGGCCGAATAGATACCCCTTCAGGCAGTCCCGAGGTAATCTCCGTCAACCGTTTCTTGACGCGGTCGATTACCGCCAGGGCGTTTTCGCCATAGCGCATAACCACAATACCGCCAACCGCTTCACCGGTACCGTTAAAATCAAGCAATCCGCGCCGCAATTCGGGCCCAATGGTGACTCGGGCGACATTACGCAACAGGACCGGTATTCCGTTGTCGGAACTAAGAGGAATATCTTCCAGGTCCTTGATCGACTGGATATAGCCCAGTCCGCGCACCATAAATTCCGTCTCGCCCATTTCCACCAGTCGGCCGCCCACATCGTTATTGGAGCGCTGGATAGCCTGACGAACTTTCTGCAGAGGAATGTTGTAGGCGAGCAGTTTATTGGGATCGACCATCACCTGGTATTGCTTGACGAAGCCGCCGATGGAGGCCACTTCGGAGACTCCCGGCACACTGGTCAGTTCATAGCGCAAAAACCAGTCCTGGATTGAGCGCAGCTGCTGGAGGTCATGGCGATCGCTTTCCACCAGATACTGAAAAACCCAGCCGACCCCGGTAGCGTCCGGTCCAAGACTGGGGGAGACACCTTTGGGCAGCCTGCCGGCAATGGAATTCAGCGCCTCCAGCACCCGGCTTCTGGCCCAGTACATATCTGTACCGTCGTCAAAGATGACATAGGTAAAGCTCATGCCGAAAAAAGAATAGCCGCGCACCACCCTGGCAAAAGGCACCGCCAGCATGGCGGTGGTCAGCGGATAGGTGACCTGATCTTCAACCACCTGCGGCGCCTGGCCGGGAAATTCGCTGAAAATGATCACCTGGACGTCGGACAGATCAGGGATGGCATCGAGCGGCGTCTGCATCATCGCCCGGATGCCGGCGGCAACCAAGAAGACGGTCAACATCAACATCAGGAACTTATTACGGATGGAAAATTCAATTATTGCCTTGATCATCAGCTTACTCTTTATCCATCTTGAGGGTGCTCATATCCAGGTCACTGTCGTCCATCTGCAGAGTGCCCATATCCAGATCGTCGGCTGTTGGTCGCGTCGGCTTGTCGCTTCTGGCCTCGAGCATCTTCTGGATAGCTTCGCGCAGTCGGGACTCGGAATCAAACATAAACTGTGCCGAGGTAACGATGGTATCACCTTCGCTGAGCCCGGCCAGGACCTGAAAGGTGTTGTTTTCTCCTTCCACCCCCAGTTTCACCTGGCGCGGCTCATATTTCCCATCGCCCAAGGCGACAAAGACCACCTTGCGCAGACCGGAGTCGATGACCGCCTCCTGGGGGATGACTAAAGCCGCGGGATCGATGAGCGAATCAATATAGACGTTGGCGTACATTTCCGGTTTGAGTAATCCTTCGGGATTTTCAAAGGCCAGGCGGAGCTTTACCGTACGGGTCTGCGGATTAAGAAACGGATAGATAAACAACACGGTCCCGGTAAAGCGTTTACCCGGCAGATAAGACAGCTCCATTGCCGCCGGCATGCCTTTTTTGACAAATGGCAGCTCATATTCATACACCTCAACATCCACCCACACCCTGGAAAGGTCGGCAATTTCATACTGATGCATCCCGGCCTTGACGAAATGACCGGCAAGAGCGTCCTTTTGAATGACCACCCCCGTAGCCGGAGAATAAATGGTGAGATTTTTGTTCACCGTGCCTTTTTGGGTCAACTGCCTTATCTGCTTCTCCTCAAGATCCCAGTAAGCCAGACGCTGCCGAGCGGCTTGCAGCAACCGGGCGGCGTTGTCCCGCACACTTGGATAGGCACTGGCGGCCAGACTTTCGGTCTGTGATTTGGCGAGCAGATACTCTTCCTGGGCGGTGTACAGCTCCGGGCTGTAAATCTCAAACAGGGGCTGTCCTTTCTTGACACTCTCACCGATAAAATTGACGTAAAGTTTATCTATCCAGCCATCAAATTTCAGATTGACGGCATAGATTCTTTTTTCATCGTAGGTCACTGTTCCCAGGGCGCGAATGGACTTGCTCAGGGGCGCCCGTTTGACCGTCGCCGTCCGCACCCCCATATCCTGTTCTGTCACCGGATCAATCTTAATGACCGATTCTGGAAGTTTCTCCCCTTCTTGGTCCTCATAAACCGGAACCAGATCCATGCCCATGGGAGATTTTCCCGGCTCCTGACGAATATAGGTGGGATCCATCGGGGCAACCCAGTATTTGATTACTTTACCGGTCTTGGGATCGACATCGCCGGCCTTCAGTCCCGCCAATACCTGCGGCGATGATATGAGAAAAAGCAGCCATCCGGCAGCCAGCAGCCGAACCAGTGTTTTCATAGCGCACCCTCCAATGATGAAAGTCCGGTACCGACCAACTCCTCCAGTTCTGCCCGTTTCTTATATATCTGATATTTATAATTTTCCGTTTGCAACTGAATTCGCAGCAGCCGAATACGAGCTGCGAGCATGGTAGTAAACTCAACTTTACCTACGGAGTAGGCTGCCAGAGAAGCGTCAGCCAACTGCCCTGCCTGCACGGTAAGGGCGTCATGAAAAAGAGTGTAATTTTCTCTTGCCCCGGAAATTTCAGCCAGCAGTCTATCGATGCTATGCGGCAAAGTCTGGGCAAGGCCACGCAACGATTTTTCCGCAGCGCTGAGTCGGTTTTTCGCCCCAGCCAGCTTGCTGTCCTGACTGGTCGACTGCCAGAGCGGCACGGTCATGGCTACCGAAGCGGAGAGAAAATCAGGTAGATCATCCCGCTGGCCATACGTAAGCCGCACGTCAAAATCAGGCAGATAGGCTTTTTCCGCCAGCTGTACCTGTACTTTTGCCCGGTCCACGGCCAGCTGTTTTTGCTGGATAAGGGGATTAAATTGTAAAGCGGCTCGGTTGAGCACATCCTGGGCCGGGATTTTTCCCGGTTCGCCGACCACAAGAGGTCCATTTTCGATAAAAAGGTCTCCTCTATTGAGCAGACTGCCTAGCTGCGCGCGGATAACCCTTTCACGACTCGCCAGATTTATGGCCTCATCAATAAGTTCGGAATGCTGGACCTGGCCGGTCAGTATATCCTGCTGCAGCCCTTCGCCGGTGGCATACCTTGTTTCCGCTACCCGCAGCATCTGGATTACAATGGCTTTAAGATTGTCATTAAGTTCCAGGCTTTTTTTGATAAAACCCAGGTCATACCATGCCGCCGTCAGATCTTTAACGATTTCCAGCTTCTTGCGCTGGACCTGGAGTTCCGCCTCCATGGCTGTTAATTGACTCACCTGCTGGCGAAGATCAAGGGTGCCGAACCAGGGCAGCTTCTGCGCGGCAAAGAACTGTTTCTGGGTCATCGGTTCCTGATCGAAGGAAAAAGTGTCTACCGGGAGATTGGCAACACCAAAACCGATCACCGGATCCTGCAGCGAGCCGGCAAAAGGAGCTTCGGCGCGCAAGGCCTGGGCGTTTTGCACTATGCTGAGAAGCTCCTGGTTATTCTGATATGCTTCTTCGACGAGCGCGGTAATCTCAGCCGAGTCTGCACCACTAGCAATATCGGCAAGCAATACCAGCACAACCCAGAGCAATCCTATTCGCCACTTGAACCCTGTGCTCATGTTGTCTCCTTCTTCGCTCTATTTCAAAAGTATCAGTGAGATAGGCTATAATACGGTTACATTGTGTTAAGCAATTGAATCGATACATGGATAGAAGATAGTATTATGGCGAAAGTACAATTTGGCAACAGATGGATCGACAATATCCGCAGTTACTGCCTTTACCGGCAATAGTGTTCGCTGCACAAAATGTGCAATGCTGGAAAAAAGTGCTTATTGTTAAACAATAACCGAGAATAACTAAGAAAAATCGACTTTTGAGGAGAACAAAATGGACAGCATAAAAATTAATGGGATGAGCTGCGCGCATTGCGTTGGCTCGGTAAAAAAAGCTTTGGAAGAGGTCTCCGGCCTGTCCCAGGTCAGCGTAGATCTGGACAAGGGTGAGGCCACCTTTACCAACAACAACGTTCCCCGGGAGCGAATCAGGGCGGCTATTAACAAAATCGGCTTTGTGCCTGAGGAATAATTACCTGACTGCCTAAATGAATCAACTACTCGGCAAGCAATTGATGAACCATGCTTTTTATCCCGTCATCGGTATCGTTTAGCGCTTGTTCCAGGAATGTTCTGGCAGTCGCCTCCTGTTTTCTCTCACCTAAAGCCTGGACAGCTAGCCGGCGAATCTCCGCCACCGGTTCGTCGTTTAGAACCTGACCCAGAATGTGGGTGGACTCGATGTTGTTCACAGAGCCGATGGCGCTTACCGCCGTTCGACGTATTTCTGCATCCACATCGTGGGTGTATTCGGCCAGAGCCATGACGGCGGCAGGATCGCCGGTCGCGGCAAGATTTACTATTGTCTGCTGTTTATTGCCCTCTTCCATGGGTTGTTCGGATTCATTAAGCGGAAGCTGAGCCACTTGAGCATCGACGATCTGGTCGATAGAATCCACACTGACGGCATCTGCAAGCTCGGGGATGTCGGGGTTGGCAATCATCGGTGCGGCAGAGTTAACGGCCGGGGGATGGTTTTTGGTGCTCCGGCTCAAAACCCATATTTCCGCCACAATTTTTGCATCGGATGGCTCTGCTCCTTTTTTGCTCGGTCGGGTAACCACCGATAGCGACTGATTGACTGTCAACAGTTGGAGAGATTTGAGCAAAGGCGTATCGCTAAGAGACAAGGTAATCGGTTCGTTCAATTCACCATGATAATGTGCTTTAAAACCGAATTCCTGCTGCACCCGCTGCAGCACTTCGATAAGGGGCGCATTGACCAGTCTGGCGGAAATCAGCTGATCGCGAAAAGTAATATCCATCACCGGAGATACCGTTGCAGCCTCAGCTCTGAAACCATCTGCCGGCAAGGCAATACGCCCTAAAATCAGGGTACACAATAAAATTCTCGACATACAAGGAGAAATATTTTTTGTCCACGTCTTCATTGATGGCCTCGTAATATGTTCATTGACATCTTGTAAAATATTTTTTGCGTATTCACCAGTTGGATGGCATTGCCCTTCCATAGCACTCAGCCGCCGCAACGTTTGATCTGCCAGCCGCGTCCAGCCAAATCGGTACAGAGCATATCGCGGTGGTCTCCTTGAATCTCAATTTTTCCCTCTTTTATCGTGCCTCCGGAACCACATTTCCGCTTCAGCTCCTGGGCCAGCGCCTGAAGCCCGGACGCATCAAGAGGAACTCCGGAGATGATTGTCACCCCTTTTCCTTTTCGTCCCTTGGTCTGTCGGCCAATCCTGACAATACCATCTCCTGCCGGAATCGATTTCGGCGATTTCTGAACATTCGCTGGAATGCGGCCACGCATAGTAGAATAGACTATTGGATGGGGGTTTTTTTTCAATTTATAGCCTTGTCGTAAAAAAGACAGATAGAGAGTTATGGGTGACATCCGCCACCAGGCAATCCTTTCTTGTCGGGCCGAAAAGCGTGTGCTATCCTGGCCAGCCAATACTACCAAGATGGATAAAAAAGAGCCAGCGCCAAGCGCGAGGACATATGAATTCATTCTATCAAGATTACGATGACGAACCCGAGGATATTTTCCTGCCTTTGCCTGAAGAGCTGGCCTGCTTCTTCTATGCACTGGAAATGAACAACTATACCGCGGATATACATTTCTTTAAATCTCGGCTTCCCAAACAGGGAGCGATCCTCGAGCTTGGTTGTGGAACCGGACGCATGACCCGGCGACTTGCCGAATCGCCTGGTCCTGATCGCCTGGTGGTTGGTATAGATATATCTCTGCCCATGCTGCACCTGGCAACACAAGGAAGCCATTCTTTTCAGGACAATTTTCGCTATCTTTGTATGGATATGTGCCAATTGGCCTTTATCGACCATTTTTCGGCTATTCTTATTCCCTATAACACCCTGAATCTTCTCGACACTGAGGATAAAATCCTCAAGTGCCTGACCGACTGTAGGGATTTACTGCAGCCTCAGGGCAGGCTGCTGGTCGAACTTTTTGTGCCGAACAAATCATTTATCCAACAGCAAAAAACTTTCCAGTTTCAGATATTCAGTCGCCCCGGAGGGGGCAAAATCATCAAGGAAATACGAAAGATTTATCTGCCGCACAGCCAATCAGTCCAAGTAGAAGAACGATATCGGGTCCGTCCGATGCAAGCCGGCCAAGCCAATGAGGATTGGCACAGAATCTTCACTGTCGCAGGTTTTGCCGCCGATCGATGGCTTGCTCTCTTGAATAAGGCGGGATTTTCACGGGCAGATATTTTCGGCGACTGTTGCGGAAATCGTTATGACCAGGCACTCTCTTCGACCATTTTCGCCTTCTGCACATTGTAATACGTAAAAAAAAGACTACTTTCTTGACCTAAATCAAAGATACAGCAACGCGAGCAGGGTATTCTGACACATATCGATTCAGGAATGCAGGTCTCTGCTTCTTGATTGATCATGCCATTAACAGAGTATTCGAACAACGAATACATAAATTCGACTCAGGAGGGTTCTATGTTTTGTAATCAATGCGAGCAGACTGCCAAAGGAACCGGTTGTACCAAGATCGGCGTATGCGGCAAACCAGGGGAGGTTGCGGCACTTCAAGATCTTCTTACCTTTGCGTTACAGGGCCTGTCGCTGGTAGCTGTCGCCGGAAGAAAAGTTGGTCTTGTCGATAACTCACTCGATCGTTTCACCACCGAGGCAATTTTTGCCTGCCTCACCAATGTCGATTTTGATCCGCTGCGTTTCCAGGAATGGATCAACAAGACCGTGACATTACGCGACGCCTTCAAGGTCAAAGTGATCGCCGCCGGCGGTTCCGTCGATTTTTCCGCTTCCGCTGCATCCTTTTCTCCAGCGGCAAGCCTCGAGGGTCTTATTGCCCAGGGCGAAGAACTGGATTTTATCAATAAACTTGACGAAAATGAAGATCTCCGCTCCCTCAAGCAGATTACCGTTTACGGTCTACGCGGTCTTGCCGCCTACACTGATCACGCCGCCATTCTCGGCCAGGAAGACGAATCTATTTACGCCTTTATTCACGAGACCATGGCCGAATTCACCAAACAGGGGCAAAGTCTTGAGCAATTAGTCGGCCTGGCCATGAAATGCGGGGAAGTCAACCTGAAAGCCATGGAACTGCTCGATGCCGGCAATACCGGAACCTATGGCCATCCAACCCCCACGGAAGTACCTCTTGGCGCCAAAGCCGGCAAGGCAATTCTGATTACCGGCCATGACCTTCGCGACCTCGAGTTATTACTCAAACAAACCGAAGGCAAAGGTATCAATATCTACACCCATGGGGAAATGCTGCCCTGTCATGGCTACCCCGAACTAAAAAAATATCCGCATTTTTACGGCCATTACGGTACCGCATGGCAGAATCAGGCCAAAGAATTCCCTGAATTCCCAGGCGCAATCCTGTTCACCACCAACTGCATCCAGCGACCGGCCGACAGTTATAAAATGAACGTTTTTACCACCGGTCTGGTCGGTTGGCCTGAGCTGGTCCATATCGGCAGCGATAAAGACTTCACACCGGTAATTAATCGGGCCCTGGCCCTTCCCGGTTTCCCGGCCGATACCGACAAGGGCAGCGTACTGGTAGGTTTTGGCCGTAATACCGTTCTTGGTGTCGCCGACAAGGTTATTGAGGCAGTGAAAAATAAAGCCATCCGTCATTTCTTTCTGGTTGGCGGGTGTGATGGTGCCAAACCCGGCCGTAATTACTACACCGAATTCGTTGAAAAAGTGCCCAAAGACTGCATGGTATTGACCCTGGCCTGTGGAAAATTCCGCTTCTTTGATAAAAAACTTGGCGATATCGGCGGTATCCCCCGCCTTCTCGACGTCGGCCAATGCAACGATGCCTATTCAGCCATCCAGATTGCGGTAGCGCTGGCCGGAGCTTTTGAGTGCGGCGTCAACGATCTGCCGCTCTCGATGGTACTTTCCTGGTATGAACAAAAGGCCGTAGTTATTCTGCTGACGCTGTTTAGTCTAGGGATCAAAGATATCCGTCTCGGACCCTCCCTGCCGGCCTTTATCTCACCAAACGTCCTCAACGTCCTGGTGGAAAACTTTGACTGCAAGCCTATTGCCGCAACCCCGGAAGAAGATCTGCAGACCATACTCGGCTGATTATTGCCGTAAGCAGAGAAGGACGGAGGCGCCGCATCGCTTAAGACGATGCGGCGCCTTTTTATTCGATAGACTCGTAAAAATTCCCCAAATATCTTTCGTCATTTGACCCAGATCAAGGATTTCTCGATAGTCGGTGCTATTATTAAAGCATAGACACTGGTTTTTCCAATAAGATACCCAATTAAAACACATCCAGTTGATTCGGTGGAAAAACTGTTGACAACAAGATCGCTTATCGGCCAACTATAGAGGATAAAAGTTATGAAAAAGATACGAAATATAATCCAGATTGATGAAGAGTTATGTGATGGTTGTGGACAATGTGTTCCCGACTGCGCCGAAGGTTCCTTGAAAATAATCGACGGTAAAGCCAGGCTGGTCGCCGACAAACTGTGCGATGGCCTGGGGGCCTGCCTTGGCTCCTGCCCGACCGGCGCCCTGCAAGTCATCCAGCGGGAGGCCGATGAATTTGACGAAGATGCGGTTGAACTGTACCTGGAGCAAGAAAAGAAACAGACTGCGACCCAGCAACCGGCAACCATGGATTGCGGCTGCGCCTCAACCCATATCCAGTCGTTCCCCCGTGCCGCAACCCCTGGTGGTTCCGGCTGCCAATCAGCCAATATTCCCACCCGGCATGTGCACGAAAGTACAGAAAGTTCGCTTCTCTCCCACTGGCCGGTGCAGATTCGCCTTATCCCGGCCACTGCGCCATTTTTGCAAAATGCCGATCTGCTCGTCGCTGCCGACTGCACTGCTGTCGCAGCACAAAATTTTCAGGAAAAATATCTGGACGGCAAGACAGTAATGATGGGCTGCCCCAAGTTTGACGACGCAGAGAATTATATCGAGAGATTTACCGAGATTATCAACACCTGTCACTTGAAAAGTCTGACCATTCTCATTATGGAGGTTCCCTGCTGTTCGGCCATGAATGTTATCATCAAAAAAGCACTGGAAAGGGCGGAAGAAGCGGTGCCGGTCCAGCAGATAACAATTTCCAGGCGCGGCGAGGAAATCGCCCGGGAGCAATGGTAATTGAGGAATCGCAGAAATTGCTTATCGCCGCTGTCCGGCTGAACTCCAGACAGCGGCCACAGCAGCATTCACCTAAACACGCCAGGTAATCCGTATTCCACCAGGCGATTCTGAGATATGCAGACCTAATGGCTGAAGAAGCTGGAACATCGGCCGGCCAAAATAGAAAAGCTCTGCGCTTACCGTAAGATTCATTTCCCTGGTGACTTTTCTCCGAAAATCAAGATCACGACGTACTCGCTGTTCTAATTCTTTTTTCCGGCTCGCCGACAGCCGAGCCACATTTGTCCGCAGATCCCCTAAATCATGACAAGGGCAGATTCGTTCATGGTCGACAATATGGGCGAAAATTGGATCGTTTTTATCGACAATATCTAAACGGCTCAGCGTATCTTTTTCCACCAGCGCGAGGATCTCGGCCGTGTCCCAACATTTGAGCATGCGGCAGGCGAGCGGCCTCTCGGCATAGACGGTGCATCCTGATTGGGCATTATAATAACAACACTCCCATTGGCCATTTTTACCAATGACCTTTACCAACTCGACGGTTGTCGGCACAATTTTTCCCGCCAGGGGGTTGTCGACCAGCTCACCTTTTCTTATGGTTATTAAGCGGTTGATAGGGATTGAACCACTCTTAACCAGCGCAAGATCCTGAAGATGTAAGGCGGGACCTCCCTGCCTACAGCATACGCCACACTGCTTGCAAGTTGTCTGTTTTATGTTTATAACCATACAGTTAAATATTCATGCATATACGCTTATATAAATCTTCATTATGTCCGCGGTGTTACTTTGCCCGGAAATATCTCCTCGAGATAACTGAACAGCGTCCGGACATATGTGTGGAAATAATCGATGTGGCTTCTGCGCCGCGCCGAAGCTGGGACGATGGGATCAGGATGATTCCGGCATTGAAAATCGACGAACATGTTTTAAGTGGTTTCGTACTCGGCAGAACCGACATTGCTGATTTCATCAGCCGACATAAATCCTGATTCCACTCACCTCTACATTCATTTATCTTTCTCTTGAAGAAATTTCTTACCAACACCCTTGGAATTCTCGATCTTGCCGCCTGGGCCTTGGTCCTGATATTTTTTATCGGCAGCGCCCTGCTCTTTTCCGGAAATATTCTGTTTGCCGCCGTTGGCGCAGTGGGCATCATTGTGGACATGCTGTTTATTGGGCTGGCCATTGAAATAATCATCGAGTGCCTGAAAAACAACAATAAAATCGGTACCTTAACCGGTTTCATCACCAACGGGCCCGAAGCTGTTTGTCTGCTGGTTGGTCTGATTGTCGGGGATATAGTCTTTGCGGCTTCCACCCCGCTCGGATCCAATTTTATCAATCCTATCCTGCTTTTTATTGCCGCAGGCATCTGCCGACAGGTCATAAAAACCTTCGCCATACACCGGGGGTATACGCTGGTGACCATTAGCTGCACCGCGCTCTTTGCCGGCGGTTTCTTCCTGCTGAATCCGCGACACTATATATACTGGTTACTAGCCAGTGTTCCTGCCACGCTCATCTTATTTTTTCTACGCCCCAAAGAAGAGGCTTTGCCGGAAAGAGAAGAACACTCTTTCAAGCCTGCATACTGGCTTATGCCGGCAATATTTATTTTGACCATATCCGGGTATCTGCTCGATCCGATTGTCTCCTTTGCAGCGCACCACTCCCACGCACCAAAAGGAGTTATCGGCTTTATCGTTCTCGCTACTTTAACCAGCTGGCCTGAATTCAAGTCGTGCCTGGTTCTGCTGAATAGAGGCAAACTGCTCGCGGCGATACTCAACATAACCGTGTCGAACATCACCAACATCTGGCTTGCCGCGATAGGCATCGCTACCTTTCTATTCGTCAACTGAGCACGGTTTATTATCAATCTACGGCAACTGCTTCGATTTGACTTTTTTTACTATATTTCTCCAGCCGGTTTAAGCTGCTTAGAACCGCCTTGATTGAGGCGATGATAATATCGGTGTCAACTCCGGTACCCCAGCTGACCTGGCCGCCGGGCAGCTGGATTTCGATGTACGCTGCCGCCTGGGCGCTCGATCCGCCGGTCAAGGCATGCTCATGATAGCTGGTCAGGGTAAAATCGCCGGTTACCTGTTCTTTCAGCGCCGCACAAAACGCATCGAGTGGTCCATTGCCGGATGCCGCAACCGTTGTTTCCCGGCCATGGACCAGCAGGGTCGCCTCCACGTCTGCCTGTGATTTTTTTTCTCCTTTATTTATATGCCTTTTGACGACATGGAAGGTATTGAGTTCATAGGGCGTATCGAGGCTGAGATATTCGTTTTCAAAACTCAGGAAAATTTCGTTGTGCAGCAATTCCCGACCTTCTTTATCGGTGACTTTCTGAATAACCTTGCCAAATTCCGGCTGCATTTCTTTGGGCAGCTTAAAGCCGAAATCTTTTTCCAACACATAGGCAACCCCGCCTTTGCCGGACTGGCTGTTGATGCGAATAATCGATTCATAGGTCCGCCCGACATCGGTAGGGTCGATCGGCAGATAGGGCACTGCCCATATCCCGGTCCCATTCTCCTCATAGGCGTGCATACCCTTGTTGATCGCATCCTGGTGCGAGCCGGAGAAAGCGGTATAGACCAGCTCACCGGCATAGGGATGGCGTGGATTTACCGGCAGGCGGCAGACCCTTTCATAGGTGTCGATCAAGGCGTTGACATCGTTGATTTCCAGTTCCGGATCAAGGCCCTGGGTAAACATATTCAGGGCAAGGGTGATGATGTCGACATTGCCGGTTCGTTCCCCGTTGCCGAACAAGGTTCCTTCAACCCGTTCGCCGCCGGCCATCAACGCCAGTTCGGTAGCGGCAACGGCGCAACCCCGGTCATTATGGGCATGAATACTTATAATCGCGGAATCCCGTGCGGCCATATTGCGGCAGAACCATTCGATTTGATCGGCGTAAATGTTCGGACTCGACAATTCGACGGTGGCAGGCAGATTAATAATTATTTTCTTTCCCGGTGTCGGTTGCAATACGTCCATAACTGCTTCACAGACTTCCAGGGCAAAGGGCAGCTCGGTACCGGTGAAACTTTCCGGCGAATATTCATACCGGAAGACGGTCTCAGGGTATTTATCCTGCTCCCTGAGAAGCAGCCTCGCTCCATGCACAGCGAGCTCGATAATTTCTTTGCGACTCATTTTAAACACGGTCCGGCGCTGCAGGGTCGAGGTAGAATTATACAGATGGACGATTGCTTCCTTGGCGCCTTTTACCGAGGCAAAGGTTTTCTGGATCAGCGATTCCCGTGCCGGGGTTAAGACTTGAATCAGAACCCCGTCCGGGATGAGTTTTTTTTCGATAAGCAGCCGGGTAAAGTCGAACTCCACCTGGGAAGCAGAAGGAAACCCAACTTCAATCTCCTTAAAACCAAGATTCGTAAGCAGACGAAACATTTCCAGCTTTTTCTCAAGACTCATTGGCTTGACCAGGGCCTGATTACCATCGCGCAGGTCAACACTGCACCAGACGGGTGCTTTTTCTATTCTTTTATTCGGCCAGATGCGATCCGGCAGACTGATCGGGGGATAGGGTCGATATTTTCTTACCAGGGTGGGTTTCATATTTTCTCCGAGCGCGAGTTTCGAGTTTTATCTTAAGGGGCAGATTAACCAATAAAAAAAGGCCACGGTTTTTTTAAACCGTGGCCTTTTGAGTTGTCTTGTATCGTTTTTAAAAAGCTACAACGCAACCTCCGCCACGGAATCCGGCAACAGTAGACCACAGAGTAGAGCCAGAAGTGAAAGAAGCGAGTTGAATGGATACATATTGCCAGTACTTTTAAAGGAATAATCAATTGGTTTCAGTAGTGAGAATAAACATCTTCTGCGGAATCTGTCAAGCTGGTTTTTTTTAAAGACCCACAGTGCAGGCTCTTTTCTCTCTCTTATACAGCGCCTTCTTTTTAGATCGACACAGCCCTGCCCATCCTTTGCCAGTTGACAGAAGGCCGGTTGCCAGATATATTTTCTGTTCGCTCCAAATTCACTGGTTTTTCAATATGTTCTTCGTGACCGGTGAAAGTTCCATAATTCTCATGAGGAAATAGATTGATGGCGAAAATTACCGGCTCCCAGGCTGTGGTCAGGTGTCTGCAGGAAGAAGGCGTAAAAATAATTTTTGGTTATCCGGGCGGAGCAGTTATCGACCTCTACGATGCCCTGATGGATGCCGACATTGAAAATGTTCTCGTTCGTCACGAACAGGGTGCGGTGCACGCCGCTGATGGCTTGGCAAGGGTCACGGGACAAGTCGGTGTTGCCCTGCTCACCTCCGGTCCGGGTGCGACCAATGGTGTTACCGGAATAGCCACCGCCTATATGGATTCCATCCCCCTGGTCGTGCTAACCGGTCAGGTGCCACGGCCGCTCATCGGCAACGATGCCTTCCAAGAAGTTGATATCGTCGGAATTACCAGGCCCTGCACCAAACATAATTATCTGGTGAGCAAACTGGAAGATTTAGTGCCGACGATTCGGGAGGCATTCCATATCGCCCGTACCGGTCGACCGGGCCCGGTACTTGTCGATTTACCAAAAGATATCCTCGGCAGCCAAATGAATTATCCGGAAAAAACGGCTATCAACATGTTGAGCTATCAACCGACATATAAACCCCATCCGATGCAGATAGAAAAAGCCTGCAAAAAGATTATTAAGGCGAACAAACCGGTGCTCTATGTCGGTGGCGGCGTCATTTCCTCCGATGCCTCCAAAGAGCTCACTGAACTGGCTATTAATCTGGGCATCCCGGTAACAATGACCTTGATGGGCCTGGGTGCTTTTCCAGGGACCCATGAGCTGTCCATGGGCATGCTCGGGATGCACGGAACCTACACGGCGAACATGGCCGTTGCTGAATGCGATCTGTTGATTGCCGTCGGAGCCCGTTTTGATGATCGGGTAACCGGCAAGGTAAAGGAGTTCGCCGCCAATGCCGAAATTATTCATATCGACATCGACCCCACTTCCATCAGCAAAAACGTCCGGGTACATATCCCCATAGTAGCTGATTGCAAGAACGCTTTAGCATCGATTAATCGGTGGTTCGCCACCAAGGCAAATGTCGATTTGGCTGAAGAAGCGGCACGACATATCCCCTGGTTGCAACTGATCCATCAATGGACCTCCGATCATCCGCTGTACTATAAAGAAAACAACAACATCATCAAGCCTCAGTATGTCATTGAGATGCTGCACAAACACACCAAGGGCCAGGCTATCATAACCACCGAGGTCGGGCAGAATCAGATGTGGGCTGCCCAGTTTTACAAATTCGATCATCCCCGGCACTTTGTCACCTCCGGGGGACTCGGTACCATGGGCTTTGGCCTGCCTGCCGCCATCGGTGCCCAGATGGCCTGCCCGGACAAGACGGTGATTGACATTGCCGGTGACGGCTCGATTCAGATGAACATTCAGGAGCTGGCTACGGCAAAACAGTATAAATGTCCGGTGAAGGTAGCAATTTTGAACAACAATTACCTCGGTATGGTGCGGCAGTGGCAAGAGCTGTTCTATTCTAAACGCTACGCCTCCACGACCATGGATATTACGCCTGATTTTGTCGAGCTGGCCAAAGCCTATGGTGCAGTCGGTCTCAGGGCCACCACCAAGAGTGAAGTAGAACCGGTTATCAAAGAAGCCCTGGCAACCAGCAATACGGTTATCATGGATTTTAAAATAGAAAAAGAAGAAGGGGTCTACCCGATGGTGCCTGCCGGTAAATCGAACACCGAGATGTTGCTGGTATAGTACTGGAAGATTTCTTCGTAGCTTTTACGACACCATACCAGGATCTTAAAGATGAAACATACAATATCTGTCCTTCTGCAAAACAGACCCGGCGTCCTCTCCCGGGTAACCGGTCTTTTTAGTGGGCGGGGCTTTAACATCGAAAGTCTCTGCGTCGCCGAAACACTTGAGCCGGGCGTTTCCTGTCTCACCGTTGTCTCGCACGGCGATAACTCCGTCATTGAGCAGATAACCAAGCAGCTGCATAAGCTGATCGACGTCATCAAAGTGACCGATATCAGTGATAAAGAATATGTTGAGAGGGAAATGGTATTAATCCGGATGAAGGCGGAGGCACATACCAGAGCGGAAGTCCTGCGGGTTATCGACATCTTCCGCGGCAAGGTGGTCGATGTCAGTGTCAAGAGCTACGCCGTGGAAGTCACCGGTTCAGCCTCAAAAATTCAGGCAGTTATTGATATCCTGCGACCCATCGGTATTAAAGAGATCGTCCGAACCGGCATCATCGCCATGGCCCGCGCCAATAAAACCAAATAAGATTTTTGTTAAGAGGTATCAATCGTCATGCTTAGTCCACAGGTACCGGTAGCCAAAGAAGGATATCCATTCATCGGCTTTGCGGCCTTTGTTACGCTTACTCTTGCTCTGCTCGGTTTTCCTCTTGCTACGGCAATTTTCTTTGTTGCCACCACTTTTATCCTCTGTTTCTTTCGGGATCCGGAACGTATGAGCCCAGCCGAAGCCGATGCCCTCGTTTCTCCAGCCGATGGCAGAGTCATTTTGGTTGAGAAGGTCATAAACAATGACTTTCTTGCCGGCGAACTGCAAAAGATTTCCATTTTCATGAATGTTTTCGATGTCCATGTCAATCGAATCCCCTGCAATGGACTAGTGGAAAAGGTTCTCTATAAACCAGGTAAATTTTATTCTGCAGACAGCGCCAAGGGTGGTTTGGAAAACGAATACTGTGCAACTGTAATAACGACACCCACAGGAAAATCCCTGGCATTTGTCCAGATTGCCGGCTTGATCGCCAGAAGAATAGTCTGCCTGCTCGAACCAGGGGATGCAGTGATTCGGGGCCGACGGTTCGGGCTCATTCGCTTTGGATCACGGGTAGATCTTTATCTGCCTGTTGAAACCGACATCCGGATCAAGGCAGGCGACAAGGTGAAGGCGGGAGAATCTATTCTTGGCTACCTGCAATAGCCGCCGGTCAACAATCTTAACGATATAGCGACTTTTGAGAATTATCGGCGGCAATTTCAAGGGCCGTAAATTATGCCCCCCTCCCCGGCAGGAAAAAACTATCCGCCCGACCTCCGATAGGGCAAGAGAAGCTCTTTTTAGTATACTCGGCAATAAAGTACCCCAGGCGAGGGTACTCGATCTTTTTGCCGGTACCGGAGCGCTTGGTCTCGAGGCCTTTAGCCGAGACGCACAATTGGTGGTTTTTGTCGACAATAGTTCTCTCGCCCTGCACCTTATCAAAAAGAACATGCTGCTCTGTCAGACCAACGCAGATAAAAAGTGTGCTCTGCACCTTGTCCGGCACGATTTGACCAGAAAACTCCCACCGCACAAACTGCCCGAGCAAACCCGCGGAGGGTTCGACCTCATCTTTGCCGACCCGCCCTATGCCGAGAATTTTTCTCTTTCTACACTGGAATTGGTAAACAATAGTAGCCTTTTAGCGGAGAATGGCCTACTAATAGTCGAGGCAAGGCATACAGTGCAATTACCTGACTCTTTAAGTAAACTCGAATGCGTTGACCGACGTGTTTATGGCGAGGCGGCATTCAGTTTCTACCAAAACTCCCATGCCAAATAAAAACCGAACAGGGGTGTCCCTATTCATTCTACCAAAAGAGAACACCATGACAGGCCAGCAAAACCGCAATACATCTATCGCGATCTACCCGGGAACGTTTGACCCCATCACCAACGGGCATGTCGATATTATCGACCGGGCTCTCAATCTCTTTGATCAGGTTATTGTCGCGGTTGCGGTAAACTCGGCAAAGGACCCGGTTTTCACCCTGAAAGAACGTATTTGGATGATCGAAGAGTCTTTTGAGGGCAGGCAGCGGATCCAGGTGCAGTCCGTCTCAGGACTTCTTGTTGACTATGCTTATCAGCAGAACGCCAAGGCTATTGTCCGAGGGATTCGGGCGGTGTCGGATTTTGATTATGAATTCCAGCTGGCCCTGATGAATCGTAAACTTAAACGCGAAGTCGAATCGGTGTTCCTGATGCCCGGTTTTCGGTGGATTTACATCAGCTCTTCAATCATTAAGGACGCTGCTCGAAACGGCGGCGATGTCAGCGACCTGGTTCCCGGTCATGTCAATAGAATGCTGATAGACAAGTTTTCCTCCGCCAAACAGACCATGAGGGCGTAGCCGACCACTCGCGTTCTCGCTTCACGCCGCACAAAACATGTCATGAAAAAGAATCAGCAGAGACCGGAGCAGAGCTATTCCCGAAGAAAAATCTTAAGCATCCTGGGTTCTTTAGCCTTGTTATATCCTGTCTTACAATTTGTCGGTTTTAAAATTCCCAAAAAACCAACCCTGATCAATATCAGTAAGCCGGTGCCCGCCTCCGGCTATATCGTTACCACCGGCTTTATTCTCTTTGACCGCGAAGACAAGGTCTGGGCGTTGTCCCGCACCTGTACCCATCTTGGCTGTAAAATTAACTATCATGAGGACCAGGATGTTTTAGAATGTCCCTGTCACCAGAGTCGATTTAACGTTAAAACAGGAAAAGTGATCAAAGGCCCGGCGCAAAGACCTCTTTCTTTTTTACCGGTCGAGAAAAGATCAGACGACCCGCTTTATGTTGTCACTACCTGAGCCATTTCAGCGCCCCTGTGGTCTCATCAGCCGATTCTTTTTCGCAATGCAGGATATCAAATGGGGGGCATGGGCAGTGGTCGCTTTGTATGTGTCTCTGCTCTCAGGGGTAGTGGTGGGCTTACAGTATGACTATATGCATGCCGCCTATGCCACAGCAGCACTTGATCTTCTTGCCCCCTATGGACGTTTCTTCCGGTCGTTGCACTTTTTTTCCAGCCAGCTGTTTTTTTTCTTCGGCTGTTTTCACCTCTTGGCCGTGTACCAAAAAACCATCCAATATAGTATTACTGAGTGGCTGCGATTGACCACTATCCTGCCGCTCATTCTCCTGCTGCTCTTCACCGGCTATATCTTACGAGGCGACAACACCGGCTATTCGGCAGGATTAATCGCCGAAAATATTATCCTGGCGATACCTGTTTTGGGTCATCCTCTCAATGAGTTGCTCTTTGATGTATCGGTCAGCGGTTTGCGCAAGGTATATCTCCACCATGTCATTACCTTAGACCTCGTTTTGCTGATCCTGGCCTGGAAACATCTCCGGCTGTATCGAATTAAAGTGCGTGACTACCTGCCGATTATTGCCTTAATGTTGATCTTTTCGGTATTCATAGCCGCACCTTTTGAGCCAGACCGCGTTGGCATCAGCTATATATCAGGTCCCTGGTTTTTCCTTGGCCTGCAGGAACTTCTGCGTTATCTGCCGCCTCTGGTGGCTGGAGTTGCCGTTCCGGGTTTATTTCTGCTGGCTTTTTATGCCGCCTACCCCTCGAATGGCCACCAGCGCAGCATCACCGTTATGCTGGGGGTCTCGCTGATTTTCTATACTGTTTTCTCCGTGGTGGCCTGGATTCGATAGTTTACTCAACGCGGGTGCAGCAACTGTTCTTGCCATTCTAAAACCTTTCGGGTCTGGCACAGCAGCATTTCGTGCGTATGTTGCAGATCATCTGTCGGCAAACCAACCAATGCCCCGGTTATCGACCGGCATAAACTATAGGCGTCGGCGCTGGCATCAGTGCGATGGCGATCAATATGCCTGGTCACGGTTGTTAGAAGTTGCAGAAAAGTTTTCTCCAGGGGGTGTGTGGCCAGCTTTTGCTCAAGACTATTGATTTCCCGCCAGAGACAGGCGAGAACTTTTTCATCAAGCTCAATAGCCAGGGCATCGACAACGCTCTGCAAAGAATGATATATGCCCCGGCTCGTCGCAACCGATCCCAGCTCTTCCTCAACCAATGTAAAAATAACCTCGTCCTCGACATCGCTGACAAGTGCAGGTGTTATCTTTTCATTTGTCAATGGAAGATCCGTAGAGTGGATCTCTTGATCTGTCTGGAGCACATCTTCTTGAGGCGTCGCAATATCCTCGTCGAGAACAAAGAAGGTGTCGAATTGCTCGTCTTCTGGTGTTTTAATATTTTTTTCGGCAGCCGGGGGGTCGAGCTGCTCTTCAGCAGTAACCTCCGGGGTGAGGTGGGCGGCAATTTCTTCATCAAAGAATCCACCCAGAGTACCGGCAATTTCTTCTTCGATATTTTCATCCGAGGCCGAGTTGTAAATACTGACCTCATCATTTGCCGCCAGCGCCGGAGCCAGTTTACCACCCATAAGCGGGAGTGCTTCCTCATCCGAATCATCATCGGCCTCGGTCTCGACATCCACCCCCTGTAGAACAAGGTCGCGGTCCAGTTTACTGAAGTCCAGCTCGAATTTCTGAGATGGATCCACATCAGCACTTTGCTTTGCAGTATGCTCTTCTACGCTCTCTTTAATGACCGGCGATTCGTCAGTCGCAGGAGATAGTGTTGCCGGCGCTGGGGAGGAGGTAATATCCATATCCTCCTCGGACACTTCGCTTAAAGCCGGGGCCGGATGCACTGCACCAACGTGCACTGTCCCGGTTACCTCTTCATCATCCGCTTCCACATCCACTCCCTGGAGGGCAGCTTGGCGGATTTCATCATCGGCGGCAGTGATGCTTGTAGACGATTCACTATCTTGTTCGCCGGCAAGGCCTGCTCCTATAAAGAAGTTTTCCACATGATTATCGATGTTACCCGAACTCTCAACACCAAGGGCCTGCGCTTCTTCTTCAGCTTGGAAGCCCTGCACTTCTTCTTCCGGAATATCGGCAAAAGCAGGGGCAAGGGTAATTGATTCACTTGAAGTATCGTCTTCCTCAGTCGCTGTTTCATCGCGGCTGATTGCGTCTGCTGCAATAGTTGGCCCGAGCAAGATTTTGAAGGCATTAAATCTCTCGACCGCCGGAAAAAGAATCGCTTTCTCCTCTTCACGACTTCTTGGTTTTACAACCATTTTTTCCAGAGACTCGTAGAACAGATGCAATAGCTTAAAGGCGTCGGCATGGGTATTGCTTTTTTTCAGTTTGATGTACGCTGCAAGGGTACCTATTCCCTGCAAAAGAATGAGCTTTGGCCTGCTGCCGGAGAATTTTTCTTCAAGCCGAACAACTTCACTGCGTAAGGCACCCAGATCCCGGTCGGTTATTTCCCAATCAATGCCAAGCACCAGGGCTTTAAGAGTCAGCAGATCCTGTTCAGAACCGTTCTGTATGGTTTTCTGCTGCAGTTTTGCCTGGGCAGGCAGCTCTTCCACTTCAATTGCCCGGGAAGATTGTCCGATATGACGCTTGAGGTTCTCAAATCTTTTTACATCTTCGAGTAAAATATCTCTTTTCTGTTCCTCTGACAGGTCATAAGAAGAGACAATTTTTTCAAGATTATGGTACAGGGTGAGCAGTAGCTTAATCGCACTGGGATGCGAATTGGCCTTTTTCTGGTAGATATATTTGCTTATTTTTTCCAGCGCCTGGACATATACCAGATTGATTTTTTCATCGGCCCAAATATCTCGAAGATCAAGCAGTTCCTCATTGAACTGCACGAGGATTTCGTCCGTGATTTCCCAATCAATCGAGAGAATCAGGCTTTTTAAACGACTGATCGGCGATTCCTCGTCGGTGGCAAACTCAAATAAATCAACGGAACCCGTGTAGTATGAATCATCATAGTCTTCAGTTCCAACCGTTAAATCATCGTCATATTGGTTTCCGGTATACTGTTTCACCACAGCTCTCTCTCTCTAGAGTAATTTTTTCTGTATTGAAATCACCGATGAAGATATAATTTTCTTCAAGGTCGCGGCGACATTATATCCGGTAATTGCACTTGCCTCAAAATAGGGCACCTTCAATCGACTGTTCAAATCCTGCTGCAAAACCGAGGTTGGTAAAATAGGAATGCCGTGCTCTTTAAGATCAACTTTGTTGTATTGCATAACCAGAGGTATCCGAAAGATACTCTCTTTGTAGGATAGCAGGTTTTCATGCAACTGGTTTAATGATCGGATGTTTTTTTCGCGCTGCTTTTCCATCGCATCAGCGACAAATACGATGCCGTCCACACCGCGTAGAACAAGCTTACGAGTTGCGTTGTATTTGACCTGGCCAGGCACGGTATAGAGCTGTATTTTGATGTCATATCCCTTGATTTTTCCCATATCAAACGGGAGAAAATCAAAAAACAGCGTTCTGTCGCCGTGGGTTTTGAGACTGACCATCTCGGAGACGATCTGCTTGCGATATGTGCGGTTGATGTATTCAAGATTGGTAGTTTTCCCGCACCGGCCAGGGCCGTAGTACACGACCTTAACCTGCACAACCTTGTCTTTTAAGTTGATAAAACTCAACGTTCTGCTCCCTATCGATATTCCATTGGGAAAAATCCAGCTTTATTGACGACTCCGGATAAGCATCAGCTGACGAAGCTGCCCAGAGTTACTTTTTATCCCAAATACTTCTTATCTTTTCAATGACATCAACAACATTTAATCGAAGAAAGCCAAGAGATATATCCCTGCCGAACATGGAGATAAGAAGGAGCTCATCATCGATTTTGCTGAAGTGTATATTTGAATCCTTGCCTTTGTGAAACAGCAGAGAAAATTCCTGTTCACCCACAAGCTTGGCCATGGCATCTACCGTAGCAAAATTTCCAGCCGCAAGAGCCGCAAAGGAATAGACGTCATACTTGTTTTCGCCATTATCTTTGGCAGTTATAATATTTCCAGCCATGTCTATGATAATGACACAATCAACTCCGAGTTTTATCAGCTTGTCTGACAAAATTCCATCTATCTGCTCGAGTTGCTCTTGACTGACGATCCCATAATTCATGCCACAAACCTCATCGTAAATGTTGGTCGCTGGATTCAGCTATTTCGAAGGCCAATATACATGTAAGATATTTTATCTTCGTAAAGTATGTCAAATTTTATTTTGAAATGACAGCATAACAGTGCAGAAACCTCTTGCGGAGTTCATAACTTTAATTACCTGTACATCCTCAATGAGAATGGTTTATCCAAGCTAAGTATAAAAAAATATTAAAAAATATTACCATAGCCAGTATACGATAGATTTTTTCTGATATGAAGGTATATTTTATTGTGACCCATTACCTGGAGATTGTGATCAATTTCAGAAGCATCTCGACAAAGGATAAAAAGTGAAAATCAACGCTCAAAAACTGCCGGAGCTTGCTCCTGCCATACAGTTCATCGACACCCATTGTCACCTGGATATGGCAGCATACGGCGCGGACCTGAACCAGGTACTTGACCGCGCCATGGCCTGTAATATCAAGAGAATTGTTACTATCGGCATAGATCTGCCGAGTTCAAAAGAGGCCGTTGCTCTTGCCCGGAGATATAAACAGGTATCGGCGACAATCGGTGTCCATCCACACGATGTCGACAATCTTGAAAGACGTGACTATGATGAACTGGAAAGTATATTTACCGAGCATTCAGAACATATAGTTGGATTTGGGGAGATTGGTCTGGACTACGTCAAGCAGCACTCGGATCCATCCCGGCAGCGCGAACACTTTACCAGGCAACTGGAATTGGCCCATGCACTTAAATTACCAGTGGTGGTCCATAACCGGGATGCCAACAATGATACCTTGAGAATTCTTAAGGAAACAAAACCACTTGATTACGGAGGGATCATGCATTGCTTCTCCGGCGATAAAACTTTTGCCCACAAAGTGCTGGATCTTGGTATGCTTATTTCAATCCCCGGTATTGCGACTTTTAAAAATGCCACTTTGCTCCACGAAGTTGTCCGGCATATCCCCCTTTCATCGATGGTGCTGGAAACAGATGGTCCTTTTCTTGCCCCGCATCCCTTTCGCGGCAAACGAAATGAGCCATCTTATGTGCTGTTTACCGCGCTGAAGATAGCCGAACTCCGCGCCATTGATATTGAGCAAGTCAGCCGACAGACGACAGAAAACGCGGAAAATCTATTTAAATTCTGATGGTGTAGCGGCCAGACATGTCTGAGTATTTTATGACGCCGTCAATTCTATAGGATGTGATTATCAATATGATTGTCGAAAATATACGCGCGATAAGAGAACAAATCGCCGCAGCGGCGATAAAAGTCAACAGATCGCCTGATACCATCAAGCTGGTGGCCGTATCAAAGCGTTTTCCCGCCACCAGAATCAACGAAGCATACGCCGCCGGACAGATACTTTTCGGAGAAAATTATATCCAGGAAGTTCAGCAGAAAAAAGAGCAGGTACCGTCATCGGTTATCTTTCACTTTATCGGCCACCTGCAGAGCAACAAGGCTAAAATAGCGGCGGCGACATGCGAGATGATTGAGACGGTCGATTCCATAAAACTGGCCAATGCCCTGAACAATCACCTGCAAAACCTGGATAAGTCAATGGATATATTAATTCAGGTAAATATAGGCAGGGAGCCGCAGAAATATGGCATAAAAAGTGATGCGGCTGCCGAGTTATTGCGCAAGGTAAATGAACTGCCAAGGCTCAGGGTGTGCGGTCTGATGACCATGCCCCCGCTTGCAGACAACCCGGAGTTGTCACGGCCACACTTCACCGGCTTGCGTTTACTAAGTGAAGAACTCATGCATCAAGGACTATTCCCGGCTGTAGGGAGACCGGAACTTTCCATGGGCATGTCGGGTGATTTTCATATTGCCATCGAGGAGGGGGCGACTATCGTTCGGGTCGGTACTGCCATCTTTGGTGAGCGGCAGCCGATTGCTGCATAAAAAAGGGGGCCTGTAAATGCTACAGGCCCCCTTTTTCAGACTGTCTGAGGACTACTTTCTTTTTGAAGCTCGTTTTGCAGCTTTCAAAGGATTAATTCGGACTTTAATTATATCAATTTCTGGTTTAGCGTGGGTCGCAAAATTGCAATATCCCAGTTTCCATTTCGCTTCTGGGTACAAATAGCTTTTGCAGTACTGAACCTCTTCCTGTTCAACGATACGTCCACACCCTTCACACTTATCTATGACAGGCTGAAAACGACCATCCTTGTAATTTACTGTGGCCTGATTCTGCATGTATATAACCTCCAATCGGTCTATCAACTTATCGGCGCAACCTTCAATTGCCTGCGCCGGAAACAACAGTCGCAGCAGAGCAACGACTGACAGCACTAAATCTTCAGCAACTTTTAATTATACCATTACACATCGCCATAGGCAATATTTTTTATATCGAATCTGTCTTTCCTGGTGTCCGATTCTCCTGCCCGATGCTTACCAAATTTCCATGAGAATGAAACACACATTAATTCACCGACCCTTGTATTCTGAAAAATCTTGATATACAATCGATATTATTTAGTGTTTGTGGCAATGATAAAGAATTGATATTTTTAACTTACGAGTTGCGCTAAATCGGAGACGAAAATGCCTGTTTATGTATGGAAGGGGAAGAATTCCTACGGTGAAAATAGGAAGGGTGAAGTAGAAGCAATTGATCTGACAGCGGCAACCGCCCAGGTAAAACGGTTACGAATCACTAACCCCGTCATCAAGGAAAAACCCAAGGACCTCTTAGAGAATATTTCGTTTTTTAAACCCAATGTAACCGGTAAAGACATAGTTATTTTTACCCGGCAACTGTCAACCATGATCAATGCCGGTCTGCCCTTGGTCCAGGGCATTGAAATCCTGGAAAAACAACAAAGCAATGCCACCTTTAAAAAAGCACTCGGTGAAATTCGTCAGGATGTCGAGGCCGGATCGACCCTTGCCGATTCCATGCGCAAGAAACCGAAAGTCTTTGACAACCTTTTTACCAATATGATCGAGGCAGGCGAGACCGGCGGTATTCTTGATACCATTCTTGGACGACTTGCCACGTTTATGGAAAAATCCATGGCTTTGAAAAAGAAAGTCAAGGGAGCCATGACCTACCCGGCAATCTGTCTGGCTATTTCTATTCTTATTCTGGCCATCATTCTCGTTTTCGTCGTTCCTGTTTTCACCACAATGTTTGAAGATTTCGGCTCATCTTTGCCGATGCCGACGCAGATTGTGGTAAATTTAAGTGACTTTTTTAAACATAATTTCTTATATATAATAATAGCATTCTTCTTTGCGGTTATGATTTTTAAAAAGATTTACGCTACACCAAAGGGCCGGTTAGTAATTGATAAGGGTTTACTCCGTGCCCCCGTCGTCGGCATCCTGCTCAGAAAAGTTGCGGTTGCCAAATTTACCCGAACTCTCAGCACGATGCTGCAAAGTGGTGTCCCTATCCTTGAGGCCCTGCAGGTTGTTGCCAAGACAGCCGGTAATAAGGTTATTGAAAATGCAGTATTTAGAGTTGGTGATTCTATTGCCGAAGGACGGCCGATCGCCGAACCTCTTGAGGAATGCGGCGTTTTTCCCAATATGGTGGTACAGATGATAAATGTCGGCGAAACAGTAGGAGCACTCGATTCCATGCTGGAAAAAATCGCCGACTTTTACGATGAAGAGGTTGATCAGGCGGTAGAAAATCTTACCGCCATGATCGAGCCCTTTATGATGGTTTTTCTGGGCGGGATGATTGGTGGTCTGGTGGTCGCGATGTATCTGCCGATTTTCAAAATCGCCTCAGTTGTGTAAAAAAGTCTGCGAAATCTCTGTTTCTGCACAGAAAGTTTGACTTTTTGTCGCAAAAGTTTATGATTAGTGACGGATTCACAACTAAAACAGACAATTATGGAGGGGATATGACTCTAACCAAGGCGGACTTAGTGCAGCAGGTATATAAGAATCATGAAGGACTGACCAAGGCTCAGGCAACTGATTCGGTAGAAGCTTTTCTGCGTATTTCAAAAAATTCACTTATCAACGGTTCAGACCTTCTCTTGAGCGGATTCGGCAAATTTAATGTCAAGCACAAGAATTCCCGGCGAGGTCGTAATCCGCAAACCGGTGATGAACTGACACTTGATGCGCGCCGCGTGGTAACTTTTAAACCTTCCGGTATCCTTCGTGAAAAAATCAATGAGGGATAAGAAGGCATTGGTGTGAAAACGTTACATTGAAAATATCCTTCTGATGTTGTTCTGTTGCCCTGAATGTGTATCGACCATTCAGGGTAATTTATTTTAGGCTGTAAACCTTTTGAAAAGCCTGCATTATGCATTACTCCCATCAGCTAATAGCTGTCGATTTGATAAATACCACCGTAACCCAGTGGAGCCTGCACCCATGGCAGAGCGAAGAACTCCAACCGGAATTACAGGCAAGCCTGGCTCGCTGCGGTATTCTGCATCCTCCCCTGATCATGGCGGATCCTTCCGGCACCTTGGTACTAGTTTCCGGCAGAAAACGCATCGAGTTCATTAAAAAATACACTGATGCATCACAAATTCTTTGCCTCGTTATAGATAAAGATGCATCACCTCACGTTATACTCGAGCTGATCCTCACCGATCAAGCATCTGCTGGGCCTCTCTCCCTTGCTGAAAAAGCGCGGTTTATGGATATGGTTTGTCGCACGTCTATGCCCGAGGATATGCAGAAGGCATTTTTGCCCAGGCTGCAGTTAAAAAGCGGCCGATCGACTCTGACCAATTTACTCAAAATTCTTGATCAGGATGAAAGTATTATTCGCGAGATTCATGCCGGGAGGCTGCAGGAACGACTGGTAACCGAACTTCTTTCCCTGCCACAAGAAGCCGATAGGCTGGCGCTGATCCTGCTTTTCAAAGATCTGCGTATGGGAGATGGACAGCAGAGGAAATTTTTCAATCTGATTCGCGATATCGCCTTTCGGCAAGGTTCTTCTATCAGATTATTTTTGCAACAACAAGAAATACTTGCGATACTTACTCACCCACAGATGAATATCCCTCAGAAGACCCAGCATCTGGGGAACCTGCTCCAGCACGCTCTGGCCCCAACCTCCACGCTGGCTGAAGAAGCGTTTAGGCAGCAGGTCAAAGAGTTGCAGCTGCCGACCGACCATTCAATAGCGCACAGCCCCTCCTTTGAAAGAGATGAAGTAACCCTGTCAATCACCTTCCGGGACTTTGCTCAATGCGTCCGTTATCTCGGTCGCCGGCGCAATAAAGATCAAGAAATCTATGGATAGGACACTCGACCGGACAGCATAATATCGTCACCCAGACGCTTATGGCTGAGCTCTTTAAGACGTGGTGCCACCTCTCGATCCGGTACCTGATAGCCGGTGATTAGAGATACCCCCTGATCTCCGGCAAAGAGTGGTGCATAAAAGAGATGGGCATAGTCAAAAATTTTCTCATCCAGAAAAGCCCCATGTACCGCAGCTCCTCCTTCAACCAAAACGGAGCAGATATTTTCCCGGCCAAGCACTTTGAGCAGCGAGTGCAGATCAACCCCATGGGTACCGCGAGCTATCGGCAACAACCTGATCCCAAGATGGTCAAACACCGCTTTTCTCGCCGCCGGCGCATCGGTTGCACAGGCAATCCACGTAGGTGCCGGGGAATCGAGATGATACACTTTAGCGTCGAACGGACTGAGCAGATCCGTGTCCAGAATAATTCTGATCGCATCTTTGCCAGGACTGCGCGCAAGACGGGTGGTAAGCGAAGGATTGTCAATCTCTACCGTCCTCCTGCCGACCAGAATGGCATCAACCGAGTTACGCAGTCTGTGAACCACACGCGCCGACCGCTCCCCGGTAATCCAGCCGCTGCTGCCGCTCTGATAATTTAATCTGCCGTCAAGGCTGACCCCGGCCTTCATGATCATCCATGGTATACCCTGGGTAATATGCTTTATAAATGGCGAGTTCATGGCTCTACACTCTTCCTGCAGAACGCCGGTCTGCACCTCGATGCGGTTGTTGCGTAAAAAATCAATGCCGCCGCCGTTGACGAGTGGATTGGGATCTGTCATGCCGACAACCACCCGGCTTATGCCGGCGGCCAGGATAGCCCGGCTGCACGGTGGGGTTCGGCCGGTATGGTTGCAGGGTTCAAGGGTTACATACAGAGTCGCACCAGCAACCGAGGCAGAGGCGTCGGCCAGAGCGTTGATTTCGGCATGCGGTGTTCCGGCTTTTTTATGATATCCCTTACCCAGCACCTGCCCTTCTTTGACAATCACCGCCCCGACACAAGGGTTTGGCGAGGTTCGCCCCATTCCTTTGGCCGCTTCTTTTAAGGCCATCCGCATAAAGCGTTTATCCAGTTTTTCCTTCATCTTGACCTCTGGAATCGAGCAGGGTTTTCAATTCATCCATAAACTCATTCACATCTTTGAATTGCCGGTAAACACTGGCAAAGCGCACATAGGCAACTTCATCAAGGGAAGGCAGCCCCTCCATGACCCATTCGCCCACTACCTGCGAGGGAATTTCTTTAGCTCCATAATCCTGCAGCTTATGTTCTATATTATCGGTGAATTCATCGATTTTATCGCGGCTGACCGAACGTTTCTCACAGGCTTTTTCCAGGCCGGCAATGAGTTTATGCCTATCCCATCCTTCTCTACGACCATCCTTTTTAACCAATACCGGCAACATCACTTCGAGTCTTTCATAGGTTGTGAAACGTTGATCACACGCCATGCACTCTCTTCGTCGTCTGGTAATGGTCGCATCTTTATTGAGGCGCGAATCGATCACTCGATTGTCCAGATGTTCACAATACGGACATTTCATTGAAATCCTCCCCACAAAACCACTATTTGGCATATAGTGTCTGGAAAAAAAGACCAGCCGATTTTGCATCGGCAAAATCGGCTGAGGGCACAAGATCGGTTATCGATCAATTGAGTTTAGTCACTGAATTTGGCAATCCGTTGCTGATGACGCCCCCCGGTGAATTCAGTAGCAAGCCAGGTCGTTACGATCTGCAGAGCGACATCCTGCTCCAGCATCCGGGCGCCAAGGCAGAGAATATTCGCATCATTATGCTCCCTGCTTAATCGTGCCGTAGCGACATCAAAACAATTCGCCGCCCTGATAAATCGGTGTCTGTTGGCGGCAATAGACATACCTATTCCCGTGCCGCAAACCAGTATTCCTCGACGGCACTCGCCTGTTTGTATGCTGGCCACCGCTTTTATGGCATAGTCCGGATAATCCACCGCTTCATTGGAGCTGCAGCCCACATCGACCACATCATGACCCGCCCGGAGGAGCTTGCTTTTAATGCTCTCTTTCAACACAAAACCGCCATGATCGGCGGCGACAACTATTTTCACCTCTTCCTCCGCCTAAGAACTCCGTAAATTGGCCATGTTCCGGCTTTTACCCGTCAATCTTCTTCATCGCAACAACCGCATTGGTCCCACCGAAACCAAACGAATTGGATAAAGCGGCGCGGATCTTCATTTGCCGAGCCACGTTAGGTACATAATCAAGATCACATTCCGGACTGGGATTTTCCAAGTTAATGGTCGGTGGCGCAATCTGATCATGAAGTGACAATGCCGTAAAAACCGCCTCAATGCCTCCGGCGGCGCCAAGCATATGGCCGGTCATTGATTTAGTGGAGCTGATCGCCAGCTGTTTCGCATGGTTGCCGAAAACCGTTTTAATTGCCAGGGTTTCGCACTTGTCGTTAAGGGGAGTGGAGGTGCCGTGGGCATTAATATAATCGAAGTCCTCAGGTACCATACCGGCATCGGCCAAGGCCATCTTCATGGCGCGCACCCCCCCTTCGCCATCCTCCGGTGGTGCGGCGATATGGTAGGCATCGCTGCTTAAACCATAACCGCAGACCTCGGCATATATTCTTGCTCCACGGGCAACAGCGTGTTCATATTCTTCTAAGATCAGGATTCCCGCTCCTTCAGCCATTATGAATCCATCACGATCTTTGTCAAACGGCCGGGATGCCTTTTGCGGCTCATCGTTGCGCACCGACAGGGCCTTCATCGCCGCGAAGCCCGCCACACCAAGACCACAGATGACCGCCTCGGTGCCACCGCTCACGACCATATCGCACATCCCATACTTGATATGTCGATACGCTTCGCCGACAGCATGGGTCCCGGCGGCACAGGCAGTGGTTAAGGTAAGGTTCGGTCCCTTGGAATTTATCGCCATGGAGATATGCCCCGAGGGCATGTTGGGAATGACCATAGGGATGAAGAAGGGGGTAATTTTTTTAGGTCCCTTTTCCAGACTGACGCTATGATATTTTTCAATCGTCGGCAAACCACCCATGCCGCAGCCGGTAATGACACCTACTCTTGCACAGTTTTCCTCGGTTATCATATAACCGCTGTCCTGCACCGCCATCTGCGCTGCCGCAAGTCCATACTGCACAAAAAGGTCCAGGTGCTTGGCGGCCTTTTTATCAAAAAATTCCTCTGTCTGAAAATCCTTAACTTCCGCAGCAATTTTTACCGCGTAATCACTGGTGTCAAATCGAGTTATCAGATCAATCCCACTGACTCCGGAACAGATATTCTGCCAACTCTTCCGGACACCGGAACCGAGAGGTGTCACTAACCCTACTCCTGTAACCACTACCCTTCGCTTCACAATAATTACTCCTTTTGGTTATTATTACTGTCGCACCGTGTAAACGGGGGGTATAAAAATTGCTGCTCGGTTTTAAGAAGATAAACTTGTGTCAATTTTTCTTATTTCAACTTCTTAACGTAATCGATAGCATCCTGAACCGTAGTGATACCTTCTGCATCCTCATCCGGGATTTCAATATCAAAGCCCTCCTCCATGGCCATAATCAGCTCAACAAGATCAAGAGAGTCGGCACCAAGATCATCAACAAACGATGCATTCGGCACAACTTTATCACTTTCAACGCTCAACTGCTCAACGATTATATCTATCATTTCCTGTTCGATTGCCATTACCTTACTCCCTTACGTGAAATTAGACACAGTGCAAAAAACCATGTGCAATGATATTACTTTACTCAACAAGAATACAAATTTTACATATACATACCACCATTAACATGCAGTGTTTGCCCGGTGATATAGCGCCCATCCTCCGATACCAGATAGGCAACAGCTCCGGCAATATCCTCCGGCGTACCAAAGGCCGCAAGAGGAATTTCCGATTTGATCTGCTGCCGGGTATTCTCTTGCAGCAGGCTAGTCATTTCGGTCTCGATATAGCCTGGGGCGATACTGTTGACCGTAATATTACGCGAGGCATACTCCCTGGCCATCGCTTTGGTAAGGCCGATAAGTCCTGCTTTGGCCGCAGAGTAGTTCACCTGCCCAGGGTTGCCGGCAACCCCGGATACCGAGGCTATATTAATAATCCTTCCCCACTTTTTCTTCATCATCGACCGCGTTGCAGCTTTGGCACAAAGAAATGCCCCCTTGAGATTGGTATTGACAACATCATCCCACTCGGATTCCTTCATCCTGGCCATCAGCCCGTCCCTGGTGATCCCGGCATTATTGATCAGCAAATCAATGGAACCGGCTTCGGTAATTATCTTTTTACAGGCCTCCTGGACAGCATCACCGCTCGCGACATCAAAACCAATAATCTCGGCTTTGCCGCCCGCCTGCAAAATAAATTGCCGCGTCTCTTCTGCTGTTGCCGACCGACTGACATAATTGACATACACCACGACTCCCATGGCGGCAAGACGAAGGCAGATGGCTCGGCCAATCCCCCGGCTCCCACCGGTCACCAGTGCAACTTTTCCCTCAAGGCTCATAATCTAGCGGCGCTCCTCTATCTTCTGAATCAATTTAGGGATTATTTCAAACAAGTCACCGACAATTCCGAAATCAGCTACATTAAAAATCGATGCATGGGCATCCCGGTTAATGGCGACAATAGTATCTGCCGACTGCATCCCGGCCACATGCTGCACCGCTCCGGAGATACCGCAGGCTATGTAGAGTTTCGGTGCCACTGTTTTACCGGTCTGACCTACCTGATGAGGGTAGGCAATCCATCCGGCGTCGACCACCGCCCGTGAGGCGGACACTTTAGCACCCATGGTCTCGGCAAGTGCTCTTATCAGCTCGAAACCTTTAGCATTTTCCAGTCCCCTGCCGCCGGAGATCAAAATATCAGCATCCTGAATATTGACCGAGCCCGCCTCCTCGACAACCGACTCAATCACCTGTAGTCGGCTCTGCAACTGCGTTGCAGTCAAGGTGAGATCAACAATTTTACCCTGGCGCGAGTCATCAAACACCAGTTGCTTCATCACCTTGGCTCGAACCGTAGCCATCTGCGGTCTGGTTGATTCACAGACGATGGTGGCCATGATATTGCCGCCGAAAGCCGGACGCGTCTGCAACAGCGCACCATCTTCCTCGCGGATATCCAATTTGGTACAGTCGGCGGTTAGCCCGGCATTGACCAGCGTGGCGACCCCGGGGATAAACGATCTACCGATTGCTGTCGCCCCGGCCAAAACAATTTCCGGACGGTATTGCTCTATTACGGATGCGGTTATCGCACTGTAACAGTCGTCTCTGAATTCCCGTAAGGCTTCATGGTCGGCGCGGTAGACAACATCCGCTCCGTGGGCGATAAGGAGTTGAGCCGTTTCTGCCGTTTCATGACCCAGCAACAAAGCAGCGAGCTGTTCGCCGCGACGCTCTGCAAGCCTCCGCCCGATACCGAGAAGTTCGAGCGAAACGGGGGCAAGAGTGCCATGGTGGTACTCACAGAAAACTAAAACACCGTGCCAGTCGGCAAGATTATCCTGAACCTGTTTTTTTTCTATCTCAAGCGTGAGCGCGCCAACTTCACAGCTTTGCACACATGCGCCGCACAAGGTACAGCTCTCACCGATCACCGCCAGTCCGTCTTCAATAATTATCGCGCCAAAGGGGCAGTTTTCTTCACAGATTCCACAGCCGATACACAGCTCTTGATTGACTTTCAACATTTTTCGATACCCTGCTCTGTCACAGATATGCGAGCAGCTTGTCGACCAGTTGATCGAGCTGTTCGTCCAGTGTTCCGGTGAGAACCGATCTTCCGCCTCGGCTTTCCGGCGGGAAGACTTTGACCACCTTGGTAGGAGAACCAGGCAACCCGATACAGGCGGGATCAGCATCGATATCAGCGGCACTAAGCCGAATTATCTCCGCCTTTTTGGCCTTCATTTTTCCTTTAAGCGACGGGACCCGGGGTTCGTTGATATTTTTAACGACGGTAAGCAAGGCCGGATAATCGACGCTTACCACATCGTAGCCATCATCCATCATCCTCTCGACAACAAGACTTGTATCACCTGCTTCACGCACTTTCTGGATACAGGTCAAATAGGCAATGCCAAGTCTTGTAGCCAAGCCCGGACCTACCTGCGCAGTATCACCGTCAATGGCCTGCTTGCCGCATAAGATCAAATCGAAACCGCCGATTTTTTTTATAGCCTGCTCCAAGGTGTAGGATGTCGCCCAGGTATCGGCACCGGCAAAAGATCTGTCCGAGACCAGAACCACGGTATCAGCCCCACAGCTGATAGCCTGCCGCAGCATTTCCTCTGCCTGCGGAGGTCCCATGGTCACGACAACAACCTCACCGCCAAGTTTTTCCTTAAGGCGAACTGCTTCTTCCAGGGCGTGTTGATCATAAGGATTCATGATCGACTGCACCCCTTCTCTGGCAAGCGTATTGGTAACAGGATCAAGACGCACATCTGCGGCATCCGGGACCTGTTTCACACATACGATTATTTTCATGCACTACCCTGTATTTATAAAAAAGAACACCAGTCAATGGCCTTGCAGCCGCTTAGATAGGTGATTTATACTGATTTGGCTCCAGTTTCAACCGACAAACCATGAGCTCAAAACTCTCGGAAATATTCTCAGGAATATTCTTTATTGAGCTCCTGACCGATGACATTGCGCTGAATCTGATTGGTTCCCTCATAAATCTGGAGAATTTTCGCGTCACGCATCATTTTTTCGGCAGGATACTCACACATATAGCCATAACCACCCATCACCTGCACCGCATCGGTAGCCACTTTCATGGCCACATCAGTGGCATAGGTTTTACACATCGCCGAGGCCTTGGACATATCCTTGGGATGGGCCTGAATATGTCTGGCGGCAGCGTACACCAAGGCCCGCGCCGATTCGATGCCGATGGCCATATCGGCCAGCATATGCTGGACTGCCTGGAAAGCGATAATAGGTTTACCGAACTGCTGTCGCTGTTTGGCATACTTGACCGCCTCATCAAGAGCTCCCTGGGCCAGTCCTACGCCGAGAGCGGCAATTCCCGGCCTGGATAAATCCAGAGTCTTCATAACGGTAATAAAGCCGGTGCCGGCGCGACCAATGAGCCGGTCTTTCGGGATACGACAGTCCTTGAAAATAAGTTCCGTGGTCGAAGACGCCCTGATGCCCATTTTCTTTTCCTTGGGACCGCAGGAAAAACCGGGATCTCCTTCTTCAACAACAAACAGCGAGGCGCCGCGCGGACCACGGCTACGGTCTGTGATAGCCACCACCGAATAAATCTGTGCCTCCCCTCCGTTGGTAATCCACTGCTTTGTACCGTTAAGCACCCATTCTTCGCCGTCAAGAACTGCGGTAGTCTGAATGCCGGAAGCATCCGAGCCGGCATTCGCTTCCGTCAAGCCGAAAGCACCAAATTTCTTGCCGCTTGCCACATCGGGTAGATATTTCTGTTTCATCTCCTCCGAGCCGGCAATAATAATCGGATAAACGCCAAGAAAATTTGCGGCAAAGGCCGTTCCCACCCCAATGCATCCGCGCCCGAGCTGTTCTACCGTCAGGGCGATATCCAGACAGCCACCGCCAAAGCCACCATACTCCTCGGGAATCGGTACCCCAAAAAGATCAGCCTGGGCCATCTCGTCAAGAATCTGCCGGGGAAATTGATGTTTCTCATCAAGTTCAGCCCGGTTGGGTATTATTCGCTCGTCAGTGATTTGTCGGGTAATATCGACAATCATCTGCTGTTCTTCGGATAAGAAATAATCCATACTCATATCTCCTGTTTACCACTTAATCAGGGTTGCTCCCCAGGTAAAACCGCCACCGAAGGAACAGAACAATAGTATATCACCTTCGGCAATTAAACCTTGGTTATTGGCTTCATCAAGGGCGATCGGGATCGATGCAGCGGATGTATTACCATACTTGGCAACGTTAATAAATACTTTACTCTGCGGGATATCAAGCCGGTCAATCAATTTGCTGAGGATTCGCATATTGGCTTGATGTGGGATAACCAGGCTGACGGCTTCTTTGTCAACGTCCTTTTTAATCAGAAGCCGGCTTACCGCATCTTCCATGGCGCGCACGGCATATTTGAAAACTTCCCGCCCTTCCATCTGGATATAAGCACCATTGTTTCCTTCGACAGTCAGCTCCGGATTTGCACTCTCAGGGGCATGCATATAGAGCAGTTTCCAGAGACTGCCATCGGAATGCATACTCGAACCGATCAAGCCGCGGTCGCTGTCCGAATAGCCGCAGACTGCCGCCCCGGCACCATCACCAAAGAGGATACAGGTGTTTCTATCCTGCCAGTTCAGCCGCGAAGAAAGAGTTTCTGCGCCTATAACCAGCACCTTCATGTCATGATCGGCCCGGATGTATTTATCGGCCAGGTCAAGCCCATACAGAAAACCGGAACATGCCGCATTCAAATCAAAAGCGAAGGCATTGGTTGCGCCAAGTTCTGTTTGCACATAACAGGCACAGGATGGCATAAGCATATGCGAGCTTATGGTGCCGACCACAATCAGATCTAGTTTGTCGGCAGTAATACCCGCCTCCGCCAGGGCATTTTCTGCCGCCCTTGTCGCCAGCTGATAGGTTTTTTCTCCTTTGCCGCCGATGCACCTCGTTTCGATGCCGGTCCTGCTCTGTATCCAATCAGCACTGGTATCGACAAGCGTTTCGAGTTCGGTATTAGTGAGAACCTTTTTCGGTAAGCATGAACCGGTCCCCAAAACAACAGTTCCCATTACATCTCCAGGTTTTCGATGCCGGGTTCGACGAAATTACTGGTGGCGAGACTTTCCAGGATATCTTTATTGATGTTGCCTCTGGCCATTTTCGCTGCTTCCAGGATGGCATTTTTGATGGCCTGCGAACTGGACTTTCCATGACAAATTATGCCTATGCCATCAATTCCAAGGAGCGGCGCACCACCATATTCCGCATAATCGACCCTCTTTTTAAAGGACTTGAAGGCATGTCGGGCCAGCAGATAACCGATTTTAGCCCGCAGCGACTTGCATATTTCGTCGCGGAGCATCTGCATGGCCGCTTCAGCGAGGCCCTCGCTGACCTTCAGGCAGACGTTGCCGACAAAGCCGTCACAGACGATAACATCAACATCACCCTGAAAGACATCGCGCCCTTCAACATTGCCTATAAAATTAAGCGAGCTTTTCTCCAAAAGAGGAAACGTCTCTTTTATCAGGCTGTTGCCCTTGCCGGTTTCTTCGCCAATCGACAGCAGCCCCACTCGGGGTTTTGCTACCCCGGTAATCCTGGAAAACGCCGATGCCATGATGCCGAATTGAAAAAGATGCTGTGGTCGGCAATCAACATTTGCCCCGATATCCATCAGCACCACCGGTTTTTTGAGAGTCGGAAAAATCGACGCAATACCAGGACGCGATATCCCTTCCAATCTCCCCAATTTACGCGAAGCAGCAGCCAGAGTAGCCCCCGAATTACCGGCACTTACCGCAGCATCAGCCTCGTTACGCCGAACCAGCTCGAAGGCGACCATTATCGAGGCGTCTTTTTTCTTGCGAATTGCATCAACAGGATGTTCATTCATGCCAATAACCTGAGATGAATGAACGATGTCGATCAAATGTGCGGTCGCAGCATCGGGAGCGAGAGCCTCAAGATGCCGTCGCAATGGTATCTCGTCTCCGACCAGGGTTACGCGCAGGTCTTTTTGTCTGACGGCAAGCAGAGCCCCGGCAATCAACTCCTCTGAGCCATAGTCTCCCCCCATGGCATCCAGGGCTATTTGCACACCATTCTCCTATTCTACTGCAGTATCAAGAGAGTACACAGTTCTCCCTTTATACTTGCCGCAACTGCCGCAGAGACGGTGCGGTTGCTTAGGCTCGCCACAATCGGAACAAAGAGAGAGTCCGGGAGCAGTCAAAAAATCATGTGAACGTCTTTTCCGGGTACGGGAATGGGAATGTCTTCTTTTGGGTAAGGCCATTGTATCCTCCACATAAGGTATGCAGCATACCTTCTAGTTTTATGTTTATACTTTACGAACTCATCAATTCTTGGTGAGCTTTTTGAGAATAGCGAATGTCGAACGCGCCCCATCCGAGGGGCATCGACAAGCTTCACTATTCAGTACAACTCCACATCCTGCACAGATACCTTTACAATCTTCACTACAGAGCGTCTTCAAGGGAAAAGCCAGATATGCCTGCTCCCGTAAGATCTCGTCCAGATCAATCTCCGCTCCCTTGAGATAAAAGGTCACAGCATCTTCGTCGGAACACTCAATATCGTTCTGTTCAACAGGCTTTTCTTTTCCGGTGCTAATCAGATATTCAAATTCGCTGCTGAATGGCTCTTTTACCTGTTCGCCACACCGGTCACAAGCTATCAGACGCTGCCCCTCGAGGGTACCTTGCAGCCGCACGGTTTCACCGTCGCGCCGTTTGATACTGACATCTGCGACAGCCGTGAGAAGAACATGGTTATTTTCCGACGGAAACCAGCTGGTGTCATGCAATGTAAAACGTCGAGGCTTTCCAGTGATTTCTTCAAAAAGCAATTTCATAAAGAAAATCAATTATGCAGTCGGCAAAGATTCAAAAAATAAAAAAAAGGAAAAATAATCAATTTATTGCGGCTTGGCTAGAAAAAAACATCACGATTGCACCAAGCAATCCCAAAAGACACTAATAATATTGCAATATCAATATCTTGGACAAATGGCGTCACCTTAAAAAATAAAACTTCGTTGATTTAAAGAACGTGAACCAGACGTTCGGAGCTTTTTTCCAGGCGCAGAGATACTCTTTTGAGTAACCATTTAAGCAGCTTGACGGCAAGAACAGGCTCCTCACTCACTATCTGGTCGAAGGACTCATTGGTTAAGATCAGCAGCTCGGAATCTTTCGCTGCCGTGAGGGTTGCCCCGCGCAGTCCATCCTCAAGGAGACCCTTTTCCCCAACCGGTGCGCCCGGGTCAAGCAGGGCTATAACCTGCATTCTGTCGCCGAATCCGGTTTTATTCTGCACCGCCACTCTTCCCGTTACGAGAATATATAGACAGTCGGCATAGTCCCCTTTCTTAAAAATCTCCCTCCCGGCGGAATAAGAGACTTTTTCCATGGCTGCCAGCATTGTCTCTGCTTCGGCCTGGTCAAGAAATTGGCAACAACACTCATGCAATGCAGTACTAAAGGCAACCATACCCGGTCCTACTGAGCTTCGGCAAGAAAGGAACGATTCTTATCCTGCAGCACTTTGACGAGTCCCGCATATTTTTCGGTGCGCAAAATCGATTTAAATTGTTCCTGATAATTACGGACCAGACTGACACCCTCAATGTTGATATCATATACCATCCAGTGGGCGTCGTTTTTTCGCATTATATAATGCACGGGAACCTTGTTGTCCCGGTTGTCGATCAAAGTTGTTACCTGGGCCCGATTGTCTTTGACGGTTTCTGCGACAAATTCAATAGACTCTCCGGAATAGCTCTCGAGTTTACCAATGTAGACATTTTCCAGCAGCTTGGTCATAATCTTGGTAAAATTATCTTTTTCTTTATCATCAATCTCCCGCCAGGTTGGCCCAAGCACCCGCTTGGACATTTCTCTGAAATCAAAGCCACGCTTTATCTGGGACATTATTTTTGAGCGTCGCTCGGCCAGATGCTCCTTGCCCTTAAGGCTTCGATCGGCCAGAACAGCGGTCAAATCCTGGAGAACAGGCTTAAGCGTGGCGGTGGGACCCAGGTCCGCCGCCTCAACAAGGCTTATCATCAAAAAGCAGAAGGTCACGAACACTACACATGTTTTTTTCATTTCTTGACTCTATAGTGCAAAATTTATAAAGGGGAGACAAAAATAGTTCATTGCTACCACAATTGCTTATTCTTGCTTGGCACTGCCAAAAGCAAATTTACTGATAAGCGATTCTATATCCACGGCTGATTCGGTATCCACTATCATTTCACCTGCTTTAAAGAGCTTTTCATCACCGCCTAGGCTTAATTGAATATATTTGTCGCCGATTATTCCCTGCGATTTAACCGAGGCCATTGAATCGGTGGGGACCTTGATGCTGTTATCCAGCTGCAGGGATAAAATCGCGTAGGCATGCTTCCCCAGTTCAATGGCGCTTACCTCACCCACCACCACCCCGGCAATCTGCACCGACGCACCTTTTTTCACGCCGGCCACATTGGTAAATTCGGCCTTGACAATATACGATTTGCCGGCGGTTAAAAATGGCACCTCACCCAACTGCAGGGCAAGATATCCAAAGGCGGCAAAGCCGATTAATATAAACAGCCCGACAATCATCTCGACAGTATTATTTTTCATCGCTTCATAAACTCGTAATAATTTATTTTAAAATCGACGCCATCATTATTCCACCAGGTGACTCTGATAGATGTCTCCCATCGTCGTCCGGACAAATTCCTGGATATGCTCTTTTTCAGACCACTGAATCTTCTCAGGACTGTCAAATACATCGATCTTGCCGTTATTCAAAATAATGATCTGATCGGCCAGATTAAATATTTTCGGTACATCGTGGCTGACGATAACCGAGGTAAAACCAAATTCAGCCTGGGTTCGGGCAAAAAGTTGATAGATATCGTGGCTCATAACCGGATCAAGGCCGGTGGTCGGTTCATCATACAGCATGATTGAAGGCTTAAGCTGCATGGCACGGGCCAGCCCCACTCTCTTTTTCATGCCGCCGCTCAATTGGGCCGGATATTTTTCCTCATGCCCGGACAACTCAAATTGCGCAAGCGTAGCGGCGACCTGCTCGCCGATCTCGGTTTGGTCCTTATCGGTCAGTTCTCTGAGCGGCAGGGCGACATTTTCAAAAACGGTCAAGGAATCAAACAGCGCCGAGCCTTGAAACAACACCCCGAACTGGCTGCGCAGCTGTTCAAGAGCTGCTCCTCGCACCCCGGTAACATTCTTGCCATGGACAAAAATTTGCCCGGAGTCAACCTGCAGTAGCCCAAGGACGAGTTTTAGGGTAACGCTTTTGCCCTGCCCACTGCCGCCGACGATAACCGTTGTTTTGCCGGCGGGAATGGTAAAATCCACTCCGTTGAGAACATACTGCACGCCGCCGGCTCTCTTGGCAAAACCCTTAACCACTTTTTTAAATTCAATCGCAGTCGCCATTTCAGATGAGTATCGCAGTCAAAAGATAATCAAAAACCAGCACAGAGATAGAAGAATACACCACCGCCTGGGTGGTGACCCGACTGACGCTTTCCGCGCCGAATCCGGCACCACGAATTTCCCGGACAAAAAATCCCCGCCCCGAGCAAATCCAGACAACGAGCAGGGCAAAAATGAAGGATTTGATAATGCCCAAGCGGAGATCGTGGTTGGTAACACTGGTGGTCATCCCTTCTATATAACTGCCCGGACTGACCCCCATCATTTTAACCCCGGCCAGATAGCCTCCGGCAATTCCCACGACATCAAAAACCGCGGTTAACAGCGGCATTGCGACCAGCATTGCAAGAAATTTCGGGGTAATGAAATAGCGAAACGGATCAATGGCCATGCAGTCCAAGGCATCAATCTGCTCGGAGATCCGCATGATGCCGATCTCGGCACACATTGCCGAACCGGCGCGCCCGGCAACCATCAAGGCAGTCAGCACCGGTCCCAGCTCCATTATGAGGGTTAGCGAAACGGCGGAGCCCAGCATCCCTTCCGCACCGAATTTATTCAAGGAGTAGTAGCCCTGAAGTCCCAGCACCATCCCGGTGGATAAAGCGGTAAAAAAAATCACCACCAGAGAACCGGCACCGATAAAGTGGATCTGTCGCACCAGCTCTTTGAATCTAAATGGCCGCCGAAATATTCCGCGAATGGCATTTAGAAAAAAAAGAGCCATCCGTCCGAGATCGGTCAGCACATACAGTCCGGTATCACCAAGTTGTACAAGTGGATTGCTTTTCATGAACAGGTGCTTCCCTGATGGGGACAAGGGCTATGAGTGATTAAAATGAAAGTTGTTTTACCAAAAACAGTAAGGATATAAACTCCCTGCCAAGAAGTCAATGTCTAGAAATTGTCAACATTTATTCCAGCACGTCAAGCAATCGTTGATCAAGGAGAATTCGTTGCCTTCAGTTACACCTCTTAGTTTTTACGAGGATCATACGTTTCACGCAAGGCTTCACCGATAAAGATGAGCAAGATCAACATCCCGACAAGCACGGCAAAAGCGGAGAGAGAGAGCCACCACGCCTCAATATTTGCCTTGCCCTGAGCGAGTAATTCCCCGAGACTTGGAGTCGACGGAGGCACGCCAAGACCAAGAAAATCCAGGCTGGTCAGCGCCAGGATCGCGGCGGAAACCCGGAAAGGAAGAAAGGTGATGACCGGCGTAAGACCGTTGGGCAAAAGATGTCGCCACATGATGGTAAGATTTTTTACTCCCAGGGCCCGTGCCGCATTGACATACTCAAGATTTCTGCCCCGCAGAAACTCCGCTCGAACATAATCCGAGAGACCCATCCAACTGAAAAGCGACAGTAAGATAAGCAGCAGCAGAATGCTTGGCTGAAAAATTGAGGCAAATATTATCAACAGATACAACTCCGGCATAGCGCCCCATATCTCAATGAAACGTTGCAGCAACAGATCGGTCCGGCCACCGAAATAGCCCTGGATGGCCCCCGCGACGATACCTACCAGGGTCCCGGTAAAGGTTAGAGCCAGAGCAAAGAGAATGCTTAACCTGAAACCATAGATAAGCCTTGCCATGACATCCCTGCCCCGATCGTCGGTGCCTAAAAAATTTGCCGGGCTCGGCGGCGAGGGAACCGGTCCGAGAATCTCCTGATTGATAGTATTATAACTGTTTTTATTGAGGGGAAAGATGACAAAATTTCCGGGCTCGTTCAATTTTTCCCGGATGAAGGGATCTCGATAATCGGTTTCCGTCTCGAAGTCGCCGCCAAAAGTTACTTCCGGGTACGACACAAAAATTGGAAAATAGTATTTACCAGCATATTTAACGAGTAAAGGCGAGTCATTACTGATCACCTCCGCCACAAGACTCATGCCAAACAGCACGGCAAAGATAAGCAGGCTGTAATAGCCGCGTCGATTGCGTTTAAATCGCTGCCACGTTTTAGTGCGGCGTCTTGCCAAAGCGAGTTGCAGATGTCTGCCCGGATCGACTCTATTCATCCAATCCCTCAAAACTGATCCGGGGATCCACCAGTACGTAGCTGAGATCGGACAGCAGGCGGGAAATCAAGCCGATCAGGGTAAAAAAATAAAGAGTTCCCAGAACCACCGGATAGTCTCGATTAAGCACCGACTCATAGGCTAGAAGCCCCATGCCGTTTAATGAAAAAATAGTTTCAATGAGCAAGCTGCCGGTAAAAAAAGACGCGACAAAATAACCTGGAAAGCCGGTGATAATGGGAATGATACCGTTGCGAAAAACATGCTTGTAGAGGACCTGGTTTTCGGAAAGGCCTTTGGCCCGTGCCGTCAGGACATATTGTTTACGAATTTCTTCCAGAAACGAGTTCTTGGTCAGCATGGTCATAACGGCGAGACTGCCGACCGCGGTTGCGGTAATCGGCAGCACCATATGCCAGAGATAATCAACTATTTTCATGCTGAGACTCAGCTCATGCCAGTTGTCCGAGACCAGCCCGCGCAGGGGAAATATCGACCAGAAACTACCACCGCCAAAGAGAACAATGAGCAAAACCCCCAGCACGAAACCGGGAATGGCATAGCCAACAAGAATAACCGAAGAGCTGATGATATCAAAACGGGATCCGTCAGTTACCGCTTTCTTGATTCCTAAAGGGATACAAACACCATAAACAATCACAAACCCCCAGAGCCCAAGCGACATGGAGACAGGCATCCGGGAAATAACCAGTTCGGCAACGCTCTGGTGGTAGTAATAGGAAGTCCCGAAATCGAGAACCAGATAATTCTTCATCATCGAGACAAAGCGGGTCACCGGCGGCTGATCGAAGCCATAGAGTTTTTTCAGCCGAGCAATTTTCTCCTGATCCAAGCCCGAATTGCCGCGATATAAAGCCGAGGAACCTGCTCGTACCTCGCCGCCCCCCCCACCGATTCCCTCAAGTTCACCGATCATCTTCTCCACCGGGCCACCGGGAACAAATTGAGTGATGGTAAAAGTAATGACCATCACTCCCAATAAAGTCGGGATCATCAGCAGGATTCTTTTAAGAATATAGAGAGTCATTTCTTCTCACGATTGTGGCGTATATGGACCGAACACAGAACAATTTCGGTGCGTATGAAGATTTAATGCAACAATAAGAAAAAAAAATACAAATAGACAGCATAAAAGAATAATATTTCTTGTCTTTTATCAACCTTTATGTCTTTTTAGGAGATACTGTGAGAAAGAGCCAATAACCCCTATAGGAAGAAATGACGAAGAGATATATTGTTTAACTACCTATCAGACAACAGTATGGAAAAAAAACCTCCCCCCTTCATTCAAAGTGAAACAGAGCTCGACAGGCTGGTGCATCGAGCGCTAAAAACGGATGCCGTCGCCCTTGATACCGAATTTATCTGGGAACGGACCTACTACCCACGACTGGGGCTGATCCAGATGGCACTGTCCGACGAGGACTGTTATCTCATCGACCCTCTGGCGATAAAAAATCTCCAGCCCCTGGGTAAGCTTTTATCCGATCGGGGAGTCAGCAAAATTTTCCATGATGCCCCTCAGGATCTGGCGATTCTGCAGCGGGCGACGGGCGCGACGCCGCAAAATATTTTCGATACGCGTCTTGCTGCTGGATTTTCAAATCTGCCGGCAACCCTCTCTCTAGTACATCTGGTGAAGGAACTGCTCGACATAACCCTTTCCAAGGAAGAAACTCGGACCAACTGGTTGCAACGGCCCCTGAGCGACGAACAGATCCAGTACGCCCTCGATGACGTCCGGTATCTCCGAGCGGTGCGCATCCTGCTGTTGACTCGAATCATTGGCCCTAAAATAAAATCCTGGCTGCAGGAAGAGTTGAACCTGCTCAACAATCCGGCGACTTACTCTGGTCCACCCGATAACGAAAGATACCTGAAGATCAGAGGAAACAGCCATCTCGACCGACAGGGATCAGCAATTCTCAAGAACCTGACAACCTGGCGAGAAGGAGTGGCGAGAAAACTCGACCGCCCACGCGGCCATATCATTAAAGACAGCGTTCTGGTTGAAATTGCCAGACAAAAACCTTCAAGCCCCCTTGAACTTACCCAAAAAACCGAACTCTCGGCAAAAGCCGCCGGCAAATATGGCAAGACGATCACGGCAATTGTGTCAACCACCCTGGCGCAAAAAGAATCTACCTACCCCGAACCGCATCATGTTATCCGGCTGAATAAAAACGACGGCAAAAGCATGGAAAACTTGATCAAGCTTATCACCCTGAAATGTGAGTTGCTGGGCATCGCGCCGGGTCTTGTCGGTAATACTGCCGAACTTAAGCGTCTGGTCAAAACACTGCACACCACCCCAAGGAAAGTGCCGGAGGTGCCGGGGCAATTGCGCCAGACTGATGGCTGGAGAAAACACTTTCTCGAGGACTTTTTCCGGCAAAACAGAAAAAAAATGATTAATTCTTCCGATTAGAGAACATAACAACGGAATTCTCACTACCTTACTATATTTTCAGGAGAACGACATGCGATCTTTAGCAGTATCTAAAGTACTCTATTTCTTTATAGTCATGACCATCTATCTCTCTGTGCCTGCCATAGCCGGAGCTGCTGACAAAGCCGGCTATACCGGGTGGGAGAAAGGATCCGTATATGATAAGTATTACAACTATAAAGAACGGGATTCCCTCAAAGGGAAAGTTGTGCAGTTTATCGAAATTACTCCGCTACCGGGTATGGCCCCGGGAACCGCTTTTATCCTTGAGGAAGGCGGCGACAAAATTGAAGTCCATCTCTGCCCCACAGCGTACAGCAGTGCTGATGAAACCGGCATTCGTAAAGGTGTTTCAACCAAGGTAAGCGGCAGCTGGGCGGTTATCGACGGGAAAGACGTAATGATGGCCGCCAAAATCAAACAGGGAGACAACTTTATCTTCAAGGTTCGTTTGACCAGAGACGGCACGCCATTCTGGAGTTTAAGTCCGGATGAACTGGCCAAAGAAAAAGCTGCCGATTAAGGAAGTGGGGGCGTGAGCTTCGAAAGGCTACAGACTTCAGGGGTATCATGACATAACAACTGCAGGTTTCTCCTTGCCACTTCATTGCCCCCATCTGCGGCAATTTTCCACCACCGATAGGCTTGTCTGAGATCTTTTTCGACGCCTACACCCTTGGCATAGCAGTAGCCTATTCGGCTCTGCGCAAGTACATAGCCATGTTGCGCTGACTGCAGCCACCAGGCAAAGGCCTTTTGGTCATCACGTTTCACCCCTTCTCCCTTGGCCAGCATTCTGCCGATATTGTATTGCCCAAAAGGATCGCCGTTTTCGGCGGATTTCCGATACCAGTATACCGCCTTGGAGCTATTCGGTTTGGTACCGATTCCCTTGCTGTAGCGCCATGCCAGGGTATTCTGGGCCAGGACATATTCCTGAGCGGCAGCTTTTTCATACCATTGCAATGCCTGGGAACTTGACGGTGTTGTCCCGGCCCCTTTATCATACATCATTGCCAGGTTATATTGGGCGCTGGGCGACCCGGCTTCGGCAGTTTTTTGCGTCCAGTAGAAGGATTTTTTCTCATCTTTCACCACCCCATCGCCGAGATAATACATATTTGCCACTTTGATTTGGGCGTTCTGGTTGCCGTTTCTCGCCGCCAGAAGAAACCACTCAAAGGCGATGGCTTTGTCGGCTTCAACTCCCTCGCCGCGATAGTACATCCAGGCCAAATTGCTCTGGGCGACCTCGTCGCCTTTTTCCGCCAATTTACTTAACCAGAAATAGGCTTTTTGGAGATCTTTTTCCGTGCCGTCACCGAAGGCATACATTTCTGCAACCCGCCTTTGCGCCGCCGGAGATCCATTTTCCGCGGCCGTCAAAACGCGCTTGAAGGTTTCAGCCTGCCCCGGCTCCTGGTTGTCTCTCGCCGCAACAACCGACTGCCGAGAACCCGGCAGCGCAGCCTCGACGGATGCTTGCACTGCTGCCGATCGATTTTCCGGCACTGTGGACGCTTGCCCTGTCGATGATAATGCCATCGGCAGTATACTGACAAAGAGCAGAAATATCGTTTTTGTGTTCATAATTGAGTTAGTTATGCCGGTTCACCAAATACTCTACCCAGCCACCTTAAGGCCGGGAAAATTGTTATATATTGTCGTTGTTTGCTGGAGATGATAGAATATATTCTACTGATTTCAACTCTTTTCTACATATCACAGGCAAATGGAGTTATGCTGCCGCGACATCCCCGGAGGAGGAAAAATGTTTGACAGCGACGAACCACTATGGGATCGAACTCTGCGTCGAATCCGCTTGATCTGGCCACTCGGCGACAGTGCTGCTCTGAAAAAATCCGTCGATCCCAGTCTGCCGGAGAGTGATCTGCAAAAATTGCGCCAGAAAATCAACCGTTGCCTGGAAGGGCGTGGCGGTGAGGTCTCGGCCAGAACCAGAGCCGCCGAGCTTGGCGAAGCGTATCTTATTCTCAACAGCGAAGGCCGAAAAAGATTTCTGGAGCTCCTCGCCGGCGAGTATGACATCGACAACAAGGAGTTTGAGGAAAAAATCAACCAGCGCCTGGGGTGTTCCGATCAAAACGAATGCAGAGCATTAAATTTTCAGTTGCGCAATCTCCTGGTTTCGCCACGTACCAAGCTTCTCAGGCAGTTTAACGAATTGCAGGAAGGGGTAAAATTCCTGGTCGACCTCCGGGCTGAACTCCTGCCTCTCGCCAAAAACAACCCGGAATTAACCGCCCTGGACCAGGACATCCACCGACTGCTCTGCTCCTGGTTTGACGTCGGTTTTCTTGATCTGCAGCGAATAACCTGGAACACCCCCGCAGCACTGCTTGAAAAACTTATCGAATATGAATCGGTACATGCCATTCAGTCCTGGCGGGATATGAAACATCGCTTGCGCGCGGATCGGCGTTGCTATGCCTATTTCCATCCACGTATGCCCCATGAGCCTTTGATCTTCGTTGAAGTCGCCCTGGTCAACGGCATCTCGTCTGCGGTCCACGACTTGCTCAATGAAGAGAATCCCGCCATTGACCCGCACAAGGCGGACACTGCCATTTTTTACTCAATATCCAACTGTCAAAAAGGTCTGGCCGGCGTCAGTTTTGGCAACTTCCTCATCAAGCACGTGGTCAAAGACCTGAGTAACAAGCTGACGAACCTGAAAACCTTTTCCACCCTCTCCCCAATTCCCGGTTTTGTTTATTATCTCGAAAACTTCTCCGATGAGTGGGATTTCACGGAAAAAGAGAAAAAGCTTCTCGGCGAGAAGTCGGCTAAACAAGATCTCAAGGATCATTTTATCAAAAAAATAACCGCAATGATGCCGAATCAGCCGACAGTCGCTGCGGACCCAATCCAGCCGATCCTTCTGAGACTTTGCGCCCGCTACCTGCTCACTGCCCAAAAAGGTGCGCAGGCCTTCGACAGGGTAAGTCATTTTCATTTATCCAACGGCGCCAGGATTGAAAGGATCAACTGGGCTGCCGATCTTTCGGCTAAAGGCATAGCGCAATCCGGTGGGATAATGGTCAATTACCTCTATAACCTTGCGACTATTGAAAAAAATCACGAAAATTACACTTCCAGTGGGGAGAGGACCGCCTCTTCGGCAGTAAGCCGATTAGCCAAATTGTAAACATTTTCACCTGTTTTTCCTCGGCACTTGATCAAGGTACCATTCCATGGGATCAATCAGTTCAAACCCGGCACTCAACAGCCTTTTCTTCACGTTAATGACATTGTTGGTCAAGAGATAAGGAAAGATCGCCCGCTTATCTTTATCCCACACTCGGGCTACCAGGACACTCCCGAGGGAGATGTTTTCTTCAGTAATGATATCAACAATTTTCTTCATCTGTCCGCGCTTTTCCTTGATGAGAATGCACAACAGACTGCCGGGTTCATCGATATTCATAATATTGACAAAGGCCCTCAGCAGATCCCGGGTTGACAAAATACCGGTCAAGAAGCCCTCTTCATCAACCACCGGCAGGGCTCCGACTTTCTTTTTCTGCATGACCAGAAGAGTATCCTGGATGGTGTAATAGGCATAAATAGTTATCGGATCACGCGTCATTATATCACCGACCAGATGACTGCCTATTTTTTTTAAGGTGAGATCGTAATCGGGTTTTTTCAATAAAGTTGACGGCATTGCATCGCGTAAATCCCGGTCCGAAACAATGCCAAGAAGCTTTCCTGATCCATCGACAATGGGCAGATGGCGGATTTTCTTTTCCGTCATCAAATTTTTAGCAGCGGATATCGTCATTTCCGGACCGGCAGTAATAAGATCTTTTGACATTCTATCGCCTACAAACATAACACCTCCAGGAATTGATGGCGTCTCTCAGCCATAGTAAAATTGAACGTCTTATATAGTTGTCAAAAATTGGCCTTTGTTCCGGCAATTGATCAGCTGCGATGCTGATCCCCTACCTTTCCGCCATCAGCATCTTGATATGGTTTTCTACCAGCAGGGGCAATACATCAAGATTATAGCCACCTTCCAGCACCGAGACAACCCGGCCGCCGGTAAATCGGTTGACAAGATTCATTATCACCTCGGAGACAAAGTCATAGCCATCAGTCGACAGGTTGGTGCCGGACATTAAATCGGTCTCGTGGGCATCAAAACCGGCTGAGAGAATTATGAATTCGGGTTTAAATTGTTTAACAGCCGGGACCAGATCCTGCATGATCAGCCGGCGATATTCATCATCACCTCGTCCCGGCAGAACCGGTGAATTGACGGTGCAGCCATCACCCTCACCAATACCAACCTCAAATTCCCTGCCGGTTCCGGGATAGGCAAAAGAGGGGTGTTCATGGATCGAATAATACAGCACCGTCGGATCCCGGTCAAAGATATGCTGCGTGCCGTTACCATGGTGTACGTCAAAATCGATAATAGCCACCCGTTCCAGATTATATTGTTTCTGCAGATATCTTGCGCCAATTGCCGCATTGTTGAAATAACAAAAACCCATCGGCTTATCAACTTCAGCATGGTGCCCTGGCGGACGGATTGCACAAAAGGCATTGTCAATCTTCCCCTCCATCACCAAGTCAATGGCCTTGAGTACCCCACCAACGGCGAGAAAAGCGATATCATAGGTGTCCCGGCAGATAGCATTATCGGGATGGTCAAATTCGCGCAGGCCGGAGATACAGGTTTCGTCAAAACGCATTATATAATGAATGGTGTGCACCGCCTCGATCCATCTCTGCTTAGCTTTTTCTGCTGGAATATGGATCAGTTTCTCCCACATTCCAGATTCAATAAGCCTGTCGCAGATCGCTTTTAACCTCTCGGGTGACTCAGGATGATATCCCCCTGTATCGTGCAACAGATACCTCTCGTCATACACAAAACCAGTTCTTTTCATAAAATCGTCCTGTTTGTTGATGAGTACTTAGCTATGCCTTTTACGGTGGATTCTTCCTTTGCCGATAGGGGTGTTTGAAAAGCTCGGGGTCAGCAATCCATTTTGACGACAACTCTGCCGGTCTGCCCTCCCTGCAGGATCATATCAATTTCATGGTCCAGTTCATCAAGGGTGACTTCACGGGCAAGCTTGTCGAGTGCCGCCGGTTTCCAATCGGAGGCCAGATGCTGCCAGACTTTTTTCCGGCGAGCCATGGGGCAGTTCTGGGAATCGATACCGATGAGGGTCACGCCACGCAGAATAAAGGGAAAAACGGTCAGAGGCAGATCGGCGGAGGCAACATTACCGCAACAGGTGATAACCCCTTGAAGATCGGTAGCTTTAATGGCCGAAGCTAAAATATTACCGCCCACGGTATCAACCACTCCCGCCCAGAGAGTCTTGTGCAGCGGACGCTCGCCGGGTACGATCGCTTCGGCCCTAGACAGAATCTGCCGGGCGCCAAGATCGATGAGAAACGGCCTGGCCTCAGTTTTCCCAGAGACCGCGAAAACGGAGTACCCCAGAGAGGCGAGAAGAGCCACCGCGAGAGAGCCGACCCCGCCGGTGGCGCCGGTCACCAGAATGTTTCCTCTATCGGCGGGCACACAATGCGTCAGGGCCATTATCGACATCGCGGCGGTAAATCCAGCCGTTCCCAGAATCATACTCTCACGCAGTTCAAGCCCTTCAGGCAAGGGCACCACCCAGGCTGCGGGTACTCGGATATACTGGGCAAATCCACCGGAAGTATTCATTCCGAGATCATAACTGGTGACAATCACCTTATCCCCCGGGATGAAGCTTGGGTTGCTGCTCTTTTCAACAACTCCTGCGGCGTCGATCCCCGGAGTATGCGGGTACTTTCTGGTGACTCCGCGATTACCAGTGGCCGACAAGGCATCCTTATAGTTCAGAGACGACCAGTGAACCTTGACCAGAACTTCGCCCTCCGGCAATTGGTCAATGGTCTTTTCTTTAATTGCCCGGGAGAAACGATTTTCGCCAATTTCTTCCACCACCATCGCCCGGTAAGTTTTTTCGGCCATAACAAAAATCTCCTGCTGAATTTTAGCAAGTAGTAAAGAATCAAATTGTGCTCAAACAGGCTCGCTCTCCATTTTAAGTATGAGGGTCGCCGCATCAGTTTTTGAACTATATCCCACCAGTGGCTTTGAGAATAGTAATTTTTTCTTTAAGAGAAGCAAATGCACAGCACTCATTGCTTTTTAGCAATTCCAGCGAGCGTATGAACGCTTTTTAGCAGCGCTATTTGCCTCAGGTCTTCGTCTGTTCCCACCCTTTTCTCTTGACAAACAAATTCAATATACATTAAATGATAGCGTAACAACGTTACTCTTAAACCTCAAAAACACGTCCAGTTGGGTATTTTTATATTTTAATATTAAAAAGTTATGTGAAAAAACATTTTATTTATATTCGCTTTACGGAGTTAATGACAGAACCGATGTTTATCAGTCACTTTCTTTTACATATGTCCTTTTTTAAATAATTTATCAGCTAAAAATTACCATCCACCGCATTTCCTACAAGAGAGCAAATAAGTAACAATGTTAGATGAACTGAATCCGGAGGTACGTGAACGACTGGAAAAAGCAGTGATGGAAATATTCTCCACTGCTGATTTCCATAAAGCCAGCATTCGGGTTATCGCCGAAAAGGCCGGCGTGAGCTTCACCACCATTTACAAACATTACGGCAGTAAAGAACGACTCCTGTTCGCTTTTGTCAATATCTGGATGGGCGAACTGACCGACCGGATTGCCGATCACCTGAAGGGTATTGAGGACCTGAAGGAAAAGCTCAGAAAAGTGTTCTGGCTGCACCTTGATTATTATGAACGTCATGAAAAGCTTGGCCGTATCCTGTTCATGACCCTGCCGATGCAGACCTGGATGAAGGATGAATCCTTTGACCAGAAAAAAAGAGTCGCTCTGATAATAGAGGTCCTGAAAAAAGGGCAGAGGGAAGGCATAATCAATCCGAACGTCCGCGCCGGATCACTGCTCGACTTTATGCTCGGGTTTATTCAACGCCTCTTTTTTATGTGGATAATACGCGGCAAACAGGGAAGCCTGGTCGAGGATGCCCACAACCTGTTCGAGATGGTCTGGCAGGGCATGGCCAACCCGGCGATAGTCAGGTATACATCCCCGTCGAAGCGTACACTAAACCAGCAGCAGATAGAGCAGTCATCCACCCAAAGAAAATAATTATACAAATAATTTCAACTTATGAAGCATTTAGGCAGAAATATACCAGCCATTGTCCAGCACCGACTAAAATCAAGCTGACGATAGAGACAAACCCATATCAAGGAGCACAGAATATGTCTTTGGATAAAAGAACACTCTTGCTGAAAAAGCAAGAAAAAATAGCTCTGGGAGGAGGAGAAGCTCGCGTCAAGAAACAACACGCCAGCGGTAAGATGACGGCAAGAGAGCGACTTCTGCATCTTTTTGACGAGGGCACCTTTATTGAGCTCGACGCATTTGTCAAAAACCGCTGCACGCGGTTCGGCATGGATAAGCTTGATTTTGAAGGGGAATCGGTAGTGACCGGATACGGGCACGTCGAAGGCCGGATTGTCTTCGCTTTTTCCCAGGATTTTACCATAACCGGAGGAGCTCTGGGCGAGATGCATGCCCGGAAAATCGTCAAGGCCATGGATAGCGCAGCCAAAGTCGGCGCACCTATCGTCGGCTTGAACGATTCGGGAGGCGCAAGGATTCAAGAAGCGGTCGATGCCCTGTCCGGATACGGCGATATCTTTTACCGAAACGCTATCTATTCCGGGGTCATCCCTCAGATATCAGCAGTGATGGGGCCCTGTGCCGGTGGGGCGGTGTACTCCCCCGCTCTTACTGATTTTATCTTCATGGTCGACAAGACCTCACAGATGTTTATTACCGGGCCGCAGGTCATCAAAACGGTTACCGGAGAGATAGTCTCAGCCGAAGAACTCGGCGGGGCGATGACCCATAACAGCGTCAGCGGCAACGTCCACTTTATCGCCGATACTGAGCCGGCATGTCTTGCGGCGATCAGAAAACTGATCCGGTTCCTACCGTCCAACAGCATGGAAAAAAGCCCGGCCAATCCCTCCGACAACGATATCAACCGGCAGATTGACCAACTGGACGATCTTATTCCGGAAAACCCCAATAAACCCTACGATATCCTCGATGTAATTTATCCGATTATCGATGATGGCGATTTCATGCAGTACCAGCCCTATTTTGCCACCAACCTTATAACCGGATTTGCCCGGATAAATGGAAAATCAGTGGGTATCATCGCCAATCAACCCAATGTGATGGCCGGATGTCTCGACATGAACGCCGGCGACAAGGCATCCAGATTTATCAGGACCTGCGACGCCTTCAATATTCCTTTACTAACTTTTGTCGATGTGCCGGGCTTTCTGCCGGGCACTACCCAGGAATATGGCGGCATCATTCGCCATGGCGCAAAAATTCTTTATTCCTACAGCGAGGCAACGGTCCCCAAAGTGACCCTCATTACCCGCAAAGCTTACGGCGGGGCCTACGTCGCCATGTGCTCTAAATCCCTCGGGGCTGATATGGTCTTCGCCTGGCCATCAGCCGAAGTTGCTGTTATGGGCTCGGAAGGCGCGGTGAATATTATCTTTAAAAACGATATTGCCCAGGCCGAGGATAAAGTGGCCACCAAGCAGAAAATCCTCGAGGACTACGCCTCCGAGTTCGCCACCCCTTACAAAGCCGCAGAACGAGGTTTTGTCGACGATGTCATCATGCCCCACGCCTCCCGCCAGAGAATTATCGACGCCTTCAATATGCTCGAAGGTAAACGGGAAAAGCGTCCGGCGAAAAAGCACGGCAACATACCCCTCTAACAGGAGAAGATGATTATGACCGTTACTGAATTGCTGTCAAGTTTTGCCAATGCCGAGGTCATGCACTCCCTGTCTCTTTCGAACAAACTGATGGCAGGACTGATCACCACCATACTCGGCATGGGGATTACCTTTACCGCGCTCATTATCCTACAGTTCATCATTTCCTGGATGGACAAAATTCTCAACCGGCAGAAGACAGAGACGGCGCCTGCAACGGCAAGTCCGGTAATCATTCAACCTATTGAAGCCAAACCGGAAAATCTTGTAGACGACAATGAACTCGTAGCGGTAATAGCCAGTGTCATCGCCATGAAAATGAAAACTTCAGCGCACAACATTGTCATCAAAAATATCGTCAAACTCGATGATCTTTCCCCGGCCTGGAATAGGGCAGGAATTATTGAGCAGATGAACAGCAGATTTTAAATCAAAACGGAGGTCGGATACATGAAAATGTTCAGAGTTGTCGTCAACGGGAGCGAATACAAGGTAGGCATAGAAGAACTGGCAGAAGAAAATAGCTCGCAACCGGTGCAGGCAAAAGCCGTATCGCCGACAAGGCCGTCACCGACGCCGGCCCCACCAAAAGCCCAGCCCAAGGCGCAAGCAGCACCAAAAAGTGACCAAACATCGGCCGGCGGCACCATCGCCGCACCCATGCCCGGCACCGTCCTGCAGGTCGCGGTCGGCATCGGCGATAAGGTAATCAAGGGGCAGACGCTGCTGGTGCTGGAAGCGATGAAAATGGAAAATGAAATTATGGCCCCCGCCGACGGGGTAGTGCAGGAACTGAATGTAACTAAAGGCGTATCGGTTAACGCCGGCGACATCCTGGTTGTTCTGTCATTCTAAAGGGAGACATCTACCATGCTCGAAGCTCTTCTCGACTTTGCCAAAAGCACCGGGTTTTATGGCCTGACCATGGGAGCGGTCCTCATGGTCGGAATAGCCTGCATTCTTCTGTATCTCGCCATAGTCAAAAAGTTTGAACCCCTGCTCCTGGTACCGATTGCCTTTGGCGTTTTACTGACCAACCTCCCCTTTGCCGATATGATGGCCGGGCCGGTAATGGAAATAAAAGGCAACATCATTCATACCGTGCAGCCGGGCGGTCTGCTCTACTACCTGTTCCAAGGCGACCATTTGGGGATCTTCCCGCCCCTGATTTTTATGGGCGTTGGCGCCATGACCGACTTTGGCCCCCTGATCGCCAACCCTAAATCGCTTCTGCTCGGCGCGGCAGCCCAGTTTGGGATCTTCATTACCTTTATCGGCGCCATAGCCTCCGGCCTGTTTACCGCTCAGGAAGCTGCATCGATCGGGATTATCGGCGGCGCTGACGGGCCAACGGCAATCTTTTTATCATCTAAACTGGCACCACACCTGCTCGGCCCCATTGCCATCGCTGCCTACTCTTATATGGCCCTGGTACCGATCATCCAACCGCCGATCATGCGTCTATTGACGACCCAAAAAGAGCGTGTCATAAGGATGACCCAGCTGCGCGAGGTAACCAAGAGAGAAAAAATCCTCTTTCCGATAATCGTCACCATTATAGTCTCCCTGATGGTACCGCCGGCGGCTACCCTTATCGGCATGCTCATGCTGGGCAACCTGTTCCGTGAGTCAGGCGTTGTCGGCAGACTGGAAGACACCGCCAAAAATGCCTTAATCAATATCATCACCATCTTTTTAGGAGTAACCGTCGGCGCCACGGCGACCGCTGAACAATTCCTGAAGATAGAAACCCTGGCCATACTCACTCTTGGCGTGACGGCCTTTGCCATAGGCACGGCCTCCGGAGTTCTTCTGGCAAAACTGATGAACAGGCTGATGAATGTGCGCATCAACCCGTTGATCGGCTCGGCCGGTGTATCAGCGGTACCCATGGCCGCCAGGGTCTCGCAGGTGGTGGGCCAGAAAGCAGATCCGGGGAATTTTTTGCTTATGCACGCAATGGGACCAAATGTAGCAGGGGTCATAGGCTCAGCCGTTTCCGCCGGAGTACTGTTGTCGCTGTTTGGCAACTAGGAGGATGTAAACCAGGCGAGACGCCGGACCAGATCCGATAAGCCGTCTCGTTACCGGTGTTAAATGACTTTTTAGGTAAGCATTTACAGCTTTTTACTTGTAAAGTTTTCAGCAATACATTACAACACCAGTGTAACATTGTTATCCAATTACTCATTTTCGATTGGAATTAATATATTTTTTTACAATAAATCGGCAAATTAACATTTCCAAAAAGCAATAACAACACTACATAATTAACATCAGGAAAGGGCTTAATTCGGGGTAATAAGCCCGGCGTTTTTTTCATGACGAGAACAAAGTTTTCCAAACTTCAGCATAGAGTCCACCATGTCAGACGAATTAAGCGGTGATATCCACAAACGACTCGAGAAAGCTGTCTTGGAAGTTTTTTCCAACTCCGACTTTCACCGAGCTTCCATTCGAGACATCGCCAACAGGGCTGGAGTCAGCTTTACCACAATCTACAAGCACTACGGCAGTAAAGAACGGTTGGTATTTGCTTTTGTCGACATCTGGATGGGCAAGTTAACGGATCGGATTGTTGACCACCTGCAGGGAATCGAAAGCATGAAAGAAAAGCTCCGCAAAGTTTTCTGGCTGCAGCTCGACTACTACGAACGTCATGAAGGACTCGGCAAGATTGTCTTTATGACTCTGCCGATGAAAACCTGGATGGCTGACGAAACTTTCGACCAGCCGAGGATGATGTCACTTATGATTGATGTGCTACGCCAGGGACAAAAAGAGGGTGTTCTCAATCCACATGTCCGTGCCGGGACCCTGCTTGATTTCCTGATGGGTTTTGTGCAGCGCAGCTTCTTCATGTGGATTCTGCGCGGCAAAACCGGTTCCCTCTCCGACCAGGCGAATACCATGTTTGAAATGGTCTGGCAGGGAATGAAAGCCCATCCGCAACAGCTTAAAGATCATTCTGACCCTGATAAATATACTTAGAGAAAGCGCACACAAGGCAATTGCAATAGAAACATATTTTATTTTTGGAGGATGCAATGAAAATACTGAAAATTGATCACCTGGGCATAGCTGTAAACAGTATCGATGATGGCAAGAATTTCTGGTCGGACGTCCTTGGTCTTAAATTTGAAGGTGCGGAGACGGTAGACACTCAGAAGGTAACCACCGCTTTTTTCCCGGTCGGTGAAAGTGAGGTGGAACTTCTTGAATCAACGGCGCCGGATGGTCCTGTGGCCAAATTTATTGAAAAAAAGGGGACTGGTTTTCAACACGTTGCGTTTCGGGTTGCCAATATTGATGAAGCCCTGCAGGAATTAAAGGATAAAGGAATCCAGCTTATAGACCAGCAACCCAGAATTGGTGCAGGTGGAGCGAAAATTGCTTTTCTTCATCCCAAAGCTACCGGTGGTGTGCTGGTCGAGCTGTGCGAGAGAGCCTAAGACGCGTCTCTTATCTTAATCCCTTGCCGGGGAAATGATATTTTGCATACAAAGGAGTAACTGATGTCTGAGAATCCAAAACTACAGAAATGGGCGGAACTCGCCTCTAAGCAAATGAAGGGCAAAGCCGTCGACTCCCTCGACTGGAATACTCCCGAAGGCATTAAAGTGAAAGCCCTCTATACTGCGGCGGATCTTGAAGGTCTGCAAGGTATCGACACCATGCCGGGAATGGCCCCTTACACCCGAGGCCCCATGACCACCATGTATGCCGGGCGTCCCTGGACGATTCGCCAGTACGCCGGTTTTTCCACCGCCAAGGAATCAAACGCTTTTTATCATAAAGCTCTTGCCGCCGGTCAGAAAGGTTTGTCGGTCGCCTTTGACCTTGCGACCCACCGCGGCTACGACTCCGACCACCCGAGGGTTGCCGGTGATATTGGTAAAGCAGGGGTGGCGATAGACTCCGTCGAGGACATGAAGATTCTCTTTGACGGTATTCCGCTCAATGAAATGTCTGTTTCCATGACGATGAACGGTGCGGTTATCCCGATACTGGCCGGCTATATCGTCGCCGCCGAGGAACAGGGCGTCAGTCATGACCAGTTATCGGGTACTATTCAGAACGATATTTTAAAAGAATATCTGACCAGAAATACCTATATTTACCCGCCCGGCCCATCTATGCGGATCATCTCCGATATAATGGCTTATTGTTCTAAAGAAATGCCCAAGTACAACACCATCAGCATCAGTGGCTATCACATGATGGAAGCCGGTGCCAACAGTGTACTGCAGACCGCCTTCACGCTGGCCGACGGCGTCGAGTATGTCCGCGCCGCCTTGAAAAGCGGTATGGATGTCGATACCTTTGCCCCACGACTGTCGTTCTTTTTCGGCATCGGCATGAACTTTTTCATGGACATCGCCATGCTTCGCGCGGCACGATTTCTCTGGCATCGTCTGATGAGCGAATTCAAGCCGAAAAATCCTAAATCTTCCATGCTGCGCACCCACTGTCAAACCTCAGGTTGGAGTCTTACCGAGCAGGATCCTTATAATAACGTGATCCGCACTACTCTTGAGGCCATGTCGGCGGTTCTTGGCGGCACCCAATCGCTGCACACTAATTCTTTTGATGAAGCGATCGGCTTGCCCACCGATTTTTCTGCCCGGATTGCCAGAAACACCCAGATCATCATCCAGGAAGAATCCCAGGTATGTCATGTGGTCGACCCCTTGGGCGGCTCATATTATATCGAGTCTCTGACCAATAGTATTGTCGAAGAAGCACAAAAGATTATTGACGAAATTGCCGGCTTGGGCGGCATGGCCAAGGCGATTGAAAGCGGCATGCCGAAAATGCGCGTCGAAGAATCCGCGGCCCGCAAGCAGGCGAGAATAGATCAGGGTCTCGATGTTATTGTCGGGGTCAATAAATATAAGCTGGTCGATGAAAAAATTGACTTTGAAGTAAGAGAAGTACCGGCGACGGTTCGTGACGAGCAGATCGCCCGGATTAAAGAGATTAAGGCCAGCCGGGATCAGGCCGCGGTCAAAAAAGCTCTCGACGACCTTACCGCAGCGGCGAAAAATGGTGGCAACCTGCTCGAGATGGCCCTCCCGGCAGTCCGGGCAAGGGCTACTGTCGGCGAGATTTCTGATGCGATGGAATCGGTTTTTGGCCGCTTCGTTGCCACCACCCGTTGTATTTCCGGTGCCTATTCCTCGGAATTCAAAGCAAATGACGAAACTATCACTGCCATCAAAGAACGCACCAATACGTTTCTTGACAAGCACGGCCGTCGTCCTCGACTCCTGGTAACCAAAATGGGCCAGGACGGCCATGATCGCGGCTTTAAGGTTATTGCCAGCGCGTATGCCGATCTAGGCTTCGACGTCGACATCAGCCCGATGTTTCAGACCCCGGAAGAAGCCGCCAAAATGGCTATTGAAAACGATGTCCATGTGGTTGGGGCATCGAGTCTTGCCGCCGGGCATAAATCACTTATTCCCGCTTTGATTGAGGAACTGAAAAAAATCGGCGGCGAAGATATCCTGGTGGTTGCCGGTGGTGTCATTCCTCCTGCCGACTACGATTTTCTCTTTGCCGCTGGAGTCAAGGCTGTTTTCGGACCAGGAACACCTATTCCGGTATCCGCCGATAAGACTCTGTCCCTGTTAGAGGAGAAATATCGTTAGCAGCGACTCTTGACAGCACAACGGGCCCGGCGGTTTTCCCTCGCTTGATCGCTGGGCCTGTTGTGTTTTTTAAAACCGTTCAAGCAGTACCCCATTTTCGTCCGATCAGGCTCCCTCACATAGGCAAGTATAGCTGAGAAACCTGCTTGAACGAAACTGGGGCACTGGTCAAACCGTTAATAATCTGCATCATACAAGATTGCATCACACTCATTATTTCCTATGCTTAAAAGCCCTCAGGAATATGTCGAAGGGGTCCTGAATCGGGATCGCCTGATGCTTGCCAGGACCATCACCCTGATCGAGAGTACTCTCCCTGCTCACCAGGAATTAGCCCGCATTATAGTCGATCAGCTCCTTCCCCATACCGGCAAAGGCTACCGAATCGGCATTACTGGAGTTCCGGGGGCCGGGAAGAGCACCTATATTGAAAGCTTCGGCAACATGCTTACTGGGCTTGGTCATAGAGTTGCAGTTTTGGCCATCGATCCTAGCAGCAGCCGAAGCGGTGGTTCGATTCTTGGTGATAAAACCCGAATGGAAAAACTGGCTATTAACGACAAGGCCTTTATTCGCCCCTCACCTTCCTCCGGAACCCTTGGCGGAGTCGGCAGAAAAACCAGGGAAACCATGCTCGCCTGTGAAGCCGCCGGCTACGATGTGGTTATTATCGAAACCGTTGGTGTGGGCCAATCGGAGACCACTGTTGCATCAATGGTCGATTTTTTTCTGGTGCTGATGATAGCAGGGGCGGGTGATGAACTGCAGGGCATAAAAAAAGGCGTGCTCGAGGTGGCTGACACCATCGTTATCAACAAAGCCGACGGCGACAATGTCCTTCGCGCTGAAATTGCCAAAAAAGAATACCAGACTGCCCTGCATATGCTGATGCCCAACAGTCCGAACTGGACACCGCCGGTTTTGACCTGCAGCTCACTCGAACATACCGGTATCGATACCATATGGCAGACCATTCTTGATCATCGAAAAAAGCTGAGCGACAGCGGCGAGATGGACAGAAAAAGAAAACATCAGGCCCTTGACTGGATGGCCTTTCTGCTTGAAGACGGACTGCGCCGGTGGTTTTATGGCGACCCTCAAGTCAAAGCAGCTCTGCCTGGTTTACGCGCCGATGTGGAAATGGAGAAGACCTCACCGACGGCTGCTGCGGATACGCTGCTTAAGTTTCTGCAATCAAATCAGAGATGACCTGGTGATAAGATACCCGATCGCCTTGGGTTATTTTCTACGACAATATCTTTGTATACCATCCTGAGGAGCTTACATAATTCTCAGCGATCCCTGCATCCTCCCCGACAATCAACTCCCAACAATTCCATTTATTCTTTTGCAGGCATCCCGACAGGAGAAAGCTAAAAGATGAGGGGCACGACAGCGCAAGTACACTTGCGCTGTCGCCGAGAAAGGACAATGACGTCAAATCAGCTGATAACGCAGAGTACCGCGCCTTTGGCTACCGTATCGCCACTGGCGAATTTAATGCCGCTCACCGTTCCATCACAGGGGGAAGTGAGTGCATTCTCCATTTTCATTGCCTCGAGTACGACCAGGGTATCTCCCTTCTTCACTGCATCCCCTGCTTTCTTTTCGTATTTGACAATCATACCGGGCATAGGCGCAAGCAGCAGTGTTCCGTCCGCCGGGGCCACCGGTTCTGCGGCAGGTGCCGGGGTAGGAGCAGCAGCAGCCTGAGTTGGAGCACCAGCGGGTGCTGCAACTGCCCGTGGAGCTGCAGCCACGGATACAGCCTGCATATCTCCGGTCGGGTCGACCTCGACATTGAAATATTCGTTGTCGACAAAGACATTAAAAGTTCGCAGCGCAGCAGATTTAACCGGGGTGTCTCCTTTAGGCTCGATCAATTTGCCGGCCTTGGCCTTCTTGATGATTTCATCCTTTTTCTTCACATCATCCAAGGTAATTGCTTTTACGCTTGCCGGTGGCTCGGATTTCCCATATTTCCATTCCAGGAACTTTCGTCCAGTAACCGGAAACTGTGCATAAAGAATGAGGTCATCCATATCGACAGCCAGATCGCCGATCTCCGCTTTGGCCTTTTCAAGCTCCGGCTCAAGAACCTCCGCCGGTCGACAGGTAATCGGCGTTTCTCCACGGGGATAACCTTTCAAGGCTTTCTTCTGGACCTCGGGATTGATGGGCACTGCGGTTTTACCATAGAGCCCGAAACACAGATCTTTCACCTGCCCGGTGATCATTTTATAGCGCTCATCCGGGGTGTCATGCAGGACGTTATTGACGGTCTGCACGCCGACAATCTGACTGGTCGGCGTAACCAGAGGAATTTGTCCCAGGTCCTTGCGAACTCTCGGCAACTCTTTATAAACCTCATCAATTTTATCAAGAGCGTCCATTTCCCGCAGCTGATTGACCAGATTGGACAACATTCCACCCGGTGTCTGATGCAGCAAAACATTAATATCGATAATCGAAACCTTGGAATCATCGAGCAGGTGCTTGTATTTCGGCAGTATTTCTTTTTCTAAAATTTCGTTGATCTCCGCCAGCTTCCTGATATCAAAACCGGTATCACGATTAGTTCCAAGTAGAGCCATGACCAGCGGCTCAACAGCGGCGTGGGAGGTTCGATAAGCATAGGGGGTCATGCAGGTGTCGATGATATCAACGCCGGCTTCGATTGCCTTCAGATGCGTCATCGGTGACATTCCCGAGGTAAAATGACTATGTAGATGGATGGGAACCTTGACCGCCTTTTTCAAGGCTTTGACCAGAGGATAGGCATCATATGGCGCCATCAAACCGGCCATATCCTTGACGCAGATGGAGTCTGCTCCCATGTCCTCAAGCGTCTTGGCGCGATCGACATAATAGTCCAGGTTATACACCTCACCGCCCAGTCGAGGCTCAGTAAGCGTATAGCAGATACAACCCTGAAAATGCTTACCGCTTTTCTTGATCTGCTTGACCACCGTCTCAAAGTTCCGGTAATCATTTAAGGCATCGAAGGTTCGGAATACATCCATGCCGTTTTCCGCCGCCCGATCAACAAAGGCATAGGCCAGATCATCGGCATAGTTACGGTAGCCAACGAGGTTTTGGGCCCGAAGCAGCATGGAAAACGGGGTCTTTTTTATGTATCGTTTCAGGGTCCGCAGTCGTTCCCACGGATCTTCATTGAGGAACCGGTGCATGGTGTCAAAGGTTGCACCGCCCCAGGTTTCGATTGCCCAGAAACCTATTTCATCCATCATCTCCGCAATCGGGATCATATCCTCCGTCCGTCCCCGAGTCGCAAAAAGCGACTGGTGCCCATCCCGAATTGACAGATCCATTATTTTCACAGGATTCTTAGCTTTTGGCCGGTCTGCGGAATAATTCAATGGGGTCATTTTTACTTGATCACTCATCCTATTTCTCCTATCACCTGATCTTTAAACTATAGATTCTACTAAAAACGAGTAAACGTTCTTAATTGGATTAATTTCCGCATGGCCATCATTTCCTGACTACCACTCTGTGCCCACGGACTATATGCGGCACCACCATTCTCCCGCATCTGAGCCTGCTGCTCGCATAAAACCGCCTCTTCCTGTTGCAGGTAAAGACTTACAGCAGCCAGGGCAGCGGCCATTTTCTTTTTTTTATCTGCCATCAACTCACCCATTGATTTTTTATCTCAAGGTCACCTTGTTCAACTTAAAGAACCTGTTCCTTGGGTGGCATAAAAGATTCAAACAATTCGCCGTACAGCGAATAGCAACTTTATGCGCTATATTATGCGCTGTACATAGCATAATCGGTTTCCTGCCCAAGCAATTTGTCTATCTGCATCTGAATTTCGATGCGCTTGGGGTTATTCACCCAGCTATTCCAATCCTCTACCGAACGCCAACTGCTGATAACCATGTACTCATCCTTTTGGTCAATTCGAGTCAGGGTCTCACCGGAGATATATCCCGGTTGTTCCAAAGTAAGCGCCCGTAATTTTTTCAAAAGAAGGGTCAGTTCCATGGCGTTCTGATCCTGCACCTTGCGTTTTATAAAAATTTTTACTGTCATGTGCATCTCCTCGTCAATGATAAGACAGAACTTAGATCGATTTTATAACGGTATATTACCGTGTTTTTTCATTGGATTGGTGTCGCGTTTATTCTGCAGCAACTCTAGAGCCCGGATAATCCTCACCCGTGTTCTGGCCGGTTCGATTATATCATCAATATACCCTCGCTGGGCGGCAACATATGGATTGGCGACCGTGTTGGCGTATTCTTTTTCTTTTTCAGCGAGAAACGCCGCTGGATTTTCGGCCTTTTTTGCATCACGACCGTACAGTACACCTACCGCTCCGGTAGCGCCCATGACGGCAATTTCGGCGCTCGGCCAGGCGTAATTGATGTCTCCCCGGAGATGCTTGGAAGACATAACACAATAGGCACCGCCGTATGCTTTTCTTGTGATAACGGTAACTTTTGGAATAGTCGCTTCGGCAAAGGCATACAGAATCTTGGCGCCATTTCTGATTACTCCCCCGTATTCCTGGGCTGTTCCCGGCAAAAAGCCCGGGACGTCAACAAAGGTTACCACCGGTATATTGAAACAATCACAGAACCGGACGAACCTTGCACCTTTTATCGAAGAGTCGATATCAAGCACCCCGGAGAGGTGCAGCGGCTGGTTGGCGACGATCCCCACGCTCATCCCGTTATACCTGGCAAAGCCGACTATCAGGTTGGGGGCAAAATCTTCTTTTATTTCAAAGAAATCGCGATTATCAACCGTCTGGAGAATAATCTCCTTCATGTCATAGGCGGCGTTGGTATTGTCCGGCAGAATCGCATTGAGTTCTGCTGCATTACGAGTGCGGGGATCCGTGCAGGCAATGAGCGGCGGATTCTCCATATTATTCTGCGGCAGATAGGACAGCATTTTACGAATATACTCGATGGCGTCGGCACCGGAAGTCGCCGCATAGTCGGAGACCCCGCTGCGACTGGCGTGCATTGCCGCGCCACCCAAAGCTTCGGTAGTGACGTCTTCGAAGGTCACCGATTTGACAACCTTGGGCCCGGTAAGAAACATATAGGACTGGTTCTGCACCATGATGACAAAATCGGTCAGAGCAGGTGAATACACTGCTCCTCCAGCACAGGGTCCGAAAATCGCCGAGATCTGCGGTACGACCCCTGAGGCCATGACGTTGCGCTGAAAAATTTCCGAATATCCGGCAAGGCTCTCGATTCCTTCCTGAATACGCGCCCCACCGGAATCATTGAGACCGATCACCGGGGCACCGTTTTTCATGGCGAGATCCATTATCTTACAGATTTTTTCGGCAAATGTTTCCGACAGAGAACCGCCAAGCACGGTAAAATCCTGGGCAAAAACGTATACAATTCGCCCATTCACGGTTCCATGCCCGGTTACCACACCGTCGCCGGGGAAAACCTGCGTCTCCATGCCAAAATCCCTGCACCTGTGGGTTTTGAACATGTCGAATTCTTCAAACGATCCTTTGTCCAGGAGCAGGTCAATTCGCTCCCGGGCAGTCATCACCCCTTTTTCATGCTGCTTGTCTATCCTTTTCTGACCACCACCCAGTCGGGCTTCAGCCCTGAGTTTCTTCAGGTGATCCAATTGGTCATTTGTCTTCATTATTTCTCCTTGAAACAAAATTCGTTAGTACACTTTGCAGCTCACCATCGTTTTCAGCCGGATAATCAGGAAAAAACTTCCTTACATAATTTACCTAAAGAACCTAGATCTTCACATACATAGAGACCGCACTGCTGCATGGCTTCGATCTTTGCCGCTGCCGTACCCTGTCCGCCGCTGACTATCGCCCCGGCGTGACCCATCCGCCTGCCCGGAGGTGCGGTTAAACCGGCAATGAAACCGACAACCGGCTTTTTCATGTTGGCTTTAATCCAGGCTGATGCCTGTTCTTCGGCATTGCCGCCGATTTCTCCGACCATGACCACGGCTTTCGTCTCGGGATCGGCGTTGAAGGCCTCAAGACAATCGATAAAGCCGGTACCGTTGACCGGATCACCGCCGATACCAACACAGGTAGTCTGCCCCAGGCCAACCTGGGTCAGCTGATGCACCACCTCGTAGGTCAGGGTTCCGGAGCGGGAGACAACACCAACCGGGCCGCCCGGTTTGTGAATAGCACCCGGCATGATGCCTATTTTACATTCGCCCGGAGTAATTATGCCTGGGCAATTCGGTCCGATCAGCCTGGTCTTTTTCATGGCCAGATAGTTTTTTATCCGCAACATGTCCATTACCGGCACACCTTCGGTGATGCAGACAATAAGTTCTACGCCCGCATCAATCGCTTCAAGAATGGCGTCAGCAGCAAAAGGCGGAGGAACCAGGATCATCGAGGCATTGGCCGCGGTCTGGTCACGGGCCTCCTGTACCGTATTGAAAACCGGTACCGAGTCCATATTCTGACCACCTTTTCCGGGCGTGACTCCCGCTACAACATTGGTACCATAGGCGATACATTGCTGGGTATGAAACTGCCCTTCCTTACCGGTAATACCCTGAACAAGGACACGTGTTTGGGAATTGATTAGAATGCTCATTTTTTTCCTTTGCGAGTATATTTAATACATACACCTTTTAAAAGTCAGGTGAGTTTTCCTTGATTGACCGTTTCCACCACCGCACATCAAAATAAATTGTTCGAAATAACAGGTTTTCTGATGTTATATTGGGCATCTCGCAAGACCATCCCCACCTTCCAAAAAGCAATAACGCAGCGCAACTCCGGAGGAGAGTGTTTTTGACTCGTCCTCTTTTGGCTGTTGAGTATTTGGGGGTGATGGTTACTGGATGATTCGGATGGTCTGCTCAGCCTTGGTGAGAGGTCCAATCAGGCAACAAGTTCGGCGACTTTTTTGGCGGCATCCGCCAGATCTCTTGCATTAATTAATTTTAGACCCGATTCGCTCAGAATCCGTCGTCCCTCTTCAACATTGGTTCCTTCCATCCGCACGACAACCGGCACCGATAACTGCACTTTTTCAGCGGCCTGAACGACTCCCTGGGCCAGAACATCGCAACGCAGGATGCCCCCGAAGATGTTAATCAATATGCCCTTAACTTTGGAATCGCTGAGAATTATGCGAAAACCATTTTCCACCATCTCAGCATTGGCACCGCCACCGACATCAAGAAAATTGGCTGGTTCCGCACCGGCCTGTTTAATGATATCCATGGTCGCCATGGCCAGACCGGCGCCATTGACCATATTGCCGACGTTGCCATCAAGATTAATATAGTTGAGGTTGTATTTTGCGGCCTCAGCTTCAGCAGGATCATCCTCGTTAGGATCATGCATGGCGACGACATCGGCGTGTCGAAACAGCGAATTGGAATCGATATCAACCTTGGCATCGAGGGCAATAACTCGATTATCTTCCGTGATAATTAAGGGATTGATCTCGACCATGGAGCAGTCATAGTCGACAAAAAGATTGTAGAGATTCCTCAAGATGGCCCCGAACTCCTTCATTACCGCTTTATCGAGCTGCATCCCGAACATCACCTGCCCGACATGATATCCCCTGATACCGGTGACCGGATTAACCGGTACTTTAATTATCCGCTCAGGCGTTTTAGCGGCGACTTCTTCGATATCCATACCACCGTCCTGACTGGCAACGATAGTAATTGTCGCGGTACTGCGATCAGGAATGATAGACAGATACAGTTCTTTTTTAATTGCCAGTCCTTTTTCCACCAGTATCGTTTTAACCAGCCGTCCTTCAGGGCCGGTCTGCTTGGTCACAAGAGTCATGCCAAGGATGGCCTTTGCCGCCGCAGTAACGTCCACACTGCTTTTAGCAATCTTGACACCGCCGCCTTTTCCCCGCCCGCCGGCATGGATCTGGGCCTTGACAGCAACCGGCAAGCCGAGATCAGCAGCAACCTTTTCAACCCCTTCTACAGTAGTACTGACACCGCCTTCGGGGGTTGGCACCTTATACTTACGGAAAAGTTCTTTTGCCTGGTATTCATGGATTTTCATAAACACTTGTCCTGGGAATCGGAGCGAGAGATCTCTCGGGCCCCTTAATGTTTAACAAAAAAGGCAGCTGCCAGGAAAAGGGCAGCTGCCGGTTGAATTTTGCCTCAATTACTTCTTGGCATACCCCATTTTCTGCAAGGTATCGGTGATCTCAGTAAGAATTGCCGGATCGTCAATGGTCGACGGCACTTTGTAATCCTTGCTGTTGGCAATAGACCGCATGGTACCGCGCAAGATCTTACCGGACCTGGTTTTCGGCAGACGCGGCACCTGACAGGCATCTCGGAAACAGGCGATGGGACCGATAGACTCACGGACCATTTTCACCAGCTCAGCCTTGATTTCATCAGCGGGACGGGTGACTCCGGCCTTAACGACAAAGAAACCGACCGGAAGTTGGCCTTTCATCTGATCATCTGCACCAAAAACGGCACATTCGGCGACATCCGGATGATTGGAAATAATCTCCTCCATTGCTCCGGTAGACAGACGGTGGCCGGCGATGTTGATAACGTCATCCATTCGACCCATGACATACACATACCCGTCTTCATCGATATAGCCGCCATCGCTGGTTTCATAATAGCCGGGGAATTTGGTCATATAGGATTTGACATACCGTTCGTCGTTTCGCCACAAAGTCGTCAAGGTGCCTGGGGGCAGCGGCAGTTTACAGACGATATTCCCTTCTGTTCCGCGCGGTACTTCATTGCACTCATCGTCAACCACCAGAACATTATATCCGACCATCGCCTTAGTCGGCGATCCTTCCTTGACGGGGAGATCTTCAATACCGCGACAGTTACCGACAATTGCCCAGCCGGTTTCAGTCTGCCACCAGTGATCGATGACCGGTACGCCAATCATGTTCTCGGCCCAGTGCAGGGTATCCGGATCGGTACGTTCGCCGGCGAGAAAGAGAATTTCAAAACTGGATATATCATACTTTTTAATGAAATCCCCGTTTGGATCTTCTTTTTTTATGGCTCGAAAAGCCGTAGGTGCAGTAAACAGCGACTTCACTTTGTGCTCGGAGATTACCCGCCAAAATGCGCCTGCATCCGGGGTTCCTACAGGTTTTCCTTCATAGAAGACCGTCGTCGACCCCTGGAGCAGTGGCGCATAAACAATATAGGAATGACCGACAACCCAGCCGACATCCGATGCCGACCACCAGACTTCGCCCGGATTGATGTTATAGAGGTTCTTCATGGTCCAGTATAAAGCAACGGCATGACCACCATTGTCGCGCAGGACACCTTTAGGCATTCCGGTAGTACCGGAGGTATAAAGAATATACAGTGGATCGGTGGCATCGACCTCAGTACAGCCGACAGGCTCGCTCTTTTCCGCCAGCTCTTTCCAGTCCACATCGCGTCCTTCAATCATCGAAGCCTTGACGATATCTCGCTGAAAGACGACGACTTTACTTACCTCATGGGTCGATTGCTTGATGGCACTGTCGACCAGCGGTTTATATTCCAGGGTTTTCTTGCCTTCGATTGCCCCGGATGCAGTAATAAGCAGCTTGGGCTGGGCATGATCAATCCTGATTGCCAGTTCATGGGGTGCAAAACCACCGAAAACTACCGAGTGTATCGCACCCAGCCTGGCACAAGCCAGCATGGCCACTGCCGCTTCAGGGATCATCGGCATATAAATGACGACCGTATCACCCTTTTTAACACCAAGACTGGCCAGACCACCGGCAAATTTCGACACCATGGTCTGCAGCTCTTTGTAGGATATTTTTTTTATGGTATTTGTGACCGGACTGTCGTAGATGATTGCCGTCTGGTCAGCCCGTCCGTTCTCGACATGACGATCGACCGCATTGTAGCAGGTGTTCATTTTCCCGCCGGGAAACCATTTGTAAAACGGGGCGTTTGAACTGTCTAGAATCTTTTCCGGCTCTTTGTACCAAGTGATATCTTTTGCTGCTTCCGCCCAAAACTCCTCCGGATTGTTCACACTTCGTTGAAACACCTCATCATACTTACCCATAACCACTCCTTTTGGTCTGAATTTTAGTCCATCCACCAGTCTCAATTGCATTTTATACTGTATAGAAGAGCATAGTTCAAGCGTTAAATCAAACATTGTTACTCAACTAGCGAAGATAAAATACTGCCAATCCTTGCATTTTACATGTAGTTCCATAATCTTATGCACTGGAACAGGTTGCCGAAAAAATTGATTTATATTCGGCTATTAGATTGTAAAGAGCACGTTGTTATTATCTTTATAAATCACTATCAATCTGTTTTTATTATATAATATCTGTATTAAAAAAAATAAATGCACAATAAAAAGAACAATGTTACACAAACTTGTTCTTTCCAAATTGACTTTATTGAGTTCTTCAATTAATTTTATCGAACTCTTCATTATGCCCGTTTTCAACAAGTCCAAGGAGGATCAATGAACCTGCTGTTATAATGATGATCTTTATATCCAGAGAATCCGTTTTTCTGTATACGGCGGGTGGCCGGCAAGAGCATAAATCAAGAAATCCTCAAAGAGAGCTTTATTTCATGGTGAAATTGTGTTCTGCTCCACCCCGAGTCGACAGATGTATATTTACCTGAGTCAGCAATGAAAATTCCTGCAAAATCCTTTCTCCCCGATATTGTACCCGCAAAAATCTTTTTACCGGTACTGCTGTCGATGTTTTTATTCATCGGCACTTTTTTTGGGTATATGCTGCCCAAAGTCGAGACGCACCTTATGGATCGAAAACGCGAAATGATTCATGCCCTAAGCGAATCGGCCATGAGCTCCATCAGGTACTATGCAGAGCTGGCCGAAAATAACGTCATCAGTGTTGAGGACGCTAAAAACCAGGCAATCGCCCTGTTGCGGAGACTACGCTATGGTCCGGAAGGAAAAGATTACTTCTGGATCAATGATACCCATCCGACCATGATCATGCACCCCTATCGTCCGGATCTTGAAGGAAAAGATGTAACAAACACCGAAGATCCCGCCGGCATGAAACTTTTTCAGGCCTTTCTGCAGACGGTCAAAACAACCGGCGGCGGATATGTACGGTACCACTGGCAATGGCAGGACGAACCCACCAGAATTTTCTCGAAAATTTCCTATGTGCAGGAGTACAAACCCTGGCACTGGGTCATTGGGACCGGGGTCTACGTGGAAGACGTGCGGGCGCAGATAGCCACCATTACAAAACGCATGACATTGATCTTTCTCGGTATTCTGGCCATAATTGCAATGCTTTCCGTGTATATCATCTGGCAGGGCGCGGCCGGAGAGGCCCATCGCCTGGATATGGAAAAGTCGCTGCGTAAAAGTGAAAATAAATATCGACTTTTAGCCGAAACCGCCAGAGAAATCATCCTGCTTTTCGATTCCAACCTGCGGATCAGCTACGCCAACACCGCCTGGAACCGAATAAGCGGCTATCCGTCGGCAGAAATGACCGATATGACCATTACCGAGATGATCCCGGCCGACCAGCGTGATGCCTTTACGGCAAAAATAACCCAGCTCGGCAATAATAAACCGGACGACTATCTGCTGGAGACCACCTTTATCTTAAAAGACCAGCGGGCAATCATCGTCGAAGCGACCTTTGCCAAACTGGAAACAGCAGAGCAAATGTCCACCTTTCTTATGACGGCAAGAGATATCACCGAAAAGAAAAAGATCGAAGCCCAGGCTAAAATGCAGCAGGAACAGCTTATGCAGACCGATAAAATGATATCGCTTGGCACCCTGGTTTCCGGAGTGGCCCATGAAATTAACAACCCAATCTCCTCAGTTATGCTGAACATCCAGGTTTTTGACAAACTCTGGCATACCGTCCAGCCGATTCTCGATAATCATTATGAACAGAACCCGGAACTGGAAGTTGGCACCATGGCTTATCCGCAACTCCGGGAGCGGATGCCCCGCCTTCTTCTTTACTCTCAGGAGGGAGTTGAGCGAGTCAGACGCATAGTTGGCGATTTAAAGGATTTCTCCGGCCATAAACCATCTGATCTGCGCGAAACGGTAAACCTCAACCAGGTAGTGGAAAAAGCAATCGGCCTTATTTCCAGCCTGATCAAACAAGCAACGACTCATTTCACTGTTGTTTATTCGGAAAATCTGCCGACTATTCAGGGCAACAGTCAGCGGTTAAGCCAGGTGGTGATAAACCTGGTGGTCAATGCCTGCCAGGCGCTTGATGATCCGCAGCAGTGTCTGCAGGTAACCACTGGATATATTGAAGAATCGGAGGAAATTTTTTTAGAGGTACGGGATACGGGCCCGGGCATGCCTGCCGAAATCCTCGCCCGCATAAAAGATCCATTTTTCACCACGAAGCGAGACAGCAGTGGAACGGGGTTGGGACTTTCCATCTCCGATACAATCGTCCGCAACCATGGCGGCTGGCTTGATTTTACCTCGGTCCTCCAGGAGGGCACAACCGCGACCATCCTGTTGCCGCGCTACAGCACCGACGAAGTGGTGGGGAGAATGATATGAGCAAGAAACCATACCCGCTGGAGCCAATCCTGATCATCGATGATGAAGAGGCTATTCTCCTGTCAGTTGATACTACCCTGCAACTTGCGGGGATGAACAACGTTCTCACCTGCGCCGACAGCAGGCAGGTAATGGCCATCATTGCCCAGCGTCCCCCCAGCGTCATTTTGCTCGATCTGAATATGCCACATGTTGATGGGGAGGCCATCTTGGATCAGATAACCAACGAGAACCCGCACGTTCCGGTCATTATTATTACCGGCCGCATTGATGCGGAAACCGCAGTTGAATGCATGAAATCCGGGGCCTTTGACTATATTGTCAAACCGGTAGATGAAAACCGTCTCATCGCATCGGTGAAAAAAAGTATCCAGTACGGGGCATTGCATCAGGAGAACCAGGCCTTAAAGGAGCAACTGCGGGAGAACTATCTGAAACATCCAGAAGCGTTCAGTAAAATCATTACCAACTCGCCGAAGATGTTCCAGCTGTTCAACTATATCGAATCCGCCGCGAAAACCTCCGAGCCGGTCCTTATTCGCGGTGAAACCGGCACAGGGAAGGAGTTGATTGCCAGGGCTATCCATGAAATCAGCGGCACGAGCGGAGAATTTGTCGCCATCAATGTTGCAGGCCTCGATGACAATGTCTTCTCCGATACACTGTTTGGCCATGTCAAAGGGGCCTTCACCGGCGCCGACACCGATCGGCTCGGCCTCATCGAAAAAGCCGCCCATGGTACCCTCTTCCTCGATGAGATTGGCGATTTAAGCCAGATCTCTCAGATCAAACTGCTGCGCCTGCTGCAGGAAAAAGAATATATGCCCCTCGGTCGCGACAGCAATAAGACCAGCAGTGCCCGCATCGTTGCCTCTACCCACGTCGATCTCTGGGAACTGCAGCAGAAAGAACTGTTTCGCCAGGACCTGCATTACCGCCTACGGACGCATCGGATACTTTTACCCCCTCTGCGAGATCGCAAAGAAGACCTGGACATCCTTATAAACCATTTTGTCGAGTGCGCTGCAGATACGCTGAAGAAAAAGCGGCCACGTATTCCCGAGGAGTTGGCGGTCTTGCTGGAGTCATATAACTTTCCTGGTAATATCAGGGAATTACAAGCTATGATTTTTGATGCTATGGCCCAAAATGACAATGGAATACTTCCTTTAAGCGTTTTTCGTCAACATATCTCAAGGGCCCAGCAGGACGAAGCAAAACAACAGTACCACAATTCGAAAAACGGTATCCCGATCATCTTTGCCGACCCTCTGCCCACCATTAAACAAGCGACCCGCATGCTAGTAGAAGAGGCGATGAACCGGGCAAAGAACAATCAGACCACCGCCGCATCATTGCTCGGCATCTCCCAGCAGGCCCTGAGCAAAAGACTGAAAAACCTGGAGCAACAGGACTGACACAACTTTTATTGTACCCACAACAAAGATTGTTCCATCGGTGGAACTCACGAATCGCGGTCAAGAAGGACTATTGGCTAAACATTCACAACTTCCGTTGTACCCCCCCTGCACCTACCACATGCCATAACTTGCTTATTTAAAATAAAATTCCCTTAATACTTCATCGGGCATAGTGTTTGCTTGCTGGTTATGGGCTGGAGAAGGTTGACCCAAGCCCGGCGGTTCAGACCCACAGGACCTGAATACCAAAGAAAAAGCATGGACGATTCGAAATAAAAGTAAAACAAGCAGAAGGGGAATACTCATATATCGATGACGTGCGGCACGTACCGTCTACCAGACTCCGCTGTTCTCAACCAGGCTTTGCCTGCCAAATCCTGATACAAAATAGCCGCAAAAATCGATCCATTGATAATGAAACTTCGCAGCAGACTTTTATTTTCGAATCTGAGAAGCGATACCGGAAAAAATCTCATTCCGGTATCGCTTTTTTTTGCCGACTCCTCCCTAATACTATCCATCTATCCGCATCGGTTATAATTGCTTTCTCGTTGCACGAGGATTATCGTAAGCGTATTCGTTTTCCATACAAAAAACTACGGCCGTATAACTGCACGACGGCATACGTTTACTTTTCATTCTTTTCGTTAAAAGGAGCACAACATGCCGAATACCCAATACTGGGCGGATACTTATTTAGAAAAATTAGTCAGTCCGGCGGAGGCGATTACCCATATCCGTTCCGGTCAGCGGGTTTTTATCGGTTCCGGCTGCGGTGAGCCACAGATTCTGGTCAAAGAGCTGGTGAATAAAACGTACAACTTCAGTGGTCTGGAAATCGTCCGCCTGCTCGGTCGTGAAACTGCGTCTCTTACGGCCATTGCCGACAAAACCCGGGACACCAACTTAAATATACGGTCCATTTATCTCGGTTCGACGAAATCCGCATCTATTGCCCGGCAGAGAAGATTTATAACGCCCATGAACATGTCCGATGTTCCCAATCTTTTTATCACCCGGAGAATGCCGCTCAATGTGGCCCTGATTCAGGTATCTCCAGTCGACGATTTCGGCTGGATGAGTCTTGGTATTTCCGTCGATGTTACGCTGGCCGCCGCCCGTTCTGCCGATCTGGTCATCGCCCAGGTGAACCCACGGATGCCACGGGTCATGGGGCAGAGTTTTATTCATGTCAACGACGTAGATTTTATTGTCGAACACGAAGAGGAATTGCTGTTCATTCCTCCGACCAAATTAGCTTCGGAGGCTGCGACTCGAATCGGCAGCCATATCGCCCGGCTGATCGAGGACGGGTCCACGCTGCAAATCGGTCTTGACGCAGCCTCACAGGCTACCGTTCAGGCTCTCTCCAACAAACATGATCTGGGTGTCCACTCACAGTTTTTGACCGATGATATCATGCATCTGTACTCGACAGGCAACATCAATAATAAGAAAAAAGGCTTCAATGACGGCAAGATGGTAGCCTCAATGGCCATCGGCAGCCATAACCTGTACGAATTTCTCAACGATAATCCGGCGATTGATTTTCATCCATCGGACTACGTCAACGATCCTTTTGTCATCTCCCGGCATAATCGGATGGTTTCCATGAACGTCGCCCGCATGATGGATCTCACCGGACAGGTGACGGCGGAGGCCTCGGCGGCAACCCGCTTTGCCGGAGTTTCCGGTATCCCTGACTTTGTCCGCGGGGCCAGGAAATCGCCCGGCGGAAAATCGATTCTGATGCTCTTTTCCACCTGCGAGACCGAGGAAGGCCTGCAATCAAATATCGTCCCTCATCTCAACGATTATGTGGTCGTCGTCCCGAGAGGCGATGTCCATTACGTAGTCTCGGAATACGGGGCGGTCAACCTGTTCGGCAAAAGCATCCAGGAGCGAGTCGTTGCCATGATCAGCATCGCCCATCCCCAGTTCAGGGAAGAACTTTTTGCCGCAGCAAAAGAACGTGGTTTTATTGGTCCCGAGAGAAGTCTGGGTGAGGCGGCCAAAGCCGTTTATCCAATTCAGCTTGAAGAGACTCTCAACATCAACGGCGAAAACGTTACCATCCGGCCATCCAAACCGGTCGATGAACGTCGGATCCAGGAGCATTACTACAGCCTGCCCAAAGAAGATGTATTGACCCGATTTTTCTGCCAGAAAACTATCTTTGCCCGCCCGGAGATGGAGACCCGGTCGCAGACCGACTACGTCAATGATTTGACCCTGGTTGCCGTGGTGGGCGATTTTGGTTTTGGGCGGGTGGTGGCGGTAGCCGAAAGTATGAAACTGGACAATGAAAATCTCTCTGAAGTCGCTTTTTCGGTGAGTGAGGAATTCCAGGGCAAGGGACTGGGTACCTTTTTCCTGAAAAAACTGGCCGCGGTGGCCAGAGAAAACGGCATTGCCGGCCTGATCGCTTACACCTTCCCGACCAACAAGGCGATGATAGGTCTGTTTAAAACATTGCCGTACAAGGTCAAGACCGTCTATGAAGATGGGGATCTGGTACTCAGTTGTCGCTTTAATGAGCTCGCGTAATATCCTAGAAATCGAGGATAAAGGAGGTAATGGCGGTAACGATCGGATTAAAAAAAGAGCTGATGCCGTCCCAGCCACTGACCCTGACAAGAAGAAATATGCCGACAATCAGGTAAGGGCCAATAGCGCAAAGGGTATTTTTAATCCTGGTCGATACTTGATTGTTGGGCAGAATCGCCCAAAGCAGCGCTGCTCCCGGCAACGGCGGAATCATTATCAGCCCATAAACCGCCATGGTAACGTTGACTAAGGCTATTGTCGAAAAAACCTGGTCATCAAAATTATAGGTGGAGAGAATCCAGGATAAACTGGCTGCGATATTGGCCATCATGAAATTGGCCAGGGGACCGGCCAGTCTGCTCAATACCAGAAACAGGCGGGGAAACTTTTTAAATTTGGCGACATCAATATCCATCTCCTTCGCCCAGCCAAATCCGGCGATAAAGAAATTAAGCGTCCCGAGAAGACTCATATGCATAAAGACATTAAAATGAAATCTATCTTTGGCACCGACCCGTGAATCGCCCAGAAAAGTCGCGGCAAAGGCCTGGCCCTCGGCGCTGACAATGATCGCCGTCAGGATGGCTACACAAAAAATAGCAATATCTTCAGCTACCGGTTGGGCGTAATTGATAATATAAGGCAGATAAAAATCCCCTTGCATACTTCTCCTTTTCTGTGACCGATTGAGTAGTTGAGGAGCCACTCTACTGCAAACTCAGGCAAAAGGCCAAAAAAAATGGCGGGGACCGTATCGGCTCCCGCCATCTCGCAGCTACAGGTGGATGGATGTAGATGCTACACTGCTTCCAGGTACTACTTACTTACCATTTTTTGAATCTGCTCGACAATCTCAGGATTTGCCAGCGTCATAACATTGCCGACATCGCCTTTATTGGAGATTGCGCCAAGCACCCTGCGCATAATCTTGCCTGACCTTGTCTTAGGCATATCGGGTACTATCCAGACATTGCGACATTTGGCAATCTTACCGATCTGAAAAGTGATCGCATCGGCAATCTTCTTCTGAATTTCCTCGGATGCCTCAAAACCAGGTTTCAACGAGACATAGACCTCGGGTTCCTTACCTTTAATCTCATGATTGACCGGTACGACCGCAGCTTCAGCCACCTCGGGAACGGTCAGACATACTGACTCGATTTCCTTGGTTCCTAAGCGATGGCCGGAAACATTGATTACATCGTCGATGCGACCAAGGATACGCACATACCCATCCTTGTCCATTACCGCCGCATCGCCGGTCAAATAGGGCCAATCCCGCCAGTCCTTGCTATTGGGATCCTTGTTGTACATACCGAAGTAGGTGTCGACGAATCTCTGTCTGTTGCCCCAGATGGTCTGGAAACATCCCGGCCATGGATTCTGGATGCAGATATTGCCTGCCTTACCGGCACCGGCTGGAATCTCCACCCCATTTTCATCAAAAATGATCGGATGAATACCGGGAACACCAGGTCCGGCACTGCCCGGTTTCATCGGCGCTATCCCCGGCACGGTGGAACAGAGGAAGCCGCCGGTCTCAGTCTGCCAGTAGGTATCGACAATAACCGCTTTGCCCTTGCCCACTTCCTTTTCATACCATTTCCACACTTCAGGCTCGATCGGCTCACCGACTGTGGTCATATGCTTGAAGTTGTAAGTATACTTGGCCGGTTCATCTGGCCCTACCTTCCTGAGGGCACGGATTGCAGTCGGCGCAGTATGGAAGATGTTGACATCGAGTTCCTGAGCAATCCGCCAGGACCGTCCAGCGTCCGGATAGGTCGGCACACCCTCAAAAATGACCGAGGAAGCACAGAGTGCAAGCGGCCCATAAACAATGAAGGAATGACCGGTGATCCAGCCGATATCGGCCATACACCAATAGACGTCTTCAGGATGAATGTCCTGAATATATTTTGACATTGCAGTAACATAGGCAAGATAACCGCCAGTACTGTGCTGGGCGCCTTTAGGTTTGCCGGTTGTGCCGCTGGTATACATCAAAAAGAGTGGATCTTCGGCCAGCATTTCTTCCGGCGCAACCCGCGCGCCGTAATACTTCTTCAGTTCATCGTTGACGATAATATCGCGGCCATCATGCAGGTCAGAATCCGAAGACATCTTGCCCGGATAGCGTTGCCAGATCAATAGTTTATCGACCTTTTGACCGTCTTTGGCCGCCAGCTCACAGGCGTCGTCATCGACCGTCTTATGATTGAGCAGCTTGCCGCCACGATAATATGCATCCATGGTGATTAGAACCCGGCTGTTTGAGTCAACCACCCGGTCGGCGCAGGCACTGGCCGAAAAACCACCAAAAACCACCGAGTGAATGACGCCCAATCTAGCGCAAGCAAGCATGGTGATCGGCAATTCAGCCGACATCGGCATATGAATGGTTACCCGGTCGCCTCTTTTCAGACCGGCAGTGTCACGCAGCAGGGCGGCAAACTCGTTGACCCGAACATAGAGCTCCTGATAAGTGATATGGTCAACCCGTTCTTCTTCCAGCTCAGGAACAAAATGGATGGCGGTTTTGTTCTTATTTTTTTCCAGGTGCCGGTCGATACAGTTATAACTGGCATTCAGTTTGCCGCCTTTAAACCACTTCCAGCAGGGAGCATCACTGGTGTCGAGCACTTCATCCCAGTATTTATACCAGGTCAACAGCTCGGCAAACTCAATATAGCAATTAGGAAAATTATCTAAACTGAATCGGTCGAAAACTGCTGGATCGGTAAGATTCGCCTGACCGATAAATTTGGATGAGGGATGATATAAGGCTTCTTCATTCCAATGTACCGCAATTTCCGCTTCCGAAGTTTCAACAGATTTAGTTTCTTCACTCATAGAGAGCACTCCTTGTACATGGATTTAGTATTCTCGGCTGGGAGGAAAGACTCCAATCATCCCAGCCAAACTGTACGCAAGAAAAATAGTTTTCTTATGCAGTCGCTTTGTCACCACGAACTTCATCGGTATGCATTGGTCTTCTGGTCATCTGCGCGAGGATAACCCCGGCGATAAGCAGGCCACCCGAGATATAGAAGGCATTGTTCAGACTGCCGGTAACATCCTGAATCGTTCCACCCAATCTGGCCATGAAGAAACCAAGACCCCAGCCGATAAAAACCAGGCCATAATTCATACCAAGATTTTTCGGTCCGAAAAAATCAGAGGTAAAAGACGGCATCAGTGCCAGTCCGCCACCATACTGCCAGTAGGCAATTCCCACTGCCAGGAAAAGCAGCAGCAGATTCTGGGTGCTGATGATATAGGGCAAAGAAAACAGGCACAGCGCGGAAATTCCGCAGTTGAGACAATAAGCGTTGAGACGACCGATCTTATCTGAATAGAAACCGGTCCCGACTCGGCCCATAGCATTGACCAATCCACCGAAGGAGACCAGCAGCCAGCCGTTGGCAACAAAGAAATCCATGCCTTTGGCGGTTTTCATCAACAGACCGTTAGCGTTAGCAATGATAAGCAGACCCGACTGTGTGGTCAGGATAAACATGACTACCAAGGCATAGAATTGCCAGGTTTTTAACACATCCGCAGCTTCCCAGTTGGTAATTGTCGAGTTGGCTGTTGCCACATTGCCACCGGAGAGAGTGGGTGGTTTATATCCTTCCGGAGGTGTTTTCAACATCGATCCGGCAATAACAACCACCGCAGCAAAGAACACTCCCAGACCGACAAAACTGCCGGTTATGCCATAGTGTTTAATGAGATACGAGCCAAGAGCACCGATATACAAGGCAGCTCCACCATAACCACCAACAACAATACCAGCAATCAAACCGCGCTTATGGGGTCCAAACCACTTCAAGGCTGCAGGGGTAGGCGCCGCATAGCCGATACCCATGCCGATACCGCCGAGGATACCAAAACCAATGATGATACCGGTATAACTCTTCATCAGACCGGCAATTATACAACCGACCGCCAAGGTAAGTCCACCCAGCGTTGCACCGAATTTTGGACTGATTTTATCCTGAATACGACCACCGGGGATCATCAAAAGGGCAAAGATAATGACACAAAGAGAAAAGGGCGTTGCCGCCTGAGCATTGTTGAGATAGACCCATCCGGCATTTATACCGTCCATTGTCTGGCCGGCCTTATCGACGTCTACAAGAGCTGACTTCCAAATACTCCAGGCATAGAGAATACCAAGGCACAGGTTGATTGCCATTCCGGCAAAAACCGTAACCCAGGCTTGACCCGGAACTGTTTGATTCTGTTGCGACATTTGTATCTCCTTATAGAAATAGTGATCAGGATATTGACAATCATCCACCCTTGCTCAAGCCCCTATTGCCACTGCTGATGACAGTTGATTTGCGCAAAAGTGAATGAAGGCACACAATGAATAACTCATTCATTTTCACCTTCGATCTTTCGCTGCCACCTCCTTTTGGGTTAAATTTTAGTAAGCGTTCACCAGCACCGAATAGTTTGGTCTTCGGTGGCAAAATGTAACGTTTATTTACTAGATGAAATGACTCGCTCCTTTGTTATCGAACCCTCATCTGGAGCTGTATCAAGCTTTTATCAATTTTATTTAATCAATATCCAAGCATTACTCAAGATAAAAATCCACTGGTTTGCACATTCGTCATTCATTTTTAAGGGGATCCTAACTTATTCGAAATACATGAAAAATCGACAAAATGGCCTAACCATCATGCTACCGGTGCGAAAAGTTACAGCATATGCGAGAAAGGTTGTGGAGGAATTTCGATCACCTGATAATTATTGTTAGAACAGGGTCGGCGGGGGTAAAATCATAAATTTTTCTTGCCGGAATAGCAAATTTGCCCCTTTCCGGCTGACAAAAGCAGTTAATTTTTCACAATGTAAGGATGATGGGCGACCAACGGGGCAAAGCACCCCATCCAGGGCCGACAGATTTTTGCCAATTAACTGGTAAGCAATCGGTACATCTCGGCCATTTTAGCCGGCAGGGAAAGGACACGATCAACAAAGATATAATTCCCCCGGCCGAACATGTGCCCAAGGTAGTCATGCGCCGACTTATCGATGGTAATACAAAAAGAATAAATACCGGTGCCTCGAGCTTCAAGCAGGGCCTTTCGGGTATCCTCGATGGCATATTCACCTTTATAATCGTCATAGTCCTCAGGTTTGCCATCGGAAATAACCACCAGCAGACGGACGGTGCTCTGGGTCTGCTGCAGCTTTCTGGTCAAATGGCGTATCGGTGGCCCCATCCGGGTGTATTCCTTAGGGCCAATGGCGGCGATTCTGCCCTGCACCACAGCATCGTACGCTTCATCGAGATGCTTGATATGAAACAACCGACTGCGCGACCGCCGCATTCCGGAAAAGCCATATATGGCATATCGATCCCCGACCACCTCAAGCGCCTCGGCCAAAAGAACAAGAGCCTCCTTTACTGCAACACCAACCCACCCCTGGGTGGAATTGGACATATCGACCAGAAACATGGCGGCGATATCTCTGTCGTCGCGGAGCAACTGAACGAAGAGCCGATCCGAGGGAGCAATACCGGCCCGGACATCGCATAGAGCCTCGATATGCGCGTCGATATCGATATCATCACCATGTCGTCGTCTGCCGACATAACGATACCGGGTACGTAATCTTTCGAACTGACGCCGCAACTTTTGCAGCTGCGGCTGATACTTGATAAGTGTTCGCGACACAAAGGCGGATCGTACCGGATCCAGTGTTTTTTCACTCAGAGAACACCAGGCGCTGCGATAACCGGCCCGCCGGTAATCCCACTCGTCATAGCAGTGGACATCCGGCGAGACAAAACCATCGGTGTTTTCGCCCTCGCCCTCTGCCTGCTGCCTATTGACGCCCCTGCCCGCCTGACCGGCCGCAGCCTGAACATAGGCATCGGGCAAAGCTCCCAGATCGTCTTTGATGGCTTTGATCAGTGCGGCGAGTTCTTCCGGCAACTCAGTGCCGGCATTGTCCAGGAGCAAACTATCTTTATTGCGCAACTGCGGCTCCTGTTGCTGGTTGCCCAGCAGAAGAAGGCTGTCCGATAGGCTGTCGGAGACATTGCCGCCGTCTTCTTCGGCATCTTTTCGGCTGGCCTGCTGCTCGAGGAATCCGCCAAACATTGCCACAAACTTTGCCTTGTCGTTCTCCCGGCGCAATTTGATCGCCTCACCCGCGCGAGCAAAATCAAACTCCCCGAGCAACAAAGCAGCAGGACCGAGGATATAGTTCCCCGGCAGGCTGGAAAATTCCGCATACGCTTTCGGCAATGCCTCTAAGACCGGCTGTTGCGGCATTTTTGCCCAAAATTGCTGGTCAAGCCCCCGGACATTGCCTGCAGCACCCCCATCCGCCACGCTTGTATGGCGGATTCCCGCCAGCAGAAGATCCTGCAGGGCAAAACATCTCTCCGGGGCAATGCCGCCGGGAACTATTTTATTTATCAAGTCAATACACAGCTTTCGACCCTGGCGGACAAGTCCAGGCAATTCTCTTTCAAGATGTCGAAAAACCAGGATAAATTGCAGCACTGCAAAAAGATCCTTCGCCAACCGGCCATCCGGATACCTGGCCAGAAGTTCCGGTGGTGTCTCACCAGGCTCAGGGCTTGGCGAAAATATTTTCGATTCAACATGGCCCCATTGCAGACAAAGCATCAATTTATACAAGAATATATTGTCTTCCAGGCGTGGGAACGTATCGACGGTATTCGGTAAAAAAATCGTCTCGGTATCGGTTGCCGGTAAGACAGCCTGGGCAAAATTAAAGGAGGAACCGGAAATTCCCCGCAGATAATGGGTCATCCTGGTGGAGATTTCGCTAAAAGAAGCCCCCGCTTCGCCCCGTAACGGTGCAAGAAAGAACTTATCGACATCAGCCATGAACTGTCTTGCACCGAGCAACCCACTCTTTTCATAGAGGCTGAGGATTCTGCGCACCCATTCCCCGAGCATTTCGGGCGAAAAATCATTGCTCGACAAAGCCTTTGTCGCATGGGTTAAATAGGCAAAACACAGGCTGTGACTCACCGGCCAGATAGCGCCGACATGACTTAAAACTTGTTCTACGGTTGCCTCGTCCAACTCGACCAGCTGCGCGAAAATATCATCAACCTCCCAGGTGTCGGGCTGGGAAGGCAGCACACTTCTATAAAACCGCTTTTTCTGTTCGGCAAGTTTCATCTCGAAAGTTTTATCTCTTCAAGCTAAAAGAGGGAAAAAATCATCTCGTCCATGGCTGCCAGCAACTCGGGATCATCGGTCAAGCTCTCAATCATTCCCGACCGACAGGCAGTAACGATTTCAATCCCGCTTTTGAGCAACATGACCGTCTGAATAATCAGCCTGGTGGACGCCCCTTCCGCAAGCCCCGATTCTTTGAGACTTCTGGTCATGGTGGCCAGCTTAACCATCTGCACAGCGGTTTTTTCATCGATGCCGCTCTCTTGCATAACGATCCTCTGCTCCAGTTCAGGCGATGGATAATCAAAACTTAGAGAAACAAAACGCTGCCGGGTGGAGGGTTTGAGATCCTTTAACACGCTTTGATAGCCGGGATTGTAGGATACAGCCAGCATGAATTCCGCTGGGGCAGTGTAGAGTCTGCCAAGCTTTTCCACCGGCAACTGGCGGCGATCATCAGTTAAAGGATGAATAACCACGGTGGTATCTTTTCGTGCCTCAACAATCTCATCCAGGTAGCAGATCGCCCCGGCACGAACAGCCAGGGTAAGCGGTCCATCCTGCCAGAACGCTTCATTATTTTTGACAAGATAGCGACCCACAAGATCAGAGGTGGAGAGATCATCATGACATGATACGGTAATGAGCGGCCGGTCAAGCCGCCAGGCGAGGTATTGCATAAAGCGGGTTTTGCCGCAGCCGGTGGGGCCCTTGAGCAGCAAAGGAAGACCATTATTGCTTGCCGCGAGGCCAATTGCTATTTCATTGGCCCGTGGCAGAAAAAAAGGCTCGGCTGTTATCCGGTATTCTTCGAGCCTGCATTCTGTTGCTTCGTTCATACTATTCCTCTCTACGACAGCCATATCGGGTTTCGGGTTGTTGAGATGTTACTATAAGAACAGTTCTGTAACCATATGATGCATTCGAAAAAAGTCCAATTTGATGAAGACTGCAAAAAGGCAAAAGATTGAGCCATTTTTTCCAAAGACTCAACGTTCCTTTCTTGACATCCATCGCAATACCAAGTATTTTTCTTCTCTTTTGATTTCAAAATGATTGGCGACAGCCGTAGACCAACACCCGGAAACAGAATAGACATGCGCTTTTTGGCGCGACGATAGACAACTATGTTTGAAAACTTAACAGACAGGCTGGAAGGGGTATTTAAAAAACTTCGCGGCCACGGCAAACTCTCTGAAGAGAACATCGACGAGGCGATGCGCGAGGTGCGCACTGCCCTGCTGGAAGCCGATGTCAACTTCAAAGTAGCAAAAGATTTTGTTGCCACTGTTACCGAAAAGGCCATAGGCCGGGAAGTATCAAAAAGTCTGTCGCCAGGCCAGCAGATCATAAAAATAGTCCACGAGGAACTGGTCACCCTTCTAGGCGGCAGCACCGAACAGATAGTGCTGGACGGCAGGCAGCCGGTGGTCATCATGATGGCCGGTCTACAGGGGTCAGGGAAGACCACCACCTCCGGCAAACTGGCAAAATTATTAAAAGAAAAAGGGCGAAAACCCTATCTGGTCCCGGCTGATATTTATCGTCCCGCGGCTATCGAACAGCTCCAGGTCCTTGGTTCACGCCTGAATGTGCCGGTCCATCCGTCAACTGTAGATGTCAAACCGGTGGACATCTGCAGGGCAGCCATGAACGAGGCGGCGCTGTATCATTACGACACGGTGATTATTGATACCGCCGGACGCCTGCATGTCGACGAAACCCTGATGGGCGAACTGCAGCAGATCCAAGCAGCCGTGCCGCTGTCGGAAATTCTTTTCGTGGCCGATTCAATGACCGGCCAGGACGCCGTCACCGTTGCCGATAAATTCAACCAGGATCTGGAAATAACCGGTATCGTTTTGACCAAAATGGAAGGCGACGCTCGAGGCGGTGCGGCTTTATCCATTAAAAATATTACTGGTAAACCGATAAAATTTGTCGGCGTTGGGGAAGGACTTGATGACCTCGAGGTCTTTCATCCGGAGCGGGTAGCGTCGCGTATTCTCGGGATGGGCGACATTCTCAGCCTGATTGAAAAAGCCGAAGCGGTTGTCGATAAAAAAGAAGCCGACAAACTCGCCGACAAGTTGCGCAAAAACCAGTTTACGCTGGAAGATTTTCTCGATCAGATTCAGCAGATCAAAAAAATGGGCTCGCTGGAACAGATCCTCGATATGGTTCCCGGGATCAATAAGCTCCGACAGCTCAAGGATGCCCCAAAACCTGATGAAAAGGAACTGGTCAAGACGGAGGCGATTATTCGCTCCATGACCAGGAAAGAACGCCAAAATCATCAGATCATCAATACCAGCCGGCGGACCCGCATCGCAGCAGGTTCCGGAACAACCATCGGCGATGTCAACCGAGTGCTCAAAAGTTATTCGGAAATGCTCAAGATGATGAAAAAATTTCGTGGCAAACCGGGGGCGATCACCGGCGTGAAACGAAGGAAAATGCCCAAGGGCATGAAAAGAAGATAAAGACTTATTAATAATTAACCGGAGGATATACCGGAATGGCAGTACGTATTCGTTTGACCCGACTTGGCAGAAAGAAAAAACCATTTTATCGTATTATTGTCGCCGACAGTGAGAGTAAACGTGACGGCAAGTTTCTTGATGTCATTGGCACCTATGACCCTTTGCAGAATCCCGCGGCTATCAATATCAACAACGATAAGCTCCAGGAATGGCTTGGCCGCGGTGCCCTGCCGACGACAACCGTCAAAAGCCTGATCAAAAAAACTCCGGCTGTCGCGCAGCAGTAATGGAAGAGCTTATTGCCGTTATCGCCAAATCCCTGGTCGATCACCCGGATGCCGTGAAGGTCACCCGAACTGATGAGGATAACAATGTGACCCTGGAACTGGCGGTAGCTTCGGAAGATTTAGGCAAGGTTATCGGCAAGCAGGGACGTACGGCCCGGGCGTTGCGCTCCCTACTCGCTGCCGCTGCGGCAAAAGTCGATAAAAGATCACGGCTGGAAATTGTTGAATAAATCAGACATTGCCTGTCGTTTCTCTATTCTCATTTAATTTGGGCAATGACCGGAAATTTTACTTACCCCGCCGACAAGTATCTCCTTCTTGGCCCTGTAACAAAGGTGCATGGCCTGCGCGGTGAGATTAAAATTTATTGTTATTCGGGACAACCGGAAAACTTCTCCGACTATAAGGAGATTGTCCTGGTAGACGGCACCGGCAAGCTCTCGACAGCTTATGCTGTTGAAAAATTCAGGGTTCAGGGCAAAACGGTTATTGTTCGACTGGCCACGATTACCAATCGAGAGCAGGCAGAGAAGATTGTCGGCAGCGGGGTACTCTTTGCCAAAAACCTCCTGCCCATAACGGATAAAGACGAATATTACTGGTATCAGTATGAAGGCAAAAGCGTCGTCGACCTGAATAGACAGACCATAGGCAGGATTGTCGGTCTTTTTAACAACGGGGCGCAGGATATCCTGGTCGTGCAGTCTGGAGAACAGGAAATCTTAATACCTTTTACCAAAAGCATTATCGCGGGCGAGACCGAAGAATATGTGATTATCGACCCGCCGATGGGCCTGCTGGAACTCGGTGATGAATAAATCGAATCGTCGGCAGACTGCGCCAATAAATGATCTTTGATATAGTCACAATTTTTCCCGAGCTGCTCGAATCACCTCTGCAGGAAGGGATTATTCGTCGCGCTCGGTTAAAGCAGCTGATTGATATCGAGATTATCAATCTTCGCCGGTTTGCCTCAGGACCGCACGCCATGACCGATGATCGCCCCTTTGGCGGCGGTGAAGGCATGGTGATGAAGCCGGAACCATTGGCGGCGGCAGTGACGAGCAGACGGGAAATCGGAGGCCAGGCAAAGGTCATTTTACTGAGCCCGCAAGGGCGCAGATATGATCAGGCGGTGGCCGAAGAGCTGGCGCAGGAGACTCACCTGGTGCTGGTATGTGGGCGCTACGAAGGAGTTGACGAGAGATTTTGCACGCAGTACGTCGATGAGGAGATCTCTATCGGTGACTTCATTCTCACCGGCGGTGAGCTGGCCGCGATGGTACTCATTGATTCGATTACTCGTCTCGTGCCGGGGGTTCTCGGCTGTGCCGAATCGGCAATGCGGGACACCTTCAGCAGAAAGCTGCTGAAGCACCCGCAGTACACCAGACCGCAGGATTTTAATGGCCTGCCGGTCCCGGTCGAACTCTTATCGGGCAACCATGCAGCGATTAAGGCTTATCGCTTTATAGCTTCGGTCAAGAGAACATTGAAGCGCCGGCCGGATCTGATTTATGCGGAAAAGTTCAGTAGAGATGAGATTGTCCTGTTAAAAAAGCACAAACTCTTCGGGCTGGTGGAAAAGATTCAGGGAAAAGACGCGTGACAGACATAGCGTGGCCACATACGCGTGCGGTAAATATTGCCCTGATCCACCATCCGGTGGTCAATAAAAAAGGCGAGACAATAGGTTCGGCGGTCACGAACCTTGATATACATGACATTGCCAGGACGGCAAAGACATACGGAATTGCCAACTATTTTATCGCTACTCCGTATGCGGACCAGCAGCAATTGGTCAAAGATCTCCTTGCGCATTGGCAAACTGGGCACGGCGCAACGTATAATCCAGCCAGAAAAGAAGCGCTCGACATCGTCAGACTGGCTGCTTCCCTCGAGGAAGTGGTCTCTGCAGTTACCGACCAGTACGGATGCCGCCCTCTGGTTGTTGCCACCAGTGCTCTGGTGCGAGACAACAGTTTGAGTTATGAAGAACTTCGTCGCAAGATTGATCTGGGGCAATCGGTTTTGCTGCTTTTTGGCACAGCGCATGGCCTGGCCTCGGCGTTGCGGGAACAAACCGACGCCACCCTGCCGCCAATCAACGGCGGAACGTATTACAATCATCTCTCGGTTCGATCAGCGGTGGCAATCATCGTTGACAGACTGGTCGGATCTTGAGAAGAGTATAAAGCAATTTTGAAAAGAGTATTTACTAAGAGTGAGGATCTCCATTCCTCAATAGACTTCAACCTATAGAAGACGTTATGAGCATAATAATCGACCGAATCAACCAGGAACAGATGCGCCAGGACCATCCCGATTTTCGTCCCGGTGATACCGTGAAAGTACATATCCGCATCATTGAAGGCGGCAAAGAGCGAGTCCAGATGTTTCAGGGCGTGGTTATCAAACGTAAGCGCGGCAGCATGGATGCCAGTTACACCGTCAGAAAAATCTCCCACGGCGTAGGCGTTGAAAAGACCTTTGCCTTTCACAACCCCCGGGTGGAAAAAATTGAAGTTGTTACCCGTGGGCGGGTCCGTCGTTCTCGTCTCTTCTACCTGCGCAACCTGACCGGTAAAGCCGCACGTATCCGTGAACGTAACCTGCCGCGTTAATCACCGTGCGATGAATATTTCTGGTTCCGACACAGCCGCCCGGCTGCAGTCGGAACCAAAGGCGGGCAGACCTCGTTTTCTGCTGCAATGATACCCACAATCCTTGCCGATCTGGCTGTAGGTGGAGATAATTATTGTCTTGAGCGGTTTCTTTACGCGCAGGGGTATGCCTGTGTAGCCGGTTGCGACGAAGCTGGTCGTGGACCGCTGGCCGGACCAGTGGTGGCCGCTTGTGTGGTCCTGCCCGCTGCGTGTGACCATTCCCTATTTGTCGATTCAAAAATTCTCACCCACCGCCGGAGACTCGAGCTGAAAAACCGCCTGCACGACCTGGGTGCCAGCTCTGGTCTCGGCGTTGTTTCCGAGCAAACCATCGATACTATCAATATTCTCCAGGCCTCGCTGCTGGCGATGCGGCTAGCTGTGGAGAATCTATCCGGGCCGACACCTGATTTTCTTCTGATTGATGGTACTTTTACGCTTCTCCTGAACACAGCCCAGGCCCCGCTCATCAAGGGAGAATCAAAGAGCAGCTCAATCGCCGCAGCAAGTATACTGGCTAAACTCGAGCGCGACCGCATCATGGTCGAGTGCCACCACCGTTACCAAGCCTACAATTTCCAGCAGAATAAAGGGTATCCGACCCGGGAACACCGGCTGGCCATCCAGCGAAATGGGATCTGCCCGATTCATCGCAAAACGTTCAAGGGAGTGAGGGAATATGTTGAACATTCGGCAGCGCCTGGGCCTGTGCGGTGAGGAGATAGTTGCCGACTACCTGACCCAAAAAGGCTATACCATTGTGGTCAAAAACTATCGCTGCAAAGCAGGCGAGATCGACATTATCGCCAGAGATGGCGCAGAGCTGGTTTTTATCGAGGTGAAAACACGATCCAGTCTGAGTTTCGGGTCTCCGGCCGAAGCAGTTACGCCAAGAAAGCAAAGACAAATTAGCCGAGCCGCCCAGTGGTACCTGGCGGAACAGCAGCTTTTCGATGTACCGGCCCGATTTGACGTCATCGCTGTGCTTGGTGCAGACCGCAAAAATATGGCCATAGATCATATCGACAACGCCTTTGGTCTTGGCGATTGATCGTGAGCTGCTTACCGTATCAGGCAGGTATCAAAGCAGAACTTACGACTCGTAAATAAACCAATTTCGCGGTACAGTGTCTCTTATGACAATAATAGGAATTACCATGGGTTGCCCCGCCGGGATTGGCCCTGAGATCATACTGCGGTCCTTTGCCGACCAGACCGAGCTCACGGATATACAGCCGGTAGTTCTCGGAGATCAAAACGTCCTGAAAAAATGCGGCGCAGCGCTTGACCTGCCTGCCCCCTGCGTTACCTGGACGCCTGGAACGCCCCTGCCCGCTGCAGCTGGAGACAAAGTCATTCCGACGGTACAACTTTCTTCACTCACCGATGCGGATCTTACCTGGGGACAGCCAAATCCGGCTACCGGTAAGGCCATGGGGCACTATATCGAGGCGGGAGTACAACTTGCGCAGCAGGGATTGATCGATGGTATCGCGACCTGCCCCATTTCTAAAAGCTCGCTCAATGATGCCGGATATAGATATCCCGGCCATACCGAAATGCTGGCCAGCTTAACCAACTCCTCTTCTTATGCGATGATGCTTGCCGGCAGCCGACTGCGGGTGACCTTAGTCACCATTCACTGTCCGCTCCGCGAGGTGGCGGATCAGCTCACCACTGAAGAGGTTTACCGCCTGATCCACCTGACCCATCAGGCTCTGAGATTTGACTTTGCCATCGGCAAGCCACGCATCGCCGTCGCCGGACTCAACCCGCACGGCGGCGAGAACCGGCTTTTCGGCAGCGAAGAAGAGCGTATCATCGGGCCCGCAATTGAACAGGCAAGACGCGAACTTATCGATGTTTCCGGACCTTATCCTCCGGACACCGTGTTTCATAAAGCAGCCTCGGGGGCATTTGCTGCAGTAGTCTGTATGTATCACGATCAGGGCCTTATTCCCTTCAAGCTCCTGCATTTTGCCGATGGCGTCAATATCACCCTCGGACTGCCGATTGTCCGAACATCTGTTGATCACGGCACCGCCTATGACATCGCCGGCCGAGGGCTTGCCGACCATCACAGCCTTAATGAGGCAATCAAGCTGGCCGCGATCATCAGCCGCAACCGGACCGCCGCCAGCAAGCTCCCTCGGCAGGGAAGAACGACATGACAGCCCCCACAAAACGACCTGGCGTATTGATTGTCTTCGAGGGTACCGACGGCACCGGTAAATCGACCCAGGTTCACCTCTTGAGCGAGTATCTGCAGGACAGGGGATATCCGGTGGTAATCACCCGAGAACCAACCGATGGCCCATTCGGCAAAAAAATACGCGCTCTTTATACCCGGCGCGACAGCTACAGCAGCGACGAAGAACTCGATTTATTCTTAGCCGACCGGCGTGAGCACGTCGAGCAGCTTTTAGCTCCCGGCCTGGCTCAGGGAAAAATTATCCTCTGTGATCGATATTTTCTCTCCACCGCCGCATATCAAGGAGCGAGAGGATTTGACCCGGAAAGAATCCTCCAGTTGAACTGCTTCGCCCCCGATCCCGATCTGGCCCTGCTCTTTCAGGCACCTCTGCAAATCGGTCTTGCACGCATCACCTCCGGACGGGGGGAACAGCTGAATGATTTTGAGCAAATAGATACCCTTACCAGGGTGGCGGCCATTTTTTCCGCCATCAAGCGAGGCTATATCCAGCCCATTGATGCGAGCGGTTCGATCCAGGAAGTGCACAACCAGGTAATCCAGCACGTCCGTCCTCTGCTTTCCACACTTTCAGCAGTCAAGGCTTAAATCATGACCCATCGCCCGCACCTTCTCCTCGCTTTTGGCTGCTGCCTTTTTTTTATCTCCTGTACCGTCAACCAACCCGCTGCGATACAACCTGTCGTCCAGAGTTTACCGACACAAGTGGACGAAAAGGAACCGGCAGATCTTGGCTGCGCCTATTTCTATTTCTTATGGGGCACCCACGCCGAATTTGATGAACAGTATTCCGAGGCACTTGAAGCCTACGAAAAGGCCTTGATCTGCGACCAGGAGGCGACGTATGTCAAAGAAAAAATTCCACTCCTCCTGCTGAAAATGGGCGAATTCGACAAGGCGGCGGATTGGCTGGTTCAGGCCATCGCCGAGCAGCCCGACAACAATAATTACCGACTCCTGCTGGCCAGCCTGTATGTCCAGCAGGAAAAAGTTCCGGAAGCTATTGCACAGTACCACCAGGTGCTGGAAAAAGACCCGGCCAACGAAGGAGTGCATCTGCGCCTGGCTTTGCTATACACCCATTCAGGAGACTATGACAAGGCGGAAGAAATCTTTACCACACTATTGAAAAATGATGTCGATTCCTATTTCACCCACCTTTCCTATGCCAGACTGCTCAAACAGATGGGTAAATTTGACCAGGCGGCTAAGGAATATGAAAAGGCCCTCGCGTTCAATTGGTCAAAAGAATTAGCCTATGAGATTGGCTATTTCTACGTCAGCCAGGAGCTGTTTAATGATGCCCTGCGCGTATATACCACGATTATCGAAGATGACGCCTTTGACGAGCGGGCGGCACTCAGTCGTATTCAGGCCCTGGTCGATTTGAACCGGGAAGATGACGCTCTTAAGGAGCTTGCCAATCTGCGCCTCTATACCAAAAACCCTGCCAACATTGATCTTATCACCGCCAAACTGCTCTTACGCAAAAAAGAAGTGACAGCAGCCAAAAAGATCCTGAGTCGCCTGGTTGAGCAGCCCAATAGTTCCGAAGCACGATATATGCTCGCCCTGCTCGCCTATCAGGAAGAAGACTACGCCGCTAGTCTGGCTCATCTGCACCATATTGAAGCGGACAGTGACAATTTGGAAGAAACCGTCTATTTACAGACACGCATTTATCAGAAACTCGGCAACATTGATGAAGCGATCGCCCTTCTGACGAAACATACCGATACGGAAATCGGCAGAAGTCCTCTTTTCTACGCCCTGCTGTCGTCTCTCTATCAGGTCAAAGGGGACAACACCGCAGCCATGACCCTGATGGAAACAGCGATCGATCTCTATCCGGACAACCAGCAGTTGCTTTTTGAGTACGGCCTGTTGCTCGAAAAAAACGGCATGTCCGACCAGGCAGTTGAAATAATGCAAAAGGTCTTGGAACTGCAACCGGACCATGCTGAAGCGCTGAACTATATCGGTTACACCTGGGCGGACAAAAATATCCATCTGCAGCAGGCACTGGAGTATATTTTACGGGCCGATGCCTTAAAACCAAATAATGGTTTTATCATTGACAGCCTCGGCTGGGTCTACTACCGCCTCGGTAATTTCTCGAAGGCGGCAGAGGAACTCGAACGATCCGTGGAATTGATTCCTGATGACCCACATATCTACGAGCATCTTGGCGATGTCTATCTTTCCCTGCAAAGACTCCCGGAGGCCTTAAAGGCCTATAAAAAAGCGTATGAGCTGTTCAAGGAAGAAAGTGATAAGGCCAATGTCAAACAAAAAATCGATGCTGTGGCAAACCACTGAGCCGACACTTCTGATTGTCCGGCAGTTGTTGATCGTGGGGCTTGCCGCCTTGATTCTTGGCGGCTGCGCGGTCAGGCCCTGGACTGATCCGCTGCAGGAAACCGAAGCTGAAAAAATCGTCCGCCAGGTCGATGCCCTTACAGCGCGAGATGGAGCCTGCGGCAAGACACTTGAGGGTGACCTGCTTCTTTTCTACCAGAGTCCTCTTGAAAAAAAAGCACTGGAGGGGTTTTTCCAGTTTTCCATGCCCGCATCGTATAAATTTCTCATGACCAACCCGTTTGGTCAACCGGTGCTGGTGATTGCCGGAGATAAAGATTCTTTTCAATCGATTAATACCTTATCGAAGGTATATATGGCGGGTAAGCTGCAGTCATTCTGGCTGCGCAATAATATCCCGAGCTCTTTTCTAAGCAGTGACTGGGGCACTTTGCTCACCGGCAGATTTCATCTCATGGGCAGATCTATTATCGATATCCGCAATGATAGTAAAGCGCGGGGAGTATGGCTTTCCTTTAAGGATCAGACCGGCGTCGCCCATCTGCTTTTAGATAGGGAAAAAGAGATTTTTCCCGTCTATATACTCGAAGACGACAAGGGAAAAAAAATCGCCGAGATTACCTATGCCAATCGCATGGCCGCCGACAATTGCCGACAACCCCTTGACATCACCATTGCCGGACTCGACTACGGCACCGAAATACACCTCACCTTGGAGAATGTGCAAATAGGTAAGGAACAAAAGACCTACCAACTTCACCCCCCTCCCGGTTATAATCGACTCTATATGCCCTGATGAACTAACGGGGAAGACACCACCACACCTGCGGCGTCTAGCAGGTACACGAACAATAAGGGCTTAAGCCTTTCCGGCAATTCTATGGATTTCTTATGACAGATCGTGCAATACTCTCGTCCATCACCCGACCCGGCCGCTATCTCGGCCATGAATACAACGCTTACGAGAAAAACTGGCAGTCGGCGGCAATCCGCTTTGCCCTGGTCTTTCCAGATCTCTATGAAATAGGCATGTCGCATCAGGGATTACAGATCCTCTATCATCTGTTAAACGGCAGAAAAGAATTTCTGGCCGATAGATGTTATTGTCCCGACATCGATCTGGAGCAAATGCTGCGCCGGAAAAAAGCTCCGTTGACGAGCCTGGAATCGGCCCATCCCCTCGCCGATTTTGATGTCCTGGGGATCACTTTACCCTATGAGCTCTGCTACACCAATATCCTGACAATTCTTGATCTGGCGGCAATCCCCTGCTACGCTCGCGATAGGGACAACTCCATGCCGCTTCTTCTGGGCGGCGGGGCCTGTTCGCTCAACCCCGAACCGGTGGCTGATTTCTTCGATGCCATTCTACTGGGCGACGGCGAGGAGGCGATTATGGAAATTGCCGAACTTCTCGCCGCGCATAAACAGGCTGCCCAAGACAAGAGAAAGCTTCTCGAGCTGCTCGAAGGAATTGATGGCGTGTATATCCCGGCCCATTTCGAGCCGCAATACCACAAGGACGGCACCTTCTGTGCCATTCGCCGGATCGGTGGGAAAAAAGACCATATCCACCGCAGAATTGTCGCCGATCTCAACCCCATCGAGCATCTTAAACATCCTCTGGTGCCCAACGCCAAAATTGTCCATGACCGAATGGGCATTGAAGTAGCCCGAGGCTGTACCAGGGGTTGCCGCTTCTGTCAGGCAGGCATTACCTATCGACCGGTAAGGGAGCGAAGCCCGGAAAAGATTATCGAACTTGCCGAGAGCGGTCTGGCGGCATCCGGTTTTGAGGAGCTGGCGCTGCTGTCTTTATCGACTGGCGACTACTCCTGCCTGGAACAGGTCCTACCGCAGTTGATGGACAGCTTTACCGAGCGCTTCGTCTCGGTGGCCATGCCGTCCATGCGGGTAGGGACTTTAACTCCGAAAATCATGGAACAGGTCAAAAGAGTTCGCAAAACAGGCTTCACCCTGGCCCCGGAAGCGGGCAGCGAACGACTGCGTCGGGTCATTAATAAGGGAATCACCGAAGACGATCTTATCGCCACGTGTAAAGAGGCCTTCGCCCTTGGCTGGCGGGTCATTAAATTCTATTTCATGATTGGCCTGCCGACAGAAATCGATCAGGATATCGAGGCGATTATCGATCTGGTCAAAAAAGCCATGGCGATGCACGGCGGCGGCCGCCCCGGCAAAGGTAAAAAACAGATAACCGTCAGCATCGGCACCTTTGTACCCAAACCGCACACCCCTTTCCAGTGGGCGGCACAACTCAGCATCGAAGAGAGCACCCGGCGCATCCGCCACCTGCAAAGCGGTCTTCCGAAAGGCTGCAATCTTCGCTATCATAGTCCGCAGATCAGTTATCTGGAAGGAGTCTTTTCACGCGGCGACCGTCGTCTGGCCAGGCTTTTGGAGCTGGCCTGGCAGGCCGGGGCGCGTCTTGACGGGTGGGATGAACATTTCAGCCTGGCGCGCTGGCAGAAAACGGCCGAGTTATGCGGCATCGATATCGATGATTTTTTGCGCGCAAGAACCCTGGATGAACCTCTGCCCTGGCAGCATCTGCATACCGGAGTCGAACAACAGTTCCTGAAAGATGAGCTCGCCAAAGCAGAAGAACAAATCTATACCCCGGATTGCCGCTACCATGCCTGCCAGAAGTGCGGCCTCTGCGATTTTAAAACGCTTATGCCCGTTGTCTATAATCGCCGGGATAAGTCCAATGAGATTGCCGTGCCACAGGCCCCACAACCTGCTGCAGAAGCTGAAACTTCAAAGCTTCCCATTGGGGCCGCTGGACACTTTAAATATCTGGTGCACTACAGCCGGATCGGGGAAATCTGTTTTCTCGGTCATCTGGAAATATTGCAGATGATTTTTCGCACCCTGCGCCGGGCGGGCATTGCCACCAACTACAGCCAGGGTTTTAATCCATCGCCGAAGATTTCCTTTGGACCGGCACTGCCGGTAGGAACGGAAAGTCTGGCAGAATATTTCATTATGGACCTTCCCGAGCCTCTTGGCTCGCAGCAGGAGCTGCAGGCGGTCATGGCCAGAATCAACGACAAACTGGCACCCGGGTTACAAGTACACGGTATTGAACTCCATTCCGGCAAGATTGCCCAAAAAATCAGTGTTACCTATGAGCTTACCCTGCCGAGCACAGTCACGGAGACAGAAAGAATAAAGGCAGCGGAATTTGTCGCTGCCGAGAACTATATCATCAACAAAACCAGAAAGGGAAAAACCACTACGATCGATATTCGGCCTTTGATCAGCACATTTTCTATTGATGCATCTGCCGGTGCGGCGACGGTACGAATGGAGATGATCTCAGCCAGTGCCGAACCGGGTATCAAACCGATGGAAGCCCTGAGCACAATCCTTGATCTGGATGAGGAACGAAGCGGGCAGACCAAAATAATTAAGACTAACTGGTATTCCCTTGATTGATGGCAGAGCCCATCCTGATGCCTAAAAAGCATTTTATTGAACTTGTCTTGATTAGTGGTGTCATAAAAATTCTTCCTCTTCTGTTTGATATTAATGCGGAGTGACAGAGGGAAACGATACCTATGAAAAAAATACCTTCAGAATGCCACAGGAGATTGATTAATTGTGGACTTGGCTGTTGCCTGCTGGGGATACTGGCACTGCTCCCACCGTATCCTGTTTATGCCGCAACCTCCGAGCTTGAGCGAATCATCGACAACGGTGGCTATATGGTCCGGGGTGATGGTGCTGCTGTTTCATTCAATGAGCAGGACCTGTTCATCCCCGCCTCCACCCTGAAGATACTTACCAGTCTGGTAGCCATCGAAAATCTTGGCCAAGACTACCGCTTTGCAACCCAATTTTTTATCGACAAGAAAAAAAATCTTTTTATCAAAGGCTACGGCGACCCCACGCTGACCTCTGAGCTTGTCTTAAAAATCGGCCGTACGCTGGCCGGGATGGGTGTACGACAAGCGACAACGATATACCTCGATGCCGGCAGCTTTGCCTTGAATGGGGAAACGGCGGCAGAAGAGAACTCCGCCAATCCCTATGATGCACCCAACGGGGCCCTGGCTGTTAATTTCAACGCCCTGCCGGTACTGATGGCCGGAGATGGCAGCTTTTCTTCTGGTGAGCTGCAGACGCCGCTGCTGCCTCTAATGAATGAAGCTGCGAAAAACCTCACCCCCGGCATGCACCGCATTAATATCAACACCTTAGCCCCAAAGGGGCAGCTGAGCCCCGCCCTGCGCTATACCGGAGAGCTGTTCGTCACGCTCTTTCGCCAGGCAGGAATCAAGGTGAACAATTACAATGTTGCCGGCGTTCCAGCAAAACTGCAGCCGATCTATAGCCATTACAGCGAACCGCTGGTGGAAATAATTCGCAGCTGTCTGAAAAATTCCAATAACTTCATTGCCAACCAGATTTTTCTTATGTGTGGAGCAAAAGCCTATGGGCTGCCGGCCACCTGGGAAAAATCCCGTCGTTTCTTTGCTCGTTTCATCGAAAAATCGCTGCCTCTTTACAGGGGTAAAATTATCGTTAGAGAAGGCTCCGGCCTCTCCCGAAAAAATAAAATGAGTCCTGCCGCACTGGTCGAAATCCTTGATCTTTTCAAGCCTTTTAGTACACTGCTTAAATGTCAGGAGAATATTTTGGTGAAAAGCGGTACTATGCGGGATATCTATTGCTATGCGGGATATTTTGTCCAGAAGGACCGGCTCTTTCCTTTTGCTGTTCTACTGAACCAGCGAAAGAATACCAGGCAACGCGTCCTGGAAATCCTGCAGGCGGCTGTTGATCCGCCAGGTACCCAGTAAACTGATGGCATAGTAAAACTCTTCATCTTCTTTGTCGATTTCAGATTTTTTAAGGAGGCTGGAATGTTTCACCCATTATCTGTACGCATTTTAGTCATCGGGCTTGCTCTTTTCTATGTCCTCTTCTCTGCCGGCTGCAGTGCTCCTCCCGGCAACGCAGCAGATGGGCAAAGATGGTATCAAATGTATAATTGTTCCGCCTGCCACGGCCCCCACGGCAATGACGGGGGGGCTATCAATATCGCCGGACTCGATATGAGTTTTTATAGTTTTGTAAGAAAACTGCGAACCAAGGACGCGCCGATAATGCCGCAGTTTTCGGCAGAAAAGGTGTCAAAACAGGACGCAGCGGATATTTACGCCTTCCTGCAATCGATGAAAGGCAAATAAAGCCGACAACTGATTAAACCAATACAAGGCATGGCAGAGGAAAAAGCTACACCTTTAAATTGATAATGCTTACCATTTAAAAACGCCTAAGGCCTCTCATAAAACAACTAAAAAAAGGAGAATGGTGTGGTAGAAAATTTCTATTCGTTGCTTGCAAAAATCGGCTACTCCCATCCTATCCATCCGATGCTTACGCACATCCCCATGGGAATGGTCATTGCCACAGTGGTTTTTTCTTTTCTCAGCCTTATCTGGAAAGAAAAAAATTTCGCCCAGACCGCATATTACTGCACGGTCTTTGCGCTGGTCGCCATACTGCCGGTTATGAGTGCCGGGTTTCTCGATTGGCTCCATTTCCAGCAGGGGGAATGGAGCCCCTATATTATCATCAAGATGATTCTAGCCGGGGTTCTTACCGTCTTGCTGATACTTGCAGTTATTCTGTATAGAAAAGGGACTCTGCCGGGAAAAATGTTCCTTATCTACCTTCTCTGCCTTGGCTGCGCGGGCGGACTGGGGTACTGCGGCGGAACGCTGGTTTACGGTTGATGGACCTAAAAATTGGATTTTATAAATTGCGCCAGAAGGGCACACACCCAGGTGTGCCCCTACGGCAGTCGTATTGAGGAGTTTTTACGACACTATCTTATTCATCTCTCAGTCAGTTTGCGCTGCAGATTTTCATCAAGGGCGGTGAGAAAATCTTCGGTTGACAGATAGTCACTCTCCTGCAATTTTTTTCCATGGATGCTGAGCGCCAGATCCTTGGTCATTTTGCCACTCTCCACCGTTTCGACACAGACTTTTTCGAGCGCTGAACAGAAGGCAATCAATTCGGCGTTGTTATCGAGTTTGCCACGAAAAGCCAAACCTCTGGTCCAGGCAAAAATAGAAGCAATAGGATTGGTCGAAGTCGATTTTCCCTGCTGGTGCTGCCGATAGTGGCGAGTGACCGTACCGTGGGCGGCTTCCGACTCCATGATTTTACCATCCGGTGTGATAAGTTCCGAGGTCATCATGCCAAGGGAGCCAAAACCCTGGGCCAGTACATCGGACTGCACATCACCGTCATAGTTTTTACAGGCCCAGACGAAGCCTCCTTCCCACTTGAGGGCGGCGGCAACCATATCGTCAATCAACCGGTGTTCATAGGTGATACCGAGAGCGTCCATGTCCTTTTTATACGTGGACTGATAGAGCTCGGCAAAGATATCCTTGAACCGGCCATCATATTTTTTCAGGATAGTATTTTTGGTGGAAAGATAAAGCGGCCATTTCTTGTACAATGCCTGATTGAAGCAGGCATGGGCAAAGCCGTAAATCGATTCATCGGTATTATACATGGCCATCGCCACCCCGCCGCCCTGAAAATCGTAAACCTCGAAATTCTGGGCCGCACCGCCAGCATCCGGGGTAAAAGTCAGCGTCAGTTTGCCTTTTTCCCTGACCACGAAATCGGTTGCCCGATACTGGTCACCGAAGGCATGCCGGCCAATACAGATCGGTTTTTTCCAGGTAGTCACCAGGCGCGGGATATTGTTCACCATAATCGGCTCCCGAAATAAAGTTCCGCCGAGAATATTTCTGATCGTGCCATTGGGCGACCGATACATTTTTTTCAGATTGAACTCTGTCACCCGTGTTTCATCGGGGGTAATTGTGGCACATTTGATACCCACGCCGTATTTCTTGATGGCATTGGCCGCATCAATGGTGATCTGGTCTTCCGTTGCATCACGTTTTTCTATGCCGAGGTCGTAATAGCGAACATCCAGCTCAAGATAGGGAAAAATCAGCTTGTCCTTGATAAACTGCCAGATGATGCGGGTCATTTCATCGCCATCAAGCTCGACGACGGGGTTCGTTACATGAATTTTTTTCATCGGTATTTTATATAGTTAAAGTTGATACTGCGCGTAATACTGCTTGTTCGCTACAGCCATAATACAGGGAATCGCTGAAAGTTGCCAGCATGGAGCATTGCTTCTTTTATTTGGTCGTGGTTTTCGTTTTGTGTTGGCATTATTATAAAAAGAACCTATGCTATGAGATTTTTCTCTGCTTTTCTCAGCAAAACTATTTTTAACCTAAAATATTTTTTCATCTGCTATGAGCAAACAACTCACCCAGGAAATAGCCAAACGAAGAACCTTTGGCATCATCAGCCATCCCGATGCCGGGAAAACTACCCTGACGGAAAAACTGCTGCTCTTTGGCGGCGCCATCAACCTGGCCGGCGCGGTAAAATCGCGTAAAATCGAGAGGAAAGCGACCAGCGACTGGATGGCTATCGAACAGGAGCGCGGAATATCCGTTACCACCTCGGTAATGAAATTTTCCTATCGGGATTTCGAGGTAAACCTCCTTGACACTCCCGGTCACCAGGACTTCTCAGAAGATACCTACCGGGTTTTAACCGCTGTCGATTCGGCGGTCATGGTTATTGATAATGCCAAAGGAGTCGAAGCGCAAACGGAAAAATTGATGGAAGTCTGCCGAATGCGCAACACCCCAATCATCACCTTTATCAATAAACTCGATCGTGAAGGTCTCTCCCCGCTCGACATCATGGCCGAAATCGAAGAAAAACTGCAGATCGAATGCACCCCGCTGTCCTGGCCTATCGGCATGGGCAAGACCTTCAAAGGGGTTTACAACCTCTATAAAAAGACCCTGCATCTCTTCACCCCCGGCCAGACCACCAGAAACATCAAAGGCATTGTCATCAAAGATCTCGACGATCCGCAGGTTGACCAGCTGCTCGGCAGACAGGCAGCAGGTGAGTTGCGTGAAGATATCGAGCTGCTCGACGGCGCCGCCAATCCCTTTGAGTATGAACATTATCTCCAGGCCAGCCAAACCCCGGTATTTTTCGGCAGCGCCGTCAACAATTTCGGCGTCGGCGAACTGCTCGACGGTTTTGTCGAGATGGCCCCGGCGCCCGGCCCGCGGCAGACGGTAACCCGGCTTGTCGCACCTGAGGAAGAGGATTTTTCCGGCTTCGTATTCAAGATCCAGGCCAATATGAACCCGGCGCATCGCGACCGCATCGCCTTTTTTCGCATCTGCTCCGGCACATTCACCCGCGGCATGAAAGTCAGGCATCACCGCCTGGGTAAGGAAATAACGCTGGCCAACGCGACAATCTTTATGGCCCAGGAACGGGCCAGTGTCGATGAAGCATGGCCGGGCGACATTATCGGCCTGCACAACCACGGCACCATCAAGATCGGCGATACCTTTACCCCGAAAGAAGTGCTCAAGTTCACCGGCATCCCCAATTTTGCTCCGGAGCATTTTCGGCGGGTACTGCTGAAGGATCCACTAAAATTAAAACAGCTGCAGAAAGGTCTGCTGCAGCTTGCCGAAGAAGGCGCCATCCAGGTCTTTCGTCCGCTGATCGGCTCCGATTATATAATGGGTGCCGTCGGAGTCTTGCAGTTTGAGGTAACTATGGCAAGACTCCTCAATGAATACAGTGTCAAAGCCATCTATGAGCCAATTGACTATCAGGCGGCGCGGTGGGTGCACTGTGACGATAAAAAGGCACTGGCCGAGTTCGAACGTAAAAACCAGGGCGCACTGGCCCATGATGGAGAAGGGTTTCTCACTTATCTGGCACAAAACGAGTGGATGCTCAAGTACTTCATGGAAAAATGGCCGAATATCACCTTCGACAAAACCAGGGAAAACATCTGACGCGGCTGATTATATGCTCTAGAGAGGTTCTTGCCCCTCTTTTTGTTCTTCGTCCTGATCGACAAACACCAGAGCATGCCCCGCAGTCAGGGCCGTCGCGGTTTTCTTACGGGCAAGGGTGATAATTCGCTGAATGGTCCCGCGGGAGACTCCCATACTTTGACCGGCCTCCTCCTGGGTCATCCCCTCCCCGTCACATAACCGTAAGGCCTCCAGTTCGTCCCGGTGCAATTCAATCTTTTTCAGTTCAGTCAAGGGGGTACCCGTCGGTTTAAAAGCCCGACCACAGAACCTTCCCTGACACTTTCTTGTTTTTTTGGGTCGTGGTGACATTATTATGCAGGATCAATACGTGAAGAACAAGCAATAGACATCCGGAACAGGATCAAGTAAATTAGTAACAGCTAAGGGGAGAATACTACCATCGAATAAACAAAACCGAAATAAAAAACAGCGTCAGGCTCACCGCACCACACCACTCGAGCCCAGAATTATTTATCCAGGCAACCTCGCTTACCATATATTACTCTCCATGAAGCATGGCAAAGCCATACTGTTTCCGCTCTTTATCCTTCTCCTGTCGATCACTACCGCCCTGGCCGCTACCGAAAACAGTGACGGGCAACAGGCAACTATCAAAGAGTTGACGGCAACAACCACTGAGCGTTCCCTTATCGTCTTTGCCACCCTTGCCGACAACTTCACCGCGGAGATGATCGAGGTCCTGCATAGCGGTCTGGCTCTGCACTTCTCTTTCTTTGTCGAACTGTATAAAACCACCGAAAACTGGCCGGACGAGCTGATAGCCTCCCGCAATTTCCAGCATATCATGGCCTTTGATACCCTTAAAGAAAGCTATAAAGTCACCCTCGAAGAAGAAAACAATAAAGTCACTTCGTTTCGCTCTCTTCTTGAGGCACAAAAACTGATCAATGAAATCAACGGGGTCAAAATCATCGATCTGCAGCAACTTCTGCCGGACCACACTTATAAACTGAGCATACGAGCGGAACTCTACCAGAAAACCCTGCCTTTGAGTCTGCACAACATCCTGCCCTTTCTGTCCTGGTGGGATGTCGAAACCGAATGGCACACTATCACCTTCACCTATCAGACCGTCGTACCTTGATCATGGAAAAATCTATGCCGGAAGGCAAGCCCAGCGGAAAACGGCCATATACCGAGGAACAGGTCCGGCAAAAACGAAAACTGATCCGCCGGGTCATCGTCGCCTGTCTGCTCCTTATCCCCTTTTTTATCTGGCTGCAAAGCCAGCTTCTCAAGAACCAGGTAGATTTACCGGTCAGCAACAGCATCCTGATCTTTGCCCTGATCAACATCAATGTCCTCCTGGTACTGTTCGTTCTTTTTCTGGTCTTACGCAACCTGGCCGAACTGTTATTTGAGCGTCGGGTCAACCGGCTCGGCAATAAACTCAAGACCAAGCTGATCGCCTCTTTTCTCTCACTCACCCTTATTCCCACGATGCTGCTCTTTTTTGTCGCCCTGCAGTTTGTCTCGACCAGCATGGATTACTGGTTTAACGCGAGCATTGAAGATTCGCTGACCGAATCACTCAAGCTGGCGCAATCCCTGCTTCGGGAAAAAGAAGACCAGGTAACCCTGATGAGTAAAGGCATTGCCGAGCGGTTAAAAGAACTGAATGTGTCCGCGTATACCCCCGAGACGATCAGCGAAACCCTGGGCAATATCCTCACCTTCAACCCAATAAATGGACCGGACGGCCTGACCCTGATCACCAACGATAAAAACCTTCAGATCAGCGTCAAGGGACCTCAGTTGCGCGGTATTATTCTGCCGCAGATACCTCTTGGCACCCTCGACCGGGCGCGCAACAACAAGGGCCACGAGATCCTGAACCAGGAGATCAAAACCGGGGATTTAGTCAACTGCATCACTGAAGTCGAAATCGGCAGCAGCGGACTCGGCCGGGCGGTGCTGATCACCTCTTTACTGATGAAAAACGAACAACTGGCCCGGATGACCACAATCTCCCAGGGCATTGAAGGCTACCGCAAACTCAAGCACTTCAAGGAACCTTTCAAATTCTGGCTGCTGACCATTCTGCTTATTGTTACCCTTTTGGTCATCTTTGCCGCCATCTGGTTTGGCTTGTATATCTCCAGAGGCATTACCGAACCGCTGGAAAAACTGGTACTGGCGACGCAACGAGTGGCCGACGGGGACCTGGAGTTTGTCATGGAACGCGAGTCAAAAGATGAGATGGGTCTGCTGGTCGATTCGTTCAACCAGATGACGCTGCATCTTCATTCCAGCAACAAGAGCCTGGCCGAAACCCATGCCGCCCTGCAGAAGAGCTCGCAGGAATCCGAACAGCGCCGGCGATACACCGAAATCATCCTGCAAAACGTTTCGGCCGGGGTCATATCTCTTGATATAAGCGGCCATATTACCACCATCAACCGGTTTGCCGAAAAACTGCTCAGTATCGACAAATCACTCTTTGTCGGGCTCAATTTCCGGGATGTTCTGACGCCCTATCAGGCGGCAATAATCAATGGCTTTATCGAGGAACTGCAGATTACCGGCAAAAGCACCGTGGAGCAGCACCTCAAATTGAATGTGCTGGGCAAAAATTATTCCCTGCTGGTAAACTTCACTCCGCTTAAAGACGAAGAGGAGATACCCATTGGTTTTGTACTGGTCTTTGACAACCTGACCAAACTGGAAAAGATGCAGCGAATGGCGGCATGGCGGGAGGTGGCCAAGCGAATTGCCCATGAAATCAAGAATCCTCTCACCCCCATTCAGCTTTCCGCCCAGCGGCTTCGCCGCCGTTACCCGGAGATCCTCAACGAAAAAAACAGCATCTTCGATCAGTGCACCAGCACCATCATTACCCAGGTCGATGAGCTGAAACGACTGGTCAGTGAATTTTCCCAGTTTGCACGAATGCCGAAGGTCCATAAAGCCCCGGAGAATCTTACCAGGCTCGCAAAAAACACCCTTTTTCTCTATCAGGAAGGCCATAAAAATATCTCGTTCACCTGCCATGAGGAAACGGCCATTCCGATCTTCAGTTTTGACGCGGAGCAGATCAAGCGTTGCCTGATCAACCTGCTTGACAATGCGGTTGCAGTTTTACCGCTCGGCGGTAAAATAGACATTATGCTGGCCCTTGATGAGGAACAAAAAAATGTCTTTATCAAGGTGCACGACAACGGACCGGGCATTGCCAAAGAAGACCAACTGAAGCTTTTTGAACCCTATTTTTCGACCAAAAAAACGGGCACCGGCCTCGGCCTGGCCATTGTCTCGACGATTGTCGCTGATCACAATGGCTCGATCCGTGTCCAGGACAATATACCGACCGGATCGACGTTCATCATTGAGCTGCCTCTATTAAACAAAATAGTGTCGTAAATTTCAGTTGTTACGAATTTTTGATCCCTTTATATCAACCCATAAGAAAGGAACACACCATGGTTTTTCCAGAATATAGACCCAGACGCCTGCGTAAAAACCAGGCTTTACGCAGCCTGATAAAAGAGACGCAACTCACCTCCGAGCAATTTATCTACCCTCTGTTTGTTATGCCGGGGAAAAAACAAAAACAGGAAATCCCCTCGATGCCGGGGGTGTTTCGCCAGTCGGTCGATATGCTCACGGCGGAGGCTAGAGAATGCCTCGCGCTGGGTGTCAATTCGGTAATCCTCTTTGGCCTGCCGGAGAACAAGGACGCGGTCGGGTCCGGGGCCCACGCCAAAAACGGCATCATTCAGACGGCGATTCGAGAACTGAAAAACAAGGTACCCGAACTGCTGGTGATCACCGATGTCTGTCTCTGTGAATATACCGATCACGGCCATTGCGGCTGCCTGATCGATAATGCGGTGGACAACGACGCCACTCTGGAGATCCTCGCCAAGACCGCCTTATCCCACGCCCAGGCAGGTGCCGACATGGTTGCGCCATCGGATATGATGGACGGTCGCGTGGCGGAAATCAGGGCGATGCTGGACGAGAATAATTTTGACAGTGTACCAATTATGTCCTATGCGGTGAAATATGCCTCGGCTTTTTATGGGCCCTTTCGCGATGCGGCTGACTGTGCACCGCAGTTCGGCGACCGGAGAAGTTATCAAATGGATCCGGCCAACAGCAGGGAAGCATTGCGGGAAGCAACGCTTGACGTGGATGAGGGCGCCGATATCATTATGGTCAAACCGGCTCTGGCCTATCTGGATATTATTTCCCGGCTACGCGACGAGTTCGACTTGCCGATCGCCGCCTACCATGTCAGCGGCGAATATGCGATGATTAAAGCGGCGGCGGAAAAGGGCTGGATCGACGGCGAGCGGGTGATGGAGGAAACCCTGCTGTCAATAAAACGGGCTGGGGCCGATATAATCATCACCTACTTTGCGAAAGATATGGCGAGGCTGCTGCAGAGCCGCCGCTCACGGACTGCGTAAAAATTTAGTGAGGGGAATTTTACGCCGCCATTTCAGCCACAGCGCACAGGCTATTGCCGCGCCGCTACCATCGGCAAGAAGATCATAAATGCTGGCGGTCCTGCCGACAATAAAGGACTGATGAAATTCATCGGAAATGCCATAGAGAAGACAAAACGTTACGGTAAGGCCCATCATCCTATACGGCCTGGTGCTTTTCTGCTGCTCGCCAAGGGCAAAGAGCACTGTTACGGCCAGACAGCCATAAGCAGCAAGGTGCGCCCATTTATCGATCCCCGGCAGTTGCGGCAGGTGCAGTTGGTCACCTGGCTGATGCGAAAGCAAAAAAATGGTTCCCATGACTACAACCATGGGAACCTGTCGTAAAATCAGCGCAATTTTTTTGCTCATTGAGACAAAGAATCTTCCGGAGTGGGCAGATGGACTTTCTTGAGCTGCTCCTCACTGAACCGGGCACGGATCCGCTGCATGGCAACGGCCAATTCGAGCCCAGGAGCCTTATTAAGCGTTGCCACACTGTTGTCTTCATAGGCGGTTATGCGCACCCTTTGGTCATGAACGATGAAGGTGTGGCTCCAGTTGATTTCAATAGTTTCCGAATCTTCGTCAATAGGTACATCCAGAGCCTTTCCGTCACGTGCCACCTGTACACAGTCACAGTCGGTCATCTCCATGACCCAGGCGTCTCCCGAGGTCGTTGAAAAGAAGAAAAACACGCCCAGTTCACGAAATATTTTTCTACGTTGCTTCGCGTCCCGCTGAATTGATCGCACCCCTCCCGTCAGGGTAATTTTCAACGCCTGCTGCGGCGTCGGCGGCGGCTTTATATGCGGTTCTTTCAAGGCACAACAGTGTTTGTATTTTTTGCCGCTCCCGCATGGACATGGTTCATTTCTACCGATTTTCGCCATAAATCCCTCAAGATATATTTTAAGTTTTTTTACCAGTTCATCAGGAACATTTACTGTAGCCGCAGTCATGACAGGTCTCACAGCCCTCTTCAAAGCGCAGAGGGCCGCCGCACTCGGGACATTCCGAGGAAAATCCCTGCTGGGTTCCGGCCAGAAAAGACTTGAACAGCTTGCTTAACTGGGCCGGCAGATCCTGCATATGCCCGCTTGACCGATCGAGCTGCTTGATAATCTCGTCCATCGGTACATTAAAGCGCAGGGCCAAAGATACCAGGCGGCAGGTGGTGGTCCACATTGTCGATTTATCTTTTAAATCAACTCGATTATCAAAGGGGAACTTGGCGAAGACCTCCATCGGTTTTTCGTTTTCATCAAAACAGACGATAATATACACCGACTTCTGGTACTGATCTTTTACGCGATATCTCTTGGCATCAAGGGTATCGGGCAGATTCTGTTTCACCGGCCCCCGTTCGGAGACCATGGCCATCTTCTGTTCTTTTTCAGAGGCTTCTTTGGTATTGAGTACCTGATTGTCGCGAGACCCGTCGCGATAGACGGTGAGGCCTTTGCAACCAAGTTTATAACCGCTGATATAGGCCAGTTTAACCTCTTCACGAGTGGCGTTGTTGGGCAGATTGATGGTTTTTGAGATAGAGCTGTCAACCCCACTTTGTTGAAGAATTCCCTGCATCCGGATATGATCTTCCGGTTTGATATCCTGGGCGGTGCAGAACACCTGCTGCCAGTGCACCGGAATTTCGGCATGGCCCATGACCGTAGCGCTGTCGGCGACTTTAGTCATCAGCTCAGCCGAGAAGAATCCCTCCCGCCGGGCAACCTGCTCGAAATACTTGTTGACCATGATCAGCCTATCCCCGTCCATGACATGCTTGATCATGACAATGGAAAAATAGGGTTCACAGCCAGAGGCACAGTCGGCGATCATCGACACGGTACCGGTCGGTTGGATCGAGGTAAGTGCGGCGTTCCGCCTTGGTTTATAGGCATTGATTGCCGGATCGTAGGCGGGAAACGGCTCCTTTTCCACAGCGAGTTCTATCGAACGTTCTTCTGCGGCATCCCTGATAAAACGCATGACTTTGCCGGCCGCTTCCCGGCCATTGTCACTGCCATAGGGAATTTCCAGCTGGATAAGCATATCATGCAGGCCCATAATCCCCAGGCCTATTTTCCTGGTCTGCAGGGTCATATCCCGGATCTCCGGAATAGGAAAACGGTTGCAGTCAATGACGTTATCGAGAAACACCGTGGCTGAGCGGACAATCTGCTTGAGCCGTTTATAGTCAATCTTGCCGTCCACAACAAAATTAGCCAGATTAACCGAGCCGAGATTGCAGCTCTCATAGGGCAGCAGCCACTGTTCCCCGCAGGGATTGGTCGCCTCAAAATCACCCAGTTGCGGCGTCATATTGTCCTTGTTGGCGGTATCGATAAACAGGACTCCGGGTTCGCCGTTATGCCAGGCAAGATCGACGATCTTATCATAAACCATTCGGGCATTGAGGCTTTTGACCACCTGCCGGGTCGACGGTTCGATCAGATCGAAATCGGCATCATTTTCCACCGCCTGCATGAAAACATCGGTAATAGCGACACTGAAATTGAAATTATTAAAGCTGTTCTGATCCTGTTTGGCGATGATAAAATCCATGATATCCGGATGATCAATCCGCAAAACGCCCATATTGGCGCCGCGTCGTTTCCCCCCCTGCTTGATGGTCTCGGTGGCGGCATCGAAGACAGCGGCAAAAGACAACGGTCCGGAAGCAACCCCTTGCGTTGATCGAACCGAGGCATTTTGGGAGCGAAGGCGAGAAAAGGCATAGCCCGTGCCGCCGCCGGTCTTGTGGACCAGCGCCCCGTTACGGATAGCGGTAAAGATGCCATCCATGGAGTCCTCGACCGGCAGGACGAAACAGGCCGACAGCTGGCCCAGATCCGTTCCGGCATTCATCAGACAGGGGGAATTAGGCAAAAAGTCCAGACGGTAGATCATGTTAAAAAAATCTTCCTGGAGCAGCTGATGATTTTTTTGATCGCGATCGACCTCAGCCACCGCATCGGCAACGCGACGGGTCAAAGTTTCCCATGTTTCAATGGGATTGCTTTCGGAATCTTTTAGATAATAACGTCTTGCCAGTACAGTTTCGGCAGTACTGGTCAAGACCTGCTTGGTTACATCAGGTGTCATGCAGCCCTCTTTTGAATGGAAAAGTTTACGACCTGGGGTCTGTTGAGTGCAGGAAAATTGCTTCATTCGACGTCTAAAAAGGGCGCAACAACCCTTTTCTCCGACCGAATTCAGAGAAAATCACATGAGCTTTTATACACCACATTTATGGCGGGCTCAAGACTAAACTACAACATATGGTATCTTTTCCAAAGAGAGACCCAATATCGAGGGCTTCATAAAAAAAATATTTTTTCAAGAAAAAAACGTCTGAGGATATTTTTTTGAGAATCAGGCGGTGGTGCCCACCTGCCGTCGATTTTCCTCAGCGCACCTCCGTCATTCGTGCCTGCGCCCCATCCAGCAAACGACTTTTATTGACTATGGCCCGACTATGTTTTCCACTGGCCACTTTGCCGGCGGAATCGAAAACTTCCACTGCAAAGAGGTATAATTTCCCATCCTGGGCAGTAAACGTCGCGACAACTTTAACCTCTTCATTAACCGGGGTTGGCGCAAAATGTTTTATGTCAATACCAACGCCGACGGAAAGTTCACCTGGTTTGAGCAGAGGTTGCAGCAATCTGGCAGCAGCAACCTCCATCAGTCCTATCACTCTTGAGGTGGCCAAAACCTCCGGGAATTCGTCTTCGGCGCCAACACCGACGGCACTGGCCAGATCCTCAGGTTTTACCGGATAAACAAATTCTTTTTTTGTACCCTGTTGCATAGATATTCCTCCTCGTTAAAGAAATAGCAGTTCCCGCAGGAAACCCATTTGAACACTTCATCCTATGTACTGTGTAGCTGCATAAATGTAAAGCGACGGAACGGCTGCGGCAAAAAATCGAGCAAGATCAAAGGGCGGGAATAATGGCCGGAAAAGGGCCATAAAATAAATACCATATCATGCTTGCAATCGTTGCGCAGGTGGTTTACGCTCTGCTGGAAAAATTAAACTAAGCCCCCAACTTTGTTAATCTTTATAAGATGATGGCGGCGCAAAAAATCGTCATATACGAGCTCATGCCACTTTTGGTTACTTATTGAATATGCTGACAAAAATATTTCGAACTATTGACCGGGTCATGCTGCATATAGAGGAGTGGTCGCTCTTTGCCGCTGTCATCATCGCCCTGTTCACGGCCATGGCCAATGTAATCTTACGCAAGGCGACCAATGACATGAACCTGTACTGGTCGGATGAGGTGGTGCGCAAGGTTATCTATTTTTCTACCTATATCGGCTGTGTTGCCGCAATCCGCAGTCGGTCCCTTATTCGTATCGATGCCTTGCCGCAGATGTTGCCGATCCTAAAAAAACCCCTCACCTTCTTTTCTCATTGTATGGTGCTGGTCTTTTCCGGAGTAATGATCTATCTGGGCATGAAGATGACCCTTATGCAATACCAGGATCAATATGCCCAATCGGCTACCCTGCAGATTCCGGAATATTTCTTTTATGCAGTGCTGCCGCTGATGGGCGTGATGATGTTTCTGCGCACCCTTATCGTCATCTGGGAAGACTGGAAAGGAAGAGACGATATCACCGGGGGCAATAAATAAAATGGATAACAGTTATCTGCTGATATTTGCTTTGTTACTTGGCTGCCTGGCAACGACCGTACCGGTATTCATGTGCCTGTTCTTTACCGGCACCATCGGCCTGGTATATCTGGTGGGGATTGACCCCCAGATTGTCATCGAGGTACTTTATCGCAGTATGGACAAGTTTGCCCTGGTGGTGGTAATGTTTTTTGTCCTGTGCGGCAACATCATGACTACCGGGTCAATTGTCGAGAAATTGATTAAAACCGCCAACGTGCTGGTTGGTTTTCTGCCGGGCGGCCTGGCTATGGCCGGGGTCCTCGCCTGCGGTTTTTTCGGGGCTATTTCCGGTTCAACCGTAGCAACCGTCGTGGCCATCGGCGGTTTTATGATCCCGGCGCTGATCGACAACGACTATGATGAGCAATTCTCCGTTGGCCTGATGACCACCGCCCCCATCCTGGGCGTCATCATTCCCCCGTCCATCTCCATGATCCTCTATGCCATGGTCAGCAATGACCAGCTCGAGGCTCTTTTTCTGACCGGTTTTATTCCCGGCGTCATCATCATGGTGGCAATGAGTCTGTATGCCTATTTCGTCTGCAGGAAAAAAGGCATGACGCAACGAGAAAAACCAACACTTACGGAGGTGCTGGCGGTCTTAAAGGAGAGTATATGGGCCCTGCTGTTGCCTGTGCTCATTTTCGGCGGCATTTATTCAGGCCTGTTTACTGCCAACGAAGCAGCGGTTGTCGCCTGTTTCTATGCGTTTTTTGTGGAAATCGTTCTGCACCGTGATATGAAAATCCGCGACGTCAAACGGGTCATCGTCTCTTCGGCGGTCACCTCGGCTACGCTATTGATTATTGTCGCCGGTGCTTCGGTCTTTGGCGAATATCTTACCTTTGAGCAGATTCCCGGCAAAATTGCCACAGTAGTCGTCAATAATATCACCTCCCCCTGGGTCTTTCTGCTGGCGGTGAATATCCTCCTGCTGTTTATCGGCATGTTTATGGATATCATATCCGCAACTCTCATCCTTACCCCTATTTTTTTGCCGCTGCTGTCGAAATTCGGTATTGACACCATGCACTTCGGGCTGCTCATGACCATCAATCTCGGCATTGGTTACTGTACCCCGCCGCTGGGCGTCAGCCTCTATATATCCGGGGCTACGGTTGATCGGGATATTGTCTACGTCACCCGCGCGGTCATGCCGTTTATTATCATCCAGGTTGCCATCCTTCTCGTCCTCACCTTCTGGCCGGATCTGGTATTGCTGTTGCCACGTCTGATCTACGGTTGATATACTTGAAGACATCCTTATCTTTCTCCGCAGAATACTTTGCATAAACAAAGAGGGAGGTGAATATGATACCGAAAATCTTAGTACCGATCAACGACTCACCTACGGCGAAGAGAACAATTGATAAAATTATCGAACTGCGGGATCGGTTTCCGAAAAAACTTACCCTGCTCAATGTGATCAACAGCAACCAGCTGGCCTACCGCATGATTCCGGTTCCGCAACTGGACATGGTGAAAGAAAACGCTACCAGGGCCGGTAGAAATCTCCTCGATCGGGCCGATAAAAAATTACAGGAATGGGGTTTTACCAACGAGCTTATGCTCGAATTCGGGGAACCCAGAGATATCATCACCCACACGGCAAATGTGCAGGATTTTCAGCTGCTGGTTATCGGCCGCCATGAGGGTGGTGGAGAGATACGCGACGTGTTGTTCGGCTCGGTCGCCAATCATGTTTTGCATAATACGAAGTGCCCGGTTTTACTATTCTAAACAATCATTCTACCATGACCAATCTATTCACCTACGGCTCACTGATGTGCAGTGATATAATGGCCAAGGTTGCTGACTGTCGCCCCAATTGCACCCCGGCAACTCTGCATGATTTTTTTCGGGCAAAAGTACACAATGAAGAATATCCCGGCATTGTGCCACTGCAGGATTCCATGGTTGCAGGGCTACTGTACCTGGGTCTCACAGCAGAAGCACTAGATCGTCTCGATATTTTTGAAGGGGAAATGTACCAGCGACAGGAGGTGGCGCTTCTTACGGAGAATAATCCACGCACCAAAGCAATGACATATGTCATCAAACCAGAATACAGACACCTGCTGACCGATAAAGAATGGAATTTCAGCGAATTTCTCTCAACAGGGAAAGAAAAATTTGAAAAATCATATTTTGGTTTTCTACAATTTTAATTGACTTTACCGATAAGAACTTTAAGCCCAAGGAGGATCATGGCACCGCCAAGCAGACGGTCGATCCAGTGCCCGGCTCTCTGAAAGCGGATGTTAACGGAGGGGATACTGAGGATAAATACCACAAAAGAAAACCAGCACAACTGGATAGACATAATCCACAGGCCAAAAATACCAATTTGATACAGGGGCATATCGGGAGCCAGGACCAGGGTAAAGAGTGACAGAAAATAGATGGGTGCTTTAGGGTTAAGGGCATTGCACAGAAAGCCTGCACCAATAGTTTTCAGAGCAGTCTGCGGCGGACGCGGTATCCCCTCGACCAGTTGTCCAACCGATGCTTTAGTCCGCAGTCCTTTTACTCCCAGATAGATCAGATAACTGCCGCCGACCATCTTGACCCAGAAGAGCAGCTCGGTGCAGCGGGCAACAACCGCAGCCAACCCAAAGGCCGAATAGGCAATATGCACGGAGAGCCCGAGGGCAATCCCCAGACTGCAGAACAGGCCTGCACGTCTTCCGTTGGCCAGGGTCTGCTGCGAAACAAAAACAAAATCCGGTCCGGGAGAAGCTGCTGCCAGGGTATGCACCACCAAGAGCACCAGCAGACCATGAACGATATCGCCCATCAAAGCTGCCGCTTGTCGATTACCCTGGTTCCCTTGCCATTGAATCGTTCAAGGGATCGCTCTTCCACCAGCTTAATATCAACACCGATACCCAGTTCCGAGGCAAGGCGCTTTTTGATGGTCTCGACCAGGGCCCGCTGCTTTTTCATCTCATCGAAAAAAATCGACTCGACGACCTCGACCATGACGGTCATCTTGTCTTCATTGTTTTCCCGCTCGACTATCAGCCGGTAGTGTGGCTCGGTGCCTTCAATTTCAAAAAGGACCGCTTCGATCTGGGTGGGAAAGACATTGACGCCCTTAATGATAAGCATATCGTCGGAGCGGCCCATCACCCGGCTCATCCGCACAAGAGTGCGGCCGCAGGGACAGGGTTCGGGGATCAACCGGGTCAGATCGCGGGTGCGATAGCGGATCACCGGAAAAGCCTCTTTGGTCAGGGTGGTCAACACCAGTTCACCGACTTCGCCGGGTGCAACCGGCTGCAAGGTTTCCGGATCGAGCACTTCAACCAGAAAATGGTCTTCGTTGATATGCAGACCATTGCACTGCTCGCATTCGCCGGCAACTCCCGGCCCCATAACCTCGGATAAACCATAATTATCGGTGGCCTTTATGCCGAGGCGCTCATTGATTTCAAGCCGCATCGCCTCGGACCAGGGTTCGGCACCAAACAAGCCGTAACGCAGCGACAAACCATTGGGATTAATCCCCATGTCCATCATCACATCGGCCATCTTCAAGGCATAGGACGGCGTACAGACCAGCGCCGTGGTCTTGAAATCCTGCATGATCTGGATCTGCCGCTTGGTGTTGCCGGCGGAAATCGGAATCACCGAGGCACCCAATCTTTCCGCCCCGTAATGCAGACCGAAACCGCCGGTGAAAAGCCCGTAGCCAAAGGCGATCTGGATCACATCATCGGGGGTGACGCCAGCTCCGCACAGGATCCGGGCGACCAGATCGGACCAGGTGCTTATATCGTTTTTACTATAGCCGACCACCGTCGCCATCCCGGTCGTACCGGAGCTGGAATGCACCCGGACCACATCGCGCAGCGGCACAGCAAAAAGGCCATAGGGGTAATTGTCGCGCAGATCCTGCTTCAAGGTAAAGGGATATTGCTGCACCTCGTCCAGCGAGGTTATTTTTTCCGGATCAAGGCCCAGTTCGGTAAATTTATTGCGGTAAAACGGCACATTGGTCGCCACCCTTTTCAGGATGTTTTTCAACCGGTTCAGCTGTAGCTGAGCTAATTCTGAACGGGGCAGACACTCTAGTTCTTTTTGCCAGTACATGAGGAGTTTTTCTTGGGTAGAGGGGCGGGTGTCGTGCATCCGGTTGTCATGTCCGACATAACGACCGGATGAACATATTAAAGGGCGTAAATCTGTTCTTTAGTGAGAATGGTGAAACCGTCCTTTTTCAGGGCGTTGATTGCCTCATCCATCTTCTCAAAGCGAAAGATCAGCACCGCATTCTCGCCGGTTTTATTGACAAAGGCGTACATATATTCAACGTTGATGTCGGCGGCGTGAATACATTTCAGTACCCTGGCCAGGCCGCCGGTTTTATCCTCTACCTCGACGGCGATAACCGTAGTTTTACCCACCGTAAAGCCGTTGTCCTTTAATACCGATTTAGCCTTTTCCACATTATCGACGATCAGGCGTAAAATGCCAAAATCGGCAGTGTCAGCCACCGACAAGGCCCGGATATTTATATTATTTTCCGCTAGAACCGCAGTAATCTCGGCTAATCGTCCCGATTTATTTTCCAGAAATACGGCTATTTGTTCTACCAGCATCGCAACCTCCCTCAGATTTTACGGTTATCAATTACCCGCTGCGCCTTTCCTTCACTGCGCTGGATGGTCTTGGTTTCCACCAGTTTTACCTTGCAGGTGACCCCGAGCAGATCTTTAATTTCCTTCTGGATATGCTTAGTCAGATTTTCGAGCACCCGGATCTCGTCCGAGAATACGCCTTCACTGACTTCGACCTGCACCTGCATGGTATCAAGATTTCCTTCCCGATCAACGACGATCTGGTAATGCGGCTCGACGCCGTCAACGCCCATCAGCACATGTTCTACCTGGGATGGAAAGACATTGACACCGCGGATAATCAGCATATCGTCGGTCCGCCCGGTCACTTTTTCCATACGCACCAGGGTTCGGCCGCAGGCACAGGGTTCGTAAAACAGCCGGGAGATATCCTTGGTCCGGTAGCGGATAATCGGGAAAGCCTCCTTGGTCAGAGTGGTGAAGACCAGCTCACCTTTTTCACCCGGCGGCAGCACTTCACCAGTATCGGGATCGATAATCTCGGGCAGGAAGTGATCTTCAAAGACATGCATGCCCCGGGTCGTACGCAGGCATTCCTGGGCCACTCCAGGACCCATCACCTCGGAGAGACCGTAGATATCGGTCGCCTTCAGGTTAAGCTTGCGCTCAACTTCCTCACGCATATTCTCACTCCACGGTTCGGCCCCAAAAATTCCTACCCGTAGCGACAGAGACTTTGGGTCGATATCCATGCTGTCCATGGCCTCGGCCAGATTCAGGGCATAGGAGGGAGTCGACATCAGCACGGTGGAGCCAAAGTCCTTCATGATGGTAATCTGCCGCTTGGAGTTGCCGCCGGAAACAGGGATAGCGGTAGCACCGAGTCTCTCGATGCCATAGTGGGCGCCAAGACCACCGGTAAAAAGACCATAGCCATAAGCATTATGGACCATATCACCCTTGGTCGCCCCGGCACAGCACAAGGCTCTGGCCATAACCCCGGACCAGGTCTTAATGTCACCTGCAGTATAGCCGACCACGGTCGGTTTGCCGGTGGTCCCCGACGAGGCATGGACCCGGACCACTTCATCAAGCGGCACGGTAAAAAGCCCGAAAGGATAGTTGTCCCGCAGATCGTTTTTGACCGTAAAGGGCAGCTTGGCCAGATCGGCCAGGGTCTCTATATCGCTTGGTTTTAAGCCGATAGCATCCATCTTGCGCCGATAGGGTTCAACCCTTTTATACACTCTGGCGACCAGATGCTTTAAGCGGCGCAGTTGAATGGATTCCAGCCCCACCCGGGGCAAGGTCTCAATCTCTTCTTCCCAATATATTTCCGACATTCCTTCTCACCTTAAACTGACTTTTCTTCCTGCGGCAAATGCCTGCAGGTTAACATCCCTGAACCTCTCCGGTACCCGGCTACGGATAACTTCTTCATAAATTGCCGGCTCGATCGGCAGGAAGGCCGAGAGTGCGCCGACCATAACCACATTGGCGGTCTTTATCTCGCCGACCTCGGAGGCGATATCAAAAGCATCGACCGGCACCACTACAATATCCCGCTGTGTCAGATGGTGCAGGACATCGTTCGGGTAATCGGCCTGGCCGGTCGCCACCGACGGCGGCAGAATCTTCTGGGTATTAACGATCACCTTGCTGCCCTTATGCAAAAAAGGCAGATAGCGTACCGCCTCCATCATCTCAAAGGCCATCTGGATATCGGCGCAGCCCGGCTCAATGAGCGGGGAATAGACCTTTTTACCAAAACGCAACTGAGCGGTAACCGAGCCACCGCGCTGCGCCATGCCGTGTACTTCACTCTTTTTGGCATCGTAGCCAGCCGACAGCAGGGCATAGACCGTTATTTCACTCGCCAGCAGAATGCCCTGGCCACCCACCCCAGAAAAGAGGATATTTCCCGTCTCGTGCATTATTTTCCTTCTCCCCTGGTGATGGCGTTGAATTTACAGAGCGATGCACACTGGCCACAGTCGTTGCAGAGGATCTCATCAATCTTGGAGATACCCTTCTGATTTTTCCTATAGCCGCGCGATTCCGATTCCCCTGCCGCAAAAGGCGTCCAGCTGATGGCCGGACAGCCCAGACGAATGCAGGACATGCAGCCGACACAGTTGTCCTGGTTGGTAAAGTAGGACACCGGCTTGCGCTCTTTCATCTCCGGCAGCAGCACGCAGGGCGCCTCGGAGATAACCACCGACGGTTCTTTGAGCTCAACCGCTTCTTTTAAAATTTTGCGCGTTTCGACCACATCATGGGGATTGACCCTATAGACATGCTTGACCCCGACCGCACGACATAAAGCCGCCAGATCGAGTGAGCTTGCCGCCTCGCCTTTGATATTATAACCAGTAGCCGGATTCTGCTGCTGCCCGGTCATGGCGGTAATACGGTTGTCGAGAATAATCAAGGTTGCGGCCGAGTTATTGTAGACGGTATTAATCAGACCGGTAATCCCGGAATGGATAAAGGTCGAATCGCCGATCACTGAAACCACCTGATTATAGCCATCTTCTCCCAGAGCCTTGACCATGCCATGGGCGATCGGTACCGAAGCACCCATGCAGACGCAGGAATCCATGGCCGAAAGCGGCGGCAGAAAGCCTAGAGTATAGCAGCCGATATCACCGGAGACAAAGACCTTCATCCGCGACAGGTTAAAAAAGATTCCCCGATGCGGGCAGCCGGCGCACATATTCGGCGGCCGGTTAGGCAGCTCCACCGGGGCAAACAGTTCCGGTCCCGAACCGGGAGCAATGGCCTGGCGGACAATGGCGGTATTCAACTCCCCCTGATTGGGGATTACGTCCTTGCCATGACAGCTGATGCCCATAGCTTTGATATGGGTTTCCAGAAATGGGTCCAGCTCCTCAACGATATAGAGGTCGTCGACCATTTCGGCAAATTCGCGGATCTTCTGTTCCGGCAGCGGCCAGCACATGCCCAGCTTGAGCACGGCAGCTTCAGGAAAAGCCTCCTTGACATAGAGATATGACACCCCGGAGGTGATAAAGCCCCTCCCGGTATCGCCTTTTTCTATCCGGTTATAGGCAGCGGTTTCCGCCAGCCGGCGACATCTTTCCATCCGCTCCTCGACGACTGCTCGGCGCTTTCTGGCAATAGCCGGCAGCATAACCAGTTTTCCAGGGATCTTCTTGATGCCGCAGGCGGGATGGGCGGTATTTATCGCACCCTTTTCTACCACGCCTTTGACATGGGCGACGCGGGTGGTGATGCGCAGCATGACCGGGGTATCGAGGTCTTCGCTGAGGTCAAACGCCAATTTGGCCATTTCTTTGGCTTCACTGGGATCGGACGGCTCGAGCATTGGCAGTTTGGCGGCAAAAGCGTAATTGCGATTATCCTGCTCGTTCTGCGAAGAGTGCATCTCCGGATCATCGGCACTGACCAGCACCAGGCCGCCGCAGACCCCGGTGTACGAGGCGGTAAAAAGAGGATCGGCGGCCACATTCACCCCGACATGCTTCATGGTAGCAAGGGCTCTTGCCCCGGCAAAAGAAGCACCGATAGCCACTTCCAGGCCGACTTTTTCGTTAGGCGCCCATTCGGTATACACCCCGTCATACAGGGCAAGGTTTTCCATGATCTCGGTGGACGGCGTTCCGGGATAGCCGGAGGCGACCTTGACGCCGGCCTCATAAACGCCCAGGGCAATAGCCTCGTTGCCCGACATCCAGAGGGTGTTGTCATTTATTTTTGTCACAATTTCTCCTGCCTTGCAGTAATCATATTCTGCTGGGATTGAAGAACCTAAAGAGGAAATTCTCGAAGTCTGCATTTATCCCCTTAGCCATCTTGAAATAACAGAGCAAACTACCCTGAAACTCCTTCTCCAGGCAAGTTTTTTTTTCTCATGCCTGCCCGGCAACAAGCCGGTTGGCCGATCCTTTTCTATACTGTCACTCCTCAGAAGTAAAAGTGTGCGCGATCATCGCTGTTTCTTTACTTTGACAACAGGGCTAACTCCCGTATAATAGAGAGAAAATCAACAAGAGTTTAGACGACGCCATTAAAATTAGCCAGGGGGATTACTATGTATATCGGCAGAATCATGCACACCGACCTCATTACCGTATCACCAAAAACAACCCTCGTTGAAGCCAGAAAGCTGATCCAGGAGAAAAAGATTGACCACCTGCTGGTGGTCAATGACAGGAAAAAATTAGTCGGCATCCTCTCAGATAGAGACCTGAAACAATACTGGGCCTCTCCCGCCACCTCTTTATCAACCCATGAACTCAACTACCTTCTGGACAAGGTGCTGGTGTCCATGGTGATGATTAAGACGGTGGTCACCGTATCGACCAACACCACCATCGAACGGGCGGCATTTGTCATGCAGCAGAACAGGATCAGTTCCTTGCCGGTAATGGAGGATGAAGAACTGGCCGGGATCATCACCAGCACCGACGTCATGGGGGTTCTGCTGCAGGCTATCGGCATGAGTGAAGACAGCCTGCGTCTCAGCGTCTTCGTCCGAGACAGCATCGGCAAACTTGCCGAGGTCACCGCCTGCTTAAAAGACGCCGGGGTCAATCTGCAGAGTCTTTTTTGCTGGCCGGAATCAAAACATCATGGGATCACCCAGATCGTCATGCGGGTTACCAGTCAAGACGCCGAAAAGGCTATTCCCGCTCTGTCCGGCAAGGGATTTAAAGTAAAGACTAAATATGAAAAAGACATCAGGCCCTTTTTGCCCGCTTGATTGTCTAGGGACCATGGTTCCCATGCAGCGCATGGGAACCGGAGGGCTGAATAAATCCCGGACCCGCTATCAGCCTCTGCGGCCAAACAGCAGCTTGCCGCCGAGATAGCCGGCAAGACCGGCTACGGCCAGTACCAGCACCGAAAGTCCCAGATAAATTAACCTCCACTGCGAACCTTCCGCTGCCACCTGCGGATCGATAAAACGCCAGAACACCAGAATACTGAGCAGCGCCAGGATAATGAAGCTGCAGATGATTTTCATAATAAAAATCGCCGATTTTAAGCCCTTGTAGCGTCTCTGCCATTCAATGAAGCCGGTCAGCACAACCAATGGCAGGGTAACCAATATAAAAATCAGGTTGTAATAGGCGGCAACTTCCAGAGAAACAATATTGAAATACATCGACAGGCCGAGAAAAACCACCACCACCGGCAGGATGCCATTGGGGAAATGAACGGAGACCGGGTGCACATGGTGTTTTAGCGAGAAAGCTGCGAATCTATCAAAAAAAGACCGCGACTGTTTTTGCCCGACAGCCGCCCCAGGTGTTATTTCGGCGGCATCGGTTTTGACCTCGGTCAAGGCTTTACCATCGGCGTCGATTTCCACAAACATTTTTTTCGGAGCGTCGCATACCGGGCATTTTTCCGGGGGTTCCGCGCCGGTATGGATATATCCGCAAACCGTGCAGCGCCATCTTTTTTCAGCCACCTTTTCTTCAACGGGAGCAGGTACCGGTTTACTTACTTCCGTGGCTGGTTGTTCAGTTGCCGTAGGCGGTATATCTGCTTCTTTTCTTTCCGGGATCATTTCTTTAAACATCTTCTCCGGAGCCTCACACACCGGACACTTCTCCGGAGGCTTTTCCTCTTTATGCAGATAGCCACAGACACCGCACTCCCAGCTTTTCATATGCTTTACCTCAAAGGTTGAGGCTGTTTTGAACAAACTATTGCCTCATTCAACCCAGCCCATAATTGAAAAATCTACTCTATGACGTCGTTTTTTATTCCACTACGCTGATCTCAACCCGCCGGTTATTTGTCCGGCCGGCTTCGGTGGCGTTGCTGTCCACCGGGTTGCTATTGCCCAAGCCCTTGGTGACCAATTTTTCCGGTGCCAGATTTTGTCCCATAAGAAAACTTTTCACCATATTGGCCCTGAATTCGGAAAGTCGCTGATTATAGTCGGCATCTCCGGAAGAATCGGTATAGCCGAAGATATTGATAGTCGCCTCCGGATACTGCTTAACAATTTTGGCGAATTCTTTCATCCTTTCAATATCCTCAACGCTGAATAAATTTGAATCGTATTTAAAACGTATCACCAAATCTTCTACCGGCACTGCACCACCATGGGCTAAAGCAGTGTCGGCCGAGGGTAAAGTGTTGCCGGCAACGGCCAGCGGAGCGGCGCCGATTGCACCAGGCGCATTGGATTCGGCTACGACCTTGCCGGGCTGTACCGAAGATGATGCCGTCCGGTCTGGCTGTGCCATTGGACCGGCCTCATCCACCGGCACCGCAGAAGTTGAGGCCGCAGAAGATGTGGCCTTGGGTTGCGATTCGCTCAGCTTACCTGCCTCGGGTACGGCAACAACAGCAGGGCTGACTCCTTTTTCCTGGATAGCGGTAAAATGGGCCGTCGCTTCTTTAAATCTTTCATTGGTGTAATAGAGGAAATAATAGCTGCCGGCCATCAATACTCCAAGCAATAGAAGCAGTACCATAACCGGCCAGGACAAAGATAATTTCACCGTCTTCTGCGGCTGCAGAGCACCGGAGGCTGCTCCACTGACCGATTGCTCGTCTCCCTGTTCCACTGGGACCTGGCCCTTGCGGTGATCGGGAATCTGCAATTCCCGGGCCGATTCCCTGACAATAGAACTGCTGATGACTTTTTTCTCCTCGGCATAGCCGCTCATCAAACAATGATCGCAGAGAATATTTATTTTACGAGGAAATCCCTGGGAAGAGGCATAGATTTCCTTGATTGCCGAGGTATTGAAAATTTTTGCCGTCGTGCCGGCTATTTTCAGTCGATGGCAAATATATTCGCCGGTTTCTTCCGCGGTCAAGGGCTCAATATAGAAATTCAAGGTCAACCGCTGGGCGATAGCCCGGTTTTCCGGACGACGTATCAGCTCGTTGAATTCATACTGGCCGACAAAGAAAATATTGAGCAGCGGATTGCTGTCCCTGGTGACGATATTCGACAGCAGCCGTACCTCTTCCAGCAGCTCCTGGGTCAAAAGCTGGGATTCGTCGATTATCAGCAGCACTTTTTTGTTATTTTCATAGGCTTTATGCAAAAAAGCGGTAAAGCTCGATAAAAATTTACCCTTCGTTGCAAAATCACCACCCAGACCAAAAGCTGCGGCAATATAGTTAAAGAAATCCATCTTATCAAGACTCGGATCCGGGACGGAGGCAAAGATGACATCGTTGCTCAGGCTGCCGATCAGGGTATTGATTAAAGTCGTCTTGCCGGTGCCGACATCGCCGGTCAAAAGCAGAAAACCCTTGTTATCGAGGATACCGTAACGCAAGGTCGCCAAAGCCTCTTTATGATTTTCTCCAAGCCACATAAACTGGGTATCCGAGGAAATCTGGAAAGGCTTCATTTTCAAGTTATAATAGGCTGTATACATAGGTCGCTGAACAGAATGTAGGTTATGGTTTTTTAGTCGAAAGGATGAGGATGCTAAATAGTGATGCAAGAAGGCCTCAGCTCGAAGCAGCAACAATAGCTTCCCGACGAACCAGACAACAGTAGCAGGATGAAGAGGAAGATGTCACTGATTTTTTCCAGTTTATCATATCCAGTTCCTGTCCCTCGCACAATATTTTTACTTGACCATCGTGAATTTGCAATTTTATCGAAGTTGTCTCTCGTTAAATGCACATAATTTTTGTATCATGGCCTGCAGATAAGTGTAAACTAACAAGACTATCGTCAACAACCACGATACCTGTTGAGCCCCGGTATCTTGTGGCCATATGCAACGACTTCCTGCCGGGATGCGGACACCAGCCGGCAGATCGATTTACTGGTCAACGGGACATGAACAATAAAAAAATACTTTTCGTCGATGACGAATCCATAATCTGCAAATCGTTCTGCATTTCTGTAAAGCACCTGGGCTATATTCCGAATAGCGCCTCGTCCGGTGAACAGGCCCTGACCATGCTGCAGTGCGAATCCTACGACGTTGTAGTGACCGATCTGCGCATGCCGGGGATCGATGGTATCCAGGTGCTGAAAGAGGCCAAAAAAAGATATCCCGAGGTTGTCGTAATCGTTCTCACCGGATACGGTGACATAAACACCGCGATCGATTCCCTGCGCCTGGGTGCCGATGACTACCTGCATAAACCATGCGACATTGAGGAGCTGGTCTACCGGATAGAAAACTACCTCGACAAGCGGCAGACTGAGAAAAAGCTGCGCATCGAGCAGCAGAGGGCGACCAGATTTGAAATGATCAGCACCCTCGCCGGTGGCCTGGCCCACGATTTCAACAACCTTTTGACCGGCATCATGGGTTCGATCGAACTTGCCCGACTCGCTGAGACTGAAGCTCAATCAACCGAAACATTTTTGACCATGGCGATGTCCTCCTGCATCGAGGCGCAGGAGCTGACAAAAAAGTTCAGTCAGCTCTCCGATATGTTTATCCCGGCCCCGGCGATCTCCTCGGTGCAGGATCTGGTGCGTTCCGCCGGCGAAGCATTAATGCCGGATACCTTGAGTATCATTGACAATGCGCTGCCGGAGGAACTCTGGGATATTAAAATAGACCAGGAAAAAATCAGCCTGGCGCTCCACGCAATCCTTCAGAATGCCGTCGAAGCCCTCTCACCTGGAGGAACAATCCGTATATCCGCCGAGAATGTCGATGCATCCGAGTCCATAGAGACCGCCCCGATCCAGCTACCGCGAGAAAAGTTTGTGAAGATAAGCATTATGGATACAGGCATCGGCATCCCCGCGCAAAATTTGGCAAAAGTTTTTGATCCCTATTTTTCTACCAAGGGCAAGGGGGCAATCAAAGGCATGGGGCTGGGTCTTACTATGGCCAGTGCTTTTATCGAACAAAACATGGGCCATCTGCATGTTGCCTCAACTGCCGGTAAAGGCACTACCGTTTCTTTGTACATTCCTGGCTGCCCCAACTCATAATCACACCCCCAGAAACCCAAAGGACCAGAACAAATGATTGATGAAATCGAACATAAACTGAAAACCCGCCATCTCCGTTTAGATGACTACCCGATGCTGTATGATCTGTCGGTCAAGGCCTATAAAGATGTAGCAACCCCTTGGACGGAAGAAGAGATGATCCATTTGATTCAAATCTTCCCGGAAGGCCAGGTCTGCATTGAAGACAACGGCAAGCCGGTGGGCATTGCTCTGTCGGTAATTATCGATTTCAGCCTCTTTGGCGACCAGCACTCGTACAACCAGATTGTGACGGGCGGCACCTTCAAGGCACACGATCCGGAAGGGGATTATCTCTACGGCATTGACGTGTCCGTCGATCCGAACTACCAGGGCATGCGCCTTGGCCGCCGGCTCTACGAGGCCCGTCGGGAACTTGCCGAAAATCTTAACTTAAAAGGTATTCTGCTCGGGGGCCGCATTCCGGGGTACAGCCAGCATGCCAAAGAGATGAAAGCCCAGGAATATATACTCAAGGTAAAAAACCGCGAACTCTACGATCCGGTCCTCACTTTTCAGCTGTCCAATGACTTCCATGTCCGCAACCTCCTTGACGACTATTGGCCCGGGGATCATAAATCCCGCGGCAATGCGGTGCTGCTTGAATGGATCAATATCTATTACGAGAAGAAAACTAAGCTGATCGGCAAAACCAAATCGATTGCCCGACTGGGGGTAGTCCAGTGGCAGATGCGCCGCTTCGAATCATTTGACGATTTCATGCAGCAGGTGGAGTTTTTTGTCGACACGGTAAGCGACTATAAAGCCGACATTATCCTCTTCCCGGAACTGTTCAACGCCCCGCTCATCCATCAGTACGAAGGCAACAATCCAGCCGAAGCTATGCGCATGCTGGCCGGTTATACCGAGAATATGCGTCAGGCCGTAACGGAAATGGCACTTAAATACAATATCAATATCGTCGCCGGCAGCGTCCCGCAATTGCAGGATGACGGCAAACTGTACAACGTCAGTTTTCTATGCCGCCGCGACGGGACCTGGGACAGCCAGGCCAAGTTGCATATCACTCCGGAAGAAGCCACGGTGTGGGGCATTTCCGGCGGTCATGAGCTGAAAATATTCACCACCGATGTCGGCAAGATCGGCATCCTGATCTGCTATGATGTTGAATTTCCCGAGCTGGCCAGGATGCAGGCCTTAAAAGGCGTCAAGCTGCTGCTGGTGCCCTTCTGGACGGATACCAAAACCGGCTATCTGCGCGTGCGGCGCTGCGCCCAGGCCAGAGCCATCGAAAACGAATGTTATGTGGCGATTTCCGGTAGCGTCGGCAATATCCCCAAGGTCGAAACCATGGGTATCCAGTATTCTCAGTCGGCAATCTTTACCCCGTCTGATTTTTCCTGTCCCCATGATTCGATTGCCGCCGAAGCGACACCGGGCATAGAAACGACTCTCATTGCCAATCTGGATCTTGATCTGATCAAGGAAATCCGAGCCATGGGCAGCGTGAAAAATTTCGAGAACCGCCGCACCGATCTCTACGAGCTGCGCTGGCTCGATAAGAGTTAGTGGTCGCGTTATGGCAGAAAAAGCCTTGATTCACGCCGTTTTACTTGATGGCAAGGGTGGTGGCCGGGTTGTTGACTGGCCGGAGATTAACGCCTGGGCACCGGACCAGGGAGTCCTGTGGGTACATTTATCCTGCAGTGCGCCGGAATCAGTGCGCTGGCTTGAGGAGCAAAGCGGCCTGGAGTCGCTGATCATTGAGGCGCTGCTCAGCGAGGGAACAAGGCCCCGATCGACAGTGATCGGCGAAGGGGTGCTCCTCACTCTTCGAGGGGTCAATCTCAATCCCGGCGAGGATCATGAAGATATGGTGTCCATCCGTATCTGGGCCGAACATAAGCGGATTATCACCACCAGAAGACGAAAACTGCTCTCGATCATCGATTTGATCGGCAGTTTCACAGCCGACAAGGGTCCTGCCACCAGCAGCGAATTCATCAATACCCTGGCGGAATATCTGACCGACTATATTGAGGATACGGTGGAAGGCGTCGAGGAGCAGACCGCAGACTTAGAAGAACAGGTATTGATTTCCCATGACCGTGCACTTCGATCCAAAATATCCGGCATGCGCCGCCAGGCTATCATGCTGCGCCGCTACCTGGCTCCGCAGCGTGAAGCCTTCACCCGGCTACAGGTGGAAAAACTGCCCTGGTTTTCCGAACAGGACAAACGGCATTTATACGAAATAGCCAACACTCTTATCCGTATTGTCGAAGACCTGGATTCTCTCAGGGAACGGGCCAATGTTGCCCAGGAAGAGCTGATCAATCTGTTGAGCGAACAGATAAATTCGCGGATGTACACCCTGTCGCTGGTGACTACCATCTTTTTGCCGCTCAGTTTTTTCACCGGGCTGCTCGGCATCAACGTCGGTGGCATCCCCGGTGCCGACAATCCCTGGGCATTTTGGGTCGTTGTCGCCCTGCTGCTTGGGGTCAGCCTGGTACAGTTTGTCTTTTTCCGCAAGAAACACTGGATTTGAAATCAACGGTCAACGGCAATTGATCGAACTGGGGACGATTGGTCCCCATGCGGCACATGGGAACCAGGGGTCAGTTTCCGGCTCCGATATATTGCCGCGGTATCGTCAGTGTATTTGCAGTAATTACTTTTGCTGAAAAGTTTGGATAAACTTGCGATCAATCTTGTCCTTGATATAAAAAGCCAGTTTCCCGGAAAAGGTCACCAGCCATTTGGACAAAATACCGTCGCCATCTCCCAGGTTATAAATAAGCAGATATTTGCCGCCGGCAGAGAACTTTTGCGGTTCGCGACCATCAAGACAGGCCATCAGGTTGCCGTACAGTACTTCATTCTGCCGCACGGCATAGACCCCGACCTTATCGAGGGGCTCCGGTTCAAAATAAATGCAGTCCCCACCGCCGAAAATATTCTTATAGCGGCTCGAGCGCAGATATTCATCGACCAGTAATCCACCATCCGGGCCAACGGGCAGGCCGGATCGGGCAAAGATCTTCGATGGTTTTACCCCGACTGCCGGAAAAATAATATCGGCCTGATAGCTTTGGCCACTTTCCAGCACCAGCCGGCCATTGTTGATCTGCTGCACGTAGCCGGCTTCGATTATTTCCACACCCTTAGCCATCAGGATGGATCTGGCCAGCCGGCGGACCTTGGTCGGCCTGCCGGACATGAAACTGCGACCGCCAAAAAGTTGTATCTTTGGCATATGCGCACTCTGCTGCCGACACAACTGGTGGATGTTACCGGCAATTTCAATCGAAGAAGGGCCGCTGCCGACGACCGCAATAGTTATTTTCTCAATAGCGGTCAATTCGATAATCTTTTGCTGCGCAGCCAGCAATTGCTCTATCGGTTTGGCGGTAAAAATATTTTCCGCCTCTTCTTTGATCATCTCCCGCGGCACATACGAACCGGCATTGCAGGACAACACATCATAGCCGATTTCTTCCTGCGTATCCTCGAGTAAAACCAACTGCTTATGGGGATCGACCCGGTACGCTTTGCCGAGGAGGAAGGTGCCGCCTTTTTCTTCAACCAGTTTGCGGGTTGCAAAGCGAATATCTTCCGGGCGGTACGTTCCCCCAAGCATTCCCGGTCCCATGCCGCTGTAATAATGATGTTCGGAAGGCTGAATTACCGTTACGCCATACCCTTTAGCGACAAAGCTCTCCAGCCTGGCCAGCGTGACCATATGAGCATGACCGCCGCCGATAAGCACAAGTTGCCTCTTTGGCCCGGTCATGTCAGATCCTGTTGTTGATCGATATAACTGCTCAGCCGGGCAATATGGCCGCGCTCTTCATCGGCAATCTGCAGCAGCACTTTTTGCGTCTGCTTATTGCCGCTGTGCTGCCCTGCCCGCAGATAGAGATCAAGAGCCTGTGCTTCAATGGCCAGGGCCATGCCGAGCACTTCCAGTTCCGATTCATAGTCAATATCATAGAGCTGAAGATATTCTTTAGTGCTCAAACCACCTTCCATTGACGGTTCGACAATTTTATCGCTGAACTCGATCATGGTCATCGCCGAACCGGTCATCTCATGATACAACTCAACTAAGCGCTGTTGATGCAAAATCTCGATATCGGCAAGTTTACCAAAAAGCGCTCTGGTCGATTCTCTGGCAGTTTTTGCCTGCATGGAAAGATAAAACTCCTGCAAGCCCATCTCCAGACCGTAGCCGACAATAACCGCTTGTTCAGGTGTCTCATTGCGATTGAAAAGATGCAGTCCGACCTCCTCGGCTCCGACCGCAACTTCCTTATTCCAGGCCTTGATTCCTCCACTCAGATTATACACTTTGGTGAAACCTTTGCCGGCAAGCATCTGCGCAGCTACCCGGCTGCGTCCCCCGCTGGCTCAGTAGATAACAACAGGCTGACCCCGGTCAAGTTCATCGAGGCGCTTATCCAGATCCCCGAGCGGAATGAGATGGGCCCCCGGCAGATGGCCATTGGCATATTCTTTTGGTTGCCGAACATCGAGAAAAACGACATCGTCACCCGGCGTCGACTCGACCAGCCGGTGCGCTTCTTCCCAGGTAATGGAGCTGACCGGAGTAAAAAATTGCATCCACTTCATAGTTTTCTCCTTAGTTGAAAGTTACATCCGCAAACACGTTATATAATGAAGGTATATAACCATCATTGGCATTTTTCACTCCATCCTTCTATTAAATTCCTTGAGCACAGCCCGCGAACAGCAACAAGGGAATGGTGTAAACGAGATTTTTATTGAGGCGCATCACAATTTTCCACACAATTTTTCGCCCTTGGGTATACTCTTTTATAAAGAGAGAGATGGACACTATTTGTGCATATGCTATATTGAATCGTTTTCCCTGTTATGTCAAGGCAGCAATTAAAGAAAATGCTTTAATTAAACTGCCATAATTAAACCCGTAAAATCTCTACGCTACCTTTACTTTTGATGGTGTCGTACAAACCTGAAATCTACGATGGCTAAATAACAACCATCATTTTACCGTAATCCCATGGAACAAACAGAATCCTCAATTGATCAGGCAAACCACCGCTTTTGTCTTATGTGCGGCCAGGACAATCCTTTTTCTTTTGGCCTCAAATTTAACAAAAACGGTGATGGCGTAGTATCGACAACTTTTACCGGCAACAGCAACCTCCAGGGATATACCGGAGTCATGCACGGCGGCATTCTGTCGGCCCTGCTCGACACCGCTATGGCCCAATGCCTTTTACACCAGGATATCATAGCGGTAACCGGCGAACTGACGGTGCGCTATCTCGAGCAGGTAGATTGTGACGGCACCCTCGATATCAGAGCGTGGATTGACTCGTCGCTGCCGCCACTCTATCACGTCAAAGCACATATCCGGGTCGGAGAGAAAATAGTGTGCAAGGGCAAAGCCCGGTTTATGCAGCGGGATCACCACCTATAATTTTTAGCAGGAATAGAAAATGAGTGAGGCAACACGCAATAACTATCTGGATAAAAACCAGAATCGATTCATCGAACAATTGCAACAATGGCTGGCGATACCCAGTATCAGCACACTTACCGAACATAGGGCTGATATGGTACGAGCTGCCGACTGGGTAAGAGACAGATTGACGGCGCTTGGCTTTCAAAGTGTCAAAACCATCAGCACGGCTGGGCATCCGCTGGTCTTTGCTGAGTGGCAGGTGGATAAACAACAAGCCACGCTGCTGCTCTATGGCCACTATGATGTCCAACCGGTTGACCCTGTCGATCAATGGCAGACGCCGCCTTTTCAACCAACGATTCGCGAAGGAAATATTTTTTGTCGTGGAGCAAGCGACGACAAGGCCCAGGTGCTGCTTGCGCTGGCCGCTCTTGAAGCGTGGATTAAAGTGGAAGGCGCTCTGCCGATCAATGTAAAAATCCTGCTTGAAGGAGAAGAAGAAGCAGGCGGCACCTCGGTGGCTCGGTTTGTCCAGGACAACCCGGAAATGCTCCGGGCCGATGCCGCCTTAATCTGCGATACCCATATGGTTAATGCTCAGCAACCTTCGTTGATTACCAGCCTGCGCGGCATCCTCTATACCGAGATCGCCGTATTTGGTGCAAAAACCGATCTTCATTCCGGCGGATATGGTGGGGTGGCACCGAACCCGATGCATGCCCTGTGTGTTTTAATCAGCCGTTTGAAGGGTGAGGACGGGATCATCCGGATTCCGGAACTTGCGGCGGCAATAGCAGCACCTGCCCCTGCCGAAAAACGTTTCTTTAAAGAGGATCCCTTAGATATCGAAAAAGCCCTTGCAGGTGAAATGGGCATAACCGAATTGGTGGGCGAAAAAGACTACCCCCCACTGGAACGGCTGGGGGCTCGACCGACTCTTGAAGTCCACGGCATTCGCGGCGGTTTTACCGCGGAAGGCGCCAAAACCGTTATCCCGGCAACGGCAGTAGCCAAAGTGAGCTTGCGTCTGCCGCCGGACCTTGCACCGGATGAGGTCTTTACCTGGCTGGAAAAAGCGGTTTACGCCAACATGCCGGCCGGACACCGGGTTCAGCTGACCAACCTGCATTCAGGAAAAGGTTTTTATATCCATCCCGATAACTCCTTTCTGCAGGCGGCAGCCATGGCGCTTGAGGCTGTCTACAACACCGCGCCGGTATTCATGCGCGAAGGCGGCTCCATTCCCATTGCCGCGCTCTTTGATACGATCCTTAAAACTCCGGTGGTGCTGATGGGCTTTGGTCTGCCGGATGATAACACCCATGCCCCCAATGAGAAATTCAGCCTCGATCAGTTCAATAAGGGGATGAAAGCCGTGGCTGTTTTTTTGGGAAGACTGGCTAGCGGGGCCTGAACGGTTCAAACAAATACTCCAATCCATTGACTTTAATCTCATAGACGATCGCCATCATCCGCCCGAGTTTACCGGATGGGAACCCCCTCCCGGCAAACCAGACCACATACGGTTCCGGCAGATCGATCAACAGTCGCCCGGCATATTTACCAAAGGGCATTTTCATCTGCGCCAGTTCGAAAAGCTGTTGGTGGTCCACCGGGATTTCGCTCATTTTTCTGCATCCCCATATAGCCGCGCAAAAACCTGGAATCTACGATGGTAGCTTGTGTTTTTGCCCTAAAAAGCATAGGCTTTTATATACACTCGCCCAAAAATATCAGTGTAATACCTTGAGATTGTGCATGGAAACAATAATTGCCAGACAACCTATATTTAATGAAACCAGACGCCTCTTTGCCTACGAACTCTTGTATCGAGGTGCTGACGCGATGGATCTGGAACATGTCGGCGGCAACCGCGCCACCGGCTCCCTGCTCACCAGCTCCTTTCTCACCGAGGGGCTGGAAAAGATCAGCGGCAATAAACCCTGTTTTGTCAATTTCACCGAAGATCTGCTCTTGCAAAACATTGCCGAAAGCTTTCCTAACAACAACATCATCGTTGAAATCCTGGAAGACGTGCCCGTCACCGACGCCGTCATTACCGCCTGTCGGAACCTGAAAGATCTGCACTACAAGCTTGCCCTCGATGATTTCGTCTACCATGAAAAATTTATCCCCCTGCTCCAGCTGGTCGATATCATCAAAATCGATTTTCGGCTCACTCCTGTCGACGAAATCAGCCAGACCCTGCTGCAGATTGCGCACTTCAATGTTGATCTCCTGGCGGAAAAAGTCGAGACCCATGCCGAGTTTGCCGACGCCCGTAAACTGGGATTCAAGTATTTCCAGGGATATTTTTTTGCCAAACCGGAAGAGATGCGCATAAAAGAACTAACCACCTCAAAGTTGACCCTGCTCAACCTGCTCTCGGAAATAAACCGGAAGGATGTCTCCAGCAAAAAAATGGCGGAAATTATTTCCGCCGACGTGTCTCTTTCCTATAAACTGCTGCGCTATATCAACTCGGCCTATTTTTACCTCATCCAGGAAATTGAGTCTATCGCCTACGCCGTCACTTACCTAGGTGAAAACGAGATACGCCGCTTCGTTACGCTGGCGGTTATTTCCGAAATTTCTTCCAATAAACCGGCAGAACTGGTACGATTAGCGGCGGTCCGGGCAAAATTCTGCGAAAAACTCGGCACCGCAAGTGGTTTCAAGACAAAACCCAACGAACTGTTCATGCTCGGCCTGTTTTCACTCCTTGATGCCATGCTCGACACGCCCATTGCCGATATCCTGGGCAAAATACCCGTCTCAGACAATATTAAACACGCCCTGACCAAAAAAACCGGGCCCTTGGCGGGTTTTTTACCCTGCGTTATTGCCTACGAACAGGCCAATTATAGCGAATGTTCCAGAACCCTGAAAACGCTGGACATTCCAGAGAAAAACCTCTACCCGCTCTACCTTTCTTCGCTCGAATTTGCCGATATCTTTGTCAATTTTTAGCTTTAATCAACCGGCGCACCGGTTCCTTTACCGGCAGTGATATATTCCGCCAGAGTTGCCAGGGATTGCAGCACGTTCCTGGTGGTATTTTCCGAGTCCATCCTGACTCCATATTGCCGCTGTATGGTAACGGCAATTTCCAGAGCATCAAGAGAATCCGCGCCAAGGGGAGATTCCGGTCCGATCAGGGGGGCGTGGCGATCGACCGTATTCATTTCCACATCATCGAAATTACATGTTGTACAGATGAGTTCCAACAATTCACGTTCCAAAGGTTCCATAAGTATTTTATTTTTTTATTAAAGAGAGATGAAAAAATTAGACTCGCGTTTTGGTAAGCTTCCAGGCAGCCAGAAGCATCAGGCAGAAAAACAGCGCCAGTCGTCCCAGGTCATCGGCTATATCCGTATAGCTCCCACCGCGCACCAGCAACTCCTGAAAGGCGGTCAATCCCCAGTTTAACGGCGAAAGGAGACTGAGTCGCTGCAGGATCTGCGGCATGGCATAGACTGGCACCATCACTCCACCCATGGCGGCAGAGACGACCACTGCCGTTGCCCCGAGGGTCGACGCCTGCTCGTAGGTTCTACAGACCATGCCCAGCAAGATACCAAAACTGCATGCGGCCAGGCCTGAAAAGAGAACTGTAAGCAGCACGGCAAGCGGATGCACCGTAACCATAAAAACAGGCAGACCGAGGTGCGGGAATAGAAAGGTTCCAATCAAGGCAATGAGCAGAAACTGACCCAGGCATACCCCGATATACGCCAAGGCTTTGCCAGTAAAAGATTCCAGATGGGAAACAGGCAGAGAGGCGAGACGCAGCCAGATGCCTGATTTTCGCTCCTGCAGTATTGCCCCGGCGATGGGAATAGCCGTAAAGAACATGCCAAAGAGTGCCCAGGCGGGCACATTTTGCTGCACGGGATTATAGTACAATTCGCTTGCTGCTCCGACACTCTTTCGCGGCTCACGCAGGACGACCAGCGGCTGGTCAACAAGCTCCGAAATGGTTGCTGTCGGCAACCATGCACTGTCCCCGACCAAGCCGAGCCGGGTAACAAGTTCTTTTATTTTACTGTCAAGTCGGGCAAGTTTTGCCTCCATGGCAATGGCTTTAACAGCCATTTGCAGCTGAAAATTGAGCCCGGAACGAAGACCGGGCATGATGCCGGGGTCAAAAAAAATATCCACCGCAACCGGGATCGACACATTGCCGGCTAACTGTTTACTGTTCTTCGTAAACAGCAGCGCCGTCTGTCGCTGTATTTGACGGCTGGAACCAGTTGGAATTACCAGCCCCACCTGATAGTCCCCGGCGGCCACTGCCGCCTGGACATCGAGTACGTTTTTCTGCTCTTTATCCCAGGCCACAATTTCTATAGGACCGGCTGTCAGCCTGTTACGAAGCATATTGCCGAATTCCCCTGCATCCAAATCAAGAAACAGCAGCCGGGTGTCCTTTTGTCCGGTCAGTTCCATAACATTTTGCTGGACAAGAGTAATGACGATTACCAGCAGGGCAGGCATAAGAAACAGAACCAGCAGACCGTTTCGGTCGCGTCCCAGCAGCAAAAGTTCCTTACCCGCAATAGTCAATATCCGGTGCATCAGGAATCCCGCAGCTGTTTGCCGGTTAATTTGAGAAAAAGCGTTTCCAGGCTGCGGCTGCCGGTTTGCTGCACCAGATTGCCTGGACTGCCCTGCACAATAATTTTGCCGGCATCGATGATCCCGATCCGACTGCACAGTTTCTCGGCCTCCTCCATATAATGGGTGGTGTAGAGGATGGTTGTACCCGATCGGTGCAGTTCTTTTAATTGTTGATGGATCAAATATCTCGATTGGGTATCGATACCAACGGTCGGTTCATCCAGAAAAAGAATCCGCGGACCATGCAGCAGCCCACCGGCGAGATTGAGGCGTCGTTTCATCCCCCCCGAATAAGTGGACACCAGTCGCGTTCCCTGATCGGTAAGCCCGGAAAATTCCAGACACTGGTCAATGCGGGCCTGCAGCCGTTTGCCGGAAAAGCCATGCAGTCGCCCGAAAAACCATAAATTTTCCCGCGCCGACAGCTGGTCATACAAGGCGATTTCCTGCGGTACCAAGCCTAAAAGCTGCTTAATTTTATGCGAATATCGCTGAAAATCCATGCCCATGACGGATACCGTGCCCCTGTCGGGAGCAAAAAAACCGCTAAAGATCGAAACAGCTGTCGATTTTCCCGCCCCATTGGTGCCAAGGAGTCCGAAAAACTCCCCTTGTGCAACCTGCAAGGTGAAATGATCCAGGGCTGGGCGGCAACTTTTTTTATACTGATGCACCACCGCTTCGGCGATAAGCGCCGGCCTCTTCTGTTCTCTATCAGGAGACGGATTGTGAACGTTCATGAGTGTTTCTTCACCCAGCCGTCCAGTAGTCGGAAAACTTTTTCTTCCAGCTCCGCACACTGACGGATGGTCTCGGCCATAGAAGAATAGGTATCCTCCGGTCGGGCCCGTTTTTTACATATGCGGGAGACCATAAGGGCGAACGCCCGCCAGCAGTCTCCGGCTTTAGTCAAAATCGCTGCATAGTCCTGCAGCGATTGATCCTGCATAATGGCACCACTTTCCTGCAAAAAGGCGGCGAACATAAAGCGAAATCCGCCACCTCCAGTGCCTATCTCTTCCTGCATCCGCACCACATGGCCGATATGCAGATCGGCATTTGTCCTGCCCAGACGGGCAGGCCACTTTTCCAGCCGATCGGCTAAAAACCGGATACCTTTGATACCTATCAAAGGAAAAGGGATGCCAAGCATCATTTTACAGACTGAGCTGATGCCGGCGACGATAAGAGAGGGCCGATCAAGCTCGTTTGGCACCCGAGTCAAATAATACATTTTACCGTGTGGTGCCAGCGCCCCCGAGGCGAATCGAGCCCTGACCAGATCCTCACTGGGACAGCGTACCGGCCCGGGAAACACCGGATCGCTGATCAGGTAATCGTCGCCCTCTTTGCCGTAGACCACCAGGTTATGGGCATTGAAATGAAAACGCAGGGAACTTGGGAAATAAGACAGCCAGTAGACTCCGGTCTGCAGACCAACCGGGATCGATCGGTCGAGGGCGGCATCAAGAGCGGCCATCGCCCGTGTTTTATCACGGAATTTTTGCTGCTGCAGGGAGATGCCGGGAATTCTGCTTATCCTCTTTAAGATATTCCCGGAGGCGGAGCGGTAGGTGACTAAAGGCAGACCATTGAGCCGAATAAAAGGCAGGTACCCGAAAAAAAGACCGCCACCGATGCCGAACGCCATGGCTTCAGAAATGGTGATCCCTTGATGACGAAGAAGATTCGCGGCAACACCGCTCTCGCAGTGGGCGGCCTGGGCGTGGGGAAAATCAAGCAAACGATCGGGTCTCCTGCTCTTTTTGCTTATACACCGGTGGCCGCAGTCTGCCCGACCGCAGATCATCGACAGTCACTTTAAATATCTCCGCGTAACGGTGCAGGTTGCGAGCAGGCAACCGCTGAAAGAAAAAGGGAACCAGATGCAGCCGAACCAACCAGCGGGATTGACCGGAATAGGCGGCCAGGAGAGAGGGTGTCATCTGATTGGCAATCATATAATACAAAAGACAACTTGCCCGGCCGGCATTCACTTTTTTTCGTGCGGCGGCAATGTGCTTATCGATCTCGGCCCAAGCCTGGCGATTGACAATATCAACCGGATGCCACATCGAACCGGCCACCAGTTCCTGGTTGCCTCGGTTGTCCCGAACATAACTGGCGATTTCCAGGCCATCGGTGATGTTTTTGACTGTAGCTTGAATGACGATATCCATGCCCTCTTAAAAAGTAATGCCGATCAAGAACTTGAGCGAGTTTAGCGGCTCGTTGGGCTCTTCGGTACCGGCGTTGGAGATATGATAATAGCGCAGTTCAAGGAGCAGACGATGCGCGGTGGACAAAGCGTGCTGAACCCCAAGGCCGAATTGATAATTGCCGTTCCAGTCGGCGCCCATGCCTTCGATATCGGCAAAACTATAGACCGGTCCGCCACCGCCAAAAACATAGGGCTGCCACTCCTCGGCTTTGGTAAAGGTGTAGCAGGCGAGAAAGTTAATCCCCACCATACTCGAAATATCCTGACTGACAATCACGGAAACCGGCAGCTCGATCATAATTGAATGAAAACCTTGATACCAGCCTGATCCTATATCATTGATGATATGGTGCGAATAGCGGGGAATCAGATCAATAGTTTCGATCCGCTGGGAGGTCTCACCCCAACCGGGAAAACTCTGACCATAGCCGGTAATGATGGCCCAGCTATCCTCGGCAGTGTCAAAACTGCCGGCTTTGACGGCGCACGGCAGAAATAAAAGGCAGACAACTAAAATGCCGGACAGCAAAAAAGAGCACAATGCATATTGCGTCTCACGGCCGGTATTCATAATAAACTGAGGAGAATGACCAATCATATTTTTATTCTGTCCGCTGCTGAGTGATCTGCTGCAAAGTGATGGTTGTACAAGTCTTTATACTGTAAGCAGAAACTAATTTGCAAGAGGATTGCGGTACTACTCGACAATCGTCATGACCGGGCGGCCTATCACCTGCTCTAGAACAGCGACTTCATGCTTCTCGGTCAAAGTACGGAACAGATGATCGAGTTCTTTCTGCCAATAGGACAGTAAATCCTTTTGCCGAGGGGGCAGGTCATGCAGCATTATTATTTGTCCCGGCTGCAGGCGGGCGAGAATTTTATCGGCGAGCTTGACGATGTCGCGGTTCCCCCGATCAAAGGCCCTGCAGCTAAAGGTCACAGTGATCAGACCGGTGGCCGTCAGTGCTCTGACCAGGCGCGGACTGCTGATGCCGATCGGTGGCCGAAAAACTAAGGGTCGTACGCCATATGCCTGTAAGGTCTTCTGAGTCGCCTGGATATCTTTTTCTATTGTCTTTAAGCCACGCAAGGCAAGTAAATTATCATGCCTCCAGGAATGGTTGCCTATGCTATGCCCCCGGCGAAGAATTTCGGTAATCAACTCAGGATAACGGGCGGCTTTTTCGCCTACGACGAAAAAAGTGGCCTGCAGCTTATGCCGTGCCAAAAGCTTCAACAAAACCGGAGTAGACTCAGGCGATGGCCCATCGTCAAAGGTTAAAGCAACGGTTCTGGTCCCTGCCCGGCCCCGGCTGATGACCGGCAGAAAGAAACTGCATTGCGGAAAAAACGGGGCACAGCAACAGAGCAGAAGGAATGCAGCCAGGACCACTATGGCCGACACAGGATAAACAAAAAACAGCAGACCGGCCGCACCCAGAGAAACAATACCGGTTTTTTCGGCAACGGAAAAGGATGTTTTATGCTTTCTGCCCGACATCAGCGCTCTCTTTATCTGCCCGACCGACGATCCAGACCAGTTCCGGATTACCGACTGAGACTTCACTTAGGCTAATCGTAAAACCCGCCTTCTGCATCAATTGGCTCACTTTTTCTGGCGAACGGTACCAGGGCTGTCGGCGGGATATTCTTATCCGTCGGTCTTCCAGGTGCCAGGACCAGGACGGACAACCGCCCGGCATGATGACAAATCTGGTGACCAGGATACCTTCTTTGGCCAAGGCGGCAAAACTCTTTCTAAACAGTGCTGCGACCGTAGCATCGTCGAGGTAATGCAGTATATCAAGCAGCAGGACGATATCAACCGGCTGAGCGACCTCAGGGATTTCAGGGGCCCAGCCGACAGAAATGCTGCCTCGATCCCCGGTGGCAACGGCGGTCACGCGCACTCTTTCCGGATTGGGATCAATACCGTATACCTGGGCCTCTCGAAAATATTCCAGGCACCAGCAGGCCGGAACCCCATAGCCGCAGCCGATATCAATAATAGCTTTCGCGTTTACCCGGTACGCCAGATATCGGGGCAGTTCCTCGAACATCGGATCAAACTGCAGTTTAAAGCGGGCAAACATTCTCGGGTATGCCTCAAGGGTCCGGTAATGGGCGCGAATCCTGGTGCGGATATCTTTTTTTTCGCTTGGAACCAGGCTTTTGCACCTCCTCTCGGCAAAATATCGCTCCAACAACGGCGGCAGCAACAGGAAGGTTCCCAGCAGCGAGTAACCGATTCCCAGCAAAGAGGTGATCCCGACACTTTTTAACACTGAGTGTTCGGCAAAACAGAGCACCCCAAAGCCGATAAGCGTCGACGTCCCGGACATGAAAACGGCAACCCGCACCAGCGCATAAGAAGGATGATCCACCCGCCGATAGCGCTGGTGGGCGCGAACACAGAATATGGCGTAGTCAATACCCATGCCGAGGATGACCACCGACAGCATCAGTGACGGGATATCGAGGGGATGGTGCAGCAAACGCAGGGTCGCCAGGGTGCAGATATAGGCAAAAACGGCCGGCAACAGGGTCAGCAGGGTCAGCTGCAGGTCAAGATAGAAAAAGAACAGCAACAAAACCATGCTGATCGCGACAATAATCAGCATAGTGGTAAAAGTGGCAAAGAGGATATCCGCCAGCCTGCCGGTAAAAAAGGCCGCATCAAAAACCCGCCCATCCCGGCCATATTCCTGCTGCAGGCGAGCACCATCATATTTTTCGCCCGGCAACAAGGTGATAAACTGCAGCAGACCGGCTTCTTGAGTATTTTCGGCAATGCCCAGCAGCTCAAAGTATTTTGGCGGGATCGGTTGGCTGTTCATGGTGTAGCCAGGCTCAAGCAGGGAAAAAAATTGGCTGAAGGCCTCGGTGGTAAAACCAAGTCTTGCCCCGACTCGAGAGAGAGTTTCTTTCACCTGCGCGTTCGCCCCGCCTTGCCAGAAATGGTGCCAGGCACGCAAGTTGTCGGCGCTTCGAGCAGGCCCTGGAAAAATCATCGAGGGCACAAAAGCGGCGCGTACCAGAGCTTTATCGATATCCTGATCAATCCGGGTCAACAGCTTATCATTTTCCTGCTGAATTTTTTGTATGTCCCGAGCCTTATGCATCAACACTATCTTATCGCCGACACTCCCCCAAACTTTGGTAAAAAGGGAATCGGCGGCAAGGGTTTCCGCCGTAACCGTATTCATATCCGCCAGATTGACTGAAAATTGCGGCCTGGCAAAAAAAAGCAGGCAAAATCCCAACATAGCTGCAGCAACCAGTCCAGTTTTTCCACAGTTATAGAAGGAGTTGACCAGACGTCGAAGAGGCAGAGCGCGTTCACTGTTCGGCGGCAGCGTGGGAAAGATCCTGGGAAAAATCGAGTGGATGAAAAGAAAGGAAAAAAAGATGCCCAAAGCGGTGAATTGCCCCAGTTCGGTAAATATGGGAAAGCCACTGCAGCTGAGAATCAAAAAGGCCCCTATTGAAGTAATCACCGCCATAATGCCGATAGCCCGTACTTCTGACGATGCGTCGCGCCCTTTCGTTTCATGGCCGCGATCGAGAAAAAGCAGGTAGGCAATACCATGATCAACGGTGATAGAGACTATCGCCCCACCAAAACCCAGCACCATGATCGAGATAGAACTATGCAGCAAAGAATAGGCAAAAAGAGCGATTCCGGTCCCGGCAAGGGCAGGCACCAATGATAAAAGCCCGATCAGGGGCCGGGAAAAGAGCAGCAATAGCAGGAGCCCGATACCAACCGTTGCCAGAACCAAAGCGAGCTGAACATCGTGGCGGATAATGCGCTCGTTGTCCAGGGCAGCTCGATAGGCTCCCACCGGGGTGAGGGTTATCTGTTGTCCCAGGATGTTGAATTGTTCATTGAGAGCACGAGAACTTTCCGTAAGCAGCTCGGCGATCTGCCTGGCGGAATTGGTATCGGTACCTGCGGCCAGTGGCCTGGCGGTAACCAGCAGATGACGGCCATCGGCCGAGAGCAGAGCTCCCCGGAAAAATCCGACACTCGATGTAGGGGCTAAAGGGGCCAGTCCGGCCAGGACCAGGTCTTTTAAGCCAAGCGGATCAAGGGCGATAAACTCCGCCTGCCCGATGCCTTCCATACTGTTCAACTCGGCATACAGGTGTTCTATCCGGCTGGTGATCTTCTCGGCACTAAGAAGAGGTGCCACTTTATCTGCCAGCTCTTGCTTAGAGAAAAGCAGGGGAAGGTTTTGTGCCACGTGCAGCGCCAGATCGGGCAGCAGTTCGCTCATCGCCGCAGTGCCGACCCGGGCAAACAGTCCGCTGTCTGTCAGTTTTTTTTCAAGCAGCGCACCGACGGCTACCAGGGCATCGGGATCTTTGCCGTCAAGCATAACATCGATGGCAATCTGATCGTGAATTGGATGGTGGGCAAAAATCTCCAAGCCATCGGCAATGACCTTATCACCGGCCGGCAGGGAGCGGACCACATCGGTATCGAGATTGAGGCGGAACAGACCTATACCGGCTAAGACAGACACCAGTAGTGAAACAATAGCAAGAAGGCGGTAATTAATCATTGCGCTACCATAAGATCAAAACCGATACCACCAGCGCCAGCAGGACGATTACCGAAAAATACAGAATGAACTTATTATTCTGGTAGAATTCGTTGACCTTCTGGATAAAAAGTAACCCGCCGCATATCCGCCGTATCCGGTCAATAACCACCGTTTTATTATCTGAACTCGCCGGTCCCTGAAAAGCACACATGGGATATATCGCATAAAAATCACGATTATGCCGGCGTAAAACCTCGTCAAAGGGGATATTAGACCATGTTTGCTGCACTATTTCCTGCACAAAAGGGCGATTCAAGGCGTAGGCGTGAGCCAGACAACGATAGGTAATTTGCACGAGATTCTTATGCCCGGTTTTCTGACTGCCGCTGGTCATACAGCCAAGAAACAGCGCGTTCCAGTTGGTTACCAGCTGCAGGGTATGACTAACTGCACCGATTATACGGGGATTATACTTTTGAAAAAACACATCGTCTTCAAAAACGAGAACATTTTCTGCCCGGGCGTCAAGGCTTTTTTGCAGACAATGCATATGCGATGCAAAAATGCCTTGTTCAGGATTGTCCGGGTGTTTGGCCATAATAACAAACTCCACCCGATCCAAGAGACCTGCCTTGGCAAACTGCTGCCGCGCCTGCTCTCTCCTGTCCGTGCGGGTCGTAAGAGATATACAGTAGATTTTATCGAAAAACGCCCAGCTATCCGGCGAATTGATTGGTGATTTCTTCACTCTCTTTTTTTGTTTCTTTACGGTTGATGGATCAATATTTTGTGGTGTATCCTAGCTGAAAAGTTTTGGCGACAACATGATGCATCATATAATTAAAAAAAACATATTAAAACTGGCAGGCACCGACTTTGTGCGCTCGGCAATTGCCGAGCAGGCCGATCTCTCCGCCTTTAAAGAAAAACCGACGCCGCTTGTTCTGGTCGGGGTCTTCGCCATCGCTTTCAGTTTTGTCCTGGGCTGGCCGGCCATCGCCGCTCTGGGTGCCTTATCGATCCACACTCACAACCCCTGGTTTGTCGCAGTGGGCGGCCCTTTAACCTATGGCCTGTCGCATCTGGTTTTTCTGCTTGGCATGTATCTGTCCGGGGCGGTTTATTCCCTTATCTTTCTGCGCTGGCTGACCAGAATTGCCATGGAGAAGCTGCTGATCTGGGCCGACAGCTAAGCCTTATTGAGGACCCTGCCGACATTACGCATCCGCAAACCGGATACCATTTCATAGAGTTGTCCAGCATTATCCCAGATAGCCAGATCAAAAACCAGCTCATCACCGGTAGAGCCGGTTTGCTTGACCTGGGTAATATACCAGGCGCCGGGCCGGGTGGCTCGAGTAACAACCCGCTCGGCAAAACCCACCGGAAAAGGCACAAAATCAACTGACTGCTGGCCCAGGACGCAGGCTGCATGCATGGCGCCGTCTAAGGGAAACGGTGAACCGAGAATTTTTTGACTCGCATCGCCTGGTGCAGGCGGCACATCGGCTGCACGCAAGCTTCCCCAGGCTTCATTTTCGGCAAGAAACAGGGTCCCCTGCAGCGTCCGATACATTGGCCCGAAAGGAACCAGATGCTGATAGAGATGGTCCACTTTAATCTCGGTACGTGCATGTTTTGGCAAGCCCTGTCCGAAGGATATTGGTATTGACGCGTTTTGGCCGTCGTCGTTTAATTGCGAGAAACATACCCGGCAATGCTCTTTAATCCGGCTCATTGATGTGCCTCTGGTACGGCTGAGCATTTGCGCCTGCACCCGGCCATCGGCAGTAACTGCTCCTTCGAACAGTATTTTAAGAGGAGTAACACCACGAGGAATATCCAGGAATTTGCCAAAGGTGGCATTTTGCATACGGCGAATATCAGTTCCCGGATAGATTGTATGCACTAGGCCGGCAAGAAAAAGCATGGCCTCCACCGCCGGCAGGACTGCCTTGCCGCCGAAAGAATGGTCATAAAACCAGGGCTGAACGGCAATTTTCAGGGGAATACGGCCATTGTCCATCAGCGGGGAAATCCTTCCCACAGGTTAATGGTTTTCTGATCGATCTCCACGGGAAGGCCATTGCCATTGACCGCGCAATGCCTGGTCATGCCGGTACAGGAAATTTCGCCGCTGTCGGCCCGGGTGATAATATAGTCAAACTGGACCTTGACCATTTCTATTTTCGCCGGTCGGGTGTGAATATAAATGAGATCATCGTAGAAAAGCGGCGAATAATAGTTGAGTTCGGTCTTGATTATCGGATAAACATAGCCGCTTTCTTCAATTTTCTTATACGGATAATCAGCTTCTCGCATCAGCGATGCGCGGCCGAATTCAAAGTATTTCAAATAATTTGCATGATACACCGCCTGCGAGCGATCGGTATCGACATAGAGGGTGCGCAATTCGGCGCGGTGCCAGACCTTTCCACTGTTGCTGTCCCTGATATAACAGGGATTATCTAAGGATTCCGGGACAAAAGGTTTGGGTCTCATCACATCCCTCGAAAAACAATACAGCAGTTGGTGCCGCCAAAGCCAAATGAATTGGACAGGACAAATTCATGGGCATGGTTGCGCGGGCTTTTGGGAACCACATCGATATCGCTAAAAGCCGGATCAGCGAGATGGTTGACCGTTGGCAGGACAATTCCCTGGCGCATGGCCTCGATCGCCAGTGCCGCTTCGATGGCAGCCGATGCGCCGAGCGAATGGCCGACCTGAGATTTATTGGCCGACACCGGAATTTTTTCTATCTCCCGGCCAAATACCGCCCGCAGACACTCGACTTCAGTGGTGTCTCCGGTGGGGGTGGAGGTGCCGTGGGCGTTGATCGCCCCAATATCAAGGGTTGAAATCTCCGCATCAGCGATAGCGTCATGCATGGCCCGAATGATCGTTGTGCTGTTGGGCCTGGTAAAATGGTTGGCATCCGAATTCCAGCCAATGCCGGCAATTTCCGCTTTAGGATCCAGCCCAAGAGAACGGATCGCATCTTCGGCAACCAGCAGCAAAACCCCCGCTCCTTCGGCCAGCACAAAGCCCCGGCGGTCCAGACTGAAAGGCCGGGAAGCCTGGGTCGGATCAATCGCTGCCCGATCATTGGGACCAACCTTAATAGTCGCCTGCATATTGGCAAAGCCTTGAATAATTTCCGGTACTATGCAGGTTTCGACACCACCGGCCAGGACAAAATCACAGTCCCCGTCACGAATCATTCTCGCCCCGATGCCAATGGCGTGATTCCCCGATGCGCATGCCCCCTGGGGAGAAAAAATCGGCCCGGTAAAGCCCAGCAGCATCCCTGCTTTCCCGGCCGGCAGGTTGGCGCAGACATTGGGCAGCAGATAGGGACTGACCTTCAGCGGCCCTTTATTGACCAGGTTATCCATCGCCACCCGGTACGAATCGGTGCCGTTCAGCGCTGAACCGATCAGGCAGCCGGTTCGTGGACCGGTCTCGGCGTTCATCTCCAGGCCGCCATGCACCAGCGCTCGCCGGCAAACCTCCATAGTCAAAAAGACATAGGCAGCGTTCCATAAAGACGCTTCTTTGCGGTTAACGTAGGCAAGTTTTTCAGGCTGCCAATCGGGAATCTCACCCACCACATTGGCGCGGCTTGACGTCTCGCAACGGGTCAATCGGCGAAAGCCGGCCAGCCCGTCCACCGCCCCCTGCCAGGTTGCGGCAAAACTACTACCCAGCGCAGTAGCGATGTCATAGCCAACGACCATGACTCTTCTGTTTTGTGGTGCCTTCATTTTTTGTATCAGCTAGCTGCTTTTCTTAAAAACGGCGCAGGCGTTGCAGCCACCAAAGCCAAAGGAATTTTTCAGGACAAATTCCTGCTCCAGGCGCCGTTTCCCCTCGGCGACACAATCAATTTCTATCTCCGGATCAGCGCTATAGTTTATCGTGGGCGGGACAATATTCTCCGCCATGCCCAGGAGGGCAAAGATACTTTCAATCGCGCTCGACGCCCCCATCGCATGACCGATAAGCGATTTATTGGCACAGACCGGCGGCAGCCTATCGCCGAAAATGGCTTTTATGGCCTCAAATTCCACCTTATCGCCTACCTTGGTCGACGCTGCATGGGCATTAATCGCCGCAATATCGCCGGCAGCAAGTCCGGCATCCGTCAATGCATCCTGCATGCACTTTTGAACGGTGGCAAGATAGGGCGCAACAAAATGATGAGCATCGGAAGTCATCCCCCAGCCGGCGATCTCGGCCTGGTACGGCAAACCATGGGCCTCGGCAAATTCTCTGGTGGTGAGGATCACCGCACCCGCGCCTTCGGAAATGACAAAGCCGCGACGATTTGCGGAAAAGGGTCTACTGGCTCTTTCCGGCGGATCGTCTTCCCGGCCTTTTAGCGGATTATACACGCCGTTCATGGTATAAAAACCGGCGACAATCGGTTCCACGAGAGCGAAATCAACCGCCCCGCAGATAGCGACATCGGCGCGGTTCTGGGCAAGAAACATGGCACCGACAAGCATTGAGGTCAAGCCGGTGGCACAGGCGGTGATGGTCGAGGTGATCGGTCCCCGGGCTCCGGTCATGATGGCAATTTTCCCGCCAACCATATTGATACAGGAGTTGGGATTAACATAGGGAAGCGGCAGTTTATTTTCCGCCTGCAGTTTTCTATCGGCAGCAAGTACCGCGTCAAGGCCGCCAATGGCCGTGCTGTAGGTGACGGCTGTTCGCAGAGCGACATCCGGGCTCAGCTCAATTCGGCTCTTTTCAAGCGCCTTTACCACCGAAAGTAGAGAGTATTTGAAGACCGGCGAACTCCAGGCCGCCTGATGCCGGGCCGACAGAAAAGGATACTCGGCACCCTCGATGTCGGGTACCTGCCCGGCAATATGCACCGGAAAATTTTGGGGGAGTGCAAAGCGGCTCAGCGGCCCAATCCCGCTTTTTCCCGCCAAAGCTCGCTGCCATTGCTGCGCCAGATCACTGCCCAGGGGAGAAATCGCGTCGTAGCCGACGATGACCGCATCTTTTCCGCCCATGTTTCTGCTTACCAGGGGATAAACTGATAGAGCTTGGCAAACATCTCGTAGACCTCTATCCAGTTTTGCAGATCTTTGGTCGTTTTGATATGGGCCCGCTTGTTGACCATGACCCAGCTCATATGCGCGGCGCCATCCTTGCAGGTCCTGCAGTCCCGGGTTTCCGAGGTGCAGCAGCGATGCATGGTTTGCAAATCGGAGGACCAGCGGATGAAATTGGTCAAACGTTTGGGGCGGGGTTCTCTTTTGTCGATGGGCTCAGTGACGGAGGGGCATTCCATCCAGCCGAAAGGCCGTCCTAGCATCGTGCCGGTAGTGATGATCTCGTGGTAGTATCTGGAACTGATCACCGTTTGCGGATACTTATCGAGCATATCATCCATTTCGGCCCGCACCGCGATCAGCTCGTCCGGCTGCCAGGAAAAGCCGTCAACTTCTTCGTCGTTGGACAGCAGCTGCATATGCACCTTCAGCCCTACATCCTGGATCTTGCGGATGATTTTTTCAGTCTTACCGAGCTGTTTCGGGGTGATGGTATAGAGATAATAGGCGTGCGGATCACCGGCATAATTGGCACTGGATATCTTAAAGGTGTCTTTGCCGCGCAGCACCAGTTCATCTTCCGCATCACCCCATAAAGAGAGCCCGACCATCATGTTTGGAAAACGGTCTCTTGGCACTTTGATCAGGCCATTGGTGGCACAAAAGCTCGGTAAGCGCTGATAAAAAGCTTCCACCCTATCCAGGCACAGGGTTGGTTCGCCACCAATCAAAATGGCCAGATTGACTCCACGCGCCATCTCTTTTTCGACAAAACTATGCCATTTAGTCACGTCCTTTTCCTCGGATGCTACCTCATGTTCGCCGGAGGAAAAAAAGAAGCAGCCCTTACAGCGCAGGTTGCAGCGATCGGTCACGTCATAGATGGAGCTGCGTATATTGAGTTTGGAAATTCTTTTATACCGCGCGAACCACTGATCATCAAGAAGGGAACTGACAGTTATCATAATCTTACTAAGTATTTAAAGGCGGATTGACAAAAGTATCACAAAGATTTTGTCCCTTTTTGTATCCTCTGATCCAGACGGCAAGGTAGGTATCGACATAATCGAGCCAGGCCGAAAAAGTCAACGGGTCAGTGGCATGGCGATACATCCTGGCGGTAACCACGGCACTCCCCGCGGCGTAATGTCGGCAGTCGTCGCAGTTAGTATCCGGCACACAGCAGGCAGCGTCACGATTCCACTGTAAATCGGTGCGATACTGCCTGAACGAACGGCCAAGGCCAAGATCCGTCGAGGGATTTCTCCGGGGATAGGTACAGGAAAAGAGCTCATGCAACCCCTTCAGGGCCGTATGAGCAACGATATTATAAGTGGAAAAGAGCACGGTCCGGGGATAGGCAAGTAGCAGCTCGTGCATCACCTCCCTGGTTTTTTGCAACGATTCGGGGCTATGACAGAGAGTACCATGGTAACCGATCGGTGCGGAAAACATATTAAAGGTGATCTGTTGATCATTTTCCGCCAGGAGTCTGGTCACTTCCCGCGCTTCATCGATATTAAAAGGGGTAAACGTATAGACAAAAACCGCTCGGGGGTCATCCTGATAATTGGCTATTTGGCGAACCAGCATATCCGGCGCTTTGCGGATAGTCCGGCTGGTCGTATCATTGCCCCAGACCGAAATATGGATGCGATAATCTATCTCTCGCGCAATAGGTTTCAAGCCATTGGTCGCAATGGCTCCAAGGGGAATAACGTCATAACAGACCGCGCATAGATGCGGCACCAGAGATGGTTCGGCCCCGGCCAGCACGACAAAGGTAATGCCCCTTTTTTTCTCCGCTTCAAAAAGATTTCGCCAGGCGGCTGGATCATTATTTTCATCGGCAAACTGTTTGTCACCGATAAAATAGTAACATCCCTCACAACGGATATTACAGCGGTTGCTCATATCATAGGTAGACTCGCGCAGGAAAAAATAGCGTCGAATCTTTTCCCATCGTTCCCTGATTGCCGGATCGGCAATGATATCAGAAAATTTATAGCTGACTGGAGCTGACATCTATTCGCTACTGTGAAGTTTATCGTCGATGTACCGGGCAATAATGCGAACCGTGGTCAGCTTGGGATAGTCGTCTTCATCGATGAGAATCTGATACTCATCTCTTAAAAACAGCGCGACCGTGGCCATATCCATGGAATCGATGCCGACCTCATCGATCAAATCAAGGTCGGGATCAAAGGTCTCGGGAGTAACATCTTCAAGCTTGAGCTCGTTGATCAGGATTTCAGCGATACGGGTCATAGTTCGGCTAATGTCTTTGCTCATGAGTTCGTAATGTATGCGTTATTTTTCGTCTTGACTAAAATACATCCAGCCGGAACAGACATCCTCACCTGCGCTGGTAATCTTAAAGTTATATTGATCTGCTTTATTACCGCACGTGACGTTAATATCAAGCACTTCTTCCGGCCTGACAATTTTTCTAAACTTCACCCGGCTCAAGCCCGTCATGCGCGAGGTGCCTTGGGTAGACTTGGCGATAAGATCGGTAACCATTTTCAACTGGGCAATACCAGGCAGAATCGGGTCACCAGGAAAGTGACCGGAGAACCAGGGAGAATTGGCAGCAATTGTCACAGATACGACCATTTTACCTTCTTCCATCTTTTTTTCAACCAGTGAGTACGTACCTTGTCATCTTCAGCGCTATGCAGTCATAGAGATGGCGCCCGACCCTTTGCGACAAGACCGCAGATACATTACCGCAGAGTGTGCCGACGAGCAGATTTATACCATTTAGGCAGGGAATGCACAACAGCTTACCGGCAGGAGGTTTGAGCGGGAATGCAGTTTTTGATCGCCCCGCCAGGTGCAACCGCCTGCAGGCCCGCTTGAGAGAATTCTTTTTCAATAAAAAATGACAAGCCATGCTCGTTTTTCAAGGCCGGATTTGCCCCAGGATTATTTTCAATCAGGGTGGTAATCTTCACCGTCATAGGCTGCCCCTCCTGTCTTGCTCAAATCAGACTGTCTCGGTAATTTGTAGTGAATGCTTTTTACTATCGGAGTTCAACAGCCCAGTCTGCAAGTGGTGGAACGTTTTTCACCATCCCCTGCTGCTGCAAAAATTCGGCAAAACGGCGGTATCTTTGTTGATCCAGGGCACCGGGTCGCAGGGCAAAACGCGGCAAGGTATCTCGCCATGCCCGTTGGTTCAATTCGTCATCGAGGTTTTTTCGCTCACCTTTTATAAAAAGTTGCCAGCTGGCGCGTGGATGATTGACTAAATATTGCACGCCTTCTTCGACCGCGTCAACAAAATGGCGCAATTTGGGATCATTTATGCGATCTTTACCAGCCACCAAAATCAATTCATCGTAAGCCGGGATGCCATTTTCTTCAACATAGAAAGCCCGACCGGGTCGTTTTTCGATGTCCATCTGGTTCAATTCAAAATTTCTAAATGCCCCGATCACCGCATCAGCCTGGCCGGTTAGAAGTGACGGTGACAAGGAAAAATTGACATTGACCAGCTTGACATCGGCGAGATCGAGTCCGGCTTTTGCCAGCATGACCTTAAGCAGTATCGTTTCAAAACCACCCACCGAATACCCGATTGTCTTGCCTTTCAGCTCGGCTAAAGACTCAATCGGGCCATCGGCCAGGACCACCAATGAATTGAGCGGCGTGGCAATCAAGGTAGCTATCCGGACCAGCGGTAAACCCTGATCAACCTGCATCTGATGTTGGTGCTGATAAGAAACAGCAATATCTGCTTTTCCAGCGGCTACCAGTTTGGGCGGATCGTTAGGATTGGATGGAGCTATAATTTCCACATCCAGGCCATGGTCGGCAAAATATCCTTTTTCCAGGGCGACGAACAAAGGGGCATGATCGGGATTGACAAACCAATCCAACAAAACGGTCAATTTTTCCGCTGCCGAAACCGAAGTGGCCATGGTGCAGAAGAGTACCATCAGCGTGAGCATTGTTTTCATCATCATTCTTTTCATTGCTTCATCCCTTTTTTCATAATGGTTGAACGGAATGCAGTAGGTAACCGCACTTGGGATCTGTAACCGTTCAACCAGCATCCCAAAAGATGAGCCTCTCCATGGCGTAATCAACTATAAAATAGAGAAGCAGTGAAACGACGGAAAGCAGCGCCAGCGCGGCAAACATTCCCTCGATCTGCATTCGCGCATTAGCATGCAGCATGTAAAAGCCGAGTCCCGCACTTGAGCCAACCCACTCCCCCACCACCGCACCGATTGGTGCCACCGCAGTTGCTACCCGCAAACCCGAGGCAAAGGCCGGCAGTGCCGAAGGAATAACAATATAGCGCATTATGGCCATCGGCCGACCGTCCATGATCCGAGCTAACTCAAGCAACTGGGGCTCTGTTCGCTGCATGCCGTAGTAAAATGAGGAGGTCACCGGAAAGAATATTATGAGCACCGCCATGGCCACTTTCGATGTCATGCCATAGCCAAACCAGAGAACGAGAAGAGGTGCAAGAGCAAAAACGGGAATAGCCTGACTGACGACCAGAACAGGCAGTAACCAGCGTTTCAGCAAGGGCGACAAAGTCATAATCAGCGCCGCGGTAACACCTAAGAAACTGCCGAGTACAATGCCGAGAAGTATTTCCGTTAAGGTCGTCTTCAGATGGTGCATTAGCGACGACCAGTGACTGACGAGGGCATATCCTACCGGCACCGGCCCCGGCAGGATATAATGCGGCGCATTGGTAGCCAAAACCATAAGCTGCCAGAGCAGTAACAGACCACAACCAAGAAAAGTGATCCTGAGAACTTTCACCTGTCACTCTCATCCATCAGTTGACTGAGCAAAATGGTGAGGTTGGCCTGAATGAGCGGATCGTCAATATTTCGTGGCGGGATTCCGGCAACGGCAATGATATTTTTCACTTTGGTCGGCTTCCCGGACAAGACGACAATGGTATGCCCCAACCGTAAAGCCTCCAGCGGGTCATGGGTCACCAGCAGCACCGTTGCCTGCCGGGTGAGTCTGGCCGAAAGATTTTGGAGCTTCATCCTGGTCAGGGCATCGAGGGCGGAAAAAGGTTCATCCATCAACAACACCGGCCGATCCTCCATAAGCGTTCGCAACAGCGCGCCTCTCTGGCGCATCCCCCCGGAAAGCTCAGCCGGCAGCGCATCTTCATATCCGGCAAGCCCTGCTTGATCCATCAGCTGTCGAGCCTGCCCGTAAAGAGCTGTGGATTCCTCCTTACGCAGCTTGGCGCCGAGCAGGATATTATCTAAGAGCGACAACCAGGGAAGCAATAAATCATTTTGGCTCATCCAGGCAATCTTTCCAGCAGTTAGCGTTCCCGGCTCAATCCGAATCGTCCCTTGACAACAGTAAGAAGGGGAACCGGACACCAGCCGCAGCAAGGTCGACTTGCCGCAACCACTGGGACCGAGAACGCAGGTGCATTGTCCGCCCGCAATAGTCATGGACAGTTTATCAAAAAGCGCCTGCGTTCCAAGAAAAAGAGAAACCTCCTCAAAGATTATAGCCGGAGCCTGCCCAACAAGGGTAGTTTGCTGTGTCGAATCCCCGGTCACTGTTCTTTTTGCGCAAACTGAAAGAAATGGTCAACCGGGCCATGCCCTTTACCGATTGTATACGCGGCACCGGCGGCAAGTGCCCCGGTTATATATTGTTTCGCCTTGCGCACCGCGGTGATAAGGGTATCCCCTTTGGCAAGGCCTGCGGCGATGGCCGAAGATAAGGTGCAGCCGGTGCCATGATTGTTATGGGTTTCTATCCGTTTGGCGAACAGAAAAATCATCTCTTCCCGATCGCCGAGGTAGAGACAGTCATCGCTGTCCTCTCCCGTGAGATGGCCGCCTTTAATCAAGACATTGGCACATCCCAGACCACAGAGTTCTTTTGCCGCATCATGGACCATATCCATGGAAGTAATTTCCCGACCTAGAAGAATTGAGGCTTCCGGCAGGTTCGGGGTGATAATAGAGGCCATTGGAATCAAGTGTTTTTTAAGAGCGTCAATGGCCACATCCTGCAGGAGTTTATCGCCGCTTTGAGCGATCATCACCGGGTCGAGCACAATATTGGTGACCGCAAATTTTTTCAGCTGCTCTGCGACAGTGACAATCAGCTCCGGAGAAAAAAGCATGCCTATTTTAACCGCGTCCGTGCCGATATCGGTCAAAACAGCCTCCATCTGCTGTTGCACAAAGTGAGTTGGCACACCATGAATGCCGCTGACGCCAAGGGTATTTTGCGCGGTAAGGGCGGTGATAACACTCATGCCGTAACAGCCGTTGGCACCGATAGTCTTTAAATCCGCCTGAATCCCTGCACCGCCGCCACTGTCCGATCCGGCAATGGTCAAGACTCGGGGATAATTTTTTTTGCCTGTTATCTTCATGCAATTCCTGTCAATGAGGGTGGGCTGTGAGTTCTTTTCCGGCATAAAGAGCTTTTTAGTGATGCTGCCGCTGTTTCAGGGCAGTCTGCGGCAACTATCGCCGAAACAACTGCCGCGCCATTTGCTCCAGCACGCAGTATATCACGGATATTGGCCGCATTGATACCGCCAATGCCGACCAGTGGTATGTTGACCGCCTGTCGAATCAGTTGAATGCCATCAAGGCCCATGGGCGGGGCAGTATCCGCTTTGGTATTTGTGGCAAAGACCGGACTTATGCCGATATAATCGGCGCCTCCCCGTTCGGCGGCGACGGCATCATCGAGGTTTTCTGCGGATATGCCGATTATCATTTTTTTCCCAACCAGACGGCGAGCATCGGCAAGAGTCATATCGCTTTGCCCAAGATGAACCCCATTGGCACCAACGGCCAGGGCCACGTCGAGTCGATCGTTGATAATCAGCGGTATGCGCTGGTGCTGCAGGAACGGCTGGAGGCAGCGCGCCTCATCGATTAGCTCACGGGTGGAACAGTTTTTTTCGCGCAATTGCACGCAGGTAACGCCTCCAAGCACTGCGGCCCTGACGATTTCCAAAGTGGAACGTCCCCGGGACAGGTTTCTGTCGGTGACTAAATAGAGCGAATAATCTATTTTTGCAGCGGCAGAATCAGTCTTCATAAATGCGACATCCCTTGACCAGCTGTTCCGGGGTCATGGTATAGAGGGAATCGATAAGATGGATCATAAACGAGCCGGGTCCAGTGGCCGTTTTTCCAGCAATCTCGCCCGCCAGACCAAAGAATGCCAGACCCGTCGCCGCGGCCCGCAGACAGTCGCTGTCCACCGCGGTAAAAGCACCAATTACCGCAGTAGCCGAACAGCCGGTCCCGGTAACATACGGCATAAGCGGATGACCATTGGCAACAGAGAGAACCCGGCTACCATCAGTAACCAGATCAATCGGCCCGGTAATCGCCAGAATGGTCTTTAATTCTTTTGCGAGAAGCAAAGCCGCCTGAGCGGCATCCTGCACCGAACTCGTCGCATCGACGCCTTTGGTTGTCGACTCCTGACCGCCAAGCGACAAAATCTCCGAGGCATTGCCGCGAATAACGCTGACTGCGGTCTGGTCGATGATAGCTTGAGCAGCAGTGGTCCGCAATGGGGTAGCGCCCGCCCCCACCGGATCAAGTATTATCGGCGTACGCAAGGCAGTCGCCTTTCGGCCGGCCAGGATCATCGAGACAACCCAGTCATCGGTCAAGGTGCCGATATTAAGCACCAGGGCACCGGCAAAAGCGACCATATCCTCCACTTCGTTTGCCGCGTGGGCCATAACCGGCGACGCCCCCATCGCCAGCAGGACATTGGCGGTACAATTCATCACCACGAAGTTGGTGATATTCTGGATAAGCGGTTTGTTTTCGCGAATACGCTGCAGATTTTCCGCAGCCTTCAGGGCAAGATTCGACATAGCATGACTCGACCAATAAGAATGAAAGCTTTCGCTTAAAGAGCAGGAAGAATGGATGCGCGGACAGCTCGAAGAAATGAAAGACGGCACGACATTTCTGCAATTCCCTCCGCTGGTGTCATCCAGATCAGGTTCAACGGGTATCTTCTCAGGCCGTAAAGCCACCCCTGCAAGAAATAATGATGTTCACATTTAGGTGAATCGAACAGCAAAGTCAAGACATTCATTTTATGAAACGACGCCATCAGGGATAGACGATCGAGGGCAGCCAAAGAGTAAGAGGCGGCCAGAGACTGGTGAATACCAGGACAACAAAAGCGGCAAAAACAAAAGGCAGCGCAGCTTTTGACGTCTCGCCGAGAGTCGCACCGGAAATGCCGCAGCTGACAAAAAGACAAATTCCAATCGGCGGCGTCAGCATGCCGATGGCCAGATTAATGACAATCAGGACACCGAACTGGGTCGGATCGACGCCCAGCTGCGGGGTGAGGGCAATCAACACTGGAACAAGAAGAATTAATGCCGCCGTGGTTTCCATCACACAGCCGATGATCATCAAACCAGCCATCACCAACAGCAGTAATCCTGAAGGGGGCAGCCCGAGGTTCATCATCACCGCACCGAGCAGTTGAGTGGTCTGCTTCATCGCCACCAGCCAGGTAAATACCTTGGCCATGGCAATGATCAGCAGGATGGTCGCCGCCGTAATCTGCGAACGAAGAATTTGAGCCGGTAAATCAGCCCATTGCAACTCACGATTAATCGCCAGACTGACAAAAAGGGCATAAAAGACGGCAAGTGCGGCCGCCTCGGTGACGGTCACAATACCCGTCAAAATACCGCCAAGGACAATTACCGGAGCCCAGAGTGCCCAGAAGGCGCGGCGAAATGTCAGCATTACCCTGGCCTGGGAGAAACTTCTCCGACTGCCGTACCCCTTCCGCCAGGATATCCCGGCCGCGATAAGCATCAGCACCACACCTAAAAAAATGCCGACTATCATGCCGCCCATGAACAATTTGGCAATCGATACATTGGTCAAAAAACCGAAAATTACCATCGGGATCGAGGGCGGAATGATAACGCCAAGTGCTCCCCCAGCCGCCACCACTGCTGCGGCAAAGGCCGGCGGATACCCCTGTCGGACCATCGCGGGAATAACCACCGCACCAATAGCTGCGGTATCGGCCGCAGCCGAACCGGAGATTCCGGCAAAAAACATCGACGCGACAATGCTCGCACAGGCCAGTCCACCCGGCATCCACCCCACCAGGCTGTCGGAAAAATCGATAATCTGTCGGGAGATGCCGCCTTTTTCCATGATCGCCCCGGCCAGCATGAACAACGGCACCGCCAGCAGATCAAAGGAATCCACCCCGGCAAACAGCAATTGAATGATAGTTTGACCGAGGGCGGTAAAAGGAACCGTCGCCGGGAACACTCCGGGCGTGAGTATCAAGCCGATAGCCGGGATGCCGATGGACAGTGCAATCGGCAACCCGAGAGCAATCAGCAAAAAGAGCAGGAAAAATAACAGGACGACGATCATGGTTTACTGCCTCGCACCGTCCTGACAATATCAGCCGCTACGTGCAGCACCAGAATTGCGGTGGCAAGGGGAATAACGGCAAAGGGAACAGCCATCGGAATCTGCAGGGAGGCGGTGCTATGGTGCCAGGCCTGCTGGGTATACATCACCCCGAAGCAGGAAAGCGCCGCAAAACAGGTAAAGGTCAGCAATTGCAAAACCACCAGGATCACTCGTTCACAGTTCGGCCCAAACCACTGACCGATCCCCCGCAAACCAATAAAATGGGCCCGCTTATACGCTGCGGTACTGCCAAGAAAGGTAATGGTCACCAGCAGATGGCGGCTCACCTCCTCCGACCATCCGAGCGATGAGCCAAGATACCGCCAGATAACCTGACTAAAAAGAATCAGACAAATAGCTGCACCGGTAACTATCAAAAGTTTTTCCACCAGCTTGTTAACCCAACCGCTGAGCCTTTCAACTGCCCAGAGATCAGCGGTTGGTAGATCCTTTGCCTCCGGTTTGTTCACTTCACTGCCTGTTGGATCTCTTCGACAATCTTCTTCGACTCCCCGTCAAGCCCTGCAAGGACCGGCTCAGTTGCTTTTTTAAAAGCTGCCATATCCGGATGTTCTTCGATCTCCATCCCGGCAGTCCGCAGTTCAGCCAGCTGCCTGGCTTCATTATCACGGATGAACGAACGTCCTCGCAGCGCAGCATTGCGGGCGGCCTCGAGAAACACCAGGCGATCTGCTTCGGGAAGGCCATCCATGAATGTTTTATTGCCGATAAACACCAGCGCCGAATAGACATGACGGGAAAGGGTCAGGTATTTTTGCCCGGCTTCAATCAGCTTGGCAGCATAGATAACAGCGATCGGATTCTCCTGACCGTCTATGACGCCCTGCTGCAAGGCAGTAAAAATAGGCCAGGCCATCGGCGTAGGATTGGCACCGAGGGCGCGCCATATCGCCAGATGAGTAGGTGCTTCCATGGTCCTTATTTTCATGCCGGCCAGATCCTGAGGAGTTTTCACTGGTTTTTTCGAGTTGGTCACGTTACGAAAACCATTATCAAGAAAATGCAAAACGGTAAAACCCTGCATTTCCAGACGTGCAGCCAGATCCTGACCGACGGGACCGTCAAGCACGGTATCGGCCGCCTCGTAGGAGGGGAACAAGAAGGGCATTTCCAGGGCTTTTATCTCCGGGACAAAGGCCTCAATCGGCCCGGTGGTACAAACCGACATCTGGGTAGTCCCGAGCTGAATCTGCTGTAATACCTGGGTCTCGCTACCCAGCGCACCGGAATGATGGACGACGATGTCATACTTGCCCGGCAGTTTTTTTTCCACTTCATCCTTAAACCAGTTGGCCGCTTGAGTATGCACAAAGGTTGGGTTGACAACCACGGCGATGTTTACGGTTGTTTTGGCAACTGCCGGGCCGGCGGACAACGCCAGACAGACGACTAAGACCATGAAACAAGTTCGGATACGCATCAGGACCTCCTTGTACTATAGTTGATAGGAAATACGGGAATAACATATGGAAGAAGAGTGAGCCGCGTTTACCTGACACCATACATTTCCACGTCCAAAGCCGAAGCTGAGTGTTTGAAAACACTATCCTTTCCTAATAATTATCGCAAGTTCTTTACGCCCTATCCGGGGTAAAAGGAGTCAAAGGTCTTGGCAAAGCTCTCCAGCCATCCGGGTGGCAAGTCGTCACCAGGTGCAGACTCTATTACTTCCCGCAAGCATTTTTTTATTGCCGTAACGGTTCCAGTCATTATAATTAGCATTATAATGAAAATTCAACAGGGAGACATATCCATGTCGGTTAAAACTGAAAGAATCACCATCCTGGGAAGCCCTGACTTCAAAGCATTTTTAACCAGGGAAGCAAAGAAAGAGGGTGTCAGCTTATCACAGCTCGTGCGCGAACGTTGCCGCCAGAAACCCGCCACTGACGAAGACGAGGAATTGTTGTCTCTGCTCGTGGCGGAAGTGGGCAAAGCAACCGCCAGGGCAAAAACTTCTCTAGAGAAAGGCTTGACGGATGCCGAGAAAACTCTGGCCGAAATAAGAAAAGCGGCATGAGTACCGTAAAAGATGTCATTTCGGCAATGAAAGAGGTGCTGCTCTTAACTGATAAGGTTGAGCGCGCGGGTATTGTCCTCAGCGAAATCTCTCAAGAGCTCCGCGACCATGACCGCAGACTGATTCGGTTGGAAACACTGGTGGAAGTTGCCAAATCGCAAGCGCAGTTGACGAATAAATAACAGCTGGTTTATATGATATTTGTAACCAGCAGAACTGCAGTAATAAGCGCTATCGTCACTCGATAATAACCAAAGATGGCCAGGCCGTGGCTATTGAGATAGGCGACCATCCACTTCACGGAAATTACTGCTGCGACAAAAGCAAAGAACAGGCCGATGGCCAGAGATTGCGCATCGAAGGTCTGCAGCATGACCTGCCCATGTTTCAGCCCGTCGTAGGCTGTAGCAGCGCCCAGCGTGACAACGCCGAGTAGAAAACTGTATTCGACGGCAGCGGGCAGACTCAGGCCCACCAGCACGCCGCCGACAATAGTTACCAGGCTGCGACTCATCCCCGGCCACATGGCGATACATTGGGCAAAACCGATAACGAGAGCCATTTTCCAGTGCAACTCCTCAAGGGTGCCGACAGTCGGTGGTCGATGATTGGTTTTCTGTCTGCTATAGCTGACCGCCAGGATCGCCAGGCCTCCCACCAGCCAGGCAAACACTACCGGCCATGGGCCGAAGAGATAGGTCTTGATGATTTTATTAAACAGCAGGCCGAGAACCGCTGCCGGCAAAAAACCCACCACCACACTGATAAATAACCTAAGGCCCTCCGGGCTGCGACCACGCAAGCCTTGCAGCATCTGCAGAACCCGGCCAAAGTACAGGCCTAAGACGGCAATGATCGCCCCGGCCTGAATGCAGATGGCATAAGCATCGGCCGCCTCTTTGTCACGGGCCTGTTCGCTTAAGGGCAGGCTCTGATCTTCACCAATGCCCATAATCCTCTCAGCCAGCAGCAGATGGCCGGTTGAGCTTACCGGCAGATATTCCGTCAATCCTTCCACTATGCCAAGAACCATGGCCTGGCCGGGAGACATCTTTGGGGTGGCGAAAGCTTTGCTTTCGCTGCATGCCGAATGGGCGCTGAAAACTATAATACAAATCGCCGGCAGCAAAAGAAAAGTTGTCCGTCTGAGCATAATCATCTGGTTATTTTCGCAGGGGAAGCAGTTATATTGGGGTCGACCGAATTGCGCCAGCAGGTAGGATCGGCAGCGAGATAATCGCCGGTGAGCTGATAGGCGGCCCCCCGGCAACCATAACACTCGGCCGCCTTGTCACAACTCCTGCATTCCCCCTTGATCATTTCGCGGTAATTTTTCAAATTCTTGACCACCTCGCTGTTTTTCAGGATAACAGCGAGTCGATTGCGGCGGATATTATCAAGAGCAATAGTCACCCCGACACAGGGCATAACATCCCCGGTCGCCGTCACCACACAGGAGACCTGGTGGCGCATGCACTTATTGCCGACCAGTGGCGGCTGCGGCTCCCAGTGGCGATTGAATTTTTCCTTATCGATTACCGAAAGTTGCTCAAAAAGCTCTTTTAATTCCCATGGGGCAACGTCCAGCGAGCTGTTGTTGAAAGCATTCGCCTGCGGCGTGATCACTTCAAAATACGGTTCAATATTTTCCTCTCGCAACCACTGCCACATGGCGGGCAATTCCTCGATATTCTGACGGCAGATAATCGTACTGATCGCCAGGAATAGCTCTTTCGATGGATAACCGGCTTCCTGCAATGCGGCCAGGGCTCCTTTGATTATGGCTAAGGCACCCTTTTTCCCGGCGAGGTCGTCCTGGATATGTCTATCCTGCGAATTCATCTTCAGGGCCATCCGCACCTTATGCTCGGCCAGCACGGCGGCCATTTTTTTATCTATCCCCGAACCGTTGGTAAACATCTCGACGGCAAGACCATTGGCAGATAAAAAACTGATCATTTCCACGAGATGCGGATAAATGGTAGGCTCCCCGCCGAGGATGATTATTTTCCCGGCCCCGAGCTCTTTAGCCTGCAGGATAACATCCTTGATTTCAGCCCGGGAGAGCTCGCTTGTCCTATCGCTCTTTTCATCGACATAGCAGTACGAACAGCGAAAATTACACACCCGGCTGAATTCTATCTCCATGGACAACAGTCTGTCCGCCGCAACCGCTTCGCGGATTTGCTCCTCGGTGAAATCGAGATTATATATCTGCATCCTGCTCAATCTCTGTATAAGAAGGATTTTTCATGTCGATCAATACTAACAATCTCGTAAAAAATTCAAATCTACGATGGCTAAGCAGATAAGCGCAGACTTCGGATGAAGAGTTTTACGACGCCATCAAATATCGGGAAAACTGTTCATATTATCCCACCGCCGGACTTCTTTGTCGTACCGCCCCGCCCAGCCTTCTTTGCGCAGTACTCTCTTATAGTACATTTTCAAAAAAGGTTTAAAGACAAACCGCCATATAGATATCCACAGCCAGCCCTGACGTTTAACCTCAGCCGGCGGATCCCACCAGCCCAGGACCACCTGACGCTGGTACCAGAATTGATATTGCAACTGTTCGGAACTGAGATTATTGGTTCGTACATTGGCCCACAGGCCATTGTATTTTTTATAATCATCCTCGTTTGTTATCAGATTATCACCTTGAAGCTGCCGACGAATCGCGGTTTTCGGATATGGGGTCAGCACCTGACAATAGGCGGCGTCGGCATGGATGGACTTAAAAAAATGATAGTTTTCCCTGATCGAGTTTTCATCGTCTTCCGGAAAACCAAAAATAAGTCCGCCGATAACCATCATACCGTATTTATGGCAGTTTTCTATGGCTTTGCGCGAATGGGCAACAATGTCGCCCTTGCCGGCGGCGCGCAAATTCCTGGTCGAACCGTTCTCAATGCCAAGAAAAACCGAACTGAATCCGGCGAGAGCCATCTTTTTGACCATTTCCTCATTCTTGGCCATGGTCACACAGTCGGCCTGGACAAATATCTTTAAGCCCTGGTAATGCCTGGCGATAATGGCCTCACATAATTCAATAACCCGCGCTGGGTCGAGGACCATATTATCATCGGTAATAAAGATCGCTCTGGTTTTTCGTTTATAATATATATCGTCAATATCGCCAAGCACCCGTTTTATCGGAAACGTCCTGAACGTTCGGCCGTACATATGCTGCATTGAACAGAAATTACAGGAGCGAGTGCAGCCACGCGAGGTTTCCAGGAGTTCAATACGTGAGGTCACCATATGGTAGCCGCGGGTGAGTCTTCGGCTATCCCTGATCGGCAGTTTCAGGGTGCTGAGATCGAGGTTGTCGCCCTGCGGATTGTGCACAAAAACGCCATCTTTTTTATACGACAAGGATCTGATGTCAGCCAGTTGGTCATTACCCGCCAGGGCGTTGACCAGGCGCCGGCATGCCTCTTCGCCTTCCCCGCGAATAATGAAATCGATCCATTTAGCCTCGGCTGAGGCAACAATCTCTTCATACATTAAAGTGGCATGATAACCGCCGATAACTATCTTTACCTTCGGCAGCAACTGTTTGATCAATCCGGCAATTCTGGTACAGGTATCATACTGCCAGGCCATGGCGGAAAGACCGACCAGATCAGGATCAATTGCCGGTAAAACTCTGGTCAGATAATTTTTGATCGAGCGCCGTTTGCGGACCAGATCAATGAGAAAAACCTGATGATCCGTATCGATATTACCACCGATACTGGCTATGCCGTGGTTGGGCAGATGCACTGCCGCTTCGTGAATAAGAATCGGCACCACATCAGGCATGGAGATTAAAACAATTTTCATCCCTGTATCTCGTCAAAGGCCTGATGCACCCGCCGCTCGAGATCCTTTGTGGAGGGACGATCAAGGTGTGCGTCCAGGATAATATGATCGATAATCTTCACCCTGATGATATTTTTCATCCGGGTATTGAACAAAAATTTCCCCGGCGTGAACAGTTTATCGGTATTGGCGATATGCAGGATATAGATGGGCGCCCGACATAATCGGGCGATCTTGAAGGCACCACTGTTCAACACTCCTAATTTTCCATCCCGGCTTCTGGTTCCTTCCGGGAAGACGAAAAGATTGCCCCCCGAAGCCAGAAATTCTGGCATTGTCTCCATCTGCGTAAGCATCATCGCCGTATATCGGCCCTCACCGGCATCGGGCAGATAACCGGATTTTTTGATTATCCAGCCAAAGATGGGCAGCTTGAGAAAACGAGCCTTGACTATCGTTTTATGTTTTCTATAAAGAGCAATCATCAACAGAGGATCTAAATATGACAGATGGTTGCAAACAATGACTGCCGATCTGATGGCCGCCACCTCCTCATCAATAACGATCTGTTGCCGGGGCGCGGTTACCCTGACTATTTTAAAGAAAATCCGGTAAAATTGGCACGTTAATTGTTGAAACCGGGCCTGTTGATCGCCTGGGATGCGAGCCGCTAACAGATACCGCCAGGAAAAAAACAGGAAGTAGCCCACGATAAACCAAGTCCAGCAGATAAGGGTTGCGCCGCAGTCAATACATCTATTCGCCAGCTGGTCGGTGATACTCTTACGAATCTGCGCAGCTTGCATTTTTTATCAGCAGACAGGTATTTACGCCGCCAAAGGCAAAATTCTGGATGGCCGCTATTTTCGTTTCGGTGTCGATCAACTCCCGGGTGTGGCGTAGCATATTGCAGCGCTCATCGACATTTTCCAGATTGAGCGTCGGGGCGATAAAGCCTTGTTCCATCATATAAAGGGTCAAAATGGTCTCGATCACACCGCAGGTTCCCATCGTATGACCCATATAACTTTTCAGGCCGGTAACCATTGGTCGATCCCCGTATACCGCTGCGATAGCCTGGGCCTCGATCACATCACCCATTTTGGTGGCCGTGGCATGGGCGCTGACAAAATCGACATCGGCAGCTTGTATACCCGCATCCTCAAGAGCCAGACGCAGGGTTGCAGTTATGCCATCAAGGTTGGGCAGGATAAGATCGCCACCGTTATTATTGCAGGCGAAACCAATGACCTCTCCCAAAATCTTCGCCCCGCGTTTTTTCGCCGCTTCATATTCTTCAAGCAGGACCGCCCCCCCACCCTCACCGACAACCAGGCCGTCACGTTTCATATCAAAGGGCCGGGGCGTGCGGTGCGGCGTACCATTATAATTGACGGAACAGGCCAGCAGGTTATCGAACACCGCCACCGTGGTGGTATCATACTCATCCGCGCCGCCGCAGATCATCGCGTCCTGCATGCCGAACTTGATCGATTCATAGCCGTAACCGATCGACTGGCTGCTGGTGGTGCAGGCGGTGGAAGAAGCAATAATCCGCCCGGTGATGCCGAACATCCTGGTAATGTTCACCGCCGTGGTATGGACCATGGAACGAAGATAATCGACGGCACCGATGGAGGAGAATTTCGACTCCAGATCGTTAAAAAATGTTTTATAAATTTCCCGCTGGACGGTAGGGCTGCCATGGGTCGAACCAAAGGCAACGCCCAGACGCCCGGAGGTGATAAAATCCTCATTCAGTCCCGATTGTTCCAGAACATCTTTTGCCACCTGGCAGGCATAAAAAGCCACCGGCCCCATGGTTTTGCGATATTGCCGGGGAAAACCATAGCTGATGGGATAATCAACAGTACCGAAAACCCGGGAATGGACATGTTTGGTCAACAGTCCATCATCACGCAGGGTTTTTACGCCGGATGTGCCTGATCGCAGACTTTCTATTATATCGTTTTTGGCGTAGCCTATAGGGGTAATAGCGGAGCAGGCGGTTATAACAACACGTCGTTTCATGGGATGCGGGATCAGCTTGACTCTTTCAGATTTCGAACTTTTTCTATGTTTTCAATATAATCGAGGATATCGTTGATAGTCCTGATGGTCATGGCCTGCTCTTTTTCTTCCCGGGTGAGGGAAAATCCAAGGATAATTTCAATTTTCCCCAGGAGTTCAATAGCGTCAATACTATCAAAACCATGGTCGTCGCGGAGATTGTCGGTCACACCGGGCTGGTCAAATTCAAAATCTTCAGTCAGGATCGTTAAAATTTTATCTTGTAATTCGTCTCTGGTCATTACGTATGTTTTGCTTGATTCTTGCTTTATTGATGGCGTTGCGGCAGAATCATAACTTTCTACGACACCATCTTTCTTTAATTCAAAAAAACAATTAGATTTCAATGCGGTCTCGATACTACACAGTTTCAGGTAATTTCAAAAGAAAATATTGGCCAACAGAGGCCACCTCTGTCGAGAAAACAACATGCAGCGTACTCTTGAACCGGAACTGATGAACGACCCCGAACAGGCCGCAGCCTATGCCGGACAGGCTCTGGACAATGCCGGCTGGTTATTCATCCAGTATTTTCGGAAATATTTTCGCACCCTTCAGCCAGAAACCACTATCCTGGATCTTGGCTGTGGTCCGGCTGCCATCCCGCTGCGCCTGGCCGGACTCTTCTCCGACTGTCGAATACACGGGGTGGATGGCGCCCCGGATATGCTGGCCTTAGGCCATAAAGCAATTATTCGGGCTGGGCTGGAGCGGCAGATTCAGCTTTTCCAGGGTATTCTCCCGGAGGTCTTGCCGCTGCCGCAGAGAAGGTATGATATAATAATTTCCAACAGTTTTCTCCACCACCTTGCCGATCCCACGATCCTGTGGCAGACCATCCGTACCTATGGGCGGCCCGGCGCGACAGTACTGATTGTCGATTTACTTCGCCCTGCAGATCACCGGGAGGCAGAGTTTGTGGTCGATCAATATGTCCCCGATGCACCGCCGATGCTGCATCGGGATATGTTGCTTTCTCTTCATGCGGCTTTTACCCTGGATGAAGTACGCGAGCAATTGAATCAGGCACAAATATTTGCAGATTTCACACTTGGCATGGCGGCAACCCCTTTCCAGTTTGTTCTCTACGGCACTCTGAAGATGGACGGTTCTGCTGATCTGCAACAGACAGACACAGGGGGATTTGCATGAAATTGAGCGTCGCTTCGAATTGGGATAAGGAGTTGCTGGAGGGGCTGTCCGAAATCCCGGAGGTAACTTCGATATATGCCAAACTGCCGTTTGACCTGATAGGCGGCGGACGGGCCGGAATGGTCCTGCCGAGTGTCGACTGGGACTCGGCGCAGGCACATATCCATGCCGCCCAGGCGCGCTGTCTGTCATTCTGCTACCTCATTAACGCACCGTGCCTGGGCAATCTCGAACAAAGCCGGGAGGGAAAGGAGCAAATTGTCAATTTCATCGGCCGGCTGGTTGATATAGGCGTTGACAGCGTATCCATTGCCAACCTGTCAGTCATTGCCCTGGTACGCCGGAACTTCCCCAAACTACCAATCAGGGGCAGCGTCTTGAGCTGGCCGACCAATCTGCCGAGACTGCAATATCAGGAAACGCTCGGCATCGATCCAATCATCCTGCCATACAGCGAATTTAATCGCGATTTCAAAGTACTGCGAAAAATCCGCGCGAAACTCTCCTGCGAGATGCAGCTTTTCGTCAATGTTTGTTGTATATATAACTGCCATTATCTGGCCGAACATGCCGGCAGCGTTGGCCACGCCTCGCAGCTCGCGCAAAATAACCGGCAACCGCAATCCTTCCTCGATTTTTATCTCTGGCAATGCACCCGCCGACGCCTGTTGCACCCGGAGCTCTTTTTGATGAGCCGGTGGATTCGCCCGGAGGATCTGCATATTTATGAAGCGATGGGTTTTGACGAATTCAAGATCATTGATCGTTCGCGCTCTACGCCATGGTTGCTGCGTGCTGCCAACGCCTATGCCACCCGTCGGTATGACGGCAACCTGATGGACATCCTCTCCCTGGAATTGCTCGGTGACTCGAATGGCTTCCATCATGACATAGAAGAACAGATACGACAGCGGATGCGCCATTATACAAAAGCAGAACGACATCTTATGTCACGCATGCTGAAATTGCGCCGCCGCCTACTGAACTTTGCCATCAGCATTGACAATGCGGCTTTAACCGATTTTCTGGCCGGCTTTCAAAAGATACGTTGTGCGGAAATGTTTTGCGAAGACTGTCGTCATTGCCACCGATGCGCCGAACAGGCGATCTGTTTTGACCGAGAGGAAGCAAAGCTCCTGGCCGACGATATTGCCCGGTTCCTCGAAGATTTTTTGAACGTAACATGCACTGCGTGACACGGAATTGTTCCATGCTTCTCTTGTATTAAGGAGACATGATTCCTATCATGTCAAAATAGCTCAGACGGTCTGATGTGATCACCCATCTTTCTATCGGGAGATTTGCAAAAGACAGCGCATTGCTGTCAAATAGTATCACCCATTCAACAGGAGGAACGTTTATGTACGACCGACGCGATTTTCTCAAGACAACCGCAGCTGCAGTATCAGTCATGGCTTTCACTTCTGCTCCCCTTGCCCTGGCAACAGGCTCTGCCGAATACAAAAACATAATTTTTACCACAGATTCTCCCGGTAAGTGGTCAGGCAAACAAAGCATTCACGCTCCCCAGGTAACCGTTGTCGGGGACAAAGTGACTTTATTCACCAACCATCCGATGTCTGAAAGCCACTTCATCGTCAGGCATACCCTGGTTCTGGCCGATGGCACATTTGTTGGCGGCAAGACCTTCACCGCCGCCGACAAACCGGAGTCGACCTATGATCTGCCCGCCGGCTACAAAGGTAAAATCTGCGCGACCAGTTTTTGTAACCTGCATGATTTCTGGTTAACCGACACCGCAGTCTGATACTGTTTTTGTCGACTCTCAGGCCATGGTCCGCAGGAGTTCATGGCCTGAATAATTTTTATGAGGTACTCGCAAGCGATGTCGGATATTCGCAACAAAGCAATCACCGGCTTGACAACAGGCGATATTTTTACTGTATCACGTACCTTCACCAAACAGGATGTCAGCCGGTTCGCCGCTATTTCCCGCGACTACAATCCCATTCATTTTGAACGACGATTCTGCACAGCAAAAAACCTCAATGGGCTGATCTGTCATGGCCTGCTCGTCGCCGGCCTGATTACGGAAATCGGCGGCCAGATCGGCTGGCTGGCCTCCGGCATGAATTTTACCTTTAAAAAACCGGTATATATCGGCGAAACCATTCAGTGTGCCATGACCATCACGGCCATAGACCAAAGAGGCCGTGCTGAGGCGGAGGCGGTGTTTACCAATGCAGAGAACAGTGTAGTTTTAGAAGCGGTTATTTTCGGGATTATCCCGGGCGATCGCGAAAAAAAGGTTTTGCAGGACATGATCGATGAAGGTGACCCCACCAACAAGTTATCTTTAAAAGCAACCAGGCAAGAAACATAGAACGCGACTAGCTTAAGCCCAGGTAGGCCTTGATGAGACCCGGATCCTTTCTCGCTTTTTCGGCTGTTCCCTGCCAGACGTCGCGGCCGGACTCAAGAACACAGATCCGATCAGCAACTTCCATCGCTCTGGTGGTATTCTGTTCGACCAGCAGAAGAGTGACTCCCTGTTGCTGTAAGAAGGTGATGGCTCGGTAACAAAGGTCGATTACCTTGGGCATGAGGCCAAGCGATAATTCATCAACAATGAGCAGATCAGGTTCAGCCATCAGGGCACGGCCAATGGCCAACATCTGTTGTTCTCCACCGGAGAGCAAGGAAGCTTGTTGATTTCTTCTTTCTTCGAGCCGGGGAAAGAGCTCCATCACTTTATCACGATTAACGGAAAACCTGTTTTTCGGCAAAGAGTAGCACCCCATCGCCAGATTATCGTTGACACTCATGTCAGAAAACAGTCGTCTGCCCTCCGGGACCAGTGCTACCCCCTGCTGCACCCGCTTGACAATCGGTACAACGGTTATATCCTGCTCTTTAAGCAGGATCTTGCCGGACTTTACCGCTACATGACCGGCTATCGCCATGATGGTCGAACTCTTCCCCGCGCCATTGGCACCAATTAGGGCAAAAATCTCTCCCTTGGCGATATGCAAAGAGAGATCCTCAACCACCGTCAGATTGCCATAGCCGCAACTCATCTTCTCAAGCCGCAGCATTATGGCCCTCACCAAGATACGCTTTTCTGACTGCAACATCAGCCATAACCTTGTGCGGTGCTCCTTCACCGATTTTAGTCCCGTTATCGATTACAATCAGTCGGTTGCAGATACGAACAACTTCACTGAGATTATGTTCGATCAGCAGGATGGTTTGACCGAGCCGATTAAGCTCCACAAGTTTGTCGGCAAATTTACGCGCTTCCAGTTGATTGAGGCCCGCAAGAGGCTCATCCAACAAAAGAATCTTTGGTTCCAGCGCCAGTGCTCTGCCAACCTCCAGCCGCTTTAGATAACCAAGAGGAAGGTTAGTCGGCAGTGCTTCGGCAACGTCTTCAATGCCCAGAAGTTGCAAAATTGCTCGTGCCTGGTGCATTTCTTTTTTTCTTGAATATTTAAAAATGCTCAGTAGAGGAATTTGGGTCTTGGCGTAGCCCGCTACCAAGGTCACATTGTCCAGAACCGTCATGGAACGAAAAGGATGGACGATTTGCTGCGACATACCAATGCCTAGACGTACCCTTTGAAAAGGCGGCTTTTTACCTAGAGATTTGGTTTCAAGATGAACGGTACCGCGGAAAGGGGTTAGCGTGCCGGTGATCACTCGCATCAGAGTAGTTTTGCCGGCACCATTCGGGCCAATAAGCCCCAGCATTTCTCCTCTTTTTACTGCAAAACTTATCTTTTCAACCGCAGTAACCCCACCAAAAATGACTGAGATGTCGTCAACTTGGAGCATTGGCTCGTCTTTTTTTAAGATGTTCATAGGTTCTAGTAAAAAGGCCACTCAACCCATCTGGACTGAAGAGCATTATCCCGCACAGCAGGCCGCCGTAAACCAACAGTTTATACTGATCGACAAACTGAAACCACATGGGGAAAATACTCAGTGCTGCAGCGGCGATAATTACTCCCCAGACGGAACCGGCGCCGCCGATTACTACCATGGATAAAATTGTGATGGATTCGACAAATCCAAAGCTCTCCGGATCGATAAATTTGACATTATGGGCATATAGAGCGCCAGTCAGACCAGCAAAGGCGGTGCCGATGGCAAAGGCGATAAGCTTAAAACGCGAGACATCAATACCCAACAGCCCGGCAGTATCTTCATCATCAGCCACCGCCTCAAAGGTAAACCCCATCCAGGATCGTTTTAAATAGATACTGAACAGGGCAAGAGTCAAGACCAACAGCAGCACCAGCAGCATATAGCCTACCTTACCCAGACCCGGATCGGGAATCGCGGCAATCCCCATTTCACCCCCCAGGACGTCTTGTTTTCTGACAATACCCAGAAACAAAAAACCCACGCCCATGGTGGTTATGGCCAAAAAATCATGCCGGACCCTGAGACTGGCAAAGCCGACTAAAACGCCGAGGACAGCGGCCACAAGCATTCCGGTCGGCACTGCCAGGGCAAAAGACACCCCCGTCTTGGTCATAAGAGCCGAGGTATAGGCCCCGACTCCAAGAAACGCAGCGTGACCGAGGCTGATCTGCCCACAGAAACCTACGATAATGTTCAGACTGAGGGCACCAATGATACTGATCCCCATAATCGTCAATAAACTGATCTCATATTCCATATGTTACCCTTTTGCGAATAGCCCGGTCGGTTTTACCATGAGCACCAGAATGAGCAAAGCAAAGGCAATGGAGTCCCGATCAAGGTAGTTGCCCAGATAGAGAGTACCGAATGTCTCGGCAACACCAATGACCAGAGCGGCGATAAGGGTGCCACGAACATTCCCCAGCCCGCCCAGGACGATAATAGCCAGGGCTTTGTAACTGGGAACGCTGCCCATGGTCGGCTCCACCAGATTGTTCATCAGCGCCACCATGGCCCCGGCACCGGCAGCCATGGCCGAACCAATAAAAAAATTGAGATAACGCACCTGCAGCACATCAACCCCAAAACTTTGAGCCATACCTGGGTCAGTCACGGTAGCCCGCCAGGCAATACCGATACGACTAAATCTGGTAAAGAGTGTAAGTCCGACGATAAGCAGTGCAGCCAGGAGCATTGCCCCTATTTCACATTGCCGAAGATACATGCCGGCAAAGACGAAAGCTCCCTGCAGAGGAGGGTTTAGAAAAGTGATGCCATATGGTCCAAATACAATACGATAGATCTCTTCCATCGCAATAAACAGGCCTATCGAGGCGATCAGCGCAACAAACGGCGGCCGGTCCAGAATGGGCTGATAGATAAGACGGTAGATGGCCATGCCCACTACGCCAACACCAACCATTGACGCCGCTAATCCCAGCGAGAAACTGCCGGTGGCATTGGTGATGAGGACCGCAATATATCCACCTAGAGTATACAGACCGGCATGGGCCACATGGAGAATTCGCAGCAAACCATAGACGAGCGTAAGGCCAATTGCGATCAGAGCATAGATACCGCCTTGAAGCAAACCCTGCATGAAAAGATTTACCAGCAACATGGCTCAATCAGTCCTTATACGCGATCACCCTTATTTCGTGGGCGGGGCGAGCAGTTCGGCATCATTAATGACGGCATAATGATGAAACTGGCCGTCTTTGACAATCTGCACCTGCACATCTTTTATAATCTCCCCCAGGCCGTTAAACGAAATAGTTCCCGTGGAAGCAACCAGATTGGTCTTGGCCATGCAGTCCCTGATAGCGGCGCTGTCTTCGCTACCGGCACATTTAATGGCCTCCGCCGCAACTTTCACTGCCGTATGGCCGGAAGCGGCAACCATGTCGGTCTTATGATTGAACATCTTCTCGTACTGGACGATAAAATCATGGGTTTCCTGTGCTTTGGAATCCCGATCAAGCGAAGTGGTGATGATTACCCCTTCCGCAGCCGCCCCAGCTATATCAATGAAGGTCTGGGTGTCGAAACCTTCCTGGCCGATGACCGTGGCATCGACGCCTGCGGCACGAAGCTGAGTAACCAGAGGTCCCGCAGTAAAATAGTAACCTGTCGCATAAATCACATCAGGCTTATCGGCCTTGACTCTCGCCACAATGGGACCGAATTGCCGATCTTTCATGGTGTAGGGATACTCATTGACGATGGTGATGCCGAATTCCTTGGCTTTTTCCTTGAATCCAGCGGCCAGCGATTCACCGAAATCATTGTTGAGGGTAATCAGTACCGCCCGTTTTTTATGGAGAATATCACCCACCAGCTTGGCCCCGGCTCGCCCTTGAACCTCTCCGACAAAGGAAGTTCGAAAGACATAGTCACCCGCTCGAGTGATATCGGGATGAATGCCATAAGCCGAGATATAGGGAACTTTTGCTGCCTGATAGACCCCGGCCGCGGCCCTGGTGGCTCCAGAGTAACTGCATGAGACCCCCACGGCAACGTGGTCTTTCTCAATGAGTTTTGTGGCGATGGCTACCGATTCTTTGGGGCTTGCCTGATCATCGTAGACAACCAGTTCCAGATTTTTACCGTTGATGCCTCCCGCCTTGTTGATCTGTGCTGCCGCCAATTTTGCACCATTTAAGGCGGATTCACCATCAGAGGCCGCAAAACCGGTGAGGGGAACATTGATACCTATCTTAATAGAATCAGCAGCCATTGCACTCATAGCAAATACGGTGCTCACTGCAAACAAAAAGAGTCCTTTGCAAATCAATCTGTCGGCCATAACTTTCCTCCCCGTTATAAAATTTAATAACCAGATAATATGTATTGCAGGCATTCCTGCGATACATAGAAATAACCATACAAAGACGGCAACGACAACGCACGAAAAACTGAAAAAAAACTTAACGTGCCTTACGCCGCAGGATCAGAAGCAAAGGGATGGAGGCGATAGTGATCCACATGATCAACCGAAAGTCATTGAGATAGGCAATCGTTAGAGCCTGCCGCGTCACCTCGCCATTTAAGGCCACTGTTCCGGCGGTTGTCGTCCAATCCCAGATTTTTGGTAGATTTTCCGGGGCGAGAGCCGGGCGAAACGACTGCATCGTTGCCGCCAGAGAGGCGTGATTCACCTGGGTGTTGCGGGCAAGCAGCGTGACCACCATGGAAATCCCGATACTGCTGCCGATGTTGCGCATCAGACTGTACATCGAGGTCCCTTCATTGCGAAAATGGGACGGCAGGGTGGCAAAGGTACTGGTACTGAGCGGTACAAAGACAAAACCGAAACCCAGCCCCTGAATGACTCCGGTCCAGACAATGGTCGGTATAGAGACCTCGGTGGTAAATCCACCCATGATAAACAGCGCCAGGATGGTCAAGCTCAGGCCGATTAAAATAAGCAGGCGGATATCCACCCGACCGATCAGTCTTCCCACCAGCATCATCGCCACCATCGTCCCCATCCCCCGCGGTGCGAGGACATACCCCGTGGTCACCACCGGAAAGCCCATCATCTGCTGCATAAAAGGCGGCAGGAGCGCGAGCGTCGCGTACAGAGTGGTGCCGATTATAAAGATATAGATAAGACCGACGATAAAATTTCGATCGGCGAACATGGCTGGCTGGATAAACGGATGTTCGGCAGTAAAGGTATGGACCAGAAACATATAGAGACACAGCAGGACGACGACACTCTCAATGACAATCTCCAGACTGGAAAACCAATCGAGCGACTGCCCGCGGTCAAGCAGCAGCTGTAATGCGCCGATGGCGCAGCTCAGCAGGACAAAGCCAAAATAGTCGAACCCGCCTGTACTGGTCTTTTTGCTCTCGGGCACGGAGGCCATGATCCCGGCAAAGGCAATAAGTCCAATGGGCAGGTTGATATAGAAAACCCAGCGCCAGTTATAATATTCCGTCAGATAACCACCGAGGCTTGGACCGATGATCGGCCCGACCATGACCCCGAGGCCCCATATGGCCATAGCTGAACCATGTTTCTCACGCGGATAGGTATCAAGAAGCACCGCCTGGGAAAGGGGAACAAGTCCCGCCCCGAAGACCCCCTGCAGCAGACGGAATAAGACAATTTCGGTAAGCGAGGTCGAGGCACCACAGAGCATCGAGGCCACGGTGAAACCCACCACCGAGGTAAGGAAGACTCTTTTTCTGCCCAGCCTGGCCGCCAGCACCCCGGTAACCGGGGTCATTATTGCTGCAGCAACGATATACGAGGTCAAGACCCAGGAGATCTGGTCCTGGGTTGCCGACATCCCCCCCTGCATGCTTGGCAGAGCCACATTGGCAATGGTCGTATCGATGGCCTGCATGATGGTCGCCAGCATGATCGACACGGTGATCAAGCCTCGCGATGATGCCTGATCGGCCGGCTGGATTCCCGCCGGGACCATTCTATGGTTTCTCGGCCGGCGCCGCCAAAGCTTCTCTTCTGAGCCCGACAGCTCGCAGGATTTTATCGGCTAAAAACGGCAGCGGCCTGCGGTAGGTGGTGTCAATGCTAATCCGAGCGCTCATCCCCGAACGGAGTACCTGGCCATCATGAGCCGAATCGACGCTGATGCGCACTGGTATTCGCTGGACAACCTTCACCCAGTTGCCGGTGGCATTCTGGGCGGGGATTATGGAAAATTCGCTGCCGGTACCAGGGCTGATGCTCTGCACATGGCCGGAAAAGGTCTGTTCCGGGTAGGTATCGACATGTATGTCTACTTTTTGCCCCGCCCGGACGTTGGTCAGTTCAGTTTCTTTAAGGTTGGCCTCGATCCAGAAACTGCTATCGGCAATCAGGCTCATCACCGGCGTTCCGGGCTCAACGTGTTTGCCAGGCTGCGGGACCTTGCTCACCCGGCCACTAAAGGGAGCTTTGACGATGGTTCTTTCCAGATCAAGGGCTGCCTTCTCCACGACCGTTTTGGCCAGGCGATACCCGGCCAGCTGATCTGCACCAATTTCCGGGTTGCCCTCAAGGCCCGCCAGAATCTGCTCCATCTCGGTTTGGATTATGGCATAGCGAAACCGGCTTGCCTGGAGCGCGTGCTCGGCATCATCCAGCTTGGCCTTGGCCACTGCATGACTCACGTCAAGGGCTGACTGTCGGACATATTCCTTGCGGGCAAAATTAATATTGCTCTGGGCCAGCTCGAGCTCGTTCGACTTCTGCCGATAGCTGCCTTTTTGGCTCTGTATCTGGACCAGGGCCTCCTGCAGCCTGGCCTTTGCCTGCTCAAGGGCGATGACATAGGAACGGTCATCAATTCTAAAAAGTGGCGCTCCTTTATCAACATGCTCATTTTCGACTACCAGCAGGGCCACGATCTGACCAGGGATTTCAACGCTTATCGCCGCTTTATCCGCCTGAACATAGGCATTGTCCGTGTCCACGAAGCGTCCACCGGTCAAATACATATAGGCGGCGACAACAGCGACAGCCAGTGGACCCAAAACGAGAAAGAAACGGCGTTTAAATTGTTTCCTTAGGGCCAGCGAGTGTGGCGCGTTCGATTTTTCCTGTTGTTCTTTCACCATTCCACCGTACGCTCCTGCCGACACGTTTTCAGGATCTTTGGAATTCTGCTGTCTCTCGATTCGGAGTCAGACTGTAATAGGAGCCGACTTCTTACGAAACATTTTTGAGTTGTCCAGCCAACATTATAACAGCTCGATTTCATCAAATTTTACAATTACGCCAAATTTGGAATAGCTGTAGTAATCAATATTCGATGAATTTTTTTCATAGCTGAACCCGACCTCCGGTGCGTAGCCAAATATTTCCAGATTAATTTTAGTGAGGGTTATTCCGACGATAAACCGGGTATCGTCTCGCGTCTCCGAGAAGAAAGGATCATCGTCTTCGTAGAGCCTTTTGCCAAGTGTGGTAAATGGTTTCACTCGCCAATTCTGCAGAAAATCAACCGTCAAACTCAAACCCAGCGCACCACCATAATACGAATAGGCATCCTCTTGGGCAATCGATTTTTCCAGATAGAGATCTCCAGAGGTGTAAATTCTGCTCAATGCCTGCCGGGCGACATTGGTTGTCAGGGTAATATTGGTCGCGTCGAGGTAATCGGCGTTAGGAACTCCAAGCCGGCCTATTTTCAATTCACTGTTTAAGCGAAACTGATACAGGGGCTGTGGCGTATACCGGATACCGACATAGGGAAACTGGTAGAGATGCTCCTTAGCGTAATAGGATTCCTCGAGCCCTACCCGATATTTCATCTTCGGTGTGGCTCTAGGGGACATCAGAATCCCGAAATCTGCCCCCCAGCGATCAAAAATTGAACCGGAAAAGTCAGAAAAAGCGGCGTCCAGGTAGCCCGCCAGCCAGGCAGTTTCGGTAAAGGCCTTGGCGGCAATTACCGAATAGCGAATCCCGACGACTTCCTTGTTGTCTTCAGGAGGAACTATGTTCAGGGGTTGTCCGCCAATGACGACCTGGCTGCTGTCGGTAAAGTTTCTTGGATTGCTGTCGCTTACTATTGACAGACCAAACTTGATATAGCCTAGAGCAGAATCAATCTGGTCAAGATAAGCGAGGATATTTTCCTGCACCGTCCAGGGAATATCCGGCTGCTCAAGCACGGCTTCAAAAACTTTTTTTGCCGCAGCATATCGGCGATCAAGAAACAGAGCCCGGGCCAGTTCCAGCTGCACCCGCGGACTCTTCGTTTTTTCGGCAAGGGACTGCAGGATAGCAGTTGCTGATTGGTAATTACCCTTCTGCAGCTCACCAAGGGCGATCTCAAAGAGAATCTGCAGCGGATCGGTTGCTCTACTGGTTTTAGTAACAGCAGTCGTGCCTGGGGCTTGGGCCTCAGCATAAACAAAGCCTCCGCCCCCCACGATCAGCAACAGTGAGAGACAGAGGCTGGTAAGAAAAAGAGCTAAAGACTGCAATTATTTTATTTGCACCGCCCCATAAGCACCCTGATACGTCTCTACGCCCGCGCCCTGCAATGAAAAGACCCCGCCTAACTCCTGGGCGGCTGGTCCATAGAACTGACCGGTTGATGTTCCGGACATTCCTGGTGTGGAAACAGTGCCGGTCATTCCTGGAGCGGAGACAGTGCCGGTAAAGGAGTTTAATCCGGCACTGTAGCGAAGCGTCCCCTGCATATCAAGACTCAGGTCAACGGGATAATTACCCGAGCCTATATCACCAGTCACCGCGTCAATCTTTCCAGTACCGACGGTTTCCATCGCTATTGTTCGTTGTCCAAAATCAACTCTTGCATATAAATCGCTGGCGGTAATATACGTTTTGCCAACAGGATCTATGTATATGCCTCCAGACACGCCATCGAAATCCACCGTGCCCGTGAGCGGAATATTACTTCCCGTGGTCGACTCGCCCACACTGATACTGCCGATCCTTCCCGTGTTCGTGTCAAGGCCGGTCTCCCATATGCCAAACGTCTGATACTGCCAGGGTACTGACGGGTTGTCCTTATTGATTACCACCCCCAAAGAAGAGGGGTTGGTGACCGCAATTACAGCTCCACTGGTATCAATCATATCCCCGTTATTGGTATCCCAGGTCACCAAACCGTTAGGCGTGGTAATCGCAACCTTCTGGATCACACCATCTGCATCATTTGTGGTGATGGAGACAGAGGACCCGGTTTTGTTGGCAATTTGATCGGTAACGCTCGTTACCACCGTCCCGGAGGCAGTGTAGTCTGCCTCCTGTGAGATACCATTTTCTGTCTTCGTTGTCGTCGTTGGCATGGGGGGGGCAATATCAGTGATGGTGCCGCCGCCACCGCCGCCGCCACAGCCGCCAAGAGTTACAATAAATGTTGATAAACAACCAATTACTAACCGATTATACGCTACTTTGTGCATTCTTTTTCTCCTTTTGCCTAATCAATATTAAAGAGCCGACTCTCAATAATGCTGGATGCTTGCAGAAAATAACTGCAATTCAAATTTTGACCCTTTTCTCCTCACCCAAAATTCTAGCATTTTGGAGCTGATATTGCCAATTCTCTTTGTTATTTCGCCGCTTGTCTTTTTTGTCTCTTAAAGAGATTTCGGTCACGGGCGGATTTCAACAATGCCGAAGATGACTCCCTGTATCACGAAAAAAAGGAGTGACGTTAACACTGGGATATAGCAAGATTTCCACCTCGGCGCAATATCTTAGATTATTTTGGGTTGCCGAAAAATCTCTTTATCCACTCAAATCATCTTCAATAAACCGGTCGAAATGATACCATTCAAAGGGATGTTGGCGCAGCGATTGCTCTAATAAATCGGCATATTGCTGGGCAGCTCGGCCGATAAGCCCGGCTCTGTCCCGTCGAGACTTCGCCTCAAGAGTAATGGGGTCGGACAGGGTAAATTCATAGCTGTTTCTGCCGGTGCGAAAAGTAAAGAAGACCATAAGTGGGGCTCCGGACACCAGCGCAAAGACAAAAGGCGCCTCCGGCAGATAGGCGGTATGGCCCAGAAAGCGTACCCGGACCCTGCGCTGGTCGTCACGCCAGACAATATCTCCGGCCATGGATACAAAACCGCCCGCCTGCAGAATACGAATCCCCTCCACTGCGGAAAAAGGAGAACTGCTCTGCTGGTCCGCACCGATTATAGTGACTCCGGATTGACGCAGAGCGTCTTTTTGCAGCCGTTCAATGCCTTCTTTTTCTTTTACTCCCATATAGAGAAGCAACGAGGCGTCACCACGCAATTTTTTAAGCAGGGTCGCGGCAATTTCCCAATTACCTAAATGCGACATAAGTAAAATGGCGCCCTGACGACCAACAACCTCGTCCAGTCCTGTCAATCCCTCCGTGGTAAAAACAGCCGATTTATTCTGTCCTCGCAAAAACCGGTCAAAATGGATGGTGGTAAAATTCTGATATTGGCGAAAAGTGCACCAGAGATGATACAGCCTGCCTCGCCCAGGATACAGTACGGCATAGAAACGACGACTGTTCGGAACTCGTCGGGAGAAGATAAAAAAACCGACGGCAATAATTCGCGCAACCACCGCAAAAAGCCAGGCCCCACAGAGTCTCGCGGCATGGGTGAGGAGCTTGTACCAGAGACCGTTCATAAGCCAAACAGCCGGAAAATTCGGCCCCGGATAAGTCTGCTGAAGACGGCTGAATTACGATGAAAATCCACCCAGGGCCGAAAATGACTGACCCGCTCGCCCTTTGGCTGATAGATTACCTGCACCGGCACTTCTTTGATTCGTATCCGCTCCTGCTGCGCCTTGACCAGAACCTCGACTTCAAACTGGTAACGCCTGGCTTGTACATCAAGCGACAAAACCTCAGGTAGAGGATAGAGCCGAAAGCCCGACTGTGAGTCTTCTACCAGCGGTCCCCCGGCCACCCAAACCCAGAAATTGGAAAACCTGCGCCCAAATCGACTGGTCCACGGTACATTTTTCCGGCCGTCCATGCCCTGCCGGCTGCCAATGACCAAACACCGCTCAGCGTCACTGACCGCGTGCAGCAATTTGACTATATCTTCCGGGTTATGCTGGCCATCCCCATCCAGGGTCACCGCATAATCATAGCCTTCCTCTGCAGCCGCGTTAAAACCGGTCAGAAGTGCCGCGCCTTTACCTTTATTGGTTGCATGGTGCAGGATGCGTACCGCGTTTAAAACCGCAATATTTTCCGCGGTGCTATCGGTCGAACCGTCATCGACAACGATAACCGGCAGGCCAAGGAGAAGGGTTTTTCCAATGACTTCAGCGATATACCGCTCATGATTGTATACGGGGATGATGACGGCTGGCTGCATTCTATCTGGATTTACAATTTAAAGGGAGTCAACTTCCAGGACGGTAAAAGCCATTGACCAGGTTCCAGGTCCCATATGCACGCCGGAAGTAAGCGACAGCGGCGTGAGCAGAATCTCTGCCTGCGGCAGCAAGTCACGTACATGTTCAGCAACAACATCCGTTACCCACTCTCTATTATCCGAGTATTGAAGCAGGATCATCGGTGCGGTGGAGGCGGCAAATCGATCTTTCAGCGTGGACAGGGCCAAAGTGAGCTGTCCTTTTCGACTATGGACCACACCCAGCTTCTTCACCCCCTCGCTGGTCGGACTGATAACCGGTTTTACCGCCAGTAAAGCACCAAAAATACCGCCCGTCTTCGATACCCGTCCGCCGGCCACCAGGTACTTCAGTTGATCAATAAAAACATATTCATGGCAGGTGGCCATAGCCTTATGGACCCAATCGATGATCTCCTCTTGACTCTCGGCTTGCACTCTTTTCCGGGCGGTGAGCAAAGCTAGAAGTGCCAGCTTTCCCGAGGCGGCACCGGTATCAACGACGGTCATCAGATTCCCCAGATCATGGTCTTTTTTCCACGCCATGGCGGCAGCGTAATTACCGGTAAAGGCCGAGCCGACACAGAGATACAGGCAGCGACCATACTGCTGACAGATACTCTGATAGTGCTGATGTCTCTCAAAATTGGACGCCTGGGCCGTGGTAATCTTCTGACCCGCGCGCATCAGGGGATATAGTTCATCCGGGATATACAGACTCTCCGGCCTCGACTGTCTGCCGATTATGATATAGCTGTCCAACAGAGTAATGCCATGCGCCGCAGCCATTTCTCTGGTAATCGATCCCGCACTGTCGGTGACGATATGCAGATGAGCCTTTTCGTCCGCCGGGTTTGATCGCCGCACCTCTGACTGGCTAATCTGCGTTGCCGACCACTGCATAATAGTGCCAAGAGAGCCAAGCTGCTCGCGCAATCGTTGTGGATCCGGGCTATGCAGATGCACTTTAAACATCGATGCATCTTCTACTACCACCGCGCTTTCACCCAGAGCGGCAATACTTTTTTGGGCTGTTGCCGGCATTTCGGTGACCCTCATAAGCGCGTCGACGCAATAGCAGTCGGTCTTTTGCGGTCGATAGGAGCCGGCAATGACAAGTTTTCCAGCGAAAAGATCCAGGATCGACTGGCTGTTGTCCTCCTGCCCGGTAAGATGGTGAAAGAAACCATCAAAAAAGAGATACATGGCCAGGGCGCCGGAGTCGACCACGCCGGCATCTCGCAGATCCGGTAAAAACTGCGTGCTCGCCGCGACAACTCGTTGCAGCGCAAGCTCCAGCGAAGCAGAGATCACTTCCTGCTGGTCATGACCGGCAAGGACTTCAACAAGGCGGTCGAAAACGCTCAGCATGGTTCCAGCGCACGGAGCAGCGACCGCCTGCCAGGCCTTTTCCCGACCTAAGGCCGCTTTGTCGGCCAGCTCTGAAAAATCGTGCGCCTGGCAGAACTCAATGAAAAAAGCTGCGGCAATATTGCCGGAATTGCCGGTTGCGCAACGCGCAAGCAGCTCAACACCTGCCCTGCCGAGCTCATCGAGATCACGAAGCGGAGCGAGACTGATACGTAGATTGGTTCCAGTATCACCGTCGGCAACCGGATAAACGTTGATGCGATCGAGCAGATCGGCCCAGGCACAAAGACAGGCATAGCCCGCCGCAAAACTTGGTCCCAGCCTACTCATCGCCGAGCAATCGGATAATGGCCGGCCCGTCATATTTACCGTTATTGTGCACTGGAATATGATCGACCGTCCTGATACGACGCGGCAGAGCATAGGGTTCCAGCGAGTCGATCAGCGTCTTTTTAAGGCTCTCGATGTTTATCGCCGATCCCTCGATCAAGACGCCTATCTGATTTTCACGGCCGCCGAAATCAGGCAGTGCCATGACCACGCAGTCGCTCACCCCGGCGGCATTATTAATGAGCAGGCGTATTTCTTCCAGATCGACCCGCTTCCCGCCCACCTTGGTGATGGTATCCGCCCGCCCTAAAAGAGAAAAATATTGTGCTCCTTGTGCCTGCACCCGATCCCCGGCAAGAAAAAAACCGTCGGCATCAAGCGGTAGATCAGGCGAGATATATGGCGAACGTACAGCCAGGCGGGAGTCGATAATTTTCCAGTCAAGGGTCGGAAAAGCAGTGAAATGCTCCTCACCAAGCGACCTGTTTCTGGTGGCAATTCCACCGGTTTCGGTAGAGCCATAGACCTCCACCACCCCCTTGCTGTTGGTCCGGCAGAATTCGTGATTGTCAACCGCATCGAGCATGCCTGCGGAAGAAAAGGCCAGCCGCAGTGTTGCTGCTAACCGCGCATCGCGCAGAACCCGGTAATGCGCCGGAACACCGGCCAGAAGGGTTACTTTATGTTGCCTGATTACCCGAGCTATGTCACCGGGAAAAGAAGGGGTATCCCCGACTACGGTCGCCGACGACACCAGGGGCAGAACCACAGAGAACAACAGGCCGTAGATATGATATGGCGGAATGGTTGCCAGAATGCAGTCTGTTTCCACCACCCGGTAGCGACTCGCCAGAAAAAACGCCTCACCGAAGATATTTTCTTTGGTTTTGGCAAAGAGCTGCGGTTTGCCGGTGGAACCACCGGTGAAAATATACAGCAAAACGGCAGATGCGGCCTGCTTATCGGCTTTGACCGGGATTGCTGACGGTTGATTTGTCCATTGTCCCTGGATTTCTCTTGGGCAAAGCACCTGCACCCCGGTGGAAAATCCTCCCGGCACATCGGCGATAGCGGCTGAAAAACCTGTTGTCTGCTGCATCTGGGCAAGAGCCCTGGCCGAGAGTGCATATGGCAGCAGCAAACGTGGTCCGCCAGCCAGAGAGGCCAGCAGAGCAGCGGCGATAACGGCCTTATTTTCAGTGGCCAGACAGACGGCGGCACCATTATCAACTTCCGCCAGGGCAAGACGCAGGCGGGCGGCCATGGCATAGACCTCGGCAAAAGTCGCACCGCCGGCGATAAATTCCTTGCCCGGATAATGTGGCCCATGCTGCAGCTCGTCAATCGCCCGCTTACTATCAGGAAAAAGATCAACGCTCATCGGTTCTCTGCACTGCCCGGCCAAAGGATTGGCCGCTGAGGCTTCGGTCCCGGGGCTTAAAGGTATTGCCCAGCATTTCTTTTTTAACCACCTGCTTAAAGAGCTTGGCCATTTTTATCGACTGCGGTTCATCGGCATAGAAGGAATTCCAGGCATAATCAAGGAGTTCCTGGAGTTTTTTCGGGGACATATGCTTTGGTTGATAGACCACCTGGTCCGCCGAAAAATCATTCCAGTCCCGGGACAGGATCCGATTTTCCTTACTGAGCTGGGTGTATGCTTTAGTATGCGGAAACGGAGTCAACACGGTGAATTCCGCAACATCCAGCTCGATCTCCAGCAGGAAATCGATCAATTCCTTGATAGAGTCCTCGGTATGGCTGTCCAGGCCCAGGAGGATGGTGCCTTCCACGCCGATTCCGTGATCATGATACCGCTTGATCCGTTCCCGAATATAGTCCGAGGTATCAAATACCGCCTGATAGACATACCAGGCTCCCGCCTGCGCGGCCAGATCGAGTACTTCCGGCTTGTCCTCGATGGGATGCGAACACCAGTGTTTTTTGAGCGGAATCATTTCCCGAAAAAGATCCATCTCCCATTGGGTATCCTGGGCCAGGGAATTATCGACGATAAACAGCCGGTTGTTATCTATCTGGGCCATCTCCGCCACCGCTGCGGCAATGGGTCGGGGCCGAAAAGCCCGGCCGCCCAGATAGGACACGGCACATGGATAACAATGAAAGCGACAGCCGCGGGAGGCATGCACCAGGTCGACCATCTGGACGCCTTTATAGTTATAGAGTCGACGGTTGAGAATGTCCCGCCTGGCCGGGCCCACCAGGGCAATATCGGGGCGATCGTCGATAAAATCGTAGCAGGCCTGCAGCTTATTGCCCCGAAAATCGGCGAGGACCTGTTCCATTCGGCCTTCGGCTTCACCAAGGAAAACCGCGTCGGCATGAGCCATGGTTTCTTCAGCATGAAGCATAGTGGCGATCCCGCCAAAAATGACCTTGATGCCTTTTTTCCGATACCTGTCAGCAATCTCCCAGCCTCTTTTGACCTGCACCGTAAGCATCATGGAGATGCCGACAAAATCGACCTCTTGGTCAAAATCTATGTCTTCCAGGTTCTCGTCGATAAAATCGATATCGACATACTCCGGCAAGGTAGCCGCAAAGACTACCGGGCCATGCGGGGGCAGGTGAAACTCGGTCTGCCGGTCGAGTTTGCCCCATTTGGGATAGATCAGTTTAAATTTCATGGGAAAGTATCGGCACGTATTAAAGTCATTTTTAAGGTATAGCCGTTGCGGCCATAGGTTTTCAGCTCAATATAATCAGGAATGCGGCTCGTCCCGCTTTTTGTGCTTGATCGGCCGATAATGGATCGTTGCAGTAGTAAATTGGGACTATACTGCTTTATCCGCCAGCCATCACCTGCAACAAGCTCAATATCAACCACCCCGCCCCCGGCATCTCCATAGCGACAGACCGTAGTTCCTTCTGCAACCTGCCCGGTGATGACGGAATCTGCCGTCGGGGGTTGAAAAATTGCCCGGAGATCGTTAATCAGGCCCGCGGCAAACTCAGCTTTATCAAAGGGGGCAATGGCTCGGCGAACCATAACATCCGCATTTCCAGGATACAGCGCGTCAAAGAGGGTAAGTCCTTCAACAGTGATAAGCGCGCAGCCCAGAGTACTGCCGTCCATGGTGGTCACCCCGATAAGCGGCGGACCGGCACCGTCTTTCATGGTAAATTCGATGGAGTGGACGAACTGCCATTTGCCCTGTGGGAATAGGGCCGTACAGGCGGTTTGCTGCTGTCCTTCCACTTTGCTTGCCCGTAACTCGGGGAGGCGCAGCTGCGGTTGCTGAGCACAGCCTGCCGCAAAAAACAGCAGTATAAGCAAACCGACCAGCGACCTTTTCATGGGCGCGTAAAAACGGTGACGGGAATATCCTGGTTCAAAATTCTCTTGCTAAAGCGCATCCTGGTATACGAATCGGGGCCTTCATAAATGGTTATCTCATTAAGATTGCCCTGCTCATCGGCAAGAGTCAGTTCAATGCTGCTGATCACCCCCGCCAGCTCCTGGTTCTTTGGCGTCAGCTTAATAAGATCGGTAGCAGGACGCGCTATCGTGAACATGGTGTTTTCGGTAAACCGGCCATCGAGCCAGTTGCTGATCTCGGTCAGCACAATCTGCATGGAACCAAATTGCATCCCCTCATCTGCAACCAGCCGACCTTCGCGTTCGACAAATTTCTGCAGCTTGCCATCGTGCATAAGCAAAATTGATCGGATCGGGCGTTTATATTCCCAGCGCAGGGATTGGGGGCGTTGGAAGGTAAAGGTCCCGGTGGAAATAAGCGGCTGGGTGAGAATCTTTAAATGTTTTTCCTGGACAAAATCCGCCTGGATCGATTGTAGCGAGACAGGAGCTTTATCGGAGAACTGATCAGCGGCAGTTTTTGCCGAAGTTGATAGAAAAAGACTGAACAAGACGATACTGACAAAAACCGGCAACTTCATTAAAACATCCCGCCATTGACTGAGACGATCTGGCCGGTGACATAGGAAGCCGCCTCAGAGCAGAGAAATCCGACCACCTCTGCCACCTCTTCCGGTCTGCCGATCCGGGCCATGGGGATCATAGCCTTAATCTGCGCCTTGGGTGCCTGCTCGATCATCGCCGTTTCGATCAGGCCCGGTGCCACTACATTCACCCGAATGCCCAGTCGTGCAACCTCGGCGGCCACCACCCGACTGGCCGCATTCAGACCGGCCTTTGCCGCCGAATAGTTGGCCTGGCCGCGATTGGTCATCAGCGAGCTGGCCGAGGAAAGCGACACAATAGCGCCTTTTTTCCGGCGCACCATCTGCTCAATCACCGGTCGAGTCATATTGTAAAAGCCCTTCAGGCTGGTATCGATCACCGACTGCCATTTATCCGGCATCATCATCATAAACAGCCCGTCGGCAACGATCCCGGCGTTGTTGATCAGGATATCAACGCTGCCAAGCCGCCCGGCGATATCTCTGACCGCCTGCTCGGTGGCCTGGCCGTCCCGGACGTCAAACTGATAGATTTCACCTCGACCACCATCACTTTGAATCATGGCAAGGGTCTGCTCCGCGCCTTCTTTATCCGCCATATAGTTGATGACAATGTAACAATTCTGCTGGGCCAGCTTGATGCAGATAGCTCGGCCGATTCCCTTGCTGCCCCCGGTTATTATGGCAATCCTCTGTTCGTTTTCAGTGGTCATTGGTCAATGAATCGTAAAAACTGATTTTTTAGAATCGCTTTGTAGGACCACACCTGGGTGTGCCCAACTTTTCGCTGAATTTCAGCAGAACACACGGGTATGCCCCTACAGAAACCGCAATGAAGAGTTATACGACGCCATCATGCCTGAAAGAGCTGCAGAGTCATAGTCCCGACCAGCCGCCCGTTGAGGTGCTGCCGACACGTCACTTCCCGCAGGCTCTCAAATTTATAACTGTTTTCGGCGCTGCTGATAATTTCACTGCCGAGAGATAGAAAATCTATAAACAGCTCGGCTTTCTTAATCCCCACCAGCCACCCCATCTTCTCCGAATCAAGGCCCCTGGTCTGAACCCGGTCCCAGCCGTTGCAGACCCCTGCGGTCTGTGCGGCCAGTTCGATTAAGATCAGCGAAGGGATCCCGCTCGCCTCGGCCATAGGCCATGAACGAGCCACCCGACACAGGGTAACGGCGTGTTCGGCGTCAACTTCAAGAACCTTCGTAACCAGCAGCATCGTCCCGCGATGGGGAAGCAGGTCCTCTAGACACAGGTCGGCAAATGATCTCGTCTGCATTGGTTTTATCGTAACGAAGATACCTTATGATTGTTGGAACCGCCACCAAATCAGAAAAATTCCGGTTAAATTCCTATTGGAATTATATCCGATTATTGGCATTATGGTGCTGCCTGATCACCTCAAAAGGTTATTTTTCTTACCAGGAGTCTGGCGAATTATAGCAATTTTTTCTTAGATCAAGACAAACTGGAAAAAATTACCGGAGGCATATAGCTAATATCCCGAGGATAATTTTTTCGAGTTTAACGAAGATATGGGGGTTAAAGGGCTTAATCCGTAAGGCTCCTAGACCCGGCCATAATGCTATACTATTGTCGGTTTTATTACTGCAATCAACCTAAAAAATCAAAAAAAATTATGACTGCGCTGATCGAAGAACTCAAAGTAAAACTTATTGAAATCCTCAATTTGCAGGATGTGAAACCGGAAGATTTTAATGAAAACGCCCAGCTGGTCGGTGGAGAACTTGGTATTGACTCCATTGACGTCCTGGAAATGGTGGTCATGGTTGAAAAAGATTACGGCATTATCATCAACAACCAGGAAATGGGCGAAAAAATATTTTATTCGCTGGCCAATCTCGCCGATTATATTCAACAAAATTCTCCTGGTACGGCTTCTTGACGAGACCGGCTGTCTATATCGCCGGAGTCGGAATACTAAGTGCCCTCGGCGCAGGCCTTGATGCCACTGAGAAAGGCCTCCGGGAAAACCGTTCGGCGATTACCCCGCTGTCGCTCTTTACCCCGCTCTATGGTGTACCTCTTCCGACCGGTCAGGTGAAGGATAGCCTTATTGATCGGGACTTACCGGCGCCTCTGTCGCGAACCCATCGACTGGGTCTGACCGCCGCCAGGCAAGCAATAGCCGATTCCAACCGCCACTTGCCTTGCGAGGCTGTAGTCATCGGCACCACCACCGGCGGTATCCTCAACACGGAGGAGCTGCTCAGAAATAACAGTCGGCAAAAAAAGCTCTATCGCCATCATGGGCTGCATGGAATCGCTGCTGATATTGCTCGGGAGTGCCGTTGCACCGGCCCGGCGCTGGTTGTTTCCACCGCCTGCTCGTCCGGAATTACGGCCATTACTCTTGCCGTGCAAATGCTGCGCAGCGGCAAGTTCAAGACCGTTCTTGCCGGAGGTGTTGATTCGCTCAGCAGACTGACCTATTTTGGTTTTCTCTCGCTGCAGCTGGTCGATCAGGCAGGCTGCCGGCCTTTTGACCAGGACCGCCAAGGCATGGCTGTGGCGGAAGGGGCCGGAATGCTTTTACTTACTACCGAAAAACCGGAAAAATGGTGCGCCGAAATTGTTGGGACAGGACTTTCCTGCGACGCCTACCACCCTGTCGCACCGCACCCCGAAGGTAAAGAGGCCTACACTGCCATGCACCGCGCACTGGCCGATGCAGGCCTTACCCCCGAGGATATCAGCTATATCAATCTGCACGGCACCGGTACTCCGGAAAACGATCTGGCGGAAGCAAAAGCTGTGCGGCGCCTTTTTCCCGTGCCGCCGCCACTTTCATCGATCAAGGGGGCAACCGGCCACAGCCTGGCCGCAGCCGGAGCCATCGAGGCGATAGTGTCGACCCTTGCCATTGAGAGGAGTTTACTGCCGGCCAACACTGGTTTGCGGCGAGTTGACCCTGTTCTCGGAATTTCGCCGGTAATTGAGCCGATCAATGCTCTGGTGCAGGCCGTTCTGACTAATTCTTTTGGTTTTTGCGGTAACAACGGCTCTTTGATTATCGCCGCGCCCAATAGATTCTCCCCACCAGCCACGGTGTCCCCAATGACTGCATTGGCCGTGCACGGCTATTCCTGCCTGAGCGGGGCAGGAGATACGGCGGCGACGATCAGCCGGATATCTTCCGGCAACTCGGTAGCCGGAATGGCCGCGCTCGACACCTTGAGCAAAATTCTTCCCCCACGATTAGTCCGTCGGCTGAAACGGCTGCCGCGCATGACCCTTTCTTTAGCCGCAAGTGCCTGTGTAGATGCAGAGCTTGCCAATGCAAAACATGCCAAGCCCGCTTCGGTCTTCATGGGGACCGGCTGGGGCGCCCTGTCAGAGACCTATGATTTTTTAGGCCGCCTGAACGAATCCGGGGAGGAGTTTCCCAGCCCCACCGATTTTGTCGGATCGGTGCATAACGGAGCTGCCGGCCAGGTGGCGATCATGTTTGGCGCCACCGGTCCGAACATCACCACCAGCGGCGGCGATTATTCCTTTGAACAGGCCCTGTTCGCCGCACAGCTGAATTGCCATGAAGCGACCAGCTCTGCCCTTGTTCTTGGGGCAGACGAAGGGCATAAATACCTGTCGCCGCTTCTCGATCCATCAATCAGCGAGAGTACAGCCCTTGCCGATGGCGGCGGAGCTCTGTACGCTAATCGTACCCCACAAGGAGCCTTATGCTCCATCTCTTTATCATTTTATCAAAGCTGCAGGGGTGAGAACGTTATTCCCGCCCTGATGCATGCCCTTGACATACAAGCCAAGCTCCAGGAATGCGCTGTTATTTTTATTGGCATCCCGGCGTCACTCTCCGAGCTGGGAGAACAGCAACTCGCGCAGTTTACCGCTCTGTTGCCAACATCTGTGCCGCTTGTCGAGTATCGAAAATTTACCGGTGAATTCGCCTCCGCTTCAGCACTCGCCACCGCCCTGGCCGTTTCTTTTTTTAGCACAGGAACCGTTCCGGGTCCATTTATCGGCGGCGAGAATATCAATCTCGACCAAGTTAAGGCCAAAATCCTGATCGTCGGCCTGGGCGAATATGTTACCGCCGTAACCCTGTGCCCACCATGAAAGTACTGCTCGTCTCGCCCAATACCCTTGTCAATCCCTATCCGGTATACCCTCTGGGCTTGGATTATGTCGCCGGGTCCATCGCCGAGGGACACGAGGTGCGGCTTGCCGATCTCAATACCCTTTCCCTGGAAGACCTCGATGCACTCCTGGTGGTTTTCCAGCCGCAGGTCATCGGCCTGTCCTGCCGCAATATCGACAACATGGAAGCAAGTGGCTCACGCTATTTCATTAACGAATACCAAAAAATCGTCGCCCGCCTGCGCGCCGGCTCCACCGCCCTGCTGGTATGCGGCGGCAGTGGATTCACCATCATGCCGCAGCAGATCCTTGCCGCTCTCGGCGCCGATTACGGTATTGTCGGCGAAGGGGAACGCTTCGGCCTCTTTGTCGAGGCGGTCGACAAGGGCCTGGATCCGCAACAGATTCCCGGAGTAATTGGTGCGGTAGCAAAAGGTACGACAACCAACCCTCCGCCCTGGGATGGCCGGATAGTGCGAAAGTTTCAGCCCGACGCCGAACATAACCGGTTCTACCTGAACAGCGGCGGCATGCTCAATCTCCAGAGCAAACGCGGCTGCTCTTTTCATTGCATTTACTGCTCATATCCGCTTATCGAGGGCCGAAAACACCGATTGATTGAACCGGAGAAAGTCGCCGAAATGGCCTGTGAACTCCAGGCATCCGGAGCCGGATATTTCTTTATCACCGACTCGGCATTTAATTCCGACATCAAGCACAGTCTCGCTGTGGCCAGGGCGTTCAAAGCCGCCGGAGTCACTATCCCCTGGGGAGGCTTTTTCGCCCCTGTTCGTTCTCCGACCGATTACTTTGCAATTATGGCCGATGCCGGTCTGAAACATGTCGAGTTCGGTACGGAGTCTTTAGCAAGAGTAATGCTGCAGACGTACCGGAAGCCTTTCACCGTCGATGATGTTTTTACCGCCCATCAACAAGCCGTGGCCGCCGGCCTGCATGTGGCGCATTATTTCCTGCTGGGTGGTCCCGGCGAATCGAAGGCAACAATTTCCGAGGGCCTTGATAACATCGAGCGACTGAAGCGTACCGTGATGTTTTTTTTCATCGGCATCCGCATCTATCCCCAGACGGAACTGTATAATATAGCTCTTGCCGAAGGTAAGATCGAGCCGACCACCGATGTATTGCAGCCCATTTTTTATACCCCCGATGCGATCGACCGGCAGACTATCGAGACCCTTGTTACCACCCGACTTGGCAAGCGCGTCAACTGTATCGTCGGCTCCGGCGGTCCGGACGAAGTCACTTCGGTCAGCAAGCTGCATGCCCGCGGATATACTGGCCCGCTCTGGGAGCATCTTATTCGCTAAAAAGGCGGTCCCTCAACTCAAGGTCAAGATCATGCCGACTCGTCCGTCTTTATCCCGCAAAGTACTTATTATCGGCTCCGGCATCGGCGGTCTCAGCACCGCGATACTTCTGGCAAAAGTCGGTTTTGACGTCACCGTGCTTGAAAAAAATCCCCGACCCGGAGGGATGATGCGCAGCTATATCCGTGAGGGGATAGACTGCGCAGTCGGTGTGCACTATCTGGGATCGCTGGAGAAAGGCCAGATCCTCAGGACTTTTTTTGATTACCTCGGCGTAACCGAAACGATTCCGGTAACCAGGATGGGCGAAGAAGGGGTTATCGACCGGTACATTTTTGCCTCTGACGCACCTCGTTTGCAAAGCTTTGATCTGCCGCCGGGCATCGATGCCTATGAACATAATCTGGTCAGGGCTTTTCCTGGTGAACAAGACAAAATAGCCGCAATAATGCCGCCCATTCGCCAGGCGGCGCGACAACTCCATAACCTGGATTTTCTCTATACCCCCAACAATAACTCTTCCCTGCTGGACCAATATGATCCATTCGGTGCAGTACTACGCAATCTGAACTGTTCCGCCGAGTTGAAGAGCGTCCTCGCTATCCCCTCCTCCTGGCTGGGCGTGCCGCTTGAAGACTGTCCAAGCTATTACCATAATATTGCACTGGCCTCCTACGTCAGCTCGTCATGGCGTCTTGCTAAAAGTGGTGCCCATATGGCCGATGTTTTTGCCGACCGGCTGCGCGAACTCGGAGGAAAAATAATTACCCATGCGCCAATCAGCCGCATCGATGTCAGCGGGAGGGTGGTCACCGGCCTGCAGTTTCAGTCAGGGGAGCACCTGCCGGCGGCAATGGTCATTGCTGCGGTTCATCCGAAAATGGTGTTGCAGATGCTCTCTACCTCCGACGTAAAACCGTCCTATCGCCAGCGGATAAGCAGCCTGCAGGATACCCATGGCATTTTTTCGGTCCATGTGGGTATTGATGCAGGGGCACATCCGGAAATCCCTCATAACATCTTTAAAATCGATACGGATGAGAGAGGTGCGGTCGCAGATCTTAGATATTACCAAATCCGTAAGAGTGAGAAAAAAGGGTGGAACCTGCTGTCAATTCTTACTTCCGGCAGGGATGAATTATGGGCTCCGTGGCAAAATACCGCAACCGGCAGTCGAGGCGATGCTTATCTGGCGGCAAAAACACAGTACGCAACAAATCTCGTTGCCGAAGCAGCCCAGATGTTCGGCCCCTTGACTGGTGCAAAAATTGTCGATACCAGCACCCCGCTGACCTTGCGGGATTGGGTCAACAGCCCGGGCGGCAGTGCCTACGGGGTTCTACGTTCTTCCAGCCAGATGCTGGCAACGGCCCTGCTCAACCGCACGGCCGTACAGGGTCTCTATCTTGCCGGGCAAAGTGTCATGGCACCCGGCATCATCGGCACCATTATGGGCTCTTTTAGTACGGTAAAATTGATTCTCGGCAGCGAAGAGTTCAACGCTCAGATCCGCTTGTAAGCCATCTGTACGTTAACCTGTAGGCTTACACCACCGTAAGAGAAACCCAGCCGACGGAAAAGCGGCCGCTTTCCGGGATCATCCCCAAAAGCCGTTCTCCCTTGCGGAGTCTGCCGGAGCTGAACAGTTCTTCCAAAATGATGTAAAAGGAGGCCGAACCGGTATTACCCTTATCGGCAAGATTGGAAAACCAGCGTTGTTCTGCGATGGGCAGACCGACTGCCATAAGGCCACCCATCACCGGTTCCTTGAAATATTCACTGGAATAATGGGGCAGAAACCAATCAATATTGCTCGCTGTAAGACCATGTTTTTCGATCAGTTGCGGAAGAGTTTCAATAATTGTCGTTCTGATTATCTCCCGATTAAGCAAACGGGCATCCTGTTTCACGGTCATTACTCCGCCGCCATTCACTCCAGAAGTTTTCGCGTATTCACGCCAGCCGATTAGACTGCCATCCTCCTGCTTCACCGCCCCGGCATACATACAGGCCTCTAATTGATGGGCATGGGAGATAATTTCAATCCAGTCAATTTTCAGACTGAGACCGCCTGCCGCCGGTTTATTTTCCAACAGTACCGCTCCAGCGCCATCGGAGAGCATCCAGCGCAGAAAATCGGCCTCAAAAGAAAAGGCCGGATGGCCTTTGGCCAGCTCTTTCTGCTGCGTTTTCCTGCTACCGTTGCCGGTCATGGCGTTAAAAAAATCGCCGTGCATAAAGGTAGAGGCCAGTTCTGAACCGGTCGCAACGGCATTGGCACTTGTCCCGAGAGCCACGGAAAGAGCGCCGTATTTCATGGCGGTAATTCCGGACAGACAAATCCCGGCGGTGGATATTACCTCGCACGGTCCCACTTCGGCCAATTCGCCATGCACCATGGAACCGTGTCCGGGCATAAGCTGATCGGCAGACGAGGTACCGCAGCAGAGACATTGCAGCCACGGGGCCGACGCTCTATCAATTGGCCGTAACCTACGCACGGCCTCAGCCGCCAGTTGGGCGTTGGTATAGGTAGTTCGGCCGGTGTTACGATCTATGGCATAATATCTGGTCTTAATACCGTTATTTTTGAGAATAATCTGCCGGGTTTTGGCCGAGATATGACTGACCGGCCCGAGATAATCGTCCAGTGACTGATTGTCCACCGGTTCGCCGGGCAGCACCGCGGATACTGCGGTAATAAAAGCGTTCATGCATTAAATCCGTGCGTTATGATGACTGGTATCAAGGAGTTCGGCATAGAGGGTATAAAACTGTTTTTCTTCAAGCTTAGGTTTGATGACAGCATTGGTCAGGGTATAAAAATCGAGGTCATGGTTGACGATGCGGTTTTTCTGCTGCCGATATAATTCGGTGCCCGGAAGCGGTGTCATAACCGTAATCATCGGTAGATCAATTGTGTTGGTCGCAAGATACTCACCCAGGCGGGTAAAATCGCCTGCATCATAATCGGGTGAAATAATAAAATCTCCGACAATGGTAATCCCCATATCTTGCAAGATGGCAATGGCCTCAAGGTTCATGGCCACTTTATTGGCTTTATTCATGGCTAAAAGTCCGGCGTCGGTGATCTCCTCAAAGCCGATAATAACCGCCCGCAGTCCCGCCTTTTGCCAGAGTTGCACCATCTCCGGATGGCGGACAACCGTATCCGAGCGGATGTCGGCCAGATATTGTTTGCCCAGATCGGCGGCGATAAGGGCCTGACCAAGTTCCATTGCCCGTTTGGTGTCACCAAAGGTATTGGCATCGACCAGCCTGATGACTGGAATATCACCCAACAACCGGATGTCTCTCACGACTGCAGCAATCGATTTGCTTAAGTATCTACCACCCGTCTGGCCTTTGATGCAACAGAAAGAACAGCGATGCGAACAGCCATAGGCGGAAGCGACAAAGCCCATGTTTATATGTAATTTCTCTAAGACATAGTGGTGCCGATACTTCTCCACCAGGTGATATGCCGGCGGTTTTTCGTCAACCAGATCGACACGGGTGTTGCTCCTGCCGGGGCGCACAAGTGATTGTCCGGGATTGGTTTTGAGCAGGCCATCAAGAACTGGAACAGTCGTCGCATCTTTTTGCAGAGCACAGACAAGATCGGCAAAGACTTTTTTACCTAAGCCGACAACGATCCAATCAACCGCCGGATGATTAAAAAATTCCGGATCATTGCTGGCGTGCACCCCACCAACCACAACGCGCGGTGCGCAGTGGCTTTTCATCGTTGCGGCGAGTTCCAGCATGGTATTCGCCTCACAGGTAACCCCGGTAATTCCTACCACATCTGGGGTAAAGTGCGACAATGCCGCATCGAGGCCGCCTGGATCGGCTTTCAGGTCGACAATCAGGACATCATGCTCAACCAGGTTGCCGGCAAGTTCTTCCAAGGCCAGCGGTTCCCCCCGGAAAATTTGTTTCAGGGAAAGTATGCCATACCGTTCTTCCGGGATACTGCGCCCGCAATTGGGCGGATTAATAAGCAAAATATTCATCAAAATAGTAAAAAATGCCGCCAGGAGAAAGAGGAACAGGGCCAACCCGCAGCTTGCCTGCAGTTAAAAGCATCGCCCAACCGCATGCCATCTTAGCATAATTCTTCACTCGTCTTGCATTTATTTTGCCAGTGCCAGATAATCGAAGGAGTATGTAGTACCGGCTTTAGTTATCACTGTCTGGTTTTCCACATTCACATGCTCCACTTGGGCCTGCAGCACCCGAAGGTTTGGTTGCCCCGAGAGAATTGCGCGGATCGGGACGGCAATATCCGCCGGCGATAATGCGGCCATCGCCACCTGATATAAGAGGGGTTGAAAGAGATGATGGTTTCTGCTGTCGAGCAGGGTGATATCGATATCAGAAATGTTTTTCAAGGATTTGGCTACATTGAGGCCTCCGAAGCCTCCGCCGATCACGACAACCAACCCAGTAAACCAGAGATTGGTCGCGACCTGCAGAGGGAGAAAAAATCCGGATAATATCAGCCACAGCCCAAGAAGCCCATTGACGTATCCCTGCCACTTTTTCCGAGGTGTCCAGAAACCGAATATAGCTATGATAAGGCCGACAATAAAAAAGTTAACGGCCACATTGGCATTCTGAACAAAAGAAGAAATAAACACCCAAGCTCCAACAATTATGTTTATCCATGCTTGCCACATAATTTACCTCGTTAAGTTGAATCCATGTAAATGAGCCAAATGAGGCTTTCTGGCAAAAATCGATTGACCTTTATATTATTAAAGCAAATCTTGTGCCAAAGGAAATGATACTAAAAAGTAAAGGATCGGAACGGAGGCGCATCATGATCAAGGAATTGAAAACTGCGGCAGGTGCTCTATTTCTCATTTTAAGCTTTCAGATGATTGTCTGCATTGCTGTGCAAGGTACTTCAGGTGAAGGTAAAATCCAGTCGGAAAGTGGTGTCGATTCGACTGATTTCTTTCAGATGGACTCATCCGGATTCTTTCAGCAGGCAAGAGTGGATGATAAGATCGACCTCCGGCACATCAATCACAACCTCCTCTCGGCAGCCATCTTCCATGAAACCAACAAGAAACGCAAAGAACATGGCAAAGCACAGCTCGGCCACCTCCCCCGCCTAGATGAAGCAGCGAGAATGCATGCACAGGATATGGCCGAAAATGAGTATGTGGCTCATGTTAATCAAAGAGAGCAGGAGCTTCGAACGCCGCTCAAGCGAGTTCGGGAGGTGGGGCTTAAAAATATACGCTTGGTGGCGGAAAATGTGGCATCACATTTTGGAATCCAATATGAGCCGGGAAGGATCGTATTCCCTGAGAAGAAGGATGGTGACACCGAATACTACTATCAATCGGGAGGCAAACCTATTGCCAATCATACCTTTCGCTCGTTTGCTGAAAGTCTTTTGGGTGATTGGATGAACTCGCCGGGACATCGTAAGAATATACTTTCCGAGCAACCAAAATTTCTTGGCACAGGCTGCTCCGTTGATGAAAATGACAAGAGCATGGCCAAATTCTATTGCGTGCAGCTTTTTTTCGACGGGTTTGGGTATTAGCCTGTATTATCATTCTTTCTCGTTGGCCAATACGCCAATCACAGTCTCACGTTTAATTTCAGCACCGAGTGGCGATATTAGGTGGGCCGACAATAATGCACTAAGGGAATCTTTTTGTGACCCTTTGATGGTCGAGATCACAAAAACCAATTGAAAAGACACCTGCATGCACGATAGACTGGTTACTCGACATCAAGAAAACACGAGAAGGAAAACATATGAGCAAGACGCAAACCTTTCGAGTAAGCAACGGACGGATACATTTCAAATGCCATGGATGCCAGGCCAAGCGAATGGTAACCATTCCCCCGGAAGTGCGACAAAGATCCATACGCTGCCAGAAATGCGGGGAGGTGACCCGGGCAAGTTTCAATCGCCGGGTAGCTCTAAGAGAACAACAGCGAGGCAAAGTCCTAGTTTCCACCAGTAACAACAGCGACCTTGAGGTAGATCTATACGATATTTCTCTCTACGGCATCGGTTTTGACGTCGCGCCAAGAGATATCAGGAAAATGAGCGTTGGTCTAGAAGTTCAATTCAGATGTACCTGGAATCCGCGACTATTCAATCGGGGAAATTATATCATCAAATCAATTAAAGGCCGGCGAATCGGTGCTCAACGCCGGTAGCATCAGACCAGCGTTATTCCTTTGAGGCGCCGGCCTTGGGGCACTTGGCGCAGCGTTCACCTTTTTTCTTTTTATATTTGCCGCAACATTTCTTTTTTTTCTTTTTTTTAGCCATGGCCGATCTCCCTTTTATATTACTTCAGGTGCATTTTCTTTTCTATCTCCTGCCAGATGTCCAGGTAGGCATGGGCTGCGGAATCCTTGCCGGCATAGGTAACAACCGGTGCTCTGTGCACGCCCATTTTTTCAATCTCGGTGGAGAAGGGGACATAATTTTTTAATAAGTTGTTATATTTTTTGCGCAGGGCGACCATGGTTTCTTTGTGCAGTTTTTTACTTTTCTGGACCATGGAAAAAAACGGCAGGAGTTTTTTCCGCTGATATTCATTGTCTTTAAAAAAATCATTGAGCTGCTCGAAGGTGCGTACCGACAGGGTGGTGGGAATGACCGGCACAACGATCTTGTCCGCCGTCTTGAAGACATTTTCCGAGAGCCGAGAGATGTTCGGCGGACAATCAAGGATGACCACATCATAGTCGCTGTCCACCTCCCGCAGAGCCTTTTTCAGGCGGGAACGGCTGTTGTTCATCCGGGAGAGAAAAATGTCGAAATCACGGTAGCTCAGATTAGCCGGCAGCAGGTCAAGATGGGCAAAATCACTTGCCCGGATAGCATCTAAGAATCCCTTTACATCCTTAAAAAAGGCCTTGTTCTGCAGTTTTTTTGAGGGTTTTACCCGAAAATAAAAGCCTGAGGCCCCCTGCGGGTCAAGGTCGCATAACAAGGTCCGTCGACCTTTAAGGGCGGCGACATAAGCCAGATTTACCGAGGTCGCGGTTTTACCGACGCCTCCCTTGTTACTGTAGCAGGCTATTATTTTCATCAACACACTCCTCGCTTTGCTCTGTATGAAAGAGTCGGCTAAACATCGCCCGGGTTTGGCCGCTGTCAAAAAGGACAAAATTTTTCATTACCGTACGTCTTTCCTTTTGCTGCAGGCGGTAGAGAATGGCGGTAAGTGCTCCGACACTCTCGGCGATCTTTAATTGAGCATGGCCGAAATCGGCCATCTTATCGTCTAAAATATGCCTGAGAAAGGTTTGTTGGACCGAATAATCGTTGAAATTACCAAGATTATCCTGCAGCAGCTTGAGGGCTTTTACCAGCGTCTTCATCTCTTCTTCCGGAAAAAGCGGGGCAAAGAATTCCATCAGGTAGCGCAATTTCTTGCAGTTAATGCGTAGTTGGTGGACAGCAGTGTCCTCGGTTTGGCTGTCTATATCCCTGGCTATTTTACAGACCTTGTCATAGCGTTTAAAAATCAGCCGACAGGCAAAGTTAAGGCTTTTTTCTTTAGCCCGCGGGCCGCTCGTGAGGTTTGTTATATCGGCAAAGAGTTTTGCCAGCCGATCGATCTCCTGACGGTAGGTTTTGCTGCGCAGGACCTTGCCGACGCTCTTATGTTCTTTTTGTCGTTGTTTAAGGAGATAGTCGAAAAGCGCTGCCAGCCCTTCGTGGGTATCAGCCGGTACCATGTTAAAATAGTTTGCTTTATTGAGCAGATAGACATCCAGGTCGCGCAGGGTATTGGTTTGCTGCATAATGGCGGCAAAATCAGTTTTTAATTGGGCCGTCTGCTCCGGGCTATACACCCCTTTAAAAAGGCTCAGCACCGATCTGACCTTGCGCATACTGACCCGATAATCATGGAGAAACTCGGTATCGTAATCGGCAAGCACCCCCTTTTCATTGGCCCGGGCAGTGTGCATAAAAACCGTGATGATGGTTTGTGCACTTCTCTTCACGGGAGCCTCGGGGTCAAGTCCTATCATCGGTTTTGCAGTGTACACCTGTTGTTTAATTCCTAAGGCCTGGTAGAGTTGGCCGGCACTGTCACACAAAATCGCACCTGTTTTTGCCAATGAACTGCATAGATCTCTATGGGCTTTAGTGTAGCCGCGCAGATACTCGGTGCTGCCTACCCCCGCCGATTTTTTGCCGCGATAAAGGTTAAGGTGATGCAGGCGGACCCTGGTTTTTCCCTCATCGTCGAGCAATAGCCCTCGCACAAGAGCAAGTTCGAGCTCGGCGGCGGGCAGAAAAGCCCGGAGACTCGACAGCTTCAGCAGCTTCGTCGCCACCTCTCCATGAGGCAGATCCCCGGCACACAACCACCCTTCAGGCGCAGCCTGCTGCAGTACGCTACCGGTATGCAGATCGATCAACAGCAGCATCTCGCCCTGCTGAAAGAGCATCTGCGCCGATTGCCCCACCTGCGCATCAAAGGTATCCAGAAGCGTTGCCTGCCGCGATTCGTCCTGCTCCATAACAACCTGGTACGGCGCCTTATCGGACAAGGCTTTTTGCAGTTTTTTCCGGCTGAGCGCTGATGGCAGGAGATAAATAAATGGGTTCATGGAGGATTAGCTCTTGGCTTTATTTTTTTTGATATATTCCGTGACCAGCGATTCGACAATAGCCTGGATACTGGAATCCTGCTCTATGGCCAGCAATTTCAGTTCTTTTAAGACCTTCGGGTCAAGCCGCAGGGAAGTGCTTTTTTTGGTCTCTTTGGTTGTTGTCATAGTATCCCTCAAGCATATTTGATATCATGACGTCATCATATCATAATTAGAGAACAACGGCACTCTCTCTTTGTTCTCTGCGTGCAGACGGGTCTGCTGTTTCTTTTATCATTTGAATCTGCTACGATACACCGATAATGATGAGAGGCAAAATCAAGCTGGATCGTTCTGATAACTCAACCTATCAAAGCAAAGACCATGGCCCAGGAATCAGCAGTAGACAAGAACAAAAAAGAACCAAAGGCCGATGACCAGAAAACAGCTCCTTCCTTCGACCTGCAATCTTCTGAATGGTACCTCAACCGGGAATTGACCTGGCTTGAATTCAATAAAAGGGTCCTGCATGAAGGGCAGGATTCCCGTAATCCACTATTGGAGAGGGTTTTTTTTCTGGCCGTAGTCGGGTCCAACCTGGACGAATTTTTCATGAAACGAATCGGCGGCCTGAAACAAATGGTCGGAGCCAGTGTGAAAAGCCTGTCCATTGACGGCCGCCTGCCGCAGGAACAGATTGATCTCTGCCATGCAGTGGTGCGGGATATCCTCGATCAGGAGCTCGTCCTTGAAAACGACCTGCAGCGCCTGCTGTCTCGAAAAAATATCAAGATTAAAAAATATAAGGATCTGAACAAGGACGACAAAGAGACCATCGACCAATATTTTCGCAATGAAATTTACCCCCTGCTCACTCCCCAGGGCATGGATCCGGCCCATCCCTTTCCGTTTATTTCCAATTTATCGATCAATCTGCTGGTCAGTGTACGGTATCCGGACAGTGATCACAGCTATCTCAACCGCATCAAGATTCCCACCAGTTCGGATTTACCGCGATTCATCAGAATCGGCAAAGAACACTGCTATATTCTTCTTGAGGACCTGGTCTCCAACAACCTGCAGCTTCTTCTGCCGGGCATGGAGGTGGAGACCTGTGAGACCTTTCGGGTCACCCGCAACGCCATCACTGAGCGCCATGAAGAACAGGCCAATGATCTCCTGCTGGTGATTGAGTCGGCGCTGCGTGATCGGAAATTTGCCGAAATCGTCCGGCTGGAGATAGGCAGGGGCATGGGCGAGCAGCATAAAGGAAAACTGGCGGCGGAGCTGGGCGTCGACGAGACCAAAGATGTCTATGAAGTGGACGGCATACTCGGCATGCGCGACATGATGCAGATTGCTGCCATCGATCGTCCCGATCTGCATTTCGCCCAGCATCATCCGGTGGACAATCCCGAGCTGATAGGCGATGACCCCAACATATTCCATACCATCCGGGAACACGGCGACGTGCTGCTGCAGCATCCGTATGAATCTTTCGACACCTCAGTTGAACGCTTCTTACGCGAGGCGAGTCAGGACCCGAAGGTCATGGCCATCAAAATGACCCTCTACCGCACCGCCAAGGATTCGAAAATAATCCAATATCTGATCGATGCGGCCCAGAACGGCAAGCAGGTCGCGGTGGTGGTCGAGTTGATGGCCCGGTTCGACGAATCGGCCAATATCCGGTGGGCCGGCTTTCTTGAAGAGGCCGGCATCCACGTCACTTATGGCGTCATCGGTCTGAAGACCCACTCCAAACTCATATTTGTCATCCGCAAGGATTACAATGGATTGCGCCGATACGCCCATATCGGCACCGGTAATTATCACGCCGGAACAGCCAGAGGCTACTGCGATCTCGGCCTCATGACCTGCGATCCGGATATCGGTGCCGATCTGACCGAACTGTTTAATTACCTGACCAGCGGCTACACTCCGATGCGCCGCTACAGCAAGCTGCTGCCGTCACCTAAGATGCTGAAAAAAGCCCTGCTCAATAAGATTGCCCGCGAGATAGAGCATCAGAAAAAAGGCAATAAGGGGCTTATCCAGTTCAAAACCAATGCTCTCGTGGATCGCGATATCGTCGAAGCCCTGTACCGCGCCTCCCAGGCGGGAGTCCATGCAGATCTGATTGTCCGCGATTCCTGCCGTCTGCGCCCTGGCATTAAAGGCTTGTCGGAAAATATCCGGATTATTTCCGTCGTCGGTCGATTTCTTGAACATAGCCGGATTTTTTATTTTAAAAATAACGGCGACGAAGAATATTATATCGGCTCCGCCGATCTCATGAAGCGCAACCTGGAAAGCCGGGTGGAAGTATGCACTCCTATTACCTCCCCACAGCATAAGGCGCTGCTTCGGGAAGTGCTTGATATGCAATTCGCCAATACCAGAAACGTCTGGGAAATGAAGAGTGACGGGACCTCGGTCCAACTGCCTTCCGAAAGTGAAAAAGGGGCCGTCTGCATCCATCAACACCTCATCGCCAGGGCCGAAAAAAGAGCCGCCGCCGGCCGTCTTGCCCTGGCCAAAAAAAGAAGCAAAAAGAAATCCACCAACCGCTATAACCCGGCAATGATGGATAAATAAATACCATAAGGAGAGAGTATGCAGAAAAAAATGTTACGTTTATTCACTGCGGTGGGGATATACCTGCTGCTGTCGACCCTGTGCTACGGCGCAGAACCGGTCAAGATCGGCATGATTACCACTTTATCCACCAAGGCGGGATACCTCGGCGAAGATATCCGTGACGGCTTCAAACTGGCGATTGACCAGGAAGACGGCAAACTCGGCGGCATACCGGTTGATCTGCTGGTCGAGGATGACGGAATGAAACCTGAAAAAGCCAAACAGATTGCCGAGAGATATATCCAGAAAGACAAAATAAAAATCATGACCGGCATTGTTTTCTCCAATGTGGCCATGGCCGTAGTGCCGAAGGTTGTCCGCGACGATGTGCTGTATCTCAGCGCCAATGCGGCGCCCTCCAAACTTGCCGGCGAAGGCTGCGACCCGAATTATTTCAGTGTCTCCTATCAAAACGACAACCTCGATGAGGTAGTCGGACAATATGTTACCGAGGCAGGCCATAAAAACGTCTATTTGATCGCGCCCAACTACCCAGCCGGAAAAGATCACCTGGCCGGCTTTAAACGCTTCTATAAAGGGACTATCGCGGGCGAAGTCTATACCAAACTTGGTCAAGCCGATTACGCCGCGGAGCTTGCCGCGTTGCGCGCTGCAAAACCGGATGCGGTATTTTTTTTCCTGCCCGGCGGCATGGGTATTAATTTTGTCAAGCAGTACGCCCAGGCCGGCCTGAATACAACGATCCCCCTTTACGGGCCGGCTTTTTCCTTTGATGAACGACTCCTCGGCGCGGTCGGCGCTGCAGCCCTGGGGGTAAAAAACGGCTCACAGTGGACCCATGACCTCGATAATCCGGCCAATAAACAGTTTGTCGAGGCCTTTCAGAAAACCTACCGCCGAATGCCCACTCTGTATGCCGCACAGGGCTACGATACGGCGCGACTGATTGGCTCGGCCTTGAAGGCCACGGGTGGCAACGTTGCCCCGACAGCCATGCGGGCCGCTCTGAAAAAAGCTGATTTTGCCTCGGTTCGCGGTAATTTTTCCTTTGGTGTCAATCAGCATCCGGTGCAGGATCTGTATATCCGTGAAGTCGTCCAGACCAAGGACGGTTTTACCAATAAGACCATCAAAAAGGTTTTCAGCAACCACGTCGACGCCTACGTGGGAAAATGTAACATGTAATGCTCCTTGTTATTGAACAAATTCTTAACGGACTGCAGCTGGGCATCACCCTTTTTCTCATGTCGGCAGGTTTGACCCTGGTCTTTGGCATCATGCAGGTTATTAACCTGGCCCATGGCTCGTTTTATATGATCGGGGCCTATGTCGGGGCGACGGTTGCCGTCCGGACCGGCTCCTTTCTTCTGGCAATCCCGGCGGCAATCGGTGCTGCGGGCCTGGCCGGTGCGCTGGTCGAAATATTAATTTTGCGTCATCTCTACCATAGAGAACATCTCGACCAGGTCCTGGCTACCTTCGGCCTGATTATGTTTTTTAATGAATTAATGCTGATTATCTGGGGCAGACAGCCACTTTTTATGGACGTGCCGCCTGTTTTGGCCAAAAGCATCGAAATCCTCCCCGGTCTGCCCTACCCGGCCTACCGACTGGCGGTAATCGGCGTTGGTCTCGTGGTCGCCTTGTCCTTATGGCTGCTTTTTGCCCGCACCAAAGCCGGCATGAAAATTCGGGCAGGTGCGGCAAACCGGGAGATGATCGGCGCGCTCGGGGTCAATATCACGCTCCTCTACACGCTGGTTTTCAGCCTGGGAGCTCTTCTGGCCGGTCTTGCCGGAGTTATGGCCGGACCAATCCTGGCGGTACAGTCCGGCATGGGCGAGAGTATCCTTATTCTCACCTTTGTGGTTATCGTCATCGGCGGCATCGGTTCTATCCGCGGGGCGGTTGCCGGGGCCTTACTGGTCGGCCTGGTGGATACCCTGGGCCGGGCCTTTCTCCCGGGTTTATTGCGGCTGCTCCTCGAATCATCGACGGCAAACAGTCTTGCCGCCTCGCTTTCTTCAATGGCCATATATATTCTTATGGCCGCGGTTTTAATATGGAAACCCCGGGGCCTCTTTCCCGCTCATGCCTGATGTTCACTTTTAACAGGAAAAGAATCATCATCGGCTGCGGCGCACTGGTGTTTTTTCTTCTGCCATTTGCCGCGCAACTGACCAATGATCCCTACCTGCTTTCCCTGGGCAGCAGGATTGTCATTTACGCCCTGGCCGCAGTCAGTCTGGATCTGTTGCTTGGCTACAGCGGGATGATCAGCCTCGGCCACGCCGCCTTTGTCGGCATCGGTGCCTATGTGGTGGGAATTTTTTCCGGCATCGACAACGCGCTCATTATCCTGCCGCTGGCGATATTCTTTGCCGCGCTGGCGGCGATGGTTATCGGTGCCTTTAGCCTGCGCACCACCGGCATGCACTTTATCATGATCACCCTGGCGTTTGCCCAGATGCTCTATTACCTGTTTGTCTCGCTGGAAAAATACGGCGGCGACGACGGCATCTCTTTATATTCCCGCAATACGTTGCCGGGGCTCGATCTGGCCAATGACATGCATTTCTACTATGTCTGCCTCTTTGCCCTCAGTCTTTTTCTGCTCTTTACCCACAGCTTGGTCAACTCCCGATTCGGCCTGGTCGTGCGCGGTGCCGGCAATAACGAGAGACGCATTAAAAGCCTGGGAATTGATGCCAACCGCTATAAACTGGTCCTCTTCTCCATTGCCGGCGGTGGAGCCGGTCTGGCTGGAGCTTTGCTCGCCAATCAAACGGAGTATATCAGCCCCGGCCTGATGCACTGGACGCTGTCGGGTGAACTGATGGTCATGGTTCTGCTCGGTGGCCTGGGTACCCTTGCCGGGCCGGTGCTGGGTGCGGCAATGTTTCTTCTTCTTGAAGAAGGACTGGCCATGTATACCGAACACTGGATGATCTATATGGGCCCCACCCTGATCCTGGCGGTTATCTTTGCCAAGCGCGGCCTGTTTGGGCTGCTGGCCGGGGGGAACGGCAACAATGGCTGAACCCCTGCTGGAATTCAAACATCTGCAAAAATCATTTGGTGCGGTCAAGGCCACCAATGATTTCTGCCTGAGCGTCGCCAGAAATCATATCCACGCCCTGATCGGCCCTAATGGAGCGGGCAAGACCACCCTGGTCAACCAGTTAAGCGGCGATATACTTCCAGACTCCGGCACCATTGTCTTTAAAGGCACGGACATCACTAGGATCAAAGCCTGCCGGCGGGCCAGGCTCGGTATCGGCCGATCTTTTCAGATCACTCATATTTTTGAAAATCTGACGGTGGCGGAAAATATGAGTCTGGCCATCTGCGCCCATTCCGGCCATAATTTTCAATTCCTGAACCACTGGCGATTATCACCACCAGTGCGTCGGGAACTGGCGGCGGCACTGGACCAGTTTGATCTCCTGCATCGCGCCGAACTTCCCGCCAGGCATCTTTCCCATGGCGAAAAGCGGCAGCTCGAAGTCGGCATGGCCATGGTCGGCAAGCCGGAGCTTTTGATCCTTGACGAACCGATGGCCGGGATGGGCCCCGGCGGCACCACCCAACTCTCCAAGCTTATCAGAAAACTCAAGGGGCGATTGACTATCCTGCTGGTCGAACACGATATGGATGTGGTCTTTTCCCTTGCCGATCAAATAACCGTGCTGGTCTATGGTGAAAACCTGGCAACCGGCACGCCGGATGAAATCCGCCACAACAGGCAGGTGAAGACCGCCTATCTGGGAGATCAAAGCTGATGCTGCAGGTTCAGGATATAGAAAGCTATTATGGGGCAAGCCAGGCGCTTTTCAAGGTTTCGCTGACAGTCAGCCAGTCGACAGTAGTCACCCTGCTGGGACGAAACGGCATGGGCAAAAGCAGCACTATTCGTTCGATCATGGGACTCACCGAGGTTCATTCTGGCGACATTACCTTTTGCGGCCAAAAGACCCATCAGCTGCCCAGCTATCGTATTGCCCGGCTGGGAATCGGCCTTATCCCCGAGGGCAGACAGATTTTTCCCAATCTTACCGTCAAGGAAAACCTGCTCGCAACCGCCGCCAACCGCGAGCAAAGACCAGAACCTTATTGCCTTGATACGATCCTGGCCATGTTCCCCAGACTGAGCGACCGCCTGAAAAATTACGGCAACCAGCTCTCCGGCGGCGAACAGCAGATGCTAGCTATCGGCAGGGCGCTGATGACCAACCCGAGATTGCTGATTCTCGATGAGGCCACCGAAGGACTGGCTCCCCTGGTCCGCAGGGAGATCTGGCGATGTCTGGCGGGCCTCAAAGAAAATGGACTGGCGATCCTGATCGTCGATAAAAATCTGGACGCCCTGATGGCACTTGCCGATCACCATTATATCATGGAAAAAGGCAGCATTGTCTGGCATGGATCGACCGAAGCCCTGCGTGCCGATCCACAGCTGCAGGCAAGATACCTTGGCATAGAGAGGTAATAAAGATTGAGCCGGCAACTTGAATTATCCCGTTACGGCGATTCGCGCAGTAGCCTGTTACAGTTGCCTGCGTTTCAGTCGGCGTGTTTTTTTTTAGTTGTCAACCACCATTCAATTCAGCATCGATGACATCAATCTTCTGCTGGGCTATTTCCCATTTAGCATACCAGCGATCCAGGCGGCGTTTGCATTCTTCATAATCTTTGCTCGTCCTGGCCCAGCTGCTGTTGTCTGAATAAAGTTCCGGATCAGCCATCAAAGCCTCCAGGTCTTCTTTCTGCTGTTCAAGAAACTCAACCTGTTTTTCCGCCTCATCGAGCTGTTTCAGCCAGGGACCGGCCCGCCTGCTTCGCTCCTGGCGCAGCTGCGCTTCTAGACGCTTCTTCTCCTTGCGGCTCTCTTGTGTATCGGTTGATTTTTCTGCGTTTTGATCGTCTTCCTGTTGTTCATTTGCCGCCTGCTCCTTGGCCAACTCACGGAGCTGTTCCTGCTTCACCAGGTATTCTTCGACACTGCCTTCATACATGGTGATATGGCCATCTTTTACTTCCAGAACCTTGTTGACGAAGCCTTCGAGAAAATAGCGGTTATGCGAAACCACCACTATCGTCCCGTCATATTGGGCCATCGCCTCCTGCAGCACATCCTGCGAGCTCATATCAAGATGGTTGGTCGGCTCATCGAGGAGCATGCAGTTGGCCGGTTTGGCGATCATCTTGGCCAGGGCCAACCGGCTTTTCTCACCCCCGGACAATACCGAAACTTTTTTATCGACGTCCTCGCCGCGAAAAAGAAAAGCACCGAGCAGCGAGCGGGTCCGGGTGATAGTCATTTCCTCGCCGGAAAGGGCCATGGTTTCCAGAAGGTTCAGTTGCGGAGAGAGCTCCTGGGCCTGGTGTTGGCCAAAGTAGGAAACCTTGACGCCTGCGCCAAGGCGGATCTCCCCGACGTCGGCTGCAATCTGCCCGGCCAGAATTTTCAAAAAAGTCGATTTACCGGCACCGTTGACGCCTACCACCGCGACCTTATCGCCACGACCGAGCAGCAGGTCAACCGCACTGAACACTCGGCGGTCGCTGTAACTCTTGCTGACGCCTTCCACCACCAGCACGTCCTTGCCAGATGGCGGGGCGGGTGGGAAGGTAAAGCGGATCTGTCTTTCTTCTTCGGACAACTCAATTATTTCCAGTTTTTCAAGCTGCTTAACCCTGCTCTGCACCTGGCGCGCCTTGGTTGCTTTGGCCCTGAATTTATCGACAAAACGCATGGTCTGCTTGATCTTGGCCTGTTGATTATCGTAAGCCCCTTTTTCAATGGCCCTTCTTTCCGCCCGCTCTTTGATGAAATAGCTGTAATTGCCCTTATAGACGTCGATCCGACCAAAACTGAGCTCCCAGATCCGTTCGGTTACCTTGTCGAGAAAGGTCCGATCGTGGGAAATAATCACCATGGAGCCGTTATAGTTTTTCAGGAATTGCTCGACCCAGGTCAAGGAGTCCAGATCGAGATGGTTGGTCGGTTCATCAAGCAGCAACAGTGACGGGGCTTCAAGCAGCATCTTGGCAAGTTTGAGACGCATCTGCCAGCCACCGGAAAAGGCGTTGACCGGTTTTTCCATATCCTCCCGGCGAAAGCCGAGGCCGAGCAGGATTTTTTCAATCTTGCCGGCAATGGTATAGATATCACTGGCCTCGAGCTGATGCTGAATCTCTCCCTGGCGTAATAAAAGAGCCTGACATTCATCCGAGTGCGGATCGATTTTGCGCATCTGTTCATGCAGCTGCGCTGCTTCGGCCTGCAAGGCAAGCAGGGGGGCAAAGGCCGTTTCCGCCTCGGCATAGAGGCTACGCTTGGAAAAAAGTTCCGATGATTCCTGGGGCAAATAGCCGATAGTGAAGTGCTTGGATCTGGTCACCACTCCGTCATCGGTCGCTGCCAGTCCGGCCATAATTCGCAGCAGGGTGGTTTTTCCGGCCCCGTTGACCCCCACCAGCCCGATTCGATTGCCGATGTGTACCTGGATCGATACATCCTTGAACAGATGTTTTTCGCCGTAGCGAATGTCTAAATGATTAACCGACAACATATTCTATACTTCCTCGTGCCATATCCTGCTTCTGAACAATTGTAAAACGACCGGTAAATCCCAGTTCTTCCAGTCTTTTGATATTTTGTTTTTTCATCCCCACCACCGCCGACATATCTCCTGGTGAGATCTGCAGCACAAGCTTCTGATCCGGCTCAAGTGCTGCCAGCCGGGCGCGGATCCGTCGGAACCACAGCCGCGCCTGCACCAGTTCGCCAAAAGCCGGATGATACGGCCCGGCGACAACACTTTCGGCAAGAGACGGCGAAGGCTGCAGCCCCATCCTGATCACCTTGATACCGGCCACAGTCAATTTCTGATAGCATCTGGCGGTAAGGGCAACAGCTTTGGCCAGGGAAAGAGGCCGATACCCATGCGCCCGGTATAATTTTTCGAGGCCGGAATCCTTGACCACCAGAGTCGGATAGAGCCGGACAAAATCGGGTTTCAGCCTAATCACTGCATCAATTCCCTTTAAAAACGAGGAACTGGTTTCACCGGGCAGACCGGGCATCAACTGCAGTCCGGCCGCTATGCAGGCCCCCCTGAGCAAGGCAAACGACTCACCAATCTGCGCCGAGCTATGACCACGCAGCGATTTTTGCAGGACCGGATCGCACATCGATTGCGCCCCCAATTCAACCACTCCAACCTTATACTCCAGGAGCCGCCGACATACCGCATGATCAATACAGTCAGGCCGGGTCGACAACCGAATCAAATCAATTTTTTTCGCCGCAATATATGGCTGAACCGCCGACAACAAAGCCTCCTGCTGGCTCACCGGCAGACAGGTAAAAGAGCCGCCGAAAAAGGCCACCTGGACCTGGCTGCGTGCCCCCCGGCGCATTAGCCACGCATCGATGGTCCCGCCAACATCCACTGCAGTATTTCTTGCCGTCCCGGAAATGTTCTGCTGGTTGCAGAATAAACAGTCATGCGGACAACCCCGATGGGCAATAAAAATAGGGATGATCAGCATCTATTGCCTCACCTGGTGCTCTTTGCCAGGCCGATGAGAGCGGTGGCGGCGGCCCGCTGTTCCGCCTCCTTTTTCGAGCCGGCCTGACCGGTGCCGAGCACCTGCTCCCGGAAACAAACGGCAACGGTAAAAAGTTTCTGATGGGACGGTCCCTCTTCAGCATCTACCCGGTAGCTGGGCGCTTCGTTGTACTTTTCCTGCAGGGCTTCCTGAAGGCGGCTTTTGGCATCGGCCAGCAACAGCTCTTCTCTTTTCCCCTCGATCTCCGGCAGAAAAAAACCTTCGATGACATCACAGACGGCCTGGTAGCCGCCATCTTCAAATATTGCGCCGATAACCGCTTCATAAGCGCAGGACAGAATCGACGGCTTAAACCGACCATGCGATGCGTCTTCCCCTTTGCCAAGGGCCAGATAGCTGCCTAAATCCAGGACTCTGGCCATCTTCGCCAGGTACTGTTCATTGACCAGCGACGAACGCAGCCTGGTCAGCTCGCCCTCGCGCATCTGCAGATACCGATGAAAGAGGATATTGCCGATCACCAAGTCGAGTACGGCATCGCCAATAAACTCCAGATTCTCGTTGTCATGCCCTGCCTGCCCCTGCTCAAAGGCATAGGACGAATGCACCAGCGCCTTCTGCAACAGGCGCAGGTCGGTAAAGCGATAGCCGAGGGTCTTTTCCAGTGCGCTCAATTGTTCCTTGTTGATCCGCACCAGCGAATCGATATCCATACCCATTCAATATTTTCCCTTGTTAAAAAAATCTGCTATGGTATAAAGATGTCCTCTAAAAGGAAGGCGGCGTAGCCAAGTGGCCAAGGCAGTGGTCTGCAAAACCATTATTCATCGGTTCGACTCCGATCGCCGCCTCCAGCAATTTCAAAGGGATTATCGACTGTTCAATCGATAATCCCTTTTTTAATTCCAGGAGCCTGTAGATACTCGAAAATCATCTCCAGGTCAAGCCGGATGGTCGAATGGCCGGATCGTAACCCCTGTCACCGCCTGTTTTTCCTCACAGAAGTCTTTCCGGGCTTTTCAACGGGAATAGACCAGATCTCCTCGGAATACTGTTTTATGGTTCGATCGGAAGAAAACTTACCCATCCGGGCAACGTTGAGTACCGCCATTTTCGCCCAGGCTTCGGGAATAAGAAAGGCATCGCTTACTTTATTCTGACAGGCGATATAGGACTCGAAATCGAGAAGCAGCAGATAGGGATCATGCTTATCCATCAAGCTGTCCACCAGTGGCTTGAACAGCTCCCTGTCGCCGTTGCTGAACGAGCCATCGGCAATGGATTCGATAACATTATTGATCCCTTCGTTACCTTGACAGACCTGCCAGGGCGTTCGGCTGACGTTTTTTCTCTCAAACTCGGCTTCTTCGGCGGTCATGCCGAAAATGAAAATATTCTCAGCCCCCACCTCCTGGCGTATCTCGATATTAGCCCCGTCCAGGGTGCCGATGGTCAGCGCACCATTTAAGGAAAACTTCATATTACCGGTGCCGGATGCCTCTGTGCCGGCGGTGGAGACCTGTTCGGAGAGATCAGCCGCCGGCATGATAATCTCCGCCTGAGACACATTGTAGTTGGGCAGAAAGACCACCTTGAGCCTATCTTTCACTCTGGGGTCTTTATTGACCACATCGCCTATCGAGGTGATAAGCTTGATAATCAGCTTGGCCCGCCAGTAGGAAGGGGCGGCCTTGCCAGCAAAAACTGCGGTGCGTGGGGCGCAGCCTTCCGCTTCCCCATGAATTATCCGGTGATAGAGATGGATGAGATGCAGGGCATTGAGCAACTGCCGCTTATACTCGTGGATTCTTTTAACCTGGATATCGAACATGGTGTTAGGATCAACCACCACCTTGCATTTCTTTTTGATATATTCCGCCAGATGTTTTTTGTTGTTCAGCTTGATCCGGCGCCAGTCGGCTAAGAAGACCGGATCGTCGATACAAGGCTCCAGACCGCGCAACTGATCGAGATCGGTGATCCAGCCGGCACCGATCTTTGCGGTAATCAACAGGGCCAGTTCCGGGTTGATATCGAGCAGCCAGCGACGGGGGGTGATCCCGTTGGTTTTCGAGTTAAACCGCCCGGGGAAAAAATCATTAAAGCCGGGGAAAATTCGTTCTTTAAGCAGCTGAGAGTGCAGTTCCGCCACTCCATTGACGCTATGACTGCCGATTATCGCTAAGTAGGCCATGCGAACCATTTTTACCGGCCCTTCCTCGATGATGGAAAATTCCTGCAGCTTTCTCTCGTTGCCCGGATATTTCTGGGCGACCTCGTCGAGAAAACGCCGATTGATTTCATAGATAATCTGCATATGCCGCGGCAGCACCCTTTCCATCATATCGACCGTCCAGCGCTCCAGAGCCTCCGGCATCAGGGTATGATTGGTGTAGGCGATGGTGTTGACGGTGATTTCCCAGGACTCTTCCCAGCCAAGTCCTTCAACATCTAAGAGCAGACGCATCAATTCAGGGATGGCAATGGACGGATGGGTGTCGTTGAGCTGCACGGCGACCATCGAAGAGAAGCGATCAAAACCGACATGTTTATTTTTAAACCGCCGCATGATATCGCCAAAGGTCGCGGCAACGAAAAAATACTGTTGCTTGAGCCGTAGCTCCTGCCCGGCATAATTATGATCGGGGGGATAGAGGACCTTCGATATCGTCTCTGAGCTGACCTGTGATTCCACCGCGCCGATATAATCTCCTTTACTGAAATCCGATAGATCGAGTTCTCGTGAAGCAAAGGCCGACCAGAGACGCATATTGATCACATGATCATTTTTATAGCCGGGGACCATGATATCACTGGCTTTGGCCATGACATCTTTGGTATTGACCCACTTGCAGCGAAACCTGCCGTTTTTATCCTGATAGCTGGCGACATTGCCAAAGAATTGAATCTGGAAAACCGGCATCTGTCGTTCAAACTCCCAGGGAGTTCCATTCAGCAGCCAGTTGTCCGGACCCTCTACCTGATAACCATCGACCAGCTTCTGGAAAAAAAGACCGTATTCATAGCGGATACCATAGCCATAGGCAGGAATTTTCAGGGTGGCGATCGAGTCCAGAAAACAGGCGGCCAGACGCCCCAGACCACCGTTGCCTAAGGCGGCGTCCTCTTCCTGGTCTCTGATTTCCGCCATATCAAAACCTAGTTCCTCAACCGCCTGTCTGGCATCTTCCAGAATACCCAGATTGGTCATGGCGTTGCCCAGCGATCTGCCGATAAGAAACTCCAGAGAAAGATAGTAGACCCGCTTTTTTTCTTTGGCGTAGATGGATTTCTGGGTGGAAATCCATTTCTGCACCATCAGGTCCCGCATGGTATAGGCCAGGGCCCGGTAGACATCCTGGGCACCGGAACGCTCGGGGTCCCGTCCCTGAAAGCTCATGAGATGATGAATTATATTTTCTTTAATGGCGTTTACGGTGGAGGGAAACGCGACGGTCGGCCAGGTAGCCCCGTCCTTATCTGTTTGACTCTCAACTCTGTCCATTACCTTCATATTTAGTCCTCCAGCGAATAGGCTGTACTTTCAACTCTTCATTGACCGATTATGGTGTCGCAGCCACTGGACAAACTCCGAAAACGGATATATTTATTGTTTTTACCATGGTTTATTAGGCGACACGATGTTTATGATACGGTTGTTAAAAGAGTGTGGCGACTCTTTCGACCTACTTTGACACCTTTCTGCAAATATTGTCCAGTTGTTCTTCCCGGCATATTGAACACAATGACACATTGTGGTATAAAATGCACGAGGAGCCGCTCCAAAAAGACCATCATCCGGGCGCTGCATAATTTTATTATTACGATTTATCAATTACGTAGGGAAAACACTGTTATGGCAAAAAAGATGAAAGTGAAGACAGAGAAGACCAATAATTCGGGACCAACAAAGAGCACGCAAGGCCATCTGGTTACCTGGTTCATGATCTTTGTCGCCGGGTTTCTCGCGGGGGTGGCATTCACTGTATACAAAGGTAAAATAATCGGCACGACCCCTGCCACAGTCGAATCACAATCGTCGAATAACACCGATGGCCAGGCAATCGTCGACCTGGAGGCCGAACTTGCCGCCCATCCCGATAACTTCACCAATTGGATTCAGTTAGGGCACCTTTATTATGATGCCGATCAACCGGAAAAAGCAATCGCCGCCTATACCAAATCCCTGGAACTGCACTCGGGCGACGCCAACCTGCTCACCGACCTCGGCGTGATGTATCGACGGACCAAGCAGCCGGAAAAGGCCATTGAACTCTTTGACCAAGCCATCAAGAAAGACCCAGCGCATTTACCTTCCAGATTCAATAAGGGCATCGTGCTGCTCTACGATCTCAAAGATCGTCAGGGCGCCATCGCCGCCTGGGATGAGCTTCTGGCCATAAACCCCGAGGCCAAAACCGGCAGCGGCGAACCCATTCGTGAGTTTGTCGACCAGGTTAAAGCCGATCAGACCGAAAACAAATGATTCCCCGCTGAAAAAAAGCGCACAGAGGAGAAAAAACTATGAAATTTGCAACTCTTGCCCTGCATGCAGGGCAGCGCGTCGACCAGGATACTCTTTCCCGGGCTGTGCCGATTTACCGCACGGCGGCGTATATGTTTAAAAATACCGAACATGCCGCCAACCTCTTTGCTTTAAAAGAACTGGGCAATATTTATACCCGGATCGGCAACCCCACCCAGGACGTCCTGGAACAGCGAATGGCGCAGTTGGAAGGGGGGGCGGCGGCGCTCGCTGTGGCCTCCGGCACCTCGGCTATTTTTTATACCATAATAAACATCTGCAGCCAGGGCGACGAGGTGGTTGCCGCCAACAATCTATACGGTGGAACCTTTGTGCAGTTCAATTCCATCCTGCCGCAGCTTGGCATCAAGGTTCGCCTGGTCGATCCGACTAATCCGGACAATTTCAAGGCGGCCATCAATGCGCGAACCAGGGCTATTTATTGTGAGACTCTCGGCAACCCATCCCTCAACATGACCGATCTGGAAGCCCTGGCGGAAATCGCCCGCGAACACCATATCCCTCTGATCGTCGACTCAACCTTTACCCCGCCCTGCATCCTTCGGCCCATCGATCATGGAGCCAATATCGTTATCCATTCCCTGACCAAGTGGATCGGCGGCCATGGCACCGCCATCGGCGGCATTGTCATCGACGCGGCTAATTTTAACTGGCAGGATCCCAAATTTACCCTCTATAACGAACCGGATGAGTCCTATCACGGACTGCGCTACGCGCATGACCTGGGCGATCTCAATCCAGTGGCCTTTGCCTTGCGCATGCGCCTGGTACCTCTGAGAAATCTCGGAGCGAGCATCAGCCCGGACAACTGCTGGACCTTTTTACAGGGCATTGAGACGCTCAGTCTGCGGATGGAGAGGCACTGCGAGAATGCGGCGAAAATCGCCGACCACCTCTGCCGGCAGAAAGGGGTCGAATGGGTGCACTTTCCGGGACTGTCCGACTCCCCCGGCCATGAGCTGGCGGTGAAATATCTGCGACACGGATTTGGCGGGATGGTTGGTTTTAACATTAAAGGCGGGATGCAGGCAGGCAGCAAATTTATTGACAGTCTTAAGCTTATCTCCCACCTGGCCAATGTGGGCGATGCCAAATCTTTGGCAATCCATCCGGCATCAACCACCCATTCCCAGTTATCGCCGGAACAACTGCAAGCATGTCATATCGGCGAGGGACTGATCCGACTGTCGGTCGGCATTGAACATGTCGACGACATTAAAGCGGATCTCAACCAGGCACTGGCCAGCGCCGCAGCGTAGAACAGTGAGCAAGAGAACAAGGGCAAGATGAATACATCAACCGCCGGCCGGCTGCAATCCGTCGGAATAGTGGAAAAAAAATACTACACTTTCGCCGAGCCTCCCGACAAGCTGGTTCTGGAGAGCGGGACACTGCTGGGCCCGGTGACTATCGCCTACGAGGCCTACGGCACGCTGAATCAGCAGCGGGATAACTGTATTCTGCTGGCTCACGCCTTCTCCGGCGACTCGCATGCGGCCGGGCGATACGTAACCGATGGCGAGAATGATAAGCCAGGCTGGTGGGATTTTCTTGTCGGCCCCGGCAAGGGCATTGATACCGACCGCTACTTTGTCGTCTGCCCCAACATCCTCGGCAGCTGCATGGGATCAACCGGCCCCAGCTCCATCAATCCACAAACCGGCCGACCCTACGGGCTTGGTTTTCCGATGATGACCATCGGCGACATGGTCGTCACCCAGAAGTCCCTGCTCGAGTACCTGGGCGTAAAGAGCCTACTGGCAGTAATCGGCGGCTCGGTCGGCGGGATGCAGGTGCTGGAATGGTGCGTGCGGTTTCCGGACATGGTCCGGGCCGCTGTACCGATTGCCACCACCATGCGCCATTCCGCCCTGGCTATCGCCTTTAACGAGATTGCGCGGCAGTCGATAATGGCCGACCCGAACTGGGCCAGGGGTGATTACTACGGTGGTAAAAAACCGGACATGGGCCTCGCCGTTGCTCGAATGGTCGGTCATGTAACCTACCTCTCCGACGAGGCGATGCGCCGAAAATTCGGCCGGAAACTGCAGGATAAAGACCATTTCTCCTTTGGTTTCGATGGCGATTTTCAGGTGGAAAGCTATCTGCGCCATCAGGGTTCTAAATTCGTCAGCCGTTTTGATGCGAACTCGGTACTGTATATCACCAAGGCGGCCGATTATTTTGATGCGGTCGACCAGATGGGAAAACTCAGTCTGAACAGGGATACTAACCGGGAAAAAATCAAATACCTGGTTGTCTCCTACAGCTCCGACTGGCTCTACCCCACGTACCAGGCAAAAGAGCTGGTCAAAAAGCTTAAACGCGGCGGCCGGAATGTCAGTTTCTGCGAAATAGAGGCAGACTGCGGCCACGACGCCTTTTTAGTTCCGGATCAACGGTTTACCACGCTGATCAGAGGGTTTCTCGATGGTATCTCCTGACGCGGCGGATATTCGTTTTGATCTGCGGATCATCTCTTCAATGATTGAATCCGGCAGCCGGGTGCTCGATCTCGGTTGCGGCAACGGTGATCTGCTGGCCTGGCTGGCCGTCGGGAAAAAGGTTATCGGTACCGGCATCGAACAGGACAAACAAAAAGCGGCCCACTGTATCGGTCGCGGCCTCAGTGTCCTGCAGGGGGATTTAAACGAAGAGGTGGAAGACTACCCCGACTGCAGCTTTGACTATGTCATCCTCAGCCAGACCCTGCAGCAGGTGTTCGAACCGGCACGGCTGTTGCACTCGCTATCCCGCATAGGAAGAAAAGTCATCGTCAGTTTTCCCAACTTCAGCCATTATTCCATTCGCCTGCAGCTGTTATTGAAAGGTATCGCGCCCAAAAATGATCAACTGCCCTATTCCTGGTACGACTCGCCGAACATCCGGGTCATCACCTTGAAAGATTTCCGCAGATTCTCCCGCGATGTTGGTTATAATATATTGAAAGAAATTACCATCAGGACCAATCCGGCCAGCAGTGAAGGGGCAATTATCCGATTTTTCCCGGATGTTCGTGCGACATACGGCATTTATATTATAGAAAAGTCAAAAAGATGATATCTCTTCAGGGTCGAGATTAATTTAACGAAAGAAGTAGCCGCCATGCTTAAAAAACACCAATCGGTGATCGATACCAGCGCCCTATCGGCAATCTGCGACCATGTTACGATAACCAATTGCAGTCTGCATGATAAGGTTCCCATGGTCGTCACCGAACTTTTGTCGTCGTGGAGTACCAAGGAATGCTATGAACATATCAGTCCGGTATCCATTCCATCGCAGGAAAAAATCATCGAAATTGTCGAACAGGCCAAACGGATACTCTTTCCCGGTTTCTTCTCCCACACCAAACTGCATGCCTCCAACCTGGAGTATTATATCGGCAAGAAAACCATCGATCTCTACGACAAGGTGTCGGAGCAGATTACCATGGCCATCCGCCACGACTGCCGCAGAAATAACCGACCCTGTACCCACTGTGAAGCGCATGGTCATAAAAAGGCCTTACGTTTTATTGAATCCCTGCCGAAAGTGGCGGCAACTCTGGCAACCGACATCCGCGCCGCCCTGCGCGGCGATCCGGCGACCAAAAGCCCCGATGAAGTGATCTTCTGTTATCCCGGACTGTTGACCACCTTTGTCTTCCGTCTGGCCCATGAGCTACACCTGCTGGAAGTGCCGATCATCCCCAGGATCATGACCGAATATGCCCATAGCCAGACCGGCATTGATATCCATCCCGGAGCCACTATAGGGTCAGATTTTTTTATCGATCACGGCACCGGAGTGGTTATCGGGGAGACCACCATAATCGGCAACAATGTCCGGTTGTATCAAGGGGTCACTCTGGGGGCGCTGTCGCTGCCCCACAATGCCGGCGAAAAGATGCGTAATAAAAAACGCCACCCGACCATCGAAGATAATGTCATTATCTACGCCAACACCACCGTTCTTGGCGGCCAGACGATTATCGGCGAGGGCTCGATTATCGGCGGCAATATCTGGCTCACCGAAAGTGTGCCCCCCGGCACCAAAGTCTTATTGAAACGGCCGGAACTGATCTATTCGAACTCTCACTAACCCCTCTTCCCTCATCCTGGAGGTTATCCTCATGGCACAAACTATATTGGAAAGTATCGGCAACACCCCACTCCTGATCATGGCCAATTTTTCGCAGGGTACCGGGGCGATGATTCTCGGCAAACAGGAATCGCGCAACCCCATGGGCAGCGTCAAATGCCGCATTGCCGTGTCGATGATCGAGGCGGGAGAACGCGACGGCCTGATCAATGCGGACACAACCATCATCGAGCCGACCAGCGGGAATACCGGCCTTGGTCTGGCTTTTGTCTGTGCCCATAAAAAACTCCAACTGATCCTGACCATGCCGGAAAGTATGTCCCTTGAACGAAGGAAGCTACTTACCCACCTGGGCGCAAAACTCGTCCTTACCCCTGCCGCTGACGGGATGAAAGGGGCTATTGCTAAAGCTGAGCAGCTGGGCTTAGCGACCGCCAACAGCTTTATCCCGGACCAGTTCAGCAACCCGGCCAACCCCGCGATCCACCGATCCACCACTGCCGAGGAAATCTGGCGCGATACCGAAGGCCGGATCGATTTATTTGTCGCCGGGGTCGGCACCGGGGGAACCATCACCGGGGTCTCAGAGGTGCTGAAACAAAGAAATCCGGCGATGCAGACCATTGCTGTCGAGCCGGAGGACAGTCCGGTCCTGTCCGGGGGGAAACCGGGGCCGCACAAGATCCAGGGAATCGGGGCCGGCTTTATCCCGGCCGTCTTAAACCGCGACATTATTGACGAGATCATCAGGGTCAGTAACGATGATGCTTTCGTGACAGCCAGAAAGCTGGCAACCAGTGAAGGCATACTCTGCGGCATCTCCTGCGGTGCGGCAGCCCACGCCGCCCTTGTGGTTGCGAGGCGAGCTGAGAATGCCGGCAAGATTATCGTGGTCATTCTTCCCGATACCGGCGAACGTTATCTCAGCACCCCTTTATTGCTTGAAAATTGAGTAAATATTCACCAGCACCGAAGCTGTTTTGTCTTCGGCCTTTACATGTAACAATCGTATAATGTAATGACCTCATCCGCGCCTCTTTGGCGTTGGTAAAAGTTGACAGTCCTGAAGCTAGACTGCCTCAGGTATTTTTTCGTTGAACAGACAAAAAAAATGAGGAGCAAGTCATCGAAACACGACACCTGAGAATTTTCGTTGCCGTCTATAAAACACGAAGCTTCACCAAGGCAGCGGAAGTGCTGTATACCAGCCAGCCGACCGTGAGTGAACATATGCAGAACCTGGAAGCCCGTCTGAACTGCAGGCTTTTCGACCGACTCGGCAGATCCATTCTGCCGACACCCGAAGCGGAAATCCTCTACCCGCGAGCAATAGCCATTCTGGAAGATCTACAAAGTCTTGAAGAAGAGATTGCCGTCACCGGAAAAAGCATTGGTGGAAAATTAATCATTGGCGCCGGCACCATTCCCGGAGCCTACATCCTGCCCGGACTGGCGGCTGCCTTTAAAAAAGATTTTCCCGAGATTTCATTTGAGATACGCATCGACGATTCGGCGACGATCATCAACGCTGTTGCCGGCAACGAGCTGCTCGTCGGAGTAGTTGGGGCAAAGATTGCGTCAGCGAAAGTTGACTACCAGCCGTTTGCCGAAGATACTCTGGTTCTGGCTGCCGCACAGGAGAATCCCGTTACTGCTGAAATCAGCCTGGAGGAACTTCGGCAACTGCCGTTTATCATAAGAGAACGTGGTTCAGGAACCAGAAAAAGCACCGAATCCCTGCTGGCCCGGCAGCAGCAAAGCATGGAGAAGCTGAATATCTGCGCAACCCTGGGATCAAGCGCCGCAGTCAAAGAAGCAATCAAGGCAAATCTGGGCATCTCAATAATCTCCCGCCTGGCCATTCAAGACGAGCTGGCGAGCGGCAAAATTAAAGAAATCCACATCCCAGAACTGTTAATGAAGAGAAATTTATTTGTCGTCACTCCAACCAGAAGAACCTTGCCCAGAGCGTACCAGGAATTTTTGACTCGATTGATGAACTCGTAAAAATCAGATGGTTGTCATGAAAATCATGGCAACGAGGGGTTATTTTCGATGGTTACGTAAAAAGCATCAAGACTGGCAGACTCTATACACCTCTTCAAGAGTCGTCACTCCCTGGAGGACTTTCATCGCCCCATCTTTTTGCAGGGTAATCATGCCATTTTTGATCGCCTTTCGTTTTATCTCATTGGCATCGGAGGTCTGGAGAATCAGGGCCTTCATATCCTGGCTCATCAGCAGCAGTTCAAAAATACCGCACCGGCCCTTATAACCGGTATGATAACATTTAGCACAGCCTTTGCCCCGGTACGCCTTCCGGTCAAGACTTTCCTCTTCAGTCAGACCAATCCGCTGGAACATCTCCGGCGTGGGGCTATATTCTTCCTTACAGTGGGGACAGATAATCCGCACCAACCGCTGGGCCAAAATAGCATTGACCGACGAAGCGATCAAAAACTGCTCGATGCCCATATCCCTGAGCCGGGTAATGGCTCCGGCCGAGTCGTTGGTGTGCAGAGTGGAGAACACCAGATGACCGGTCAATGCCGACTGGATAGCGATTTCCGCGGTTTCGGTGTCACGAATCTCACCGACCAGAATGACATCGGGATCCTGTCGAACAATAGAGCGAAGGCCGGAGGCAAAAGTCAGATCAATCTTAGGGTTGACCTGGACCTGGCCGATGCCGCTGATCCGATATTCAATCGGGTCTTCAACGGTGATGATATTAATATCGGTATTGTTTATCGACGACAGCGCCGCATATAAAGTGGTGGTTTTACCCGAACCGGTCGGGCCGGTAACCAGCACAATGCCGTTTGGTGCTTTAATCTCTTTTTGAAAGGGAATAAACCGATCCTGCGGCATACCAAGATCGGTCAAAGAGATCATCACCGTCGATTTGCGCAAAAGACGCAGCACCACCCGTTCGCCAAAGGCGGTCGGCAGGGTCGAAACCCGGACGTCAATCTCCTTGTTGGCGATTTTCAGCTCGATCCGGCCATCCTGCGGCAATCGCTTCTCGGCGATATTGAGTTTGGCCATGATCTTGACCCTGGAGATAAGAGCCGACTGAACATGTTTGGGCGGGCTCAACATATCGTGGAGAATACCGTCCAGGCGCTGCCGGATCTTCAGGCTGTTCTGGTAGGGTTCGATATGGATATCCGAGGCATTGTCACGCACCGCCTGGGAAAACATCAGGTTGACCAGGCGAATCACCGGCGAATCGCTGGTATCGTCTAGCAGATCGCCGATTTCCTCTATCTCGGAAAACAACCGCTCCGGATCTTCTTCGTCATCAATATCCTGCATGACCTCATCGGCTGAGGTCTGTTTCATATCATAGGCAAAATTTATGGCATTGAGGATTAAATGGGCAGGAGCCAGAACCACTCTGCAGGTGCCATCGGCCAGAATCCGACGCAAATCGTCAAGCGCCTGAAATGAATTGGGATTATTAGTAGCAAAAAACGATTCCTGAGCGGTGACGATCGGCACCATTTTATGCTGTTTGAGAAAGCTTATCGACACCTGGTCGGTGAAATCGGTTTTAATATCGGCCGGCAGGGTTTTGCGGACCTCCATATCAAACATCATGCCCAGCACCTGCAGCACCGTCAGCTCGTCCAATTCCCCATTCTTGACGAGAATTTCCCCGATCAGGTCATCCCCCTCTTTCTGAACCTTGAGGGCCTGTTCCAGAGCCGAGGACGCCAGGCCAAACTCCTCAACTAAGATCTCGCCGAATTTCTTCATACCCATTGCAATACAATCCTTCCGCTACTTCATCCGCAAAATTCTATCGATATTTTCCTGGGCCAGCTTCTTCAGAGGCACAGCTTCCTTCTCCGGCTCTTGTGCGCTGCCGGCAACCGCGTCGGAGCTGCCGGAGGCAACCGCCTGATACATTGCCAGGGCCTTCTTCGGTTGTCCCTCTTTTTCATAGATAACTCCCATATTCATCAGGGCAAAGGGATTGTTCGGATCAATGACCAGAGCTTCGTCAAAAAATTCCTTGGCAGCAGCAACTTCTTCATTGCGTAGTTTTTCATAGCCCTGCCTGGTAAGGGTCATGGCGTGTTCCACGTTTTCCACTTTATGCAGCTCTCTTTGCACTGACGGCAAGACCTTGCCCATTTCATCTTCTTTTTTCAAGGTAACCGCCACAGCCTGTGCCGGATTACGGACAATGCGCGGGGTGATAAAAATAAACATATTGGTTTTTCTGCTGGTGGTGCTGTGGGTTCTAAATAACCACCCCAGGAGCGGGATATCCCCGAGAAGCGGTACCTTATAGTTGGTATCAGACGCATCCTGCCCAATTATTCCGCCGATAACGATAGTACTTTTGTCGTTCAAGATAACCGTTGTCGTCGCGGTACGTTTAAACGTGGTCGGCGTATCCGAGGTGTTCTTGGCCCGAACCACTTCCGTTTCAATTTCCAGACGCAGAACATTGGACTGGTTTATATGCGGCGTGATAGACAGCTTGGTTGCGACATCCTTATACTCATATTGGGTATAATCCTGGGCACTGGCCGTTGTATTCTGACTGGTTATAAAGGGAACATTTTCGCCGACGCTGATGTGCGCCTCTTTGTTGTCCATGGTCAGGATCTGCGGGGTGGAGATAATATTGACATCCGCGTCGGATTGATACGCTTTCAAAATCCCGGCAATATCTGTAAAAGTCACATTGCCTATCCTGACTCCCTGTTTCAAAATACCCGTGGTCAGGCCTGAACCGATTGTCCCCAAAGTGATGTTGCCTTCCGCGTCCACAGCATCGACAAAACCTTCAGCGCCACTGAAGCCACCCAGTACTTTACCAGTACCGTCGGAAAAGCCTCCCGCTCCTGCCCATTTAACGCCGACCTCAAAATTTTTGTCGGCATCGACCTCCATGATCAGAGCTTCGAGATACACCATCCTGCGGGGAATATCCAGTTGGCGGATCACATCCTCCAGCACCGCATACTCATCCTTGGTGGCTCGTATGATAAGAGAATTGGTCTCTTCATCGGCCATCACCCGAACATCTTTGGAGATCGCCGCGACCTTGCCCTGCACGGCTCCTTCCTTGGCCATTGTCTCCGGCAGATCATTGAGTACCTTAGCCAGATCCACAGCGGTGGCGTTCTGCAGATAATACACCTGAATATTCCCTTCGGCCCGCTGCACTTCAGTATCCAAGGTAGCGATGAGGCTTTTGATTTTGCCCATTTCGCTGTTATTGGCAATAACAATCAGGGCATTGGCCCGCTCATAGGGGACTATCTTGACGGCCTCACTAAAATTTCTTGCCACGCCGGGCTGTTGCGGCCCACCACTTTTCTGGTAGACAGTGGTCAGGATCTTGGCAATAGATTCTGCCGAAGAATTTACCAAGGGGATAAACGCGACATCATCTTCACGGGATTCGACATCAAGTACGTTGATTATGCCGAGCAGTTTCTGGATATTGGACATGGACTCGGTGATGATCAGCATTCCCGAGGGCGCATGGGAAATCATCACGGAAGTTTGCGACACCAATGGTGCCAGCACTTTTTTCATCTCATCCGGCGATGCGTATTTCAGACGGACCAGCTGTGTCACCACCTTGTCCTGGGGATTGTCGCTTGCGCCGCTAGTGAGCATCTCCACATTCTGCGACCGGGCTCGGGCAGCAGGCAGAATCTTGATGACCGAACCGGATTCGACGGTAGTAAAGCCGTGCACCTCCAGAACGGATTCGAATACTTTGTACGCCTCTTCCTCAGAAATCTTGCTCGGCGAAAGGATAGTCACATTCCCCTGAACTGCCCGGTCGACTACGAAGTTTTTACCGGTCAATTCGCTTATATATTTGATAAATAATTGAATATCGACATTATCGAAATCAATAGTAATAAATCGTTGACCATTCTGCTCAGCTTCGGGGAGCGGCTTGGGCAATTCCTCGCCACGGACGATGCCGTCCGGTACCAGCCCTAAGCACATCACCGCGCCTATCACTGCGCCAATAACCGTTTTTAGGAACGAATGTTTCACCATGCTCATGATTAATTCACCTTCAGTTTATCATACTTTGATGGCATCGTAAAAAGGCTTCATTTCTTCGTTTCCCGCCCGAAGGAAGTGCCCATGGAGTACTCATTCCCCGGTCAATTCGACGTACTCCAGTACGCCGAACTGACAGGGGAGTTCACTCGCCTCGACGATGAAACTTTTTACTTAGCCATCGTAAATTTCGGGTTCTTACGCGATTGTCTGTCGTTTCCGCCGGCAACTTATTCTTTTCTTATAATTCGCGACGGCCGAATTGCCCTGGGTCGATTGATAACTCTTCTTGGCGTGCCCGCAGGCGACACCTGTGGACGGTATGCCTGACCCGATCCCGCTCCGGGCGCAACTCCGGGAACCTGGCGAAGCTGTCCGGCACCATTTTGCTGCACCGGGACGGCATAGCTTGATCGTTCCTTCGCCGCGTCACTCATATCAAGCATTTCATCCTTGCCGTTATAGGCCAGAATAACCTTGCCCCGCTGGATCTCCTTGATTGAAGCTCCCTGGATGGAGTCTCCCGCCGCATACAATTGCTGTTTATTGGTGCTTTTATCTAAAATAATTGCTCGACCGGTACCTTGACCGCCGTTGACCGTGCCCATCAGAACAATATTCAGATTTGTCGTCTGCAGATCTTCGATATTCTCTTCGACTCCTTTAGCCGCAGTGGTGTCTTTGCCGGGAGCAGGCCCGAACAGATTCCTCTTGAGAATAAGCTGATAGTCGTCCTGTCGGTTGTTCGTTACCGCACCAGGCAATTCCGTCTTCACCGGGGCGATTTCAGGAGGCGCCGCCGTTTCCACCGGAGTGCTCAGGCCAAAGTGCTCCAGGGCCTGGTATCCTCCCTCAACGAAGCCGACGCTCAGCAGGGTAATGAGCAAAAAGGGTACTATATCGGTAATGCGTGCTGCCATAGGATCACGTACTGAATCTGAATAACGGTCGTTGCACGGTACCGCCCACTTTAAATGGCAGTACCGTCATCTTATATCGCTGCAGCAGGCGTTGCACAACCTGCTCTTCCTGTGGATGTGCCTGCAGGTAGCCTGTATCCGGTTCCATGTCGCCTATAATGTCGATATTACTGGTTAAAAAAGGTTCTTCCACCTGCAGTTCTCCAGAAAAATCAGCAACAATCTCACGGCCGAGAAACTTTCCTTCCATAAGCTGAACAGGGTCATTGTCCCGGATAAGCTGCATAGATATTTTATCGAAGGCAAGAGTCGAAAGGTTTAATATTGGTTGCAAGAGAGAAAAACTGCCATTGACGATCTCGATCCGCCCTTTGCCCGTACCTTCAGCGGGAGCACTGTTCGGCGCTTTATAGTCGCCGGAAAATTCGACAATACCGGACATTTTCCGATCGGTTATCCCCATGCTCGCAGCCAGGGCACCAAACTCAATTCCCCGGCCTTTGATATCGGCCAGTCGAAAAGAGTGGGTCCGCCGGTCAAAATTGAGTGCGGCGGTTACCTGGCCGGAATACATTTTTCCGCTGATGGCCAGACCCCGCCAGAATTGCGGCAACTCAGGAGAGACCACCAGCTGCTCGGCCATGATGGCAGTTTCCCGGCCATTTATCTCCCGACTCAGCGTCAGAGTATGAAAGATGGCCGACAGCGGAAAACGATAGCCGATATTCTCAATAGTGCAGGTGCTCTCGGGAACCAGACTTTCAATCCGGTCAACACAATATTGTTTAAACTTTTCCGCCGGAAACCGAACGTACAGCAAGACGGCAGTCAGCAAAACCGCATACAATATATAGAGTAAAGATCTGAAGGAGAAGATGGAGTGAATCATCCCTAACCCTTTTTCTCAAAGGTGACAATCTGCAGAATAGCATCGAAAAAACCCTGCATATCACCGCTTTCCTGAATGGAAAACCTTTTTATGAAAACGACATCCTTCTCAGATTCTATTAACCGAATAAAGCCGATAAGATCACTGAGGGTAATCTGCTGCAATTTCATTTCCACCATCGCTTCATTCAATTCATCGCCATCGACAGTCGAAGGTTTCATGTACTTTATCTGCTTTTTGACTTTCGCCACATTGGCCTGTTGATCGAGAAAGGTAAAAAGAGTGAACCCGGCCCCCCGCTGATTAATCCTCGCCTGGATTGTCCCCTCCCTGCTTTTCAAGGTCTGATATTCCTGCTGCAGGTTTTTAATTTCAACCAGTTCCTGTTTTTTTCTGGCTATGGATTTCTGCAGAGTATTGCGAGCGTCAAGGACCGGTACGACCACCAGTTGAATCACCAGTAAACACAGGACAAAGCCGATCCCCCCTAAAAGCACCCATTTTTCCCGACTGTTCAGCTTGTCAATCCCTGATTTTCGCCGGATGTCCTGCAAGAGGGCCTTGTTAAACCATGAAGCCATAATTATTTCCGGGCGAGTTCCAGTTTAAGTTCAAAATTCACCTCATCCCCTTTCATCGACTGATTGGCCGAACTGATAGTAACATCGACAAAAAAGGGTGATTTCTCAAGTTCTTTCTGCACATTGTCAACAGTATTGAAGTCCCCGGTTACCGCCTTCAAACGAACAGTGTCCGTATCCGCCACCATTCGCACCACCTGCACCTTGTCCTGAACGGGGATGCGAACCGACAGTTCGGTCAACAGCTCAATTATAGTATAACCGGTGCCACTCGCCCCGCCCGGACTGTACGTCGCCCTGATTTCGTTATTCTTTACCTGTAGCTGCTGCACGGGGTTGACCACCCGACTCACTTCCGGCAGGGTCTCATTGAAGACCTCAACGATCTGCCGCCGCAATTTTTCCTGCTCGGTGGTCAGCATGGAATAGGTATAAGCCATATAGGCCAGACCACAGACAATGATAAAGGCTGCCGGCAGAGCTGTTTTCAGTAACAGGCCACGGTATTCCAAAAAAGATTTCTTTTTTCGAAAATCCCCGGTGCGAAAATTAAAGCCACCACTCTTTTTACCATTTTTGCACGCCTGTGCAAGAACTCTGTCCATTAACTCAGCTTGATAGAAGCTCTGCACCTCATGATCAAACTTGATCAACGGCCGGCTGCTCGGCCGGAAATGGACCACCTCAACACCGCCCAGCCTTGATGACAGTACCGGCGCAGTGCTGGTAATCCGTGATTCGGTGCCGCTCAGAAAAACTTTATAATTAGGATTGCCGGTATCGAGAAGCTGACCGGCGAGCACCGTCTGAACGACATTCTGGATAAAGGTATCATCGGCTACCGACATACCGATGGCCTCGGGTTGCACCGCCAGAGAGCGGATAAGGGCCACCTGCTTGTTCACCACGATGAACAGAGTTGCCCAGCTCGCGCCACTGTCGATTAGGACAAAGTTGTAATCCTGCCCTTCGGCTATCTGCAGGGCGCAGGCAAAGCCACTGATACCGATGCTGCCCGGATTCAGTCCGGCGGCAGTCAGGATGGCAAGTTGACCGGCCAGATACTGCCGGCTTATCATCGCCGCGATGATCTCCGTTTCCTCCGGTCCGCTTTTCGCGACAATGAAATCGATCAGTAGACTGTTGATATCAACTGGTGACTGGTCGGCCAACTCAAAGGGCAGTGCCTGAGCTATTTTCTTTCGGTCCGAAAAAGGCAGACTGACATTTCTAAACGAAAACAATTCAGCGCCAAAGGTGACCATACACGGGCCCCCGCCAAATCCGGTCTGCTTCTTGACCTGTTCAAGCGCATCGGCAAAAGACTGATCCACAGTAGCCGCAGCCGCACAGTGCGTTACCAGGGTGATCTTCGAGCTGCTGTCAACCACCACGGCGGCGACGCTATCTTTATGAATATCCAGACAAAATAAAACATCCGCCATACATTACTCCATTTTTCGGCCGAACAGTTTAATCTCGCCGGCATCCGAACGTTCAGTGACAACCTGCACCGAGCGTGATAAAGACGCCAGCTTACCGGTAGCGATTATCTTAAAAAAACTGCTCGTTACGGTCATCAATTTTTCTTGCAGCACAATATCTCCCGGCCAGCCATCGACTTCACGATACCAGTTTGGATTGGCGAGGTTTTCCTCATGCGCTTTGTCTTTTCTATAAGTATCGAACTTTTCCAACAGTTCTTCACTGATCAGGGCATCAAAACTTTTTATAACCGGCAGCGGAGCGGTGTTGATATTGACTTTGCCATCATCACCGTTTACCGTCAGATAATCGATAAGCCCTTTATGCTCTGGCGTACCCAGAAGCAATTCCGGCGTCATTCCCTTGATCAGCAACATTTCTTCCAGGTACTGTATCGGACCGTTTCTGCAGCTATACGGCTTCGCCAGCGACTGATAATAGCTGCTCTCCGCCCCCAGATCCGATTCTTTATCATCACTGTCGAGCCAATCAATGACCGCATCGAGTATGCCTCGGGCATCGGTTTCATCGTCTATGGCAAAGGTCCCGGACAACAACATATTTAGGAACAGTTGCCGAACCTCCCCTTCGGTGGTATCACCTCCGGCGGCGCCATCGTTACTGGCATTTTCCTGCACCAGGCTGTTGATCTGCAGGCGACCGGATAGATCGACGATCTGGAGCTGCAGGGAGCCGGAAGGAAAAGCTTCGTCGAAGTTTTCCTTATCAAGAGTGGCCCAGGGGTCGAGCAGAGAATCAGTGGTATTTTCCAAGCCATCGTTTTCGAGCAGGGCGGCGGCTATGTTTATTCCTGAATCGGCAATAAACTCCAGCTGGGTAGCCGCCTGATAATTATTGGCGACCACAAACTGCTGCCAGGTCGTTTTATGGAACTGCATGGTCACGGCGATAAGCAGGCTCACCGTCATGATGGTTATCAGCAGCGCCATACCCTGCTCATCAGGCCGGTACGTCTTCTTTAGTCGTGAGGAGCTCATCCCTGCTTTCTCCAGGGCTGCGGCAGGGCGACCGCCGTCTTGAAATGAGTGCTTCCGGCGCTGTCGACCGACTTGGCAAAACTGAATTCAATCGCAACCAGAACGGGGAATTGCGCCCCTTCGGGTGATCCATCCGGGTCGGGCGGGGCTGTTTCATCAACCAGCCACTCCTCTGTTTCATTACCATTCCGGTCACGATAGGTAAACCGAAATTCCCGCAAACCTTGACAGATGAGAAGTTTTTGTCCGGTCTTGCCGGCAGCAAAATCATCGATCTTCATCCCGGGCAGAAGAGCCATTTCCGTCCGGTAGACATTGAGCAAGCCGGTATTCATATCAAGTTCGGACTCGTATTGGATCAGGGTATGGCCGGCAAAGGTATCGTTTTCACGTAAGACAAGATGCGCCGAGCTGACAAATAAGAGATTATCGCCGACAGAATCGGCATAGGTATGACGTTCGCCGCGAAAGACCACCCCGGTCCCGAGGACCACCGAACCGAGATCTACCTGCAGCCTCTCGGCCACCACCCGAGCTTTATTGGCGATTTCCAGCTGATATTCCGAACCATGAACGATAGTGAATGTTGCCCGGTAGGCACCGTATACCGAGGATATTACTATGCCGAAGATAAAAATAGCAATGAGCAGTTCGATAAGGGTAAAGCCCCTCTCAGGATTTCTCATACAAAAATCGACACCATCATCGCTGCCATCGACCATAATAGGTCAAGGTATAGCTGAATTTCGTTCCGGTCCAGGACACCGTCAGCTCAATTTTTTTCAGCGGAATTTCCAATTTTGAGAGTTGTTCCAGGGCATCGATTGAATCAAATGAAGCATCCTCGGTTTCAAGCTTCCAGGTATATCCAGGAAAATCTTCACCAAAATCGCCTTCATCACTACCGGGGGCATCGCCCGCCCCTTCCAGTTCGGCAAGTTTACCGGAAGCCAGCATCGGTGCAACAATATTAAAATTTGCTTCGGTGGCATTCGACAGGCTCCTTGACTGTGAACCGAACAGGGCAACCAGGGCGATGGCAATAATCGACACGGCGATCATCACTTCCAGCAGGGTAAAAGCCCGATTATCTCTGAGAGAAGACAGGTAACGGCAGTTCTTCGGTATAATCATATGTAAGCTGTGATGCAGCTGGGCAAAAGGACAAGCTGGCAAAATACTAATCATCGGCGATAAGATCGGGATCCAAAAACGGATGAAACCGGATATTCAGATGCTTGCCGGCCTGATCTTCTATCCGGATGACCGTTTCCTCGAGATATCCCTGTTTACTGATCCAGACCACGTTATCCTCTTCAATCGAACGTTCATCACCAGCCGTCCGTAGCCCGGCAATCTTTACCGACTCAGGCAGGATCAGCTGGTTGGCCGACTGGTTTTGCTGGTCCTTATTCTCTTCCGCCGACCCATCTTGTTCATACCAGATACGATTTTCCAGGCGATTGAAATGCAACAGATAAGGCTGCTGCGCACGTATTGCCTGATCTCGCAAGCCAACGACCAGACCGATTATTTTTCTGGTTGTCGCCTTCAGGGGATCAGTGAAAAACGTGCCGCGCAGTGAGGGGATGCTCAAAGAGAGCATGATACCTATCAAAAAGATGACCACAATCATCTCGATTAAGGTAAAGCCCCGGGCATTGTTCGCCCTGGCTTTGCCCTGTATCACGCTGTACCAGAGCTGCAACAATAGAGACAACTATTCGATTTCCCAGTTATTTATATCTTTTCCGTCGCCTTCTCCTCCCGCTTCACCATCTTTTGCGTAGGAACTGAGATCAAAATCACCGTTCAGCCCGGGAGAGAGATAGACAAAGTTATTTCCCCAGGGATCCAGCGGTACCTTTCCTTTATCCAGATACCCGCCTTCCCGCCATTTGGCCGGCAGCTGGCCGATGGTCGGAGGCTCAACCAGCGCCTGCAGTCCCTGCTCGGTGGATGGATACGTCCCATTATCCAGTTTATACATCTTGAGGGCGGTATCTAAGCCCTGAATCTGCAGGGCCGCCTTGGTCCGTTTTGCCTCCTCCGGATGGCCCATGATCTTCGGGCCGATATAGCCGGCAAGAATGCCGATTATGACCAGCACAACCAGTAATTCAATAAGGGTAAAACCCGCTTCTCCGCGAGTCTTCAAGCCCTGTGTGTCCTGTTTATATGCCATCTTCATTAACCAATACCTGATGGTGTCGATAAAACTCTTCACTTTCTTCGTTGCTGCGAACTTTACTATCCTTACGACGTACTCTAGGACGCCGAAATAATAGTGAAATTTACCCGTTTCGGATAGGAAGCTTTTTACTAAACCATCGCTACGTTGAGATTATTACTAGGTTATCATATTCAACTCTATTACGATTTGTCGTAACCGTTCACCAAACAACAAATTATACACAAACAGTTGCAAAAGGTCCATTATTCAATCAACAAGCTGATAAGTACCCACATCTTAAGAAGATATATCCCCCGCTCTGGCAATAGAGTAAGGGTACGCCAGAACGCAGCAGCTTACCGCATCACCTGGATTTACAAGCGTCCAACAGTGCTCCATTTACATTCAAGCAGACCTCCGAGCTATAGTTGGTTATGTGAAGAGGCCTGATCGGACGCAAATGGAGTGCTGGTTGCACCGTCACTCAATGAATCATCTGGTTCATCTCAAATATCGGCAGCAATATGGACAGAACGATAAAACCGACCGCCATACCCATAATAGCGATCATCAGTGGCTCAATCAGCGAGGTCATTCCCATAATCGCTGTCTCAACCTCTCGTTCATAGGCCCTGGCAACCTTGTCCAGCATCACTTCGAGGTTGCCGCTCTGTTCCCCGACGGCAATCATCTGGACAAACATTGGCGGAAACCACTCCGACTCGGACAGGGCATCGGTCATGCTCTGACCTTTTTGGATCTGTTCCATTGCCTTATCAATGACCCGCGCCACATGGACATTATTGACCAGGGTGCGGACAATCTGCATCGAGGTCATCAGCCCAACCCCGCTCTCCAGCAAACTGCCCAGGGTCGAAGCAAATCTGGCCAGAATGACCTTCTGCATTACCGGTCCGGTAATAAACACTTTTAACTTGACCAGATCCCAGAAGGAACGGCCGGATGGACGACGAATAAAAGCACGGAAGCCGGAAAAAACCAGAGCCAGAAGAATGATAAATGCCCACCAGTAGGCTTTGAGGAAATCGCTCATGCCGATGAGAAAAAGCGTCGGCAACGGCAGCACCTGGTCCATCTCGTTAAAAACCTGGGTAATATTGGGGACGATGTAGGTAATCAGAATAAACAGGATCGCCGAACCGATAACCGCCATAAAGATCGGATAGATTAAAGCCGCGCGCAGTCTTCCTTTCAAAACTTCCTGTTTTTCACCGAAATCAGCCAGACGTTCCAAAACGATGTCGAGTGCCCCTGATGCCTCTCCCGCCCGCACCATATTAATGAAAATAGACGAAAACAGCTTGGGATGCTCACTAAAGGCATTGGTCAGCGTATTACCCTCATTAATCGAGCCTTTAATCTGGGCGATCACTTTTTTTAATACAGAGTTGCGGGTCTGCGCCACCAGCGAGTCAAGACACTGCACCAGGGGTATCCCGGCACCAAGCAGAGTTGCCAGTTGCCGGGTCATAATGCTCATTTCCTCCGACTTGACCCGCTCAAAGAGACCAATACCCTGCCCGCCGGTCTTCCCCTGTTTGCTTCTACTCACCGCAATGGCAACAGGATATCTCCCCTGCGAGCGGAGTTTTGTCCGGGCCAGGGCTTCACTGTCGGCATCGACAATGCCTTTAATATTTTTCCCCTTCGCATCGAGGGCGCGGTATTCAAAGACTGGCATAGAGAATTATTGTTGAGAAACTGGTAATTATCCAGAGCGGAACTCAGAGATGGTAATTAATCATAATCCACCGTATAGTATCAGGTAAATTATGAAAAGACAATTCCGGATCGCACCGCAGGTGGAATCAGGATATCTGCACGCTCTAATTTTGATTGTTGCAAACCTATGTATACCCGCTATTTCGGCTTGATTGAAAAGCCTTTTGCCATAGCGCCCAACCCGCGATATCTGTATATGAGCGAGTTGCATCGGGAGGCGATGGCCCACCTACTCTACGGTATCAGCAGTGAGGGCTGTATTATCCTGCTGACCGGAGACGTGGGCACGGGAAAAACCACCGTATGCCGCTGTCTGGTCGATCAGCTGCCGGAAACGACCGACATCGCCATGATCCTCAACCCGAAGCTGACCATCATGGATCTCTTCAAGACCATCTGTGAGGAATTGAAGATCCCCATTGACGAGGCGGCGCCAACGGTGAAGACCTATGTCGACCTTTTGAACGTCTACCTGCTTAACGCCCATGCCAAGGGGAGAAACACCGCGTTAATTATCGATGAAGCGCAAAACCTCGATATCGAAATCCTTGAGCAGCTGCGCCTGTTGACCAACCTGGAAACCAATACCGACAAACTGCTGCAGATAGTGCTCATCGGTCAACCCGAGCTACGACAGATTCTCGCCGATCCCCAATTATCGCAGATTAATCAGCGAGTTACCACCAGGTACCATCTGGGGCCACTGCAAGTCGCCGATATTGATACCTATATCCAGCATCGAATTGCCATCGCCGGCGGCAACACCAGATATGCCCTGTTCTCAAAAAGTGCCATTCAGTACGTGGCAAAATTTTCCAAAGGCATCCCGCGGATCATAAACCTTCTCTGCGATCATGCTCTGCTTGGCGCTTATGCCGACAATCAGGACCATGTCAGCCTGGCGGTCATAAAAAAAGCCGCTCGCGAGCTGGCCACTATCTCCAACACCAAACCTTCCTCAACCAAAAGAATTTTCGTTACCCTGGTGCTTGTGCTGCTGGCCATCGGGATACCGGTCGGCCTCTATTTTTTCGACCACCGTGACAATATGGATCTGCTGAAAGAAAACGTTCGCCTGTTGCAGGGCAACCCGCAACCTGAGACCACCCCGGCATCTCCCGACGGTAATCCCGCCGACAAGCAGCAGACAACTGAACCGGACGCCCGGATCAGCAACTCTACCCAGTAAGTAAAACATCATGTCCTATATTCTCGATGCACTGAAAAAATCGGATCAGGAACGGCAGCAGGGCAGCTCCCCACACCTCTACTCCCTGCACAGCAATGCACCGCCAAGGAGAAATGCCACCCCGTTCTATCAGCGCCGGGGGCTTTGGCTGGTGTTAGGAGGCCTGCTGTTGTCAGGTTTCTGCCTGGGTATATTTTGGCTCGTTAACCGGGACAGCGTTCCTTTAAACCCTCCTGTCCCGCACGAGGCAAGCAGCGTCGGAAAAATCACCCAGCCAGCCGTGCAAAAGCCAACGGGCAAAGAGGCACCAATGCATACGCCACAGGAAAGTCGAAGGATCACTGCGACGGCGGCGGACACCAAGGACAATTCTGTGCCGCAGGTGATTATCAAGGAAAACAATGTGGTGCTGCGTTCCGTGCCCCTGAAGGAAAAAACCTCACCGCCGCCTGAAATGGTGCCGACCACCGGCAAGACAGCCTCTGTTGCCCGGTTGCAGGATCTTCCGGCCGATATACGGGCGACAGTTCCCGAATTAAAATTTGCCGGCCATACCTACTCAAAAGATCCGGCCCAGCGAATGATTATTGTAAACGGTCAGATATTAAGAGAGGGGGCCATGATCAGCGCCGGAACCCGTCTCGCGCAGATCACCTGGGATGGGGTCATTATCGACTTCCAGGGCAATCGTTTTCTGGTCAAGACTAATTGAAGCGGCAGGCATCGATACAAGCTCCTTCTTTTCAGCGACTGCTGGAAAATATCAAGGCATTGAACCAGGTAGTGGTGGCTTTTTCGGGCGGTGTCGACAGCAGTCTGCTGGCCTATGCAGCGCATCAGGCGTTGGCCGACAGGATGGTGGCTATCACCGTGCACACCCCTTATATCCCTCAGTGGGAGATAGATGAGGCGCGGCTCTTTGCCGCTGAGTATCAAATCGTCCATGAAGTCCTTAAGCTGGGAATTCCAGCAGGTATTATTACAAATCCGCCGGAGCGGTGCTATCTCTGCAAAAAAGAGCTGTTTACCGCAATCCAGCGCCGGGCCCACGAGCTTGGCATCGATACCGTTATCGAAGGCTCCAACACCGACGACCTCAGCGATTATCGACCGGGAATGCGGGCACTGAAGGAACTTTCCATAGTCAGTCCGCTGCTTGCAACAGGCATGGACAAAAAGACCATCCGAACGTTCTCAAAGCAGGCAAATCTGCCGAGCTGGGATAAACCGGCCTATGCCTGCCTGCTGTCTCGGATTCCCTACCATACCGAGATTACGTCGATGGAACTTACCCGCGTTGTCCAGGCGGAGGAGGTCCTGCGCGAGCTGCATATTTTTGGCGGCAGGGTGCGGAGTCATGGCGAGATTGCCCGCATTGAAGTACCGGTCGAGGCTCTTGCCACCCTGCTGGACTCCGAGTTGCGCCTGCAATTAGTGACAAAAATCAAAGATTGCGGCTACGTCTATGTCACTCTTGACCTGCAGGGATACCGGATGGGCAGCCTGAATCAATCACTTCCCGACAACCATGAATAAACCAGCTATCCAGCGCATTTTAGAGGCGATCGAAAAGGGCGAGATCAAAGCAGACGATGCCATCAGGCAACTGCAGGATCTGCCATTCACCGACATCGGCCATACCAAGATCGACACCCATCGCTCCCTGCGCAGCGGCCATCCGGAGGTGATTTACGGCGAGTATAAAAGCGTCCAGCAGGTCATCGATATTTTTTCCGCCATGCTGGGGAAAGAAACCAACATTCTGGCAACCCGGATCAACGCGGAAATGGCCGCAAGTATAGCCGCCGTCTGTCCCGCCGTCCACTACAACAGCGTGGCCCGAACCCTCTTTTATGAGCATGAGGCGCTGCGGCAAACGGCAACCAGCATCGCTATCGTCACCGCCGGCACGGCCGATCTGCCGGTGGCGGAAGAGGCTCGAGTCACCGCCATGGCCCTTGGCAACAAGGTCAATCTTATCTCTGATGTGGGGGTGGCCGGAATTCACCGGTTATTTGCCTGTATCGATACCATTCGCCAGGCCCGGGTGGTGATCGTCATTGCCGGCATGGAAGGTGCCCTGGCTTCAGTCATCGCCGGACTGGTCGAAACTCCGGTGATCGCCGTTCCCACCAGTGTCGGCTATGGTGCCAGTTTTGGCGGCCTGTCGGCTCTTTTGGCGATGCTTACCTCATGCGCCAACGGGGTGACCGTGGTCAATATTGACAATGGCTTTGGTGCGGCCTTTGCCGCCAGTCAGATCAATCACCTATAGATACGCCCATGCAGAGAAATAAATATCGACACATAATTATACTCGGCACCATGGTTGCGCTTTGTCTTACGAGCTCATCTTCTGCCCTGGCCGAGGAGATAGCGGTCGGTAATTTTTCCAGGGAAGGACTTACCGGCTGGGAAAGCAAAAGTTTTCATGGGGTAACCGATTACGCGCTCATTCGGCAGGAGGGGAAGATGGTCGTGCAGGCGACCAGCCGAAATGCCGCATCGGGGCTGGTCAAAAAAATTGCCTTTGCCCCGCAAAAATATCGTTACCTGCGCTGGTCATGGAAAATAGCCCACCCCATCGCCGCAGGAGATGAAGCAACCAGGGCCGGAGACGATTATGCAGCTCGGGTGTATGTTGTGTTCAGCGGCAGATTCTTCTGGCAGACCAAAGCAATTAACTATATCTGGGCCAATAAACTTAAAAAAGGCCAATCAATCGCCAACGCCTATACGGCAAGCGCCATGATGGTGGCGGTGCAGTCCGGGCCGGAAAAGAGTGGCAAATGGCTGAGCGAAAAGCGAGATATATTGGCCGATTATAAAAAGCTGTTTGGTAACGAACCGGGGGAGGCAAGTGCGGTCGCCATCATGACCGATACCGACGATACCGGCGCAGAGGCTCTAGCCTGGTATGGAGACATCACTTTGACAACAGATTAACCTGCCGAGACACACTTACTGTTCCACTCTCCTCCCGTGCAGCAAGGCTAACGGCCAGGACTGCATAAGGGGACTCACCGCCAGCGACGGCAAGCTGTCTTCCCCCTCCCCGGTCTTTTCGATAAACACCCTTTCGCCGGCAAAAATGTTCTGCAGCTCTATTCCCTCCCACTCCTTACGCAAATGAATCCGGGTATTTTGCCAGACCAGATCCCCCAGCGGCAACTGCCGTTTTCCGTCCACAAGCGAGACAAACAACCGCGGCGCAACGGCAACCATGAGCTGCCCTCCCTTTTCTCTCACAAAGGCGCAAATATGCTCTTTTTTATCACCACTCACCTGGAGCGGCAGATAAGAGCCGTTGGTGAAGACATCAGCCAGTTGTTTTCTCAGCTGCAGGGTTTTTATGATGGTGTACATCTTGGCCCGACCATCACTCAAGCACTCAAGCATGTCCCGGTGCAGATTTTCTGGTGTCCCGTCAACCGCCGCCATTGTTTCCATCAAACCAGAGAGCATCGCCTGTCGCCTGGTATAATCGACCTCTCGCCGGTTATCCGGATCGACCAGGCAGAAACGCCACACTTCATTGCCCTGATAGATATCGGGAATGCCCGGGCTTACCAATTTCAGGAAGACCTGAGAGAGACTGTTGAACAGGCCAAACCGGCTGATTAATTCGGCAAGCTCACTAAAATCCCGCAGAAAAGGCTCATTGCCGGGATGAAGAATCGCCGCGACGAAGTGTCGCAGGCCATTTTCATACGCATCATTCTGGTTGGTCCAGCTGGTATGCACCTTTGATTCCCTGCTGGTTTTCAGCATATTCTCCTGCATCCGCTCAATAAAGCCCTCGCGCGTCTGATCATCAAGCGGCACTATCGGCCATGCCCCGAGCAGGTTTTGATACAGTGCGTATTCGTCGTTTTTCGAGGGTGCCGGGGTGTCGTCAAGTTTTTGTTTATGTGAGCGGTTGTGCCGGCTCCATAACCTGATCCGCTTGTGCCAGGTATCCGCCATTTCAGTCAGCACGTTTATTCGCGCCCGCACATCCTCGCTGCGTTTGGAGTCGTGGGTCGAAGTGGCCAGCATGGCATGGGGCCAGTGGTTGCAGCGGCTCTGGTTGTTCTGGTGAAAAGCGGCGATGGAGATGCCAAAACTGCCAGGATTGCCGCCGACCTCGTTGAGCGACAGCAGGCGGTTGTACTGGTAGAAGAAGGTATCCTCAAATCCTTTGGCCATCACCGGCCCGGTATACTGCTGCAATTTTCGGACAAAGTTAAGATATTTTTCTTTCTCCGTTTCCTCGTCCTCCGTCTGCAGCAGCAACACCGATTTGATAAAGCCAAAAACATTATCGTCATCCAGATGATACCTGGCCGCAGCTTTCGCTAATGCCCATTCAATGAACCCGGCATCCTGGGCGGAAATACGATCGTCACAGATATAGGTCCTATACACCGGAAAAAAACAGATCACCTCGATCAACGCATCCCGCAGGCTGTTGAAGGTAAGATCACGGGTGCGACGGTTGTCTCTGGCTATCTGGTACAACAGACTGGTTAAAACATTTAATTCTCCAGCCATGGAGAAGCGGATAATCAGCTTTTTACAGCTATACAGCAGCTGGTCATAGTCCACGTGTCGACCGATGAACCGGTAATACCCAGCCGTGCAGACCTTTTCGGCCTGTTTATCGACAAAAATTCCATTGAGATAATTGGCAAAATCATAACCGGTGGTACCGCTGATCGGCCAGGCGTCCGGCAGGGATTCAAAATCGGCAAGTATCTTTTCAACGACTATATACAGGGGCTGCGTTTCCCCGACTGCGCTACCGTTTTCGCAGTCACTCGCAGCATCCTGAACTTCCCCGGCGGCAGAATTCTGGAGACGGCAGAAATAACCGAGTGGATCATAGAGACCGTCGGGATGATCGATGCGCAGGCCGTCGAGCCTGCCGGTGGCGACCATATCGAGAATCAGGCCGTGGGTCTGCTTAAAGACCTCGATGTCTTCCATCCGCAAACCGGCCAGATCGTTGATATCAAAAAAACGCCGGTAATTTATTTCATCGACTGCCACCCGCCAGAAAGCCAGGCGATAGGCTTGTTCATCCAGAAGCTGGTGGAGCAGATCAAAACTCTCCGGCCTGCCGACCACGCCATTAAATAAAATGACATTTTCTTCGACAAACTGCTTTATTTCCGCAGTATTTCGACAGAGCCTGGCCAGCGTTCTTTTGCCTACCTTCTTATCGCGCTGGCGAGCCTGCAGCTCAGATTCAATATCTTCATGCCCGGCCAGATCCATGAGCGTCTGAATAAGATGCTGGAATTCCTGATAGCTATGGTGCTCTACACCCAGCCGCCGGCCGAGACGGTCAATGTCATAGCGCAGCAGCAGCGGAAAGGTCTTTGGGCTGATAGGAAATATATGGTCAAAATACTGCAGGTAAAAGGTCCCGGCATGATCGTTAAAACTCAGTTGTAATTGCCCCTCTTCGAGGACTTTGCCGTAATAATCGCCAAGAACCGGCAGGAGAAGACGGCCGGCGAGATCCGCCTGCTGCGGCTGCCAGTTGATATCGAAAAATCCGGCATATTGCGAAGACTGGCCATTTTCCAGAACATCCATCCACCACTGGTTATCGGATCCTATGCCCATATGGTTAGGTACAATATCCAGCACCAGAGCCATTTCATGTCGCTCGAGTACCGCCAGAAAGTTTTCGAAATCCTCCCGCCTGCCAATCTCCGGGTTGATGGTACTATGATCGATGATGTCATAGCCATGGCTGCTCCCCGGCCGAGCCGTTAAAAAAGGCGAGAGATAACAGTGGCTTATTCCAAGATCACGCAAATAGGGCAGAATGATCGCGGCCTGTTGAAAGGTAAAACCCTTATGCAGTTGCAGCCGATAAAAAGCCCGCGGCAGCTGCAGCGTAGAGCTGTTTTTTCGATCGGCAGTCCGGGCAGAAGGTCGAACATTGCCATAACCTCGTTCCCGGCAGAGGCTTTTAAAGAGGGACGCAGTCTGCTCACTGCCCAGTATATCATCAAGATCAGCAGGATATGGTGATTGAAGGTAATCCTGATCTGACAGGCGCGGCGGCACCGCCTGATCGGTCCGGCCAAGAATATCGACCAGCGGAACCAGCACAATTTTGGCCGGACTTCGGGCCAGAAAAACCTGGATCGCCGTCCGCAGGGACTGATCCATCGCCACTGTCCCCCCCTGATCAACGGCATACCTTTCGGGTAAAAGGTGGTCATGAGCCAGGGAAATCAGCAACTTGACCCGGTCGGCCGCTCTGGCAACGAGAGCCTTTTCCTTTGCCGCATCGCCCGCAAAAAGGCCTTCGGCTGCTTTCACCGCAATATCCCTGCTCTGCCAGAAACCCTGCAGGCTGGTAAGAAATGGCGGCGAGGATCGTACCACACTCTCGGCCAGGTAATCTGCAGCACTGAACCACTCGCGTCGCTCATTTTTTGTCCGCAGAAAATCATCGCTGCTGAATATTTTTTTTTGTCGCAGCAGCTGCTGCTGTGATTCCGGCAGGAGATGGCTGTTGTCGGCGATAACCAGGCAGCGATTTCTTAGGCTTTCCAAAGTGATAATGCCAACCATCTCGGCAAAGGGCATAGAGATGAAGATTTTTTTGTTTTCTTTATCTCCGACACAGTGCAGGAAGGTACGCCGATAGTTTGCTGTTGAAGTGATAATAAGCGCCCCGGTATAACGCATGCTCTGGCGCAGCCCTTCAATAAACGGGCGATAACGGTTTTTTCGTAAGAAATGGGGCAAAACCACCGGCAGCCCCACGGCGGGGTCATACCCAGAGTCGGCCAGCGGCTGTTCGGCAATGAGTATTTTAGCGGGCAGCAGCTCCTGATAGCGCCAGGATTCATAACCATCAGGATGCACACTGAACGGGAATTCGCCAAGAAGACCTACCTTAAGCCCCAGCTCAATGGATCTTCTGCCGATGGTTGCCAACTGAAGTTCGGCCTGCCATTGCAGGTACTGGTAAAATTCGATATCATAGGCCGCATCCTGGGCAAACTGCCGAACCGCAGGCGAAGAAAAATCCTTATAGGCATCCGGCCAGTCTGATGGACCCCGGCCATTGTTCCGCTTTTCCCCGGCAATTTTTTTCTCCAGTGCACTGAAAACCGCAAACAGGTACAGCGTCTCCCCACCCTTTTGCTGAAATTTGCGAAACTCTCTTCCTCTTCCCGTCTCGGGATGCAGGTGGTTGTTATAGAAACAATCCCATAGTTTACCCAACTGCTTCTCTTTAAGGTCGTATACCTGCCGGTAATCGCGCTGCTTCTGATCGCGCAGCCTGGTTAAGCTCGCCTGGAACTCCGTTTGGTCAACCTCCTGCCTGACTGCTTCGCACTCATGAAAATCGGCTATCGCGGTTACATCGATTAAAAAGACATTTAACTGCGACCGCGAAGAGGGGCTGAATGGATTGGGTGCCGGGGCTGGGACCGGCTCGAGGGTTTCGCTTGATGCGGGAGTATGGCGCTTGACAAGAGGGCTTGACAGCGGACCGATATGCAGGGTTCCGGCTCCACCCTCGGAACTGCTGCAGAGTATCTTTATAAGATCGGTATAGTCTCCAATCCCCCAATTATCAGATGAGCTGATCGCCTGGGGCTGAACGCTCAGGCCCCATATTCGCTGATCGCCCGCAATCCCCGGAGGCATAAAGCCCTCTTGCGGCACGACAATCAGCAGCTGGGAGGCCCGAATCTCTGGCTCCACATGTTCCGTCTCATACAGCGCAACTTCATGGTAGCCGCAGGGTAAAGACACCGCAAGAGGTAGAGAAAGACCGGAAACACTTAAACTGTCCGGGCCAATGCCCGCTTGGACGAGCAGCTCATGGCGGGTAAAACTGCCTTCGTGTCTGGTCCCATTCTCCTCAGTGAGAGTCCAGCTGTAGCGCCGTTGATCCTCGGCAATCAGGCGGATCGGCAAACTTATCGGCGTTGCCGATTCGTCTACGACCTGCACCTGATCAATTATCTGTTGCCGCTGCTCTTCTTCTATCTGCAGCAGCAGCGCATCGGCGTCGGCCGGCCCGCTGATCGGCAGGTGCGCGGCCTGGAGCAGGGATGCGAGATACTCTTCGGTCTCCGGTCCGGCCGGCAGGCTGACATTGAAGCCGAGTACGTCAGCTATTGCCCGCAGCGACTTTTCACTCATGTTGTCCCTCAGGCGGCCCAAGAAGCCAGACAATACTCTTTGCTGCAAGCGTGCCGGGCCTTGCTGCCGAATGGTCCGCACCCAAATATTGATAAAGAATCGGCCTGGTTTGGGCAGCTTCGGCACCGTGCAGTAGATGTTGCCCAATCTCGACCGCATGGTCGTGCAGATTGAAGAATACCGTCAGCCTGGCTTCTCGGCTCATGGTCCACCAGGCCGTCAAGGCTTTTTCAGCCAGGATCCGGCATCCCGCCTCATTACTCTGCCTTTTTTTCAATAGCGGGACAATCTTTTCCCGGCGAAGTTGCAGCAGGCGGCGGTAGAGCTGCAAGCTGGCATTTGCGGCGTCAACACTCTGCCAGTCAAGCTTGGAGCGCATAAAAGTGTCTTTTGCTGTGGGATCAGGGAGAGAGTCACGGCTCTGTCGCGAACTGAACTGGGTAAAACTGGCAAACTCCTGCAATCTGCCGGTAATCACACTTCTGCCCAGCTCACCGGAAAAATCACAAAAATAACAAAAAGGACTTGCTGAGGCAAACTCCTCACCCATAAAAAGCAGCGGGGGTGAGGGGGCGAGGAGCAAAAGGGCAACCAGAATATTGAGATTTTGCGACGTCGTCAGGGTTGCTAATCTCTCTCCGAGGGCACGGTTGCCGATCTGATCATGATTTTGCAGAAAGGCAACGAAGGCCTGCGGCGGTAAATATGCGCTGGCTTGCCCGCGTCGTCGATGATCCCGAAAGGCCGAGGCTTCTCCCTGATAGGCAAAGCCCTCGGTAAGGCAGCGGCCCAGGTGGTATATGGGATTCACAGCATAATCGGCATAGTAAGCGTCCGTCTCCGAGGTGGCCAGGATATGGCAGGCATGGTGAAAATCATCATTCCACTGGGCAGTAAAAAAGCGGGGCTGTCCGTCTGATTTTCGAACTAAATAATCGGCGCAGTTATCATCGTTTTCCAGGATAAGATGAATATGCCGGGATTTGCCCGGCCCGGCATATACTCGCTGGGCAATTTCTTCAAGAATATCGGGGCTGCAATCATCATAAATAGAGTGTACAGCGTCGAGGCGTAGGCCGTCCAGATGGAATTCCTCCAGCCAGTACAACGCATTGGCAAAATAAAATTCACGAACCGTCGGCTCGCAAAAATTAATTGCCGCACCCCAGGGGGTGGCAAACTGTTCGGTGAAAAAAGCGCTGCGGGCATAGACATACAGATAATTACCATCAGGACCGAAATGGTTATACACCACATCGAGAAAAACCATAAGGCCCCGCTGGTGCGCCGCATCAATCAGCGACTTCAGCTCTTCCGGTCGGCCATAGACACTGCACGGCGCAAAGAGCAAGGCCCCGTCATACCCCCAGTTAAAGGCTCCGGGAAACTGGGCCAGCGGCATCAATTCAAGGGCAGTAATACCAAGATCCACCAGATAATCAAGCCGCTCAAGGATTGCCTTATATGTTCCATCGGGCGTAAAGCAGCCAGTATGCAGCTCATAGAGCACCGCTTCCTCCCATGGTCGTCCCTTCCATTCGGCATCGTTCCAGCTATAAGCGTCGGGATCACAGACGACGCTTGGCCCGTGAATATCCCCGGCCTGAAAACGACTGGCCGGGTCGGGAACGAGCAAGCCGCCGTCAATCCTAAACTGATAGAGGTCGCCGGGCCTTGCCGTCGGATGATCTATGCTAAACCAGTCTTCTACCTGGACCATGGGCACTGGCGGTCTGCCAGGCATACTAAGGTCGACACTTTTTGCCTGCGGCGCCCACAGTTGAAAGGTGACCCCACCAGCTGGGTCGATATGGGTGCCGAACCGCATCGTAAAATCCCCCACTGTCTCCCCTCTCTCCTTCTTTTTGCGATCAGACCGACAGGAGTCATGACGGGCCTTTGCCGCATGACTCCCGCATTTTCCTTCACCTATTTTTTCTGTGTCCCCTTATACTGGGCATACAGCTCACGGATGCGCTCGCGCAACTTGCGTATCTTGGCCGAGTCTTCATCGGATTGCCACCTCGGTTCGCTGATCGAATACACCATCTTGGCTAGTTCATCGAGATAGGATTCCGTGGCCTGGCACCATTCATCGGTACAAATATGGTGCATTTCCTTGGCTTCGCTGATATCCTCATCGAGCACATCAAGCGAGTTTGACAGGCCGTCAATGAAATCACTATGCATTCTGCTAAACGACGCTTCCATTTCCTTTTGCTGTTTCATTTTTTTCTCCTTTATTTTTTAATCACTCCTTATTGAGTGACGGGATCTCCTGTTGAGACCCTGCGTGTTATGATATTCAAAGCAAAGAGTATGCCAGACAAGGTTCTCCACCGGGTGTTGGCCTTTTTACCTGTCAAGCAAGGATGCGGCCGACCTATCGAGCAACCAGATCAGATTGCCGCTTTTGGGTTGAATCAACTGCGCCGGTAGCTTTTTACCATCATCAGGCCCCTGCACCACAGCGCGCACCACGGCCGCCTTCTCACGGCCAAAGGCCATAAAAACCACCATGCGAGCCCTGTTAAGAATCAATCGGGTCAACGTGATCCGTGGCACTTCCGGGCTGGTGCCGACCACTTGCAGTACCTCAGCCGCCCAACGATGCCGCTCCTGTAAAACAGGACTGCCGGGCAGAAGTGACGCCGTATGACCATTTTGACCTAATCCCAGAAAAACCAGATCCAGCGTAGGCGCTGTCTCCTCCTTGAAATCCAATATTTCAGGAGCACGAAGTTGGCTGTGCAAAAGGCTATCATACCTGGCCGCTTCCGCTGCCACGTCACCGTTGCAACGGATTGGGTGGATATGCGCCTGGACCACCGGCACATGGCTGAGCAGCGCTTGCCGAGCCATGCGAGCGTTATTGCGCGGGTCTTCATCGCCGACGCAGCGCTCATCACCCCAGAAGAAATGGACATCAGGCCAAAAGACCTGTTTTCGGCGCGGCTCTTGAGCCAGAAGTTCATAACAATGCCTTGGCGTACCCCCGCCGGAGAGAGCAACCGTGAAGGCTCCACGGGCAGCAACCGCTTTCCGGGCCTGATGCACGAATGTATCCGCAGCGGCTGCACCGACTGCCTCGGCATCTTCGCAAATTTGTATCACTCTTTTTTCTCCACCCCGATGCGACAGACTGCCAGATCCTCCGAACAATACATTGCAGTCGGGGCTATCCAGCTGCGGCCATCACGGGCAATGATGATTTCCGCCTCTTCCGGCCCCCAGGAACCGGCCTGATAGTTAGGAAAATCACTTGGCTTCACGGTATCCCAGACCTCGAGAACCGGGGCCACCACCGACCAGGCGGCCTCGGCTTGATCGCCGCGCAGAAAGAGCGTCGCATCCCCTTCCATGATATCGAGCAGCAGCGTTTCATAGGCCTCGGGCGGCCTGACCTTAAAGGCTTCACGATAATAAAACTGCATCATCACCGGCGACAGGCGCAGGACCGGACCCGGCTGTTTAACCTCAAAGCGCAGGAAAATCCCTTCTTCCGGCTGAATGGCCAAGAGCAGCCGATTAGGACGCCAGTCCATCTGGGCATGAGCCGGAAAGGTCTTATGCGGCACCGGCCGAAACTGGATAGACACTTCGGACATCCTTGCCGGCAGCCGTTTGCCGGTGCGCAGATAAAAAGGCACCCCCTGCCATCGCCAGTTATCCACATAGAATTTCAGCGCGGCATAGGTTTCGGTTGGCGAATCCTCGGCCACATCCGCCTCCGAGCGATAGCCTTCGACGTGCTGCCCCTCGATCCAGCCGGAGCCGTACTGGCCGCGAACCGCGTAGTGCGGCACCTGATCCTTGGGGATGGGCCGGATGGCATTGAGGACATCCACCTTTTTATTGCGGATCTCGTCGTCACTAAAGGAAATCGGCGGCTCCATGGCCACCAGACAGAGAATCTGCAGCAGATGGTTCTGGATCATATCGCGCAAAGCCCCGGCATGATCGTAATAGCCGCCGCGATGTTCGACGCCAAGCTGCTCGGCAACGGTTATCTGGACATGATCGATATACTGTCGGTTCCATAGCGGCTCGAACAGAGCATTGGCGAAGCGAAAGGCGAGGATGTTCTGCACCGTCTCCTTGCCGAGAAAGTGATCGATACGAAAAATCTGTTTTTCATCAAACAGACCACACAGGGTGCGATTGAGCATCCTCGCCGAGTCCAGATCCTTGCCGAAGGGTTTTTCAACCACCACCCGCGAATGCTCACGATCTTTGGTCAGACCGGCATCGGCCAGGCGCTTGGTTACCGGTTCGATCATACTGGGTGGCAGCGCCAGATAAAAGATCCGGTTCGCCTGGGTTGCCCAGTCTTTATCCTGCGCCGCAAGCTTTTTATCCAGATTTTTGTAGGCCTTGGCGGCAGTCAGATCAGCTTCATCAAAATGCAGATGCCCAGCAAAGTTCTTCCAATTTTCACTCTCCGACTTGCCGCGGCTGGAAAATTGGTCAACCCCTTTATGCATATGTTCACGAAAGGCGGCATCCTTCATGTCGCCCAGGCCGAGACCGAATACGGTAAATTTTTCCGGCAGCGAATCATCGAGAAAAAGATTGTACAGCGCCGGCATCAACTTGCGCCAGGTCAGATCGCCGCTGGCACCGAAGATGATAAAGATCGACGGATTGAGCTTGTTATTGGTCTCCATGACATCTCCTCTCGGGGTTAACTTTCACCGGCACTCGTAGTACAATCAGCCTGCACGGCATGGGAGCGGGCCCGGATGGCCCCTACGCTTCCCAGGCAGTATGAAAGATTCCCGGTCCGTCGGTGCGCTGATAGGTATGGGCGCCAAAATAATCGCGTTGGGCCATGATCAGATTGGTCGGCAGCCGGCCGCTGCGATAGGCGTCCCAGTAGGCCAGCGCCGAAGCCAGCCCGGCTACCGGCAGACCCCTGTCGATCCCGGTGCGGACAACCGCCCGCCAGTCACCCTGCCGATCCTGCACCTGCCCATGCATAACCTTTGCCAGCAGGAGGTTATCCAGTTCCGGATCGCTCTGATAGGCCTGCTGGATGTCTTGCAGTAAAGCCGCCCGGATGATGCACCCACCGGTCCAGACCCGCGCCACATCCTGCAGCTGCAAATCATACTCATAGCTTGTAGAGGCCTGTTTCAAGAGAGCCATGCCTTGGGCATACGTAATAATGGCAGCGCAATAAAGAGCATTTCCCAGCTGCTCGACAAATACCTCTGCGCCTTTTTCGATAGCCGCCACAGGACCGGACAGCAGGGAAGCGGCCTTCGTTCTCTCTTCTGTATATCCGGACATATGGCGCATCATTACCGCGGTAACGATGGTGAGCGTCGGCACCTGGATAACCAGCGCATCGGCGACGGTCCATTCGCCGGTACCTTTTTGCTTGGCCGCATCGGCAATCATATCGATCAGCGGCGCCCCGGTCTGTTCATCTTTTCGGGCAAAGATTGCGGCGGTAATCTCCATGAGGTAACTGTTCAGCACCCCCTGATTCCAGCGCTGATACACCTGATGCAAGGCATCCGCCTGCATACCCAGGCCGCGTTTGAGCAGATCGTAACTTTCGGCGATAAGCTGCATCAGAGCATATTCAATGCCGTTATGGACCATCTTGACATAATGACCGGCAGAACCCGGTCCCATATAGGCAACACAGGGCCCTGCCTCGACCTGGGCGGCGGCCGCTTCGAGGATCGGTGCGATTCGGGCATAGCCTTCTTTACTGCCGCCTGGCATAAGGCTCGGTCCATGCCGGGCACCGCTCTCGCCGCCGGACATCCCCATACCGATAAAAAGCAGCTCTTTTTTTTTGAGGGAGGCACTGCGGCGATTGGTGTCGGTAAAATGCGAATTGCCGCTGTCAATGATCAAATCTCCCGCCGCAAGATGCGGCAGGAGATTATCGATCACCGCATCCACCGGCTTTCCTGCCGGAACGAGCAGAACAATGGCCCGGGGGCGGCGCACCATGCGACAGAGCGCAGCAATATCCTGGGTCATGGCTATTTTGTGGTGGTCTTTTTTAATCTCGGCCAGATACTTGATTTTATCTTCCTTGCGGTTGTAGCCGGCTACGGCATAACCATGATCGGCCACATTGAGGGCAAAGTTGCTGCCCATGGTGCCAAGACCTACCAGACCGATATCAAAGGTTCCATTTTCTTCGGCAACAGACATACGGTTCTCCTTCTATCCCACGGTTTTTTCCAGCGCGACCAGCAGCTTATCATAGGGCTTATTAAATTTTTCCACGCCCTCCTGCTCAAGCTGTTCCGTCAGCTCGCCAAGCACCAGATCAAGCCGAGCGAGATCGTCAAGGACTTGCGCCGCATCGTCCATGTCCTGGCCCAGCCGTCGCTCAGGACGGCCATGATCGCGATAGGCCTCAAGGGTCTCCCGCGGCAAGGTGTTGATGGTATCCGGCCCAATCAGGGCCTCGACATATTTGATGTCGCTGAACTCGTCCTCCTTGGTGCTGGTACTTGCCCATAACAGGCGCTGAGGACGCGCTCCCTGCTTCCGCAGGGCGGCAAAATCATCGCCGCTGAATAATTCTTCGGCGATGCGGGTGGCCTGTTTGGCGCAGGCAATGGCCACCTGGCCGTATATTCGCTTGGCCAGATCCGCATCAGGTCCTTGCTCGCGGCGTTTTTTACGGAGCATCGGATCAATCAAGACATCGATGCGGCTCAAAAAAAAGCTGGCCACCGAGGCAATGGGAGCAAGCGCTCCTCCGGCATCCGCCCTGGCGTGCAGTCCTCTAATATACGCTTTGATGACTTGACGATACCGAGGCAGAGCAAAGAGCAGGGTAACATTGATATTAAGTCCGGCGCCGATCAGCTCTTCAATGGAGATCAGTCCTTCCTTGGTCGCGGGCACTTTAATCATGACATTGGGCCGGTCCAAGGCTTGCCACAGCCGGTGGGCTTCGGCTATGGTCGCCGAACTATCATGGGCCAGATGAGGGTTGACCTCCAGACTGACATAGCCATGCAGGCCGTCGCTCTTGTCGTAGAGCGGCCTGAAACCATCCGCCGCCATCTGTACGTCCTTTACGGTCAAGGCCTGGTAGATATCCTCAACAGATTTACCTTGCCCGGCAAGCGCGCGAATATCTTCGTCATACTCGGGACTACCGGTTATCGCTTTCTCGAAAATAGCCGGATTGGAGGTTATTCCCCGAATCCCGTCTTCATCGATGAGCCGCTGCAATTCACCGGACTGGATCATCTTTCGGCGAAGATCATCCAGCCAGATGCTCTGGCCATAATCCTGAATCATGACTAATGGATTTTTCGACATGAGCACTTCCTCCTTAAGCTTTTTCATCCTCCATCGCCGAAAGAGCAACGGTTGCAGCGATCAGGGAGAGATGGGTCAATCCCTGGGGAAAATTCCCCAGTATTTCTTTATTGTTAGGATCATATTCTTCGGAGAAGAGATAAAGATCATTGCCGGCGGTAAGCGCTTTTTTAAACATCTTCTGCGCCTCATCAACCCGTCCCTGATAGGCCAGACATTCAACCAGCCAGAATGTACAGGCCAGAAACGTCCCTTCCCTGCCGGTCATTGCATCATTGCCCGCGTCATAACGACGTAAAAATCCATCTTCGCTCAGATCCCGGCAAATAGCATCGGTGGTGCGCAGCATCCGTTCATCTTTATAATCGACGAAGCCAACAGTCGGCAACAGGAGCAGGGCCGCATCCATATGCGGATAGCCGAAGGCCTGGATAAAGACACCACGCTCCTGGTCATAGCCTTTTTCTTCAATGGCGTGGCGAATCTGCTCCCGTACCTCTTTCCACTGGGCAACCGGAGCCTTGCGCCCCAGTGCTTCAGCCAGCTTGATTCCCCTATCAAGGGCGGCCCAGCACATCACCTTGGACTCCACGAAATGCCGTGGCTCCCCGCGCATCTCCCAGATGCCTTGATCTGGTTTGCTCCATTCCTCAGCCGCCGCAGTCACCAGATCGGTGATAAAGACCCAGTAATCATCGTCAGGGGAATGGTCTCGGCAATGCCAGCGCCAGGCAAGATCCAGCAGCTCGCCATAGACATCGAGCTGTCGCTGGACCTCAGCGGCGTTGCCGATACGCACCGGCTGGGCGCCGCGGTATCCCTCCAGCTCCTTGATGTCTATTTCCTGCAATCGACGCTCTCCGCCAACCCCGAAAAGCACTTGAAGTTCCGCAGCACTGCCTGCGGCACTTCTCTCCACAAAGCGACGAAAACCATCGGCTTCCGCGACAAAACCGAGTTCGGCCAAAGAACGCACGGTAAAGCACGAATCTCGAATCCAGGTATAGCGATAGTCCCAGTTGCGCGAACCGCCCGGCGCCTCCGGCAGGGAGGTGGTCGGGGCGGCGGCGATCGCGCCGGTCGGTGCATAGGAGAGGCCTTTCAGGACAACGGCTGATCGCCAGGTCGCCTCCGGACAGGGTCCTTTAATTGTCCCCTGAGCCGCCCAGCGCCGCCACCACTCGGCGGTTTCTTCCAGACGCTGGTCCATTTCCTTAATGGGTACTATTCGCGGATTATCTTCACATTGTTCAGCGCGCCGATAGGCAAGGGAGAGATATTTGCGATGCCCGGCGGCAATGGAGCAGGTGCCTGCGATATCATGCCGATGATCCATTTCGCACTCGATATCAGAGGCAACAATCAGTCCATCGCTGCCGCCGATAATAATATAATTGCCATTGTCGTCCTGTTTTATCCAGGGCTTGACGGCGCCGTAATCAAATCGCGGCACAATGTGCAGATTAAAAGCCATCTCCCCTTTTATCCCTTCGATAATACGCAGGATCTGCTGATAGGGATGATGCGCACCTCCTTTTCGCATGAGAAAACAGTCGATCAGCCGCGCTTCGTGACCTTCATCGGTGTGAAAGGTCGTCTCTAAAATAAGGTTATGGTCCTGGTACCGCCTTGAAATGGTATAGGATGCCACCGGGACGATCTGGCAGTAGCCGCCCTGTTCCCAGCCGATAAGCCGACCAAAGCAACTGGCCGAATCAAACCGGGGCATGCAGCACCAGTCGATGGAACCGGACGTGGAGATCAGCGCCGAGGAATGGCAGTCGGCGATATAGGCATAATCGCTGATGGGCGGATACTGCGGGTATTGCGATTTGGTGTCGACGCTCATGTCCTCTGGGCCTCCCGGGCTGCAAGAGCCGCCGCGCCAACAACCCCCGCTTCACCACCCAGCCGGGCGGCGACAATACCCAGACGTGTGGCGGCCGCGCTAAGGCACCGCCAGCGGACCTTCGCATCAAGCTGGTCAATTATCTCCGGCAGGCCGTCGATTACCCCGCCGCCAAGAATAATCAGACGAGGATTAAAGGTGTTAATCAGACTGACCATCCCGGCAGCCAGGGCTTCCGCCGCCTCGCCCACCAGATGCAGTGCCACGGGATCGCTCTTATGATACGCTGTCGCGACAATTTCGGCAGTGAGGTTCTCCCGCTTATTGTCAGCGAGCTGCAAGAGCATTTTCGCCTCTTCGGGATGAGTCCTGGCAATATTCTGCGCCCGCGCGCCAATGGCCCAGCCACCGGCGAAAACTTCAAGACAGCCGCGATTGCCGCAGGTGCAGAGAGGTCCGTGCATATCAATGGTGATATGGCCGATTTCTCCGGCGGTATTGCTGCTGCCGGCAAGCATCTTGCCACCGGCGACAACTCCGCCGCCGATACCGGTGCCGACAAACATGCAGATCAGGTCGTCAACCCCCTTCCCCGCACCAAACAGCCACTCGCCCCAGGTGATGGCCCGGACATCGTTGGTCACGACCACCGGCAGGTCCAGCGCTTTTTCGAGATCAGCCTTGAGGGGCACCTCACGCCAGTCAAGATTCGGGGCAAAATGGACCAACCCACTGTCGGCCTGGATCTGACCGGCAACACCGACCCCGACACCGATAACCGGTCCGGCAGAAAAATCGGCGGGATCTGTATCTGAACCCCCTGATCCTCGGCTCCTCTGCAGTTCCTTGACTCCGGCGACAATCTGCCTGGTGATGGCGTCCGGGCCGCCCTCTACGTCGGTTGCATATTTGTGTAATTCACCGATCCGCCCTTTGCCATCAACCAGCGCCACGGCGATTTTGGTGCCACCGAGATCCACCCCGATCGAACAGTATTCTTTGGCCATTTTTCCCCCATAATTTTTCGCCAACAGCATGGATACTCCTATTTGTAGCAATTTAGATGCCAGTCTCGAGCTGCGACTTAAGCTCGCGATGATAAGCAGATTGTCTCTGTTGTCACACTTCCCGGCTGTATACTGTCTGACTTTAGCGGATTTTGTCCAGTTTGGCAGGAATTATCTTTATACTGCTGCGCCCGCTGATCGCCTCTTGGATATCGCCTGGCGCCGTCCGATGGATATTTCTTTTTACGACAGGGTTCAGGATGGCATTTAATATGCAACAAAGAGAACCTAACCGCTCCAAAAGATGTCTAACGGGTCTTCAACAGGCGCACACCTTCAGGAGGAGAGACTATGGTTCACGAAAAAAAAATGGTTGAGCTTACCGAGCTCGCCCGCCTCATCCGGTATTATATTATTACCGCCACCACCAAGGCCGGTTCCGGTCATCCGACTTCGGCCCTGTCGGCAACCGACCTGATGACTGGACTGCTCTTTGGCGGGGCCTTTAGATTCGATGTCGACAACCCGGCATATGCCAATAATGACCGGCTTATATTTTCCAAGGGACATGCATCGCCGCTCTTTTATTCGCTATGGGCCGCCGCCGGTCAACTGAGCGAAAAAGAGATGCTTAGCTATCGACAGTTCGGCAGCCCGCTTGAAGGCCATCCCACCACTTCCTTTCGCTTTACCGAAGCGGCGACCGGATCTCTCGGCCAGGGACTGTCAATTGCTCTTGGTATGGCCCTGAACGCGCGGCTCGATCAGCTCCCCTACCGAACCTATGTCCTTCTCGGCGACAGCGAAATGGCCGAAGGTTCGCAATGGGAGGCGATCCAGCTTGCCGCCCACTATCGGCTGGATAATCTCATCGGGGTGCTCGATGTCAACCGCCTGGGCCAGCGCGGCGAAACGATGTACGGTCACAACTTACAGGCCTACGAACAACAGCTTACTGCCTTCGGCTGGAAGACCATTGTCATTGACGGCCATAAGCTGGCGGAGATTCTTGCCGCCTATGAACAGGCTGTCAACGTAAGCGGTCAACCGGTGATGATCATTGCCCGAACCATCAAGGGCAAGGGAGTGCCGGCGATCGAGGACAAAAATGGCTGGCATGGCAAAGCTCTTGATGCGGAAATGGCCGAAAAAGCCATCGCTCAATGGGGTGAGATCGACAAAAGCCTGCGCGGAGAGATAAAGAGACCGGAACAGGTGCAGCCGCCTACCAGGTCCGCGCAGGACATTAAAGAGCTGGATTATAGCGACGGCAAACCGGTCGCTACCCGCAATGCCTATGGCACGGCGCTGGCGCGGATCTACCCGAAATATCCACAACTGGTCGCCCTCGATGGCGAAGTCAGCAATTCAACCGGGATACAGCCGTTCAAGGAGCAGTATCCGGAGAGATTTTTTGAGATGTATATCGCCGAACAAAATATGGCCGGAGCGGCGCTCGGCCTGTCGAGGCGGGGCAAGATTGCCTTTATGTCCAGTTTTTCGGCCTTTTTGAGCCGGGCATTCGATCAGATCAGGATGAGCCGCTACTCCGACGCCAATATCAAGATTGTCGGCTCCCATGCCGGGGTATCCATTGGCGAAGACGGCCCATCGCAGATGGGCCTGGAAGACATAGCCATGTTCCGAACCATTCTCGATTCGGTTATCCTCTATCCGGCGGACGCCGTCGCCACCGAAAGACTGGTTGAAGAAGCGGCTGGGCACCAGGGCATCGTCTATCTTCGCACCACCAGGGGCAAGACCCCGATTCTTTACCGGGCAGAAGACACCTTTCCCATCGGCGGCAGTAAAATTATCCACCAAAGCGACCAGGATAAAGTAACCGTCGTTGCCGCCGGCATTACCCTCCATGAGGCGATAGACGCCTATGAGGAACTGAAAAAAGATGATATTTTCATCCGCGTCATCGATCTGTACTGTATCAAACCACTCGATGCAAAGACCCTTGGTGAAGCAGCGAGTTGTACCAAGGCTATCCTCACCGTCGAAGATCATTACGCCGAAGGCGGCATCGGCGAGGCGGTGCGCAGTGCTCTGGCCACCTCAGGCGCCCAGGTACACAGCCTGGCGGTGCGCAAAAAACCCAAAAGCGGCAAGCCGGACCAGCTGCTCGCGTTTGAGGAAATAGATAAGGATGCCATCGTCCAAAAGGTGAAAGATATATGTTAATCGCCTCGAATCGCCTCTAATTGATGGATCAGCTCATGGTGCTCAGAACAGTCTCCGGTAGAGGCGTTTATCCTGGCTCGCAAGGCCATAGCCAGTGCCAGCGGAATATTGAGAACCGCATTGGTCGATAAATTTTTTGTGTAGCTTTTTTTATAATCCGGTATCACCCTGAGCTGCCAGTTACCCTGACCAATGGTGCCGGGCCGGTTATAACTGCGCCTGCCGCCAAAGAGATCGACAAAGAAAACCATTATATTCTCGGCCGGGCCAAGAAAAAGATCGGCGAATTTGGCCTGCACCAGCGCACCGGCATCCAAGGTGTGACGTTCGATCCAGGCGGATTGTTCCGGTGCGGGAATTGCCAGGCGCCGGGCCAGATATTCGGCCTGCTGCCGGGCGCTGCCGTCGGCCAGCCACTTTTCGGCCACCTGGCGGATGGGCGGGGTATCGTGGTTGCCCAGCATCAGCCAGTCTTCGGCCTGCGCATTCTCACTGCGATAAACATCAGCAGGATTACTCAGGTCGGCTTTCTGGGTGACGCGCATTCGGCCCAGGCCATAACGCTGCAGCACTCGCTTGACCGGATAGGGCTGGGTGCTGAGAATTTCACAGATGATCTCCCCCGTCCCGCCCCATTGCTGCTTGAGCGTAGCCATCATATCGAAGAACAGCTCGCCGTACTGGAGAAGCTGCCCCGGATCAAGCGCCCGCACCCAGCTATCAGCATAGCGCGGCTGCTCGCAGTTGAGCTGCTCGGGTCGGGCAATGGCATATCCAGCCAGCGCCGGATGATCGGCCAGATTGGGTGAGGCGAACAGACGGGCCCCCTGCTGTACCGCATGCATTGGATCCAGTTGATTTGCTTTGTAGACCCAGGGGCAGATCAGCCCGTGCGGATGATCAAGCCTCAGGCCGTCAAATGCTCCGGCCATTTTATTGAGCCGCTGCCGGACAAAAAGAAGGGCCGGCCCCGGCTGTCCATGGTCTCTGCTATAATAATGACGAGGATCAAGCAGCGGATAATTCCATGGTTGCCCCAGAGGATTGGTGCGACTGGGCGGTGCGCCCATGACATAGTCCGGCAGTAAAAAGGCCTGCGCCCTCCAGGCATCCCGGCCGGACATCCCGATCTGGCAGTCACCGAACAGTTTCAGGCCCAGGCGATGACAAAGCCGGCGTAAGCTTTGGTGCTGTTCGGCCAGCAAAAACTGGATAAAACAATAGTCGTCTATGGCCGTGGCATGCAGTCGCTGCAGGGCTTCAAGGCGCTCCTTGGTTTGTTTTATTTGTCCTTGCCGCGGTGCAAAAAGAAGTTGATCGAGCCGCGCCGTCTCGTCTTCTCCCCACTGTTTCCAGGTTCTGCCGCCATAATGATGCCATAAAATCTGGTATAAAGCGTCTGGTAAAAGCCAGCCGTTTTGCTGCCGGTAGTCGTTGTACGCAGCATCCAGCGTTTTTGCCGCAGCCGTTGTCGACTCTTTGATGTCCAGGCGATAGGAATCGGCTATCTCCGCCACCACCGCCCCCTGCGCCCACCGGTTAAAACGATCATCAACCAGCTCCATCCTGCCGGGCCGTTGGCTGACCAGACGGGCCAGAGTTGCAGCCTCAAGCAGGCGATTTTCGGCGTCGATCAGGGGTTGCGCGGCAAGAGACAGTGGATTGCGGGAGAAAAAACTGCCGTCATAGGGCGAAGGGTTGGCCGCCGTGGTGATTCCCTGCGGGCCGAGCTGCATACTGTTAAAACCAAGAGATGCGGCAAACTCGAAAAACTGGCCGGCGGCCTGACTGTAGGGCGTTCCCCGCCCCAGATCTTCCGAGGAAAGACCGGGGAAAGCCGCATCGTGGATGGCCAGCGTGAAGTTGCGGACGCCCAGCAGCCGCAGCGCGTTTGGTATTATCCCTGCAGCCGGCACAATTAATGCGTGAGGCGAAAAACCACCATGGAAAGAGGCGGCAGAGTAACATTCAGGGAATGTGGCTGGCCGTGAACCGTCCAGGGCGTCGCCTCCTTGCCGCCGAAATTGCCCTGTCCGCTGCCGCCGTAAATCGGCGCGTCGCTATTGAGCACTTCCTCCCAGTAGCCCATCTCCGGGACTCCGAGGCGATAATCATGGCGGGGCACCGGGGTAAAGTTGCCGATGCAGACGACGATCCGGCCGGTTTTGCGGCTGCGGCGGATAAAGCTCAAGATGGACTGTTGACTGTCATTGCAGTCAATCCATGCAAAGCCACCCGGATCGTCATCGAGTTCATAAAGAGCCGGTTCGCCACGCAGAAAGGTGTTCAGGTCCCGAACCCACCGCTGCATTCCCTCGTGCATGGGAAACTGCAACAGGGCCCAGTCGAGGCCTGCATCGTGGTTCCACTCGGTCCACTGGCCGAGCTCGCAGCCCATAAACAGCAGCTTCTTGCCCGGATGAGTAAACATATAACCATAGAGCAGCCGCAGATTGGCAAATTTTTGCCAGTAGTCGCCGGGCATCTTGCCGATCAACGAGCCCTTGCCATGCACCACCTCGTCATGGGAGAAGGGCAGAATAAAATTCTCGTGGTAGGCATAGAGCAGGCTGAAGGTGAGCCGGTGGTGGTGATAGGGGCGATAAATCGGGTCGTTGCTGATATAGGCTAAGGTGTCATGCATCCAGCCCATATTCCATTTAAAGCCAAAGCCGAGGCCGCCGAGGTAGACTGGCCGGGAAACCATGGGATAGGAGGTCGATTCCTCAGCAAAGGTCATGGCGTCGGGATGTTCCTGGTAGACCAGCTCGTTGAAGCGCTTGAGAAATTCGATCGCCTCGAGATTTTCCCGGCCGCCGAAACGGTTGGGAACCCACTCGCCTTCTTCGCGCGAATAATCGAGATAGAGCATCGACGCCACGGCATCGACGCGCAGGCCGTCGATATGATAAATCTCCAGCCAAAACAAGGCGTTGGCAAGCAGAAACTCAGCCACCTCGGTCCGCCCATAGTTAAAAATATAGGTCCCCCAATCCTTATGCTCTCCCTGGCGCGGATCGGCATGTTCGTAGAGATGGGTGCCGTCAAAGAAGCCGAGACCATGGCTGTCTCTGGGGAAATGGGCCGGGACCCAGTCAAGGATCACGCCCACCTCGTGCCGATGCAGGGTATCCACCAGATACTTAAAATCCGCAGGGGTTCCGAACCGGCTGGTCGGGGCAAAATAGCCAATGGTCTGATAACCCCAGGAGCCGTCAAAGGGGTGTTCGTTGATGGGCAGCAGTTCGACATGGGTAAAACCCATATGACTGACATATTCGGCAATTTTGTCAGCGGCTTCCCGATAGTTCAGCCAGCCGCCATCATCTTCACGCCGCATCCATGAACCCAGGTGCAGTTCGTAGATGGAGACCGGGGCTTCATGGTGCTGACGGTTGGACCGTTTGGTCATCCAGTCACTGTCCTGCCAGGTATAGTCCGCGAGGTTCCAGACTACCGAGGCGGTGGCCGGGCGTATTTCGCAGTAGAAGGCGTAAGGATCGGTTTTCTGCACCTGAAAATTATGCAGCGTGGAGGTAATGGCGTATTTATACAGCGCTCCCTTCCCCACCCCAGGGACAAAACCATGCCAGTAGCCAAGATCTTTGATTCTCGATAAGGGATTGCCGGTCTCGTTCCAGCCGTTAAAATCACCGATGACCGAAACTTTTTCAGCGTTGGGCGCCCAGACGGTGAAATAGGTTCCCTCCCGGCCGTCGCATACGCCGAGGTGCGCCCCGAGTTTTTCCCACGACCGGTAATGGGTGCCTTCAGAGAGCAGGTACAGGTCGTAATCGGTTATAAATTCGCTGGTAGTTTTCATGGTTCCCTTTTATTGTGTGCTGCTATTTGTTTTAGCTGCGATAATATCGACAATGCCGGCCAGCGGAATATGCACCCAGTCCGGCCGGTTGTTTAATTCGTACTGCAGCTCATAAAACGCTTTTTCCAGAAGAAAAATTTCCAGGATAATGCCCATATCAGCACTCGGCAAAAAAGGCGCCCCGGCAGCGGCGTCAAAATATGCCCCGACAAAGACATTGCTCATCCATCCATACCATGCCCGGCCCCACAACCGCAGCTTTTCTTTCTGTTCCTCGCTCGCTGGATCTTCCGGCAGACCACTCACCGCCGCATAATGAAAAGAGCGGAGCATGCCGGCGACATCTTTTAGGGCAGAACCCTTGCGGCGTCGTTTACTGAGTGGCCGCTGCGGTTCGCCTTCAAAGTCAAGAAGAATGAAATCATCGGCAGTGGTCCGCAGCACCTGGCCAAGATGATAATCGCCATGATGGCGGATTAAAGACCCCAGCTTTTCCCCAAGCTCGGCTATTTTCCCGACCCGGTGAAGCAGGGCGGGTGACTGGCTGAGGATCAGATCCGCCTCACGGCCCGTCTCCGCCGGCAGCTGGGCAGCTTTAGCGCTGAGCGCTGCCAGGGCCTGCTGAATCTGCCGACTGATCGAATCGGCCAACTGTTCCGCATAGAGCGGCGTCGCTTTTTCCGGCTTGAAGTCTTTATCTCTTTTATTGCCCGCGAGCGCCAGATGAAACTCCGCAGTCAATCGGCCCAGCTCCTTCGCTGACTGCAGACAGGAATCGGTCATCGCCGCAAAGTCGGCGGGAGGCTTCTGCCGGGTAGTTTCTTCAAGCTGGGAGATAAGCGTGGCCGCTATCGGGGCTGCTTCGCCCGCGGTTGCGCGCTCTGCCGCCTGGTGGTAATAGTCCTGCAGACCGGCAAGGGAATATTCCCAGCCGTCCCCAATATTAGCGACATATTCCTGCAACATCCCAAGCGTTGCTTCGTTGCCTGCGCCATCGACATACTGCAGCGTTCCCGCCACCCTGGCAATAGCTTTGAATTGAGTTTTCTCGGTGAGAAAGAGGCTTATTTCCACATCCGGATTAATACCTGTCGCCAGTTTTCGATACAGTTTCAAGACAAAGGTCTCACCGATGATAATCGAACTGTTGCTCTGCTCCACTCCCAGCTTACGCACCGAACCGTAGACGTTGTCCGAATCGACCAGCCCCTCGTAAAGAGCAGTCGGCACCGCTTTAATGACCCCGTTCTGCACGGTTTTATAGCTGCGACCGTCGCCTATGGCACTGAGGAAAATATCACAGGAAGACCGGTCCATCAGGGCGTCATATAAAATCCCCTCCCCGCGCCCATTTTTTATCAGGGCCAGGACGCTGTCGGGAAGTTCTTCGCGCAACGCGGTCGCTGGATCACCTTGAACAATCTTCAACGGCAGCACATATTCTTCCTCTTCCCCATCATCATAGCGCAGCCGGAGCATGGTCATATAGAACGACGCGCCCAATTTGCACCAGTCGATGAGGCTGCAGGCGGCAAAATTCCGGGCTTTTCCGGCAAACCAACGCTGCCGGGCCAGATATGCCGGGAGAATATCGTGGCCGAGGGTTAAAAGAGCATGCGGCTCAAACAGCGACTCCCACATCTTGTCCAGGGTGAGCTGCGGTAATTTCTGCTGGTCAAGCGGCGCCGTGCGCCCTGCCTTGATAGGTTCAGCGGAGGCATCGAGGCGAAACCAGTAAAAGCTATGCGGCCCCAGGGTAATAAAATACGGCAGCTCGCCGATTGGCGGGAAATCCGTTCTGCCGATCATCTCCACCGGAGTTTTCCCCTTGAACTCCGCCAGATCCAGCTCGGCCGGTTGAACAAAGCGCGACAAATTGGCAATCACCAGAATTATTTCACTTTTATAGCGGCGGGTAAAAGCTAAAATGGCTCGGTTATCCGGCCGAAGAAACTCGATACTGCCCCGACCAAAGGCCTTATGTTGCCGCCTGAGCGAGATCATCCGCCGCATAAAATGCAGCATGGAAGAGGGATTGCGTTCCTGTGCCTCCACGTTGACCGATTGATAGCCATATACCGGATCGGTAATCGGCGGCAGGTAGAGACGGGCCGAGTCGGCCCGGGAAAAACCGGCGTTGCGGTCCATGCTCCATTGCATCGGGGTGCGCACGCCGTCTCTATCGCCAAGAAAAATATTATCACCCATTCCCAGTTCATCGCCATAGTAAATCACCGGCGAGCCGGGCATGGAAAAAAGCAGGGAATTAAGCAGCTCCATGCGCCGGAAACTATGGTCGACAAGCGGTGCCAACCGCCGGCGGATACCGACATTCAGGCGCATCCGGGAGTCTTTGGCATACTCCCGGTACATATAATCGCGTTCGGCATCGGTGACCATCTCAAGGGTCAGTTCATCATGGTTGCGTAGAAAAAGCGCCCACTGACAACTCTTGGGGATAGGGGGAGTGCGGTCGAGAATATCAGTGATCGGATGGCGGTCTTCCTGACGCAGGGCCATAAATATCCTCGGCATCAAAGGAAAATGATAGGCCATATGACACTGGTCACCGTCGCCGAAATAGGCTAAAACGTCTTCCGGCCATTGATTCGCCTCGGCGAGAAACATCCGGTCGGCATAGTGTTGATCGAGTTCCCGGCGAAACTGCTTCAAGACCGCATGGGTCTCCGGCAGATTCTCGTTGATGGTGCCCTCCTTGACACACAGATACGGCACTGCGTCCAGGCGCAAGCCGTCAACGCCTATATCCAGCCAGAAACGCATAACCTTCAGCACCGCCTGAACAACTTTCGGGTTGTTATGATTGAGGTCGGGCTGATGAGAGAAAAAGCGATGCCAGTAAAATGCCCCCGCCACCGGGTCCCAGGCCCAGTTGGAGGATTCGCTGTCGGTGAAGATTATCCGCGTTTCCGGAAACTTGGTATTGGTATCGCTCCAGACATAGTAGTTCCAGCGGGCGGAGTTTTTTTTGGCCCGTCGCGCCGCCTGAAACCAGGGGTGCTGATCCGAGGTATGATTGATAACCAGCTCGGTAATGACCTTTATGTCCCGTTGATGGGCCTCGCGGATAAATGCCCGAAAATCACGCAACTTGCCGTACCCGGGATGAATACCCCGGTAATCGGCAATATCATAGCCGTCATCCCTGAAAGGCGAGGGATAAAAAGGCAGGAGCCAGATAACGTTGACCCCGAGCCGTTCGATATAATCGAGCTTTTCGATCAAGCCGTTGAAGTCGCCGATGCCGTCATCATTGCTGTCTTTAAAGGCCTTGACATGCAGTTCATAGATAATGGCGTCTTTATACCAAAGAGGGTCTGTCTTTCCGGTCACCATAATGGTCCTGTCCTTTGCGTAAAAAAAGTGCTGCACAGCTACATGAAATAATCAAAATCACGCTCCGTGCGCAGTTTTCTTCTGAGCAGAAATATCTGCGCCGGGCTCAGGGTCGGATCGAGGCGGACGAAATTCTTCCGGCCCTGCCAGAGAAAGCGGTTGTCCATCAGCAGTTCATGCACCTGGAACACTTCCCCCTCGTCGATATGCAGGCTCTCCAAGGGCACCTCCAGCCAGCCTTCCTGGACATTATGCGGATCGAGGTTCACGGCGATCAGGATAATATTGGTCAGATCCTCGGTACTTTTGCCGTAAAACAACACCTGTTCGTTATCCACCGGATAAAAAGCCAGCCGCCGATTGTCGGCAAGAGCAGGATTATTTTTGCGAATACTGTTGAGCCTGGTGATAAAACCACGAATATGTGCCGGGTTTTTCGAGTTGCGTGGTTTAATTTCAAATTTTTCCGAATTAAGGTACTCTTCGGTGCCGGGTACTGCCTCATTTTCCGCTAGTTCATAGCCGCTGTAGATACCATATGAAGAGGACAGAGTCGCCGCCAGCGCCAGGCGGGTGATAAACGCCGCCCGGCCCCCGAACTGGAGATACTCCGGCAGGATATCCGGAGTATTGGTGAAGAAATTGGGGCGATAATATTCCCTTACCTCAGTCTCCACCAGCTCACGGAGGTAGCTGGTCAATTCCGGCTTGCTGTTGCGCCAGGTGAAATAGGTATACGACTGGCTGAAACCGACCTTGGCCAGGCCGTACATCACCCGCGCCCGGGTAAATGCCTCGGAGAGAAAAACAATGTCCGGATACTCCCGGCGTACTTCGGTGATCAGCCAATGCCAGAAATGTAAGGGCTTGGTATGCGGATTGTCGACCCGGAAGATGCGCACTCCTCGGGCGATCCAGAAAAGGACGATACTTTTCAGCTCCAGCCAGAGCGCCTGCCACTCCCGACAGTCGAAATAGAGAGGATAGATATCCTCATATTTTTTCGGCGGATTCTCGGCAAATTTTATCGATCCGTCGGGATAATGGCGAAACCATTCCGGATGTTCACGGACATAGGGATGATCCGGGGAGCACTGGAAGGCCAGATCAAGGGCAATTGCCAGACCATGTCGGGCGGCACTTGCCACCAGCGCGTCAAAATCGTCCAGGGTGCCCAGTTCCGGATGCACCGCTTTATGCCCGCCCTCGGCGCTGCCTATGGCCCACGGGCTGCCGGGGTCGCCCTCGGTGACGGTTAGCGAATTATTGCGCCCCTTGCGGTTGGTCACCCCGATAGGATGAATCGGCGGCAGGTACAAAACGTCAAAGCCCATCCGGGCAATTTCCGGCAGCAACAGTTCGACATCCTTGAACGTCCCGCTCTTCGTCGGATCGGTGGTTAAAGACCTGGGGAAAAGTTCATACCAGGCGCTGAATCCGGCTATCGACGGTTCAACCGTCACCCTCAAGGGTTCGGCAAAAACCGCCTGCCGTAAGCGCTCCGGATACCGGCGCATCATGGCGGTTATATCCGGGGCAATGGCTTTGGTGACCATGTTTTCAATAGGCTTGAGGGCCCGCAGCGTCGCCGCCATGGTCGCCAGCCAGTCGTCATCGGGCGACAAAGCCCAGCCGGAGGTTGCTTCGATCATCGCTGCTCCTTCAAGCAGCTCGCCGGCCACATCCTGACCGGCCTGAAATTTGGTGCGCAGATCTCTTTGCCAGGATGCAAAATAATCGATCCAGGCTCTGATGGTATAGTGATAGCTACCAACCGTATCCACTTTAAAAGTTGCCGTCCACAGGTCCTCCCCCCGGTATTCCATGGCGACTTCCTGCCATTCTCCAGTCTCATATTTATACTGCAGGACGGCCTGAAGAAGATCATGTCCATCGGCAAAGACATAAGCCGAAACCTCAACCGTTTCCCCCACTGTTCTTTTAATGGGGTAACGACCGCAGTCAATCTGCGGTCTGATTTCCTCTATCCATACCCTGGTAGCTTTTTCTTCCGGTGGCGGTGACTGTTGCTGCATAAAGCCTCACTCGATGGTCTGGTAAAAAATAATCATTTAGGCTTCTGTAGGGCGCCCTTCTGAAAGTTAACCTAAAAAGGGCGCTCACCCAGATGCGCCCCTAAACAGCCATCAAAGCAGGCGATAGGGCAGTGCTCTTGTTACCCACTCACTGTTCGGATACGTATCTTTCAGGGAATTGTAGGCATCTTTTAATGGTCCGGCCTGGTGGGTCGTTTTATAGTTCGTCACTCCCTGGAGATATACCGCCTCCGGAGCGGCTGCGCTGTTCGGATAATCGGTCAGGATGGTCGCCAGATGCTTTGTGCAGGCGTCAAGGCGATCTTCGTCAAAGGCGGTCTTGGCCAATCCGAGCTCTAAAGCGGGAATAAAGTTCTCCGGCGGAAAAAAGCCCACTTCGGACTGATGGATACTGCCGAAGGAGTCGACCACGATGGTTCGGGGGGTCCACTGCACCATAAAATCGGTGCTGTAGGGCTCGGCATCACTGGCAATGCGCAGCGGGATATAATTCCTATCAATATAGGCGGCTACTTTTTCATCTGGATACGTAACTGCATCCATCTGTTGGCAGCCAATTCATTGCGGATTAAAAAAATCGAGCAGCACCAGTTTTTTTTTCTCGTTGGCCAGATCGAATGCTTTTTTAAAATCGGTTATCCACTCTATTGTATTGCTCATGATGTTCCTCCTTTTTTCCGGCTGTTGTAACAGTTGACAGTTATTGCCTGTCTGTATCTAAGCTACAAAGCAATTGATATGCCATACTTGATGAAGCAAGAAAGAAAAATGGTGCGCTGCCCGGCAAAACCATTCAACGAGAACAGAATAATTGATGTTTGCGACAACACGAATTCGGTTCCTGGGAATGTTTAACTTGTCCTGGTAGACAGGATTCGTCCATTGCGACAGGACGCACGAACTCGGGAAACAGCAAAATTATTTGACGATGAGCTGATATTTCTTCAGCAGATCATAGAGCCTGGAACGAGAAAGTCCTGAGATTTCACAACCTTTTTGGATATTCCCGGCAGCCACCGCCAGCAGACGACGCAGATACTGCTCTTCCTCATCGGCGATGGCCTTATCCCGGGCATCTTTCAGTGTCGGCATCTCGGTCGAGTCGTTCACCTCCGGTCCGGGCTGGTCTTCCGATGCATCCATGTTATTCATTGCCGCAATCTTTTTTTTGGTGATTTCAATCCGGATATTCAGCGGCAGGTGCTTGGCATAGAGGACCGCACTGTCCCGCGCGCCGGCAATGGCGCATTCGACGGCCTGAAAAAGCTCCCGTACGTTCCCCGGCCAATCGTATTTACCCAGGAGCATGGCGAAGTCGGGGGCCAGGTTTTTCTTTTCCAGCTTGTGGTGGCGGCAATAGGTGTCGCGATAATAATAGACCAGTTCGGCTATGTCGGTTGCCCGCATCCTTAAAGGCGGCAACTCGAGTTGAAAGGTTTTAAGGCGAAAAAACAGATCTTCCCGAAAGGTACCTGCCTCAACCATCGCCGATAAGTCTTTATTGGTGGCGGCTATCAGACGGAAGTCACTGAATGTTTCCGCGCTGCCGCCGACCGGAAGATATTTTCGTTCCTGAATGACGCGGAGGAATTTCTTCTGTGTCTCCAAGGGCATTTCAGCGACCTCATCGAGAAAAAGAGTGCCGCCGTCAGCCTGCTTGACCAGTCCGAGTTGTTTTTTGTCCGCCCCGGTAAAAGCCCCCTTGGCATGGCCAAAGAGGATACTTTCGACCAGGGTCGCCGGTAGCGCCGCACAATCGACAATGGTCATATTGCGGGCGGCGCGGGTGCTCAACCGGTGAATAAGCGCGGCAAACAACTCCTTGCCGGTACCGGTCTCCCCGGTTATCAAGACATTGGCGTCCGACGGGGCTACCCTGGCGACAAAATTAATGCATTGCTGCATCTGGCTGCTTTGACCGACAATGCCATGCTCTTTGAGCTTATCGCGAAAAGCATCCTGGTTGCGGCGCAGCTCATCCCTGCGGCTTTCGCGGTATTGCAGGGCCCTTTGCAGCAGCTCGGGCAGAACTTTTCCCGGGGAGGGGTCGATGAGGTATTCCCAGACGCCGCTTTTAATGGCGATTTCCGCCTGGGTCACATCCCCTGCCGTAGTAAAAATGATGATCTCCGCCGGGCTGGGGCGCGCCAGAAATTTTTCCACCGCAAAGCAGGCATCACCATCGGGCAGTGCATCTCGCAACAGGATTACCTGATAGTCGGCACTATGGCTTTTTTTCAGCCCCTCGGCCAGGCTCGCGGCATAATCAAGATGCACATTCTGCTTATTTGTGTATTTCGCCAGGGCCTCTGATATTTTATAGTCCTGGTCAACGACCAGAACCGCGGCAGCAATATCCGGCATTATGATCTTCCGATAATACGTAAATATGCCATTCCCAGTAACCCTCCGTTTCGCAGTCTAAACAATAGCAAGACATTAATGCTTTTTTTAAAAAAGGATAGAAAGAAAAAGGCCGAGCAATGAGCATTTTTATTTTAATTGCTGTTTGCGGGCCGGTATATTAATTGCAAACGTTGTACTATGAAGAGTAAGAAGAACTGTTATTGTAACCGACCGACATTCGATGCAAGGAAAGACCGATGAACGACATTTCAATACTTCTGGTTGCGGGAAGTCCTGAAGAGAGGACACTTATTCAGGAATATCTTTCGGCGACCTCCTCCTTTAATGCCAATATGAGTGAGGCAGAAAGCCTGGCCGCGGCAATAGCCCTTCTCGACCGCCGGGAATTTGACGTTATTCTGCTGGATCTCGCCCTGCCGGATTCATCCGGTCTGGACACCGCTCGCAGGATTATAACCGAGTTACGGCAAACGGCAGTAATTGTCTTGTCCAACCCTGAGGACGTGGAATTGGGCCGGCAGGCGGTCCGCTATGGTACTGAGGATTATATCGAGAAAAAATTTCTTTCTTCGGCCATGCTGGTCAAATCGATTGATTATGCCATGGAACGGAAAAAAATCATCCAGGAGAAATTCGATGTCCTGAGCGATCTGGTTCTCGCTCTGGAAAAAATTGACTATTTGGAAAGTCTTTTGCCCATCTGTATCGGCTGTAAAAAAATATTTCATGAAGACAATCAATGGCTCGATCTTGAAGAGTATGCCCGGACATCTGCCAAGACTGACCGCAATCGGCTCATTTGTCCGGACTGCCAGAAAGATCTGGAAAAAAATTAGACGCCGGTGAAATCCTTGAGCCCCGTCTCCGTTCGGCTTTTTTTGCCCGCCTGAGACGACTTGCGGCGGCTATTCCCCTCTCTCTTCCGACCCTTATCCATTTATTAGGTCCACCGAAAAAAACACCCTCACCACAGCTCTACCGGTTTATCCGGCGAGTTCAAAAAAAAGTATTGCTTTTGTGGCCAAGACCTTGTTATCAGATTACAATAAACTTTTTGTTTGTTTGCCTGCAAATTTGGCCAACTGAGTCATACCAAGACGGCTTTTAAATGAGAAAAACCATAAAATATCAGGAAGATCCGGAGTCCTCAGCAAATAAGCAACGATGCCCCGACGTGGAAAGACGAACTCCAACCGTCTTAGAGAAAGCCGAGTCCCGGCATCGCCACCAGGTCAATGAGCGACTCGCCGCAGTCAGCAGGGTCTCGGCGGCCATAGCGCAGCAATTCAATGACCCTCTGCAGGCAATAACCAATGTTCTCGGCGGCATGCATCGGCGGGGAAGTCTGGATCAGGATGATATGCCGCTGGTCGATCTGGCCTACCAGGAGATACAAAAATTGAACCGGCTGGCCCGGGAGCTGCGCGAATTTTATCAGCCGACGCTGGGGAAAACCGACCTCTTAAACATCCAGGTCGAGCTGGAAAAAATCATCGACGACAACCGGCAGAAACTGACGGATAAAGGCATACACCTCACCACCGATTTCACCGAAAACGTCCCCCTGATACATGCTGTTGCCGACCAGATCAAAAATCTCTTCCAGGAATTACTCGGCAACGCCATTCTCGCCTGTCAGAAAGATGACACCATCCATATCGCTACTCTTATCGAAGATGATATGGTCGTGGTGCGATTCGAGGACAGCGGCTGCGGCATAGATCCCGCCATTTTGGCGCAACTTTTCGAACCTTTCGGCGGAGGACGAACAGCCAGCGCCAAGCGGGATTTAAGCCTGGCCATAAGCTATGCCAATATTACTCTTCATGGCGGCACGATCGAGGTGGAAGAGGTAGACGACAAACTGACAATTTTCAAGGTCATCCTGCCCGCACTGACCCACAACAACACCGATGACTCTGGTGACGAGGACCACGTTTGACGGAGCAGAGACGGAAAATACTCCTGGTCGATGACGAGGTGCTTATCAGGCTGTCGTTCAAACGAGAGCTGCAGCGTTTTTACGATGTTTCCACCGCTTCCGGTTATGACGAGGCTGTGCAGGTTTTAAACGGGGCACGTTTTGATCTGCTCGTCACCGACCTGGTCATGCCGGGCCCGGATGGCCTGGCCCTGCTCAAGAAAATTAAGAGCAGTTATCCGGAGATGTGTGTCATAATCATTACCGGTTATGGAGAAACCAAATCGGTCATCGAAACCCTGCGCGGGGGTGCCGACGACCTGCTGCTCAAGCCCTTTGATTTTGACACGCTGCTGCAGCGTATCAAAAAAACCTTCGCCAGACAGGCAGATCTGACCACGGTCCGCATGGCCGAGAAGATACTCGCCACCACCACCGACATGGTCGCCCTGATCGATAACACAACCATGCACCTATCCGCCAACCATGCCTACCTCAAGGCCTTTGGCATAGACCGGGAAACCTTGCTCGGCATCTCTCTCAAGGATTTGCTGGGCACCGTCCAGTACGACACCAAGATTGCTCCCTCGCTGAACCGTTGTTTTACCGGAGTGCCCGTGCAGCATCTGGAACTCTACCGGTTGCAGGACAAAGGATCGTGCAGCATGGTAGTATCTTTTTCCCCGGTCGTTACCGCGGATACAACGGCGGTCAGCTCGGTGGTCATCAGCATGACCGAGGTCACGGATGTGCTGCACGACACCATCCTCATGCAGCAGAATGAAGAGCAATTGCGCCTGGCGCATTCAATATCTGACGGCGGTTTTTTGGATTGGGATCTCGCCTCAGATGCCATATATTATTGTCCTAACTGGTATAAAATTGTCGGTCATGCCCCGCAGATTACCCGCGAAAACGGCTGGAGCTGGCAGAACCTGCTCCATCTCGAAGATAAAGACACATTGCTTGAGGAGCTGCAGGGCTGTATCGAAGGCCGCGCGGAAACTCTGGCAATGGAAGTGCGTCTGCAGCACGGCAGGGGACATTGGCTGTGGATACAGATAAACGCCCAGGTGGTGGCCAGAGACGGCAGCGGTCAGGCACTTCGACTCATCTGCCTGATTCGCGATATAAGCGAGCGCAAACAGATGCATCAGGATTTTATCGAGCGCAACGAGGTTTTGCTGCAGCAAGCCGCCGAACAAGCCAAAGCGCTGGACAGACGCAACAAGGAACTGGAGGAAGTTAATGCGGCGTTAACCATTGTTTTAAAGCAACGCAACCAGGACAAAGAAATGCTTGAAGAGCGAATGAGCGAAAATGTCCTCTCGCTGGTCGAGCCCCTGGTCAAGAGACTGCACCGAACCGCCCTGGACGACGATCAGTTCCGGCTGGTGCAGGAGATCGAAGAAAGCCTGCAGGACATAACTTCTTCGTTTATCACCAGACTGACCAGTCAGGCCGTCGGTCTCACGCCGATGGAGATACAGGTGGCAACCCATGTCAAACAGGGCAAGGCAACCAAGGAAATAGCCGACATTTTATGCCTCGCCCCGGATACCATCAACGTCCACCGTAAGAAAATACGCAGAAAACTTGGACTCAGCAATAAAACAATCAACCTGCAAACCTTCCTCGCCTCCCTTGCCGACGACTGATCGTCGTCCATTCCTCCAATGCGGTTAGAGTAGGTATTCCCCTTAACCATTCTCCCCCCAATCATATGACCTTGGCAAAGAGCCAGGTAAATGCGATCATACATATATACATCAAGAATAATTCCTCCGGCGCGGGGGCCATCCTGGGACAGCTGAACAAAACGTGTTCGCAGCGCTTATTAAGTCATTCTAGTCGTACCAGTTGATCAGCATTTGCGGAGATGACTTTTATGCAGATAGAACGACCGACAATTATGGAAAAAAATGAACAGATCGCACCGGTCCTTCAGGTAATGAACCAGAGCAGACAGACTTTTGATCTGCCGGAGCTGATCATCGATTTCTGCAGCTGGTATAAGGGATGTCTGGCCGACAGAAATCAGCAGTTGCACTCCAGTATCAGTACCGATATTCCTCGATATGTCCAAGGCAAACGATTGTTCATGAAACATTTGCTGTTTGAGGTAGGCAAGTGCAGCCTGCTGCATACCGGCGCCGGTGTGGTCAGCGTACAAATTGACGCGGCGCAGCACACCAGCCGTCGGCACAGCCTCTCTTGTACCATCTCTATTGCCGGAACGAGGATTCCTTTAGCCAGGGAAAAAGAATTGTTTCAACCTGGACCGAGAGAGGGACAAAGAGATGCCTGCAGTTTTCGTTCAGCAAATCTTTATTATGCGCAGATGATGGCCGGTATTTTCGGCGGAGACATCCATATTGACAATTCCGCCGATTCCGGTTTGCGTTTTCTGGTAGGAATCAACATCTTCACCCGCCCATCCTGATTCGCCGAATTCCTTCATCACGTGTCCGCCCTACCAGTCTTCAAAAAGCCTAAGTGCCCACTTTTATGTGGTAGTCCTCAATCAGACGATGTAATATCAGCCCCATGTCATTGGGAGTAATTGGTCGATTGGGCCATATCTTCGTACAACCATTGTCCACTTGACGGGAGCACATATGACCAATCGGCCACAATCCGAGACGGCAGAAAATAATCAGGACCGGCCAGCCGGGAAAAATTCCGGCGGGAATCGGCCGACTGCCGTGGTCGGCATTGGTTCTTCCGCCGGCGGGCTGGAAGCGCTGAATCAGTTTTTCCAGGCTATGCCTGCCGCTTCAGGTCTCGCCTTCATCCTGGTCTCGCACCTTGCTCCGCACCATGACAGCATGTTACCGAGCCTTATTGGCGACAAGACTAAAATGGTGGTACGCCAGGTAAGCGATAATCAACTTATTGCCGCCGATCATGTGTATATCATCGCCCCTGATAAAGAACTGTCCATTATTGATGGCACACTACATCTGCTGCCAAGAAAAAAAGCCAACGTCAACTTCAGGCCGATCGATGTTTTTTTCCGGTCCTTGGCCAAAGACGTCGGCAATAAAGCCATCGGCATCATTTTATCCGGCACCGGTACCGACGGCACCCTCGGCGTCAAAGCCATCAAGGAAGCCGAGGGCCTGGTCATTATCCAGGACAAGGATTCCGCCAAATTCCCCGGCATGCCCGCCAGTGCCCAGGCTACCGGCCTGGTCGATCATATCCTTTACCCGGAGAAAATGCCCGCACAGCTGCTCGACTATATCCGACATAACCATACAATGACGCAAAAAATACCGCCAAGCGAAGAAGACAGCGCCATCCACGCCCTGCAGAAAGTAGTGTTGATTATCCGCAATGTTACCGGCCACGATTTTTCCCTTTATAAGAAAAACAGCATCTATCGGCGCATCGAGCGGCGAATGTATGTGCACCGACTGCAATCCATCGATGACTATGTTAATTTTCTTAATGATTCGGAACGGGAAGTCCGCATCCTGTTTAAGGAACTGCTTATCGGCGTTACCAGTTTTTTCAGAGACCCAGAAGCCTTTGCCATGCTGCGGGAAAAATACCTGCTGCAACTAGTGCAGAGTAAACCGGACGGCTATAACTTTCGCATCTGGGTTCCCGGTTGCAGCAGCGGCGAAGAGGTGTATTCGGTGGCGATTCTTATGCAGGAATGTCTGACGGCCGCCGGCCGTAATTTCACCGTGCAGATCTTCGGCACCGATCTGGATGAGGAAGCCATAAACATTGCCAGGGCCGGGGTCTACCCGGATATGATCGCCATCGATTTTGCGCCGGAACGGCTGGAAAAATTCTTTAATCACGTCGACAACACCTTCCAGATCAAAAAAAATATTCGCCAAATGGTCGTCTTCGCCGAACAGAATGTGGCGAAAGATCCACCATTTACCAAGCTGGACATGCTCTGCTGCCGGAACCTGCTCATCTATTTCGGCGCGGAACTCCAGACAAAACTGCTGTCGGTCTTCCAGTACAGTTTAAAGCCGGGGGGGATACTGTTTCTCGGCAGCTCGGAAAATATCGGCCGGTCAACTGAGCAGTTCGCCATTCTCGACAAAAAATGGAAGATCTTTGAGCGCCGTACCAGTCACGGCGCAGTCGAGCGGCCGATGCAGCAGCTCGACAGCCCACTATTTCCCCGCCTGCCCGATGAGCGTATGGATACCGAAAGCAAAACGATAAAGGATGCCGGAACCGTCAACCTGTTGCAGGCCATCCTGCATGAGAGCAAGGTACCGATCTGTGTGGTTGTTGATGATAATGCCAATCTAGTCTATGCCCATGGCCGAACCGGTCGTTTCCTGGAACTCGCCGACGGCCGGGCCAACAACAATATTCTGCTTATGGCGCGGCCGGGTCTGAAGGTGGCGCTGACGAGTGCCATTCGCCAGATGTCCAATGAGCGGTGCGGGGAAATCCGTAAAAACGTCCGGGTCAGAAACGAGGGGGGCAGTCAGCGGATCAATCTGATCATCCGACCTCTGCAGATAGCCATCAAGGGTATTCGCGGCCTGATACTGATTATCTTCGAAGAAGTCGTCAATGACAGCAAAAATAAACAAGACGGCAAGATCGACAGCGACAGCCGACCCAAGCCCAGCGACCAGCGGCGAATCGAAGAAGAGCTGCACTATACCAGGGAAAACCTGCAGACCAGCATCGAAGAACTCGAGACCTCCAACGAAGAATTGAAATCGACCAACGAAGAACTGCAGTCGGCCAATGAGGAACTGCAGAGCACCAATGAAGAGCTGGAAACCTCCAAGGAGGAACTGCAGTCACTCAATGAGGAAGCATCCACCGTCAACGCCGAACTGCAGGGCCGAATCGACGAGCTGGTTTCGGCCAATAACGACATAAAAAATCTGCTCGACGCCACCGATATTGCCACTATTTTCCTCGACAACGAGCTGAATATCCGACGCTTTACCCCATCTATTGCCCAGTTTTTCCACCTGAGCGCCGCCGATATTGGCCGTTCCATCGAACACTTTGCCTCAAGCCTGGTCGATGTCGATATCAAAGAACGGGCCAAGCTCGTTCTTCGCACACTGGAGCGGCATGAGTCGGTCATCGAGGATAAGGCGGGGCAGAAATATCGGATGCGGGTTCGGCCATTTCGAACCGTCAACAACGCCATCGAGGGGATCGTCATAACCTTTGACGATATCAGCGAATACACCAGAATGGTCGAAACCCAGGCTGAAAGCGAAAAATCCTGGCAGGAACTGGTGCACCATTCGCCAATCGGTGTCTTTGTGATCGAAGGCGGGCTGTTGCGCTATATCAACCCGACCTGCTGCACACTTCTCGGTACTCAATCGGAGGGTGAACTTTTGGGCACTTCAATCGCCCATCGGCTCCAGAGGAATTGTCGGAGCGAATTCTTGGCCTGGCTGAGCAGTTTCGAGGACGGCAAAACGGAGGAGCCGACGATAAATGCCACCTTTATGCGCATGGACGGCAGCACCATCTGTTGCAATATACTGGCGGCGCCGATTTATTATAAAGGAATGAAAAGCCTCGTGCTCTATGTCCGTGAGGTACCGGAAACGAATTGAATTGATACGAAAGCAAAGGATTCATTCATGAAAAAGAATGCGGACAATGCCAGATTTCTCGAGTTACGCAAACGGGCGCTGGATATTCTCGGCGAGTATAAATTTGTCGCGCCGGATATTTTCGACGCCAAAATCCGTAAACTGATCTTTGAGCTCGACACCAACCGGCTTGAGCTGGAACTGCAGAACGAAGATCTTCGGCAGACGGAATTGGCGCTGACCAGAACGCAGATAAGATATGACGAACTGTATGAATTTGCCCCGGTGGGCTATTTGACGCTGACTGCCGAGCTGCGTATCGCCGAAAGCAACAGAAGGGCGGCCGAGCTGCTGGGTTGCGAGAAAGCAGCACTCCGCAAAAGAAAGTTTTCCGATTTTATCCACAGTGAAGATCAGGATATTTTCCATCTCCATCGCCAGAGTCTGCCGGCATTCGGGAAGCGGCAATCCTGCAGCCTCCGCCTTACGGCAAGCTGCAGAACCGACACCCCCGAAGAGCGCGACGGCCGGGGTCAGCATCGACACGTCCAGCTCGACACTGTCGCTCGAGCCGACAATGGTGCCGGCGATGGGCAACTGCTGATGACGATCTCTGATATCACCGAGCTGACCGAAACGAAAATTGCCCTAGCCACCTTAAACAACGAGCTTGAGGAACGGGTCAGACAGCGCAATCTGAAACTTGACCAGGCGCGGGACCAGTTGCTGCACAGCGAGAAACTGGCGGCTATCGGCACCCTCGCCGCCTCCATTGCCCATGAGCTGAACAATCCTCTGCAGGGGGTATTGAATGTCATCAAGGGCGTCGGCAGGCGGGCGGCGCTTGAGCCGGAAGATGCCGAGCTGGTGGAACTGGCCGTGGGCGAGTGTGCGCGCATGCGCGACCTGCTCGCCGCCCTGCGTGATTTCAATCGACCGTCTTCAGGGCTCCGTGCCCCGGTTGATCTGCGCCGTCTGCTGGACAGCGTGCTGCTGCTCTTTAAAAAAGAGTTCGCCACCAGACAGATCAGCACCGAGGTTCATCATGATGGTCATACTCCTGAGCTGTACGGGGTCGCCGACCAGCTCAAACAAGTGGTTATGAATCTCCTCCAGAACAGTGCCGATGCCTGCCGGCCCGGGAGCAAGATATCGATCAGGACCGAGTCGCGGCAAACTGCCGTCATCATTGAAGTCACAGACAACGGTGCCGGTATTGAACCGGCGATCATTGACCATATCTTCGAGCCCTTTTTTTCCACCAAAGCCGAGGTCACCGGCACGGGCCTGGGCCTGGCGGTCAGCTACGGGATAATCAAATCCCATAACGGCACCATCGAGGTGGACAGCAGTCCGTATAAAATGACTCGTTTTCGCATTACGCTGCCGGTTAGAAAACCGGGTCGCAGGCATTAAAAAACGCCGCACTTGGCTCTCTGGCCTTGCCGCCTTTTCCCTGGAAAAATGGGTTCTCCCTCCCTTCTCGATTATCAGGAGCTGATCTTGACAACTCCCGACTCACTCGCTTTGGTCGTGTATAAAGTATTGCCTGGGGTTGAATACAGAAATTCCCTCATTGTACAACACCAGAGCGACCATTAATTTTTCCTCTGCTGGATCGCAGCATAATCGATTTCCTATTGAATCAATGGTGAGGAAAAATCATGAAAAAACAATCTAAAATATCTTCCACCCTGGCAATTGTCGCGCTGATTACTTTCATATCCGCCGATCCAGTTATTGCCACCGATGTGCCAACCGCGGCCGGGAGCAGGACCACCCAGAATAACAACGCTACGAAGCCGCAAAATGAAGGGACTATGCGGGGAGGCTATTCCATCCTTGGCAGTAAATTTATCGGCATGAAGATTGAGAATTCAGAAGGAGAAAATCTTGGCGAAGTGAAAGATATCATGCTGGACTCCAAAGGCCGGGTGCGTTATGTCGCGGTTTCCTATGGCGGCTTTATGGGAATGGGCGATACAATGTATGCAGTGCCCATGGAAGCTTTCACTTTCAAGCGGGACAAGGATATGTTCTATGACGACGTCAAGCTGATTCTTAACGTCAGTAAAGACCAGCTGAAAGAAGATAAGGGATTCGACGGCAAGAACTGGCCAGATCTCGAGGACGATGCATACAGGAAACAATTGGATAAGCAATACAAGGTCAATCGCTCCATGTTCAATACTTAAAGTGGAGGAGTATGCGTGATGCCACCGGTGCCTCGTGTCTTTTTACCGAGGAGAGTGGAGATGAAAGTGTCTTGGCCTGATATTTCTTCATGAATATACGGGAAATCCAGTATTCCCACTTAGCCTTCTGATGAGTAGCGTGAGAACTGAACGAAACATAACCGTTTCTACTCAATGCGACCATCAATGATGAACGTGGCCGACGGACTTTAAAAAACCACCAAAGGAGAAGGACTATGAGCGAGCATGAGTTTCTTGCGCACCTGCGTAAAGACCATAATGAACAAAAGGATCTCGGCAAAAGATTAAGTGAAGCCAGGGAACCCGAGGAAAGAGAAAAACTTCGGCAGCAATTTAACGTAGCCCTCCTGCCCCATATGATAGGGGAGGAAGCCTCAATGTTCAAGATGCTCACCGACAGTAATGACGAAGATGCCAGAGATGACGGGTTGGAAAGCACTCAGGAGCATCATGTAGCGAAGCTTGTTCTCCGTGAGCTTATGGATCTCAGTACCGACAGCGATATATTCAAAGCCAAAGCCACCGTACTCGATGAGTTGAATCGTCACCATATCGAGGAAGAAGAAACCAGTATATTTAGTCATTTAAACCGGCTGTGCGACGATAAAAAACTGGATGCGCTATTCCAGCAGTACGAAAAAGCTGAAGAAAAAGCCAAAGAGGAGTAGAGGAGAAAAGAGCGTTTTCACCTCCCGTATGTCTATTGCGTACAGGCAGAGTGAAAACGCTTTTGGTTGCCGGTATCTTCTATTCATAAAGGTAACGGGGTCTGGCAGTATTTTTTGGCGAAGCGTTTTTAAAAAGGCCTGACGGAATAAGAAGCGGCTTAACGACGATGAAATTTTTTAACTGCAACAATTGTGATCAACCTGTTTTTTTCGAAAACACCATCTGTGTGAAATGCAATTCCACCCTAGGCTACCTGCCCGATCGAGGGACCATGAATGCACTGAGCTCAGGGGGAGGCGACTGCTGGAAAATTGCCGGGCAGCAATCGCCGGGTCAGCTCTATCGCATGTGCCGGAACTACAGCAAATCCGGGGTGTGCAACTGGATGCTCCCAGACAATACCCCGGAAACGCTGTGCATCGCCTGCCGTCTGAACCAGACCATTCCTGATCTCAGCCAAGCACACAATGTGGCTTGCTGGGCCCGACTGGAGGCTGCAAAACGTCGACTGGTGTATAGTTTGCTCACCTTGGGTTTGCCAGTCCAAAACAAACAGGATAACCCGGAGCGTGGACTGGCATTTGATTTTCTGGCCGATGCAAATCCGGATTTTGTCGACTCTCCCCGGGTGATTACCGGACATGATGAGGGCTTGATTACCATCAATATCGCCGAGGCCGACGATGCGTTTCGTGTAAAAATGCGCCTCGATATGCATGAACGGTATCGCACCGTTCTTGGCCATTTCCGTCACGAGGTCGGCCATTATTACTGGCAGATCCTGATCCAGGCCAGCGAACGAATCGATGTTTTTCGTCAGCTGTTCGGCAATGAGCAGCAGGATTATGGTGCGGCATTGAAACAGTATTACGACAATAAAGCCCCTGAAAATTGGCAGGATCACCATATAAGTGCCTATGCAAGTTCTCACCCCTGGGAGGATTGGGCAGAAACATGGGCGCATTATTTACATATCGTCGACATGCTGGAAACGGCGCAGGCATTTGATCTCGCCGTTGAGGGCAGACCACTGCAAAAACTCGCGATCCCGGAGCAATTGGCGACGACATATCAAGCCGGGGATTCCTTTGCGCATTTACTTGCGGAATGGCTGCCGTTGACATTTGCCTTCAACAGCATCAATCGGAGCATGGGCCTCGACGACATATATCCCTTTGTCTTGTCGGAATCGGTGATTAACAAGCTGCGTTTTATCCATCAGACCATACGTCAAAAACAAGGCACTGATGCTGTCTCTAAAAAGAACAATTGGTGATCACGCAACCGATCAAGCCAGTCCGCAGGGTGCCGCCAGTTACCGCTTCTCTTAACGGCGCCCACCTACTCCTTGTCGAGGACAATGCTCTTATTGCGGCAGTAACCGAGCAAGACCTGCGTCGTGTTGGCTGCAGATGACGACCGGCTTATTGAAAAAGGTAATTGAAGAATCGGGGCTGAATACGACGGCTCATCGGCAATGTATGGAACCAGCGAGTTTGGAAAACTGGTCGGAGGACTTTCCCGAGGAATAATTTTCTCGTATCCTCCCTTATGGAGATGCCAGTTCTTGATATTGCTGAAAATTTTTAAATAGATGAGGGAGCGAGCGTCCAGATATCTTCATCTGCGGGCTCATAAATCATTACGAACAAATTCCAATCAAATGTAGGATTGAGAATTTCCAAACCCATTTTTCTTCCAGAATTATTCTCATCAACCCATTTCACTTCAACCTGCAGGGTGAAATTTCTGCTCGAGGAGCAAATATTTATCGAGAATACCTTATCCTTTCCTTTGAAACCAGGGCTGCCAGTTAATAGCAAACCGTTTCGGCAAATATCGCTCACCGTAACCTTATAACATTCAATTCCATAGGAGAGTCTGGCGGCTAAATTTTGCACTTTTACTCTTTGGTGGCAGCGCATATTCATTATCACCTCAATGTTTTTCAGATTAAGGATATATCTAAATAGCTCTTGTCTCTAAAAGGTATTTTACAAAATTCCGTTTGGCATTTTGATAATCAACAGGGCTGTAATGATCCAAATTCTCTTTTGTATCGAATAACGCTTGGTAGTATTCTACTAAACTCTCCAGGCCAGTCTTTTTCTTAAGTCCCCTTTCATTCGTTGGAGTATTGGCTGTTTTTCCCGCCAGTCTCTGCATTCAAACCTCCTGATAATTTTTATTCCACCCCACCCGCACCCGCCTCAGATTTCTTCCACTTCGTGCACAACCAGCGATTGGGTGGAGACCAATTGATTATCTCAATATATCGTGGGGGATTTTTTTGCAAAGGTCATATAATCAGGAATAAAATGGTGAGGCTAAATAATCATTCAGCGTAACCAGGCCCCTGGTTGGGGCCGGTAGCCAGAAGCTCAGGCTTCTCAACATGGGCGTAATCGTAATGGTTCACCGGGACGCAATAAATGGTACTACAAACCCATAGGATGTGTGATGAAAAAAATCTAAGTTATACGCAAAATTGGCGGTAATAGCGATCACCGCATATCGGGGTCAGCTCACGAAACGAGAAAAATCGTACGCTAAGAGCTTAATTGCTCTTTTGGCTCGACCCGCGCCGCTTGTATCACGACGCCTTGTCGGCTTTCACCAAAGCGGTCAGTGATTCTCGATCGGCATCGGGACGATGTTGTCCGAATGCTTACGTGTCATGCTTAACGCTCCTCTTGGGTATGCCACAACCGCAGCACATAAATGATTGAATCCTGAATCTCGTAGCGAATCTCATATTTCCCGGCCAGAATTCGCCGTACCTCGCGCGGTTCGAACTGGAACAGTTGCTCGCCAATGCGCGGATTGGTCAGCAGAATTGTCGGAGCTTTGGTCAGCGCCTGAACCGCCCTCGCAGCAGCAGGATTGTTCAGCGGAGCCAGGAATTCATACAAACGCGCCAAGTCCGAGAACGCCTTGCTGGTCCACTTCAGCTCCATCAGCGTGGCAGCGGCAACGGCTGATCGGTGCCAAGACTGTCAGCCCACGCCTGCACGACTTGGTGATCGATGACGCTGCCGGCGGCCACGTCGGCCAGCGCCTCGTGGATCAGGCGGTCACGCTCCTCCTCCTGGGCGATCCAAGCCGACAGCGCCTGTTTCATGATCCAGCCGCGCGAGCGCTCCAGCCGTGTGGCCATCTGATCGACCTTATCGGCCAGAGATAGTGGCACGTGTGCGGTCATCACTTTGGTTCCTGCTTTCGTCATTTTGCACCTCCTTTATGGAACTTGATCTTGCCGGAGACGGCAAATTCTGAGATTCGATGTGCTCCCAAGCGGGCGTCCTATTGGTCTGATTTATAATTAATCATAGTGAGTCACAATTAATCGGTCAAGCAAAATGTTAGATTGAAGCACACCTCAACCAAGACGTAAGGGATCGGACTACAGAGAAGTTGCTGGAAGTCCCGACGGACCTGCTGACTGCAGATGACGACCGAGTTATTGAAAAGGGTGATTGAAGAATCGGGGTTGAATACGACGGCTCATCGGCAATGTATGGAACCAGCGAGTTTGGAAGATTCCTCGGAGAACTTTCCTGCTCTTGCAACAAGGCACCGCAGAGAAATAGGATCTTTCGATAGTAAAGATAACTGCTCCATCCGTATTCCTTGTTCTTGTTTAACGAAGCGTTCAAAACGGAATCTGGAGAGAGGGGAAAAAGAGGGTGGTCTGGGTGGAGAGTGTGGGAATGAGCGTAGTCGATATCCACTTGATTTCCGTTGGGCATCAGCACACCAAGTACATTTTCACCACCCACAGCTTCTTTACACAGGGCTGCAGCAACGGAACTGTCCTTGCCACCGGAAATTCCGATAACCGCCTTGCTGCCTCCATTGGTTCTCATCATCTCCCGTATCCAGGCAATCATTTCGGCGGTTATGTTCTGCAATTTTTCATCAGACAAATTCATCCTCTCACCTCAATTTTCAGCTGTTCCATGAGAGAGTAAGCCTTGTCTTGCATGTCTAAATCAGAACTCAGGGACAAATTTTTTTCTCTCGGTATCAAATCATAAATTCTTTCTGCCAAGCAGCACGCCAAGAAGTGATGGGAAAGGCTGACGATACGTCTTTGAAATATCGATCTTTTCGTCAAAAATTTCAGCCTGGCTCATTTTTTGCTAAATTTACTTTAACATCCCGTAGCGTCGCATGGTGCGAGGCAGAAAAGAAGGATAAAAAATATTCCCTTTTTCTAGGAGAAAAGTCATGAAAAAGCGATTAACAGCAATATTAACCCTTATGGCACTATTCACTTGTGCAGGTTCCCTCTATGCAGCTGGCGATGCCAAGCAGGAATCAGACACCAGTCAAAATATGGGCGTCAGTCAATCAACGCAGTCCCCGGATATGCAATCACAGGACATGAACCGTACCGGGAACGCTCTTGACCAACCAACCGGGGCATTACAGAGCCAGGCAAATACAGCCCAAATCCCCTCTGCCGATAAACTCGAGGGAATGGAAGTGTTTTCACCCGACGGTGAAAAAATCGGCAAAATAAGTGAGGTGCAAAAAGATCAACTGACCGGCAACATCAACTATGTTACTGTCTCAAAGGGCGGTATCTTTGGATTTGGCAGTGAAGATGCGGCGGTTCCGCTTGGGGCTTTCCGCTTCGATACTGACCGAGCTATCCTGACCGTCGACCAGGGTAAGCTGGAGAGCGCGCCGGAACAGGCCGACGTGTCTGATGAGCAATTTCAAAGAGACTTGCAAAATCATTATGGTGTATCTCCTGTATGGCAACAGGATTCAGGAAAGATCGACAGCAAATCGACAGATTCTTTGAAAGAGTCGACTCCGACTCAAACCCCTGCTTCCGGCAGCAGCCTGAAAAACTAAATGGGAGAGCCGGCAGTTGACGACAGATGATTTCTCATTGACCCTTCTTGAACCCCTCGTCTTGTAGACGAGGGGTGTTCAGTTCACAACCATCACTTCTATCTCCTGATCCCGGTGCAGGATATTGATACCAAAATCAGTGGGATCCTGCTTTATAACGCGGCTGCGGTCATCAGCCAGAGCCGATGCAGCATGAATATAATACTCATATCTGACGCGAATTATCTCTTCCATGTTAATCAAATCCCGTTTTGTGCTCACTGTTACCTCCTCGAAAAGAGGAAGTGGGCCCTATCTCCTCTGGTGCAATAGTTTTTGCTAAATTGTGACCATCTCCATTCTCTGCCCACTAGCACATTGTTCACGCAATCCGGAAGTATAGGAATTTTTCCTGTCCGGGCGGACCGAGTCTTCTCCTCGAGCAAGAGAGATCCGGGATATTCACAGGACTTCGGTCTATTACTCCTTCCAGTCATGTCCTATTGCCTTGGCATAATACTTGCTTAAACCGTCGGAAAGATCCTCGCAGCGGCATGCTGAAAAAGGTTCGACAAGGCGATCTGAAGCAAGCCAGTCAAGCATAGGTAGAGATAAAATCAGCCAATTAAATCAGCCAAGTGTTATGCTAAGGTAAGAGATATGAAAATTAAAAAAGCGGTCTTTCCAGTTGCAGGTTTGGGTACCCGTTTTTTGCCAGCCACCAAGGCAATGCCCAAAGAGATGTTGCCGGTGGTCGACAAACCCATTATTCAGTATGCGGTGGAAGAAGCGCTCCTCTCGGGCATCGAACAGATAATATTCGTGACCGGCAGCGGCAAAACTGCCCTGGAAAACCATTTTGACTGTCAATACGAGTTGGAGGATATCCTTAAAAAACGCAGTAAGCTCGAACTCCTCAAAACCATTGAATCCCTGGTGCCAAAATCCGGAACCATCGTTTATACCCGCCAAAGCGAACCTTTAGGCCTGGGTCACGCCATATGGTGCGCCCGGGATGTCGTCGGTGATGAGCCTTTTGCTGTCCTTCTGGCTGACGACCTCATTCAGACTGAAGTCCCGCTTCTTTATCAAATGATTAATGAGTTCGACCGGATGCGGGCATCCATCGTGGCTGCTGTTGAAGTACCCAGAGAAGAAACATATCGCTACGGCATACTCGAGACAGAGCCAGCCTATAACGGTACGGCACGGATCCGCACCATGGTGGAAAAACCAAAACCTGAAGATGCGCCTTCCAATCTCGCTGTAATCGGCCGCTATATTTTCACCCCCAAGATTTTTACTCTGCTTGAAAGGCAAAAAAAGGATGCCGGAGGTGAAATCCAGGTGACTGATGCGATGGCTGAACTTCTGAAAGAACAACCGGTTTTCGCCTATAAATTTAATGGAACCCGGTTTGACTGCGGTGATAAGGCCGGTTTCCTGATGGCGAATGTGGCATTTGCCCTAGAACATCCCGAAATTAAAGATACTCTTCGTGAGTATATCAAAAACATTGTACTTGAGAAAAAGGATCTGTAGGTGCTCCTTGGACTGGAGTTCATATGTAAAGAGCTTGGTGGCAAGATTGACGAGGCCTATAATGAAATGCTCGCTGAGTAGGTCATGCCTACCAAGCTGATCGAGGTGGGGGAACACATGTTATATCCAGGCTGCCGGTATTGATTTTCATGTCGAGGACGTCCTTGGCAAAACTCCGATGGGCATAGCTCAGGGAGCAAGATGAAGAGATTACAGATTAAATATTGACCCAGATATACCGATCAAGCCCTATTTAATGCTTATTCCTAAAAAATTATGTCAGCCCAGCCGAAGTACTGCAACAGCCTATTTTTTAGCAATTGTTTTCACTACCTTCTTGGCTCTAAATAGAAAATAAAGCGTTAGAAAAGTTATCAGGCTTAACAGCATGGCGATCTCGTATCGTTTCCAGGCCACCGCCATACCGATTGCCCCGGTCACCCAAATACTGCTGGCCGTGGCCAGGCCGCTGACATGATCTTCAGTCTTTAAAATTGCCCCACCACCGATAAAACCTACGCCCGTAATAAGGCCTTGCATCATCCTGGCCTGCGGATCGGGAGTCGGGAAAATATAAATTGCCATCAAGGTATATCCGCAGCAGGCAATACACACCAGGGGAAAGGTACGCAAACCGGCGCTTTGCGAGCCGAGCTCGCGGTTAAAGCCGATCGGTAGAGCAAGGAGATAGGCAATGCCAATGCTCCGTATATGCTCCCACAATATTTGTCCATTTATATCAGGAAGGAGTTCAATCAGATCAACCATACGCTTGACCCTCGTATATTCATGGTTCTATGGAAATGTTCGCTCTTTTGAAGCAGATTCTGTGCCGTTTTTCGACAGTACCGAAAAAGAGACGACAGGCCCAACTGAGTTATAGGAAGAGGTACTAGGAAATTTGGCGCCTCGATTTAAGACTGACGATAAGAGTGTCGTCCGTTTCAATCGGAGGATTCCGACAATACCGCACACGCCGATGCAGGTGATCCGATTGCTGAAAATTACCTCATCTCCCGTGGGAGGCGCATCTAAATATACGGGAAACCCAGTATTTCCTTGAAACCACAAAATGAATAGCATGCAGGAATAAAGGAGCGGATTATCAAACTCAGCCTCCTGCCCCATGCAGCTCCATGCCGACGGTGCACCCCTGACCCGGACCCCGGCACATTCAGAGTAATAAAAAATGGTTTGGAAAGAGTTGTTCCAAAGCATCCGGGCATAACACAGCCATGAAATTGCTTCGTACCGACCAACAGGTTGCCATGAATGCTCTTTATGCGGCAACACGTAAAAGCGCTGATCATTATCATGATGCAGCAATGTTTCTCGACAATGACCAATTATCGGCGGATTTTAACAAAATAGCTGAACAGCGGCAAGGTTTGAGCCGAAAAATAAAAGCTGCCGTACGTACTTTGAACGACCTCCCGGCGGAACCTGATCCGGATCGGGAGAGCCTGGAACAGCTCATTCATCATATCAGCGCCGGGATGTCTGCTGAGAAATCTGCGAAGATAGTGCAACAGCGTATAAACGATGAACAGGAAATACACAATCTTGCATTGGATGCTCGAAATACATCGCTGGATGCCAACTGTACCGCTGTGGTGGACGAGGTGGCAAAACATGTTCAGACTATAACCAAGCGCCTGCAGACTCTGATAGATATTCACCCGGATTAAGTTTTTCCCCTATTCTTTGATCGGGATTGCTTCGGAAAACATTTTTTTTCGCAGGGAATATCCATCATCGAATTCCCAATATGCGATCCCCAGCTTGTCATAATCAGCCGAAAAAGGTCTTATCTTCGGCTGGGCAACCCGGATACATACCGCCGCGATCCGATCCGGATAACGCGTGGCGATATCAAAATAGATTTCTCGGTCTGACTGGCCATTATCTCCAAAGAGAAAGAACCGTTGATTTTTAGTTACCCGCAAAACGGTCTCAATTTTTGTCGTCTTATGATTATGTCCTTTGCGAATCAATTTATTATTGGTCATCCCGATCTTCTGCATAAGCAATGGTCCCCTGGGAAAGCCCTGCAGTTCTAAAAAATAACCTAGCAGACCATAGAGACTCCAGCTTGAACTTGTAACATAGAAAACCGGAGTAAGCGTCGATTTCAAGTGAACGATGTAATTGTACAAATCGGCCATTCCCGCAATAGCCATCCGAGTCAATGAATTGTGCGTAAAGGTCATTCTGGCAGTCATCAACAAATCGGTGGCATGAGACTCCACAATTGTGTCGTCTATATCGCTGATAATTCCGATTGAAGGCCCGGTTTTTGAAGGTATATTGAGCACTGCACCTCGTTGGGTACCGATTCGACGATAATTTTTTATTGGATCTAATACAAAATCGACATCAAGCCAGCGAGCCTGCTCCATTTTTTCCACTAAGTGAAATTCAGCCTGAAAATAGCCGATTGCATCGGTTGCCATAGAGAACGACTGGCTGTTTATTGTGGCCGTAAGAGTTACCTTTTCAGCTCGGGCACGGAGAAAAACCCGCAGCAAATTCAATAAGTTTCGCCACCAGGGATCTTCTTTTTGTGGTAAGCCGACATCGATGTTCTCGACAACTCTTCCAAAAATAACAACGGTATTATCGCAACCGTAACTGTAAAAAGGCAGAACAGTAAACGGCTGCAGCAAACCTAGATAATGTTTCAGCCTACGTATTATACGTGCCACGACTACATCAGCCAGTGGTGGCCCCTGGTGGCGATCTAAAACAGTTGTTCTATGCAAGTTTGTTGTCCATTATCTATCTCCCAATCTTATGTGCTCTCAGTTCTTTGGTTGCACGGTCTGATCGATTTTTTCTCCGGCATTTTCCGCCGGACCGTCGCCGGTGATTTTGTCGGCGGCCCGATCGGCTGAATCCTTTGTAGCCTCAACCGATTTATCAATCTTTTCCCCCGCCTTTTCTGCCGGTCCTTGCCTGTCACAGCCAAAAGAAACCAGGCTGAGGGCAAGAGTCGTCGCACAAAAGATCGTCGCTAAATATTTTTTTTTCATAGTGATAAACCTCTTTCTCCGTTAGATAGGGTAAACGACAGGTCGACCGCGAGACCCTGCTCCACCGGCCGACCTGCCTCATTTATGGCAAATGAGACCTGCACAACTGTTTCATTCAAAGTATCGAGTTGTTAATATGACTTATTCTTTTCAGCGGAGTGTTCAATTGCTCCACCGGCCGATTGGACATCCTCCCCCACTCCGGACATAGTGTTACATCCGGAGAGAAAACCAACGAGGGCCAAAAAGAGAAACAGCAACGCAAGCGTTTTCTTTTTACGCATTTCCATACTCTACCTCTCAGATGGGTTGATTCTTGGATCAGACTCGGGGACGTCGGCCCATGACCAGAAAGACTACCGCCAGGATCAAACCGACGACAAACAGTATCCAGGCAATATTGGCGGCGGTACCGGCGATTCCAGTAAATCCCAGGACGCCCGCGATCAGTGCGATAATAAAAAAGGTAACAGCCCAGCCTATCATAATGACCTCCATAATTTTAGATTATTAGCCAGAGACACAGATGGTGGTTCTCTAAGTGTTCCTTGTCCGTGCCTCTCTCCTATCGCTTACCATGTGCACGACAATCGCGAAAACATATGGGGTGAATCAGGTATTTTTACAGATTAAATGCCGTATTGCTCCTTTATTAATCGTTCTCCATCCAGGCTTCATAAAAATTACACCTGCAATCCTTCTCTCCCGCTCTTGTTCCTACCTGCCGGAGTGGGTAGTCGACCTCACCATTTTGTTCCTGATTTGATAACCTAGCCAAACAGCGATATTGATGGCACACTACACCAGTAACAAAACCAAGTGGGCGAGAGGAGAAGGAAATGAATAAGAAGACCCTGTTGCTGGTGGATGACGAAATGAGCATTCTACGCTCCTACGCCAGGGACCTCAGAGCGGAACATTACCAGGTGGCCACCGCTTCCAGCGCAAAAGACGCGATTGATACCCTGCGCTCAGGCCATTTCAATCTGGTCATTACCGACTTGGTCATGCCTGGCTCAAGCGGTATTCAGGTTTTGCTCGAGGCAAAAAGACACGACCCGCAGGTCTGTGTCATTGTCCTGACCGGCTATGGCGACATGGAGTCGGCGATAGAGGCCCTGCGCCTCGGTGCCGACGATTATCTGCTCAAGCCTATTGACACCGAGGCACTACTGTTGCGGATGCAGGAATTACTCGATAAGCAACGGGACAAGCAGAAGATCCAGTTCCGAGAAAAATTGCTGACCATCTGTTCCTACTGCCGCGACGTTAAAGACGATCATGCATCGAGTGCTAACTGGAGCTGGTTGAACTGGGAAAATTACCTGACCCATAAAACCGGCATCAGCCTCTCTCATGGCTGCTGTCCAAGCTGCTTTGAAAAATTAAAAAAAGAGTGGGATCTATAAACAACCGGGAGGTACCTCAAGTGAGAATGGTTGATATTAAGGCTATTGCCCGAGAACGTGGCATAAAGCCGGGAAGAATGACTAAGGCGGAACTGATCCGGGCAATTCAGGCCCGGGAAGGAAATATCGTTTGCTACCGGACGAAAACCGAATGCGATCAACAGGGCTGCTGCTGGCGTACCAGCTGTCTTCCCAAGCAGTAAGTACCTCCCATTAAGAGGGAAATATCACAACTATAAGGAGAATTGCAATGGCCGAGGGTAAAGTAAAATGGTTTAGTCAGGCTAAAGGCTATGGGTTTATCGAGCGCGAGGGAGACAAGGACATATTTGTCCATCATAGTTCCATCAAGGCCCAGGGATTCCGTTCGCTCAGTGAAGGAGAATCGGTCACCTTCGATATCACCCAGGGCCAGAAAGGGCCAATTGCCACCAATGTGGTCTCCTTGATGGAGAAGCCGTTGTTAGCTACTTCCCGGCCGCATGCTCAACTGGGGCAGTAATACAATAATGGCAATAGGCCTCTTCTGAAGCATACCCAGGAAGCTTATTGCCTTGTACGATCTATCTCCGACATAGTACCATATGACAGTGAACGATATGACGCGGACTAAAATACTCGTTGTTGACGATGATAGGACAATCTGCGAATTGTTCACGACCTTTCTTGAGATTCACGGCTTCGATGCCACCTTCGCCATCAATGGCGAGGAGGCTTTTGCGGCCCTTAATAAAGAGAATTTTCGAGCGGTTATTACCGATTTGAAGATGGGCAAGGTGGATGGCCATGCGGTGGTGCGCCATGCCAAAAAAATCAAACCGGAAACCCTTCTTATCATGATGACCGGCTATTGTGGGGAAGAAAGCAAAGAGCAGGCCTTGGACAACGGGGCCGATTATTTTTTCTGTAAACCAGTCGACATGAAGGAATTATTGCGCGCCCTGCCAGCACCGGCATGAGCGGCCAAGGATGCCGATACCTGCTCCCGCTGAAGCACCATTTTACGCCGATACAATAAATTTTCCGGCATTACCGGACACACAGTCCTGCCACAGTGGACAGTCAGGCCCCTTAGACCGCTACTTTCTTCTCCCCGCCTTCAGGACAGTCCAAGACCGACTCTCAATATCAACAGTATCGCCGGCGGCATAGCATTGTTTTTCCTCTTCCGCCCAGCCGTTAACAGTATCAAAGACCAGCGCCCATCTGGCGCCCCATATCTCATCAGGCAGAACACAGCTCACCGGCTCATGCCAGACGTTGATGAGGAGATAAAAATCATCATCGCTCATTGCTTCTCGGTGCCGACTGGGTTTCTGGATTTCTCCGTTGAGAAAGACTCCAAGGGTCTGGCTGTCATCGCGGTGCCAGTCCTCCTCGGTCATCTCCTCACCTTTACTGGTAAACCAGGCGATATCCCTGGTCTCACTGCCGCGGATCGGCTTGCCCTGAAACCAGCCACGGCGGCAAAATGTTGGATGGTCTTTACGAAACTGAATAAGGGTCCGGCAAAACTTCAGCAAGTCTTCGTCAATGGTCTCCCAATTATACCAGGAGAGAGCATTATCCTGACAGTAGGTGTTGTTGTTGCCCTCTTGAGTCCGACCGAACTCATCGCCGCCCAAAAGCATCGGCACGCCCTGCGACAGCAGCAGGGTTGTCAGGAAGTTGCGCACCTGTCGCTGCCGCAACCGGACTATCGCGACATCGTCGGTCTCCCCTTCGGCGCCACAGTTCCATGAACGGTTGCCGTCAGCGCCATCGTTATTGTCCTCGCCGTTGGCCTGATTATGCTTGTCGTTGTAGCTCACCAGATCACGCAGGGTAAAGCCATCATGGGCGGTAACGAAGTTAATACTGGCAAAGGGCAGTCTCGAGCTATTGGCATAGAGATCCGAACTGCCGGTGAAGCGGGAGGCAAACTCCTGGAGGGCTCTCCCCTCTCCTTTGACGAAGTCGCGGATACAGTCGCGGTATTTACCGTTCCATTCCGCCCATACCGGCGGAAAATTGCCCACCTGATAGCCACCTTCACCGATATCCCAGGGTTCGGCAATCAACTTGACCTGATTGATGACCGGATCCTGCTGGATAATATCGAAAAACGCCGACAGCTTGTCGACATCGTGCAGTTCGCGGGCAAGGGTCGCCGCCAGATCAAAGCGGAAGCCGTCGACATGCATCTCGAGAATCCAATAGCGCAGCGAATCCATGACCAGCTGCAGGACATGGGGATTGCGCATATTGAGGCTGTTGCCGCAACCGGTATAATCCATATAAAAACTTTTATCCTCGGTCACGCGATAGTAGTAGGAGTTGTCGATTCCCTTGAGACAGAGCATCGGTCCCAGATGATTGCCTTCGGCGGTATGATTGTAGACCACGTCAAGAATGACCTCGATACCGGCCTTGTGCAGGGACTTGATCATTTGTTTAAATTCGGCTACCGCGCCGCCGGCCTGAAGGTCCGAGACGTATTCATCATGGGGGGCAAAGTAACTGATGCTGTTATATCCCCAGTAATTGCGCAGGTCTTTTTCAATCAGATGATTATCGTGAATAAACTGATGGATAGGCAGCAATTCGACCGCAGTTATACCCAGCTGACTCAGATAGTTGATGATTGCCGGATGGGCCAGACCGGCGTAGGTGCCCCGCAGCCCTTCGGGAACATCCGGGTGGGTCATGGTCAGACCCTTCACATGGGTCTCATAGATGATGGTCTCCCGCCAGGGGGTACGCAGCAGCCGGTCACCGTCCCAGTCAAAATAGGGTTGGTTGACCAGGCAGCGGGGAATAAAGGGGGAACTGTCACTGTCGCTTTTCTCCCCCGGTCCCTTGGCAAAATCATAGGGAAAGATCGCCTCGTTCCATTCGATGCGCCCGGTGAGGGCCTTGGCATATGGATCAAGCAGCAGCTTGGCCGGATTGCACCGGTGCCCGGCTGCAGGATCCCAGGGCCCGTGAACCCGGTAGCCGTAGCAATGTCCAGGGCCTATCCCGCGCAGATAGCCATGCCAGCAGTAGCCGGTTACCTCCTCAAGGTCGAGTCGCGTTTCGTTATTGTCCTCGTCGAAGAGGCACAGTTCGACCCGTTCGGCGATCTCTGAAAAGAGGGAAAAGTTGGTGCCAATACCATCAAAAGTCGCGCCCATGGGATAGGGATAGCCAGCCAGAAGTTGCATATAGTCATTACCTTGGTGATAAAGATACAAAAAAACGGATGCCTGAACACCTGTTCCTTTACAAATTACGTGCCATGATAAAAATTTAAATCCAGCGCCACCGGGCGGCCTATTGATTTCTGCTTAGACAGCTTTACAGTGTGCAAACCACCTGGTTTTACCGGTCGATTGAAGCGTTTTATCACTACAGGCTTTCTCGAAGAGGTTCATCGCATGTTACTGGAAATCCATTGTCATACCAGCGAAAAATCATCGTGCAGCTTCGTCAGTGCCGCCGATCTCATCGCCCGCGCTTCTGAGGTGGGCATGGACGGCATCGTTCTGACAGATCATCATTATCTCTGGCCCGCCGAAGAACTGGCTGCAGTCAAGACGGCAGCTGGAGTTCCCGACCATTTTCTGGTACTCTCCGGCCAGGAGACAACCACCGCCGAACATAAAGATGTTTTAGTTTACGGGGCCGACCGCATTTTCCCTAAAGGAACAGAGATCACGCAAATTCGTCAGGCTTGTCCCCAGGCAGCCCTGGTCTGGGCCCATCCTTACCGCCTGGGCGGCAACCCCCAGGAGGATCAATTGCGTGATCCACGTTTTGATGCCATCGAGATTTTAAACTCAAATCATACCTTCACCGAAACCCATCGGGCGGTAAACGACTGGCATCAGGGAAAATTTACCGCCACTGCCGGTACCGATGCGCATGCGTTGTCCTATGTCGGGACGTACCCTACTGTGTTTGAACATCCGGTCGAAACCATCGAGGAGTTAGCCGTGGAGATTAAAGCCGGCCGCTGCCACCCGGATTTTACCGAGGTGCGTCGGTCAGGAACCACCAGTACCAGGGTACGCGAACTGGCGGTCGGCTCGCGCCATAAAAAACCCAAGACCTTTATCGTCAAGGAATACGAACAAAATGAGGCTTGGCAGGGCGGTGACCGAGCCTACCGGATTATGACGGCGATCCGCCATAACGGCTTTGACCGGGGGACCTGCCGGGTCCCCGAGCCGCTCGCCGGGGATGCGCAGCATAAAATTCTCATTGAAGAAAAGGCCGCCGGCAAAGAGCTTTTTACCGTAGTACTGGAAAGTGACGCGGAGCGCGCTGGAAAAGCTCTGAAGATGGCCGCCACCTGGCTGGCGAGACTGCATAATCTGCGCCTGCAGGTGACGAAGGCCGAAGAATTCATAGGTCTTGAGCCGGAGCGCCTGAACTGGTATGTCAAAGGTCTGCACGAGCGTGACAACCCTCATCGACAGCGGGTCCAGGGGATGTGCGATTTTATTGTCGACAACGAGCTGCGGCTGATACAGACCCAGCCGGAATGGCAGGTCCAGGACCATGGCGATTTTCACTTAAAAAATATCTTCTACGATGACGAACACCAAGGAGAGGCTTGCATTTTTGTCATTGATTTCGACAGCTCTTATGTCGCGCCGCAGGCCTTTGACGTCGGCACATTTTTGGCCCAGTATGACAATATGTTTTATAACAATCGGCAGATTCGGCGTAAAGCTCCGCCGCAGCTTTTCCTCGATACCTACTTAAGCGAAGTGGAGGAACTGCCGCGAGATTTCCGGCAACAGGTGCAGTTATTTCGGGCCCGAGCCTATCTAAGCATCCTCTATTATCTGGCCAAGGTCGATCTGGGCGAGTCGGAGAATTTCTGGACCATCCTCCTCGATGCCGAAAAAATCTTAGCCTCAATCAGTCATTTTCAGGAGGGGAGATAAACGGAATAGGTATTTTTTCTACCAGATTTTTTCCTCAATTTACCCTATTGTCCATATTCGTCCTGATAGCTATTTTATTTAGTACATCTTAATAGCCCAAACAGGAAATGGCCGATGCAAACGTTCAACTCTCTCCCAGGAAAAAATTTGCGCAATAAGCTGAATACATACGATTCGCAAAGTCAACGCAAGTGGACCAGAATCAAGACCAACGGCATAGTCGCTTTGAGCTGTTTCGACAAACCCGTAATAGCGCTTATCCACGATATTGCCGAAGGCGGGATCTCCTTTGTCCATGCCGGCAACATGGATATGATCGATGAAGAATTCCCCATGGACATACTGATCTTCGACATCTTGATGGACTTTGAGTATCATCTCAGCTTCGTGCGGGGCCGGGTAAAGGAACGGCAGCAGGTTGTCGATTCGAAGCACAATGCTCCGGTGTGGCGCTACCATGTCGAATTCCTTGAATTGCACCCAAAAGAATCCCAGCTGCTGCAGATGTTTTGTGACCCGGCAGGCATATTTCCAACCTCTGTCATGTAACAATCATCTGCGACCTCGATTGCCCTTTTTAGTCATCAAACGAGACGGTAAACCGGGTTCCCCCCTCGCCATACACCTCCATCTCACCTTTATATACTGCGCCTGCAACGCATGCGCCTCCTGCCAACAGAACCTGCTGTATACGAGATACGGGGAAACATGGCTAAAGAAGCGGAGCGAAGAACATTTATCGATTCGTTCCTCGCATGTGGAAATAGTATCATAATGGCAAGAATACCAGTATGCTGCTTAGAATAATGTACTTGCGGTTAAAAATCCAGAGACTCTTATTGATGGTGTCGTAAAAACCTTTGATTGCGCTATGACCATACCTTCCCCGCCAAACGTTCATGCCATAGCTGTTTTAGCCCTGACCGGCGCGGCGCTGATTCTTTTTACCAGGAAAAAAATCCCCCTCGAATCGTCAAGCCTTATGGTATTGGTCGGGCTCGCCGTCGGTTTTGAGCTCTTTCCCTTCAATATGCCTGATGGAACCCTGCACGCCGTCGACTTTTTCCATGGTTTTGGTCATGAAGCCCTGGTTGCCGTATGCGCCTTGATGATCGCCGGTCAGGGTATTGTCCGAACCGGGGCGCTGGAGCCGGTGGGACGGGCAGTGGCCAGGATGTGGAGAATAAGTCCGGCTTTCACCTTTTTAATGACCCTGCTGGTCAGTGCCTGGATCAGTGCCTTTATCAATAACGTGCCGGTGGTGGTCCTGTTTCTGCCGATCCTTATCACGGTTGCCGTGCGAACCGGCGTACCGGCCTCTTCGGTCCTTATGCCGATGGGTTTTGCCACGCTGCTCGGCGGTTCAAGTACGACGATCGGCACCTCGACCAACCTGCTGGTCATTGCCGTCGCCGCCGAGATGGGCCTGGAACGGATGGGCATGTTCGATTTTATTCTCCCCGCAGCAATCTCCGGCACTATCGGCGTCTTCTACCTTTGGCTTCTAGCCCCGCGGATGTTGCCGCCTCGAGAGCAGCCGCTGGTTGACACCTCGCCCAGGGTCTTCGTCGCCCACCTGGCAATTCTTGAAAGTAGTCAGGTGGCCGGCAAAACTCTGGCAAAAGCACGGGCTTTAACCGACGGCATCATGAAGGTCAGCGGCATTGAGCGCGGCAAAGGAAAATTCATCCTGCCCTTTCCCGAGATGGTGCTGCAGGCCGGAGATCATCTGGTTGTCCGCGACACTCCGGACCACCTCAAAGAGTTTGAAAAAGTGCTTGGCGGCACCCTCTACCCCGAGGATTCGGAAAAAAGCCCGGTTGACGGCGACCACCCCTTGCGCGCCAACAAGCAGCAGATTGCCGAGATCGTCATCGTCGACGGTTCGGGCTTACAGGGCAGAACGCTTGCCGGCCTGCGTTTTGCCGAGCGTTACGGCCTGATTATCCTGGCTTTGCACCGGGCGGGGCAGGATGTGAACAGGTATCATGATGAAATAGCCGATATCCGGCTTATGGCCGGCGACGTTCTGCTCGTTCAGGGTCCAAATGAGGAAATCGCCAAGCTGAAAAAAGCCAAAGAATTTCTTGTCCTCGACGCCACCAGCGATCTGCCCTACACCAGTAAAGCCCCCTTAGCCATGGGCATAATGATAACCATAGTTGCGGCCTCGGCCTTTGGCATACTGCCGATTGCCATCAGCGCCCCGTTTGGCGCCCTGCTGATGATTTTAACCGGTTGTCTCAGCTGGCGGGATGCAACCGGAGCGCTCAGCGCTCCGGTCATTTTGATTGTCGCGGCAAGTCTGGCTCTCGGGACCGCCCTACTCAAAACCGGGGGCGCAGAATACCTGGCAGCGGTGTTTATGGCGGTTGCCGGGAATGCTTCGCCGACATTGGTTATCAGTGCCTTAATGCTGCTGATGGCCATTCTCACCAATATCGTCTCCAACAATGCGGCAGCGGTCATCGGCACGCCGATTGCCGTGTCCATCGCGACCCAGATGGGCCAACCCCCGGAGCCGTATGTTCTCGCGGTGCTGTTCGGCACGAACATGAGCTATGCCACGCCGATGGCCTATAAAACCAACCTGCTGGTGATGAACGCCGGCCGATACACCTTTACCGACTTTTTGAAAGTGGGGATACCGCTGCTGCTGCTGATGTGGCTGGTTCTCTCTTTTCTGCTGCCGAGTCTTTACGATCTGCTTTAATTGTCATTTTTTGATGCGCCTGACCATTATTCTTCATTCTAGTGTCTCTTACCAAATATGCATTTCCCGGCCCTCGCTTCAGCTCAAGCAAATCTATTGCTTCTATGAGGGTACTCAAGTTTCTAAATCCATAGTTCCTGGTATCAAAAGAAGTCTTATTGGAGATATGCGACCCGACCCCACCAAAGAGACGCCCAATCCTTATCTTCTTCCGTCGCCTTGATTGCCTGGCCAATTAAGTTTTATAAGCTTGATGTTGGATTAGTATTTGTTGTTTTTTCCATCGACATGCCCCCGTGGAGACGACCCGAACTTTACAATTTCAGACGGGGCATTATTGTCGTCATTAAACAGCTTTTAGTAGTTCAGCAAATTTTTACTCACTCTTTATCGAGCTGGTTAATCACCAAACCTCCGAGATATGATGGTGAACACGTTGGCAAGGAAGGCAGGTCTGTTCGCCATCGAGTTCGCCATCATATCTCGGTAAATGAGGAACTCTATGCAGATACGGTTTTTCATCATCCCTGTTCTTTTTCTTTTCATAAGCTGTGCAGGCACCAGCCCTCACGCTTTCGGATCGGATAGAATTCGTGGCACGGCAGGAACAATCCTGTTACGTGAAAGTTATATCTCATTTAACGAGCCTTGGGCCATGACCTTTCTTCCCGACGGTCGACTGCTGGTGACTGAAAAATCGGGCACGCTGCTGCTGGTCGGAGCCGACCACCTGACCAAGGTACCTGTCAGCGGCGTACCGGAGGTCGCCTATGGCGGCCAGGGTGGATTGGGCGATGTTGTCCTTCATCCGGACTACGCCGAGAACAAACTGGTGTATATATCTTACGCTGAACAGGGGCCGGACGATACAAAGGGCGCGGCTGTCGCCCGGGCACGACTTGATCCCGATGCGACTAGTCCCTCCCTGCACGATCTCGAAGTGATCTGGCGGCAGGAGCCCAAGGTGACAGGCAGCGGGCATTACGCACATCGCCTGGCATTTAGTCCTGACGGTAAACTCTTTATAACCTCAGGAGAGAGGCAGAAACAACAGCCGGCCCAGGATTGGTCGCAGAACCTGGGCAAGATCATCCGGCTCAACGCCGATGGTTCCGTGCCACCCGACAATCCCTTTCAGGATCGAGGGAAACTGGCCCGAAGCTTCTGGACTCTTGGCCACCGGAACATGCTGGGCATCGCATTTGAAGGTAGTGGACGCCTCTGGATCAACGAAATGGGACCCCGACACGGCGATGAATTGAATCGTATCGTTGCCGGTGATAATTACGGGTGGCCGCTTGTTTCCTGGGGCGATCAATATTCCGGGCTGGCGATACCCGATCATGATACCCGACCTGAATTCCATGCCCCGGAGGCCTATTGGATCCCGACGATTGCTCCTTCCGGCTTGATTATCTACAGCGGCAGCATGTTTGCCATGTGGCAGGGAAATGCCATTATGGGCGGGCTGGCGTCGCAGTCAATCATCCGGGTCAAAATAGCCGATGACGTGGTCGAGGAAGTTGAACGATTTGCCATGAAAAAACGAATCCGCGAGGTGGAACAAGGCCCGGACGGCGCGATCTGGATATTAGAAGATAAACATGGCGGTCGCCTGCAGAGGCTTACGCCTTTTAGCGACGGTTGAAACAATATTATAGAGAGGTACCCTGACAAAAAAACAGCTCTTACTGCCGGTTTGGCAATAAGAGCTGCGGACAACTGCGGTATAAGAAACTATCAGGGCTTACCAGCTATCCCCCAAAACAGTGTTGAGATCCCTGCATTGGGCCTGTTCTTCTTCGGTCAGATCTTCTTTCTTTTTGATGCTTTTAATGTCATCTAGATAACAGGCATATTCTTTGCCGTCCTTATCGTGAACCCATACCATTTTCTGATATACTTTCGAAACTTGTTCGCCTTTCATGGTATCCCCCTTTTGGTATCGAAACCGTTTAGAGCTGGTCAACTGCCAGACTCTCTCATATACCGCGGCTCATATTTGTTGGGTTATTTCCTCTATGAGTAAGTTCACAATATATAGCTTTGTCGGAAAAGCAAGTCCGCATGACGATTTCAAAGATAACTTTTCGGACGTTCGCATCAAAGGCTCATTGTTTTTTACCGGCACACAACCAGCAAAAAGGATGAGTGACTGAACTCCAGCACCCGATTCGATGGTTGGTCATCATCGGTCTGAGCACACGTGACAGCAGCCTGATTGATAATGTAATAAATACCATGCAGAGATTGACACCTCGCGTGTTTTCGTTTAATTATTAATTAGGAATTCAATCCTATCAAAAAGGTATATATGAAAATCAATGCAAAAGAGCTCGCCCGTCGCTTACAGAATTTTGAGGCGGTCTGCCGAGAAAAAGGAATCAAGTTGACGCATCAGCGCATGGAAATTTTCCGTGAAGTTGCCCAAACCATGGATCATCCCGACGCTGAGAAGGTTATGCAACGGGTGAGAAAACGGTTGCCGACCGTATCTCTTGACACCGTATACCGAACACTTTGGCTGCTCAAAGACCTTGGACTGGTCGTACCGCTTGGCTCGAGTCGGGGACGTACCCGTTTCGATGCCAACCTCAGCAGCCACCATCATTTTGTCTGCGGGCACTGCGGCTTTACCCGTGACTTCAACAGCGAAGATCTTGCTCATATCAAACTGCCTGAAACCTTGAGCTCTTTTGGTGAGACCCACGCAACGCACGTCGAAGTGCGCGGCCTCTGCCGGGATTGCGTTATAAAAGGGCGGAGTTGTCAAACCTGACCGTCACGGTACTGTAATCTTTGCAGCACAGTACCTTTGTTACTACAATAAAATGGAGGGGACATTATGAGTGATGAAAGCAAATGCCCGGTAACGGGACGAACCAGCAAAAATATCGGCCGCGGCAGATCGAACCGTGAATGGTGGCCCAATCTGCTGAGCCTGGAAGTTCTCCGCCAGCATTGCCCCGACGTCAACCCAATGGGGAGGGAATTTGATTATGCAGAGGCTTTTAAAAGCCTGGACCTTGGCGCCATCAAAAAAGATCTTCATGCTTTGATGACCGATTCGCAGGAATGGTGGCCGGCGGATTACGGTCACTACGGTCCATTTTTTATCCGGATGGCCTGGCACAGCGCCGGTACCTACCGCACCAGCGACGGCCGTGGCGGCGCATCGACCGGCAACCAGCGCTTTGCCCCGGTTAACAGCTGGCCGGACAACGTCAACCTTGATAAGGCGCGCAGGCTGCTCTGGCCGATCAAGCAGAAGTATGGCCGAAAGATCTCCTGGGCCGACCTGATGATTCTTACCGGCAATGTCGCACTCGAATCAATGGGCTTTAAGACTTTTGGTTTTGCCGGCGGACGTGAGGATATCTGGGAGCCGGAAAAAGACATCTACTGGGGTGCCGAAGAGGAATGGCTGGCAACAAGCGATAAGGCCCATAGTCGTTACAGCGCCGAACGCGTACTCGAAAATCCCCTGGCCGCAGTACAGATGGGTCTGATCTATGTCAATCCGGAAGGTCCTGACGGCAACCCGGATCCTATCGCTTCCGGCAAAGATGTTCGAGAGACCTTTGCCCGCATGGCAATGAACGACGAGGAGACCGTTGCCCTCACCGCCGGGGGACACACCTTCGGCAAATGTCACGGCGCGGGCGATGTAGCGACGGTTGGACCTGAACCCGAGGCGGCCGGACTCGAAGCTCAGGGCCTCGGCTGGAAGTGCACCCACGGCAGCGGCAAGGGTTGCGATCAGATCGGCAGCGGTCTGGAAGGCGCCTGGAACCCAACGCCGACCAAATGGGACATGAATTATTTCAACATGCTGTTCGGAAACGAATGGGTGTTGACCAAAAGTCCGGCGGGCGCACAACAATGGACACCGAGAGAGCCTACTGATAAAAATCTCGCCCCGGATGCGCATGATTCAGAGAAGCGGGTACCAATTATGATGACCACCGCCGATATGGCGATGCGCATGGACCCAATTTATGAACCGATTTCCCGACGGTTCCATAAAAACCCGGAAGAATTCGCCGATGCCTTCGCCCGCGCCTGGTTCAAATTGACCCATCGGGACATGGGTCCCGGTTCACGGTACCTCGGCCCGGAAGTCCCCGAAGAAGAACTGATCTGGCAGGATCCGATCCCTGCAGTCGACCATGAACTGATCGATGCCAATGATATATCCGCCCTCAAGCAGAAAATCCTTGCCTCCGGGCTCTCCGTCGCCGACCTGGTTACCACTGCCTGGGCATCTGCTTCTACCTATCGCGATTCCGACAAGCGCGGAGGAGCCAACGGTGCCCGTATTCGTCTCGCACCGCAAAAAGACTGGCCGATCAACCAGCCGGAAAAACTGGCTAAGGTACTGCAAACCCTGGAGGGTATCAAAAAATCTTTCGGCAAGAAGGTCTCTCTGGCTGATTTAATCGTGCTGGCCGGTTGCGCGGGCATTGAGCAGGCAGCCCAAAAGGGGGGACATAAGGTGACGGTGCCTTTCACTCCGGGCCGTATGGACGCTTCCCAGGAGCAAACCGACGTTGAATCCTTTGCCGTTCTGGAGCCGGAGGCTGATGGTTTTCGCAATTACCAGAAGACTGATTATTCCGTATCGGCTGAGGAGATGCTGGTCGACAAGGCACAATTGCTGACGCTTACTCCAGCGGAGTTGACCGTTCTGGTCGGCGGGATGCGGGTCTTGAACGCTAACTTCAAGCAGTCGCAGCACGGCGTCTTTACCCATCATCCCGAGACGCTCAGTAATGACTTCTTTGTCAATCTGCTCGACATGCGCACCGCATGGAAAGCGACTTCAGACGAGCAGAACCTGTTTGCCGGCAGTGATCTGGCAACGGGGGAACCGCGCTGGACCGGAACGCGGGTCGATCTGGTCTTCGGGTCAAATTCCGAACTCCGCGCCCTGGCCGAAGTCTACGCCGCGGCCGACTCCGGAGAAAAGTTTGTCCATGACTTCGTCGCGGCCTGGGACAAGGTAATGAATCTGGACCGCTTTGAATTATGATGAGCTGGTAAAAAATCTTGGTTAGGACTACCACAGGGGCACACACTGCAGTGTGCCTCTGCATCGATTGTTGTTAGAGTGTCATAATGTATGTAGAGCTTGAAGATCGTCAATAAATTCCCCAATTTTTTGCTGTAGATGCACCCGCTGAATCGGCGTTAAGGTTGCCGAAAGCTCGGCTAGGAGCTGCGCCAGAAGCTGCCGATTTTCTCTAACCGCCTGGCGATGGGCATTGCCGTATAAGGTTTCCGGCTTGAGCAGGAACAAGCGCAATTCCTCCTGATAGCCGGCGTCTTCCCGATGCTCCAGAAGTTCAATCAACCGCCGCCGCCAGTTTTCTCGAAAAATGAGCCAATCGCCAGTGGTATCATTTTTCGTTGTACTCCACAATTGTATCATCTCTGCCTGGTCAGTGGTGAGTTTACCAAGCAGGTCCTGCATCACATCCGCCATTTTATTTGCCGACACCGCTCGACGAGCCGTCTGGTTTTTGCTGCCGTATTTTTTCTGCAGCTTGCGGATCTTCTTGTTCAAGGCATCGTTTAGCTCCTGAAGCTGCGCATCGTCGAACTCGGCAGCCAATTCGAGTAAAGACGGCAGGGCCTGCTGTAACAGCTCCGTCCAGAGATCCTCTGCCTGATCAAAGAAAATGAGCACTTGCTTCCGGCTCATGGGCTGTCTTTGCGCCTCTCTCAACAAAGCGAGGAACTGTATATAGCGGGGCAATTCCTCGGCGCGGTGCCATGTAAGAAAATTGCTAATCGCACGATCGAAAAACGTCTCCTGCTGATCGGTCAAGCTGACATACTCATCAATATATATGGGGATGATCCAGTCGAGACGATTATACATAATCCGCAGGGAGCAGGCACTCGTGACGAACACGAGAAAGAGGACAACTACACTGGTATTCAGTGGAATTTTTTTAATCTTTTTCATCCCTGGGATTGATACTTGCATGTCTCATAGTTATACAATGTTGTACCTGCAGAAGATGCTGAATCACCCGTCGCCAAAGCCCTGGTCTTGAAGCTATATACCGGCTGATGTTTTGTCAATGGAAGCAGAAATAGCGCTCTTGCCTGAGTTTATGATTGCTGATAAGGCAAGAGCTTTAGGAGATTTTTCTTCCCACTATACAGGATTGACCTTATTTCTTTCTCTGACTATCAGCTTAATGTAGTGCTCGTCGGATGAGTTATGAAAAAGTGGGAATAGTATTTTACTAAATATTCATGCTTGCAGTTAGCAACCACAATACTCTTTAAAAATTACGCTGGAGGCTCATGATGGAAACTTACAGTCGGGTTATCGATAAAAACGGCCAGCCCGTTGAACGTCCTGATCAGGCGACGCAACAGAGCTGCTCGTCCTGTGCCGGTATGGAAAAGGCCAAATTCAAGCTGGCGGAAAAACTGGACAATATCGCGGCAACAGTTGAAGAAAAGGCAGCTGGCAACCAGCATTCCGATTTAGCCTCTTATGGCAGGCAAGCTTCAGATATCCTGCACCAGTCGGCGAGCTATGTTCGTGATTTTGATTATGACCAGACTGAAGCCGAAATTCGAAACTATATAAAAGAGCAGCCGGGACGAAGCCTGGCGATCGCCGGGGGAATAGGCCTGCTCCTTGGATTCCTATTACGCCGCCGATAATCAGGAGGGACGAGCAGTGAACAACAACGGGTTACCTCATAGTTCCGTTTCGGAACGAGATACTATAAAGAGCCTGCTGACGCAACTGGCTTCGCAATTTGCTACCATTGTCCGGGGCGAAATTGCCCTGGCGGTGCAGAGCCTACGGGAAAGACTCAGCGAACTACGCACTGCCCTGATCCTGCTGGCCATTGCCCTGTTTGTCGGCTTTGCCGCATTTATTATTCTCTGTGCAGCGGTGGTTATAAAGCTTTCCGAGACCTTATCCGCAGCCGGGGCTGCAGGGCTGGTCGGCGGTATTCTGATTGCCATCAGTTTGTTGCTGGTCTATTTCGGCTATAAAAAAATAAAATCATCCGTCAAATAATCTCATCGGTTATCGAGAAGAAGGAGAAAGGATTATGCCTCATGTAAATGATATTCGACCCTCACTTAAAGATGATGGCCACCGCAACGCCGATACAATACGCCGGGACATCGCTCGAGCTGAGCAGGAGATGTCCCAGACGGTTGAACAGATCGGCGATCGAATCAAGGAAAAGCTTGACTGGCAGGAGTATGTCAGGGAGTCGCCCTATCTCGTTCTTGGCATCGCCGCCGGCCTGGGGTATCTGGCCTCAGGGCTGTTTATCCAAAAAAGATCGTCGATGGACCGGCTCGTTGACATCGTAACTGACGAGGTTCGTGGTGCCGCCAGCGGCATGGTGGCCCGGACGGCCGCTCCGGGAATAGTTAAGGTAACTCTCTTAGGCATAGTATCAAAAGCTGCGGTCAACTGGCTGCAGAATGCGGCTGAAAGTAACAAATCCTCTCCCCAGAGGAGTGGCCAGGAATGCTGCACACCCTCCAATACGGAGACACAGGCGGACACTCGGATCATAATCTAACACAAAACCTCAAAAAAAATCATGGAGGATCTTATGAAAGAGACTACTCAAAAAAATGACACGACCACGCAATATTCTCAGGAAACAACCGCTCAGGGTGGACATACCAGCCCTGCCCAGGGAAAAGACCAGGCGAAGGAAGTTTTCGATAAAGCCAGTCAAAAGGTTGAGGAATCCTATGACAAAGCCGCTCATAAAGTAGGCGAGGCATACGACAAGATTGCGCCCGCCGCACAGCAGGCGTACGATAAAACAGCGCATGCCGTCAATGAAACCTATCACCAGACCCAGCGATACGGGGCCGAAAACCCCGGTAAAACATTTTTGATCGCCATGGCCATAGGGGTAGGAATAGGCTTTATCTGGGGCTCAAACAGCCATCACTCCCGGGGCGGCCGTTATGCCCGACCGATAGTCAACGCCGTGTCCGATGTGGCGATGGAATTCTTCAGATAATAATTTGCGACCCAGATGAAGAAGCAGTCCCCCGGCCAAAGCCCGCCCGGTGGACTGCTCCAAAAACAACGGCCGTGCCTGTGCAAAACTGCCGGTGGGCGACAATTTTCCGTCGTTGGCGCGGCAGGATAAACCTCTTCTCAGCTGATGCTTATGAACTCATTTGATACGCTTATCTTTCCGGATACCGATATTTTCAAAGAGGAATATTATCCCCTGCTGCTTTGTTGCTCGCCTCTGCATTTTTTGCAGCCGGTGGAGCCTGATCCTGCGGGTCAGGTCGATGCGGAGATGGCCCATTTTTATCAACATGGTCTGTGGCAAGCCCATGTTCCTGCCCCCTTAGGCGATTATCGGAGCCATTATCTGCACCTGATCGATGATATCAAACAGCGTAAGAGTTATTATCTCGACCAATTCAGCGCACTGACCATCGATTCAGGGGAGACACCGGGAAGTCCGGCCCATCCAGGGCAAAAACATGATCTGGTCGTTTCCCTTTTGTCCCGACATGGCGTGCCGATAGAAGAAATCGAGGCCAATCTGGAGCTCTGGCAGTCACGGCTGATTTTAAGTATAGCCGAGATCCTTACCGAGGAAGAGGACGATCTGGCGGAGGAAATTTCTTATTTTAACGAAGAGGAAATTGCCGTCCTGCGCTCCTTGAAAAAAGAGGATTCGGGTGAGGGGTATCTCCTTAAAGAAGTGGAAAAATTTCAAAAGCAGCAAAAAAAACCTCGTCTGCGTAATATCATCAAGCGCTTTCTGGCCTGGCGCTTTCTCATGCAGCAGAAACCACTGCCGGCGGTCCAATTGTGGCTGGCCACATCACGCCCCGCGGCTGAACAAGTGCTGGAGAGGTATAAATCGGCCAGCGGCAAAAACGCCGTGCCGATCTTAAAGCTTTCCCTGCCGGCGACTATCTCAGCCAGCGGCAGGTACGTTGTCGAGCGAATCGAAAAGTTCCAACAGGCAAGCGCCCTTATCCACCGTGGTCTGATTGCCGATTTCACCAGAATTGCCACCACCCTTCCCTACGTGCCTGACGCACCGGAATCGCTGTTGCCTTATGGTACCGACTGGGCTGATCAGTGGGAAACCATGCTCTATGATTCTTTTCCTGCCGCACAGGACGGCAGGACGGCGATTACCTTTTACCTGCTGCCCGATCACCCCGTTGCCGGTCTTATCACAGCGGCAGAAACCAGCCAGCAACAAAGTCAAGAAGAAGAAAAATCGGCGCATGGCCTGCTCGGGATTCTTAACTCCGACTAAACAGGAAATCCACCATAGAGGTACACCTGTCTGCGTGCCTGTATTTCAATTTTTTCGACAAATTATGGGAATCGCACACACAGAGGTGTGCCGCTACGGCAAGTGTACGAAAAGAAATTCACAACGCAATTATCCTTTGTCATCCTCAGAATTTTGCACCCGCTGCTGCAGTTTCTTGACAATGCGCAGGACAAACAGGCAGAACACAGTAACGCCTACCGCCAGAACAAATTGTTCCAGCGCCACGGAAATGCCGATAACACTGGCGATCAAAATGGATGCTGCGGTTGTTAGCCCTTCAACCGACTGATCATTATGCGAGCGAAAGATGGTCCCGGCGCCAAGAAAGCTGATACCGGTGATGATCGCCTCAACAATGCGGATCGGATCGGTGCGGAGGATGCCGCTGTATATCTCGACAGAAAAACGTTCAAGCAGGATATCGGACAAGCCAACCAGCAGCGCGGCTGCACCGGCGACCAGGGTATGGGTCCGAAAACCGGCTGGTTTATGAGCAAACTCACGTTCGACACCAATAAGCCCACCCAGCACCATGGCGACCACGACATCGATTAAGATGGCCAGTTGATCATGCCACTGGGCAAAATGGGCGATAATAAATTCATGCATTGCTGTCTCCGAAGATATACATCTTTCACAAATCCATTTTTTATAAATACGAACGGATAATTCTGAGGTCAATACAGTATCCCCAGTAATTTAAGCTACGCCTGGCAGATTTGCTGGATTACTTCTTGCATAAACACCAGTGACAAACCTGGATGACCCACTGGTTCCCCTGCGAACGAACGGTTGACCAGGCCTGTTACGCAAATTGTCCGGTGCCGCCGGACACGGATTCATTGAGACAGGTGAAGACATGACAACTGCAACCAGTCGACAAAAAATTACCCGGATAGTGCAACCGGAGCAGCAGGTTCGGCCTCGTTCAAGGGCAATTTTTACCGACAAACAAGGCCAACCCAGGAATGGCGACACAGCTGGCCGCTTTATTAATCTCTTTAATGACGCGCCGGTGGGGTATTGCGTTTTAAACGAAAAAGGCAAATTCGAAGATATTAACAGCAGGGGCCTGGATTTGCTGGGCATAAGCCGGGACCAGCTGCAGGGAAAATTTTTCAGCGGTTTTATCTTTCCCGAAGACCAGGACACCTATTATCTGCACCGCAAAAAACTGCTGGAGACCAGTAGGCCACAGGCCTATGAGCTGCGACTGGTAAAAAGCGACAAGACGGAATTTTGGACCATGCTGGCGGCGACCCTTGTGGTCGAAGCCGATGGCGCCCTGAGATATCATCTTGTGCTGACCGATATATCCGAGCATAAACAACTGCAGGAAGAAAAGGCGCGTGCCACCCTCGACAGCCGTCTCAAAAAAGCGCAAAAATCCGACGCAGTGTATCGACTGGCCGGAGGGGTTGCCCATAGTTTTAATAATATGCTCGGGATAATCAGAGGTTATACCGAGATGGCCTTGCACCAGGTGGTACAGGACCAACCCCTGCACGCCGATCTGATCAAAATAAAACAGGCTGCCGATCGATGCGCCGAACTTACCGGACAACTGCTTAACTTTGCCGGCAGGCAGAGCACCCTCCCCCAGCCTGTCAATATTGATCAAATAATCACCAGAAAAATCGATACGATGCGCGAGGGGCTCAATTCTCCGATTCTGCTGCAGTACCATCCAGGCGAAGAATTGTGGCCGGTGAAAATCGATCCCGGCCAAATGGAGCAGATCCTCAATCATCTCCTGGAAAACGCCGGCGAAGCAGTTGGCGAGACCGGAACAATCACTGTCAAAACAGAAAATCAGGTAGTCAACACGGCACTTGCCGATGGCCAGCCAGGGCTGCCTGCCGGTGAATATGTACAGCTGAGCTTAAGCGACGATGGCTGCGGCATTGCCCAACCTATTCTGGAACATATCTTTGAACCATTTTTTACGACCAAAAAAAATGGGACCGGACTTGGCCTTGGTCTGGCGACGGTGCACCAGGCGGTAAAACAGAATGGAGGCCATATCGAGGTTGCAAGCACCCTTGGGCAGGGTACTGTTTTCACTATCTTTTTTCCAAGATACCGAGAAAAAGTACAGAAAACTTCGGCAAACATGGCGACGAGGCTTAAGGCACCGACGCATATTTCTGCCAAAGAGACGATTTTGCTGGTCGATGACGAACCCATTATCCTGGAGATGGTCGCCCGACTGCTTGAACATCAAGGCTATACCATTGTCAAAGCTAACAATGCCGAGGAGGCGCTGCTGGTTACTGAAGAATATGCCGGTACTTTCAATCTGCTCCTGACCGATGTGGTTATGCCGGGTATGAACGGTGATGATCTGGCCCAAAAGTTATTGCTCAAATATCCGGGTTTGAAATGTTTGTTTATGTCCGGCTACGCTATGGATGTCGTCTCCGGGCGAGGTTTATTTGACGGGGATATCCACTTTATTCAGAAGCCTTTCGGCATAAGCGATGTTCTCGCAAGCATCGACAAGGTTCTCGCAGCGGGTTAAAGGCTGTGGCTTGCAACACTTTAAGGAGATAGACGATGACTGGACATATTACCCATTTTCTGCAGGCTTCTGCAATAATCGGCGGCAAGGTGAAGAATACCGCGGGAGAAGATCTCGGCACCATTGAAAATCTGATGATCAATCTCCTCTCCACCCGGGTCACCTATGCGGTATTATCCTTTGGCGGCTTCCTCGGCCTGGGCGAGAAGTATTTTGCCATTCCCATGGAGGCGATGGCTCTCGACCCGGATGACCAGGCCTTTATTCTCAACATCCCCAGAGAAAAACTCGATGAAGCCCATGGTTTTGACAAGGATAACTGGCCGAATATGGCCGATCGACAATGGGAAACCGGCATCTACAACCATTATAACCTGCGGCCCTATTGGGATGAACCTCTATAGGCCTCTCTCCGAGACACAACAGTACCCTCATTTTTCAACAAAGGAGGAAAAGAATGTTCCTGCAGAAGATTAAATCCGAAGGGATTGCCCATCTCAGCTATATTCTTGGCGATGGTCTGGAAGCGGTGGTCGTCGATCCCCGTCGGGATTATCAAGTGTACATCGACATAGCCGCCCGGCAAGGGGTGCGCATCTCCCGGATTTTTGAAACCCACCGGAATGAGGACTACGTCGTCGGCTCAGAGGATCTGGCCAGGCGAACCGGGGCGACAATCCATCATGGCAAAGCGCTTGATTTTGCCTATGGGCAGGCGGTCGCCCAAGGGGACACCTTTGCGGTTGGAGATCTTCGTCTGAAAATTCTTGAGACGCCGGGACATACCTTTGAATCCATTTCCATCGCCGTGATTGATAGCAACTACGGCGAGGATCCGGTGGCGGTCTTTACCGGCGATGCCCTGATGATCGGTGACGTCGGGCGTACCGATTTCTTTCCTGATCGGGCCGAAGAAGTTGCCGGCCTGCTCTATGATTCCATTTTCAACACCCTGCTGCCACTCGGCGACCAGACCATCCTCTACCCGGCGCACGGAGCGGGTTCGGTTTGCGGCGACAGCATGGCTTCCCGTGAATTTTCCACCCTTGGCCACGAACGTCTGTACAATCCGGTGCTGCAGAAAAAAGACCGCGATGAGTTTATCCGCTATAAAGTGGGTGAGCAGCATTATCTGCCGCCCTATTTCAAGAAGATGGAGGAGTATAACCAATACGGTTCGCCGTCGCTTAATTTTCTGCCGCAGCCAGGACCGATGGACGCCAAGCAGATAGGCAAGGCTCAGCAGAACGGCGCGCTGCTGCTCGATTTGCGCAGTCCGGAGGCCTATGCCGGCGCCTTTATTGCCAACAGTTTGGCCATTCCGCTGGAACTGGTGCCGGCCTATGCCGGATATCTGATCGACTACGATACCGATATTATCTTTATCGCCGACAGCCACGCGCAAGTGGAAACAGCGGTGGAGCATCTTAGCCGCATCGGCTACGATCGTCTTCTCGGCTACCTCAAAGGCGGCATGCACATCTGGGAGGTGGCCGGCCTCCCCTACGATCGGATCGGCGCCGTGCATGCGGCAGATCTTGATGAGCGGCTGAAGGCGGAAGAGGACTTCACCCTGCTCGATGTGCGCAAGATAACTGAATACGAAGAAAGCAGGCTGGCCGGAGCTACCCATATCTTTCTTGGCGAGCTGCAGGCCCGGGTCGATGAGATTGACCGCAATAAACCGGTGGTCACCTTCTGCGGCAGCGGCGTTCGGGCTATCGTCGCCGCCTCCATCCTCAAGCGTCACGGCTTTACCGCAGTGGAAGACAGTCTCGGTTCGATGGAGGCCTGTGAGAGCGTCGGCTGTAAAATGATAAAACGATAGGAGGAGATATGGATATCCCAGCGACGATATACGCATATCTGTCGGCCGGAGTATGGTCGCCCTATGCCGTCGGCATAGGCATCGGCATCCTGTCCTGGCTCGCCTTTCTGCTGGCTAATCATCCCATCGGCGTATCAACGGCTTTATCCAAGAGTGCCGGAATGATTGAAGAGGCCGTGCGCGGGCCGAAGGTGCGGGAAAAACCCTACTACCAGAAACATCCACCCCAAATCGACTGGGAGTGGATGTTCGTTGTCGGCTTGTTTTTCGGCGGCTTGACGGCTGCCTGGCTGGCCGATGATATTGTGTGGCAATGGGTACCCGAGATGTGGCGCAATGTCTTTGGTTCCAGCGTTCTGCTGCGCCTTGCGGTAGCTCTTGTAGGCGGTATCTGTGTCGGTTTTGGAAGCCGCTGGGGACGGGGCTGCACCAGCGGGCACGGGATCAGCGGCACTCTGCAGCTGGTCCTGTCCAGCTGGCTGGCGGTTGCCTGCTTCTTCATTGGCGGTATTCTGATGGCGATCACAATCTACTGATGTCGTTAACACTCTTCATCTGAAGTCTGCGCTTAGCTCATTAACCATCGCGATATGAGGGGACCGGTATGTTGCACAATCTTCATGACCAGAAAGGCATCCAATACGGCATCGGCCTGCTGCTTGGTTTTTTATTCGGCTTTCTCCTGCAAAAAGGCGGCGTCTGTAATTATGAAGTTATTTTAGGACAGCTGCTGCTTACGGATTTCACGGTGATAAAAGTCATTCTGACCGCGATAATCACCGGCATGCTCGGGGTTTACGCCATGCGCGAGGTCGGCTGGGTCAAACTGCACAAAAAGAAAGGCTCTCTGGGCGCCACGGTGCCGGGGCCGATGCTTTTTGGGGTCGGCTTTGCCCTGCTGGGATATTGTCCGGGCACCTCGGTGGGAGCTGTTGGACATGGCGCCCTTGATGCGCTTATCGGCGGGGTTTTCGGGATCATGATCGGAGCTGGTTTATATGCTGCAGCCTATCCGGCTTTAGAAAAAAAGGTACTGCATATCGGCGAGTTCGGCGATAGGACATTGATCGATGTGCTCAAGGTAGGCAATCCGTGGCTGGTTGTCATCCCGGCAGCCATCATCATGATAGCTTTTTTGGTAATGCTCGAAGCCGTATCATAATAACATAGCCCCAGCGAGTATTTTATGGAGAAGACCCAACGTGGAAAAGAACGGCAAGAAGAAGACGAGGATTATGTACCGGTCATTGTCAAGCGCACCGACGAAGCCCTTCGCCACCCGGATGACATTCTGGAAAAGGCTATCAAAGACGGTATAGAGCAGCAGAATCGAGCCTTTCTTTCACTTCTTTTATCGTCTATGGCCGCAGGCCTGATTCTTGGCTTTACCGCCATGTCGGTAGCCATTGCCGAAAGCCAGATGCTGCTGCTCGATCCGGTTTATTTCGCCCGCCTGGCAACGGCACTGGTCTATCCGCTGGGCTTTGTCCTGTGCATCATGAGCGGCACCCAGCTCTTTACCGAACATACCGCAACCGCGGTCTATCCGGTTCTGGATCGCCGGGGCAGTGTCCAAAAACTGTTTCGGCTGTGGTTTATTGTCATCCTCGGCAATCTCATCGGCGCATGGCTCAGCGCCTCGGTACTTATCCTGGCCGAGGAGATTATCAACGCCAAACCCGGATTCATCCAGATCGGCAAACACCTGGTCGAATATGGCATAAAACCGCTTTTTTTCAGCGCCCTGCTTGCCGGCTGGCTGATGGCCCTGGGCGCCTGGCTGATAAAAGCCACATCCTCGGCGCTGAGCCAGATGGCCTCCATCTATATCGTTACCTTTATCATTGGTATCGGTGGCCTGCACCATTCCATCGCCGGCTCGGTGGAAATCTTTACCGCCTATCTGATAAGCGACAACTTTTCGATCCCGCAGGTAATCCGCTTTGTCGTCATTACTATTTTCGGCAATATGGTCGGCGGCAGCATCTTCGTCGCCCTGCTTAACTATGGCCATATCCGCGAGACACAAAAAAACGGGGAAGAAAAAAAATAGCCGATCGAACCGGCACCACTCTCTGCAGTGTCACGTTCCGACCGGCTTGCTGTTCTGATAACTCTCGCTTATCAGATATCCTTATATGCACCTTACGGCAATCTCCTGCCTAAGGCGGCTCAAATGGACAATGAGCAGCTAGACGTCTGCTTATACCTTGCTGTTACTGACTCTTCTGATTATCGCTGGTGTCACTCAGGGGAGCCAATTTCTTATGCTGCTGATTATCCATATTGTTCATATGATTGGACTTATCCTTGCTATTGCTATTCTCCATCATACTGTTCGTATCACCCGGGTTAATGCCGGTGCCCCCTTGCGGCGAAGCATCGATTCGGTTGTCTCGCCAGGCGGGAGAAACGCCGTAGTGGCTTTCAAGACCGCGCTGAAAGTCGGCCTCGGTCATATTGGCCCGATCCGGCACATCGTTTAATTTACTTTGATCGACGGTCAGAATGGCCTTGTCATCGGCAAAGCGGAACGCCTCGAGAGGTACGGCGACGCCGTCTTTGCCACCTATGCCCAGCACCCCGCCCACCTGAGCGGTGATATAGTTAATGCGGCCGGTGCTGGTATCGATCTTCAGATCCTGAATCTCACCGATATTCTCACCGTCTTTCGATTCAATGGTCATCCCTACGAGTTTTTCGGCCGATAAGGAATGATTTTGACCGACTTGCATTTCCTGGCCTTGATTCATCATGGTTGTGTTGCTCTGATTATTGTTGGTGGCATAAAGAGGACTGGTCAGAGCCAGCGTTGCCATCATTGCCACCAGTGAAAGTGTTCTTTTTTTCATGGTGATTCTCCTTGATTGTTATTGAGGTTTGCTTTTCATCCTACCTTTACATCCGGTGCACAGGCAAACACAGAAGACATAGCATCTGCACCGGACTTACTTATAGTAAAGCAAACTCCATGCCAGACGAAGAGCCTCTTAACAAGAGAAAGGTATTGACGTTCGCGGAAGAGGAAGAAGACAGAGGTAGCCGAGGAGTTCCACTTTTATCGGAAAGTTGTCCGACAACAAAGGACAGCAGCAACGGGCGGGGCCAGTCAACCGACGGCAATCGACCAGCCTGCTTAATTCAACCAGGGGATTTCAGACTGCCGCTCGGCGATTGGAAAGATGTGGTCCAGTCTGGTCAACTGCAGGAGCCGGCGGTTATTGGCCAGGGTACGGGGAAGAATGATTGTTACCTTATAGTCATTTTTGAGCAGATTAAGCTCGGCCTGATAATGCTGCCCCTGCTGTCCACTGCGGGCGGGAGAGTCGATGCTGATCGCATCGTTTTGCAGATATCGAATAATATCCTGAAGATGGTTAAGACCGATGGTGAACATGGCCGATCGATTACGGATAATGCCGCTTTGGATCTGCAGGTCAATAACCGAAGGAATTTTCTGCAGGAGCGTTGCCGTTCTGGTTTGCTGCAGATAATCAAGCTCGGCCAGGCGGTCGGCAGCCCTCCGGTCCGGTTCGCCGCCTCTCAGGTCAAGGCTTGATAGACTACTGCGAACCGCATAATAGAGTTGTTTATCCTCGATTTGCGATACCGGCAGATGATAATTGTTCATCAGCAGCATCTCCGCGTTCACAAACCGCTGGGTATCTCCGAGTTTTCGGTAGAGCAGGTCATTATCCAGTAAAGACGCTGTACCTCGGGAGAAAGCGCTTGCACCTTGGGGAAAGAGGCGAGAAGGTACGGATTCCTCAGCTTCGTGAAAGTACCCTTCAGGCAGCAATAACTGCATATCCTGCGTGGTACTGAGCCATTCGCCGATGCGAAAAACCTCGGCCTGGGCCTTAAGGGTGGTATCCGCCGGGGATCCATTCTGCGGGTCGCGATGACTTATCCCGATAATGTACAGGTGATTGGCGCCGGATCCGGGGTTTTGATAAATAATCTCTCCGTACTGCGGAGGCAAGCCGAAGAAATCAGCGGCTACGACTCGTCCGTCCGCGCAGGCGCGACGGTCGACGAGGCTCATAAGACAGCAGATTAATACGGCAGATAAAAAAAAGAGCAGCCATCGCCTGGCCGGGGGCCGGGAATCCGGATCAATGACGTAACGACAATGGAGGGGGTTTTTCCCTGAAGATTGGCAAAGCGGCATGCATTTCTCATTGCTGAACAACCAATCTATGCGGAAAAAAATTATCCTGATTACCCAGTAGATCGGTAATTGTGCGCCGTCGTTGAAAACGCCCGGCAACCTACACTGAAACTACAGTGTTTCATGTATGCGATGAGAATAGCACAGCGCTCTGCAAAGCTCAAGATAAAATAACGAAGCAGAGGAAGGATGCAGGAGACCACCCGACTTTGCCCACCGGCTGATCTCCCTTCTATGAGGCTGTATTATTTGGAAAGATTGCGTTTTTTGCGGTTCTCCTCAATATTTCACTTATCAGTATTGTGGGTGTATGAATGCTTATCTTCGCCTTCAGGGGAGACAGACACCGGTCCGGGTTTATCCCGGTCCAGTGCGTCGTTGTCAACATTTGTCCTACCGCCGGTTTTCTCAGGTTTTTTCCCTCCTCCCAGATGTGGATCAAGAGGTTCGCTCTTATCGGCATTATGGGTGTAAGAGGGTTTATCCTTATCTTCAGGTGCCACAGAGACCGGCCCCGGTTGATCACGGTCGAGGATATTTTCTCCTGCATTCTTCTGACTCGATGTTGATTTAGGGTCTTTCTTATTCATAACTACCTCCATGTGAATTAATGGTTGACTCAGGTTGTTTTCATGCCCCTGTGAGATTGTCAATTCATTGTGCAGGGAGCTGTAAGAGAAGAAGCAAGTATCATGCCGAAAAGTCGGGTGTGCTCCCGCTCACCGGCGGACTCGTGGCCATGGTCGGCAGAATTGTCCTGGGCAGACGGAGTTATGAAGAAGATTTGCTGATGAGCTGGTCATAAAAATACAGAGTTCACCCCATGTTCTTATAGAACCAGAATGTACATAGTGCTAGATAGGAGAGGACATGGAGGAAAAAAGAATCCGTGCCTCGGACTGTTTATTCGATACAATGGAGGTTTATTATGATAGGCTGGGCTGTTACTTTTTTCATAATCGCACTTATCGCCGGCGTCCTGGGATTTACCGGAATAGCCGGTACCGCGGTCAATATCGCGTGGTTTCTCTTTGTCGTCGGACTGATTCTGGCGGTGGTATTTATGGTGTTTGGCCGAAAGCGCCCGCCAATTTAATAATCCCCGCCCACTCTCTACAGATTTAATGGCGCCACCTGCTGACAGGTGGCGCCATTTCTTTTGTAACTCTTAGCAGCAACCGTTTTAGCTTTGCTTCATCTCTCTGGGCCAATAGCGCAAGTCAGTACACATCTTTATAAATTTATCAACTGCTTGCGAATCTCCCAGGGGGAGGCAGCCGTCATCAAGCATCTTGGCTACCCCGGCGGCTTCCAGCAAAGGTTCGGCCGCCTTGCAGTAACCAATAAACTTGCAGTGGGCAAAGGCATCGCTGACAAAATCCCGCACCGGCGGCAAACTGCACAACATTTCCGCCCCCTTCATTGAAGGCAGGAGAACCACCGCGTCATAGAGCACCGAAGGACCGCCGTCGATTTTCTGCTGCGCCTTGATCAATTGGCCTTTACTATTGCGCAAGCCGCCAATGCGCGGGGCGATAACTTCCAGCATGGCCCCCTCTTTCTCAATAGCTCTCTGCAAAGCCGAGAAGATCTCCCCGTCCGCCTCTTCGGTCATTAATACGCCAAACTTTCGACCTTTTAAAGTGCCTGGACTGTTTTTCAGTATACTTAATTTATCAGATTTCGGCAGATTCATCAGAGTCGGTTTGGCCGCCTCCGCCGGTTTCGGCATCTTCTCCAAGCCCAGTTTTTCAGCCGCTTTTTGCGCGAAATCCTGGTCGATATTCAGCAGATGCGCGACCATCCGCTCTCTAATCTGCTCTTTTTCGCACTTGCTCAGTTCAAAGACCAAAGCGTCACAGATATGCTTCTGTTCAACTTCCGTCTGACTTATATAAAATTGTCGCGCCTGGCTATAATGATCGGCGAAGCTTTCCGCCCGCACCCGGATCTTTTCTCCCTCGATCGGCAGCCGGTAACTGGTGAAGCCGGTTTCCGGATTTTCCCGCGGCCCGCCTTTATCGCCCCAGCTGTTCGGTTCATAATTGGCTCGCCCCTTGGGGTTATGCATGGCCATATGTCCGTCCTGCTGGAAATGATGCACCGGACATTTCGGCGCATTAATCGGGATATGGGTAAAATTCGGTCCTCCCAGTCGTTTTATCTGGGTATCGAGATAGGAAAAATTTCGCCCCTGCAAGAGCGGATCTTCGGTCTGTTCGATTCCCTTGACGATATTCTGGGTACAAAAGGCCACCTGTTCGGTTTCAGCAAAAAAGTTGTCGACGACCCGGTCAAGGACCATCCGGCCGATTATGCGCACCGGAACCTGTTCTTCGGGAATCAGCTTGGTGGCATCAAGGACGTCAAAATCAAATTTTTCGGCGAAGTCGTCATCGAACAGCTGCACGCCCAGTTCCCACTCGGGAAAATCGCCCGCGGTAATCGCTTCCCAGAGATCGCGCCGATGGAAGTCGGGATCGGCACCGTTGATCTTGACCGCCTCATTCCACATGACCGATTGCATTCCAAGCTTCGGTTTCCAATGGAACTTGACGAAGGTGGCCTTGCCCTCATCGTTGACAAAACGAAAAGAGTGCACGCCAAAGCCCTCCATAAACCGGAACCCGCGCGGAATGGCCCGATCGGACATGATCCACATGATCATATGCATGCTCTCCGGAGTAAGCGAAATGAAATCCCAGAAATTATCATGGGCGGTCTGGGCCTGCGGGAACCCCCGGTCCGGCGCCTCCTTGGCGGCATGGATCAGATCCGGAAACTTGATGGCATCCTGGATAAAGAAAACCGGTATATTGTTGCCCACCAGATCCCAGTTCCCCTGGGTAGTGTAAAATTTCACCGCGAAGCCACGTACGTCACGGGCCAGATCAAAGGAACCTTTATTGCCGGCAACCGTGGAAAAACGCACGAAAAGGGGTGTTTTTTCGCCTTTGCGCTGGAAGATATCCGCGCAGGTGACATCGCTCAGCGATTCATAGGATTCAAAGTAGCCATGCACGCCAAAGCCACGGGCGTGGACTACCCGTTCCGGGATACGCTCGTGATCAAAGTGAAAGATCTTTTCCCTGAGGATATGGTCTTCTAAAAGAGTCGGTCCTCGTGCTCCGGCTCGGAGTGAATTCTGATCATCGGCAACAGGCAGCCCCTGCTGCGTCGTCATCGTCGGCACATCCGCCCCGGCGACTTGGTGGAGTTCCCCCCCTTTGCCTCTTTTTATCCCGAAGGTCTCGTTGTTGCCCGATCTATCTGATTTTTTCTGTGTCATAAGCGCACCTGCAATCTTATTTTTATCGGTATGAAAGACAAGCTCTCGAATATGCCGATTTAAAACGATGTTCCATGCAAACAGGCGACTGGAAATACATCCAACCGCCCTGTCTTCACCCTATGCAATGCATATGGCATTAATTGTTCATTGCCGGTCGATTGACGTTGTAGCGGGTGTCGAGGTCTTTCCGATAGGTCTCGTCATCGAGGTTCGGCCAGTTTTTATCGTCAAATCCTTTTTCATCCTTCAGTTGCTCCTGGGTGACGTTCAGCACCAGGGTAACGTCGTCAAAGAACATGTCTTTATCACGCTTGAAGGTGAAAGCGTCCATCGGTACCGCATACATTTTATCGCCCATTCCCAGAAAGCCACCGTAAGAGACTGCCACATAGCGGACCCTACCGGTGGAATCGAGCATAATATCTTTTACCTCTCCAAGGTTTTCACCTTGGGGATTCTCGACTTCCATACCGATGAATTTGCTGCCGAGAATGGAATAGCCGCCTTTCATGGTGCCCTCGTTGTTATGCATACCGGCCGCAGTTTTATCCATGGCCAGCGTATTGGTGGCAAAAAACGGGGCGGTGAATATCATCAAGGCCATCGCCATGATAGCGATACCGGAATATAATTGAGATTGCTTCTTCATAATTTTCTCCTCTATAGTATTTACCACTTGTAGTTCGTTTCCCACTCGGACACTTGTCTTTCCGCCTCCTCTTTTTCTATGCCATAACGCTCTTGAATCTTACCAACCAGTTCTTCACGCTTACCGTCAACAACATCCAGATCATCATCAGTCAGTTTGCCCCACTGCTGTTGCGTCTTACCTTTCACTTGTTTCCATTTGCCTTTGACTTGATCCCAGTTCATGACGTACTCCTTGTAAGAGTTATTTAGAAAATGCTATTGAATCTTGGTGCCGGTAGAGAGCTGCCACCAGCATGTCGACACGGTAAGGCCGGAGCCCTGCACCGACAATACGGGGATTCATGTATTCGCTTGGCGGAAATACCGTAGAAATGGCTGGTTATCTGCTGAACTGGGAATGGAACGCAAAGAGGGGTTTGCAGGATCTAAGCAGGTGCTGGGAGTTTGTCGGAGTATGCCATTTTCCCTTAAAATACCGTAGATTCAAGGCAAGAATAGACGTATTACAGGATTCTTGCGCCAATTTTATAATTTTGTCGCGACAGAAAAATCAGAATCGCGCGAATAGAAAATTAAGCAGCTGATCGGGAAAAACACCTAGCAGAACAACAATTACAGCGGCAAGCACCAGCACTATCTTTACCAAGCTGCGGCTCTTTTCGTGCTGTTCTCCTTCTGCTCGCTGCAGGTAAAGCGCGGCAACCAGACGCAGGTAATAATAGATCGACACCGCCGCTGTGAGAATGCCAAGTATCGCCAGGCTGTTTTCCCCGGCGCGAAGCGCCGAGGTAAAGATAAGGAACTTACCGGTAAACCCGACTGTGGGCGGGATACCTGCCAGGGCGAACAGAGCGACGGCCAGTACCCCGGCAGCCCACGGCTGGGTAAATCCGCGGCCATGATAATCGTCAAACTCCGGCCCACAGCCATTTTCTTCCAGCACGCCGATCGCGCCAAAGGCCGCAAGACTCATGACGCCGTAGCCGATGGCATAAAAAGCTGCCGCCTGCAGGCCATTACTCGTCGAGCTGATCAGCGCGACCAGGACATAGCCCATCTGGGCAATCGATGAATAGGCGAGCATCCGCCGCACCCGGTTCTGCCGCAGGGCAGCCAGGTTGCCGACCACCATGGATAACAGTGCCAGGACGTAGAGCGGCCAGCGCAACATACTGCTGTCCGCCTCACCCAGAAGAAAAAGCAGCAGCAGAATAGCGGCAGCCTTGGAGCCACCGGATAAAAAAGCTACTACCGGCGGTGGCGCCGCCTCATAAACATCCGGCGTCCACAGATGGGCCGGGACTAAAGAGAGCTTAAAAGCCATGCCGATAAGAAGACAGGCCCAACCAGCCAGGGCTATGGGATTGACCGGAGTGCCGACCAGGGTGGTCTGCATCATCTGCCGATTGTCCAATGCGCCGCTGACACAGTACAGCAATCCTATACCAAAGGCTAAAAACGCCGCACTCAGCGCGCCCAGCAGCAGATATTTCAGACCCGCCTCGCTCGCGACATCCTGTTCCCGGTCGATGGCGGAAAGAATGTAAAAGCCGAAGGTCATCGCCTCAAGGCCAAGGAAAAGCAGCAGCAGGTTGGTGGCCGAGGCCAGGGCGACCATGCCGAAGGTGGCAAACAGCAGCGTCGCCGGATATTCCTCGCCGACAATATCACGATACCGGTTGTAGCTTAGGGAGAGCAGCAGCACCGCTGCGGCCATAAAACAGAAATAGACAGAAAACAAGCGGCTGATCCCGCCAGCCGAAAGCCCGAGCCCGGGAGCGACTGTAGCCGGAGGTGTCTGCATTCCCCAGAGGCCTGCAGCGACTGCGGCGACAATGGCGATGATATAGCCTGCCGACTGATTTTTGGTGATGGCGCCATTGATTAGCACAACCAGTGCCCCGATGGCCAGGATCAACAACGGCAGCGCTATCTGCAAATCGATGAGGGAGATCATTGGCCACCCCCGGTCAGCAAAGCTACAGGCAGACGCAGCATATCGAGGAGCGGTCCCGGATGCAGACCAATATACACAACGCCTGCGGCCAAAAGCGTCAGTATGAGCACTTCCCGGGAACTGGCATCCACCATCGGCAGGGGCTCACGTTCTTTTTGAAACAACAGTTCCTGCACCAGCCGGACGGTATAGACAAGCGACAGGATCAGACCGAGAAAAGCCAGTATCGTGGCCGTCTGCGCTACCTGGTAGGAGCCGGTCAGGATAAGAAATTCCCCGACGAAATTATTAAGGCCCGGCAGTCCGGCCGAAGCCATGGCAAAGAGCAGAAAAAAGCTGGAAAGAATGGGAATTTTCCCCCATAAATCCCCATAAGCACTTATTTCTCTGGTGCCGGTTCGCGAAGCCATCATCCCAACCATGGCAAACAGCGCCGAGGTCGTCACTCCGTGACTGACCATTTGCAGGATTGCTCCAGACAGGGCCACCGGGGTCCAGGAGGCGATACCGAGGGCGATAAAACCCATATGGCCGATACTGGAGTAGGCAACGAGGCGTTTCATATCTTTCTGGGCAAAGGCAATCCACGAACTGTACAGGATGCCGATCACCGCCAAAAAAGTCAGCAGCGGCGTCAGGGTTCGGGCCGCCTCGGGAAATAGCGGATAGCCAAAACGAATCAGGCCATAGGCGCCGGTTTTCAGCAACAGACCGGCCAGATCGATACTGCCTGCCGTCGAGGCATCGGTATGGGCATCAGGCAGCCAGGTATGCAGCGGTACCAGTGGGAACTTAATGGCAAAGCTGAGCAGAAATGCGCCATACAGCCATAAACCGAGAGTTGGCGCAACAGTGGTGCCGAGCAGACCGCTTAAGCCAAAAGTATATTCGCCGCTCTCACGGCCGTGCAGCAGATAGAGGCCGATGATTGCCAGCAGCATCAAAAGAGATCCGGCCAGGGTGACGACAAAAAACTTGATCGCCGAATAGATGTTGCGGCCATGACCGTAGATGCCAATCAAAAAAAACATCGGGATCAACATCATCTCCCAGAAGAGATAGAACAAAAAAAGATCAAGCGCTAGAAAAACACCGATAATACTACTGGCCATTAACAGCAGCAGGATATAGTGCAGCACCGTGCGCCGACAAATCGTCCGCCAGGATACCAGCATGGCGATAAGCGTCAGCAGGGCGGTCATAATCACCAGCAAGAGACTCATGCCGTCCATTCCCAGGGTGAAGCGGATGCCAAGGCTGTCGATCCAGGCATAATCCTCAAACAGGAAAAAACCGCCAGGCGCACCAGGTGGCTGTTGTCCGGCCGCCATCCAGCACCAGCAGGAAAAAAGCAGCTCGATGATTGTGACGCCGACCGCGGTATATTTGGCGATAAGCTCCTGTTTTCTGAGCGCAATAAGCACCACAGCCCCAAGAAGCGGCCAGACAAGAAGCAGGGTGAGCACCGGAAAAGAGGTCATAAGACCTCCCAGGCAAACCAGCCAAGCATTAAAGTCGCCCCGGCGACCAGGCTGAGCATATACACCGAAATCCGCCCCTCCCCCCATTTGCCGAGAAAGCGGCCGCTGCGGCCAAACTGCAGCGCCGTCCAGTCAAGTGAATCATCGATGATACCTTCATCCACTTTCTGCCAGAGAATCCCGGCCAACCGTTCAAACGGCCGAACAAAAAGCCGCTCATACAGCCAGTCAAAATACCAGCCGGCTTGAAGGAAGGCGACCAGCCGACTCGGCGGCTGCTCTGCCCCGGCAATGCGTATCTCACGACGCCCACGGCCGTGGCCATAATACAGCCAGGCGATGACGATGCCGACCAGAACCACCATGGAGGCTACCCCTTTAAGGGTTTCTTCCGTTGCCGGCCGGATATGCGCCGCCTGGTTATTTAAAGAGGCCAGGAAAAAATCGAGAGGGACACCTGCAGCACCACCGACCAGGGCGAAAAATGCCAGAGGGATAAGGATGAGCTCCATGATACGCGGCAGCGACTGCAGGGATGACGACGAATCCACGCTCTCCTCCTGTCTGTTGTTCCAGGTGGGCAGACGATCGCCGAAAACCAGAAAGACCATGCGCAAGGTATAGATGACCGTCAGCAAAACGGTGAATGTTCCTAGGAGATACAAGGCGCTATAGAACATTCCCCCTCTGGCCCAGACCGCAGTCAAAATACTCTCCTTGCTGAAGAATCCACCGGTCGGCGGCACTCCGGCAAGACACAGGGCGCCGGCAAGAAACGGCCAGAAGACCCAGGGCAGACTGCGATGCAGACCGCCCATCCTGAAAATATCCTGCTCGTGATGCAGGGCATTGATCACACAGCCGGCACCAAGAAACAGCAGGGCTTTAAAGAAGGCATGGACGATGAGATGAAAAGTTGCGGCGGTGATTGCCCCGCTGCCGACGGCGAGCATCATATAGCCGATCTGGCTGATGGTCGAATAGGCCAGAATTCGTTTTAAGTCTCGTTCAGCCATGGCACAGGTTGCCCCGTAGAAGGCGGTAAAAGCGCCGGTTACGGCGATGGTCCCGACGACCACATGCGAGAGCCCGATAAGTGGAAACATCCGCATCAGCAGATAGACTCCGGCGGTCACCATGGTTGCCGCATGAATCTGGGCGGAGACAGGCGTCGGCCCGGCCATGGCGTCCGGCAGCCAGACCATCAGCGGCGCCTGCGCCGATTTACCCATAGCCCCCAGCAGCAACAGCAGTCCGAGGGCGGTGATCACTCCCATGCCGATGCCCGACGTCGGCCCCAGCTGGTTCAGTTGATTAATCGAGAAGGTCCCAAACAGCTTGAACATCCAGACAATGGCAATGGCCAGGCCAATATCGCCGATGCGGGTGACGATAAAGGCCTTGCGCCCGGCGGTGGCGTTTTTCGTTTCCCTATACCAGAAGCCGATCAAGGCGTAGGAGCAGAAACCGACCCCCTCCCAGCCTAAGTACAGCAGCAGCAGATTCTCGGCCAGCACCAGCAGCAGCATGGCCCCGGTAAACAGGTTGAGCAGGGCAAAAAACCGCACATAGCCGGGGTCATCCGCCATATAGCCGATAGAATACAGATGGATCAGACCACAAACAAAGGTGATCATCACGAGAAGGGAGACGGACAACGGATCGACAGCCAGGTTGATCGGCGCCGTGAAACTAAATGATGCGAGCCAGGGGCCAAATGAAACCACCGTTGATCCGGCGTAATCAGCCGCGACAAACAACGAAGCGATAAAGCCGCCCCAGATTACGCCACAGGCGATAATTTCCACCAAACGCCGGGGCACAAGCCGACCCAGGAGAATATTGCTGATTCCGCCCAGTAGAGGCAGGAGGATTATCAGGGCCAGGCTTACTTTCATCGATCCCTCAAGGCATTAAATTCATCGACATTGACGCTGTTTTTCCGCCGGTGCAGATAAACCACCATGGCCAGGGCGAGCGAGACCTCGGTTGAGGTCATGGCGATGATCATCAGGGCGAAAACCTGACCGTCGGCCATGCCCCACTGGTATGATCCGGCAACAAAGACGAGCATCGCCGCATTGAGCATAATCTCGATACCAATCAGCACCATGATGACGTTGGTTCGCCAGATCAGCGTACAGATGATACCAAGGGCAAAAAGTATCGAGGCGAGAAACAGCAGGTGGCTCAGCGGCACGATCATGGTTTGCGCCTCCGGCCTAAGTAAAGCACCCCGACCACGGCAAAAAGCAGCTGCATGGAGATTATCTCGATCGCCAAAGGATATTTTTTAAACAGTGTCACGGCAAAGTCGGCAACGCTTATTATATGCTTTGTCGTGACATTTACAGCAGGAGTGGAACGACCGACCAGCAGTATTATCAGGGCCGCCAGAATAATCGCCGCCAGCACCAGGGCCGGCAGGCAATGCGCAAGTATCGGCCGCCTGGCCTCGGCGGGGTTGCCCTGATCGAGCATCATAATCACGAACATAAACAGGACCATTACCGCCCCGGCATAAATGATCACCTCGAAGACGGCGATGAGCGGCGCAGCCAGCAGATAAAAAACGACCGCCAGGCCGAAAAAGGAGGTCACCAGGTAGACGATGGCGTGGACCGGGTGTTTCTCGCTTATCGCCAGGATAGTGGCGATGATGATCACCACGGCCAGGATATAAAAAAGGATTTGTTCCATCGCTGTTTCTTTGCTCTTGTTAGTCTCGCTATTCCAATGGGGCCCAGGGAACGAGCCCTGATACTACGGCAAAAGACTGCGCACATCGACCGGCGGCTTCTCATCCACCCCGGCCCCGCGCGGCTGGGTCACGCCTATACCCGCGTGGTGATAAAAATTATATTCCGGTGCCTTGCCGCAGCCGTCAATAAGAAGATCTTCTTTTTCATAGACCAGGTGCATGATATCGCGGTTGCAGATCTCATAGTCCGGCGTCATCTGAATGGCCATGGTCGGGCAGGCCTCGGCACACAAGCCGCAAAAAATGCACCGCGAAAAATTTATCCGAAACCATAGTGCATAGCGCCGCCCGTTGTCCTGCTCCGCCGACTGCATGGAAATACAATCAACCGGGCAGGCCGCCGAACAGAGATAGCAGGCGACACAGCGCTCTCCGCCGTCCGGATCGCGAGTTAATACGATTCTAGCCCGATAGCGCGGCGACGGAATGCGTTTTTGCTCCGGATACTGCAGGGTGACGGACCGGCCGAAAATATGTTTCCAGGTCGTCCACATGCCGAGCAGTATCGCTTTTGTATCCTGTAATACGGGCATAAGTCGATTTTCTTTATCCTTTTAGAACAATAAACCAACCGGTCGCCAGGATGTTTAAGAGCGCCAGCGGCGTCAGTATCTTCCAACCAAAATGCATCAACTGGTCATAACGCAGACGCGGCAAGGTGCCGCGCACCCAGATAAATAAAAAGGCCATGGCCAGCACCTTGATTAAAAACCAGACCACCGGCGGCAGCAGCGGACCATGCCAGCCGCCGAGGAAAAAGGTGGCGGCCAGGCCGCCGAGAACAATAATATTGATATACTCACCAACAAAGAAGAGTCCGAAACGCAGGCCGGAATATTCGGTATGAAAGCCGGCGACCAGTTCCCCTTCCGCCTCGGGCAGATCGAAAGGAATTCGCTTACATTCGGCAAAAATGCTGATCAGAAAAATCAAAAAAGCCAGGGGCTGATAGACGATAAACCAGCAGGAATGCTGTGCGGCAACGATCTCCGACAACTTAAACGAGCGGGCCAGCATCACCACCGGCACCAGCGACAGGCCCATAGTGATCTCATAGGATATAAGCTGGGCCAGCCCGCGGATACTGCCCAAGAGAGCATACTTGGAATTCGACGCCCAGCCGCCCAGCGCCACCCCGTAGACAGCGATCGACGAGAAGGCGATAAAAAACAGCAGCCCCACATCGAGATCAACCACCTGCTGCCCCACCTCTCTGCCGTAAAGGGTGATCGGCGGACCAAAGGGAACAACCGCAAAGATCATGATCGCTGGAATCGCCGCCATGGCCGGGGCCAGATAAAACAACCATTTATCGGCACCGGCAGGTTTGACATCTTCCTTGGTGATCAGCTTGATGCCGTCGGCCAGGGGTTGCAGCAGTCCCCAGAAACCCGCCCGATTGGGACCGAGTCGCTCCTGGATATAGGCGAGCAGCTTACGCTCGGCGAGAACCAGATAGGCGGCGAGCAGGAGAACAACCAGAAAGATCAAGGCGATCTTGGCGACGATAAGCGCTATGTCGAGCAGCATGGTATCCATTTCAATCCTTGTCACTCGCCATGATAAGCAGACCATTGCCGGCAGTATCCAGCATACGCAGCCGTTGCCATCTGCCGGGAAAGACATCATTTTTTTCCGTGGGGTCAACGAGCGCAAGAAGCTCGACCACCACTTCCCAAGCCGGACGACTTGCGCCGCCCGGTACTATCAGGCGATGCTGCCGTGGCGGATGGAGATCCGGGTTAAGTCCTTTAATCGGCAATCCGGACTGCAGCACTTTTTTAAAACGCTGCGCCCGACCCTCATTGTTGATATACGTCCCGTCCATCTCCACCCATGCGGTGGTCGGCAAGACGATATCAGCTGCCTTGACGGTCTCTGTAGCACGCCAGTCCAGAGCCGCCAGCACCCTCACCTGCTCAAGCAATTCGTCGGGTATGTCCGCCTCCAGGGCGATAATAACCTGCACTTTTTTATCGGCGATCGCCTGGGCAAGGGGAGTGCCCCCGTGTTCTGCTGCCAGCAGGGCTGCTCCAAAACTGTTCGGACCAGGCAGCATACAGGCTATTTTGGTGCCATTTTTCCTGGCGACCGCAATATCCTCGTCTTTCATATCGCCGCAGCCGAAGATACAGACCGGCCGCTCAGCATCTGCGAACGGGACATCGCCAAGTGAGGCGGCACGTGCCGGTGGAAAAGGAAGTTCCTGCTGTTCCTGAGCTGTGGCAGTATCCGCCACCTGATAAATTTTCGCGCCCTTGCGCCAGGCCTGCCGGACAGCAAGCGCCATCATCGGCCCCTCTTCAAGCAGCCTGCAGTTGACCAGGCAGATCAGATCCGCCTGCTCGACCTCGGCCATGGAGGCTAAAGGTTCCCCTTTTAGCCGGCTTATTACTCCTGTCGCCTGCTGCGCCTGGTCAGTCCGTTCAAAATAGCAGAGCGAATCGGCACCGATCGCTTCTTTAAAGAGATGCAACAATGATGCCGCTTCCATCGACAGCCTCGAAGAACCGACAATGGCCAAACCCTCACCTCCCATCTCCTGTATCCGCCGCACCAGGGTGGCCAGGGCCTCGTTCCAGTCCACCTGCCGCCCGTCGATCATTGGCTCTCGGGGGCGGTCCACGGCGTTGACGGCGCTGTTGGTGAAGCGCCCCTTATCGCAGATAAACCAGCCGTTGACCGCCTCGTTGTATCGCGCCATAACCTTGAGGAGTTCACGATAGCGGGCAGCGGGGACGGTATTGCAGCCAAGGGAACAGTGCGGACAGATTGACGGGGCCATATCGTAGTCCCAGTAGCGGGCGCGAAAGCGGGCGGTTTTATCGGTAAAGACACCGGTGGGACAGATATCCACCAGATTGCCGGAAAAAGGCGACTGGAGCGGACCGTCTTCTACCCTGCCGTAATAAACGCGCCCGGCGCTGCCCATCACCCCGAAATCGGTGCCGCCGGCAAATTCCTGATAGAAGCGAACGCAGCGATAACACTGGATGCACCGGTTCATCTCATGCTCAATCCGCTCGCCTAAGTATTGATTGTGGTAGGTGCGTTTCTTTCCGTCATAGCGGCGCAGGCCGTGGCCGCCGGCGATGGTAAAATCCTGCAGCTGACATTCCCCACCCTCGTCGCAGACCGGGCAATCATGGGGATGGTTGATCATCAGCCATTCAATCACCTGCCGGCGCATCGCCATGGCCTCGTCGTCAGTGGTCGAGACGACCATACCGTCCTGGGCTTCGAGCATGCAGGACATCTGGATGCCTTTGACCGGGCCGTCAACCACCTTCACCGCACAGACCCGGCAGGCACCGGCCTTGCCGAGTGCCGGATGCCAACAGAAATGCGGAATAGGGATTCCCACGCTCTGGGCCGCCTCGAGCACAGTCTTTCCCTTGGCTACCTCAACAGGAATTGTATCGATGATAAGCTTTGGCATCGCTAAAGTATTTTTTACCCCGTGGGTTTAAAAGGACATCGCTGCGCGTTGATATGTTCTTCCAGTTCGTCCATAAAATGGTGCAGCAAACCCTGCACCGGCCCCATGGCCCCGGGAGCCAGAGCGCAGAAGGAATAGTTCAAAAATTTGGTATGGTCCTGCAGAATGGCGATATATTCCCTGCTGCCCTTGCCCTCTTCAATTTGTTCCAGGATATGAAGCACATAGGGCAGCCCCTCGCGACAGGGAGTACACCAACCGCAGGATTCCCGGGCAAAAAAACGAATCAGGTTCAAGGTGGCCGCCACCAGGCAGGTATCCTGGTCAAAGACGACGATTCCCCCGGTGCCGAGCCGCGACCCGGCATTTGCGACCGGATCGAAATCCATCAGTACCGGCAGATGCTCGGGGGAAAAAAAAGGCGTTGAAGCCCCGCCGGGAAGACACGCCTTGAAACGGCTGCCGGGGCGCATGCCGCCGCCGGGGCCATCGATGATCTCGCTAAGTGGCATACCCAGCGGCAGCTCAAAGCACGTCGGGTTGACCACATGACCGCTGAGGCAAAAGAGTTTCATGCCGGCGGCCTCTGGCGTTGCGCCCAGGTCCTTGAACCACTGCGGCCCTCGCCCGACAATCCCCGGAATATTGGCCAGGCTCTCTACGTTGTTGACCACGGTCGGGCCACCCCATAGTCCTTTGACCGCAGGAAAAGGCGGCTTGACCCGCGGGTTGGCGCGTTTGCCCTCAAGGGCATTTATCAGGGCGGTTTCTTCCCCGCAGATATACCTGCCGGCCGAGGTATGCACATCAATATCGCAGGAAAAATCACTGCCGAGGATATTCTCCCCGAGCAGCCCTGCCACAAGACATTCCTGAATACCCCGCTGCAGATTGGCGGCGGCCGTTTCATAACCGCGCCGGATAAAGATAAAGGCATGGCGCACGCCGATGGCATAGGATGCGAGAATAATCCCTTCGAGCAGCGAATAGGGATTGGCCTCAAGCAGCACCCGATCCTTATAGGTGCCCGGCTCCATTTCATCACAGTTGCAGATCAACCAGCGCGGCCCGGGCAGATCGCGTGGGACGAACGACCATTTCTTGCCGGTCGGAAATCCGGCCCCACCCCGTCCCCGCATTCCGGAATCACTGACCGCCTGCTCCACCTGTTTAGGCGACATCTCGGTCAGGGCTTTTTTAAGCGCGGCAAAACCACCTTCGTCACGATATTCGGCAAACGTGACGCAGCGGCCGGTTTTATTATGCTGAAAGAGTGGTTGTTCCATAATTATCGATACCTGGTTGTCCTCTCCCTAGTTCCCAAGGGTTCCATCGGAACTCAGCTTTTCTCTTTCCTGTTGCAAAATATCGAGGGCTTTTTCTACACTCAGCCGACCATACAAATTATCGCCGACCAGCATAGTCGGCGAATCACCGCAGTTGCCAAGGCAACAGCAGGGCAGCAGGGTAAACATCCCGTCAGCGGTGGTCGCACCGACCGCAATGTTCAGCCGATCAGCCAATTGCTGCAGCAGGGTTTCACCGCCCACTGCCCAGCAGGAGATCGAATCGCAGACATGGACCACTCTTCTGCCGACCGGCCGCCGATAAATCATTTCATAAAAGGTGGCCAGCTCTTCCACCTGCAGAGAACTCAAGCCTAAAAGCGCTGCGGCTTCCCCTACCGCCTCGTCGGTCAGCCAGCCGTAGTGGCGCTGCAGCTCCTTCATCACCGCCACCGCCGCCTCCCGCGGTTCGACCGCTGCGGCAACGCGCTTCTTAAGCTCTTTTTTTAAGTCCTCATCAATCATCGCTTGCTCACCTGTCAATATCCGCCAGGACAAAATCAATCGAGCCGATAATAGCTAAGAAATCGGCCACCAGCCAGCCCCGGCACATCAGCGGCAGGGCCTGGATATGGGGAAAACTGGGGGTTCTGATGCGCATGCGATAGGGGATATTCAGGCCGTCGGAGACGACGAAATAACCGTTCTCCCCCTTTGGCGCCTCGGTAGCGCTGTAATTCTGTCCCCTGGGCGGGGCCATTCCCCTGGTCGAGTTGACAAAATGATGGATAAGCGACTCGATATCCTGCAGGGTGTCGGGTTTTTGCGGCAGGACATACCGATAGTCGTCGGTTATCCAGCGGCCATCCGGCATATCGCCCAAACACTGGCTGATAATACGTATCGATTGCCTGATCTCTTCCACCCGGACGACATAGCGGGCCCAGCAATCGCCGCCTTCGGCCACGGCAACATCAAAATCGAAGCGGTCATAGCCGCCATAGACCATTTTTTTGCGCAGGTCCCAGGCAAAGCCGCAGGCGCGCAGATTGGGTCCGGTCACGCCCCATTCCATAGCCTCATCCAGACTGATCGCACCAACTCCTTTAAGACGGGCGGTAAAGATCGGGTTGCCCTTCAGCAGATCGTCATATTCCTGCAAGCGGGCGGGCATCCAGTCAAGGAAGGCCCGGACCGGATCCTGCCAGCCTTCCGGCAGATCTTCGGCGACCCCGCCGATCCGGAACCAGGACGGATGCATCCTCCCGCCGGTGATCATCTCAACTATATCAAAGATCTTTTCCCGATCGGTGAACATATAAAAAACCGGTGTCATCGCCCCGATATCAGCGGCAAAAGAGCCGAACCAGACTAAATGACTGGCAATACGAAACAACTCGGCCAGCATCACCCGAATCACCGTCGCCCGCTCCGGTACGGTAATGCTGCACAGCCGCTCGACGCTGGTCACATAGGCCAGATTATTCTGTACTCCGGCCAGGTAATCAATCCGATCGGTATAGGGGATAAACTGGTTCCAATGCTGCCGCTCGCCGATCTTTTCCGCACCGCGATGGTGGTAGCCGATATCGGTATCCATATCGACGATCTCTTCCCCATTCAGCTTGAGCATAAAACGGATGATACCGTGGGTACCGGGATGCTGCGGCCCCAGATTGATGATCATCGTCTCGTCATCGATGCGCTCGAAAAAATCAGCTGCCGGAAGAGACTGGTGCCTGCGCGCATCCTCTGTGGTATAGGCGGGCAATTCGGTGGCTCGCGACGGATGCTCCTTGCGTAAGGGATGGCCCTGCCAGTCGGCCGGCATGAGGATGCGCCTGAGGTCGGGGTGCTGTGCAAAACGGATACCGAACATATCAAAGACTTCCCGTTCATACCAGTTGGCGGAAGGAAAAACCTCCGTCACGCTCGGCGTTTGAGGATAATCGCCATGCAGCTCGGTCTTGATGCGCAGATAGCCCGGCGTCTCAAAACAGAGCAGATGGTAGTTCAGGGTGAAATCAGGATACCGGCCCCGGTCGTGACGGCAAGATTCATCAACGGCGGCGATATCTTCGAGGCGACGAAACGGTTTGGCCGGACGGTTTTTCAAGTAGGCCAGCAACTCCGGCACTATTTCACCAGCTGCGATATAGGTGAGCATATCGGTGGCCGCCGCATCAACCTCGATTTTGCCGGCAAAAGCAGCTTCAAGCTCATCAGCAAGGCCAAAGTCCGGATAGTCATGCCGCAGGGCTGGGGGCCGCCATATCAGGGGCGAACGGGACATGGCGAAGAGCGGCTGCTGGAGCGAGGTACCGCGCTTAGGTATTCCTGCCATGCCCGGGCCACGGCTGTCACGGGATTTGCTCAATCCATCGATCAAGACCGGAGCCGTCGTTCCCTGGTTGCCACCGGCCATATGCAAAACCGGCCGGGCCGGGCTCTCCCCTTTGCGTATTTTTTCCTGGAGCATGATCAGGCCCTGCACAAAGGCCTCCGGCCGAGGCGGGCAGCCGGGCACATAGACATCGACCGGCAGGATCTGGTTGATCCCCTGGACAACGCTGTAGACGTCGTACATCCCGCCCGAATTTGAGCAGCTGCCCATGGAGATCACCCAGCGTGGTTCCGGCATCTGTTCGTACAGCCGCAGAATAGAAGGGGCCATCTTTTTGAAGATGGTACCGGAAGTGACCATAAGATCCGCTTCGCGCGGGGAGCCGCGCAGAACCTCGGCACCGAAGCGGGCGATATCAAGGCGGGAGGTAAACGCGGCCATCATCTCGACAAAACAGCAGGAGAGCCCCCAGAACATCGGCCAGAGCGAGTTGGCCCGGCCCCAGTTAATCATATCGTCCAGGCGGGCGAGCAGGATATTATCAGGAATGTCGCGCTCTATCGGGGTATGCTTCATTGGCGTTCGTCCATTGGTGACCGCATCTTAGACGGGCCCCACTCAAGTCCCCCTTTCAACCATATCCAGAGAAGTCCAAGGAGTAGAGCAATGATAAAAAAACTGATATGAATCAGTCCTGAGATCCCCAACTGATCCCAGACCACCGCCCAGGTAAAGATAAAGGCGCTTTCCACATCAAAGACGATAAAAAATATGGCCAGGAGATAAAAAGGGACATACAGACGAACACGGGCCGAACCGGTAGGGATTACGCCGGATTCATACGGCATCATTTTGTTGCGGCTGGTTATTCCGGTACCAAACCACCAGGCGACGACCAGCATGCCGCCTATCAGGAGGACGGTAACTACGGTGTAAACGATCAGGGCATAAAATTCTGCTGTCTGCATGTCGCGCCTTTACCTTACTGATTATGCCAGAGAAGGTGTTTGTCAAACGCCGCGGCTGATAATCTGCCTGAATTCCAGAATGATCCGTAGGGGCAGACCTGTATTTCTGCCCATGTTTCAATGGATTATACAGGATGGCAGACCCACAGCTCTGCTCCTACGGATCGTGATGAAGAGCCTTTATAAAACTATCTGTACAGACTTTTCAATAAATGTGCCAGCTGAAAATCCTCGGGGGAATAATTTTTGACTTCCTGTTTCGAAGACAGATACAAGGGTCTTTATGATTGATCAACAGCGCACCGGCAACCACGGTCACGTCCTGCCCGAGAGGAATCGTCCTGCGACAGTGGATTGGAGAACCCCCTCCTTCAGCCTTATTCCCTAGCAGAAGTAGTGTCTTTAAACTGGCACAAGGATTGCTATAATTTCTCGTAGTAGTCAACCCTTGTCTCCACCAAAAATCGTCACCATGTGGACCATGGCAATGAGGTTAAAAAATTTTCACGACGCCATCCTCAAGGAGATAACAATGTACATATCCAATCTGCATATAAGTCTTGCCCCCCTCGTTTCCTTGATCTGCGGGATTCTCATTTTGATTGTTCCACGACTGCTCAACTACATTATTGCCATATATCTAATTGTCATAGGCATTATAGGATTGACAGGGGGGCGGGGTATACATATCTGAGGGCGTCAAAAAACTGTCCAAAAGGCTTAAAAATCTTCATCTTCCCCGTTGCCTTGAATTTGAAGTCGGTAACTTAGTTATGCATGGTGAGCATCTTGAATAATTTATTCCAAAAAGGAGATGAATAATGGAAGAAATAATGAAACGTACGCTCTTATTCATGACACTGATCGCCTTCGGCTTCGCCCTGGGCTGCGCCAAAAAAGGCCAGGATTTACCAGCGAATTTCCGGAATGCGGAAACTGCCATTCAGGCCGCGCAAAGCGCAGAAGCCGGAAATTATGCCCCACTTGATCTGAGAATTGCCGAAGATAAGCTCTCGGCAGCAAAAACTGCGGAAAAGGATAAGCAATACGACAAGGCAAGAATGCTGGCCGACGAATCCCGCATAAATGCCCAGCTGGCAGAACAAAAAGCGGAGACAGAAAAAGCTAAACGCGCAACGAAAGAGATTCGTGACAGTATCGAAGGGCTTAATCAGGCGGTGCAGCAATAAAAACTGTCCATTTATGACGTCGCCCAAAAATATCGCTTATGGAGGTGGATAATGACCCATGACAATAAGAACAAATGGATAACCTATTGCTCGAATACCTTTGTTATTTCGATTCTGGCCCTGCTGATATACGGCTGCGCCGGACCTTCAGAAAATGTGGCCTTGATGAACGCCAGGGATACCTATATGCAGGCCAAAGCAGACCCGAATGTTGCGGCAAATGCTGCAGTGCCTCTCTATGAGGCTGAAAAACTGATCAGCCAGGCGGAACATGCCGAGAGCGATGTGGAAATGACCCATTTGGCTTATATGGCCGATAAACAGACAGCTATCGCAGTGGCCCTGGCGGACCAGAAGGCAGCAGAGATCGAGCGCCGAAAAATAGCCGGTGATACCAACAAGATTTTGCTCCGCCAAAAAGACCAGAAGACAGCGGCACTCGAACAGGAACTCGCCGCCCTCAAGGCCAAGAAAACCGATCGTGGCTATGTGCTCACCTTGGGCAATGTGCTGTTCCAGACTGGCAAGGCAGATCTTATGCCCGGCGCCCAGAGAACCATTGACCAGTTGGCGGCGTTTCTCAAGAACCACCCGGAGAAGAAAATCAGTGTGGAAGGCCACACCGACAATACCGGTAGCGCCAGCTATAATATGATGCTGTCGCAGAGTCGGGCGGAATCGGTGGCGTCTGCCATCATGGCCAGGGGGATCAGCCCGGATCGGATCAGTACCAAGGGATTTGGCGAGACCTACCCGATTGCCAGCAATGATACGACCTCAGGGCGCCAGCAGAATCGACGGGTGGAGATTGTCTTTCTTTCCAATGAATAAATTCCGGTGCGAGAACAAGGCATCTGCCCATTCGGGCAGCGCCGGTGTTTTTGCCTAAACAACAACTTTAGCTGCCTGTTTCGGATGGCATAAAAAAACGACTATGGCCAGCTCCTCTCACAAGGTTATTTATGCAGCGCTGATCGGCAATGGTCTGATAGCAGTCTCAAAAGGTATCGCCGCTTTTATGACCGGCAGTTCGGCCATGCTCTCGGAGGCCGCCCATTCCATCGCCGACACCGGCAATGAGCTTCTTTTGTTATACGGCTTGCACCGGTCCAAAATACCCGCCGATGACGATTTTCCCTTTGGTCACGGAAAAGAGATTTATTTCTGGAGTTTCGTCGTTGCCATCATTCTTTTTTCCGCCGGGGGAGGACTGTCGATGTATAAAGGGATCGCGCACCTCATCTCCGCGGAGCCGGTGCAGCATTCCTCCGCCAATTATGTCATTATTGTGCTGGCGCTCGTATTCGAAGGCACCAGCTGGTATATTGCTTTACGGGAATTCCGCAGGAAAAAAGGCGATCAGCCTTATTTTAGGGCTATCCACCGCGGCAAAGACCCGTCGATCTTTATTGTCCTGCTTGAGGATTCCGCCGCAATTATCGGCCTGGTCGTTGCTCTGACGGGGATATTGGCCAGCGAACTGACCGATAATTCTGCCTATGATGCGATCGCCGCGATCGTTATCGGCATAATTCTGGCGGGAACCGCCCTGCTGCTCGCTGCCGAAACCAAGAGTCTGCTAATCGGTGAAAGTGCCAATAAAGAAGTGGTGCAGGGAATCCGAGGCATCGCTTCTGCCGTTAAGGAAATTAAAAAAGTCAACGAAATCCTGACCATGCATATGGGACCAGATTTCATCCTGGTCAATATCAGCGTCGATTTCGTTGACCCCATCATGGCCACCGAAATTGAGAGCAGCGTGGCCGGTCTGGAAAAAGCAATAAAACAGGCTTATCCGAAGGTTCAGCGAATATTTATTGAAATTGAGACCTGGCGGGCCAGGCCGCAATCGCCGCCTTGATTCGCCATACAGAATGCTGTATTTTAAGCGTAATACTATACTTTAGTACTCTATGGCAGCCAGGACTATCCCGGCGATATTGCGCAAGCCATAATCGATTGTGAGCATTCAACCAAAATATTTCGACCGGGTCAGAGGCGTTTGGCCCGGAATGGTCTGCTTTAACCGGAGGAGAGGAAATGTCACTCGGTGCCCTGTTGCTGCTCCTTATGATTTTGGTACTGGCAGGGATCGTCCCGGTCTGGCCGTACAGCCGAACCTGGGGATACATACCTGCCAGCACAACAGGATTGATCATTCTCATCCTCATTGTTCTGCTGATCATGGGCCGGATCTAACAAAAAAGAGGGACTCTTTATGAAGATCAAGACCGAGGATTTTCAGGTTTTCCCCGACCATCCGGTTGATCTGAGCACTCTACCAACCAAGGTCAAACCATTCTATAGTTCTAAAAAAAGGTACCACGAGCTTTTAGCTGAGCATATCGACCAATTGAGTGAATTGCAACGAATGCACTATGCCTCTGATCGCTACGCCGTACTGGTAATCTTTCAGGCAATGGACGCGGCCGGCAAAGACGGCGCCATCCGCCACGTCATGTCCGGCGTAAATCCCCAGGGATGCCAGGTTTTTTCCTTCAAGCAGCCAAGCGCGGAAGAACGAGATCATGATTTTCTCTGGCGGGCAGCCAGACGCCTGCCGGAGCGGGGCAGAATAGGTATCTTCAACCGATCCTATTATGAAGAAGTGCTCGTGGTCCGAGTCCACCCGGACATTCTCCACAAGCAGTCGCTGCCTGCGGAGTTTCTTGATGAATCAACGATATGGCAGGAACGATTCACATCAATTATCAACTTCGAAGACCATCTTCACCGGACCGGCACACGGATTATCAAAATATTCCTGCACCTTTCCAAAGAGGAGCAGCGTCAGCGATTTCTTGCTCGCATTGATGAACCGGAAAAGAACTGGAAATTCAGCACTGCCGACCTGCATGAACGCAGCTTCTGGCCGCAATATATGGCGGCGTACGAAAACTGCCTCAATGCAACAAGCACCAGCAACTCCCCCTGGTATGCGGTGCCTGCCGATGACAAGAAAAATGCCCGGTTGATTGTCTCCCAGATCATTGTTAATACTTTCCATGGAATGCATATGGAATACCCCAGGGTGTCGGAGGAGCGCCGCCGCGAACTGGAAGAAATCCGCTTAAATCTTTAACCATGGAACCTTTCAATACAACAGGGGAGAGTATGAACGTTGCTGAACAGAGAGGCTTTTCCAGGATCATGCTGTTTCTGGCCCTGTCCAGGACGCCGCACGGCCTTCTCGATATCTGCTCCCCTCTCCTGGCCGCATTGCTCTGGCTGGGACGCCTCCCTGAACCGCAGATTATAGTTCAGGGCACCATCGCCGCCTTTGCCGGCTATACCGCGGTCTATGCCCTCAATGATATAATCGATTACCAGAACGACAAGAAGAAAGTCAGCCAGACGGGATTTCATCGGAACACCGGCTATCTTGATGCCGCCTTTATCCGACATCCCCTGGCCCAGGGTTTCTTGACCATGCCGGAAGCAGTTGCCTGGGCGGGCAGCTGGATGATTATCTCGCTACTCAATGCCTATCTGCTCAACCCGGTCTGCGCCCTTATTCTGATCATCGGCTGTTTTCTGGAAACCATGTATTGCCTGCTGCTGCAGGTAAGCCACCTGCGGACCCTGGTCAGCGGAATAGTCAAGACGCTCGGAGGCCTCGCGGCGGTATTTGCGGTCGACCCCTCCCCTGCCCCGGGACTGCTGCTGTTGTTGTTCTTATGGTTGTTTTTCTGGGAGATAGGAGGTCAGAATGTTCCCGCCGACTGGCATGATATCGAGGAGGATATATCTCTTGCGGCCCGCACCGTACCAGTCTCTCTAGGCACCAAAAGGGCAAGCATCATAGTCCTGTCCACCCTCAGTATCAGCATCGCTCTCAGTGCTGTCCTGTTCCGGCTGGCACCGCTGCAGCTGCCGGTTCTCCTCTATCTGGCTGTTCTGCTGGCGGGCATATATCTGCTCTTTATCCCGGCGTTGCATCTGTACAGGACTCGACAGCGAGATGAGGCCTCGGCCCTGTTTAATCGGGCCAGCTACTACCCTTTTCTGCTCCTCGTCCTCGCTCTGACAGGACTTGCGGGCCAAGGCTGGTAAGCGGTGCATTCAAGGCATGGTTTTGCGGCATTTGCCTGCGGGTGGCATAAGAATTGAATACGATAGCCTACAGATGCTCCGCTCCAGGTATTTTTTGCCGGTACCTGCAGCGAGCCTCTTTCCTGTCATTGGTGGTGGCTGAATACTCTTCAGGCGACAGCGAGCAGCGCTGCTGTCCTGCCGCCCGGGAAAAAGTCCAGCAACATTGGACAAGATGTGCTATTCATTTACCCATGGCGTGATATACAGCCTGTTGTCAGCCTCCTGGTCAACGGCTAAACCGGGGAGTTCTCTGCGTCGGATTCCGTCCCCTGATGGGCGCGCGGCAATTGGGCGCAAAGAGGCATCCTGCTCCTACAAGAAGAGGAGAACAACATGAAAAGTGGCTCTTTCTGGATTGGCATGGTCAGTGGATTGGTCATCGCCGTGATCGTGGCGGCAGTGTTGCCGATGCTCGGTGTATTCGATATGACGGCCACCGGCAGCAAAAATATTCTCGACTGGTGGGGCGAAACAAATCTGAAAAGCACCCTGGAGAAGCGGGCCTCCACAGCGACTATCCCCTCGACAGCCAGCGTCGAAGAGGGATTTAACCACTATAAGGCTACCTGTCTGCACTGCCACGGCGCTCCGGAGGCTTCGCGCGAGGGCTGGGCCAGGAGCATGCTGCCGCTGCCGCCGGAGCTCTGGCACAAAGAGCATCAGCAAATGTCGGATGGCGAAATCTTCTACATCATCAGCAATGGCATCCGCATGTCCGGCATGCCGGCCTTCGGCCCGGAACATCCCGATGAGGATATCTGGAACATGGTGGCTATGGTCCGGCATCTTCCCGAATTGACAAAACCACAGCAACAGCAGCTGCAGCAGACGGCCGCCGGCTACAGCCAAAATGGTGGCCACTGATGGCAGTTGTTGATGTGCAGAAAAATGTATTTTGCCGGCGGCACCGGCAATGGATTGGCGGAATAATCAGGATATTGCCGGTTGTTGGGCTTTTTTTGCTCGGGGGCTGCAGTGATCTGCTGCTTCTTGACCCCAAAGGGCCGATTGGCGAAACGGAGAGATTTGTCATCCTGACCGCTTTTGCCCTGATGCTGCTGGTGGTTATTCCGGTCATCATCATGGCCTTCTGGTTTCCAAGACGCTACCGGGCCGAAAACCACAGATCGGATTATGCACCGAAGTGGAGTTACTCGCTTAAAATAGAGCTGATAATATGGCTTGTCCCGGCAGCCATTATCACCATCCTCAGTTTCCTTATCTACAATACCACCCATCAGGTTGACCCCTACAAACCGATCGCATCGACCGAGACACCGGTCAGGGTGCAGGCGGTATCCCTTGACTGGCAATGGTTGTTTATCTATCCCGAGGAAAACATCGCCGTAATGAATCATCTGGTCTTTCCCGCGCGGGTGCCCTTGAACCTGCAGCTTACTTCCGAGACGGTAATGACCTCTTTTTTTATCCCGCAGCTGGGCAGCCAGATCTATGCCATGGCGGGAATGCAGACCCGGCTGCATCTGCTGGCCAATGAAATTGGCACCTATGCCGGGCACAATCAGCAGTTCAGCGGCGAAGGCTATGCCTCCATGCGTTTTTCGGCTGTCGCTACTACCCCGGAACAATACACCGCCTGGCTGGCCGAGAGCCGTAAGGCATCGCAGGCGCTGGACATGGCCCGTTACGAAGAGCTTATTAAACCGACAACCGGCGCCGCTGTCAGGTATTTCTCCTCGGTCGAACCGGGGCTGTTCGATACGATCATCAGAAAATACAACCACTCCTACGGCAAAAAAACTGCTGCAGAGAGCAATGCCACAGAGCTCATATGGCAGAACAATATGGTTCAAAAGGGTCATTGATATGTTCGGAAAATTAACTCTTGACGCGATCCCTCTGCACGATCCTATCGTTATGGTGGCGGTCATTGGTTCTCTCGTACTGGGGCTGATCATCATCGCCCTGATCAGCTATTACCATAAATGGACCTATCTCTGGCGGGAATGGCTGACCAGCCTCGATCATAAGAAAATCGGCATCATGTATGTCGTTTTAGCCCTGGTCATGCTGCTGCGCGGTCTGTCTGATGCGATCCTGATGCGGGGGCAGCAGGCCATTGCCATGGGCAATCAGGGCTACCTGCCGCCGGAGCATTTCAACCAGATCTTCAGCGCTCACGGGACCATGATGATTGTCTTCGTCGCCATGCCCTTTCTTACCGGACTGATGAATATCATTGTGCCGCAGCAGCTGGGCGCCCGGGATGTGGCTTTTCCCTTTCTCAATTCGGTCAGCTTCTGGCTGACCGTCACCGGGGCCATGCTCGTCATGGTCTCCCTGGGCGTCGGGGTGTTTTCCCGGGCCGGCTGGTCGGGCTACTCCCCCTTGACCGAGCTGCAGTACAGTCCGGACACCGGCGTCGACTATTGGCTTTGGGCGATGCAGATCGGCGGGGTCGGCTCCACCCTGACCGGCATCAACTTTCTGGTCACCATTCTGCGCATGCGCGCACCGGGCATGACCCTGATGCGCATGCCGGTGTTTGTCTGGGCCATTCTGGCCACCATCGTCCTGATTGTTTTTGCTTTTCCGGTGCTGACCGCTGCGCTGGCCATGGTGACCCTGGATCGTTATCTGGGGATGCATTTCTTCAGCAACGACATGGGCGGCAATATGATGATGTATGCCAACCTGTTCTGGATCTGGGGCCATCCCGAAGTCTATATCGTGGTGCTGCCGTCTTTCGGTATCTATTCCGAGGTTGTCTCGACCTTTTCGAGCAAACGCCTGTTCGGCTACACCTCGATGGTCCTGGCCACCGCCGCAATCATGGTCCTGTCCTTTATGGTCTGGGTGCATCATTTTTTTACCATGGGCGCGTCGCCCAACGTGAACATCTTCTTTGGCATTACCACCATGATTATCGCCGTGCCGACCGGGGTGAAGATCTTCAACTGGCTGTTTACCATGTACCGTGGCCGGGTTCGCCTTACCACACCGATGCTCTGGACCCTTGGATTTATCACCACCTTCGCCCTCGGCGGCATGAGCGGGGTGCTGCTTGCCTCGCCGCCGGCGGATTTTGTGCTGCACAACAGCCTGTTTTTAATCGCGCATTTCCATAATGTCCTGATCGGTGGGGCGCTGTTCGGCTACCTCGCCGGATATTGCTACTGGTTTCCCAAAGCCTTTGGGTTTCCACTGCATGAGAAGTGGGGCAAAGGAGTTTTCTGGTGCTGGCTGATCGGCTTCTACCTGGCTTTCATCCCCCTCTACATCCTCGGCTTTATGGGGATGCCCCGGCGAATGGCCCACTATGACAACCCGGCCTGGCAGCCGTACCTGCTGGTTGCCGCCTTGGGAACCTTTATCATTACCCTGGGCGTTTTATTCATGATCGTCCAGCTGGTCGTCAGCATTCGGGCGAGGCACCGCACCCGGGATCTGACCGGGGACCCATGGGACGGGCGCAACCTGGAATGGGCAACCGACTCGCCGCCGGCGGAATACAACTTTGCCCGGATCCCGGTAGTCGAGAGTGTCGACGCCTTCATGGAGATGAAGGAGAAAGGCCGAGCATACTGCCGGCCCGACCACTATGAGGACATCCATATGCCGAGCAACACCGGCTGTGGCGTCTATATCGGCGCCCTCGCCTTCACTTTCGGCTTCGCCATGGTCTGGTATATCTGGTGGCTGGCCATCGCCAGCATGTTCGGTATACTGACGACCCTGATCGTCCGTGCCTGGAATGACGACACCTACCATACCATCCCGGCCGAGACGGTAAAGGTCATGGAAGATAAACGCTTCAGCAGGATGGCTGCAGCGGGTGAGACAGCCGGCTAAAGGCTCTCTTCGTAACTATTCACCTGGGAGAAAGAGATGCAGGACACCATGGTCACCAATACCGCAACCGTGGAAGCATGGGAAGAACACGATGTTGCCGCCAATCAGGCCTTCGGCTTCTGGCTGTACCTGATGTCGGATCTGATTATCTTTGCGACGCTTTTCGCCACCTATGCAGTTCTGGCCCACAGCTACGCCGGTGGCCCGACAGGCCGGGAGCTGTTCGATCTGCGCACCACCTTCACCGAAACCATGCTGCTGCTGGTCAGCAGCGCCACCTTCGGCCTGGCCATGATCAACATGCACCAGAACAGGCGGGGCTGGGTTCTCGGATGGATGGTCGTCACCTTCCTGCTGGGGCTCGGCTTTCTGACGATGGAAGTCCATGAGTTCGCCAAGATGATCAGCGAGGGCAATGGTCCGGACCGCAGCGGCTTTCTGTCCGCTTTCTTCACCCTGGTCGGCACCCATGGCATCCATGTCACGGCAGGACTCCTCTGGATGACGATCATGGCGGTCCAGGTGCTGCGCAAAGGCTTTACTCTTCCCGTTCAGTCCCGGATGATGCACCTCAGCATGTTCTGGCACTTTCTCGATATTGTCTGGGTGGCGGTTTTTACCATCGTCTATCTTCTATCCTTTGTGTAAGAGGTGTGTTATGCGCCACGCGAACATTGACAAATCCGGAGCCGCTCAAGGCACCGTCACCTCCTATGCAACCGGCTTTACTCTGTCCGTTCTCCTCACCGGCCTGGCCTTCTGGCTGGTGATGAACGGCTCCTTTTCAAAAATGACCCTGCTGGTCGGGGTCTTTACCGCCGCTATTGCCCAGATCCTGGTTCACCTGCATTATTTCCTGCATCTGAGCAGTTCCTCGACGGCGCGCTGGAATATCCTGAGCCTGGTTTTCACCTTCCTGATCATGGCCCTCTTTGTCGGCGGAAGCCTGTGGATCATGCATAGCCTGGCCGCACGGATGATGTGACTGCCGTGATTCCAGCAGACAACCGACGCAATCACGCCCCCTGTAGTACCGCATGATGACATCCCCTGCAGCTCCAAAACCCGGGGCTGCGCCCGTCAGTCGGCAATCGAACCGGCCAGAGATCTCCTGGCCTAGGCGTCTTCAGGATCTACCACGGTCCTGGAATCTTCCGGATCAAGCCGTGGGTCCTTGGCCGCTTTTTTCTTGAACCAGAGATCACAATGCTGCATAGCCCAGCTGGCATCAACCTTTCCGCCCAACATCCCTTGGATGGCACCTTCAGAGCCGGCTGTCCCCATATAGATATGGCCAAAGGAGGCGGTGACAAAGAGTACCGCCACAGTCGCATGCACAAAAAGGCTCAGCTGCATGGTGAAACGGTCCTGCCCCCAGATGGGGAAGTCGAGCAATATTCCGGTAATCCCAACGCCAAGACCAAACAGCGCGATGAGCCAGAACCAGGCTTTTTCGCCGCCGTTATTTTTTTCTGAATGCGGCCGGGGGCTGTCGCCGACCATTCCGCCCATATTCTTAAACCAGATAATATCGAGTTTATGAATATAATTGTCGCCAAGCCACACCAGGAATTCGACCAGGACGCCGATCAGAAATAACGGACCGCTCCAGTTGTGCACTATCTTGGCATACGCGAGGTAGGAGGAGAAGGAGCCATGTCCCATCAGCGGAATAAGACCCGCCCGGCCAAGAAGAATACTGAGACCGGTGATGGCCAGTATCACAAAAATAAGAGCAGTGTACCAGTGCAGTAGCCTTTCAAAGAGGCTGTATCGTTGCATCATTATGCCGCTTCGCGGCCGCTCGAGTTTATCCCCGCCGTTAATCAGATGAAAGACAATAATTGCCGCCAGCACTCCGCCCATTAGCCAGGGGGAATACTTTACCAGCAGAAGATTACGAACCTCCCGCCAGTTCTCGCCACCGTTCTCGATCAGCACGGGGTGTCCCTCTCCCGAGCTGGCGGTATACCCGGATGCGCCCTGGCGCACCTCGCGCCAGAAATCGGCCCGGGGGTTATCAGCCCCAGCGGCCAGAAGATAAAAGGTGCTTCCCAGGAGAACGACAAGGAGGGCAGCCAGGGCCAGATAGCCATGGATTACATGCAAGCCACCTTCTTTATGGTGCAGGTTCGTCGATAACGATTTCATAGTTTTTCCTCCAGCGATTCGGTATCTCAACGATCAGTCTGAACCTCCATAAAGCGATGATTCAACTCGGGGTGCGGTCCTGCGGCGAGCAGCGGATCGGTCGCCCCTTTATATTCCCCCGGTTCATGGATGGTCAGTTCCCGCCGTTCCTCGGAACAGGCGGAGAGACCTAGAAAAATGGTGGCTGACAGCAGCAGCGCTATCATGGTGGATATATTTTTATGCATAAGGAACCTCAACTACATTTTCAGGTTTTCCCGGGACGTTCCCATGGGAGCCCAGCCTCATTCTTTACCCGAGTTAAACTCATAGGCGGTATTCCAGCTCCATGTATCCGGTCGGCCGCCACGCTTGACGATCCGCTGCCGATAGATATCGGAGACAATCGTCCCGTCGCCCGCCAAAAGCGCCTTGGTCGCGCACATTTCGGCGCAGAGCGGCAGTTTGCCCTCGGCGATGCGGTTGCGGCCGTATTGCTGGTATTCGAGGATCGAATTATCGGCCGGCGGCCCCCCGGCACAGAAGGTGCATTTATCCATCTTGGTGCGGGCGGCAAAGGGTTGCTGTTCGACAAACTGCGGCGCCCCAAAGGGACAGGCATAAAAACAGTAGCCGCAGCCGATGCATAAATTCTTGTCGTGCAAAACGATGCCGTCAGGGGTGATATAAAAGCAATCGACCGGGCAGACAGCGGCGCACGGCGGGTCGGTGCAGTGCATACAGGCAACCGAAACAGACTTCTCCCCTCGCTGGCCATCGCCCAGGGTGACGACGTGCCGTCGGTTGATGCCGTCGGGAATGTCATGTTCGTTATTGCAGGCGGTAACGCAGCCATTGCATTCAATGCAGCGCTCGGTATCACATAAGAATTTCATTCGTGCCATAGTCTTGCTCCTTTTATGCCGGGCTGATTCGGCACAGGGTCGCTTTGGTCTCCTGCATCTGGGTCACGGAATCATAACCATAGGTGGTGGCGGTATTACAGGCCTCACCCCGGACAAAAGGAGCGGTACCATCGGGATACCGCGCCACCAGGTCCAGGCCCTGAAACCAGCCACCGAAATGAAACGGGGTCCAGACGACACCGGCACCAACCCGTGGCGTGATCATCGCCCGCACCTTGATGCGTCCCCCTTCCGCACCTTCAAGCCAGATATACTGCCAGTGGGATATTCCCGCATTATGCGCGTCTTTCGGGTTGATTTCCGCGAACATCTCCGGCTGCAGCTTGGCCAGCCAGGAATTAGATCTGGTTTCCGCCCCGCCGCCTTCATATTCGACCAGCCGGCCGCTGGTGAAGACGAGAGGATATTTCTGACTGTGATCCTCTGCCTGAATCGAAATATAGCGAGTCGGCAGCCGCCAGAAGGCCTTGCGGTCCTGGTATGTCGGATACGTGGCGACCAGGTCAAAGCGCGGGGTATACAGCGGCTCGCGATGGATCGGGATCGGGTCCGGATATTCCCAGACCTTGCAGCGGGCCTTGGCGTTGCCAAATGGGGCACAGCCATGGTGGATGGCCACTCGCTGAATGCCTCCGGACATATCCGTTTTCCAGTTGCGTCCTTCGGCCGCCGCCTGCTCGTCAGGCGTAAGATCGCCCCACCAGCCCAGCTTTTTCAGCAATTGATCGGTAAACTCCGGATATCCGTCCTTGATCTCTGAACCAACCGAAAAAACACCTTCAGCGAGCAGATTCTCCCCATTGCGCTCAGTGCCGAAGCGGGCCCGAAAGGTCAGCCCTCCCTGGGCCACCGGCTTGCTCGGGTCATAGAGGATCGGCGTGCCCGGGTGTTTCATCTCAGGAGTGCCCCAGCAGGGCCAGGGCAGGCCGTAATATTCCCCATCGCAGGGCCCGCCTTCCGCCAAGAGAGTGGTGGTATTAAAGGTATTTCGGTGCTTGGCATGCAGCTGCAGCCGCTCCGGACTCTGACCGGTATAGCCGATGGTCCAGGTACCCCGGTTGATCTCACGGAGAATATCCTCAATCAGCGGCTCCTCGCCCACTATCTTGATGTTTTTGAACAGCTCTTTCGAAAAGCCTAATTTTTGCGCCAGCAGATACAAGATGACATGATCGGGTTTGGACTCATACAGCGGCTCGATAATTTTCTCCCGCCACTGCAGGGAGCGGTTGGAGGCGGTGACCGAACCGTAGGTCTCAAACTGCGTCGCCGTTGGCAGCAGGTAGGTATTGTCCTTGCGCTCACTCATAACCGCCATATGGGTCGGATAGGGATCGGAAATAACCACCATCTCCAGCTTTTCCAGGGCCTTTTTCATTTCCGTGCCCCGGGTCTGGCTGTTGCTGGCATGCCCCTGGAAAAAGACCGCCCGGAAATTGTCACGCTGCGACAGGTTCTCCCTTGTCTCAAGCACCCCGTCGATCCAGCGCGATACGGGGATGCCGGGAATATTCATGGTGTACTGCATATCGCCGTTGCCGGCGTCGTACTTTTTGTCCATGTCAAAGCGGCCCTTGAGCCACTCGTAGTCGACGCCCCAGACCTCGGCCCAGTGCTTCCAGGCCCCTTCGCTCAGGCCATAGTAACCTGGCAGGGTATGGCTGTTGGGTCCGACATCGGTCGCCCCCTGAACATTGTCATGGCCGCGAAAGATATTGGCGCCGCCGCCTTCTTTGCCGATATTGCCGAGCGCCAGTTGGAAGATGCAGAACGCCCGGGTGATGCTCGTGCCGATATGATGCTGGGTGCCCCCCATGCACCAGACAATGGTGCCGGGACGGTTATCCGCCATAGTTTTGGCGATCTCGTAAACTTTAGCCTCGGGCATGCCGGTAACGTTTTCGACCGCCTCGGGCGGCCAGTTTTCCGCCTCGGCCCGGATATCGTCCATCGCCCAGACCCGCTCGGCAATATACTGCTTGTCTTCCCAGCCGTTTTTGAAGATATGCCAGAGCAGGCCATAGATGAAAGGTACATCGGTGCCGGGCCGCAACCGGCCATAGATGTCGGCATGGGCCGCCGTGCGGGTAAAACGCGGATCGACTACGATCATCTTCGCCCCGTTTTCCTTGGCCCGGAGAATATGCTGCATGGCTACCGGATGCGCCTCGGCGGCATTGCTGCCGACAAAGAGCATGGCCTTGGACTTATGCATATCGTTATACGAATTGGTCATCGCCCCATAGCCCCAGGTGCTGGCGACTCCGGCCACCGTGGTCGAATGGCAGATACGGGCCTGATGATCGATATTATTGCTCCCCCAGAAGGCCGCGAATTTGCGCTGCAGGTAGGATCCTTCGTTACTCGCTTTGGAGGATCCACACCAGAAAACCGCATCCGGCCCGGAGGTCTTTCTGATTTCCAGCAGCTTATCGCCTATCTCGTCGATGGCCTGCTGCCAGGACAGACGCTGCCAGGAGCCGCCCACCAGCTTCATCGGATATTTCAGGCGGCGCAGCCCAAGGCCGTGGTGGCGCACCGACGCGCCTTTCGCGCAATGCGAGCCAAGATTGATCGGCGACTCAAAATCAGGTTCCTGCCCCGTCCAGACGCCGTTCTGCAACTCGGCGATAACCCCGCAGCCAACCGAACAATGGGTACAGATCGACCTCTTTTCAATAATCGGCACATCCGGCACCGGAATATTCATTTTTTCCTCAGCTGAAGCCGGGCGAACCGCCGACAGCGGCAGGAGGCTCATCAGAGCGCCGCTACCCAGGACCGCTCCGCTGCGCCGCAAAAAAGTCCGGCGATCAAAGCCTTGCCTCTGAGGTTGCTCGTCCAGGCGCTGCAGCCATTTTTTGCGATATTGTGGCATACGCACTTTTCTCATGGGAACATCTCCTGTCTCGTCTTTTACCATTTGTACCGGCTCCGGGAGGATCAACTGCGAGCCGTCTGGTAGTATTTACTGATATGGGCGGTCTCTTTATAGCCTTTGCTTGCCTGCTCGGGCAGCAGCAGCAACGGCTTGCCGGCAGGCAGGGTTCTGGTAGCCGTCGGTACGGCAACCGCCGCGCCGGCGAGCAAGACCACGGTTTTAAGAAATTCGCGTCGGGCATCATTATATTTCTGGGTCATGTTTTTTTCTCCTCAATTGAGAAATACTTATGCAGATATCTGCTCTCCGCAGCCAGAAAGCTGCGACCGAAATTACCGACCGCAAGATAAAATCGACTCTTTTCTACGCCCGACAGATCGCTAAAGAACCGGGGCATCCAGGAATCAAGATGATTCCGATAAAAAGCTGCCTGCTCGTCTTCAGCAATGCCATTTTCCGGAAGGGTGAGTAAAGCCATTATTTCACACAGGGCACCGGCATGATCTTCCGGTTCAAAGCAGCTAGCCCGCCGGACTACTCCCAGGCGACTAAGATCTTTTCGAATGGCGGCAAGCGTCTTCGACTGGATCATTTTTTCCCGGTACCATGAACCATACGGCACCAGTTCACCGCTGCCGAGGCCAACAAAGAGCCGGTGGAATTCTCCCGCAATATCAGCGGGAAGACAATGGGTTCCGGCCCGATTAAGCTCCTCCAGGGCCTCATCCATTGCTGCGGGCAGGTCCTCGGCCCAACACATGTTTTGCACCAGTTCGATCAGCTCAGGGGACGGGGCATTGCTTAACAGCGCGGCCAGCAGCACATAGCTGTCAGTGCGGAGAGCACCATGACCGAAAGAGTTGCCGTCCGGTTTATTCGTTATAGTTGATGTCGTCATGTCTGGTAGTCTTCAGTATTGAAAATATCACGGGTGCGACAGGTGCGGCACATCTGTAAGCGTCTTTTCTGTTGAGCGCTGCTGAACATCCAGTGGTCGGCCAGTTTCTGTAGCATTTTGCCGACCATTTTCGACGAGGCAAACGGTTCGCCGCAGACAACACACTTGAACGGCTCTGCTTCATGCAGAACCCGCGGTGTATCTGCGACATCAGTATCGCAGAGAAGCCGGGGCTGCAGACTAATACACTTTTCCGGGCAGGCGACCCTGCATGCCCCGCATTGGTGACAGCGGGACTCGATCTGCGCCAGTCGCGGGGATTCACCGTCGGCAAGAAGAGCTCCGGCGGGGCAGGCACCGACGCAGGCCATGCAGAGGCTGCAGGCTGCAGTAACGGCAATGGTTCCGAACGGGGCACCGACCGGCAGATCCAAGATCGACAGCCGGGCATCGTTTTGGATGAGGAGATGGCCGGCGGCCAGACGAGTGAGGGTTCGCTTGTCATGATCCAGGGTAAAACCGGTGGCGGCAGACACTGCCGCTCCCGCCTGGTACGGGATGTCCGGAAGATCGTCGATGCGCCCGGCAAAAATCAGACTGTTCGTTTGCATCTTTAGTCCTTCGACGATTGCCGTACCGAGGCGCATCTGCCCCGCCAGCCCTTCTCTTATCGATGCAGCTCTGGTGTGGTCGCAGATTAAAGCGACACCTGCGGCGCCATGGGCCAGTGTTGCCAGCAGTACGTCCGGGCCGATTAAGCCCACTTCTTCCACCTCGAAAAAGAGGTCCCGGCCGCCGTTGTGATTTCTTGTCGGAGGCACAATCTCCCCGCAGTTCATATCATGGAAAATGACCCGGGTCGGTATCTGGGCACCGTTGATTAATTGGTGCAGCAACGGCTCCAGCGCAGACAGCAATTCTCGGCGCAGGCCTGGCACCTGCATGCTGCCCGTGGGACAGACCAGGGCGCAGGCGCCGCATCCCTGGCAGCGGTATTGATCGACGACCACCATGCCGTTCTCTGAGGAAAGGGCCGCAACCGGACAGATATCGACACACTGCCGACAACTGTCAAGATGCGACCAGTCATGGAGACAGCGGCTGGTGGTCATGACCACAAATTGCGGTTTTTGGAATCTTCCCCGCATCTTGGGCAGTTCAACCAGTGCCGCCTCAAGCAACAGGGGATTATCACCCGGGGCATAATACCCCACCGGCAACTGCTCTTTTGCAAAGGAAGATCTTGCCTGTAAATCAAGAACCAGATCAAAACCCTCAGCGGTCTGTCCTGTTGCAAAGGACAGATGTCCGGCCTGAGTGGATAATTTCCTGATCGTGCCATCCGCCGCGCGCACTGTCGGCACAAAGCCGCCAAAAGTACCGTTAACGATAATCGAATCGGTCTCGAAAAAGGCGAAGGAATCAATATTGGTAGCTGAGAAACCGCCACGGCCATGAGTCGGGGTACAGAGAGTGCAGTCGATTCCTCCCTGACTGAGTCGCTCGGCGCAGCTGAGAGCTCGCTCGAGTTCTGAGTCAATAATAAGCAGACGGCCTTTAGAAACGATAGTCAAAGGCGGTGGAAGGGCATCTTGTATCGCCTGAATCGCCGGGATTACGCCCTTCTCCTTTTTACCGCTGCTTTTTTGCTCGATCTCGCCTACGCTTTCCACCGCCGGCTCCCGAACCCTGGAAGGCATCTGCCGCCGTTGCTCCTGATGACGCATATCCGAGGTAACAATGCCGACGAGTGAATGAAAGGCGCGATAGTTTCCGGTGTTGTCGTCTAGATCGTCTATTTGATTGAATTCGGAGGAAGAAAAATCGAGTTGTTCGGAAGAAGTCGTGGGCTCAGGCGAATAGGGAGAAGCGGTTGCTGCTTTTTTGCGGGGCATGGCTGATCTCCATTTGGTTACAGAGCTACAATGAATGGACGGCCCGGAAGCAGCGCACAATCTAGGCTCCTGGAACTATTGTATTCAAGTACCATGCCAAGCAGGCCGCCAGGGCCGTTCTCAGCAGCAGCCGGGGCTACCCGGCATAGCTCTCACCGCCTTTTTTGTTTCGAAATACCCAGTAGTTATAGCTGGTATAGATAAGGATGATCGGCAGCAGCACCGCTATCACCGCCAGCATGAAACGCAGGGTCGTCGGGCCGGCGGCGACTTCCTGGACGGTTAAACTGGTCGAACCCATGCTCGGGATCATGCCGGGATAGAGCCCCATGGACAGTCCGGAGAAGGAAAAAATAATAATCAGGTAATTCCAGATAAGCGGGGCAAGACGTTTTTTGAGGCGCAGGCTCTGAAAATAACGCACGCAGGCGACGATGGTCAAGAGAGCAAAAAGATAGACCAGTGAGGGGGGCCAGGCAGTCCACTTAACAGCCATCTCCACATGAAGGATACTGGTGCCGACATAGACCGCCACCGAGACGATGATGGTCAGGATCCCGGCAATTCGAGCCGCGCGGTAGCTCCATTGCTGCAGGATTCCAGTGGTCCGGGCGATCAAAAAACCCGATCCCAGCATCAGATAGCCGCAGACCACCCCGGAAGCGGCAATCGTCGAATACCAGTTCATCCAGTCGGTCGGCCGTCCGGCAAAGGAATCGGCCTGTACGGCTATTCCCCCCATCAGGCCGCCCAGGGCCAACCCTTGACCGAGAGCGGCCATCAAGCTGCCCAGGCCAAAGGAGAAGAGCCAGAACGGTTTTCCCTTGTCACCGGCATGGGCATGAAACTCAAAGGCAATGCCGCGAAAGATGAAACCAAACAACATCAAAATAAATGGAATATACAGGGCGGAGAGGACGATCGAAAAAAACAGCGGAAAGGCCCCGAACAACATGCCGCCGAGGACGATGAGCCAGGTCTGGTTGCCATGCCAGATAGTGTGGATAGACTGCATCATGGTATTTTTTTTCTCCTGGCTGCCGACAAATAAGGTCAGCATGCCGATGCCCAGATCCGCCCCATCGGTGAGCGTATAATAGAGCAGAAAAAAACCGATTAAGCCAAGCCAGATATTAGCCAGATTCGCGTTGATGAAGTCCATCGATATATCTCCTTATGGTTGATGGCTGAAATCAGGCCCTTTTTTAAGTATACGGCCGGCAAAAAAGATAAAGAGTAGAAACAAGACCGAATAGACGGCGACAAACCCCAGTAAAGATCCGGCGACAGTCTGTACCGGCAGCGGGCTGACCCCCTCGCTGGTACGCAGCACTCCCTGGATAACCCAGGGCTGTCTGCCTACTTCACGAACCACCCAGCCCGCCTCCATGGACAGATAGCTGAGCGGAATCGCCGCCATCCAGCCCAGCAACAGCAATTTATGGCGCCCTACCCGCTCCGCCGTCAATTGTCCTTTTTTCCACAACCACAGCGACCAGAACATAAGCAGCAGCAGCGCGGCGCCGATGACCAGCATAACCCGAAAGGCATAAAAAGTCATAAGGAGCGGCGGCTGGTCTTCGACCGGCACTTCCCGGAGACCCTCGACCTGGCCGGTGAAGGAACTGGTAGTAATAAGACTGAGGGCATAGGGCAGGCTGACCGACCAGACGTTATCCTGCAGCTTTTTGTCGGGCCAGGCCAGAATATTCCAGGTCGCCCCCTCCCCTTCCGGGTTGGTCTGCCAGTGCGCCTCCATGGCGGCAAGCTTCACCGGCTGATGCACATGCACCGATTTGCCGGCACCGTCGCCGACCACAATCTGCAGTGGGGTGATAATAACTGCGGCAATCACCATCATCTTAAAGGAGGTGAGAAAAAAATCCGGATACCGGCCACGCCATAAATACCAGGCGCTGATGCCGCCGATAACAAAGAGCGAGATCTCCAGACAGGCCAGCCACATGTGGGTGATCCCCCAAAAGGCATCCGGGTTCCAGATTGCAGCAAAGATGTCGGTCAGGATAAACCGGTTGCCGACCCATTCCCCGCCGACCGGAGTCTGCATCCAGGAGTTGGCGGCCATTATCCAGAAGGCGGACATGGAGCCACCGAGGGCAACCATACAGGTGGAAAAGAAATGCATTCCGCGAGAGACCCGCTTCCAGCCAAAAGCCATGATGCCTAAGAAAGATGCCTCCAGCATAAAGGCCATGGAGGCCTCAAAGCCTAAGAGATGGCCGAAGATATCGCCCCCGGCCCGGGAAAAAGCACTCCAGTTGGTGCCGAACTGAAATTCCATGGGGATACCACTGACCACCCCCACCGCGAAATTAAGCAGAAACAGGCGCATCCAGAACCGGGTATGATTATAATAGCGCGGTTCTTTGGTGATCAGCCACATGGCTTCCATCACCACCAGAAAAAGACTCAGGCCGATGGTAAGGACCGGCCAGATGATATGAAAGATTGCGGTAAAAGCAAAATGCAGACGGGAGAGAAAAATATGATCGGAAAAAAGCTCCATGCCCGGTGCCTCCCCTTAAGGTAATTTTTTTTCAACGTTGTCAACAGTGGCCGTCTCTTGTTTGACGGCTGCGCCCAGTATCGCAAAGCGCGACTCTTTATAGCCAACCTGCAGCGTCAGGCCTTCATCGGCCAAAGACGCCCGAAATTCCGGGCCATGAAACCGATTTTCCCGCGGATGATCGAGCATAATTTTAAACAGGGGATTGGCATAAAGCGGAGGATAAATCTCTTCAAAGAAAAACGTCCCGCCATCTTTTAACACCCGGGCAATCTCGCTGACACCCTGCTGCCAGTTCTCCAGGTGATGAATAATGCCATAATTAAAAACTGCGTCAAAGGATTGGTCGGGAAAGGGCAGTTCCTGGGCATCAGCGGTCAGCAGGCGCAGGGGAATATCTTTCCAGGCGGTTCGTTTTCGTCTTTTTTGGGCAGCCTCCAGCATGGCGACATCGATATCGAGGGCATGAATGGCCGCCGGCGCAAACGCTTCGTTGATTATCCGCGCCCCCACGCCACAGCCGCAGCCGATTTCAAGACAGATGCCGCCGGGGACAAGCCGGCCCATTTTTTGGAAAAATCGACCTTCCTGCTGCTGGACATAGCGCCGCACCGGGCTGTTCACCCAAAGCCTCTCCGGCCAGTTAACAATCATTGTGCCTCCTTGCGGCCCTGGAAAATCTTGGCAATGCCAAAGGTTAATTTTTTTATACTGATATCGGTAAATCCTGCCGCACCGATTTCGGCAACAAACTGCTCGTCGCGGGGAAAAGAATCAACCGAATCGGCCAGATAGCTATAGGCATAATTGGTCTTGGAGATGAGGTTGCCCACCGGCGGCAGGATATAGTCAAAATAAAAACGATACAGCCGATAGAGCAGCGGCTGATCCGGATAGGAAAATTCCATGATAAACAGCCTGCCGCCGGGTTTTAACACCCGATAGAATTCTGTCAGCGCCGTATCCCGCTCCTCCACATTGCGGAGGCCGAAAGATATGGTCAGGGCGTCAACCGAGGCACTTTTAATCGGCAACTGCCGACCGTCGCCGGCGGTGAGATTCACCTTGTCGGCGGCCCCCCGGACAGCAATTTTCTTATGGCCCACCGCCAGCATTCCCGGCGAAAAATCAACCCCGACAACTCGGACCAGGGGATAACGCCTGCTGATAGCCAATGCCACCTCGGCGGTGCCGACGGCGACATCGAGGACCAACCCGCCGGCATCGAGTTGCAGAGCCTCGGCTAAAACCTGCCGCCAGTAGATGTCCCGACGCAGCGACAAAAAACTATTCTGAAAGTCGTAGCTCGGGGCGATCGTCTCAAACATTGCCTTAACGGCGGTATCTTTCATTATCTTTTCTCCATATTTTTTTCACCCAGTCAATCTCCGCTACCAGGCAATCGTTGACGGAGCCGTTTTTCAATTTCTCCGGAAGAATGGACCAGGTATAGGTTTCCACTTCCAGAGGCAGGCCTGCCGGTAAAAGTGGCAGAATTTCCTCCAGATAAAAACGGGTACTGTCACATTCCCCGGTGTTTTCAAGATAGACCGGGACATGAAAATGGACTCGCCATTCCTCTATTCCGGTCGGATCTTTCGCGATGGCCTGGTCAAGATCATCAAAACGCAGCAGCCGGCCATCGGCGGTTCTGCCGACGGTTTGATGCAGATAGCAGGATTCCTGAAAACGTGCCAGAAGAGATATCCGCGCCTTATTAAGTCGTAAGGCCGAGGACACCTGCACATGACCGATTCGTATATCATTGTCGGCGAGCAGCTTAAGGGATGCTGCCGGATTCTCAAATTGCAGGGCCTGATGACAGCAGTCGTAGCAGACCGCCAGGCCTCGTCGCTGGGTGGAAGAAAGGGAGATGCCGGTAAAAAAATCAACGACGTCAGCCGTTGTTTCCAAAAAACAGCCGGGCTCCGGTTCCATAGCCAGCAGGATTTTCTTGCCGGTTGTCTGGGCCAGGTGATCAAGAAAATCAAGTGCGGACTGAAGATTTTTAGTGGCTGTGGTCAGATCTTCTTTACCAATGCATGAGCGAAAACCGACCGGAACGGTGCTGATCGAACCGGTCATCCCATCCGGCAGCCAGATAGCCAGCAACTCGGCAAGTTTTCGGGTGTAATGCACCCGTTCGGCAAAACGCCAGTCGGGCAGATAGACCGACTCCTTTACCGGAGTATGATGAAAGGTGCCGTAGGGAAAGCCATTGAGGGTGCTGATATAAAAGCCTTCTTCCTCGCACCAGCGATGAAAATCGGCAGCTGTCTGCAGGTTCATCTCTGCACTTGCCCGACCGGAGAGGCGCAGGCCAAGCGGAAAGGGAGCGTCAGGAGACACCCGCTGCTTGACCAGCGGCGCATAGTGAGTAAGAGCCGAAAATATTTCCTGCCAGCTTTCACCCGGATGAATATTTGTACAATAACTCACCTGGGGCAGGAGCACGGAAGAAGCGGCAACTCCGGCCTTACCGAGCATCAGTGAGCGGGTCACGAGATTTGTCCATACGATGGAGCCGGCTGAGCTATCTGCTGGGAACGCATTCCCCGGCTGCTGTCCCGCACCATCAATTCCTCAATGCAGCGCTCCATCAATAGCGAATCGATCCGGTCAACCTCTTTTTTGCTGCCGATGCCGGTTAACAGGGTGATGGACATGGTTCCGCCCAGATGTTCGCGGAAGGCATTGAGCGCACCGTTCACATCAAGCTCGGCAAGCGTCGGATGAAACAGGGGCAGGTTCAGATCCTCAAGCAGGGTAAAAATCCGCTGCAGCTCGCTCTCCTTAATCATCGCGCTATAATAGCTGTACAGGCTGTCCAGGGCAATACCGATGGCGACAGCCTCGCCATGATGAAGCTGCCCTTCGGTCATTTCTTCCAGGGTATGGGCCGACCAGTGCCCGAAATCAAGGGGCCGGGCCGAACCAAGTTCAAAGGGGTCGCCGCCGGTCCCGATATGCTGCATATGCAGGGCGGCACAGCGATGGATCATCTCCTCCATGGGCCGACGGGCAAAAGTGGCGAGGGCAAATCTCTGCTCATACAGCGTGGTAAAAAACACCTTATCCTTGATCAGGGCGACTTTTACCGCTTCCGCCGTTCCCGCCCGCAGTTCCCTGGGGGCAAGAGTATCGAGAAAAGCGAAGTCGTTGAGCACCGCAAAGGGAGGGGCAAAGGTACCAATAAAATTTTTCCGGCCCAGCCCGTTGACACCATTTTTCACGCCGACCCCGGCATCGTTCTGGCCCAGCACCGTTGTCGGCATGCGCAGAAGACGCAAGCCCCGATGGGCGATTGCCGCGCCATATCCGACCGTGTCAAGGACCGCGCCGCCGCCGATGGCCAGGATAAAGGAATGGCGGCACAGATGGTGCTTCTGAACCGAGCTGATGATGGTATCGATCACCGCCGGTTCGGTCTTACAGCTCTCCCCCCCCGGTACCGCAACGACCGGATCACAGAGCTGCATCAGATCTCTGTGCGACTCGGCGTAGTCTAAAAGCTGCTCGGGGAGGGACGGATGCGCCTGTAATACACCTGAATCAATAAAACAGAGGACTTTATGACATTTTTTTCCACCACGCAGCAACACCGAGGCCAACTGATCGTTGTCCACTCGGAAAATGTTTCGATCAAAAATAACCGGAAAGGCAAAATGAATAGTGAACTGCTGTTCAAGCGTCTGCATACAAAACTCCTGGCCGTAAAGGTAGTGCAATCCCTTCAGGATCGATCATGGGTGAAATTTCCAGTAAAGTGAAAGTCTTCGACTATACTCCATGAGCAAGTATCATGCCACACTCCTGACGGTTTTCCGGGGAACGACTGCAAATTTTTTTATCCTTTTTGCCGAAGACAAAAGGAAGATGCAGCGTTACTTTATTGGTTCAAGGAGAGTGACAGGAAGCAAAGGAGCTCCGAACCTGGATGCGTCTTGAGGGATGCATAAAAGCACAGTTAATCACAAAATTTTACTTTACATCTCAATTTATGGCGGTGCACTGTTAATGGACAAGCGAAAGAGAAATGACCGACATTTGAATAGGCTGGCATGGTTTCTAGACAACTCAATTCCCTTGCCGGGTACGCAATACAAGGTTGGCGCCGACGCGCTGATCGGGCTTATTCCGGGTATCGGGGATGGGATCGGGACTCTGTTATCCAGCTATATTCTGGTCGCCGCAGCCCGCCTGGGCGTGCCTAAAAAAATCCTCCTGAAAATGAGTTACAACATCGCTGTTGAGTCAGTCATCGGCTTAATTCCTTTTGTTGGCGACGCCTTCGATATGGTATGGAAAGCCAATCTGCGCAACGTCCAACTACTTGACGCTTACCTGGACAATCCGGCCGAGACAGCTACCTCAAGCCGTTATTTTATGGCCGCTCTTATTGGGACGTTGGCCTTGATTCTTATTCTTGTTGCCACTCTAGGTTTTTTAATTCTGCGATGGATCTGGTCAGCGTTGACATGAAAGATGCAATATTACTCTCGGCAACTCTTCTTCTGGTAGTTTTTACGCTTTTGCCGTTATGGCGACGTGAGTTCTGGGTGGTGCGGGTATTGGATTTTCCACGGTTGCAACTGGCGGTGGTTGCTTTGCTGCTGGGGATAACCGGGATTATCATACTTGATTTATCACGCTATCTCTCCTGGCTTACCATCGCTCCGGCAACACTTTGCCTTTTTTATCATAGCCTCTGGATAATCCCGTACACGAAACTCCATCCGGTTGAGGTAAAAGCATCAAAATCGGAAGAAAAAAAGCGCAGGATGCGGATTATGACTGCCAACGTTCTTGGCACCAACCGTAATTCAGAGGGATTACTCAAAATTATCCGCCTCAACGAACCGGATATCCTGGTCACTCTCGAATCCAATCATTGGTGGCAATCCAGGCTGGAAGAATTGGAAGTCGACTATCCATACAGCAAGAAGTGTGCTTTAGAGAATCTGTACGGCATGCATGTCTATTCCAAATTTGAATTGATCGACAGCGAGATTAAGTATCTGGTGGAGCCGGACATCCCATCGATACACACCCTGGTGAAATTACCATCAGAACAAAATGTTCGTATGCATTTTCTCCATCCAAAACCACCGGTTCCTGAAAACAATGGTGCTTCCGAGCGAGACGCAGAGTTGATAATTGTCGCAAAGAGCGTTGCAAAAACAGACTGCCCGGTGATTGTGACCGGGGATCTCAACGATGTCGCCTGGTCGGAAAATACCCGCTTATTCCGAAAAATTAGTGGCTCGCTGGATCCACGGATAGGGCGTGGCATGTTCAACACCTATCACGCCGACTACCCATTTATGCGATGGCCTCTGGATCACCTGTTCCACAGCAGCCATTTCACCCTCTCTTCTATGAAGCGGCTTGAGAAATTTGGTTCCGATCATTTTCCTCTGCTGATAGAACTGGTTTGCGAACCGGTCGAAAGAAGTCAGCAGACGAGTCTTGATACTGATCAGGAAGATCGGCATCGGGCGAATGAAAAAGTAGCGGAGGAGAATGTCGATGAGGACGATGTTCCCTCCCCTGACAACCGGTAGATTGCAACCTGTAGTCACTTAGATTTCCGCGCAAAAGGCATCAACAAAAGCGCGAAGGCGGCTATCAATTCCAACCGACCCAACCACATAAGGGCAATAAAAGTCCATTTGCCGAGGTCCGGAAGGTCAATGCCGACTATACCCGCGGACAGACCGGCGCTGCCAAGGGCGGACATGACATCGAACAGTATTTGGGTAAATGACCATTTTCCAATGCCTATGGGAACCATAATTAAACAGCCGACGATGCCGGTAAGCAGCCAGAGGGTCAAAAGAGTGGCGGCACCTTCAACCTGCAGACGCGCCTGGTTCCGGTCATACGTCTCACCATTGATAAATATTTCCCGGCGAATTTCTCCTCGGAAAAGACGCTCATAGCGCCAGGCGATACCGCGCAATAACAAAAGGATACGGTCTATCTTGACGCCGCCCGTCGTTGCCCCGCTCGCCCCTCCAATAAACAGACAAAATATCAGCAGGATAAGGGTGGTTGAATGCCAATCCGAGAGCGGGGTAGTGGTAAAGCCGGTAGTTGAAAACGCTGATGTTGCCTGGAAGAGGAGTGTGGGGTAGGAATCATCGACGGTAAAGACCCGTTGATACCGCCAGAGCAGAAACGAGACAGTAAATATTCCGCTAATCAGAAAAAGTGTCGGTGCCCTACGACAAAAAGAAAGACATTCGCGTTTCACCACTAATTGATGATAAGCGGCAAAACTTATTGACCCCAGCATCATTATAATTATGGCAGCCAGCTGAATGGAGGTGGCGTAGTGATCAAAACTCCCTTTGGTTATGGTGAAACCGCCGGTTGAGATTGCAGTCATGCCGTGGTTGACACTCTCCCAGAGTGGCATGCCCAATCCAGCAAACAGGCCAATACTGAAAAGACTCAAGAGCACATATATCCACCAGATATCTTTGGCGGTGCGGCGGGCATTGCCGGCGAAGCTTTTGTTGAGCTCGGCATTGAATAAGTCACCACCGTCGGAACTTGGATTGAGGACGGTCATCATCAACAGAGCTAAGCCCACCCCCCCGACCCACTCCATAAAACTTCGCCAAAATTGCAGGGTTGCGGGTAATAGACTGGGATCACTGACCATAGTCAGTCCAGTACTGGTAAAACCGGATACAGACTCAAAGAGGCAGTTGACAGGATCCCGAAAAATCGAGGCCGCATCGTTCTCGGCGACCAAAAATCCAGCGATGCCAAGCGAAACCGCGGCCAGAACGGGAACCAGGGCCCAGCCAAGGGCCAACGTGGCCAGGGTCTCGCCCGGACTATAGGAGTGCTCGGTATCTTTTTGCAGGAGATGCAACATGAGAATGACCGCCAATAATGCCCCGATCATGCCGATAAAGGCCCAGGCGAGCAGCATCTCGCCGCAGAGCCAGGCGACGCCGATCATGACCATTGCCATAAGAGCAGGGATTGCGAGTATGGCCTTCAAATCACGTAGGTTTAATCGCATGATCTCTATACTTCGGACGTGATAAAGACTGCAGGATTTCTAAACTGCTGATCGATATCGGCTGGATCAGCGATAAAGGCATAGAGAGAGATGGAGGCCGCAAGAGCCGGAAATATTGAAAGGAAGACAAAAAAAACAACCCCGGCGCCCAGCAATGATGGGTTATCCGTCGACATCTCTTCGAATGTCCGCAGAAGGTCGTCATACCGGCCCCGCAGGGGAAGTTGTCGAGGTTGGGTTACCTGCCGACCAAGGCCTTGCCCATGCTCGTGTTTTGTTGTTTCCGGGGACATTTGTTTGCCTCCTCTTTTATGTTGGTACCTTCCCCTGGAGAGTAAAACTTACGAATCTCATTTTGCCAGACAATGACCATGGTGACTATTATCAACAATACCTTCAATTCTGTATTCACCATACAAATATCATGTAACCCAGACTGTTTCAGGTTCAGGTCATCATTCTCATACCTATCTCGCCCTGGCTGAGATTCTTCCTGCCAAATCGGATAATTCTTCTAAACCGTGTGAGAGCCGTCCACGCCAAAAGGGTGGGATTGCAGGAGCTAGAAGTATCAGCGGCAATCCTCGTTTACATGGCATATAACTTGCTAACCTTTTGTTGATACACCCTCCGGGTTAGATAAAGCCCGCAATGGGTGTTTTTTGTGCGTAATCGAAGAGTTCGCCTGAAAAAATCATGGAGGACCTACATATGCACCAGACCCTGGAAAAGGAATTACAAAAGGCTATCGACGGGGAGGTTCGCTTTGACACCACCAGCCGCGCTCTCTATGCCACCGATGGCTCGAACTATCGGATGGTACCGATTGGGCTGGTGATTCCGAAAACGACAGCCGATGTGGTCGCGACCGTCTCCCTCTGCCGTAAACACGGCGTACCCGTTTTTAATCGCGGCGCGGGAACGGCCCTTGCCGGTCAGACCTGCAATACCGCGGTCTGCCTCGATTATTCCAAATATCTCAATAAGATTCTGGAGATTGATTCCGTCAACCGCACCGCGACGGTACAGCCCGGGGTAATTCTCGATCAGCTGCGTAATGCCGCAAACAAGGAGGGTCTTACCTTCGGCCCGGATCCGGCCACGCACAGCCGCTGCACCCTGGGTGGGATGATGGGCAACAACTCCTGCGGCATCCATTCGGTTATGGCCGGGAGAACGGTCGATAATATCCAGGAACTGGAGATTTTAACCTATGACGGGCTACGCATGCGGGTTGGTCCAACCACCGAGGACCAGCTGAGCAAGATCATCGCCGACGGCGGTCGCCGAGCAGAGATCTATGCCGGTCTCAAGACGCTGCGTGACACATGGGCAGATGAGATTCGGCGTAGATACCCCGCCATTCCGCGCCGGGTATCGGGCTATAACCTCGATGAACTGCTGCCGGAAAACGGCTTTCAGGTCGCAAGAGCGCTTATCGGCAGTGAAAGTACCTGTGTGACAATCCTTGAAGCGGTGCTTCAGCTGGTACCCAATCCGACCAAACGTAGCCTGCTGGTGCTGGGATATCCAGACGTTTATTCGGCAGGGGATCATATCACCGAGATTATGCAGTTCAAGCCTATCGGTCTGGAAGGCCTCGATGAGATGCTGATCGATCTGATGAAAAAAACCGGCATGCACCCTAAGGACATTACTCTGTTGCCTGAAGGATCGGGGTGGCTGCTGGTGGAATTCGGCGGTGATACCAAAGAGGAAGCAGATGCCAAGGCAAAAGAGGCGATGCAGGCACTTTGCCGGCAAGATCAGCCGCCCACCATGAAGCTGTTCGATAATAAAGAGGAGGAGGACAAGGTCTGGGAGATCCGCGAATCAGGCCTGGGTGCCACCGCCCATGTCCCAGGACAACCACTTACTTGGCCCGGCTGGGAGGATGCGGCGGTCGATCCGCAACGGATCGGCCAATATCTGCGCGAATTCAGGCAGTTGATGAACGAGTTTAACTATAACGCCTCTCTCTATGGCCACTTCGGCCAGGGCTGCATCCATTGCCGGATCAACTTCGATCTGCTCAGCCGGGAGGGCATCGACAAGTATCTTGCCTTTACCGACAAAGCCGCAGACCTGGTCCTGAAATATAATGGTTCCTTGAGCGGTGAACATGGCGATGGTCAGTCCCGGGCGCCGCTGCTCGGCAAAATGTATGGACCGGAACTGCTCAAAGCCTTTCGAAGCTTCAAGGCGTTATGGGACCCCGACTGGAAGATGAATCCCGGCAAAGTGGTTGATGCCTATCGACAGGATGAACACCTACGTCTGGGGGAAAACTATCAGCCATGGCAGCCTGTCACCTATTTTAAATTTCCCGAGGATGGCGGCAGCATGTCTCTTGCGACCCTGCGCTGTGTCGGAGTCGGCAAATGCCGGCGCGCCGAAGAGGCCTTTATGTGCCCCAGTTTTCTGGCCACCAGAGAAGAACAGCATTCGACCAGAGGTCGGGCCCATATCCTGTTTGAGATGCTGCGCGGCGACTTTATCAAAGACGGCTGGCAGAGCGAAGAGGTAAGAGAGACACTAGCGGTATGTCTTGGCTGCAAAGGCTGCAAAAAAGAGTGTCCGGTGCAGGTGGATATCGAGACCTGGAAGGCGGAATTTCTCGCCCATTATCATCAGAATAAGATTCGTCCGCGGCATCATTATTTTTTCGGGATGCTCGACCAACTGGGTGCGGCCGGCGCCACCGTACCGCAGCTGACCAATTTTTTAGCGAGTGCGCCGCTGCTGAGCTATTTTGCCAAGGAAATTACCGGGGTTCATCAGGACCGGCCTTTGCCCAAATTCGCCGAGGAAACTTTTACCAGCTGGTATAAAAGGCGCCCTGTCGCGAGCAAGGGCCGAAAAATAGTCCTCTACCCGGACAGTTTTAATGATTTTTTCTATCCGCGGGCGCTCAAGGCTATCGTCCATCTGCTCGAAAGATGGGGATATTGCGTCATTGTTCCCAAGGCGCATCCGGCCATACGGACGCTGGTACATTTCGGCATGCTCGACAAGGCACTCGAGGAGCTGCACCGAGTCATCCAAACCCTCGCCCCGTACGTCCGTGAAGGGGTCGACGTCATCGTCGCCGAACCGAGTACCGCCTCGATCTTTAAAGACGAGATGGGCAGTCTGCTGCCCAACAACCGGGACGCCCAACGGCTGGCCGACCATCTGTTTTTGTTCAGCGAATATATTATTGAAAAAGACTTAAAGCTGCCGAAAATGCATGGAAGAGTGGTATTTCACGGTCACTGCCACCAGAAGGCGGTGCTCAAGGTGGCAGCTGCTAAAGAGGTGCTGGACCGGCTTGGCCTGGAATATATCGAACCGGAGCAGGGCTGCTGCGGCATGGCCGGGGCCTTCGGTTTTGAAAAAAAACACTACCCGCTCTCGATCAAGATCGGCGAAGGCAAACTACTGCCGGCAGTACGTTCAGCCGCACTGACGACATGGATCGTGGCTGACGGCTTCAGCTGCCGCACCCAGATTAAGGATGGAAGCGACCGGGAGGCTTTGCACCTGGCCGAATTAGTCGAACAGGGCTTTCAGCTTAACCACAGAGGATTAACGACCATGGAACAAAAGACATCAGTGCCAAATTCACCGCAATTTTGTCCGGTAGTCGTCATCACCGGGGCCAGCGCCGGCCTCGGCCGGGCGACCGCCAGAGCATTTGCCCGCGAGGGGGCAAAAATCTGTCTGGTTGCCCGGGGCGAAGAACGCCTGGCAGAAACCCGTCAGGAGGTTCAGCATCTTGGGGGACAGGCAATAATCATTAGCGGTGATGTGGCCGACCCGAAAGTCCTGGAACAGGCGGCTGACGAAACGGAGAAAAACTATGGCCGCATCGACTACTGGGTCAATAACGCCATGGCGACTATCTTTGCCGAATTTTCCGACATCACCGCCGAAGAATTCAAGCGGGTGACCGAGGTCACCTACCTCGGCTGCGTCAACGGCACCATGGCGGCCATGAAAAAGATGGTCCCGCGCAATCACGGCACCATCATCCAGGTTGGCTCAGCCCTCGGTGTCCGCAGCATTCCCCTGCAGTCCGCCTACTGCGGGGCAAAGCACGCAATCAACGGCTTTACTGAATCCATTCGAACGGAGCTGCTGCACAAAAACAGCAAGGTGCATATCACCGTCGTACAGATGCCCGCCCTCAACACCCCGCAGTTTAGCTGGAACCGGGCCCGGATGCCAAACAAACCACGACCGGTCGCACCGGTCTTCCAACCGGAAGTTGGTGCCGAGGCGATCGTCTATGCCGCCCGGCAAAAGAAAAAACAGATCTATGTCGGGTTCTCAACCTTAAAAGCAATATACGGTCAGCGGCTGGCCCCTGCGCTGCTTGATCACTATGTCGCAAAAACCGTCTTTGAGGCGCAGATGACTGAGGAACCGATTGCAGGCGACCGGCAGGACAATCTCTTTCAACCGGTACCCGGCCTGCAGTCGGCCCATGGCTCCTTTGGCCGTGAGGCCCATGGGGCGAGCCTGCAGTTGGCCATGTCTCAGCATAAAAAGAAGCTCGGCTTAACGGCAATGGCCGTGGGGATCGGCATCTTTGCAGGACTCTATGTAGCAAAAAAATCGAGGTGATTTCAAAAAGAGGCCGTTGCTATACTCACCCCGCCGCCAAAAAAAAGTTGGCCGGCAAGACCGAAAAAAATTATCAGGAAGGCGGCACAGAAAATAGCGACGGACGAGGAGCGATCCAGCAGCGCGACATGGTCATGGCCTTTTTTCAGGTACATGGCGGCGACCACCCGCAGATAATAAAAGAGCGACAGTACGGTATTAATTACCGCCAGGAGCGCCAGCCAGGCAAAACCGGCTTGGATCGCCGCCGCAAAGAGGGCAAATTTGGCGGTAAAACCGATCAGCGGCGGAATGCCGGTAAGCGAGAGCAGAGCAAGAGTCATAATCGCCGCATGCCAGGGCCGATGCCCGGCAAGGCCCTGGTAATCGCTCAGCCTCGTCCGCCCGCGCAGGGAAATCACTACTCCGAAAGCGGCCACATTGCCAAGGGCGTAGGCGACCATAAACAGGATAAGCGCCGGAGTTGCCAAGGCTGCACTGCCCACGGCGACCACGGCGAGCAGGCCATAACCCGCCTGGGAAACTGACGACCAGCCGAGCAGGCGGCGAACATCGTCCTGCTGCAGAGCGGCAAGGTTGCCAAGACTCATGGTCAGTGCGGCGATCCCCGCCACCAGCCATCGCCAGGGCAAGAGCCCGTCGGGAAGCAGCCAGACCAGCCGAACGATGGCAGCCAGCGCGGCGATCTTCGGCACGACCGTCAGAAAAGCGGCCGCCGGTGCAGGACTTGCCTCGGCAACATCCGGGACCCACGGGTGGCCAGGCACCGCGCCGAGTTTGAAGAGTAAGCCCGCAAACACCAGACCAAGACCGGCAGCAAGGGCGGATTGATCGACTTGCCCATTACGAAAAGTGGTTGCCAGCACCTGATAGTCGGTATCACCGGCCAGGCCATAGAGCAAAACGATACCCATAAACATCAGCGGATTGGCCAGAGCGCCAAGAAAGTAGTATTTGGCCCCGGCTTCGGCGCACATTCGTGAGGCGCGATGATAACTTGCAAGGGTGTAGCCGGTCACTGAGGAGAGAAGCATGGCGACCATCAGCTGCATAAGATCGGCGGCTCCGGCCATTAAAAGCGCGCCCAGGACGGAGAAGAGCAGCATCACATACCACTCGCCATGGCGCTTATCGCTTGCAAACCAGCTCGGAGAAAACGCCACAACCCAGGCGGTGGTGCCGAGAATAATGTAGCTCGTCCAGGCGGTCAGATCATCGACGGCCCAGGTTCCGGAAAAACTGAGCCTGGCACTTGAGCCCAGCTGCAGCTGCAGCGTCAATAAAAAAGCTGCCAGCAGCGTCGTGAGAGCGAGTGGCGCTCCCAGCCACTGCAGACGGTGCGGCATAAAAATGACGGCCGCGAGGATTCCCGCTGCTCCCAGAATCAAGCATATGGCCGGGCTTATATCGCCAACAGGCATCGACATCAGGGCATGCCTCCGACCAGAGTTTGGCTGGCACTATCGATGATGTTGACCACAAATGCCGGCGCTACCCCGATGATTAAGGTAAGTCCAAGCAGCAGAACCAGACTTGCCGTTTCCACTGCGCTCAGATCAGCTCATCCCGGCAACCCTCGCATTGGCCTTGCCGAGAAAAACCGTCTGCAGCAGCTGGAGAAAGAGTGCGGCGGTCAGCAGTACGCCCAAAATAGCAATCCCAGCCAGCCACGGCCGCATCGCCAGTGAACCGGCAAATATCTGAAACTCCGCGACAAATCCGGCAAATCCGGGCAGCCCGAGGCTGGCAAAAGAGGCGACCACCATGAACACGCCAAGCCGCGGGGCTGCGCCCAATACCCCATTCTGCTCATCCATGGAAAAAGAATCGGTGCGCTGCCATAAAGAGCCGGCAAGCAGAAAAAGGGCACCGGTGATCAGCCCGTGGGCGACCATCTCGAGCGTCGCCCCGGTCAAGGCCATCCGCCGGGCGTCCGGATTGCCGCCTGCCACGGAAAAGGCCATGGCGATGCCGAGAACCGCATAGCCCATATGGATAATCGAGGTATAGGCGATCCGTCGCTTGATATGGCGCTCGCCAAGACCCACCAGGGCGCCGTAAACAATGCCGATTACCGCAAAAATAGCCAGCGGCAGGGTATTGGCGATAAAGGTCTCCTGCAGCATGCCGTAGCCAATCCGGATCATGCCGTAGACGCCCATCTTGAGCAGCACCCCGGCAAGCAGCGCCGATGCCGGAGCGGGCGCCTCGACATGGGCAGCGGGCAACCAGGTATGCACCGGCACCAGCGGGGTCTTGATGGCCAGGCCGACCATGATGGCCAGCAGGGTTAAACTTGCCCGCATTCCGGTTCCGGCAAGAGGCTGGGTCTCAGTCAAAACCCGCATATCAAAACTCAAGGGGTCGGTCGCCAAAAGCAGACTGAGGATGCCGAGCAGCATGACCAGGGAACCGGCAAAAGTATATAAAATGAATTTGATGGCCGCCCGGTGGGCATCTTCATGGCCCCACTGGGCAATAAGAAAATACATGCCGACTAACGAAAGATCAAAAAAGACATAAAAGAGCAGCAGGTCAAAGGTCAGAAAAAGTCCCAGGGATACCGCTTCGAGAAAAAGTACCCAGGCGAGATACTGCCTGGCCTTGCCGCGAAAATCGACCGGGTAGGCGGCAACCACGGTATATAAAATCGCACTCATCGTCGCTACTGTAAGCGAGATGCCGTCTACCCCAAAGCGCAGTCCGGCACCAACCGCCGGGATCCACGGCCAGTCGATGACCTGCTGCAGTCCGGGGGTGGCAGGGTTAAAGCCTAGCCAGGACCAAATCATGACCAACAGTGCGGCGGCGGCAAAGACGGTGGCGAGCAGGCGGGCGACCTTTTCGCTGATGTCGGAGAGTACTGCCAGCAACAAGGCGCCGGTGAGAGGAAGGATGACGGTGAGGAGCAGCATAGTATCAGGTCCTGAGATTAAAGATTAAAAAGAAGAGGAAAAAGCCTCCGATCAGAAAGGCAAAATAGATCGGCAGGGAACCGGTCTGGCTTTTTCGACTGCTATCGCCGGTGGAGCCGGCAGTAGTACCAAAACCGTCAACCACTCGGTCAACTGCTGTTTCAATGGTACTACGGCAGATTTTTGCCAACCGCAGAGTGTTTCCGGTAAGCGCCAAAAGAGCAGCATCGAGGGCCTGCTCCACTCCCCCGGATCTGTCACTGTTTCCCAGGCTGTACGCAGCCAGCATGCGAACAAGGTCCTTGAACTGCGGCTCGACCACACCGCCGAGACAGCGAGAGAACCAACCGGCCACTATCACTGCCCCGCGGACCCCGGCATCAACGACTTTTTGGTCAAAGGCTGCGCAGAAAGAGGCCAGCTTCTCCACCGGTCCAACCAGCAGCATCTCGATCAGCCTCGACATTCCCCACCAGTCCGCAATAATTGTATTACTGGCTTGGTCTGTCGTCTTTTTATCTGCTGCATCCGGGCGTCGGTAGTACAACCAGGCACCGACGGCAGTGATAAGGACTGCAGCTATCGATACCGCCAACTCCCAATCTTGCCCGTGGGGCAAATCCCCCGGCAGCAGCGAGACAAGCACTTTGTTGTCGCCGGCCGGCCACAGCAGGCCAAGCAGAAGGCATCCTGCGGCTAAGAGCCAGAGTCCTAACTGTTCGGCCAGGGGCTGTTTATGACGATCGCCATTTTGCCGGTAACTAAATACCATAGCCTGCAGACGCAGGGCATACCAGGTGCTCAGCGTCCCGGCAGCGATAGTCGTAAGCGCCAGCAAGGGCGAGATATGGCCGGCGGCCGCCACCAGTTTTTCCTTGCTCCAAGCCGCGCCAAGCGGCGGAATTGCGGCCAGAGCCAGGGTTCCCACCCAGGCGGCTGTAGCAATTATCGGCAGTCGCCGCGCAAGGCCCATCTTGCGCATTTTATTAGCGAATGGGTACCGGCCGCACTGATCGCCGAACCTGCGGCAAGAAAGAGCAGCGCCTTGAAGGCGGCATGGGTCACCAGATGCACGAGCCCCGCAGCTGCGTAGCCGGCGCCGGTAGCGGCGATCATCAGGCCGTACTGGGCCGAAGTAGAGGCGGCGAGGAGCCGTTTGGCATCCACCTGGACAATAGCGGTAAAACCGCCGGCAAGTGCAGTGGCGAGACCAAGGGTGATGGCCACCGGGCCGAACCAGCTGATCGTGGCCAATGGCTGATGCAGACGGATGAGCAGCCAGGCCCCAGCCGCCACCATGGTCGAGGAATGCAGCAGGGCCGAGACCGAAGAGGGCCCTTCCATCGCCTTGAACAACCAGGGGGCAAAGGGTCCCTGGCCCGATTTAGAGGCCGCGGCGATGACAATGCCCCCGGCCATAAGGTGTCCCCAATAACTGTTGCCAAGAGAGGACAGGGTACTGAAATCAAAATTGCCGTCGACCGCAAGCGCCGCCCCGGCGGCAAACCACAGGCCGAGCCCGCCTATCCTGGTGGCATTAAAGGCGTAATTGGCCGCAGCAACTTTTATATCATCCTGCCAGTGATGCGCGATTAAGGCCCAGGAAAAGACCCCGAGCAGCTCCCAGGCGATCGCCACCACTAAAAGATCCGCAGCGAGAATGAGCAACTCCATTGCGCCGGTGAAACCGAGCAGCAGACCAAGCAGGCGTGGCAGGCCCGCTTCGTCCTCCATCGCCGCCGCCCAGAGCAGCACCGGCAAGGCAATAAACGGCACCAGCACGAGCGCGATTTTGACCATCGGCACCACCTGCAAGCTCAGACCAATTCCCCCGCCCCAGGCAAAAAAACTTTTCTCACTATGCCCGATTGCGGCCACCGCCAGCAGCAGTTCAATAACCATGACCGGCGCGGCAAGGCTGCCGAGAAGTTTACGGCGCGGGCGCTGGGCAGTGGCAAACCACTCGGCCAAAAACCAGAGCAGGCCCCCACCCAAAAGCGGCCAGAGAATTGGTAACCAGAGTATCATTGCTGCAGATCCTCAATGCTTTCGGTGATGTCGGCCTGACGGATGCGATAGACGTTTATCACCACGGCAAAACCGATGGCCATTTCAATGGCCATGACCGCCATGCCGATAATAATGAGTAACTGGCCCTGCGGATTGCCGCCACCGGCGAAATTCCACACCGCCACGCCGGCCAGGAGGGATCCATTGATCATCATCTCGAGGCCCATCATCAGCATAACAAAGGATTGCTGCGACAAGGCACCATACAGGCCGATCCCCCATATAACGGCCGAGACTATCAGCAGAGTGCTCAGGGTCATCGATTATTACCTCAATGATGGTGATCGGTTTGTTGATCTTTGTCGCCTTCTTCGTCAACTTCTTCTGTACTATCGGGGAAACTGCCCGGATCAGCCGGATCAATCGGTGGCGGATGCGAGCCTTCATCCGCCGGGCAGTCATAGCGGCTTCTGCGGCTGGAAAGAATAACCGCCCCCAGCATGGTAGCCAGCAGAGCGACTCCGGCACTCTCAAAAATCAGCATGGAATGACCAAGCATTTCCGTGCCGAGCAAGCGGAGATTATCGCCGGTACTGTCTATTGGTCTCACGGGAAACCGAGACTGCACGGCCACCACCGTCAGAATACCAGCCCCGAGGATACCGAAACCGATGGCCAACTTGTGCTGGTGGACCATCATCATCGGGTTTAAACCGGCCGGATTCATCATAAAAGCCACCATAAAAAGGGCCATCACCGTCATCTCCACCGCCATCATGAAAAAGAGGGCTACCCCCAGATATTCGGCGGAGAGCAGGATCATTATCGCCCCGACATGGAGAAAAGAGGCAAGGAGGGCAAAAGAGGCCCGGACCATGGAATCAGTGCGAAAGACTCGCCAGCCGAACCAGATGGCTCCACTGGAGAAGATCCAGAAGGCTATATCGGTAGAAATCTTTGTCATAACAGGGTCACTATGCCGGCGAGCAGTAAATGAAGAAAGGCAAGAGGCAGACCAATTGTCCATAAATACAGGACTGCCCGTTCAGCCGGCAACCGACTCAGCCGAGCTCCAAGCCAGCTCACCAGCAGCATAAGTGCCAGGGTTTTTACCAAAATCCAGGCCCATCCGGGCAACAGCGGCCCCTGCCAGCCTCCGAGAATGATGCTCGCCCCCATGGCGCAAAAGACGGTGAGCATTGCCCCACGAGCAATTTTCCAGAGCAGCAGATGGCGACCGCTTATTTCAAGCGAAGTACCGGAGGCCAGATCAGTGCTATCGGCCAGATTCAATGGGCCGGTAAAAGTCACCCCCAGGGTCACCACGATCCACAGCGGCAGACTGAGCGGCTGGCGGATAAGGTTCCACAGCTCCGCTTGCGAGACAACTATTTTTGATATCTGCAAGGATTCGGCCGGTAAGGCCGCGGCAATAAGAACAAACATGCTGAGGAGCTCATAGGACAGCCCCAGAGCAACGAACCGATAGCCGCCGATCAGTGCCAGGTGTGAATTTGGTGCCCAGCCATGGAGGTAAACAGCGATGATAGCGATGGCCTCCGCCGCCCCGAAAAGGACGATGCCGGTGCGTACATCGGCAACCGCGGTGCAGGCGGCCAGTGGCACGACCGTCAAAGCGCAGGCGGCCACCGCCACATAGGTTGCCGGGGCCACCGCCCAGAGCAGCATATCGGGCCGTTCGGTGCAGCTGAGCTCCTGTCGGAGCAGCAATGCCCCCTGCCTGATCGGCTCGAGCAGGATGACGACGGGGCTACTGCCCTTGCGAGCCGCAACGAGTTGTTGCAGGACGGCCGCGACATAGCCCCCGCCAAGCAGGATAAAGGGTACCAGCAGGCTGCTTATTACGGGGCCCAGGGAAGCGATCTCGGCCATATCAGCCATGGGATCCCTCGTCCATACGTTCTTTATCTTTATCATCATCTTCCGGCGGCGGCAGGTCGGCAGGATCAAGATCCACAGCGGCCAGCAAGCTCACAAAGACGTCCCAGGCCATACCCTTGGCCTGCTTTTCCAGAAGGTGTTGCCATCTTGCCCCATTATTAACCTCCAGCGCGCCGCGCGGGCCCTCAACCCCTGGACCGGGTTCACGCACGCTGTTTTCCGCCCGTCCGGCTAGTTCCAGAGACTGAACCGTCTCGGCCAGGCGTTGCGCACAGATGGCAGCCGCATCCCCCCCCTGCCTGACCAAGACGGTAAAATGCAGGGGGTGGTAGGCTGGATCGTCCTGCCGCGCATCCTCTTTACAGCCGGCTGCTCGGGCGAGTGGACCAAGGCCGCGCACCGCTGCTGCCGAAAAACTGCCGATTCCGCGGGTGCCGAGGAGAAACAGGCCGGTCCAGTGCAGACGGCGGATAAATTTTTGCACCGGTTCCGCCTGACCGGCAATGGCCTGTTCGGCAAGCCACAGGGCCTGTCGAGCGTAATCGTCCAGTTCGAGCACCAACAGCAGATCCGCCACCGCCCGCAGCTGGTGCCGGGCTCGGGCCATCTCAATCTCGGCCAGCGGTACCGGCTCATGTGTCGCGCGAAGAAAGATTTCATCCATATCGGAAGCGTCACTCGCAATTGCGCGGCACTTGAGTTGCTGGATGACATCACCCTGCAGGGTCAGGGAAAGAGTAAGCCCCGGTGCCATCCAGGGGAGGAAGGGGCCGAGATCCATTGTGGTTTTGCCTAACTCCAGGCCGTCGCGCAGGTCTTCGCCGGTCATGGCCATGGCCCGGCCATAGGGTTTGCCACCCATCATGCCCTCCCCACCTTGACCGTGATCGCCTTTACCCTGCCAGGCAACCGGATTTTCGGTCGGGCCGAATAAGGGGCTGGAAGCCTGTTTTTTTGCCAAAAGATCACCATACAGGTCCTCGATGGCACTGGTCGGCACGATCGAATCAAAGCTTTTTATCAACGCGGTTCCCCCCAAAAAATCCGTCCCGCTGTGACAATTCCACAGCACCACGCCTCTAGGTGCCGGCAACTGATCGTGGATCCGGCAAATCTCCGGGGCCATGCTCGGGGCTATCCGACCGGTGAGCAAAAGAATTGCCGCATGGCGGGGGGAATTGACCGGCCGCAATCGAGTCGCCAGGTGCACCATCCGTCGCGCCTGCCGTCCGCCCTCGCCGGCCAGGCATAAGACGGGTATTCTCGCTGCGGTCGCCAAAGTCGATGCGAGGTTCATTGCCATCGCAAGGCCCCCTCCCGCCAGGCGTAGAGAATCCCCAGCGATAAGATGATCAGGAACATGCCCATCTCCATCAAGGCCTTGACGCCCTCCTGGACATAGACCACAGCCCAGGGATACATAAACATCATCTCCATCTCAAAGGCGATAAACAATAGGGCCATGGAGTAATAGCGGATATGATACCGGTTCCAGGCATGGGTGGGCGGAATGGGCCCGCCAAGTACCGGCAGGGTTGCCGACCAGGTGTAATCCGTCGGATCTTTTGGCCGGAGCAGCCAGACCCAGGCAAAAGATAGACCGAAGACGAGCGTTGTTACCGTGAGAATAGATAGAAATGCTGCCATGCTCTTTCTCCCGTCAAATATAGGATTCGCATCTGTCAGTAGTGGCATAAGCAATTCTGATGCCATCCTCATCTCTTCCAACCAAGAAATGAGTGAGCACGCTTAAAGAGGAAAATTGTCCACTCAAACAGGATTTAAGCCGATAATTGTCCCGTTGAACAGGACATTAAAAGAGATTGACTCGTAAAAAATATTCGATTAAACCTTATTAAGAATACTTATTAAGAATACATTCTTGGGGGTTCATTTTTCCGATACATGCCGGAAGGGCAATGGGACACGTCCCCTGGCGGAGCGATTCTGATCTTGAAGAAAATTAGCCACCACCACATTATGGCACACAAATTGCTGTTTTTTTACTGATGCTGATGCTCTCAGCTCAAGAGAGAAGAACAACAAAGAGAAATACATTTACCGGTGGCATATGAAAGAAATTGGCCGAAGATTCTGGGCTATAGCCGAAGGATATATTCCCGATAGCAGCACCGGACCGGAACCACAGATGACCAGCCACGAGACCGCTTGCATCCTCAATACCTCCGACCTAGACGCGAACATCCAGCTGACCATCTATTTCAGCGACCGGGAACCGGTCGGCCCCTATACCATAACCGTCCCCGCCAGGCGCACTCTGCACCTGCGCTTCAACGACCTTAAAGATCCGCAACCGATTCCCCGCGATACCGATTATTCCTCGGTATTCAAATCGGATATTCCAATTATTATTCAGCACTCACGACTCGACTCACGACAGGCGGAAAATGCCCTGTTGTCGACTATAGCTTTTAGTATGGATTAAGTAATCCGCCTAAACAGGTAGAAAAATTAACGGACCCTGGCGGGACAGTGAAAATCGCGCCAAATAGACGAACAACCATGAGGTGAGCGTATGAAAAAAACGATCAGTGATTTTCTTATTCAATGCCTGTATGACTGGGGTATCCGACGTATCTACGGCTTTCCAGGTGACGGCATCAACGGCATCATGGGTGCCCTTGCCCGGGCCCAGGACAAAATACGTTTTATTCAGGCTCGCCATGAAGAACTGGCCGCCTTCGAGGCCTGTGCCCACGCCAAATTCACCGGCGAGATCGGCGTCTGCCTAGCCACCTCCGGGCCGGGAGCAATCCATTTGCTCAATGGCCTCTATGATGCAAAAAAAGATCATATGCCGGTTCTTGCTATCGTTGGTCAGCAGGCAACCATGGCTCTCGGCACCGATTATCAGCAGGAAATCGATCTCCTGTCGCTGTATAAGGATGTAGCCCATAATTACGTCCATATGGCTTCGCATCCGGCCCAGATTCGCCATCTGGTCGATCGCTCAGTGCGTATCGCCATCGCTGAGCGGGCAGTGACCTGTATCATTATCCCCAACGATATCCAGGAAATGGATATGATAACCGCCCCACCGCGCAAACACGGCGCCAATTTCAGCGGTTTTGGCTATCACCAGCCACGGCTGATTCCGACGGAGCAGGACCTCGATCATGCTGCCGAAATTCTCAATGCCGGTAAAAAAGTTGCCATCCTGGTCGGCGCCGGGGCGCTCGGGGCAACCGAGCTGGTTATGGAAACAGCAGAACTCCTGGGCGCGGGAGTCGCCAAAGCGCTGCTCGGCAAGATGACCATGCCCGATGATCTCCCTTATGTGACCGGCTCGATAGGATTACTGGGCACCAAGCCGAGCTGGGACATGATGATGGACTGCGACACCTTCTTTATGATCGGCTCAGCCTTCCCCTACTCCGAATTTCTGCCTAAGGAAGGCCAGGCGAAAGGGGTGCAGATAGATAGAGACGCCCGGATGCTCAGTATCCGCTTTCCAATGGATGCCAACCTGCACGGCGATACCACCCTCACCCTGCAGGAACTGCTGCCCAGATTAAAGAGAAAGGAGGATCGCTCCTGGCGCGAAACAATCGAAAAAAATGTCGCCGAATGGTGGGAGGTTATGGAGACCAGGGCAATGATGGAGGCCAAACCGATCAATCCCCAGCGGTTATTCTGGGAACTCTCACCACTCTTGCCCAATAATTGTATCCTCACCTGCGATTCCGGCTCGGCCGCCAACTGGTACGCCCGGGACATCAAGGTGAAAAAAGGCATGATTGGTTCACTGTCCGGCGGCCTGGCCACCATGTGCCCGGGTGTGCCCTATGCCCTGGCCGCTAAATTCTGCTATCCAGACCGACTCGTGGTCGCCATGGTTGGCGACGGTGCCATGCAGATGCTCGGCAATCTCTGCCTGATCAATATCGCCCGTTTCTATAAGGAATGGTCCGATCCGCGGCTGATCGTCCTGGTGTTGAACAACCGGGATCTCAATCAGGTCACCTGGGAACAGCGGGTCATGTCCGGGGATCCTAAATTTTCCATCTCCCAGGATGTGCCCGCCTTTAATTATGCCGAATACGGTCGGCTCCTCGGCCTGGAGGGCATTGAGGTTAAGACCCTGGAGGAAATAGTTCCCGCTTATGAACGAGCGCTTGCGGCAAACAGGCCGGTGGTCATAGATGCCCACTGCGACCCGGATGTACCACCGCTGCCGCCGCATATAAATTTCGAACAGGCCAAAGCCTATATGTCAACCCTCTTTAAGGGAGATCCGAACGAGATGGGCATTATCAACCAGTCGGCCAAACAGATGATGTCCACCTATCTGAGCCGACTGAAGGGCTGAGATGCCAGGGAATACAAACTCACCCGGATCAGCGCCGTGTCCTATACGATTCCGACCGACCAGGTGGAATCCGACGGCACCCTCACCTGGGACGCAACCACCATGGTTCTGGTGCGGGCGGAGGGCGGCGGAGAAACCGGGCTGGGCTATTCCTACTGCCATAAAAGTGTTGCCGGGCTGATAAACGATAAGCTGGCCTCGCTGGTGCAGGGCTTACCGGCCATGAATCTGCCTGCAATATGGCAGACCATGGTTCATGGCTGCCGCAATTACGGCGATTCGTCTCTGGTGATGATGGCCGTCGCTGCGGTCGATAACAGCCTGTGGGACCTCAAGGCCAGAATTCTCGGCCTGCCGCTGGTCACTCTGCTGGGCGGCGCCCGGCGGAGTGTGCCCATTTACGGCAGCGGCGGCTTTACCTCCTATGATCTGCCGACCCTCACCGGGCAATTATCCGGCTGGCGGGAGATGGGCATTGGGCAGATGAAAATAAAAATCGGCCGTAACCCGCAGCAGGACCAGCTCCGCATCAGAGCGGCCCGACAGGCGGTCGGCGACGATGCCGAGCTGATGGTCGATGGAACGGCGCTTATTCTCCCAAAGAAGGGTTGGCCGTGGCCGAAAAGCTGGTGGAATTCGGGGTGAGCTGGTTTGAAGAACCGGTGCACCATCTCGATCTGCACGGGCTCCATCTGTTGCGCCGGCGATGCCCGGCCGGGATCGAGATTACCGCCGGAGAATATGGCTTCAATCTCGACTATTTTAGCGAATGATCTCGGCAGAGGCGGTCGATGTCCTCCAGGCGGATGCCACCCGGTGTTCCCTGTCGGTCTTCATTCCGGCGGCCCATCTCTGTCAGGCCAATTTTCTTCCTTTCTCCTCTCATACCGCCCCGGCCCTGCATTGTCATGTCTGCTGTTCGCTGCTGCCGGTGCGCCATATGGAATATTTTTATGACCATGTGCGTATAGAAAAAATGTTTTTCGACGGCTTGCCGGTCTTCGACAGGGCGAAATTTATCCGGATCTGGACCGACCGGGAATGGGGCTCGTCCTCAAAGAGCAGGATGTCGCCCAGTTTGCCGATTAGACGGAATCGTTTATCCCCCCTGAAAGAGGCGGGGATATACGATTCCAACGCATTATAACTACGGAGGAGATACAGATGATTGGAAAAACGTGGCCTGTCTTTTTGTTTTTTTTATTTTTTGCCTCCAATGCCTCAGCCGGAGCCGAGGCTCTCTTCACCGAACCCCAGACAGGAATGGAATTTATACTTGTGCCGGGCGGCTGTTTTGCCATGGGCGATTCGGTCGGCGATGGCGATCCCAACGAACGGCCGGTGCATGAGGTGTGTGTATCGGATCTGTACGTTGGCAAATACGAAGTCACCAATGAGCAGTACAAAAAGTTCAGGCCGGAGCATAACAGCGGACAAGTGCGGGGAGTCAACCTCAATAAAGATAACCTGCCGGTTGTCAATGTCTCCTGGGATGATGCCGTGGCCTATGCCCAATGGCTCTCCACTGAATCGGGTGAGACTATCGACTGCCTACCGAGGCGGAATGGGAACATGCCGCCCGGGCAGGCTCCACACAAAGTCATTTCTGGGGAAATTCGACCGAAGAGGCCTGCAACTATGCCAATGTGGCGGATGTATCCGCCAAGAAACAACGGCAGAGCTGGACGGCTTTCAATTGCGACGACGGCTACCCGGTGGTCGCCCCGGTGGGGAGTTTCAAGGCCAATGAATTCGGTCTCTATGATGTTTTAGGCAATGTCTGGGAGTGGTGCCGGGACGTCTATAACAGCGAAGCCTACAGTAAACTGCCGAAAGACAATCCCTTGTATTCCGGCTCAGGAGAGTATCGCGTTATGCGCGGCGGCGGCTGGAGCAACGGGCCTCTTGGCATACGAAGCTCTCATCGGGTAGGCCTTTCACCTGATTTCGGCCATCAGTCCCTTGGTTTCCGACTGGTGCGAACTGCGCCAAAAGCCAATAGATAGAATCATCAATATTTTCACACCCCTTGGAGGCAGTATGAACAGAAAGGATATTCTGTTGCTCATCCCCTTAAGTGTCTTTCTCTTGTAATTTCTCTTTTATCTCGCCATGGCCGATGATAGCGGCAGGCCAGAGCCCCGATGCGCGGGCTTTATAGGCGCGGAGACCTGCAAGGACTGCCATGAAGCCCAATACGACAGCTACGCAAATCGCTGCATTCAAGAAAAACGATACGCGGCCCGCAATCCCAGGATGCCTGTGAATCCTGTCATGGACCGGGGCAGCCATGTGGAAAAAGGCGGAGGCCGAGGCGTAGACATCTTCACCTTTGATAAAAATGTCGACGCCCAGGCAAAATCGGCGAAGTGCCTTGCCTGCCACGGCAAGAAACCGGGCATGGATTTATGGCAGGATGGCATCCATAACCGCAACGATGTGTCCTGCGATTCCTGTCATGACCTGCATGTCGGCGGCAGGCAGAAACCCAACGAACCGGAGGTCTGTTTCGGCTGCCATCGCGACATTAAAGTAGCCGCCGGCAAATGGTCGCATCATCCTATCATTGAAGGCAAGGTCAGCTGTAATCCTGCCATTCTCCCCACGGCAGCCTGGCCCGCCATATGGTCAAAGCGGATGATTCCCAGCAGCTCTGCTATAGCTGCCACGCCGACAAGCGCGGCCCGTATGTCTACGAACATCCGCCGGTGGCCGAAAACTGTCTCACCTGCCATACCAGTCATGGCAGTATCCATCCCAAACTGCTCACCGAGAAAGTGCCCAACCTCTGTCAGGACTGCCATGACTGGCAGCGCCATCCGGGCACACCCTACGATGCCAAAACCTCTTTTACCGGTAAGAGCCCAAGCAACAGATTTTTCGCTCGATCCTGTCTCAATTGCCATGGGGCAATACACGGCAGCAACACCTTCGAAAACCACGCCTTAACCCGATAGGAGAATGAAACATGAACAAGAGACCATATATTTATTGCCGCGGTGCTGTTCATTTTTCCCCAGGTCGAGAGAAGTTCGGCGGCAGAAGATATCGATATAAGCGGCTCGGTGGAACTTGGTGGACGCCTGATTGATGGCGAAGACGACAGCGCCAAGTTTCAGGAGTACCGCGACCTCGATGACGCAATCCTGGGCAATTTACGCTCAATTATAGCCGCGATGGCTACTGGCTTGGGGCCGAAGGACAGGATATCGGTCAGGACGATCAGTTTTATCAACTCACCGGCGGCAGTTATGAAAAGTTTAAATATGAGTTCTTTTATAATGAAATTCCGCACAACCTGTCTTTTGGTGCCCATCTTTTTACTCCGGCATCGGCAGCGACAAGCTCACCCTAGGCGGAGCAGATCCTGACGTTCAGGCCACCTGGACGACATATGATTATCAGATTGAGACCAAAAAATACGGCGGAGATGTCTCCTTTACCCTGGCCGAACCTTTTTATTTTTCTTTCGGGGCAAACAGGCAGGAAAAAGACGGACTAAAGCCACTCGGCTCCGGCAGTTTCTCCGGGGTGGTGGAAATGGCGGAACCCGTCGACTATACAACCGATAACTATACGGCCCAAGGCGGTTATCGTTCGGATCGGATGTCGATCAAGGTCTCCGGCCTATACAGTACCTTCAATAACGACAACAATTTTCTTGACTGGCAGAATCCCATTCTTGGCATAACCGAGACCAATTCCCTGCCGGCGGATAACAATTTCGCCAAGATAGGAGCCGACCTGATGTGGCGTCAGTTCCCCCTCAGCTCTACCTTTGTTGTCACGGGCAGCTATACCAATCTATCAAACGATTTTTCCGTCGATGCGATCGGTGCCCCCCTCCGGCCGGCCTGAACCAGACAACCTTTGATGGCGATATCACCACCACCAGGCTGGGGGCGTCATTTATCTCCCGCCCTCTCGCAAAACTCGATACCCGCCTGTTTTATGACTATTATGATCGGGATAACGATTCCACAGTTATCGAATGCCGACGGCAGCAAACCCCACTACCTATCGGGCTATACCAAAAACAATTTTGGTGTCGATGCCGGTTATCGCCTGCCGGCACACACCCGGATCAACGGCGGTTACACCTTTACGTATATTGACCGGACCAATCGTCCGGATGGCGAGAACAACACCGATAACCTGTTTTATCTCAAGCTGAAAAATACCAGCCTGAGCTTTCTTACCGCAAAATTA